>NZ_MOAK01000017.1:4490-5127 GCF_003732485.1 Pseudomonas protegens
CGGCGCTCAGGGCCTGCAGGGACAGGTCGCTGTCGATGGAGATGATCTCCAGGCGGGCGCTGGCATTGCGCCGCAGCAAGGCGATCAGGTCGCGACCGAGAATGTCGTGGAGAATGGTTTCCGCCACGGCAACGCGGATCAACGGCTGCTCGATCACCGGCAGTCGGCGCTGGTGGGCCAGGGCAATCAGTTGTGCCTGCAGTTGCAGGCCCTCGCGGCTCAGGCTCAAGGCACTCCCCTGATAACAGAACAGTGAGCGGCGCAGGTGCTCTTCCAGCAGGGCCAGTTGCTTGCGCAACAGCGTGGCCTTGATGTTCAGGCTGCGGGCTGCCTGCATGAAGCAACCGCAGCGGGCACTGACCAGGAAGTACTGGGCGACCTCCGGATCGATCCCGGCGGCCAGGGCCAGCCAGGCTTCCCGGGGTTCCTGGGGCGCGGTGTAGGGTGCGACGCCCTGGAGTGGAGCGGGTTCGAGAAATGACATTGATGACTCCCTGTCTTGTTGAGTGTTGCTTCCTTGGCGGGCGGGCGGCGGTGATCGTGAGATCGCCTTCGCTGGCAAGCCAGCTCCTACGGTTGCCGGTGCTGCGTATTGCCTCGTAGGAGCCGGCTTGCCGGCGAAGGGGCCTGTGAGATC
>NZ_MOAK01000018.1:0-4558 GCF_003732485.1 Pseudomonas protegens
GATCAAGATCAAAAGCCAAAGCAAAGCCAAGCGCGTTTTACGCGCTTGTTGAGTTCAATGGTGTTTCGGACTCTTGCTCTGTTCGCCACTGAATCACCTCCAGCACCGCGCAACCTTCCCGGGTGAGCAGATGCACCCCTCGGGTTACCCGCGTCAGGTCGCAGTCGGCAATGTCTTTCAGGTTAAGCGTGGACAGCGTGTCCATCAGATCCCGCACCACGGTGAAACGATGGGCCGCACTGCTGGCCAGATCGCTCAGAGAGGCTTGGGTGTCGAGGTAGAAAACGGCTTGGTTGGCGTCGTGGGTGTCGACGGGGGAGAAGCGGGAAATCGATTGATCGTCCATGGTCGTTACTCGTTGTAGAGCTTCCACCATTTGCGGCCAAGCAAATTGAGGGTGGCAGCTGTGCGAGGGTTGGCCGACCGGTTACAACGACACCGGCACACCCGAAGGTGTCCCGCACACAGCCGCCATAACACAGAATCGCAGGCACAAAAAAAGCGTCTGCAATGGTGTTTTGGACGCTGATGCGTCGTTGTAATTCGACCGGCCAAGGTCGTTCGCGGATTTTGCCGCGAGGGCGAACTATAAGGGGAGAGTTTGCGCAGCACAACCATGTGTCGGTGAGGATGTTTGAGGCGGTGTGTCATGACGATAGCTGCGACCACGGCAGGTATGCGATGAGGTTTTAATCACCTTCATGCTTAAACCTCTACATGCCAGAAGTCAGTAGGCACCGGCGAAAATCGGCCAAAAGCAGACGCTCAAAAGCATCTACGAAAGCAGGGACAATTCCGGGGGATATTCCTCTACGTACGTTGCTTATATCGCGAAGGAGTTGACTGAGCCGCGGTGCGGAGAGATCTCCTCAAACTGATGGGTTGCACGCATATCGATGCAGATCACATAGGAGGCTTGCGCTGTTCAACAGCTCCTGACGGGACTTAGGTTGCCTATGGTTTACACGGCCCAATCGTTGACGCCATTGACGATTCCGCTGGCTTTTTCAGTACGCACCGTTTGGCGCTCCATTACCCAGCCCAATTCGGCCTTGCCGTTGACCAAGCGATTCCAAGGACTGCGATCCATGCAGCCAGCATCTCTGATGCATGTATGTATAGGTAAGGTCGTTGTTATTTCGGCGTGGATGTGCTGACTGGAGGTTTAGCGTGGTGATTCAGTATGGCGTGCGCTATATAAGGCTCATCTCGGCATCCGTACATGTATGTTGTTAGATTCAGCAAGTGGGAAAAAGCGCGAGCGCTAAAAGGAAAGCTGCCGGCCGGCGTGCTCAGTACTAAGCTGCCCCGGCAACACTTAGGAAGAGGTGATCATGAAGTTACAGGCATATCGGCTGCAGAACTACCGCCGGCTGCGCGATGTTGTCATTGAGCTCGATGACGAAATTTCTATCTTTGTCGGCGCCAACAACAGCGGGAAGACGTCCGCCGTCCAAGGCCTGTACTCAATGCTCCGCGGCGAAGTGAAGAAGTTCGAGCTCTTTGACTTCAGTGCGGCGCTGTGGGCCGAGATCGACGCGATCGGCAGGACGCCCCCTGGCGATGAGGATGCACCCAAAAGGTTACCATCCATCCTCTTGGATCTCTGGTTCCGCGTCGGTGAAGACGACCTCGCCACTGCGATGTGGCTGCTGCCGAGCACTGAGTGGGATGGCAAGTGCGTCGGGATCCGGGTGGCGTTCGAGCCTCGGGATGCCCACGAGCTCGTCTGGAGGTTCCATGAACTACATGAAAAGGCCCACAACGCAGCTGTCGCGCTTGCGGCCAAGCGCAAGGCCGCCGGGGAGCAAGCCGTGGAGGCGGGCGCGGAAGACGCGGCTGCGGTGGTGGCCGATGCCGGCGAGTACAAGCCTTGGCCGGAAAGCCTGACGAAGTACCTCACCAAGGAGCTGAGCAAGGAATACACCTTCCGCTACTACGTGCTCGATGAGCGGGCTTTTGTCGGCTATCAGGCAAAGGAGGCCGACTACGAGCCGCTACCCCTAGGCAAGGAGCCGGGCGGTGCGGCCATTCTCAAGTCGCTGGTGAGGGTCGACTTCCTGCGCGCGCAGCGGCACCTTGATGACCCGGATGCCGGTAGCTCTGATCGCGCCGAGAGCTTATCGCGGCGCCTGAGCAGGTTCTATCACCGCAACCTGGAGAAGCGTGGCGACGACCACGCGGCTCTCAAGGCGCTCGATACCTCGGAGAAGGAGCTGAACTTCCATCTGAAGGAAGTCTTCAGTGACACCCTCAAACGCCTGGCCAAGCTCGGCTATCCGGGCGTCAACAATCCCGAGATCGTGATTCGGGCGGCCTTGGATCCGACCACTGTCCTGGGGCAAGACGCCAAGGCCCACTACGTGATCCCGGGCGTGGCTTCTGCTCAACTGCCCGACAGCTACAACGGCCTGGGGTTTAAGAACCTGGTCTACATGGTGGTTGAGCTGCTTGACTTGCACGAGCAGTGGAAAGCCGAGGAGGACAAGCGAGCTCCGCTTCATTTGGTCTTCATTGAAGAGCCTGAGGCGCATCTGCACGCGCAGATCCAGCAGGTCTTCATCAGGAACGTTTTGCGCCTCCTTGAGGATGCTAACGATCACGCGACTTTTTTCCACACGCAGCTCGTCATCACCACGCACTCCCCGCACATCCTTTATGAACGCGGATTCTCGCCCATTCGGTACTTCCGCCGCGTCAGCGACCAGCTGGGCCATCACACGGACGTGCGCAATCTGTCGCTATTCAAAACGGGCGCGTCCGAAGCTCCAGCGCGCGAATTCCTGCAGCGGTATCTGAAGCTGACACACTGCGACCTCTTTTTTTCCGACGCGGTGATATTGGTGGAAGGCAACGTCGAGCGTCTGCTCCTACCTGCAATGATCGAGTTAGCGGCCAAGCGCCTGCGTTCTTCCGCCCTAACCATCCTTGAAGTCGGTGGCGCGTTCGCGCATAAGTTCCAGGAGCTGATCGCCTTCGTTGGGCTCACAACGCTGGTGATCACGGATCTGGACAGCGTGAAGGTCAAGACGGACGCCGAGAAGGCCGCCGCGCAAGGCGCAGGTACTGAGGGCGCCCTCGACGGAGATGACGAGGATGACGACCTGAAGCCCTTCGAGCTTGAAGACGACGAAGCAGAACTGGGTGGCAAGAAGAAGTCGAAGAAGCGTGGCAGCACCTGCCATGCACACGTGGAAGGTGCCGTCACGTCCAACCAAACCCTCATCAGCTGGATCCCGAAGAAGCGGTCGATGGCAGAGCTCTGGGAAGTCACGGCGGAGCAAAAGACGCTGTCGCTGGCTGAGGATTCTAGCGCTGAGGTTCGGGTGGCCTATCAGATCAAGGTTTCGGTGACGGTGGGTGCGACGACATCGCAGCTCTGCGGCCGCACGCTTGAGGAGGCCTTTGGTCTTGAGAACGCGGACTGGTGCCAGGCTGAGGCTAATCGGGCGGTCGGCCTCAAGCTCAGGAGCGCACCGAGCAGTCCCGAAGAGCTGGCTGAGAAGTTACACAATAGGGTGGTCGGCAAGAACTTCGACAAGACGCGCTTTGCGCTGGAGGTCCTCGCAAGCGGGCCGCTCAATGGCTGGAAGGTTCCCGCATACATCGCCGAGGGCTTGGCCTGGCTCGAAGCCAAAGTGGCCCACGAGCTTGAGGCGGACGCCGCCATCGCCACCGAGGTCGCGACTATTGAGCCGACTGCAGCCGATGTTGTCGCTGTCATTGTTGAGCCAGGGCAGACGACATGAGCAGACGAATTGATAGCCCGGATACCGACGCCGACCGCGAGATCCATGCATGCATTGCCGCGACACCCCCGCAGCCCTTCGTGGTTCGTGCTGGCGCAGGTTCCGGCAAGACCACCTCCCTCATCAAGGCGCTGGACTGGGTGATGTCGGAGCACGGCACCAGCATGCGGGCGAAGAAGCAGAAGGTCGCGTGCATCACGTATACCGACCTTGCCGCCAATGAAATCCTGGCGGACGTCAACGATGACCCGCTGGTTCATGTCTCGACCATCCACAGCTTTTACTGGTCTATTGCTAAGACGTTTCAGGCCGACATCAAGGTTTGGCTGCAGAACGACATCCGCAGGCGGATCTCCGAGCTGGAAGAAGCGTTCGAGAATTACAGCTCGCGTGTCCGGCAGACCACGCGCGACAGGAACAAGGCCGACCAAGAGCGCTATGCCCGAAGCCTGGAGGCTGTGGCCTGCGTCAGGACGTTCAACTACGGCGTGGGCAGTGACTACGCGAAGGGCATCCTCGGCCACGAAGACATCCTTCAGCTCGCCGACTTCCTGCTGCAAAACCGCCCGCTGTTCCGACGGGTCGTGGCGCTAAACTACCCGTTCGTGTTCATCGACGAGAGTCAGGACACGTTTCCGGGTGTGGTGAAGTCTTTCAAGGAAGTGGAAGCCCAGATGCGGGGCAAGTTCTGCCTCGGTTTTTTTGGCGACCCAATGCAGTCGATCTTCATGAGAGGCGCAGGGGACATCCCGCTCGAAGACCATTGGCGGGCCATCACGAAGCCGGAAAACTTTCGCTGCGCCAAGCAG
>NZ_MOAK01000018.1:4625-24733 GCF_003732485.1 Pseudomonas protegens
TCCGCGGGCTGCACGAGAGGTGCGATGGGGGCCTCAAGCCGGTGGAGGGGTCGGCCCGGATGTTCGTCCTGCCGAACACGCTGAACCGAACCGAAGCCTTGGCAAGAGTCCGGGCGTGGAGCTCGGCGACGAACAACGACGAGGGTTGGGCAACCCCAGACATCGCGGTCAAGATTCTTGTCATCGTGCACCGCATGGCCGCAAACCGCCTCGGCTTCGGCGGCATCTACTCGGCGCTGAACGACAAGACGTCTGATGCCATGAAGCAGGGGATGCAGGACGGCACCGGCTGGCCCGTTCGACCCTTCCTAAATTTTGCGCTACCGATCATTGCAGCTGTGAAGGCCGGCAATGAATTCGCGGCGATGAACCTGCTCCGGGAGTTCAGCCCGCGCCTGGCGCCTGCTGCTCTGACCGGCCAACGTGCCGTGGATGTGTTGCGAGAACTGCACGCTGCTGTGTCGAGACTTGTCGCCATGCTGGACGAGGCAGGGACCACCATTGGTGACATAGCTCTCCATCTCTGTGACACGGGTCTTTTTGAGTTCGACGAGCGCTATGCGCGTGTTCTTGGGTTTGTCAGGGATGTTGCTGACGCCGTTCAGGAGTCCGAGGCTGCTGATGCAGTTCCGGCCGAAGGATTATCCTCGGACGCGGCAATCGCCAAGTTCTTCAATTGCTCTGCGCAAGAGCTTTGGCCCTATGAACGCTATGTCTCAGAAGGCTCTCCCTATGCCACGCAGCACGGCGTGAAGGGAGCGCAGTTCGAACGCGTCATGGTGGTGATGGACGAGGAAGAAAGCGACTACCGAACGTACAACTACGAGCGTGTCTTCGCAAGTGCTGAGGCCCGTGCTGCAGATCGTGCGCGAGCACTGGATGGTGATGAAAACACTTGGAGCCGAACGCTACGACTGCTTTACGTCTGCTGCACTCGCGCCCAGCGTGGACTGGTTCTAATGTTCTTTGTCGCCGATCCGGCGACCACCCTGGAAAACGTCGTGGCGAGCGGGATCTTGCCGCGAAGCGCAGTCTTTACGCAGGAAGTGTTAGCTGGATGGCCATAGACGAACGATTGCCTGACCTATTTGAAGCAAGAGCCGAGCGGCAGGCTCGGTAGCTACCTGGTGGTAACTCTGAGGATGTGAGCGACTGCAATTGGCCGGTAGCAGTCGCTTGCCAACGTCCGCTTTTGGCCGATAGCTGACTGTCACTAACGGTAGTTCATGGTCATTTACTGTTGACCGTGATTATTGCAGTACGCAATTTTTCGGTTAGCCGACTTACCCCTTTGCTCAGTGCTTCGTGAAGGGGCTGGAGATTGCCTCAGATGTTGCGGCGGAGCATTTTCTTCTTGTGTTGATAGATGTCGTAGTTGGGGGAGGGACTTGGAGAGGCGGATAGATATTCACGCTTTAGATCACTGCGCCCGCTTCGCGGTCGTTCGCAGCCTTCGGCAGCGGCTACATGTAACGCGAACAGCAATAAAACAGGCCGGCCGATAGGCCGCCGTCTGCTTTTGCTCTTGCTCTGGCTTTTGATCTGCCTGCCCCCTTAGACACGATGGCCGAACGCAGGCATTGAGCCGTGGGTAACCCGGCAGGGATGCCGGGTTAGCCGCCACCCGGCCAGGGATGGCCGGTGGCGGCGGCCCACGGATCAATGCCGGAGTGAGGGCATGCCGAGCCTAGGCGAGGCACCGAGTGGAGGGGCAGGAGCCCTTTGCTTACTTTGGGGCTTTTCCAAAGTGAGTCGCTGTAAGAGCGAGACCATAAGTGGCCGTTACCGCAGCAACGGATATGTACACAAAAAAGACCGCAACCTCAGGTTTTAAGACCGCTGCGCGGCCGAGCGGGAACAAGCTCCCTCGCCACAGTAAGCTCGCTGAGTGTCTAGCTTACTGTGTAGTTCCAACACGATGCGTAGTATGAAATCACCACACTCGCAGCAATGGATTTGGTAACACCGACATAACAACAGCGATGATCTCTGCTCACCTTGCACCAGAGCATTTGGATAAGGCACCGATCCCTAATCTCATATCTCTTTCGTTCACTACACGGTGCAATTGATCATTGTTGCGGTGATAACGGATAGGCCTGTATATAAAAAAGCAGCTCTCGGGAGCTGCTTTTCGATCCTACTCCCCCTTTTTATGCTTATGGGGTTTCAGGTCTGGATGATCTTTCTGCTTTTCGGGCGTGACTCTCTGTCTTTTGTCCTCTGTGCCATCTTCGTTTTTTCTTTTAGGGCCAGGTTTGATACTCATGGTCGACTTCCTTTATCGCTTGGGTTGTTAAATCCTATTTTTAACTAGTCCAGCCTTTTATAGCTGTCAACAGGAAGCGGCTAAGGTGCGCTTAGTCATGGGCTCGGAATTCCGTAGCAAATTGCTTACCTCAATGCACAATCTGCGCAAGAAACGCCTTAGCCCTCGGGCTCTTCGGCGCCCCAAAAAAATCCTCCGGCGGCGCATCCTCCACAATCCGCCCCCATCCAAAAACAACACCCGCCCAGCCACCTGCCGTGCAAATCCCATCTCATGGGTCACGCACAACATCGTCATGCCACTCCCAGCGAGCTTCACCATCACATCTAACACCTCACTCACCATCTCCGGGTCCAGCGCCGAGGAGGGTTCATCAAACAGCATAATCTTCGGCTCCATGCACAACGCCCGTGCAATCGCCACGCGCTGTTGCTGCCCACCGGACAGTTGGCTCGGATACTTATCCGCCTGATTCTCGATCCCCACCTTGGCCAGAACCCCCCGCGCACGGTGATCGGTGTCAGGGTGCAGTTGTGCAGCACGCTCATATGGGGAAACAGGTTGAAGTGCTGAAACACCATGCCCACTTGGCTGCGCACCTGCGCGGGTGTTTTGCGAGAGGTCGGTGCGGTCCATCAGGATGCGGCCCTTCTCGGCAATTTCCAGGCGGTTGATGCAGCGAACCAGAGTCGATTTTCCGGAGACGGAAGGCCCGCACAGAACGATGCGTTCGCCTCGTCCACAAGTGGATTCGATTGCAATCGCAGAAGAATGCGGCAAGTTTTTTAGCCACCCTCGGAATACTACGAATCTTTGGTAAGTTTCATTCGGCGGCCATAAAGTCGAACGGCTTTTCAGTAACGAATTGGCCCGATGTCTCCCCGGTAAGGAGACGGTCCATGTCCACCCCGAGGTCGAGTTTGCGGACACGCGCACCTTCAGAGAAATCGAGCTTCTTCAGATCCACCCAGAAAATGTTGGGTGAAATTGCCGACTCGCCATAGAAAAGCATGCTTTTCTGGTCAGCCACCACGCGCCAGCGGGTCGTGGAAAGGTTCGGTGCTTCAGGAAGGCTTACGCCGTAGGGTACCGACGCGTTGCGAATAACGCTGAACACCGCGGCGGCAGAGATCCGGGGGTCGTCGCTTTTGGTCACTGCGTTGATGTAAAAACCGGCGCGTAGGTAACGGTCTTCGGAGCGGCCACTCCCGGGAAGGAAATTGAGAGGGTCTATCACGCTCCAATATTTCTGGTTAGCGAGTTGGCTGCTGTAGGGTGGGTCGTTCGTCACCACTTGATACTGGCGGTCATGATGAATACTCAGCTTGCCGCCGATCCACTCCAGCACAGCACTGTCGCCGGAGGCATCGGAGAGCGTCAAATGCAACGGCGCGAGGCTGCCGGGTCGGCCAGGTACTTCACCGCTTACCACCTGCACGGGATGGCTGCGCGTATATTCGACCGCCTCTGACACCGTCGCGAATTGATCAAGATAGAACTGTGCCCAGATCGAGAGCGACATGCGGGGCGTCTTCCCGTCGTCCTCGGGAAACTCTGTGGCGTTGAGCCAAAGCAGGCTGGCGTTGAGGCCGGCTTCGTTCATGCCGTCAACCGTCGAAATGTCATAGCCAGACACGGCCAGGCTGCCGAATTTCGATGTCCATTCAAGTGAGCGCGAACCGGAGGCTCCATTGCGTTTCATTCCGCGAGGGAAGACCCAGAAGTTGCTAACCATGGCGTCCTTGAAGTCCATATTGCGGCCGGTAATATTCCGGCCGTCAGGGCCATGATAAACAGCCCTTGTACAGGCTTGGACTTCGGCGCCCAGTAGGGCGACGGCTGCAGTCAAGGTGGCGAGCGTGAGTGCGAATTTAGACATAGTGGATACCAATCCTTGGGACGTATGTGCAAAGCCTTTGCTGATCAAAACCTATAGGTCATTCCGAGCGCCGGGCCGCTGAGGCGCGTGTCGTAGACGTGGCCGTTGTGATCGTAATCGACGTCGAGCAACTTATAGCCTACGGAGGCGGAAAGGCTATCTCTGAAAGCATAATTAACGCTAACCAGAGTCGACCATGTGAAGTTGGAGCCTGCGCCAAACCCACCGATGTCGGCCTGACCCTGAACGGAGAGCTTTTGTGTAATGGGAAGGAATGCACGCAGGCCGACCAGTGGGTCAACCCAGCCGAAGCTTTCGTGGTAGCTGGCAGACTTGCTTAGGCCGCCAAGGCTCCCGGTAACCTTCACCCTGTTAGAGATGTGCCAAACGCGGGCACCGGCCAGGGCATCGAGGCTGAACCCAGGTGCATCGATAACCCGGTAGCCGCCCATGAGTGTTGCGGTGAATTGTTTCGTGTCGACCTTCGCATCGATGTTGCCTCCCGGTGGTATTACGCCAAGGCCGGGAATCGAGAATGCAGGCAGCGGGCCGACATTATGGATATCTGTGGTATCGACATACATGATGTCAGCCGAGAGGACGAAACGGTCGTAGCGTCCCCAAACATTTATGAAGCCACCAAAGTTCAGATCATCCACTACCTCGGAGAACGGTTTCTCGACGCTAATTGTAGGGCCGCGCTGGAACGGTGAAACGCGACCATCCAGGCGGGCAGCCCAAATGTAGGGCGTGATCTGCAATGCCGAATTTTGCTGTTCCAATGGGGCATGCTCTTGCGCCACGTCGAGGGAAGCCCCCTCGCCATGCGCGGCATGTGCGCTGCCGATGGATAAGGCAATGATGACGGCATACCGCGACGATAGAGCCTCGCCGGCGCAGGTAAAAATCGCCTTACCTTCAGCCCTGTGACGGGGGCTGTGCCGACGATGGGCCAGACTGCGTAATGGGTTGCCGTATCGAAATAGCATGATGCCTCCTCTTTGCATCTGCGTTAGCTAAACCACTCATGTTCCTTAGTGAATTAGCGATATCGAGTACTTATAGTTTCTAGAAAGTGGTTATGCGTCGTGGCATCACGCCTTGCGTGATTCTGCCCAGCCATCTCAATGCATAATCTGCGCAAGAAACGCCTTAGCCCTCTCACTCTTCGGCGCCCCAAAAAACTCCTCCGGCGGTGCATCCTCCACAATCCGCCCTCCATCCAAAAACAGCACCCGCCCAGCCACCTGCCGGGCAAAGCACATCTCGTGGGTTACGCAGAGCATGGTCATGCCGCTATCGGCCAGCTTGACCATCACGTCCAGCACTTCGCACACCATCTCCGGGTCCAGCGCCGAGGTGGGTTCATCAAACAACATAATCTTCGGCTCCATGCACAACGCCCGGGCAATCGCCACACGCTGTTGCTGCCCACCTGAAAGCTGGCTCGGGTACTTATTCGCCTGATTCTCGATCCCCACCTTGGCCAGAAACCCCCGCGCCAGTTCTTCAGCCTTTTTCCGCGACAACCCGCGCACGGTCATCGGTGCCAGGGTGCAGTTGTCCAGCACGCTCATGTGCGGGAACAGGTTGAAGTGCTGGAACACCATGCCCACTTGGCTGCGGACCTGGGCGGCTTCGCGGGTGTTTTGCGAGAGGTCGGTGCGGTCCACCAGGATCTGGCCTTTTTCGGCAATCTCCAGGCGGTTGATGCAGCGGATCAGGGTCGATTTGCCGGAGCCGGAAGGCCCGCAGAGGACGATGCGTTCGCCCTGGCGCACCTTGAGGTCGATGTCGTGTAGGACGTGGAAGGCGCCGTAGAACTTGTTCAGCCCGGCAATATCGATCACCACTTCACGCGGGTCGGCAATGGGCTGGGCGGGCGCTTGGAGGGCGGCGGAAAGCGGGGCGGTCTGGGTCTGCATGGCGGTTCTCCGTCGGTCAGTTGAAGCGCTCGGCGCGGTAGGGGGTGGGGTCGGTAAAGGGCGTTTCGCCGGTGACCATCTGCGCCAGCAGCTGGCCGCTCACTGGGCCCAGGGTCAGGCCGTGGTGGGCGTGACCGAAGTTGAACCACAGGCCGGGGTGGCGCGGGGCCGGGCCGATCACTGGGCACATGTCCGGCAGGCACGGGCGGCGGCCCAGCCAGGGTTCGGCGTCGAGGCGTTCGCCCAGGGGGTAGAAGTTCCGGGCCAGGGCTTCGCAGCGGCGCAGTTGGATTTCGTTGATCGGGTCGTCGCAGTCGGCGAATTCGATGCCGGTGGTCAGGCGGATGCCGCCCACCATCGGTGCCAGGACGTAGCCGCCCACCGGGTCGAGAATCGGGTGCTGCAAGCGGGTGCCGGGCAGGGCGGCGTAGTGCATGTGGTAGCCGCGCTTGATCGCCAGGGGGATGCGGTAGCCCAGGGGTTCGAAGAGGCCGCTGGCTTGCGGGCCCAGCGCCACCACCACTTCCTGGGCGGTGATCGGGCCGAGTTCGCTGTACACCTGCCAGCCGCTTTCGATCTGGGTCAGGCTCAGGGCATCACCGATGACGAATTGGCCGCCGCGTTGCTTGAACAGTTCGGCGTAGCCGCGGGTCAGGCCGCCGGGGTCGCTGACGGTCTTGGGGTCGAGCCAGTGCAGGCCGCCTACTACTTCGGGGTGCAGGCCGGGTTCCAGGGCCAGCAGTGCAGTGCGGTCCAGTACCCGGTAGTTGAGCTGGTAGTCGCGCAGGTCGGCGGCGGCGCGTTGGGCGAAGTCGAAGGCCTGTGGGTCGTTGAAGGCTTCGAGCCAGCCGCCGTCGGCGATCAGCTCCAGCATGTTGGCCGGGCGGGCCAGGGCCAGGTGTTCGCTCACGCAACGCTCGATCAGCGGCAGCATGGCGCGGGTGGCGGCGGCCAGGCCCTTGGGCGAGGAGTGGCGCCAGTATTGCAGCAGCCAGGGGCCGGCCTTGGGCAGGTGGCGCAGGCTGTAGCGCACGTCCGATTGCTGGTTGAGGCCGTAGCGCACCAGCTTGGTCACTTCCCGGGGGAAGGCGTAGGGAATCACGCTGGCGCGTTCGATCAGTCCGGCGTTGCCGTGGCTGGTGCCGTTGCCCGGGGGCTGGCGGTCCAGCAGGACCACTTGGCGGCCGCGGGCCTGCAGGTGCAGGGCGCTGCTGACGCCGACGATTCCGGCGCCCAGAACGAGGGTTTGGCAATGCATGTTTCAGTCCTTATGACAGGGGCCGCGGGGCGGCCCGCTAAAGGGTTCAGTTCAGGTGCCGGCCCAGGCGGCCTTCCAGGTATTTGAGGCTGCGCCGCACCACTTCGACGATCAGCAGGTACAGCACCGCAGCCCACAGGTAGATCTGGAAATCGAAGCTGCGGGAGAAGGCCAGTTTGGTCACCCCCATCAGATCGTAGATGGTCACCAGGGAGGCGATGGCGCTGGCCTTGATCATCAGGATCAGCTCGTTGCCCAGAGGCCCGATGGCGATCAGCAGCGACTGCGGCAGGATCACTTTGCGAAACGCGGTCCAGCGCGACAGGCTCAGGGCCTTGCAGGCTTCGCGCTGGCCCTGGGCTACGGCCAGCAGGCTGCCGCGCAGGATCTCCGCCTGGTAGGCGGCGGTGTTCAGGGTGAAGGCCAGCAGGGTGCAGAACCACGCGTCGCGGAAGAACCACCACAGGCCCACGTCCTGCCAGAAGCCTTTGAACGAACCCAGGCCGTAATACAGCATGAACAGCTGGGCCAGCAGCGGCGAGCCACGGAAGAAGTACACATAAGCCCCGGTGAAGCGCCGCAGGAAACGATTGCTGGACAGCCGCCCGAGGGCAATCAGCAGGCCGAGCACGGCGCCCAGGCTGAAGGAAATCGCCACCAGCTTGGCGGTCACCAGCAGGCCGTCGATAAAGCGCGGGCCGTAGCGTTCCAGCAGTTCCTGGTTGAGGAACAGGTTCAGTAGGTCATCCAGGTTCATGGCTGCAGGCTCCGTTGCGCACGGTTGAAGCGTCGTTCGAGAAAACTGAACAGGTGCCCGGACAGCGCCGAGAAGAACAGGTAGCCAAAGCAGGCCACGCTGTAGAACAGCATGGGTTCCTTGGTCACGCTGACCGCGAGGTTGGTCTGGCGCATCAGGTCCACCAGGGAAATGGTCGACACCAGCGAGGTGTCCTTGAGCAGCGACAGCCAGTTGTTGGACAGCCCCGGCAGGGCGATGCGGGTCAGTTGCGGCAGCAGCACCCGGGTGAAGGTGGTGCGGCGCGACAGGCTCAGGGCGCGGGCGGCTTCGTACTGGCCCTTGGGCAGGGTCTTGAACGCGGCCAGCCAGATCTCGCTGGAGAAGGCGGCGAACACCAGGCTGAAGGCGATCATCGCGGCGGCGAAGGTGTTGATCGCCACTTCACCGGGGTAGCCCAGGGCGCCGAGGATCTTCTGTGCGGCAATCTGGCAACCGTAGTAGATGATCAGCAGGGTCAAGAGCTCTGGCAGGCCGCGAAACACCGTGGAAAAGGTCGTGGCCCAGGCCCGCGCCCAGCGGTTTTTCGAGCGCGTGGCCAGGGCTACGGCGAGGCCCAGGGGCAGGCCGATGGGCACGCAGGCCAGTGCCAGGGCGATGGTCACCAGGGCCCCGGCGAGCAAGGCCGAGCCCCAGCCGCCGCTGGCGAAGGACAGGAGTGACAGCTGTTCGAACATGCGCGAACCCTCTGGAAAAATGAACCGTGCAGGGCGCCGCCGCGCTCAAGGGAACGCGGGGCAAGGGCAGCGGCAAAGGCGGGCGGTCAGTAGATGTCGAAGGCGAAGTAGCGGCTGGAGATTTTCTTGTAGGTGCCGTCGGCAACGATCTCGTCCAGGGCCTTGTTCAGGCGCTCGCGCAGGGCGTTGTCTTCCTTGCGCACGGCGATGGAAGCGTCGGCGGTGGTGCCGTTGACGTCGCCGATGATCTTGCAGCAGTCCTTGCCGGTGCTTTCAGCCCAGGCCAGCAGCGGGAACTTGTCGGCGATCACCCCGTCCACGCGCCCGGCGGCCAGGTCGCTGTTGGCTTCGTCCAGGGTCGGGTAGAACTTCACGTCGGCACCGGCCGGGCCGTAGTGGTCCTCGGCGTAGATGGCCTGGGTCGAGGAGGCCTGGGCGCCCACGGTGCGGCCCTTGAAGTTGGTCTGGGCGTCGGTGATGTCCGAGTCCTTGGGCACCGCCACCGACAGCGGGGTGCGGTAGTAGTGGTTGCTGAAGGCGATCTTCTTCTTGCGCTCGTCGGTGGCGATCATCGAGGCCACCACGGCGTCGTATTTCTTCGCCAGCAGCGCCGGGATGATGCCTTCCCAGTCCTGGGCAACGATCTGGCATTCAACCTTCATGCGCTCGCACAGGGCGTTGGCGATGTCCACGTCGAAGCCGTGCAGCTGGTTGTTGGAGTCCACGTAGTTGAAGGGCGGGTAGGCGCCTTCGGTGGCGATCTTCAAGGTTTCGGCCTGGGCCGTGGAGGCGGCGATGACCAGGGCGCAAGCGCCGGCGAAGCGGAGGACGTTGTTCATGGAGCACCTCGGTTATTTATTGTTTTGGTCGGGCGGACGATGTGTAACCAACAAACTCGTTATGCAGGGCAGCGGTGGCTTCCAGGCGTTTCTCCACCTCGGGTCCCAGGTGCTTGCACACCTCGTTGACCAACAGGTGCACCAGCGACAGCATGGCCGCGGTGGATTCCCAGAACAGGTTGAATTCAGTGGGCACGCGGAACACCTCGTCGGCGTTCTGCTCGGCCCAGTCGCAGAAAGTGTCGGTGATCAGGGTCACCGCAATCCCGGCCTCGCGGGCCTTGTGGCACAGGGTCAGGGCGTGGCGCGAATAGCGCCGGGCCTCGAACACCACCAGGGCGCAGTCTTCGGCGGGGCTCAGCAGCACGTCGGCGAAATGCCCGGCGGCGCCGTCCACCAGGTGCACGCCGTCACGCAGGTATTGCAGCAGGTGGACCATGGAGGCGGCGATGCCGCGCTCGGTCTGGAACCCCGCCACGTACACCCGGCGTCGGCTGGCCAGGCGCTGGACCACGGTCTGCCAGGCGGGGGTCAGGCTGTATTCGTAGACCTTGACCAGCGCGCCGACTTCCAGCTCGAAGCTGCGGGGCAGGCCTTGAGCCGCCGGGTTGGGCTGCTGGCGAAATTCCTGCAGGCGGTCGCCCACCAGCCACGGGCCTTCGCCGAGGTCGTTCTTCAGGTCGTTTTTCAGATCCTTGAAATGGCTGTAGCCGATGGCGCGGCAGAAGCGGCCGACGCTGGATTCGCTGACGCCGAGTTTTTCGGCGATGTCGGCGGCGGTCTGGAAGGGCAGTTCGTAGAGGTTGGCCAGCATGTAGCTGGCAATCGCCCGGCCCGACGCGGTGGCGCTGGACAGGCTGCTTTCAAGGCGTTGCTTGATGGATTGGCTCATGGTTTTTCATTGTTATTGGCCGTTGACAATGGAAAATGAATGTTTTCTGTCATTAAGTCAATATTTGACAGTTAACTGGCGTGACGCGATAGTCAGGCACCTTCCAATAACAATTCCAATGGAGCTGCCATGCATCACGCGACCCCGGCGCAGGCTGATGTCGAGTACCTCGACCTGCCGGCCCTGACCGACTTGCTGCAACGCATTTTTCTTCGCCATGGCACCTCTGCCGAAGTGGCCCGGGTGCTGGCCGACAACTGCGCCCGCGCCGAGCGCGACGGCTCCCACAGCCACGGGGTGTTCCGCATTCCCGGTTACCTGTCGTCCCTGGCCAGCGGTTGGGTCAATGGGCAGGCGCTGCCGCAAGTGGAGGATGTGGCCCCCGGCGTGGTGGCGGTGGACGCCGGCGGCGGCTTTGCCCAGCCGGCCCTGGCGGCGGCCCGCGAACTGCTGTTGAGCAAGGCTCGCAGCGCCGGGATCGCGGTCCTGGCGATTCGCAATTCCCATCACTTCGCCGCCCTGTGGCCGGATGTCGAGCCCTTCGCCGAAGAAGGCCTGGTGGCCCTGAGCCTGGTCAACAGCATGACCTGCGTGGTGCCCCACGGCGCCCAGCGGCCGCTGTTCGGCACCAACCCGATTGCCTTCGCTGCCCCCCGCGAGGGCGCCGAGCCCATCGTCTTCGACCTGGCCACCAGCGCCATTGCCCACGGCGATGTGCAGATCGCCAAGCGCCAGGGCCAGCAACTGCCGCCGGGCATGGGGGTGGACCGCGACGGCCAGCCCACTTGCGATCCGGCAGCGATTCTCGACGGCGGCGCCTTGCTGCCCTTTGGCGGGCACAAGGGCTCGGCGCTGTCGATGATGGTGGAGCTGCTGGCGGCGGCGCTCACTGGTGGCAACTTCTCCTTCGAATTCGACTGGTCACAACACCCGGGGGCGCAGACGCCGTGGACCGGGCAACTGCTGATCGTCATCGACCCCGGCCACCTGGGCGGCGGGCGTTTTGCCCAGCGCAGCGGCGAGCTGGTGCGGCAGATGCAAGCCGTGGGTCTGGAGCGCATGCCGGGGGACCGGCGCTACCGCACCCGGGCCAAGTCCCTGCAAGAGGGCATTCCCCTGGCGGCTACCGAGCTGGCGCGATTGCGCGCCCTGGCGGTGGCATCTGCCAGCTGAGCAACCTGATTCACTGGATGGCGATGCACTCGCCGCTTGAGGTGGTGGAACGGGCCAACCACAGCTTCGACCCGTTCCCCGACGAGGGTCGGGTGCTGCCCTTGGGTTCCAGGGCGGCGATCTTCTACAACACCGGGTGGTGGTCAAGTACCCGGTGGCTGACGCGCTGCTCGATCAGCCGGCGCCGGGCTCAGATGATGCCCAGCATCCACAGTAGGCCCAGGTAGACCGCCGCAGCGCCCAGGGGCCAGACCACCAGCAGGCGGGTCTGGCTGAAGAACGACGGCGCTTTGCCCACCAGGGTCGAGTCCTCCAGCTCCTGCAGGGTCTTGGCGGGCACGCCTTCCTCGGCCGGGGCCTTGAGCTGGGCCTCGATCAGCGGCTCGACCTCTTCGACCTTGCGCATCATCCCCCGGCCCGTGGCGAACAGCGCCGCGCCGACGAAGATCAGCAGGTAGATCACCAGGAACTTCCAGTGGGAGGAGTAGCTCAGGTCGATGAAGCTGGGCGTCGGGCTGTTGTCCCAGAACCAGTTCAGCGGCTGGGTATTGGCGTTGACCTGATACACGAAGTACTTGATCGGGCGATTGATGGTCGAGGCCATGGCGGTGTAGCTGTCCAGGCGCCAGTAGAGCATTTTCAGGGTCGAGAAAAAGGTCGAGATCAAGGCACCGGTAAACAACAGTGCGCCTGCGGCGATGTACAGCCGGTACTGCAATTGGGCCCTGGTGTAGGTCATGGGTGCTTCCTGCAATGAACAAAAGGGGCGCAATACTATATTTCGTGGCCGCTGGACGATAGGGGCCAGTAGTCGTCCAGCGGTCGCAGCGCTCCTGACGGCCTGGGGGCGGTGAAGGTTTGCGCAGGTCTGGGGGCGACACGGGTTATTCTTGCTTCCCCTCTCAGGTCGGACGAGTCAGCCCATGCTGCAAGTACAAGGAGTGTTCAAGAGCTACGCCACGCCCCAGGGGCCGCTGGCGGTGCTGCAGGGTGTCGATTTGCACCTGGGGCAGGGCAGCAGCCTGGCGCTGATGGGCGAGTCGGGCAGCGGCAAGAGCACCCTGCTGCATCTGGTGGCGGGGCTGGACAAGGTCGATCGCGGCAGCATTCGCATTGGCGAGCACTGCCTGGAGCAGATGAACGAACACCAACTGGCCAACTGGCGCCGTACTGAAGTGGGCCTGGTGTTCCAGCAGTTCAACCTGATCAGCAGCCTGCGGGTCGAGGACAACCTGGGGTTTCAGGCGCGCCTGGCCGGACGTTTCGATCCCCTGTGGCAGGCGCAGTTGGTGGAACGCCTGGGCTTGGGAGACTTGCTGCGGCGTTACCCCGAGCAGCTCTCCGGCGGCCAGCAGCAGCGGGTCGCCCTGGGCCGGGCCCTGGCCTCCAAGCCGGGGCTGCTGTTGGCGGATGAGCCCACCGGCAGCCTCGACGAGGCCACCAGCGACGAGGTGTTGCAGCTATTGCTGGAGCTCCTGGCCGACAGCCCCACCAGCTTGTTGATGGTCACCCATAGCCAGCGGGTGGCCAGCCGCCTGCAACAGACGGTGGTGCTGCACCGCGGTCGTCTGGCCGACCCGGTCGGGGGTTGAGATGGGGGTCTTTGCCACAGCGATGCAGGCGCTGCTGAGCCACTGGCGCCAGCATCCGGTGCAGTTCTTCAGTGTGCTCACCGGACTCTGGCTGGCCACCAGCCTGTTGACCGGGGTCCTGGCCCTCAACAGTCAGGCCAGGGACAGCTATGCCCGGGCCAGCCAGTTGATCGGCGGCGAGCCCCAGGCCAGCCTGAGCAGCGCCAATGACGCGAGTTTTGCCCAGCAATGGTTCGTCGACCTGCGCCGTGCCGGCTGGCCGGTGTCGCCGGTGCTCCAGGGGCGGGTGCAGCTCAAGGATCACCTGGACCAGCCCCTGCAAGTGATGGGCATCGAGCCGTTGTCGCTGCCTGCCGGTTCTGCGGTGGCCGGGCAGGCCCTGGCACTGCAACAGATGGTCGAGTTCTTCAGTCCGCCGGGCACCACCTGGGTGGCGGCACAGACCCTGGCCGGCCTGGGCTTGCAACAGGGCGAGCGACCCCAGGCACTCAATGGCCAGCGCTTGCCGCCGCTGCGGGTGCGGGCGGACATGCCCCCGGGGCTGCTGTTGATGGACATCGGCTTTGCCCAGCAGGTGCTGGGCCAGCCCGGGCAGTTGAGCCGCTTGCTGCTGCCCAGGGACTTTGCCGCCCAGGCGCCGCCACTGCCGGTGGAACTGGCGGGGCAACTGGTGCTGCGTCAGGGCGAAGCACAGAGCGACCTGGCGCGCCTGACCGAAAGCTTTCACCTGAACCTGGATGCCCTGGGATTTCTCTCCTTTGTGGTGGGGCTGTTTATCGTGCATGCCGCCATCGGCCTGGCCCTGGAGCAGCGTCGCGGCTTGCTGCGCACCCTGCGTGCCTGCGGGATCAGTGCGCGGCTGCTGATTGCCTGCCTGAGCGTAGAGCTGGGAGGGCTGGCGCTGTTGGGCGGTGTGGCTGGGGTGGTCAGCGGCTACCTGCTGGCCGGGGTGTTGCTGCCGGACGTGGCCGCCAGCCTGCGGGGCTTGTACGGCGCGCAAGTGCCGGGACAGTTGAGCCTGAGTCCCTGGTGGTGGTTCAGCGGCATCGGCCTCAGTCTGCTGGGGGCCTTGCTGGCCGGTGGCGCCAGTCTGCTGCGGGCGGCGCGCCTGCCGTTGCTGGCCCTGGCCAATCCCCAGGCCTGGCACCAGGCCCATGCCCGCTGGTTGTGGCGCCAGGGCTGGATTGCCTCCCTGGCATTGTCAGTCGCCCTGGCGGCGTGGCGCTGGGGCGACAGTCTGGCCAGCGGTTTCGTGCTGATGGCGGCTTTGCTGCTGGCGGCGGCCCTGGGCTTGCCGGTGCTGCTCAATGCCGTGCTGGGCCGCTTGCTGGGGCGCAGTCGCGGGGTGCTGGGGCAATGGTTTCTCGCCGATTGCCGGCAGCAGTTGCCGGCCCTGAGCCTGGCCTTGATGGCCCTGCTCCTGGCCCTGGCGGCGAACATCGGCGCCGGCAGCATGACCGCCGGTTTTCGCCAGACCTTCAACGACTGGCTGGAGCAGCGCCTGAGCGCCGAGCTTTACGTCAACCCGCAAAGTCCCGAACAGGCCCGGCAATTGCTGGACTGGCTGCCGCGCCAGCCCCAGGTAGCGGCGGTGCTGCCCAGCTGGCAGGTGGCGTTGCAGGTTCAGGGTTGGCCGGCGGACCTGTACGGGGTGATCGACCATCCGAGCTATCGCCAGCATTGGCCGTTGCTGGAGGCCCAGGGGGCTGATCCCTGGGCGCAGTTGGTGGCGCACGACACCTTGATGCTCAGCGAACAGTTGGCCCGGCGGCTCAAGGTACGCCTGGGGGATCGCCTGGAACTGCCGGTGCCTGCAGGGCACTGGGCGCCGCAGGTGGTGGGGATCTATGCCGACTACGGCAATCCCAAGGGGCACTTGCTGGTGAATGGGCAGCACCTGCTGGAGCATTGGCCGCAGCTGGCGCCGAACCGATTCAACCTGCGCCTGGAACCGGGGGCGGTTGCGCCGCTGATCGGTGCGTTGCAACAGCAGTTTCCCCTGGACGACAGCCGGATCATCGATCAGGCCCGGCTCAAGGGCTGGTCGCTGCAGGTCTTCGAGCGCACCTTCGCCGCCACGGCGGCGCTCAATAGCCTGACCCTGGGGGTGTCCGGAGTGGCGCTGTTCATCAGCCTGCTGACCCAGAGCCAGAGCCGCCTGGGGCAGTTGGCGCCACTCTGGGCCCTGGGTGTGGGTCGGCGTCAGTTGATGCTGCTGAACCTCGGGCAGACCTGGTTGCTGGCGGTGCTCACCCTGATGCTGGCGTTGCCTCTGGGGATCGTCCTGGCCGGGTGCCTGAACAGCGTGATCAATGTCCAGGCCTTTGGCTGGAGCCTGCCGTTGCGGGTGTTTCCATGGCAGCTCCTGCAACTGCTGGGCTTGGCCATGCTGGCCACTCTGGCGGCCTCGGCCTGGCCGCTGTTCAAGCTGTACCGTGCCCAACCGGCGGATTTGCTGAGGACCTTTGCCCATGAAGATTGATTGCCGGTGGCTGTCGCTGCTGCTTCTGGCCCTGCCTCTGGCCGGCTGCGATCAGGACGCCGCGGCGCCCCAGGGTTTCGCCGGGCTGGGCAACGAGGCCACGGCCTTTGCCCCGGTGCTGCCGGGGCGCACCTTCAGCTTTCCTGCCGATCATGGCCCTCACGACGGTTTTCGCATCGAGTGGTGGTACCTGACCGCCGACCTGAGGGACGCACAAGGTCGGCAGTTTGGTGTGCAATGGACGCTGTTTCGCAGCGCCTTGCGGGCCGCGCCCGAGCAGCCGGGCTGGGGTGCACCGCTGGTGTGGCTGGGGCACGCGGCGGCCACTTCGGCCAGCAGTCACCATGCCGCCGAGCGTTATGCCCGGGGCGGGGTGGGGCAGGCCGGGGTCACGGCGCAGCCGTTCCAGGCCTGGATCGATGACTGGCGCTTCACCAGCCTGTCCGCCGGGGCCAATCCCCTGGCCCGGATGCAGGTGCAGGCCAGCGGGCCGGGGTTCGCCTATCAGTTGCAACTGTCCAGCAGCCAGCCGCTGGTGCTGCAGGGCGCGGGCGGCTACAGCCGCAAGTCGGACCAGGGTCAGGCGTCCTATTACTACAGCCAGCCGTTCTTCCAGGCGTCGGGGCAGTTGCAGATCGACGGCCAACGCTATGAGGTCAGCGGCCCGGCGTGGCTCGATCGGGAGTGGAGCAGCCAGCCCCTGGCCGCCGACCAGACCGGCTGGGACTGGTTCTCCCTGCACCTGGACAACGGTGAACGCTTGATGCTGTTCCGGGTGCGAGAGAACACTCGCGCGCCTTACATCACCGGCACCTGGATCAGCGCCGATGGCCATACCCAGAGCCTGGGGCGCGAGCAGATCCGCCTGACCCCGGTGGATTATTCCCAGGTAATGGGGCGTCGCCTGCCTACGTCCTGGCACTTGCAGGTCCCCGACAAGGGGCTGGACATCAACACCCGAGCGCTCAATCCCCAGGCCTGGATGAACCTGAGCATTCCTTACTGGGAGGGGCCTGTGCAGTTGAGCGGCAGTCACAGTGGCAGCGGTTACCTGGAGATGACCGGGTATTGAGGGGCAGGGCTGCCCGGTGAAAACCGTCAAGGCGTCTATGCTCAGGGGCCTGGTCTGAACCCACGGACAGGTTTTTTTCAACCACTAAGGAAGGTCGAACCATGAAAACCCTCAACACCCTGACTCGCGCCATCGCCCTGGCCACTGTGCTCGGTGCTGCCAGCCTCAGCGCCCACGCTGCCGATATTCCGCTGTCGGGCGCCATTGAAGCCGACCAACTGGTGACCAAGGTCATCTCGGTGGATGCCGCCAAGCATCAGGTGGTGCTGGAGGGCGCCGGTGGCAAGCCGGTGCATGTGCAACTCAGTGACCAGGCCAAGGACCTGGGGCATTTGAAGAGCGGCGATCAGGTCAAGGTCACCGTGACCCGCTCGGTGGTGGCGGTGCTGGATACCGATGTGCACAAAGGCAAGCCGGAGGCTGCCGAATCCACCGGTGTGGTGCGCGCCACGGCGGACAATCCCAACCCGGGCGGCGCGGCGTATCGCCAGGTGCAGGTGCAACTGAAGATCACTGACATCGATCTGAAGAAAAACCAGCTGACCTTCGAAGGCCCGGCGGGCAACAAGAAAGTGGTGAGCGTGGAGAAACCCGAAGTTCAGCAGCGCCTCAAGGACCTCAAGGTCGGCCAGAGCGTACTGGTGACCTACACCGATATCCTGCAGGTCACCACCGCCCACGAGAGCTGATGCGGCAGGGCTGGGGGGCGTAGTGTCCAGGGAGTGGCGAATAATCCTGGCGTCCAGTTTTATTCAGAATCTGCTCACGGACTTTCCCCTCCAGTTGCACTAGAATGACAATCGTTCGCCCGGTGCAAGGGCTCTTTACCGGTGCATGGATTGCCAAGGCCAGAGCACTGGGCGAACACCCTTCCTGAGTCGTGTCCCGCGACTGCCATGTCCTGCGACCGCAGCGTTTTGTGACTGTCGCGTGCCGCGATTTTCGAGCCCTTGAAAGGCGCTCGGCCTCCCACTCAAGCACTCCCCCGGCTGGTTACCTGCGCTGCGCCGTCGTTCGTCGTGGGCGCTCAAAGCGCAATGGGCTGCAGGCTGACCTGGCGGGCGCGCAGGTTGACCCACTGAGGTGTGCGTTCGGGGTCGCCCCGCAGGGACAGGAGAATGATCGACGGGCCGACTGCCAGGGCTGCGACGCCATCCTCATCGACCCGAACCAGGCGCCCGCTGACCTGCAAGGCCCCCTGGTCCCAGTGCAGGCGGGCCGGGCCGTGGGCGCAGGGCTCCAGGTTGTCATTCCAGCTGAACTCGTCCTCCAGGCTCAGTTCCACTTCATAGTCTTGCCCGACCTGTGGCCGGGGCCCCAGCCATTGGCCGCGGCCGTCGCCGAAGGCACAGCGGAAGCCGACGCTGAGGTCTTGCGCTGGTGTGGGGTGGATGTCCGTCAGGGTGATACGCATGCCAGGGTTTCCCGATCGGCAGTAAATGGGAGTGATGCCAAGCCGTTTGCGCGCTTGCCGCGCCGGGCAAGGCTGAAGGCTCTGCCGGCATCTGGCAAGTGGTCACGGTTTTCATTGCGCAGTCGCAGGGCCTTCAACAAAATGGCCGATTGCCCCGCCAGACCGCTCGCGGGGGGGACGGTAGTGGAGATCCCGGATTGATCTGGTTGAAGCGTTTTCTCATGTCGATCGGCGCCCTGACGCTGATACTGGTTGCACTTGGAGTTGCCTGGACGGGCCTGTCCAAAACCCCGCGGCATGGATTGCCGGAACATCCCCGGGCCCAGTGGCAGGGCGGTGCCGATGGTGGGCACTACGTTGAAGTCACTCGCAGCGAAGCGCCTTACTACTTCGTCCAGGTCCGTTATGAAAGCGGCGGCCTGTGGTCCGAGGGTTGGGTGCGCCAGGAGCACGGCGACGGTGCTCCGTTCACCGCTGACGACGTGATCGCCTTTGACGGCGACGGGGTGATTTACCTGCAGCAACGCAAGGTGCTGGCCGGCGACAAGTCCGGGGCCCGCTGAGCCCCGGAGCACAACCTATCGGTCGCGGGTGTCGCTGCCGTAGGCATCCCATAGCTTGTTGCGAAACTTGTTGTGCAGATCGACCCGCGCCTTCAGCGCCAGAAACTCCCCCGCCCGCGGATAGGCCGCGCGAAACTGCTGCGCGGTGGCGTGGATCTGGTACGGCAGGTAGTAGCTGCCGCCGCGCTGGATGGCGCTGTCCACCAGGGCGCGGGTCCATTCGCCGACTTCATTGCGCTCGGCCTGCGCGGTGCTCTGCTGGTAGTACAGCACCAGGGCGAAGACCTCGGTCTTGGCCCAGGCCAGCAGGGTGCCGGGGTCGGCCTTGGCGTGGCGGATCGACAGGTTGATCACATTGACCTTGTGCGCCCGCAGGGTCGCGCCCATTTCGGCGACGAAGCTTTCCAGTTGGTCGGGGGGCACGAAGTATTCCTGCAGCACGTAGGTGCGCTTGGCTCGGGAGCCGGGTTCCAGTTCGCGCACATCGAGGCTGGCTTCGTGGTTGCGCCAGGATACTTGCGGTTTTTTCAGTACCAGAGGGTCGATCACCTCCTGGCGCAAGGTCTTGCCCCCGGGCCATTGGCTCACCACTTTCAGGGCTTTCTGTTCTTTCCAGTAGTTCTGGTCCAGGGGCGTGAGGCGCTCCTTGACCGTTACCGGCAGGTCGGTCTGGCTGTAGGAAACCGCGCGCAGGGTCTGGTACTGGTTGGGGTAGAGCACGGCGTTATGCAGGATGACCTTGGGGTTGTGCTCGACCCGGGCGAGGAAGTAGGGGCGGTAGTCGCCCAGGGGCATTTCTTCGAAGCTACGCAGCAGGCGCACGTTGTCGCTCAGGCGCAAGGTGGCTTCGACTATCACCCCGAGGCCGCCGTAGCCGCCGATGGCGCCGTAGAACAGTTCGGCGTTGCTGTGCGGGCTGGCCTCGACCACCTGGCCGTCGGCCAGCACCAGCTTGATGGATTTCACCGAGGTCACCAGCGGCCCATAGCCGACGTAGCGGCCATGGGCGTTGACGCTCAGGGCGCCGCCGACGGTGAAGTTGGCGTAGCTCTGCATGATGCTCACGGACAGATCGTAGGGGTCGATGAAACTCTGCAGGGCACGCCAGGTGATGCCGGGCTGCACGGTGATTTCCTTGTGCTCCCGGGAGAAGCCGAGCACCCGGTCGAAGCCGCGCATATCGATCTGCAAGGCATGCTCGGTGGCGGTCTGGCCGCCCATGCTGTAGCGGCCGCCGCCAATGGCGATGGGACCGGGGGGTTCGGCCACCAGCTTGA
>NZ_MOAK01000018.1:24755-27524 GCF_003732485.1 Pseudomonas protegens
GCCACCAGCTTGACGATCTGCTCCAGGGTGGTGGGGCGGGCCACCTGGTCCACTACGATGGGGTTGAGCTGGGTGATGTCGTTGACGGTTTCTGCTGCATGGGGGCTCAGCGCTGCGCCGAGGGCACAGCATAAAAGCAGGGCGGTCGCGAATCTCATGTCGCCGTGTCCATCCTTGGTGGTGGCGCGCCGCGGGCTTGGGCGCAAGTGACGGCAGAATAGCGCCCCGACCAGCCCATGACCATGGGGAAAACGACGGCAGGGGAGGTCGGCATCGACCGCCAAGGCCGATGCCGGACGGAGCTTAGAGCGCAGGCAAACCCAGGCTGGCGGCGCATTGCTCCAGGGAGCGCTGCTGGGTCTGGGCGTAGAGCTGCAACTCATCCAGGGTGGCGCGGCCCAGGGCCGTTTCGAAGGCCTGGCGATTGGAGTGTGCGGCGTAGTGGCTCTGGCTGTCGTCCCCCAGGTTGGACTGGAAGATCCCGGCGGCGCTGACCGGCAGGAAGTCCTCATACACCAGGGGTTCGGCCCTCAGGTGCCCGGCCGCCAGCAGCGCTGGCAAGGTCGTGGGGCGCTGGGGCTGGTTGCGCGCCGCCAGCCCGGCGTCGCTGACGAAGTAGCGGAAATAGGCCAGGCCCTGTTCGCGCATGGCGTCGTGGTTGTCGGGGAATTCGTCGAAGTGCGCCTGCATCAACTGGTTGTAGCGCTGGGCGTTGCTCTCGCTGGGGAAGTCTCCCAGGGCGTCGCGGGCCGCGTTCAGCAGGCGGTCGTAGAGGGCCCGGCCCTTGGTCGTCAGTGCCGCGCCGCGTTGCTCGATCTCGCCGAAGCGGGCGCTGTGGCTGCCCTGGCGCAGGTCCTGGTCGGTGAAGGCCACGCTTTCCTCCAGGGCCTTGAAGCTGGTCTGGCGCAGCAGGATCGGGCATGCCCGGCGTGGCGGGCCCTCGATCACCGCCTTGGGGGTGATGCCGTGCTCGGGCATCAGCCGTTGCACTTCATCGATATCCAGGGTGCGCGGGGTCAGGTGGTTGATGTGCGGGCCCTTGAAGGCCACCACGTCGGCGATCAGCCGGTGCTGGGCACTGAGGCTGGCGTACTGGGCGGCGGTCACCGTGGCGTGGTGGTGCCAGCGGAAGGTCTCCAGGGCTTCCTGGATGAACCGTTGGGCATCCTGGTCATCCAGGCCGCCTTGGGCGTGGGCCTGTTCGATCAGTTCCAGCACTTTGGGGGTGAAGATCGAGCGCTGGGCCAGTACCTGTTCGGCAAAGCGCCGCAGTTCGAGGTTGTCGATCAGTTCCAGGCGCAGCAATGAGGTGAAGACCCGGAACGGGCTGACGTGCAGGGCCTCTTCATGCACCGCGCGAAAGGCCGTGGAGTGCACCGGCACTCCGGCCGGGGTCAGGTCGTAGTAGCCCACCGGCTGCATGCCCATCACCGCGAACAGCCGGGCCAGGGTCGCCAGCTCGGCGGCACTGCCGACACGGATGGCGCCGTGGCGCTCCAGGTCCAGGCGCTGCAGTTCGCCGCTGTGCTGCAAGTGCCGGGCAATGGCCGGCTGCTGTTCCAGGACCTGGGCATTGACCTGGGCCACCAGCTCCATCAGGGCGCCGTAGAGGGGCACCTCCTCACGGTACATATCCGACATCGCCCGGGAGAATCCCTGGCGGATCAGATCAGGGCTGACGAAGTGCTGGTTGCTCATGGACAGGGTTCCCGTGGCAGTGGATCGAGGCATGAAAAGGGCGGGGCGGCCTTGATTCTGCTGAGGGCTGGCGGGGCTGACAAACGAAGTTTCCTCTGAACTTCATTCTGCAAATGAATGCATGGCGCACGGCCCCGCTCCGGCTGGCGGGAGCCAGGAGCTTGAGCGCCGCAGATTCCCGCCGTGCGGGCCCGACCGGACCCGGGCAGGGCGTGTACACTGATGGCGCTTTGATCCCGTGCTGATAGACTTTCACCGGTTGATGGCTACCCGCTCGATCCACCTTTTCCATCGCTGGACGGAGGCGACTTGGCCCCTGCGCAGTACACCAGAGGGAAGGGACTGTCACTGGCCAGGAGGCTTTACACCTCGCGCACCCTGGGCCTGGCCCTGGGCTTTTTCTGCGTCGCCACGGGCATGTCGCCGCTGCAACCGGCGCCCTGGGTCTGGGGCTTCATGCTGTTCAACGCTTTTATCTGGCCGCACCTGGCCTATCAGTGGGCCCGATGGTCCCGGGTGCCGTTTCGCGCCGAGTACCGCAACCTGTTGGTGGATTCGCTGCTGGGCGGGTTCTGGGTCGCGGCCATGCATTTCAATCCGCTGCCGCTGGCCACCACCCTGGGCATGATGGCGATGAACAATATCGCCCTGGGCGGGGTGCGTTTCTTTCTGGCCGGCTGTGTGGCCCAGGCCTTGGGCATTGGCATCGGCCTGTGGGTGTTCGGGCCGTCGTTCATGCCCCTGACCACGCCGCAGCAGCTGTATGCCTGCCTGCCGATGCTGACCCTGTACCCGATGGCGCTGGGCTACATCTGCTACCAGCAGGCGGTGACCCTGGGCCGGCACAAGCGCGAGCTGCTGGCCCTGAGTCGTACCGACAGCCTGACCGGGCTGCTCAACCACGGCGCCTGGAAGGACCAGCTGGAGATCGAGTTCCAGCGTTGCCAGCGCCAGACCCATGGCGGCGCCATCGCCCTGATCGACATCGATCACTTCAAGGCCATCAACGATACCTACGGCCATGTGGCCGGGGATGTGGTGCTGCGCCAGTTGAGCAAGATCCTCAAGCAG
>NZ_MOAK01000018.1:27572-45203 GCF_003732485.1 Pseudomonas protegens
CTGCCGGACGTGCCGCTGGAGCATGCCGCCGACCTGATGGAAGCCTTGCGCGGGCGCTTTGCGGCCCTGGGTTACGAACAGAGTCCGACGTTGCAGGTGAGCCTGAGCATCGGCCTGGCGGCGTTCAATCCCGTGCACGAGGACGCCATGGGTTGGTTGAATGATGCCGATCAGGCCTTGTATGCCGCTAAGACCGGCGGTCGCAACAACGTCACCTGCCATCCGCCGGAGCTGCCTTCGCGCAGGGTGTTGAATCCTCTGTAATGTCTGCCTCTTGTCGGGCTGGCCCGCGAAAGCGTCGGGGGCACGCCGCGGGGTTGGCGGTGTTCCGTTCGCCGGCAAGCCGGCTCCTACGGTGCTGCGGTTGGTAGGAGCGGGCTGGCCCGCGAAGGCGTCGGGGGGCACGCCGCGGGGATGGGCGGTGCTCGCTTCGCCGGCAAGCCGGCTCCTACGGGAGGGTGTCGGGGTGCAGGCGTCGGGCCAGTTCCAGTGCGGTGCGGCCGCTGGCGATGCCCGGTACCAGTTGGGTGAAGGGGATGTCGATCAGCCGGTCCTGGCGCACCGCCCGCAGCCGCGACAGCACCGGGTCACGCTGCAGCAGCCGGCGTTTGCGCGTGGCCGGTGACCACAGGGCATCCGCCAGGAGCAGCACGTCCGGGTCGTTGCTCAGCAGGGTTTCGCTGTCTACCGTCAGGCGCGGGCGGTCGATGGCGGCGAAGCTGTTGCGGGCGCCGGCGGCCTGCAGCAATACCCCGACAAAACCGCGCCGGCCCTGGCTGGCGAGGCCGTTGACCTCGCTGTCCAGGTAGAACACCGCCGGCGTGTCGCGGCCCCGGTACAAGGCCGCTGCCGCGGCAAGATCGGCGTCCATGGCCGCGATCAGTCGCTCGGCCCGGGCGGGCTGATGCAACAGCCGGCCCAGGGTCAGCAGGTCACGACGGATATGCCCGAAGTAGTCCTCATCATGCCCGGCGCAGGCCGACTCCAGCAGGTAGCTGCCGACGCCGATGCCCCCCAGGCGTTCCCGGGAGCTGAAGTTGTCGGGAAACGCCGAAGCGAAGCCGCCCACCACCAGGTCGGGCTTCAGGCTGTAGAGCACCTCTGCCGACGGGTATTGCCGGGCGATCACCGGCACGCCGTGGTATTGCCCCCGGGCCTGGGCCTGACCGTCGTCGTCCAGGTAGGCGACGCCGATCATCGCCGGCCCGGCGCCCAGGGCCAGCAGCAGGTCGGCGCTGTGCTGGTTGAGGGCAACGATGCGCCGGGGAGGGTCCTCGACTGTCCAGGTCTTGCCGCAGTTGTCGTAGCTGGCCGCCAGGGCCGGGCCGGTCGCCAGCCATAGCAGGAGGCCGAGGATTTTCCTAGGCATCCGCCACCCCCGCATAGGGCGAGGGAATCAGCAGGTCCTGCACCGGCTCACCCGCCACCAGGTGCCCTTGCACCAGGCGCACGACCTGGCTGTCGTCGCTGACCCGGTACCAGCAGCCATCGGGGTGCACGGTCAGCACCGGCCCCAGGTTGCAGGGGAACTGGCAGGCGGTGCGGGTCAGCAGCACGCCGCCGGGGGTTTCCATGTGTTCAAGGCGCAGCAGTTCACGGCGCAGGGTCTTCCACAGCGCCAGGGCACCACGGCGCACGCAGCGCGGGCCGGTGCAGAGGAACACCTGCCGGGCATGGGGCGGCACCCGGGACCAGTCCGGGTCGCTGGCCACGGCGTTGACCTGATCGCAGGGCAGGTGCCGTTCGCGCTGGGCGATGCTGGCGCAGGCCAGCGCCGCATCCAGCCCGCGACGGCCCAGGGCCTGGGCGGTGATCCACAGCTGCGGCGCCTGGGGGTGGGCCCGGGCCAGGCGTCCCAGTTCATCGCGCAGCCAGTCCAGGTAGGCACTGTCGGAGCTGGGCTCCAGGTCCACCACCAGCAGCGCCGCGCCGTCCTCGGGCAAGGGTTCCTCGAGGGCGGCCCAGAGGCTGTCGAAACCGTCCAGGGTGTCGATCACCCGGGTGCCGGCGTCATCGCTGCGCAGCGCCTGCAGCTCCCGGCCAAAGGCCTCGCCCAGGGCGCCGCCGTGCAGGCCGGGGCCAACGAACAGCACCCGTTGATAGTCCTTGTGCATGTCGATGGGCCTCAGAAGCGGTAGGTGTAGCGCACTTCGGTAGTGAAGGGCCGGCCGAGGTTGTCCACCGCCGGCGAGCTGCTGGTCATGCTGGTGGTGTAGTTGCGGTCGAACAGGTTCTCCACCAGCAGGCTCAGGCGATGTTGCTGGGCCCTGTCGAGGTAGCGATAGGCATCGGCGTCGACCACCGAGTAGTGGCCGTAGTCGACCTTCTTCGCGCTGTCGATCTGGCCGATGTAGCGGATCGCTCCCCCCACGCCCCACTGATGATCCACCGACTCGTAGCCCAGCCGCGAGCGGGCGAAGAAGCCGGGGATATTGCTCAGGGTCACGCCGTTGCGCGACTCCGGCAGATTGCGGGTCATGTCGGCGCTGAGGTTCCACTGCGGGCTGAACTGCCAGCGGCCGTCGACCTCCATGCCGCGCACCTTGATCCGCCCCTCGCCATTGACCCAGTGGATGCCATCGAGGGCGATCAGGTCGTCGATCTTGCGCTGGAAGGCGGTGACGCTGGCGTTGAACTCGCCGGCCAGCAGGCGGCCCTTGTAGTCCAGGCCGAGCTCGGCATTCAGGCTCTTTTCCGGCTTGAGGTTGCGGTTGCCTTGTTCGTAGTCCTCGTTGACGAACAGCTGCTCGGCATTGGGCAGCTTGAAGGCGCTGCCGTACTGGCCGCGCAGTTGCCAATGGGCATTGAGGTCGTACAGCGAGGTGAGCATGCCCACGGTGGCGCTCTCGCCGCCGCTCATCTTCTCGTGGCGGATGCCCAGGCTCGGGTGCCAGTCGGGCAGGGCCGCGAACACCGGTCGCAACTGGGTGTACAGGGCATTGGCCTGGGCCCGGTTATTGTCGATCTTGAGCACATCGTCCTGGCCCTTGAACCACTGGTTGTCGGTGCCGAACACCAGCACATGGCCGCCGTCCAGCTCGGCCTTGCCTTCGGCCTGCACGCCCCAGTCGGTGAAGCCCCAGTAGTCGTTGCGGTTTTTGGTCACCAGGCTGCCGTCTTTCAGGCTGTCGATCTTGGTGTAGCGCGTGTCCCAGTCATTGACATGGCCCTTGACGAAGTAGCTGAAGCGCTCGCTCAGGCGCTGCTCGAAGGTCGCGGTGGCGATCTGCTGGATGCGGTCGTTGGTGGTCTTCTTGTTGTTCACCGGGCGGGCGAAATCCAGGTTGGCATCGCTGTACTGGTAGAACAGTTCCAGGCGCGAATCGTCGGCAAAGCCCTGGATCGCCTTGGCGCCGAAGGTGGTCACTTCATAGGCGCGTTTCTTGTCCCGGGTGCTGGCGCTGTAGGCGCTGTTGCGATAGGGCTGGTAGCCATCGGAAACGTTGTGGCTGACATAGGCCAGCAGGCCCAGGTCGCCCAAGCCGTTGCGAAGAATCCGTTCCACCCGGGCATCGCCGCTCTGGCCCATGAAACTGTCCAGGCCCAGGTTGACCTCGCCGGAGGTGTCGCGGGTCTGGGGGCTGCGGGTGACGATGTTGATCACCCCGGACACCGCCTGGGTGCCGAACAGCAGGCTCTGGCCGCCCTTGAGCACTTCGATGCGCTCGATGGCATTGGCCGGCAAGGTGTCCAGGTACAGGCCGCCGTACAGGCGGTTGTTCAGGCGCACACCGTCCAGCAGGATCAGGGTGTCGTCGTTGCGTCCCCCCAGCAGGGAATAGGTGCCGTAGTCGAAGGGGCCGTTTTTCGGCGCGACGTAGAGGCCGGGCACGTACATCTGCAGGACCCGGGTGATGTCGCTGCTGGGGCCGGCGCGTTCGATCTGCTGGCGATCGATGATCTCCACCTTGCTGCCGTACCTGGCCATCTCGGCCACCGTGGTGGACTCCACCGAGGGGGCGGAAACAAATTGCCGGTCCAGCGTCAGGGGGCTGTCCTCCGCCAGCAGCAGGGGGCTGAACAGGCAGCCGAGCAGGGCGCCGCTCATGGTGCGGCGAGGTGCACGCCAGTCGCGTGCAAGCAAAGAGTCAGGTGTTGTCATTGTTGGTCTTCTCGAAAGTGTCTTCGGGAAGCACGCAGGAGAGGGTATCGGCCACAGGCACGCGACCATACCGGCCCATGCCCGCCCACCGCAGGATTGCCAAACAGAAGTTCCAGGCCGGTCTCCGGGCTTGCGAGTCTGGCGGCATTCGCCTTCCCATACCTTGGGTACAGTGGCGGTTTGAATGCAGCACTCGCTTACCGTTGCGGGGGCAGCACCGGACTGGCCCTGGAGGGGCGCACCGGTTTCCCGTTTCACCTCATGCACGGCGGCATGAGACACCTGAAACTGGGCGGCATATGAACACTCGCCCAGGCGTTCGTCAATCTCGTGGCTACAGGGGCAGGGCGGCGCCAGGCGCGAGGGCGATTCCGGACGGGCCCAGAGGCCGCGCCGGGCAGGCCAACAGTGGCACAGCGCGTACCGAGTCCCCTGGCTGCAGTTGCAGGCGTTTGGCGGTCAGGCGGTCCACCAGCAGGCAGCCCGAAACCAGGCGCCCAGGGGCGGCGGTGATGCGGCAGCTTTCCAGGCGGCGGTTGTGAATCAGCCACACCGGCGCCTGTTCGTCCGGGCGGCCCACCAGCAAGGGCAGGGTCTGGCTTTCGCGCACGCTGCGGATCTTCGCCACTTCGGCCTCGATCAGCGGCCCGCCGTCGAAGATATCGATGCAGCCCTGATGGCTGAAGCCTTCGTCGCGCAGGATGTTCACCGCCTGCTCGGTGCTCTGGTGGGCCTGGCCGATGGCCGCCTGGGCCTGTGGGCTGAGCAGGCAGGTGTACAGCGGCTGGCGCGGCATCAGCTCGGCAATGAAGGATTTGCTGCCATGGCTGGACAGGCGATTGGCCTGCTGGAAGTCCATCTTGAAGAAGTGTCGCCCCAGGCTGTCCCAGAACGGCGAGCAGCCCTGGCTGTCGAGCTGGCCACGCAGTTCTGCCACCAGCTTGTCGCCGAACAGCGCCGGGTGCTCGGCGACGAACAGCAAGCGTGCGGTGGACAGCAGGCGGCCGGTGTAGCCCTGGCGCTGGTCGCGCCGTAGAAACAGCGAGCACAGCTGGGATTGCCCGGTCATCTCGTTGCACAGGAACAGGGTCGGGATCTCTTTGTCGATGCCCAGCCCCGGGGCTCTGCCACGGGTGATGCCGACCCGGTAGTTGTAGCAGGGCTCGCGCAGGCCGATGGCGCCGCTCAGGCCGCAGATGCCGATGACTTGCTGGTCGTCGTCCTCCAGCACGAACAGGTAGTCGGCATCGGCCCGCTCCACCTGGCTGGCGAAGGTGCGCTGAGCCCAGCGCAAGCGATGGGCCAGGCGCTCGGGGTCGGTGGAGAGGTTGTTCAACTCGCGACAGCTGCCTTCCAGCAAGGCCAGCACCCCCGGCAGATCGGTGACGCGGATCGGACGGACGATCATCGGCGGACTCCTTGCAGCGGTCCCGGACAGCGCAGCAACAGCGGGCAACTCATAACGCGATTCCCCGTACCGGTTCGCCCGGTGTCAATTGCAGGGCCTGGAGCATCGACAGGTCGAGTCCGACCACGTCCCCCGGGGCTTCATCCAGAGGCGCGACAATGGCGCGAAATCCCTGCAGCCGATCATTGCTCAGCAACCAGTGGCGACCGCGGCCGCTCTGGGGGCTGAGATGACTGATCGCGACCCGGCTCTGAACGATCGAGCGTAACTGGCTATTACGCGCCTGCAGGGTTGGCCCGGCATCGAACAGATCCACATACTGAGTAGGCGCGAAACCCTCGTCGACCAGGATGTCGCAGGCCTCGCGCGCATCGGGGTGAATCCGTCCGATGCAGTCCTGGGCCGACGGCGGCAGCATCGGGATGTACAGCGGGTACTGGGGCATGAGTTCGGCCAGAAAGCCCCGGCCCTGCAGGGCGCACAGGCGTTCGGCCTCGATGTAGGGCAGGTCGAAGAAGTGCTGGCCCACCGCCTCCCAGAACGGCGATTGGCCGGCGGCGTTGCTGTAGCCGACGATCTCGCTGATGGTGCTCTCGGCAAAACGCTGGGGGTGGGCGGCCATGAACAGCAGCCGCGCCCGGGACGTCAGTTGTGCCAGGGGTGTACCCGACAACGCCGGGTCCACATGGAAGCTGCGCAGCAGGGTCTGTTCACTGAGGTCCTGGCACAGGGACAGGGTCGGCACCCCGTGCTCGATGTTCAGCTCCCTGGAGCTGCTGATGAAGGGCCGGTTGCGCAGGCTGTAGAACGGCGCGGCAAAGCCCGCCGTGGCGAGAATGTCCGAGCAGCCGTGGAGCAGGCCGCTGGCAGGGTCCTCGAGCACCAGAAAGTAGTTCTCCGGGCCCTGGCTGGCCTCGGCCTTGGCGAAGGACGCCAGGGAGTCGAGGATCTTTTCCCGCAGGCAGGTTTCGTCATCTACCAGGGACGTTACGCCCAGCAGGCGTTCGCGGGCCAGGCGCCGCAGTTGGGGCAGATCGAATAACGCCACGGGACGCAAGGCCAGCATGGGTGCACTCCTGTATCAAGGGCCGCTCGCCCCGGGGGCGAACATTGGCCAGACATCACTGTCGGTTACCACGCAGTTCCACGGCCACGGCATCCGGCGGCCTGTCCCCGGGCGGCTCTTGGCGGCTGCCTCGGGGGGAAGCGCGACGCCATCCGGCGCCGCAGGGAAGTCACTTAGGGTTTAAGCGGATCGGGCAGGGCGGCACCGCTGCCCAGCTTGTTCAGCAGGAACAGGTAGACCAGCCCGGCGACTATCCAGATGGCGCCGAGTTTCTGCGCATCCACGCCCATGTTGTACATGATGGCGCTGACGATCACGAAGCCGATCACCGGGCAGATCAGGTGACGCACCACCTGGCCGGATTTCTGCCGGCGCCAGTAGAAATTGATCACGGTGATGTGCAGCAGCATGAAGCCGCTCAGGGCGCCGAAGTTGACCAGCGAGGTCAAGGTGTCCACCGAGTTGATGAACAGGTAGCAGATCAGCAGCGACAGCACCGCCACCAGGTAAATGCTGATGTGCGGGGTGTTGTGTTTCGGGTGGACCTTGGCCAGCACCTTGGGCAGCTTGCCGTCCCGGGCCATGCCGAACAGCAGGCGCGACACCGCGGCTTGCGAGGTGATGGCCACTGCTACGCCCCAGGCCAACGCCGTGGCCACCCCGGTGAGGGTCGCCAGCCAGCTGCCGGCAGCCAGTTCGGCGATTTCATAGAAGGCGGTGTCGGCGGACTTGAAGCCCATGCCGGCGGCCAGATCCGTGGCGATCCAGGTCTGCACCACGAAGATCGCCCCCATCACCACCAGGGTGATCAGGGCGGCGCGGCCGACGCTGCGGCCCGGGTCGCCCTTGACCTCTTCGGCCAGGGTCGAGATGGCGTCAAAGCCCAGGAACGACAGCACCGCAATCGAGACGCCCTGCATCAGCATGCCGAAGTGGAAGTTTTCCGGGCTGTACAGCGGCGCCAGGGTCAGTTGGCCGTTGCCGGTGCCGCCGTGCAGGGCGTTCCAGGCGTAGAACAGGAAGATCCCCAGGACCACCAGTTGCGCCAGCAGGAACAGGATGTTCATCCGCGCGGTGAAGGTGATGCCTCGCAGGTTGACGAAGGTGGCGCTGACCAGGAACGCCAGGATAAAGCCGACCTTGGGCACTTCCGGGTACAGGTGGTTGAGGGCCATGGCCGCGTAGACGTAGAGCAGCGGCGGGATCAGCAGGTAGTCCAGGAGCATCAGCCAGCCGGCGAGAAAGCCCACATGGGGATTGAGGCCGCGCTGGGCATAGGAGTAGACCGAGCCGGCGATGGGGAAGGCGCGGGCCATGGCGCCGTAGCTCAGGGCGGTGAAGACCATCGCCACCATGCCGATGATGTAGGCCAGGGGCACCATGCCCGGGGCTTCCTGGTTGACGTAGCCATAGACCCCGAACGGGGCGATGGGGATCATGAAAATCATCCCGTAGACCACCAGGTCGCGCAGGCTCAGCCCGCGCTTGAGCTCCTGTTTGTAGCCGAATTCTTCAATCTCCATGAAGCAGTTCTCCTTGTAGCCAATGTAAGTGGGCGCATCCGGCGGCGAGGGTCTCATTGACGCCTCGTGCGCCGGTCTGTGTTTGAACCTGGCAGGGTTAAAGACACACCACAGCGGTTTTTCTTGTTGTTCTACCTGTCCTGCAAATAGCCTTTGTTGCGTTCAAGCGCCTTTCAATATCCGTTACAGCAGTGGCGCCAGACAGTCGCTCCAGTGCTGCACTGCTTCGGGGCTGCGCAGCAGGTCGTTGCGCACCTCGATCAGTACCGATTCCAGGCCCCGGGCATCACCGTGCACCGGCACGGTCATGTCGCTCAAGGGGTTGATCTCGTAAGGCTGGTTGCCCGCCACCTTTATCGGCAGGGTCCACAAACCTTCCAGTATTCGCGCGGCGTAGGCCGTGGCACTGCCATACAGCACGCCGACTTCCAGCGAGCGGGGCTGGCTGTAGTAGATCGGGGTGAAGCTGTGAATCCCCACCACGCGCACCTCGCGGCCCTCGGCCAGGCGCCGGTCGATGATCCGCTGCAGACGCTGGTGGAAAGGCGTGAACAGTTGCTGGCGGCGGTACTCGCGGGTGGCCTCGTCCAGGTGCTGGTTGCCCGGCACCTGATAGATCTCGCTTTGCAGCGGGATGCTGTCGGGGGCATGCCGCGGCCGGTTCAGGTCGATCAGCAGGCGCGAGTAATTGGCCGCGATCAGGGTCGCGCCCAGGGCCCGGGACAGGCTTTGGGCCAGTTCCAGGGCGCCCGGGTCCCAGGCGATATGCTCCCGGGCCGCCACCGGGTCCAGGCCCAGGTCGTGCAGGGCCGGTGGAATGTAGTGGCTGGCGTGTTCGCACACCAGGATCAGCGGATGCGTGGAGTCTTCGCGGAACAGGCGATAGGCCGGCTCGGTGTAGAACCCCAGCTCGGCGGATTTAGTACAGGTGTCCATAGTGCTCACAGAGATCGGCAGCGGTCAGGTGCTCGGTCAGGGACACTTCCTTTTGTTTGACGGCGAAATAGGTGCTCAGCAGCTCCGGCGGCAGGGTCTGCAGCAACTCCGTGTTGCTGCGCAGGCATTCCAGGGCCTGGGTCAGGGTGCCGGGCAGGGGCACGATGCCGCTGGCCAGGCGCTGTTCGGTGCTCAGCTCGTCGGGGACCTTGTCGGTCACCGCGTTGAGGGGCAGCTTCTGTTCAATGCCCAGGCGTCCGGCGATCAGGATCACGGCCATGGCCAGGTGTGGCGAGGCGGTGGCGTCCAGGGCACGGAATTCCAGGTTGTACTGCGGCGCCACGGGCTTGCCGCCGATGTCCACGGTGGGGCAGATGCGCAGCGAGGCTTCGCGGTTGCGCAGGCCCAGGCAGGCATAGGAGGCGCTCCAGTGATGGGGTTGCAGGCGCTCATAGGACAGCGGCGTCGGCGCGGTAAAGGCGCACAGTGCCGGCAGGTGCTTGAGCACCCCGGCGGCCCAGCGCTGGCCCAGCCGCGACAGGTCGTCGCCGCTGACCGCCAGGGGGTCGTAGAGCAATGGCGTGCCGTCCAGGTCCTGCAGGCTCAGGTGCAGGTGCACCCCGTTGCACACCGCGTCCGCCGCGGTCTTGGGGGCGAAGCTGACCCGTTGTCCCAGTTGCCGGGCAATCTCCCGGGTGATCTCGCGCACGTTCACCGCGCGGTCGGCGGCGGCCAGGCCCTGGGTCGGGCGGCAGGTGATCTCGTATTGCTGTTTGCCGTATTCGGGGAGGAACATTTCCGGTTCGACACCGGCCGCCCGCAATGCCGCCAGCAGCCAGCCACCGAAGGCCGCGCCCTGGCGCTGGGCCTCGAGGGAGAAGGCCAGGTGCTCGCGCTGAGCGATGCCGCTGTCGAGGTTGAACTCGTGCTCGAAGGCGGCGGTGATCTGGATGCCCAGTTCACGGTAGCGCTGCACCTCGTTGCGCAGCAGGGTGCGCGGGCAGGCGGCCCAGGGCCGGCCATCAGTCTCGCAGATGTCGGCGTGAATGAAGTCCAGGGGTGCGGCCGTGGCATCCGGCCCGGCGCCGACAGTGACCCGGCTGTCCAGGTCGGGAATCAGCCGCAGATCGCCATAGGCGCCCCAGGGGTTGTCCTCGGCGATCAGGTCCTGGGGCGTCAGGGCGCTGTTGGCCGGCACCCAGCCACAGCCGCCGGCCTTGTAGCGCTCCAGCTCGTCGCTGGGAAAGGCGCGGCCCCGGGTGACGCCGATCAGGTCGGTGGTGACGATGCTGGTCATGGCCAGCGGAGTCAGGGCCTCGATGCCCTGGCCGCGGCTCATCCGCGGATCTCCCGCAGGCGGCCGAGCACGGTGTCGGTGTCGGTGATCCAGCAGTAGCCCTTGATCGCGTTGAGGCAAGCCTGGTGCCGGGTATCGCCGTAGGTGGCGCAGGCATCTTCCACCAGGGTCACCAGGTAGCCGCGGTCGGCGGCGTCGCGCACCGCCATGTCCACGCACTGGTCGGTGACGATCCCGGCGATGATCAGGTGGCGGGTTTCCAGGTTGCGCAGCACGTAGTCGATGTTGGTGGAGTTGAACACCCCGGAAGAGGTCTTGGGCAGGACGATTTCGTTTTCCACCGGCGCCAGTTCGTCGATGATCGCCGCCTGGGGACTGCCCTTGGGCAGGTGCATGTCCGACAGTTTGTGGTCCAGGGAGCGGTCACGGCCGTCGGCGGTCAGGCTTTCGATAATGGTGTGCAGCACGTTTTGCCGTGCTTCGCGCACCGCCGCCAGGAGGCGTTGCTGGTTGGGGATCACCTGCTCCCGGGCACGCTTGAGAAAGGCCTCGCCCTCGGGACCTTGCAGGTGCGGATCGAACTGCGGTTCGAGCCAGGCGCGCTGCATGTCCACCAGCAGCAGGGCAGTGTGATCGACAACGAAGGGCAGGTCCCGGGGCGAACGGTGGGGCAGGCTGAACATCCTTATTTCTCCTCCAGCACATGGGTATCGAATTGCGCCCGCAGGGCGTCGATGCCCTCCAGGCGTTGATCAAGATGGGCGCTGCGCGGGGTCAGGCAGGCGATCAGCGCCTCGACCTGGGCCAGCGCCGGCACCAGGGTGTCGAATGGCGACAGGGACTCCACCGGGGCACTGATGACCAGGTCCGCCAGTTCCCGCAGCGGCGAGGCATAGATATCGGTGAACAGCACCACCCGCGCGTTGCGTGCCTTGACCGCGCTGGCGACCCGCATGGCCTGGGACTGGTAGCGGCGGTAGTCGAACAGCAGCACCAGGTCCTGGCGCTGTACATCGAACAGGCGGTCCGGCAGTTGGGCGTTGTCTTCAAGCAAAAAACAGCCGGCACGCATCAGCCGCAGGTGGTTGAACAGGTAATGGGCCAGGAAGCTGCTGAAACGGCCGCCGAAGCAGTACACCGAATGCCGGCTGTCCAGCAGCCAGTCCATGAGCACGCGGATGTCTTCGGGTTGGGTCAGGGCCAGGGTGTCTTGCAGGGCGCGCTGGCTGTCCGCCAGGTAGCGGCCCCAGGTATCGCCCTGTGCCACTTGCGCTCGTGGGCGCAGCAGGGTGCTGGGGGAACGCAGGCGGTCGTCCATGTCGCTGAGCAGGGCTTCCTGGAATTCGCCGTAGCCGCTGAAGCCGAGTTTCTTCACCAACCGCACGATGGTCGGGTCGCTGACCCCGGCGTGTTCCGCCAGGCGTGACATGGGCCCCAGTCCGTTGCGCGGGTAGTGGTCGAGCAGGGCGCGCACGACTTTGCGCTCTGAAGGCGTCAGGTCGAGGGCGGGGTCGGTGATCAGGTCTCTGAGAGAGGGCATCGGCTGCCTTGGAAGCTGAATGTCGTTTTTATTTCATAAAATGTCGAAATGATATTTATGTAATGGACGCTACATGTCTAGTGAAATTTTCCATGATGGCAAAATGCCCGGAAATGGGGCGGGAGACGGGGGGCATATCCGTTGCAGCGGGGGGCAGGGGGTTTCTCTCTTGCAGCGAGTCACTCCCTCACTTCGGCCATCGTGGTTAACGGAGCGTTCAGATCAAGATCACCATCAAGAGCCAGGCGGTGACCTTGCTCCTCCCCTCGTAGGAGCTGGCTTGCCAGCGACGGCGTCGGCCGGGGCGCTGCATGGCTTGCGGGCCTCTTCTCCGGCAAGCCGGCTCCTACGGGGGAGGTGGGGTAGTTGGCCATCGCAGGCGCGGGAACTGATCAGCAGGGTGGCCGACGAGGCGGTGGGCGAAAAACGTCCGCTCGGCGCTCAGGCTTCATCCGCGCGGTCGAGCGGTCGAGCGTGAGCGGTTCCCTTTGTAGCACCGCTCCCCAGTTCGATCAGTGTGGCCAGGGGCACCGCCGGGGAGAAGAAGTAGCCCTGGGCGCAGCGGATGCCAATGCTCTGGAGAATATCGATCTGCTCCTGGGTTTCGACCCCTTCGGCCGTCAGTGTCGCCTGGTACAGGCGCGCGCTCTCCTGGGCGATGGAGACTGCGGTGCGCATCCGCTCATAGTGCAGCAGGGAAATCATCGAGTGATCGATCTTCACTTCGCTGAAGGGGTACTTGGCCAGGATGCTCAGGGCCGAGTAGCCGGTGCCGAAGTCGTCAAGGGACAGTCCCACGCCGTGATCCTTGAGCAGGAGCATGTTGTGGGCCACTTGCCGGGTGTCTTGCAGCAGGGTGTTCTCGGTCAGTTCCAGGGTCAGGCGAGCGCCGGGAAGAGCGGCTTCCTTGAGGCGCCGGATCAGCAGGACGGCAAAGTTGGCATCGCTCAGGGTCGAGGAGGAGACGTTCACCGCCAGCGGTCCCTTGAGTCCGGCATCGATGTAGTGCCGGGCGTCGCGGATCACCGCTTCGATCGTCGCCCATTCGAAGGCTTGCTGCAGGTCGTGGTGGCGGATCACTTCCAGAATCAGCAAGGGTGAAATCGTTGCGCCCTGGTCGTCCTGGGCCCGCAACAGGGCTTCGGCGCCGATGATCGTGCGCTGCTTCAGGCAGAACTTCGGCTGGTAACACAGCGGCGGGTTGTTGGAGCGCACCCACTCCAGCAGTTGCTGGCGAATGCGTTCGTTGCTCTGGGCCTGTTCGATCAGCGACTGGTGCAGGTAACGCACCGGCTGGCTGCAGTCCTGCAGGGCCAGGCTGATGTTGCGCAAGGTGGCGTTGGCGCTGCCCCCGGCGCAAGCATCGATCACGCAGAACTGCAGCTTGGGCGACAGGCTGCCGTCGCTGGGCAGGCCGGCCTGCAAGGTCATCTGCAGGGTGGCGAGCAGCGCCGAGTCTTCGACCTGTTGGATGGAACGATGCGGTACGACCAGTGCCAGGCTCAGGTCCGAGAACATGAAGGAGCGGGGGGCGGCATTGGCTTGCAGGGCATGGCTGGACGTCCCGCTGCTGAACTCTTGCGCCAGGGAGATCAGCAACTGGTCGGTCCAGTCATGGCCGTGGATGGCGACCAGGTCCTTGAGGTTGCTGATGTTGATCACGATCAGGGTGTGGGGAGCACGCGGCTCTTCGCTGTGCTCCAGCAGTTGGTCGAGGTGGTTGCGCAGGGCGCGTCGATTCGGCAGTTGGGTGGTCGGATCGGTCAGGGCCTGTTGCAGCAGGCTGTGCTGGGCCTGCTGGTAGCGCGCTTCGCGATGCAGCATGGCGAGTATCAGGATGATCATGGGCAGGGAGAGCAGGGTCGAACTCAGCCGCAGGGACAGCAGTTGCGCGGTGATGCTGGAGCTGATTGCGTCCATCCAGTCGATGATCTGCATCGGGACAATGGCGGCGCCGAGTCGTACCAGGATCACCAGCAGTACTTCCTTCAGGCTCAGGGCACACAGGTCGCGGGTCTCGAACCAGCGATGGAGCAGCATGCCCCCCAGGGTCACCAGGCCAAAACTCAACAGTGCCTCTTCGAACTGCTCGGCGCCGGCAATGCAGTAGCGAGCCAGAGCCACCAGGGCCAGGCAGGTCATGCCGCCCCACCAGCCCCCCAGCAAGCCGGCGAGAAACAACATGTCGCTGCTCAGGAAAATCTTCACCGGGGCCTGCATGAACCCGGAGGCGAGGGCGATCAAAACGGCGTTGCTGGAGCCCAGGATCAACCCCAGCAGGATCTTTTTCGACTTGATCAGGCGCTGGGCGTCCTGACGCAGCATCAGCAGGATGCTGAAGATCCCCACCAGGGCAACGTATTGCAGCAGGACGATCGGCAGGAGCGAGGCGTTGAGCGCAAGGTCGAGAGACAAGAGCTCCCACATACCGCTGTGCATGGTGTCGAGGTACCTGATTCGAGTTGAAGCGTGGAAACGTCGCGGAGGATAAAGGTGTCGTGCTTTGGCGGCCTACAAGTTGTTTCCTGTTTGGTGCTCGGGTTTTTCTTGAGTTGATGAAGAATTTTCCATATGCCTCTTACTGGGAATCTGGCCTGTCGCTGTGCTAAAACCCCTGCCTCAACCTTGCTTGTCCTTTGTCGAGATAGCCCCTTGCCGGCCACCCGTTTGACCCTGATCTGCCACGCCCGTACCGCCGCCCAGAGGCTGGGGCGTTTTCCCCTGGACGAAGCCGTGGAAATGGATTGGCAGGCCCAGGCCCTGAGCCGGGCGGTGCAGTTCAGCCACAACCTGCAGGTGCTCTGCGGGCCGGAACGGCGAACCTGTCAGACGGCGGCGCTGTTCAGTGCGGCGCCGCACGTGCAGGAAGCCTTGCGCGACTGTGACTTCGGTGCCTGGCGGGGGATGCGTATCGGCGACCTGCAACGCCAGCAACCGCAAGCCTTGCAGGCCTGGCTGGAGGACCCTCACAGCGCCCCGCCGGGAGGTGAGTCGGTCGCCGAGTTGTGCCAGCGGGTGGCGCAGTGGCTGGAGCTGATGGCCCAGCGCCCGGGGCACTGGTTGGCGGTGACCCATCCCTTTGTCATGCGTGCGGTGCTCCTGCAATTGCTGCAGGCGCCCCTGGCCAGTTTCAATCTGCTGGATATCGAGCCCCTGTCGCGGATCGACCTCAGCCATGCCGGTCGCTGGCGCTTGCGCCTGGATGGCCGCGACTGAGGATCGGTGCAGGGCGTTCGGGGCATTTCTCCGGGCGCCAAAGCCGCTCATACTTGCCCCCTGGCACAGCAGCGAGAACCTGACCCCCATGAAAACCCTCCTGGTCATCGGCATCGGCGCCGGCAACCCCGACTTCATCACCATCCAGGCGATCAAGGCGCTGAACCGCAGTGACGTGGTGTTCCTGATGGACAAGGGGCCGAGCAAGGATTCGCTGATCGATCTGCGGCGCGAACTGTGCCAGCGCTACCTTACCGAACGACCTTATCGCTTCGTCGAAGCCCGGACCCCGGAACGCCAGCGCGGCGATGTGGACTACCGGGCCAGTGTCCAGGCCCTGAACCAGGACAAGCAGCAGATCTTCGAGCGCCTGATCAACGAGGAGCTGGCGGAGGGCGAGACCGGCGCCTTCCTCGCTTGGGGCGACCCGGCGCTGTATGACAGCACCCTGCGCATCCTGCAGCAGATCCTGGCCAGTGGTGCAGCGCAGTTCGAGTATCAGGTGATCCCCGGCATCACCAGCGTCCAGGCCCTGGCGGCGCAACACAAGGTGGCGTTGAACCGTATTGGCCGCTCAGTGGAAATCACCACCGGGCGGCGCCTGGCGGCGGGGCAGTCCGGTGATGCCGACAGCCGGGTGGTGATGCTCGACGCCGAGGATTCCTACCGTCAGCTGCGCAATCAGGACCTGGATATCTACTGGGGCGCTTATCTGGGCACGGCGGACGAGATCCTCATTGCCGGGCGGCTCGACGAGGTCGCCGACGACATCCAGCGGATTCGTCGCCAAGCGCGCGAGGCGCATGGCTGGATCATGGACACCTACCTCCTGCGCAAACCGGAGCCTTAGGCAGCGGCCGGATGGGCGCCGCCGGATAAGCGTGGTGTTCTTCGCCGGCAGCGGGGTCTCCCTCTTTTCCCGTAGAAGCGGGCTTGCCCGCGAAGAGGCCGGGATGGACACCACCGGATGAACGTCGTGTTCTGCGCCGGCAAGCCGGCTCCTACGGGGGGGATTTTTGCCCGAAGCGCTCGCGGTAGGTCGAGGGCGGCAGGCCCACCAGGCTGCGAAAGGCCACGCGAAAACTTTCCACCGAACGATAACCGCAACGCAGGGCGATGCTTTCCGTGGTCTCGCTGCCGCTTTCCAGCAGTTCTCGGGCCCGGGCCAGTCGCTCATGCTGCAGCCAGGCCTTGGGCGAGGCGCCGGTGGCGTCGCTGAAGCGTCGCAAGAAGGTGCGTTCGCTCATCAGCGCCCGGGCCGCCAGGTCGCTCACCGCCAGCGGTTCATGCAGGCGTTCCCGAGCCCATTGCATGACCCGCGACAGGTCGCTGCGCGGGGTGCGGCTGACCGGGGCCGGAATGAACTGGGCCTGGCCGCCGGTACGCTGGGGCGACATCACCAGGCGCCGGGCCACGCTGTTGGCCACCTGGGTGCCGAAGTCCCGGGCCACCAGGTGCAGGCAGGCATCGATTCCGGCGGCGCTGCCGGCAGACGTGATCAGTTGGCCGGCGTCCACATAGAGCACGTCCGGGTCCACCGAGATGTCCGGGAAGCGCTCGGCCAGCTCTTGGGTGTAGCGCCAGTGGGTGGTGGCGCCCAGGCCGTTGAGCAGGCCGCTGGCCGCCAGGGCGAACACCCCCGAGCAGATCGACAGCAGCCGCGCGCCGCGATGGTAGGCCCGGCGCAGGGCTGCCATCAGCTCGGGCGGCGGCGCCTCGTCGCGGTTGCGCCAGCCGGGAATGATGATGGTCCGGGCCTGTTCCAGCCGTTCCAGGCCGCCATCGGCCAGTATCCGGATACCGCCCGCCGCGCGCATCGGCCCCGGGTCCACGGCGACAATGCAGTGCTCATACCAGGGAAAATCGAACTCCGGCCGGGCCAGGCCGAAGATTTCCACGGCAATGCCGAATTCGAAGGTGCAAAGGCCGTCGTAGGCCAGGATCGCGACCAAACCGGGAGGATTGTGCATTTGGCGGAAAGTTACCAGTCAGTGTCCGGGGCGCCACTTTAGCGCGCTGGGGCAGGGCCTATAAAGTCCTTCCCACCTTAGTCGCGAGTTTCTGGAGACGCCCATGACCAGCCTGGTCCGTAGCACTGCCGCCGCCCCTTCGGCCATTGCCCTGATGCATTTTTGCAACCGCCTGACCTTTGAAACCGACTGTTCCGACGTCCACAGCAGTCAGGAGGCCGGTGAAGTGGATTTTGTCCTGGTGGATGTGCGTGGCCCCGAAGCCTTTGCCCGTGGCCATGTCCCCGGGGCGATCAATCTGCCCGGGCGCTTGCTCAGCGCCGAACACCTGGCCGGTTATCCTCGCGACACCTTGTTCGTGGTGTATTGCGCCGGCCCCCACTGCAATGGCGCGAACAAGGCGGCGGTCAAGCTGGCGGCCCTGGAATACCCGGTCAAGGAGATGATCGGCGGTGTCACCGGCTGGCTCGATGAGGGCTTCCAGCTCAGCACCGGGCAACCGCGCCGCGAGGGAGCGGATCTGTCCTGCGCCTGCTGAAGGGGCAACTGCGCTGGCGGCGGCCTGAGGCTGCC
>NZ_MOAK01000018.1:45251-61635 GCF_003732485.1 Pseudomonas protegens
CCCGTTCTGAGGCGAACGTCGGGTTTTTCAGGGACAAGCGCACCACGCCGGGGCGAGGCGGGAGGCGCTGGATCGCGGCTGCATATTTTTTATAAGTATTTGTCGCATAAACACAATTTGCTTCCCGGGAGCCGCTCTAGACTGCTGGCCACTTCGATTTGCCCATAATCGAAACCAGCCAATAAAAGTCTCCGCCTCCTGGAGTTATAAATGAACAAGTTTGTGCTGTTTGGTGCCCTGGCACTGTCGCTGTTTTCCTTCACCGCTTCGGCCGACGAGGCCAAGCCGATCCGCATCGGTATCGAAGCCGGCTACCCACCGTTCTCGATGAAGACTCCCGACGGCAAGCTCACCGGTTTCGACGTGGACCTGGGCGATGCCCTGTGTGAACAGATGAAGGTCAAGTGCACCTGGGTCGAGCAGGAATTCGACGGCCTGATCCCGGCGCTGAAAGTGAAGAAGATCGACGCCATCCTGTCGTCCATGACCATCACCGACGATCGCAAGAAGAACGTCGATTTCACCATCAAGTACTACCACACCCCGGCGCGCTTCGTGATGAAGACCGGCACCGCCATCAAGGACCCGCTGACCGAACTCAAGGGCAAGAAAGTCGGTGTGCTGCGCGCCAGTACCCACGACCGTTTCGCCACTGAAGTGCTGGTGCCGGCCGGTATCGACCTGGTGCGCTACGGTTCCCAGCAGGAAGCCAACCTGGACATGGTGTCCGGTCGCGTTGACGCGCTGTTGGCGGACTCGGTCAACCTCGACGACGGTTTCCTGAAAACCGAGGCCGGCAAGGGCTTCGCCTTTGTCGGTCCCGAGTACAACGACCCGAAATACTTCGGTGGCGGTGCCGGCATTGCCGTGCGCAAGGGCGACAAGGAGCTGGCAGAGAAATTCAACACCGCCATCACCGAGATCCGCGCCAACGGCAAGTACAAGCAAGTACAGGACAAGTACTTCGACTTTGATGTCTACGGCGAGTAAGCCGCAGGCTGCAAAGTTTGGCTAAAAAAGGTGGCGCCCGTGATCCGGTCGCCACCTTTTTTGTGCGCCGCTGTCTTATTCTGCGCCACGCCTTTTTTCATCCCCGGAGCCACTATGCAACGCATCGACCATCCCTTGCCCTGGGGCCACCTGGGCACGGCGCGCCAGCTCAGCGTGTTTCGCTTCGGCAACGCTGGCCGCAAGGTGTATATCCAGGCCAGCCTGCACGCCGATGAACTGCCGGGCATGCGCACGGCCTGGGAGCTGAAGCAGCGCCTGGCGGAACTGGAGCGCCAGGGGCGTTTGCAGGGCGTGATCGAGCTGGTGCCGGTGGCCAACCCCATCGGCCTGGACCAGCAGGTTCAGGGCAGTCATCTGGGGCGTTTCGAACTGGGCAGTGGCAAGAACTTCAACCGTGCCTTCGTCGAACTCAGTGGTCCGGTGGGCGACCTGATCGGCAAGCAACTGGGGGGTGACGCGGCGGCCAACGTTGCCCTGATCCGCCGCACCATGCTCCAGGTGCTGGATGAACTACCGGCTCCGGACTCGCAACTGCAAGCCTTGCACCGGCTGCTGTTGCGCCACGCCTGCGACGCCGATATCACCCTCGACCTGCATTGCGATTTCGAGGCGGCGATCCATCTCTACGCCTTGCCCCAGCACTGGCCGCGGTGGCAGCCCCTGGCGGCGCGCCTGAGGGCCGGGGTGGCGCTGCTCTGCGAGGATTCCGGCGGCAGTTCCTTCGACGAATCCTGCTCCTCGCCGTGGCTGCGCCTGGCCCGGGACTTTCCCCGGGCGGCGATTCCCCCGGCCAACCTGGCCGCCACCCTGGAGCTGGGCAGCATGGGCGACACCCGGGTCGAGCAGGCCCGGGCCAACTGTGAAGCCATCCTCGGCTTTCTGGCCGAGCAGGGCCTGATCAGTGGCCAGTGGCCCGCTGCGCCGGATGAATGCTGTGAGGGCATGCCCTTCGAAGGCACCCAATACCTGTTCGCCCCGCACCCGGGGGTGGTCAGTTTTCTGCGGGACGCCGGCGAGTGGGTGGAGCGCGGCGATGCCCTGTTCGAAGTGGTGGACCCCTTGAACGACATCGTCAGCACCGTGCGTGCCGGCATCAGCGGCGTGCTCTTTGCCCTGGATCGCGGTCGCTATACCCAGCCGGGAATCTGGCTGGCCAAGGTGGCCGGACGCGAAGCGATCCGCACCGGCAAGCTGATCAACGACTGACCCGCCAAGGTGACGCCGTCGAGGGTAGAGGCTGGCTTGCCAGCGAAGCCCTCGGCGCGTCCGGCGTCGATCTGCAACCGCCCCTTCGCCGGCAAGCCGGCTCCTACGCCAGATGTGCCCATGTCCCGAGTGTCGCTGTTCATCCGCTTGCTGTTTGCTCTGTGCCTGCTGGCGGCGACCTTCAACCACCTGCGCGCGGCCCTGGATCACGGCCTGCTCTGGGATTATGGCTACGGTGCCGAAACGCCCCTGGCCAGCCGCGCCTTCTGGGGCTCGCTGACCCTGTTCGACCCTCTGGCGGCGCTGCTGTTGTTCGTGTGTCCGCGCTGGGGACTGATCCTGACCCTGGCCATCATCCTGCTGGATGTCCTGCATAACAGTTTCTATGTGGCCGCCCACAGCCAGTGGCTGGAAACCTTCTACCTGTCTCAGGTGGGGTTTTTGCTGGCGGTGGTCGCGTTTTTGCCCCTGGCCTGGCGCGGGTTGCCGGCCAGGGGGTGAGCTCTGGCGCTAGAGTCCGGGCGCTTTTTGTTCCGCTGCGTCGAGCATGCTTCCCAGGCTGATAGGGTCCAGGCAGTCCGCGGCCAGGGCCCGGGCCTTGTAGAAATAGTCCCGGGCCGCGGAGCCGTCAGGACTGCTCTTGAGCGCCAGCAAGTAGTAGCCGTCGGCGCGAAACTGCTCCAGGTTCAGCGGCACCGGGGTGTAGAGGCTCTTCAGCGTGGCCAGCGGCTGCCCCTGTTTGATCTCCGGCATCTGCGCAGGCTTGAAGCAGAAGGAGTTGATGGCCGGCAAAGGGTAGTGCTTCGCATAAGAATCCGCTTGCCCCAGAGCCTTGAGCAGTTGTGCCCGCAGCCGCAGCAGTTCAGGGTCATTGAGCTCGAAACGCTGGTACGCGGTTTCGCAGTCGCGCAACAGTATTACTGCGGCCGCCAGCAAGCCCTGATCCGCAGCGTTTTGGTACAGCGCGCAAGCCTTGTTGTGTTGTGCCTGGTAGTCGTGGCCAGACAAGGTCTTGCGGTTTTCTTCCAGGTTCGCCAGCAGGTAGCTGGCGACTCCATGACCGGCGTCACTGGCCTTGTGCAACTGACTTTCGTAGACCTGCGCGTTCCGCGTGATTTGCTGCATCGCCTGAGCCAGAGCCGGTTTCTGGAGTTGCTGCTCCTGCTCTTGCTCCAGCAATTGCTCGAGCCGTTGCTGATTGTCTTTGGCTATGTCCATGGCCTTCTGCAAGGTGGCCTCGCTCTCGGCGTTGGGCATCGCCTGCGCGGGCGTCCACAGGCCAAGGCTGAGCAGCAGGGGGAGTAAAAGACGCGGTTTCAATGACATTTCCTCCTTGAATTGCCGCGCAGGATACGTCGCATAAAGGCATTATGCTACTACTGTGACAGTGATGCTCCAGGCCCTGCGATGCTAGGCTCTGGCGACCTTTTTTCCCTTCAAGGAGCAACACATGATCCGCTACCTGGCGCTTCTGGCGCTGTTGGCCGCGCCTTGGGTACAGGCTGCCAGCGCCGTGCATGACGACCTGCCGCTGAAGTACCTGGAGCAGGCTCCCAGCGACACCCGCAACCAGCCGTTGGTGATCTTCCTGCATGGCTACGGCAGCAACGAAGCCGACCTGTTCGGTATTCGCGAGCATTTGCCGGCCAGCTACACCTACCTGTCGGCCCGGGCGCCACAGACCCTGGAAGAGGGCAGCTACCAGTGGTTCCACCGCAAGGGGCAGGGCGCCTATGACGGCGTCACCGAGGAGCTTTCCAGCAGCGCCGAACTGATCGGCCAGTTTGTCCGCGGCGCGGTGGCCAAGTACCAGACCCAGCCGGACAAGGTGGTGCTGGTGGGGTTCAGCCAGGGTGCGGTGATGGCCTATGAAGTGGGCCTGCGTCATCCGCAGTCGGTGCGGGGCATTGCCGCCTTGAGCGGGAAGATCCTGCCGCTTTTGGCTTCCCAGGTGAAGAACAACCCGACCTTGCAGCGCCTGGGAATCTTTATTGGCCACGGCACCGCTGACCAGCGCTTGCCCTACAGCGACGGGGTCGAGGCCAATGACCTGCTGCAGGAGCAGTCCCTGAAGCCCGAGTTCCACGCCTACCCGGGCATGGGCCACAGCATCGGCGACGTGGAGATTGAAGACCTCAACCGTTGGCTGCAGGGGCTCAACCCCTGAGCCGAGGGCCGGGTTACTGAGGCAGGATCTGTTTCATCAACGCCGCGTGGCCGGCCTTGTCCGCCCCTCGGGAAATCACCTGGATCACCGCCATGCGGGTGCCGGAGCCGGCGATCAGGGTCGAGTTCAGGGTCAGGCCACCGCCCTGGGTGGCGGTACTGTCGATCTGGCGCACGCCAAGCCCCTTGAGGGTCATGCTCTTTTCACTTTGCTTGCTGAAGTCCGGCAGCGCTGCGGCCTGTTGCGACAGGAAACCGCTGACCGCGGCATCGAGAAAGGCCCCGTCGTTGTCCTTGACCCGAGTACCGTTGGGAATGGTGTTCTGGGCGGCGATCACCACGGTGCGGGTGGTGGCGTTGGAGTACAGGGTGCCGCTGGCGCCCGCGGTGCCGTCGGCCTCGCTGCCGGCCGGCAGGGCCGAGGCGCTGAAGCCCTTGGGCAGGGTGAAGGCCAGCTTGCCGTCGAGCATCGAGACCTTCTCCCCCGGCGCCGGTTTGGCCGAGGACTGGCCGGCGGCAACCGCGTTCAGCGCAGCGAGGCCCGCCACTGCGGCGAACACCAGGACCAGGGCTTTTCTAGCGAAGGATGACATGCACAATCTCCAGGCATTGGATCAAAGGCGCGCATCATCCCACGGCCGTCAGGGCCTGCTCCAGAGGGATTTTTCTCGACGGACCAATGGCCGGGAATGCGTGCCGGCGCGGCTTGTGCCGGCGCGGTGGGCGGCGTTCCGCTTGCCGGTGCGCAAGTCCGCGAGACGGCTTTCGCCGGCAAGCCGGCTCCTACGTGGTTGTTCGAGGTGTGCTCAACAATCGTTTGCTCAGGGCCAGCACCAGCATTGATACCGCCACCCCCAGCACGAAGGCCCACAGCCCCAGCGAGGGCAGGGCCGTGGCCAGCACCAGGCAGAACGCGGCGAAGGAGTACAGGCCGGTGCTCAAGGCACGCAGCAGCACGGTGGTGAAGGCCACACCATGGCTCTGATGGGAGAACACCGCCAATACGCTGCCCAATACCGGGAACACCGCGAGCATGCCGCTCCAGCGTTCGCCGACGGTGCTGGCCAGCAAGGTGACGGCCAGGGTCAACAGGGCCCCGGCGAGCATGCGGTAGACCAGCTTGTCGGACTGAGTGCCGGGCAGGGCGGGCACCGTCCTGACCCGGGGGAACACCCGGGGTGCCAGCAGCAGGGCGCTGGCGGCACAGAAAATGGAAAACCCCAGGGAGGCCGGGACCAGGGCGATCACGCTGGCCAGCAGCACCCAGACCAGGGTGGCGATGCTCAGGGCCCCGGGCCAGGCCAGGGTCTGCGCGGCGTGGGTGTAGGCAACGCTGAAGGCGATCATGGCGAACAATGCCGAGAGGGCAGCCACTGCGGCGTGGGTGGCGAACACCGTGCCCTGCTCCAGGGCCAGAAACAGCAGGATCGGCCCCACCACCACGGGAAAACCCGCGAGCCAGCCGGCAACATTCGGCCCCCAGCGCTTGCTCGCCAGGGAAATCAACAGCAGAAAACCGGGAACTGTCAGCAGTTTCAACAGCAGCATGGGGGGACTCGGCGGATGAACGGTGCGCCACGCTAGCATCCAACCCGGCATTTGGCGCGTACCTGGCAAACAGCGAAGCGTTGGAGAGAGCGGTGCGGTGCGGGTTTTTCTTGTACGAAATATTGTTCCTGAAGCGGTCTTGAACTTTTTGTACAAGTATTTATGGGTTTTTTCTGGATTTTATCGATAAAAATTGTACAGAAATAAAATCCTCGTATAGGTTTTTCAGTGTGGGATGAAGTGATTGCCGGCCGGTTTTCGCGGGCGTGGCAATCACTTTCCGCGCTTTTGGGTTCCCGAGGTCAAGCCCTGGTGGAATCGGGGCTGGGTCAGTTGTGTGGTTGGCCACCTCGGGACCCTTTTTTCCCTGGTGCGTGCAAGGAAATGCCCGCTTCATCAACCTTGCGGAATCTGTGCGCCATGTACGATCCACTCTCCGAACATTTTCACGGCATTCTCCAGGGGCTGGGTGAAGACCCGTCCCGCGAGGGTCTGCGAGACACCCCGCAGCGAGCGTCAAAGGCCTTGCGTTATCTGTGCCATGGTTACGAAACCAGCCTCGAAGCGTTGGTCAACGGTGCGTTGTTCAGCTCCACCAGCGACGAGATGGTGATGGTCCGGAACATCGAGTTGTATTCCCTGTGCGAGCACCATTTGCTGCCCTTCATCGGTCAGGCCCATGTGGCTTACATCCCCACCGGCAAGGTGCTGGGCCTGTCCAAGGTGGCGCGGATTGTCGACATGTATGCGCGACGCCTGCAGATCCAGGAAAACCTGACCCGGCAGATCGCCGAGGCGATCCAGGAAGTGACCGGGGCCGCCGGGGTGGCGGTGGTCATCGAAGCGCGGCACATGTGCATGATGATGCGCGGGGTCGAGAAGCAGAATTCATTGATGAACACCTCGGTGATGCTGGGGGCCTTTCGCGAATCCAGCAGCACCCGCCAGGAGTTTCTCCAACTGTTGCGCAGGCAGCCTTGAATGAAGCGCATCCGGCGAGTGAGCGCGGCCCGGTGGTTGTGGCTGCTGCTGATGCTGTTCGGCGCTACGGCCAGTGCCGGCTGGCAAGCGTCGTTGCCCAATGCCCGGCTGCTGGGCAGCGGTGAGTTCAGCTGGTTCGGCTTCAAGGTCTACAGCGCGCGGCTCTGGGGTACGGCGTTGCCATTGGCGGCCGACAGCCCCTTTGCCCTGGAGTTGACCTACCGGCGCACGATCCGCCGTGACGAGCTGGTGCAGGCCAGCCTGGATGAGATCCAGCGCTTGTCCGGCACGGCGGTGAGTGCGGCGCAACTCAAGGATTGGCAGGCGCAGATGCAGCGCGCCTTTGTCGATGTCGAACCGGGCCAGCGCATCACCGGGGTGTTCCTGCCCGGTCGCGGGGTACAGTTCTTTGTCGACCAGCGCTTGCAGCACAGGGTCGACGACGAGGCCTTCGCCCGAGCGTTCTTCGCCATCTGGCTCGACCCGCGCACCCGCAATCCGCAGTTGCGCGCACAACTGCTGGGCCGATAGCGGGCGCAGCACAGGAGATGTTCCATGCTCAAGCAATACTTGCTGGTGCTGTGCCTCGGCCTGGTCGCTTGCAGCGACACCGACGTCAAGCAGTACCGTGACCAGAAGCCCGAACTGGAACTGCGGCAGTTCTTCAGTGGCCGGGTGGAGGCCTGGGGCCTGTTCCAGAAGCGCTCAGGCGAGGTGATCAAGCGCTTCCATGTGCAGATCGACAGCCGCAGCGAAGGCGAGAAGTTCATCATGCACGAGGAATTTACCTACAGCGATGGCACCCGCCAGACCCGGGTCTGGACCCTGGTCCCGACGGGCCCCGGCCTGTGGCGCGGGACCGCCGACGATGTGGTCGGCGAGGCCCTTGGCGAAGTCTCCGGCAATGCCCTGCGCTGGCGCTACGTGCTCAACCTGCCGGTGGACGGCACCACCTATCAGGTGCACTTCGATGACTGGATGTACCTGTTGGACGAAAACACCCTGGCCAATCGTTCCTACATGACCCAGTTCGGTTTCGAGCTGGGGCAGGTGACCCTGTTCTTCCGCCGTCAGCCCGGCTGATGGGGGATAGCTCCGAGTGTCAGGACGGGTCGTCGAGAAAGCGCCCGCGATGGTCGGGGCTGGGCAGCAGGCAGACGTCGTGCCGACCGAACCAGCGGTAGCGGTTGCCGGCGATACGGTCGTAGCCCCAGTCCCGCAGTGGCCGGGGAATCCAGCGCAGCAGGCGCAGCCAGCGCCAGGGGGTGGGCAGTTGCGCCATCAGGCGGATAAAGGCCTCGGAGCGTTGGGACAGACCCCGGTCCTCGATCAGTAGCACTGTGTCGAACTGCTCGGTGGGCTGGCCGAACCATTTCAGCAGCGCCTGGCCCTGGGGCGATTGCATCGACGCCAGTTTGATTCGCCGCTGGCTGTCGTGGCGGATAACGAAACGCACCGAGGCATTGCACAGCTTGCACACACCATCGAACAGCAGCACCCGGTCGCCGGGTTGCAGGAAGGGGGGCTGGGTGTCGGGTTCTGGAGCTGTCGCAGCGCTGTTCACGGGGCCACCTTGGGCGGGAAATCGACGCCTGCAGCAGGCGTCGCAAGGGTGTGGAGTGGCTGCAGCATACTCGCCTTCCGGGTGAAGATTCAGGCTTGGGTGCCTGCGCTGAAACCTCTAAGCTGGGCCCTTGCGTCAATTCGTCGTGGAAATCCCCGTGAAATTCAGCCTACCGAACATAGCCACCGCCCCTTTTTGTCCGCCGGAAGTGGCGGGCTCCGTGTCCGTCGATCCCGGCGCTTCGCTGTTCAAGCGCCTGCTGCGTTTTGCCGGTCCCGGGTTGCTGATTTCCATCGGTTACATGGACCCGGGCAACTGGGCCACGGCCATCGAGGCGGGGTCGCGCTATGGCTACAACCTGCTGTTCGTGGTGTTGCTGGCGAGCCTGGCCGGCATGGCGGTGCAATGCCTGTGCTCACGCCTGGGCATCGCCACCGGGCGCGATCTGGCGCAGCTCTGTCGGGAGCGCTACAGCCCCCGTTCGGCCCGGGCCCAGTGGCTGGCGGCAGAGGTGTCGATCATCGCCACCGACCTGGCGGAAGTGCTGGGGTGTGCCCTGGCGTTCCACCTGTTGCTGGGGGTGTCCCTGAGCACCGGGATTGTCATCACCGCCTTCGATACGCTGTTGGTCCTGGCTTTGCAGAACCGCGGCTTTCGCCGGCTGGAGGCGATCATGCTGGCGCTGGTGGCGACCATCGGCGTGTGTTTCTTCATTGAACTGCTGCTGATCAAACCCTACTGGCCGGACGTGGCCCGGGGCTTTACCCCCTCGCTTTCGGCCATCAGCGACGCCGCGCCGCTGTACCTGGCCATCGGCATCCTTGGCGCCACGGTGATGCCCCACAACCTGTACCTGCACACTTCGGTGGTGCAGACCCGCTTGATCGGCCAGGACCGGGCCAGCCGCGCCGATGCCATCAAGCTGGCGCGGATCGATACCATCGGCTCCCTGGCCCTGGCGCTGCTGGTGAACGCGGCGATCCTGATCCTCGCCGCCGCGGCCTTCCACAACACCGGCCACAGCGACGTGGTGGAGATCCAGGATGCCTACCACCTGCTGGACCCGCTGGTGGGCGGAGCCCTGGCCAGCGTGCTGTTCGGCGTGGCGCTGCTGGCCTCGGGGCAGAGCTCGACCTTTACCGGGACCATTGCCGGGCAGGTGATCATGGAGGGTTACCTGAACCTGCGGATTCCCTGCTGGCAGCGACGCCTGATCACCCGGGGGCTGGCGCTGATTCCGGCGTTCATTGGCGTCTGGCTGCTGGGGGATGGCGCCGTGGGCCAACTGCTGGTGTTGAGCCAGGTGGTGCTGAGCCTGCAACTGCCGTTTGCCCTGTACCCGCTGATCCGCATGACCAACGACCGGCGCCTGATGGGCGAATTCGTCAACCGCTGGCCGACGCGATGGCTGGCCTGGAGCCTGTTCGCCGTGATCAGCGCAGCCAACACCTGGCTTTTGCTGGCGTTGATCATTTGAACGCGTATGCCCCTTCGCCTTGGGATTGAGAGGATGTTTCAAACGGCGCAGGTTGTAATTTTCTGATGGAGTTATTTTAAGTTGTCTCTCTTTTTTTCTCAAACGATCTGGCAGCGTTTGGAACTATAAGGAGAGAAAGTTCTAATGTGATAAGTGGAGTGTGGATGCTAAAAAGGTGGAGGATAATCTATCTATGCAATGACTTTATGAGGGCTGGCTTCGTGCTTATTGAAATGTACTTGTATGATCTGCTCGGCGTTGCTGAGCGGTAAGGAAAAATTCTGTGTTGTATTTCAGATGACTTCGCGTGTTTGCCGATTTTTCATGTTTTCTGCTTCGGAGTTTAGGCTGTATTTTCTTGTGAGTTCTTCGGTGAGGGGAGTAGGGAAGTTGTATTTTTTATGATGCGCGAGCCATATTCATGGTTGAAGCTATTATTCATAGATCAAGTTGTAGGGGGCGTGTTCGCTGCGATATCGCGGTCACGCATAAAATTCAGTAGCGGTTGAGTGTTTGTCTTGCTAGCTCCGGAAAGGTCGGGAGCTAGCATGAGATTTTATGTTTATAAACTTGAATGTCTGGGGCGATTAATCTGGAGCTACGGAATGGTAGCATGGCGACATCTTAGCGATTGTCGTGTTGGACTGTTTGTTAATGGATGTTTTTATTTCTTAGTCAATCCGGAAGAACAGTGTTTCGAGCGCAAAAGGATATGTTATTTGCCAGCCAGTCAAAGTCGAAATAGCTTAAGACTTGTGCTGCTTTGGATAAGGCTAGGCAGGGGTCCAGGCTGTTGGTTATTCCGAGGGGGCCTAGGACTATCGAGCTGGCTATAAGAAAAATACATGTCTTTTTGTTACTGTACAAAAAGATACAGACAGAATCTCTCAGTGAGGAATCCCTATGCAAAAAAATAGAAATAGTAATAAAGATATTGGTGATGGCTAACGACCACCATCTAAAGTGATCGCTTCCTAGTGGATAAAGTGCTAGCGGAGACAGCGATGCAAGCATAACCAGAAACATTGGTTTGCTAAGCTTGGGTTTGTTATTCGACTTAATGAATTTTCTTGTTAGGAAAGCCATTGGTAATAAAATGAATGTAAATGCGATTAAGCTGTGAAGAATGTATCTGATTGATGCTCCAGCATGTGCTGTTCTGTTTATATTTTGGATAATTCCTCCTTTGTATATAACATCTAGCGAGTCACTGACAACCCAGTTTCCGTATTTTTCCCTAGAGAGTAGTAGGTCTCTTTCTAGGTTTGCATGGCTAAGTAACCCTTGTGTGGAAACTATGTAGGTGACTGCCAGTAGAGCTATGAGTGTCAGGAGTTTAATTGGTAGTTTGTTGGGCTCTGGCTCAATATATATCCAGTAAGCAATAACCAATGGTACATACATAAAAAAAGAAGCTTCATGTGCGAGTATTGAAGTACTCATCGAAATAAGTACAATCAATGCAGTCAGTGGGCCACGGAATCTTGTTATAAAAAGCATTGAGGTTAAGGCGAGAGCTAAGCAGAAGGTATCATATCTGCCTGGGTCGTAAATGAAATGTTGGAGGGTTGCTGGGTGGGTGAGTGCAATAAAGAAAAAAATCCAGATGCCGGCTTTTCCACTTTTCGTGACAGGTGCGTAGAATAAGATTGTGAGGAGGGCAAGTGTACTGCTAAGTATGATGTACGAGGTTATGGCGATATTGTTGCGGTCGATATGGTCTACAAGTAGTCTTAGCGCTTCACCTAGTAGCCCTCTTTTGACAAAGCTTTCAGAGTAATTGAAAAGCCACTGCGTGGAGTTCCAGTCGCTAATTACAGTGTGCGATCTGAAGAATATTAGGGTTGATAAGAAGATGAATAGCAGCAGCATCACTTTTTTTGAGGGTGGATGAGTTTCATGATTGTATTGAATCATAGGGGTGTCCTGGATTTTAGCTCTTGAGAATAGTGGGCTGAATATTTAAAATCTTTTTGAATGGGTATGTTATTTATGTAATTGGTTTTTAGATGTTTGTGTAAAAACTGTAGATCGTTTTTTGTAATTGCCGTTATTTAGTGTGTGTCGCTCACGCTACGAATGTTGCTATACCACAGACTGATAGCTCCAATTCCCACTGCGAACCACAGTGTGGCGAGTCTTATCAGTACTGTTGCTGCGATAGCATCAGGGGTGGGCATACCTTTCCACACCAGCAGGCTAACCATCACTGCTTCGGCACCGCCTAAGCCTCCCGGCATGAAACTTAAGGCACCTGCTAGCATTGCCAGAGCGTATACGAATACAGCGAATGTGGGAGTGATCTCGGCTCCCATCCAAGAAAGAATCCAATAGAACGCGAGTGCTTCTGAGCTCCAAGCAATAATACTTAACAACGTTGCGCTAAGTAGTAGGTGTAAGCGGTGGCAGGCTTGGGCGTCTAACAAAATCTGAAGAAGGTGTCTTACCAAGTTGAATAGTTTGTGATTTCGTTTATCAACCAGTTTGAGCGATCCTTCGATTACCCGACGTTGAGAAAATGCCAGGAGACCGATAAGAGCCAATAGGGTGGCAAGGAGAACCATCGATTGGGCTGCGGGGTACTGAGTTAAGCCGAATAGTGTCAGCAATACCACCGCAATCAGGTCTGACAATCGCTCACTGAAAAAAGCCGCAAAGCTCTTGGAGTAGGGGACGCCCCAAGGTTTTAGGAGTACTCCACGCAGCGCCTCTCCAGCTTTGCCTGGGGTGGTAGTTAAGGCAAAGCCGGAAAGATAGATTCTGAGACTCGGTTGCCAGGCGATGGGGTATCCCAGAGCTTTCAGATAGCCTTGCCAGCGCAAAAAGCGTAATGCGTAGTTTAACGATGACATCAACAGGGCTATGGCAATGCCGATAGCCCCTACCTCTTTGATTGCCGCGTTGACGGCCTGCCAGCCCCCCCACAGGGAGAAGAGTAGATATCCCAAAGCTGACAGTACGACCGAGAAGATGACGGCCCGATACTTCCAGCCAGATAGATAGTTGGCCTCACTCACAAATTGAGTCTCTTGAAAATAGGCTGCGGAATACTACGAATGATCAACATGATCAATGCCCAGAATCCGGGCGCATAAAGGACCGCAGCTTTGCTATTGATTCCCTTGACGATCCGTATAGCAACCTGTTCTGGAGTTGCCACCATCGGGCGTGGGAGAGCAAGTCCCTGAGTCATTGGAGTATCTACAAACCCCGGCTTAATGGTGGTTACATATACGCCAGCTTTGAACAGGCGTGCCCTCAGGCCTTCGCAGAAGGTGGATACAGCGGCCTTCGCGGTACCGTAAAGATAGTTGGAGGGGCGTCCACGGTCACCTGCGACAGACGAAATGACCGCCAGGCTACCGCACCGCTGAGTTTCCAGGTGGTTGGCCAGAAGACTGAGCAGGGCGATAACCGAAGTACCATTCGTAGCAAACTCTTGCAGGGCGACTTTAGTATCCCGTTCACAGGCTTTTTGATCAGGTAAGGTGCCGTGTGCGATGAGGATAATGTCGATTTGCTGCATTGCGGCCAAGCAACTCTCGAGCATTGCTGGATGCTCATCCAGATGATTGACATCCATGTAATGCTGGTGAACGGCCTTTGCTCCTCGAACGCTTAGATCCGCTGCAGTATGCTGCAGTTTTTCTTCGTTGCGCGCGACCAGGAATAATTCATTTCCTTGCTCGGCCCACAAGCGGGCGCAGGCTGTAGCAATTGCTGAAGTGGCGCCGATTATCAGTACTCGTTTCATGTTGTGACTCTTTTCCAAAAGCGGGACATCAGGGTGGGGTCGCGTAATTTTTCCAGCTCTTCCCATGCAGGGTAAGCCCGACGAAAGTGCTCACCACTCATATGCGCATCCTTGGCCGGGTACAATCTGCCGCCAGCGTCATGAACGATGCTGTCAAGGCGCTGAAAAAGTGCGTTGAGCTTGTTGGCCTGTGGAAAGTCCAAGGCCAAGGAGGTACCTGGTAATGGGAATGACAGGAGTCCGGGCGAACTGATGTCGCCGCAACGTTTGAGGACTGCAAGGAATGAGCCCTGCCCAGTATCGGCAATCGTCTTCAGTAAAAGATGCATCGTGGGTGCTGCTGCGTCATCTGGAATTACACACTGGTATTGCTGGAAGCCTTTACTGCCATAGATACGGTTCCAGTGCAGGATGCGATCCAGTGGGTAAAAGAACGGCTCATAGCTAGCTCGACCGATTGTTCGGCGATTAGGGTGCAATCTCCAATATGCCTCATTGAATGCATGCAGTGAGGCATTATTGATCATTGAGAAAGGTAGAGTAATTGGGACGCTGAGCTTCGAACGCTGCTCAATTTCCAAGGAGCCGTAGGGCGCATGGTCGCCAACGACAAATACCCCTCGTCCAGTGTTAGGGCCTTTTGCCAGGCAATCTATCCAGGCCACGCTGTATTCATGTTGGTGATCGAGCTCGGCGGATAAGGTAAAGAACTCCGCCAGATTGTCGAAGCGAACGGTAACAGTATCGATCTGACTGGCTCGGATCGGTATCAGTTGAATCTCCACCCAACTAATGATCCCTGTGAGACCAAGACCGCCAATTGTTGCTGTATACAACTGTGGGTTTTCAGTTGGGGAGCATATCAGTGTGCCCTGTTCGTGCCGCACCAATCCGAAGCGCCGTACATGTTTGCCGAAGGTGCCGCGCAGATGATGATTTTTACCATGAACGTCATTGGCTACTGCGCCGCCCAGAGTGACGAACTGAGTTCCGGGAGTGACTGCCAAGAACCATCCCTTGGGGACGGCAACGGCGAGAATGTCGGCCAGCGTTACGCCGGCCTCTGCTAGTAACCTACCGTTTTGCCAGTCAGCCTGAATAAAGCGGTTGAGGCCTCGCATATCCAGTACTTGGTTGCTGTTCGCCAGGCAACTGTCACCGTAGCTTCGGCCGTTGCCGTAAGCGAGAGTATCGGAATGAATCTTGGTGATATGACTCAACTGGCAGGCTATGTCATCACGCCAGTTACAGTTATATGCTGTCTGAGGCTCGTGAGGGTAGTTTCCCCAGCTATGTAACGAAGTGCTCATGCAGCCACCCAGAACACCAGGCCGAACAAGATGCCTACTAATATGCTGACTTTATCTTTAATGGCAAAAACTACCGGATCATCATGCATCTCGCCCCGATGCGTCAGCATCCATATCCGGGTAGTCCAAAACAATAATAACGGGCAGGCCAGCCAGATAATCTGAGGGTAGGAGTACAGGCCGATAGTGGCTTGTTCGTGGATGTAAAGCGCCAGAACCATGACCGCCATGTATCCAGAGGATGCCCCCAGGGATGAGATCATTTCCAGGTCTGCTGGGTAGTAACCTCGTCCCCTGGTTTTTTCGGTACGACCTTTACGACGTGCGTCCCAGAGTTCGGCGTATCGTTTGACCAGCGCTAAGCTGAGGAAGATAAACATCGAAAAAGCCAGCATCCAGAACGTCATTATGAGTTCCATTGCTGCGGCTCCAGCGATGATCCTGATGGTATAAAGCAGCGCCAGGGCTATCACATCGATTGCCATATAACGCTTCAGGGAGAGTGAGTAGCCCAAGGTCAGTAAGTAATAGGTCGCCATGACGGCGGCAAATTGCCAGGGTAACAACAGTAGTGCACCACTGAAGGCACTGATTATTAAAAGAGGAAAGACCTTAAGGCCGGAGCTAATTGTTAAGCGCCCTGATGCAAACGGACGGTGGCGTTTGCTGTGGTGATGACGGTCGTCTGTCAGGTCGAGCAGGTCATTGAGTAAATACACGCTTGAGGCGCATAGACCGAATAGAACAAAAGCCAGAACTCCTTGCCATAGCAATGTCAGGTTGGTGAGTTGATGGGCGGCCAGCAGTGGGGCGAAAATCAGTACGTTTTTCATCCATTGATGCAGCCTTAGTGCTTTCGTCCAGTCCTTCAGCGAAGAGGATTTTGAACGGATAACTTGTTGCACGTTGCCATGTGCAGCAGCTCGATGTTCAACGCCTTTGTCTGGGTTGACTACATAGGCATATCTTGCCGCTTCCCATACAGGAATATCGTCGTGGGAGTTTCCTGCATAGTCAAACCCCTGGTCGCCATAATGCTGGATCAGTAAGTCGCGTTTTTGCTTGCCTGAGAGGTTTTGACTTGAGGTCGTGGCTAGGACCTGATCAAACAGGTTCAGATGCTCTGCGATCTGTTTGGCCAGTGAGTAGTGGCTGGCTGTCGCGAGGACTATGCGACGCCCTAGGCTGCGCTCGGTTTTGATCAGTTCAATGACCTGCGGATCATAGGGGAGGACGCTGACATCGATATTATTCGCAAGGGCAAGCCCCTCCTTGAGAGCCGCTTTTCCTCTGGTTAGCCAGATTAACGGCTTGAACAGACTCAAAGGTTGGTTGCGTAAGAAGGTCATGCCTGTTTCAAAAAGGAG
>NZ_MOAK01000018.1:61684-76553 GCF_003732485.1 Pseudomonas protegens
CACGAAAGCTTTCTCTTGGCGCAGGTGACTGCGAATTCAATTCTGGAGTCAGCCTTCATTCAACAGGCTGATATTAAACGCTAAAGCATCCTTCAATTTTCTAACTTGGTCAATTTACTTTGGTGATCTTTTGATCGCTGCGAATCATCGGTTAATTAAAATAAGTCGTTGAGGAGTTAGATGAATCTGCAGTGCTTGGATGTTTAGAGGAAATGGGGGCCGGGGATCTGATCAGTCTTTCAGTTGACGCTTTTGTTCAGTGGTCCGCCTAGGAGCCTCCTCACTCAGAACTTTTACGCGATCCCAATAGGGCTCCGGGCCGAATTTCTCGACGAAGAAGTCGATCACCGTGCGCACTTTCACCGAGAGGCGCCGGCTGCCGGGCCAGAGGGCGGCAATCTGCTGCGGTTCAAGGCTGGTGGCCACGTCGAAGTCTTCGAACAAGGCCACCAGGCGGCCTTGATGCAGGGCCTCGCCAATCAGCCATGAAGGAAACATCACCAGCCCCAGGCCCTGTTCGGCGGCCTGGGTCAGGGTGTCGGCGTGGTTGCCGGTCAGGGGGCCCTTGACGCTGTAAGGCGTCCAGTCGCCCCGGCCCTGACGGAAGAACCAGCGCTGCTGGCCGGTTTCGCCCTTGTAGGCCAGGCACTGGTGCTGCTGCAACTGCTGCGGGTGTCGCGGTGTGCCATGGCGCTCCAGATAGGCGGGGCTGGCCGCTACTCGATAGCGCTGGGGGGCGAGCAGGCGTGCCTGCATCGAGGAGTCCTCGAGGACGCCGATGCGAAACAGCAGGTCGGTGCCGTCCTGCAAGGGGTCGATGTAGCTGTCGGTCTGCTGGATATCCAGCTGCAGCTTCGGATAGCGCCCGTGCAGTTCCCCCAGCCAGGGCGACAGGTGCCGCTGGCCAAACACCACCGGAGCATTGATCCGCACCAGCCCGGCGGGTTCGTCCTGCTGTTCCTGCAAGGCTTGCTCCGCCTCTTCCCATTGCGCCAATACCCGCCGGGCGTGATGCCCCAGCAGGCGTCCGGCTTCGGTGGGGCTGACGGCGCGGGTGTGGCGATAGAGCAGTTGCTGGCCCAGGGCCTGTTCCATCAGTTGGATCTGCCGCGAGATGGACGAGGGCGCCAGCCCCTCGCGGCGCGCCACGGCGGAGAAACTGCCCTGGTCGAGCACCGCGATGAACAGGCGCAGGGCCTTGAAACCCAGGTCGTTGAAGCCTTGCATAGGAAATCCTTGCTGTGCGTTTTACGCAAAGGTGTTGTCGGCATGCTCCCATTTATCGCAAAGAGGGTGCAATCGATAATGCCCGCCATTCCTTGATCCCCAAGCAGGTGTTGCATGTCTTCCAATGTGTTAGATCCAGCGCTGCCGACCCCGGCGGCCCAGGTTGAACCCCGCGCTGGCTGGCAGCGCTTGATGTTGTTGCCCCTGGTGATTCTGGCGGGCATGGGCCTGTCGGTGGAGGCCGGCTTGCTCGGCCCGCTGGGCGCCCAGGTCGGGCATTTGTGGGCGACCTTGAGCATCTTCGGCGTGGGCACGGCGTTGCTGTTTCTGCTGCTGTTGTTCAGCGGTCCGCAGCCGGGGCCGGCCTTCAGCCAACTGCCGCGCTGGCAATTGCTCGGCGGGGTGCTGGGACCGATCTACGTGGTGGTGCTGACTTTGGCCACGCCCCATATCGGCATTGCCATGACCATGATCGCGATCCTCTCCGGGCAGGTGGGCAAGAGCGTGCTGATCGACCATTTCGGTTGGTTCGGCAGCGCCCGCAAGCCGGTCAATGGCGAACGCTGGCTGGCCCTGGTGCTGATTGTCGTAGCCCTGATCCTGATCGCCCGAGGTTGAACATGAACCTGATTCTTTTGCTGGTCCTGGTGGTGGCTGCGGGTGCGGTGCTCAGTGTGCAAGCGGCGATCAATGGCCGCCTGGGTGAAAGTGTGGGGGTGTTGCGCAGCAGCCTGCTGACCTTTGCTGTGGGCGCCTTGATCACCGGGCTGCTGATTGTGTTTTTCCAACCCCCTCAGGCCATGAGCCTGTTGCAGGCGCCGAAATGGCAACTGACTGGCGCGCTGTTTGGCGTGGTCTACATGCTGGTGATGGTCGGCGCGGTGCCCCGGGTCGGCACCGCGGTGGCCACGGTGGCGGTGATCCTCGGACAACTGGGCATGGGCATGCTGATCGACAACTTCGGCTGGTTCGGCAACCCGGCCATCGAGCTGTCACCCCACCGCGTGCTGGCGATGCTGTGCCTGGCCCTGGCGTTGCTATTCATGTACCGGAGCCGCACACCGCAAGCCGTGAGTGACAAGCCACGAGCTTGAAACCTGGCGCTTAGCTCAGCGCGTCTTCCAGCACCTCGATCCAGTGGCGGACCGGGGTGCGGCCGGCACTGTCGAGGTGCGTCTGGCAACCGATGTTGGCAGTGACGATCAACTCCGGCTGGCCGCTTTCCAGGGCCCGCAGCTTGTCGTCCCGCAGTTGTCGGGCCAGGGTCGGCTGGGTCAGGGAGTAGGTGCCTGCCGAGCCACAGCACAGATGGCTGTCAGGCACCGTGGTCAGGTTGAACCCCACTCGCTGCAACAGCGCTTCCACGGCGCCGCCAAGCTTTTGCCCGTGCTGCAGGGTGCAGGGGCAATGGAAGGCCAGGCGCTGTTGGCCGTGGGCTCCCAGTTGTTCCACGGGCTCCTCGCGCAGTACCTCCACCAGGTCCCGGGCCAGGGCGCTGACCCGCTGGGCCCGGGGCCCGTAGACCGGGTCATGGGCCAGCAGGTGCCGGTAGTCCTTGATAAAGGCGCCGCAGCCGCTGGCGGTCTGGATGATGGCCTCGGCCCCCTGTTCCAGGTACGGCCACCAGGCGTCGATATTGCGCCGCGCCCGCTGCAGGCCGGCCTCCTGAGCGTCGAGGTGATAGTCCACCGCGCCGCAGCAACCGGCGGCGCTCACCGGTTGCACGCTGATCCCCAGACGGTCCAGGACCCGCGCTGCTGCGGCGTTGGTGTTGGGCGACAGCCCCGGCTGTACGCAACCTTCGAGCAGCAGCACCCGACGTGGGTGGCTCATGGCCGGCCGCGCCTTGGCTGGGGGCACCTGACGCGGCAGTTTGTCCTGCAGCGCCTGGGGCAGTAGGGGATGCAGGCGGGTGCCACTGTTGATCAGGACCTTGAACAACTGCGGATTAGCGCTCAGGGCCCGCAGCCCGCGACGCAGCCATTGCTGGCCCAGGGGGCGGGGCACGGCGGCGTCCACCACAGCGCGGCCGATGTCCAGCAGTTGGTGATAATCGACCCCGGACGGGCAGGTGGTTTCGCAGTTGCGGCACGACAGGCAACGGTCCAGGTGTTGTTGGGTCTGCGCGGTGGCGGGGGCGCCCTCCAGCACCTGCTTGATCAGGTAGATACGGCCCCGCGGGCCATCCAGTTCGTCGCCCAGCAACTGGTAGGTGGGGCAGGTGGCATTGCAGAAACCGCAGTGCACGCAACTGCGCAGGATGTGCTCGGCTTCTGCCGCCCGGGGCAGTTGCCGGGCCTCTGGGCTGAGGGTGGTCTGCATGGGCTAGAGTTCCGCGTAGAGTCGGCCGGGGTTGAAGATCCCTTGGGGGTCCAGTTGCGCCTTGAGGCGCTGGTGATAGTGCAAGAGGGTGGGTGCCAGGGGCTGGAAGGGGCTGTCCAGCAGGCCGTGGCTGTAGCAGGTGGCGTGACCGCCGACAGCGCTGGCGGCGGCGCGGATGGATTCGGCGGGTGCCTCGGACCTGAGCCAGCGCTGGGCACCGCCCCAGTCCAGCAGTTGGGCACCGGGCAGTTCCAGTTGCGCAGTGTTGTGGGGCAGCGACAGCCGCCACAGGGGCGGGCCGGGGTCGAAGAAATCCAGCTGCTGTTCGTTGAGCAGGCTCCAGTACTGCGAGTCCAGGGGCTCGCCGCCGAGCCGGTCATGGGCCGCCGCCACCGAGCCTTCACCGCCTTCCAGGCGCAGGTGCAGGCGCGTGCCGTCATGACAGGCGGCGCTGATGGGCAATGGCTGCTGGCCCCATTCGGCGAGTCTGGCCAAGGCTTGGCCGGGCGTCATTTCCAGGCTCAGGCTGAGGCATTGCCGGGGCTTGGGCAGGACCTTGAGCGACACTTCGGTGACCAGCCCCAGGCAGCCGAAGCTGCCGGCCATCAGGCGCGACAGGTCGTAGCCGGCAACGTTCTTCATCACCTCGCCACCAAAGCGCAGGTGCTGACCCGTACCGCTGATGATCCGGGTGCCGAGGACATAGTCGCGCACGGCGCCCGCCCAGGGCCGGCGCGGGCCGGACAGGCCGCTGGCGAGCATGCCCCCCAGGGTGGCGCCGGCGCCGAAGGCCGGGGGCTCGCAGGGCAGCATCTGCCCGGCGGCGTCCAGGGTGGCCTGCAGTTGCACCAGCGGCGTGCCGGCCCGGGCACTGATCACCAGCTCCGTGGGGTCGTAGCTGACGATGCCGCAATGGCTGCGGGTATCGAGGATTTCTCCGGCGCACTCGCGGCCGAGAAAGGCTTTGCTGTTGGCGCCCTGGATACGCAGCGGGGTGGTGTCCTGCAAGGCGTTGCGGACCTGTTCCAGCAGCGCGGCGCTGGCATCGCCGTCGGGTGGCGCCGTCATCAGAAGCGCTCCAGTTCGGGGAAGGGCAGTTGCCCATGATGGATGTGCATGGCGCCGAATTCGGCGCAGCGCTGCAGGGTCGGGATGTTCTTGCCGGGATTGAGCAGGCCGCCGGGATCGAAGGCCGCCTTGACCCCATGGAACAGGGCCAGCTCGTGGGCGTTGAACTGGGCGCACATCTGGTTGATTTTCTCCCGGCCCACGCCGTGTTCGCCGGTGATGCTGCCGCCCACCGCCACGCACAGTTCGAGGATCTTGCCCCCCAGGGCCTCGGCCCGTTGCAGCTCGCCCGGCTGGTTGGCATCGAACAGGATCAACGGGTGCATGTTGCCGTCCCCGGCATGGAACACGTTGGCCACCCGCAGTTGATGCTCGGTGGCGAGACGGGCAATGCCCCGCAACACCCCCGGCAACTGGCGTCGGGGAATGGTGCCGTCCATGCAGTAGTAGTCCGGGGACAAGCGGCCCACCGCCGGAAAGGCATTCTTGCGCCCGGCCCAGAAGCGCACTCGCTCGGCTTCGTCCCGGGCCAGGCGTACCTCGCTGGCGCCGGCGCGTTCCAGCACCTGGCGCACTCGCTCGCAGTCGTCATGCACATCGGCTTGCACCCCGTCCAGCTCGCACAGCAGGATGGCTTCGGCGTCCACCGGGTAGCCGGCGTGGATAAAGTCCTCGGCGGCGCGCAGGGCCAGGTTGTCCATCATTTCCAGGCCGCCGGGAATGATCCCCGCGGCGATGATCTGGGCCACTGCGTGGCCGGCGGCCTCCACCGAGTCGAAGGCTGCCAGCAGCACCTTGGCCACCTGGGGTTTGGGCAGCAGCTTGACCGTGACTTCAGTGATCACCCCCAGCAGGCCCTCGGAGCCGGTGAACAGCGCCAGCAGGTCGAACCCCGGTGAGTCCAGGGCCTGGCTGCCCAGGGTCAGGGCTTCGCCCTCGACGGTGAGCATCTGCACCTGCAGCAGGTTGTGCACGGTCAGGCCGTACTTCAGGCAATGCACGCCCCCGGCATTTTCCGCGACGTTGCCGCCGATGGAGCAGGCGATCTGCGATGAAGGATCGGGGGCGTAGTACAGACCGAAGGGCGCCGCCGCCTGGGAAATCGCCAGGTTGCGCACCCCCGGCTGGACCCGGGCGCAGCGGGCGGCAGGGTCGATGTGCAGGATGTCCTTGAAGCGCGCCATCACCAGCAACAGGCCTTTTTCCAGGGGCAGGGCGCCTCCGGACAAACCCGTACCGGCACCACGGGCGACCACCGGTACCCGGTGCTCGTGGCAGATCTGCAGCAGGCGCCGTACCTCATGCAGATGCCGCGGCAGGGCCACCAGCATCGGTGTGGTGCGGTAGGCACTGAGGCCGTCGCATTCGTAGGGCTTGAGCTGCTGTTCCTGGTCCAGCAGTTCCAGGTCCGGCAATTGGCTGCGCAAGGCCCGGATCAGGGATTGCTTGTCGACGTCGGGCAGGGCGCCGTCGAGGGTTTCGTCATAGAGAATCGTCATGGGCGGCGAATGACCTTGGGTTGTTCTTGTCAGGTCGAGACAGCATTACCACTGCCTGCATCATTGGCGTGCCGGGCCCGGGTGTCCATCGGTCCGTGCGTGCGCTGGCCGAACCACTTTAGTCGCTGCTGGCGTGGCGGGGTGGCCGGGTTGGCCTAATCTTTGGAGTACTCGTACCGTGCAGTGGCCGTCGCTGTCTCAGGTGGCCCGGTGATCGAGTCCCCTGAAAGACTGATAAAAAGGAACCCTGCCATGTCCAATGAAACCTGCGCCTGCCCGGCCTGCACCTGCAAGCTGGGGGCCCATGCGATTGTCCGTCACGGCAAGCACTACTGCTGTCAGGCTTGCGCCGATCATCACGCCCACGGTGAGCCTTGTGCGTCCACCGAAGGTTGCAAATGCGCCAAGGGCGCCCACGGCTGAGGAGCGGATGCGGGTGGGGCTGCTGCTCCACCCGTTCCCGGCAGGCCTAGACCGAAGGCCGCCAGGTGACATTCTCGATACCGAACTTTTCCGCCATGGGCTTGCTGGTCTTCTTCACCCGTTCCCGGCCGAAACGGCCGATGCGGCCCACTCCCGCATCACAGCTTGCCCAGTGCCAGGCCTCGGCGTTGTCCATCTTCTCCTGGCGAATGATGAAGGACTTGGGAGCGCCGTGAAGGGTGTATTCGATGACGAAGAGTTTTGCGTTGTTCATAAAGCCTCTGTTCCTCCCTGTGATCCTTGAGTGATCCCGCGCAGGCGCAAAAATTCACTTTGATTGGCCGACTCTGGTACCAACGGTCATGGCGTCCTGCAACGGCGCTGCAGAGGCCGTGCAAGCGGCGCCAAGTCCCGGGCAAACAGTGGCCTTCAGAGTGTTTTCGGGTGTCTGGCGGGCTGCCGGGCCGCTGGTTACCATGGGCCCCCGCCGACCCTTTGCGAGCTAGCCATGGCCCTGGCCACCCCACCCGATCTGAGCGATACCGCGATCCCGGTGCAGCCCCTGGCGCGCACCTATCCCCGGGGCCTGTTCATCGAGCCCCACGAGCACGCCTGGGGCCAGTTGCTGTATGCCATGAGCGGCGTGATGTGGGTCGAGACGCCTTCCGAAGCCCTGGTGGTGCCGCCGCAGCGGGCGGTCTGGCTGCCGCCCGGCGTGGTCCACGGCATTCGTGTGGTCAGTGACTTGCAGATGCGCAATATCTACCTGCGTCCATCCCTGGCGGCGACCCTGGACGCCAGGGTCCAGGTGCTGCAAGTGGACAGCCTGCTGCGGGAGTTGATCGTGCGCCTGGTGGAGCTGACCCCGCCGCAGCCGGACTACTACGAAGCCCTGGTGAGTCTGGCATTGCTGGAGCTGCAACGGGCCCGCCGCTCGCAGTTGAAGATCGCCTTGCCGGACGCCTCCGACCGCCGCCTTGGCAGTCTGTGCCAGGCGGTGATGGCCGCGCCATCCCTGGCCATTTCCTTTGAACAGCATGCCGATGCGGTGGGCGCCAGCGTGCGCACCCTGGCGCGGCTGTTCAAGGAACAACTGGGCCTGGGCTTTGCCGAATGGCGGCGCCAGGTGCAACTGGCCACCGCTGCCGCCGAGCTGATCCAGGGCGTGCCGGTAAGCCGTATTGCCCGGGAGCTGGGGTACTCACCCAGCAGCTTCAGCGACATGTTCCGTCGTGAGCTGGGTGTCGCGCCGTCCCAGTACGCCGCCGGCGAAGCAACGGTCTGATTGCCTGTCGTGATGTGCTCAAGGGCGCTCGAACCAGGCCCGGTGGCCGGACCTTTCAGCTGTTTCGCGGGCCTGCGCACCACGACAGGGGCGCCGTGGAATGACGGTGGTTTTGGCCGAAATCCTGAAGCACTTGACCGATGCCCCCGGCGCCCGCTGCCTAGACTTTGCCCCAGACGCCACAACACTTCGGCGTGATCGCCACGGCTTCTGGAGCGCAGCATGAACTACCTGATTTCCCTGGCGGCCGGCCTGCTGGTCGGACTGCTCTACGGCGCCTTGCAGGTGCGCTCTCCGGCACCTCCGGCCATCGCCCTGGTGGGGCTGTTGGGCATGCTCGGCGGCGAACAACTATGGCCTCTGGGGCGGCAGTTGTTCAGCAGCTGGTTGTCCTGAAGAGGCCTTTTCTTGCTTATCCCCCATTCTTTGGAACCAACGATGAAAGCACTGCAATTTTCCAAGACAGGCGACCTCGCTGCCCTGCACGTGGCGGAGGTCCCGACCCCGGTCCCCGGTGCCGATCAGGTGCGGGTACGGATCAGGGCCGCAGGTCTCAACCCCAGTGATGTGAAGAACGTTCTCGGGCGCTTTCCCTACACCACGCTGCCAAGGATTCCCGGTCGGGATTTCGCCGGAGTGGTAGAGCAGGGGCCGGCCGAGCTGCTGGGCCTTGAAGTCTGGGGCACCGGCCGGGAACTGGGGTTTTTCGCCGACGGCAGCCATGCCCAATACGTGGTCCTGTCGGCCAGGGGCGTGGCGCCGAAACCCAGGGTCTTGAGCTTTGCCCAGGCCGCCAGCCTCGGCGTGCCTTACACCACTGCCTGGGATGCCCTGGAGCGCAGTGGCGTGGTGACGGGGACGCGCCTGCTGGTGATTGGCGGCGGCGCAGTGGCCAGCGCGGCGCTGGCGCTGGCCAAGGTGCGTGGCGCCCGGGTGCTGGCGGCGGCGCGGCGTCCGGAGCAGGTCCGGATGCTGCAGGTCCAGGGTTATCCGAGCCTGCAACTGGCACAGCCCGAGGCCCTGGCGGCCCAGGTTGCGGAACATTACGCCGATGGCGCTGACGTGATCTTCGACACCACTGGCTTCTGGCTGCCGGCGGCGGTGCCGGCCTTGGCCACCTTCGGCCGCATCGCCATCATTGCCGCGCCGGTGGACGGGCATGTGCAACTGCCGGCCCTGGCCCTGTACCGCAAGGGCGGCTCGGTGGTGGGGATCAATTCGCTGCTGTACGGCGTCGAGGCATGCGCGGCGATGCTGGAGCAGTTCGGCCGCTATTTCGATGAGGGCTTGCTGCCATTGCCGGAAGGCTTGGTCGTGTCGCCGCTGGAGCAGGGGCTGGAGCGCTATGCCGAAGTGAACCAGGGGCGCGGCGAGAAAATCATCCTCATCCCCTGAGCGCCCACGATGCACCTGCGCCCCCGTAGGAGCTGGCTTGCCAGCGAAGAGGCCCCCGAGACCGCCTTCGCCGGCAAGCCGGCTCCTACAGGTTGGGGACTTGAGATTGCCTTCGCCGGCAAGCCGGCTCCTACGGGTTGGAGGCTTGAGATCGCTTTCGCCGGCAAGCCGGCTCCTACGGGTTGGGGGGCTTGAGATCGCTTTCGCCGGCAAGCCGGCTCCTACGGGGCATGAGTCATGGGTTATGGGTCATGGGTTGGGGGTCAGGCTTCGGGGACGCCTTTTTCCCATGTCGACCAGTGGGTGAGGATGTCCTGCACCAGCGGATTGCCGGCCCGGTACAGGTTCTCCAGGGCCGGGACAAAGCCGCCCTGGTCGGCGTACTTGAGCAGGTTGTCCACTTCGCTGGCCCCCGGGGCCGGGCGGTCGAAGTCGGAACCGGCGCGCACCACCGCCAGGCGCTGGATGTCCAGCAGGCCCTCGCGGCTGGCCCGCAGCAAGGCTTCGTAGGTGGAGTTGTCTTCCTGCTGGGTGGTGCAATAGGTGCCTTTGTTGTCGGTCAGCAGGCGGGTCCAGACCTCCGCCCGTTCGCTCAGGCGGGTGCCGGAAAACCAGGTGTTGCCCGCCAGGGTGTCGCAGCGGGTCACCACCGGTGGCTGGTTGGCCGGGGCCTGGGGGTATTTCAGGCGCCAGGCCGCCGACTCCTTGCTCTCGCTCAGGGCCACGTTGCGGCTCAGGGCGAAGGCCTTGGCCTGGAGCTTGGGGTTCAGCTCGAAGACTTCGGTCTTGTAGTCCAGGGGCGGTTTTTCGTTGGGGCCCTTGGTGTTGATCCCCAGGTAGCCGGTGGGCCAGCCCTCGGGCGCATCCCGGGAGTCGATTTCCCACTGGGTGCCGAACTCCACCAGGTAATGGGCCCAGGCCGCGGTGCCGATGGTGCCGTGCTGGGGGCTGATGCCGGCGATCCCGGCAATCAGGAAATAGCTCTTGCGCAGGTCGAATTTGGGCGACAGCGCCAGGGCCAGGGTCGACGCCGCGGCATTGGTCTGGCCCATGCCCGTGGTCAACAGGCACACCTCCCGGTCGTTGCAGCGAATCACCGGATACTCCGCCGCCAGCCCCGGCACGCGGATCTCGCGCTTGAGCTCCAGGCGCTCGATCCAGTGCTGCGCTTCCGGCGCGAACATGCTGATCAGCACCACCTTGGGCTTGATCGGTGCCTCACTGGCCCAGGCGCCGCTAGCCACCAGTGCGCTCAAGCCCATTGCCCACGAAACCTTTTGAATCCCACGCATACAACCTCCATGACTGCCGTTAACCGGCGCTTATCCTGCCTGATCCAGGTTGCAACTCATCGCAACCGCTGTTGTCTTGCCGCTCGAAGCTTGCCACTGCTCTAGAACTGATAGCCGACCCCGGCGTAATAGCCCCAGCCATTGGAGCGGGCGCGGAACTCGCCGTCGCCGAAATTCAGCACGCTGCCATCCTCCCAGTTGCCGCCGTTGTGGAAGTAGCGGCCCACCAGGGTGAAGCGCAGGTGGGTGAAGGAATAGAGCAGCACGTTGGTGGCCACCGTGGCGTTGGCGGTGCGGGCCGGGTTGTCCTTGTGCAGGTCGGAGCCGAAATCGAAGTTGGTGAAGCCGATGTAGGTCAGCGAGGCACCGTTGCTGAAGCTGTCGATGGGCACGATGTATTTCAGCTGGGCGCGATAGCCGTCCCAGGAATACTCGTTGCTGGCGCCGTAGTTTTCCCACTGGTAGCGGCCGTAGAAATTGGCCGAGAGGTTGACCCGCGAATGGGTGTCGATGTCGGTGCCCAGGCCGCTGTACAGGGTGTTGGCGCGGTTGGCGGTGCGGCTGCCGTGGTCGTAGATCCAGTCGAAGGCCACGTACCACTCCTTGAACGGGCCGATGGCCAGGCTGCGGCCGGCCAGGTAGTCGATGGAGATTCGCGGTTCGTGCTCCATGAACAGCGGCGAGCCGTGGTCCCAGATGCCCTTGTCGTGGCTGTTGCCGATGTCGAGGATCTTCGGCAGGTCGATGTAGCCGTACAGCTCGAAGGGGCCCTTGCGCCCGAAATATTCGTATTCCAGGTAGATGTCGTCTGCCGGACGCGGGCCGAAGCTGATGTCCTTGCTGCCGATGAGCATCAGGTCCTGGTTGTACCAGTCGGAGAGGTAGGCGCCCTGTTTGGCCGGTTGCACATCGGCGCTCAGGCTTTCGCCCTGGGCCGATTCGTCCGGCGGTGGCGATTGGGCCAGCGCGGCGCTGCTGAGTAGACCCGTAACGCCGGCCAGCCCGAGGGAAACAGTCCATCGGCGGCGGGAAACGAAGCGTGAGAAACGGTTGTGCATGGAAAGTCCCTGTTCTTGCGGTGTGAAGTCCCTGATGTCCGCTCTCGCGCATGGCGGTGGCGAACACCCACAAAATTGCAACTCGCAAACGTTTGCACATGGCGTACCAACTTGAAATAGGCCGTTGAAAATCAACTGGAAACGCCCCGGAAGCTGGCGCTGCAGTCAAAAAATGCCCGGGCAGGGGGCGGTGCGCGCGAAAGCGGGGCACTGCTAAAGTCCGGGGCTGGATTTTTCTGCAGAGGTGGACCATGGCGTTGCATCAACTCTTGCTGGAATTGGAAACCCGCCTGCAGCAGGCCGAGGTTCGTGGCGATCGGCAGGCCCTGGACGCCTTGCTGGCTGATGACTTCCTCGAATTCGGCGCCAGCGGCGGACGTTGGGACAAGGCCCAAGTGCTGCAGAGCCTGCCGCAGGAGGTGTTTATCGAGCGCCGGATCAGTGAATTTTCGCTGCGACCGTTGACGGTCGATCTGGCCCAGGTCACCTACCTGTGCCATAACGCCGCAGTGGGCGGGCGCCCGGCCAGCAGCGCCTGGCGCAGTTCGCTGTGGCGCTGCCGTGAGGGGCGGTGGCAGATGCTGTTCCATCAGGGCACGCCGCGGCCCAGTGCCTGAGGGCTCTGCTAGAATCCCGGTCCCAGACTTGACGAGGTGCCCCATGAGCGAGCCGATTCGCCTGACCCAGTACAGCCACGGAGCCGGTTGCGGCTGCAAGATTTCGCCCCAGGTACTGGAGGTGATCCTGGCCGGCAGCGGGGCGCAGAATCTCGACCCGAAACTCTGGGTCGGCAACGCCTCGCGCGATGATGCGGCGGTCTACGCCATCGACGAAGAACGCGGCGTGGTCTCCACTACCGACTTCTTCATGCCCATTGTTGACGACCCCTTTGATTTCGGCCGCATCGCCGCCACCAACGCCATCAGCGATATCTACGCCATGGGCGGCGACCCGCTGATGGCGATTGCCATTCTCGGCTGGCCGGTGAACGTGCTGGCCCCGGAAATCGCCCGGGAAGTGATCCGTGGCGGGCGCGCCGTGTGCGACGCGGCGGGCATTCCCCTGGCGGGCGGCCATTCCATCGACGCGCCGGAGCCGATCTTCGGCTTGGCGGTCACCGGGCTGGTGGAAAAGCGCTTCATGAAGCGCAACGACACCGCTACGGCCGGCTGCCTGCTGTACCTGACCAAGCCCCTGGGGATCGGCGTGCTCACCACCGCCGAGAAAAAGGGCAAGCTGCGCGACGCCGACATCGGCCTGGCCCGCGACTGGATGTGCACCCTGAACAAGCCCGGCAGCCGTTTCGGCAAGCTTGAAGGGGTGACCGCGATGACCGACGTCACCGGTTTCGGCCTGCTCGGGCACCTGGTGGAAATGGCCGACGGCAGTGGCCTGACCGCGCGCATTCACTACGACCGCGTACCGCGCCTGCCGGGGGTCGAATACTACCTGGACCAGGGCTGCGTGCCCGGTGGCACCTTGCGCAACTACAGCAGCTACGCCGACAAGGTCGGGCGGGTGCAGGAATTGCACAAGCGCGTGCTTTGCGACCCGCAGACCAGTGGCGGGCTGCTGGTGGCGGTAACCCCGCAAGGCAATGCCGAATTCCTGGCCCTGGCGGCGCAACTGGGCCTGGAACTGGAGCCGATTGGCGAGCTGGTAGAGCGACAGAGCCACGCGGTCGAGGTGTTCTGATGTCTCTGGACTGCACCGACTACCGCGAGATCTTCCTCAACGACCGGCCGATGATGGACACTCGGGCGCCGATCGAATTCACCAAGGGCGCCTTTCCCGGGGTGCTCAACCTGCCGCTGATGACCGACCAGGAACGCCAGCGGGTCGGCACCTGCTACAAGCAGCAGGGCCAGCAGGCGGCGATTGTCCTGGGCCATCAGCTGGTGTCCGGCGACATCAAGCAACAGCGCGTCCAGGCCTGGGCCGATTTCGCCCGAGCCCACCCCGACGGCCTGCTGTACTGCTTTCGCGGCGGGCTGCGCTCGCAGATCGTCCAGCAGTGGCTCAGGGAAGCGGGCATTGACTACCCGCGGGTTGGCGGCGGTTACAAGGCCATGCGTACCTTCCTTCTGGACACCACCGAACAGGCCCTGCAGCAGTGCGATTTTGTCCTGTTGGGGGGCATGACCGGCACCGGCAAGACCGAAGTGCTGGGCCAACTGGACAACGCTCTGGACCTGGAAGGCCACGCCAACCACCGTGGCTCCAGCTTCGGCCGCCGCGCCACCGGGCAGCCGAGCAACATCGACTTCGAAAACCGTCTGGCGGTGGACCTGCTGAAAAAGCGTGAGCGCGGCGTGCAGGCTTTTGTCCTGGAAGACGAGAACCGCATGATCGGCAGCTGTGCCTTGCCGCTGCCGCTGTACCAGAGCATGCAAGGCTTGCCCATGGTCTGGCTGGAAGACCGCCTCGACAGCCGGGTGCAGCGCATCCTCGACGATTACGTAGTCAACCTCAGCGCCGAGTTCGTGGCCGTGCATGGCGAAGAAGGTTTTGCCCTGTTTGCCGAACGCCTGCTGGAAAGCCTGAACAAGATCCACAAGCGCCTGGGTGGCGAGCGTCACCAGCGCCTGTTCCTGCTGATGGAAGCCGCGCTGGCGGAACAGGCCCGCAGCGGTGACGTGGAGCTGCACCGGGCCTGGATCGAAGGCTTGCTGGGCGAATACTACGACCCGATGTACGCCTTCCAGCGCGAGAGCAAGGGCGCGCGGATCGAGTTCAGCGGCGACCACGGCGCCGTGCTCGATTACCTGCGCCAGCGCTCACCGCGCTGACTTCGCCGGCAAGCCGGCTCCTACAGGGCAGCTCCCACCAACCGTAGGAGCTGGCTTGCCAGCGAAGGGGCCCGCGAGATCGCCTTCGCCGGCAAGCCGGCTCCTACATGGGCAGCTCCCCACCGACCGTAGGAGCTGGCTTGCCAGCGAAAGGGCCCTCCAGCCCTACAACAACACCGCACCAATCAACCCGCAAACAATCCCCACAAGCATGGTCAGCACGGCCACGGTCACCAGCACTCGGGCATCGAAATCCTTGCGCAGCATCAGCAGCGACGGCAGGCTGATGCTTGGCAAGGTCATCAACAGCGCCACCGCCGGCCCGGTGCCCAGGCCCAGGGTCATCATGGTCTGGACGATGGGAATCTCTGCCGCCGTAGGGATCACGAACAGGGTCCCGGCAATCGCCAGCGGCACCAGCCACCACAGGCTGTCGCCCATGGCGTCGTCGATATGGGGGAACAGCCAGACCCGCGCCGCGCCCAGCACCAGTACCGCCAGTACGTAGATC
>NZ_MOAK01000018.1:76595-77389 GCF_003732485.1 Pseudomonas protegens
TGAGGAACGGCTGGTCGTTCACCGTGCTGGCTTCCACCACCGCATCCACCGCGGCTTCGGGCAGTTGCTCGGGGCCGGCGACACGCTGCGCCACCAGGGAAACGCCCAGCACCAGGACAATGCCCGCCACCAGGCGCAGGGCGGAAAAGCCCCAGCCCAGGACAAAGCCCATGAACACCAGGGTGGCCGGGTTGAGCACGGGGTTGGCGATCCAGAACGCCAGGGCCGCGCCCACCGAAACCTTCTGCCGCCGCAGCCCGGCGGCCACTGGTGCGGCGCAGCAGGAACACATCATGCCCGGCAGGGCGAACAGCCCGCCGCGCAGGGTCGAGCCGAAGCCGGCACGGCCGAACAGGCGCAGCAGCCAGTCCCGGGGAATCAGTACCTGCAACAGGGAACCTAAGATCACCGCCAGCACCGCAGCCTTCCAGATGGCCAGGAAGTACACCTGGGAATAGGCCAGGGCGGCGCTCCAGGGCGAGCTCTGCTGATCGTTGAGGATCGAGGCACCGATGCTGTGGCTGTCGGCGGCGACAAAGGCCTTGAGGTAGTAGGGCGACCACTTCACGTAATACAGGCCGATAGCGGCCACGAGCAGGAACAGCAGGGGTTTGCACCAGAACGCCCAGCCGCGAGCGGGCTGGGTGGAGGCGAGGTTGGACATGAAGGGGTTTCCGCACAAAGACAATAAGCGCGAATTGTAGCTGCTGGCGCCGGTGCGCCGCGAACCGATCTCGTCCGGCATTGGACTGTAGCCGCTGCCGAGCCTGCGGCAGCGGCTACAAGGGGGGGGT
>NZ_MOAK01000018.1:77464-83593 GCF_003732485.1 Pseudomonas protegens
CTGGGCACCACCACGTGCACCGCGGCCACCGGCAGGCCCTGGCTACCGAGGATCGGCGCGGCAATGCTCATGTCCCCCAGGAACAGTTCCTCGGGGTTCAGGGCGTAGCCGCGACGCTGGGTGGCGTCGATCTCGCGCTGGATATCCGCCAGTTCGGTCAGGGTGTGCCGGGTGTGGGCCTTGCGCTCGCTGGCTTCGAGGATCTGTGTGGCCTCGGCGGCGGGCAGGGCGCTGAGGTAAGCGCGCCCGGAGCCGGTGCAGTACATCGGGATACGACTGCCGATGGGCATGTGGATGGGGATGAACTTGGGCGCCACGAAGCGCGCTACATAGACCATGTCCAGGCCATCGGGCTCGGTGAGGTTGGTGGTTTCTCCGGTGACCTGGGCCAGCTCGGCGAGGAACGGGTTGGCCACGTCCACCAGGGTGTCGGCGGCCAGGTAGTTGTAGCCGATCTCCATCACCCGTGGAGTCAGTTGGAAGCGCTTGGTCTGCGGATGCTTACGTACGTAGCCCAGCTGTTCCAGGGTGTGGATCATGCGCTGCGCCGAGCTTTTGTTGATGTCGGCGGCCGCGGCGATTTCCGCAAGGTTCATGGTCCGTTGTGCGGCGTTGAAGGCCCGTAGCACCGCCAGGCCTTTCTCCAACGACTGGTTGAAAAGGGAGTTGTTGTTATCGCTCATGACCAGTCCTATCCAGATATTTTGTGTTTTGAATATCGATATTCGATATTTATAAATCTCTTTACGATTTTTGTAAATTGTTTATAGTCGGGTTCATGCCTCCTGCCTTCCACACCAGAGGCTATCCATCACGGACTTCAAACAATAAAACCGTCCAATGGGAGATTCGTCATGCACACCCGCACTCGCGTCCTTGCACCCGCTGTATTCGCACTCTGTTGCGCCCTGGGCCTTTCGCTGTCGGCCCAGGCCGACCCGCTGTACAAGGTCGGGGCCACCGCCACCGGCATTCCCTTCACCTTTCTTGACGTCAAGAGCCAGAGCATCGAGGGCATGATGATCGATGCCGCCCGGGCGGTGGGCAAGGCCGGCGGTTTCGCCGTGGACATCCAGCAGACCACCTTCGCCGCGCTGATCCCGTCTCTGACCTCGAACAAGATCGACATCATTTCCGCCGCCATGCTGCGCACCCCGGTGCGCGAGAAAGTGGTGCAGTACTCCGACCCGGTGTTCAGCTACGGCGAGGGCCTGATCGTCAAGGCCGACGACGCCAGCGACTACCGCCGCATGGAGGACCTGGCCGGAGAAACCGTCGGCGCCCAGGTCGGCACGGTGTTTATCGACGAGCTGAACAAGCGTGGGATCTTCAAGGAAGTACGCGGCTACGACTCGATTCCCGACCTGATGCGCGACCTGGCCCTGGGGCGGATCAAGGCCGGTTTCGCCGACCGGCCGATTCTCGCCTATCAACTGGCCCAGGGCACCCAGAACAAGGTGCGGCTGGTCAAGGGCTACCAGCCGGTGGTCATGGGCGATGTGTGCCTGATCGTGCGCAAGGGCGATGCGCAGACCCTGGCCGAGGTCAATCGCGGGATCGCCGCGATCAAGGCCGACGGCACCCTGGACCGCATCATCGAGCACTGGAAGCTCAACTGATCCAGTCGCGACCCGGCGCCTGGCCCGGGTCCCTTTCCAGCTGATTAAACGGGTCTCTCCATGTTTCTCCAGAACGCTCTGGACTTCCTGCCCATTCTGTTGAAAGGCGCAGTGGTCACCCTGCAGGTCACCGTTGGCTCATTCGTGCTCAGCTCGCTGATCGGCCTGGTCTTCGCCTTGATGATGGTGTCCAAGGTGCGCTCGGTGGCGTTGTTCGCCATCGGCGTGGTCAACGTCATTCGCGGGCTGCCGATCATCGTCCAGCTGTTTTACATCTACTTCGTGCTGCCGGATTTCGGCATCCAGCTCACCGCCATGCAGGCCGGGGTGATCGGCCTGGGCATCGCCTACTCGGCGTACCAGGCGGAAAACTTCCGCGCCGGTATCCAGGCCATCCACCAGGGGCAGATCGAGGCCGCCGAATCCATCGGCATGCGCGGGCCGATGATCATGCGTCGGGTGGTGCTGCCCCAGGCCCTGCGCATCGCCTTGCCGCCCTACGGCAACACCCTGGTGATGATGCTCAAGGACTCGTCCCTGGTGTCGACCATCACCGTGGCGGAGATGACCCGGGCCGGGCAGCTGATCGCTTCCTCGACCTTCGAGAACATGACCGTCTACACCCTGGTGGCCTTGCTCTACCTGGCCCTGAGCCTGCCGCTGTCCTTTGCCCTGCGCCGCCTGGAGGCGCGCATCAGCACCCGGAGAAAGCCATGATCCAGATCAAGGGCGTACACAAGAGCTTTGGCAACGTGGCGGTGCTCGAAGGCATCGACCTTGAGGTGCGCAGCGGTGAAGTGGTGTGCCTGATCGGGCCTTCCGGGTCCGGCAAGTCGACCCTGCTGCGCTGCATCAACGGCCTGGAAAGCTACGAGCAGGGCGAGATCCTGGTGAGCGGGGCGCGGGTCGACCGGCAGGCCAAGAGCATCCATGAGCTGCGTACTCGGGTGGCCATGGTGTTCCAGCGCTTCAACCTGTTTCCCCATCGCACGGCCTTGCAGAACGTCACCGAGGGGCCGATCTACGTCAAGAAACAGGACCCCCGGCAAGCACGCCTGCGGGCCGAGGCGCTGCTGGAAAAGGTCGGCCTGGCCCATCGCATGCACGCCTACCCGGACGAGCTCTCCGGCGGCCAGCAGCAACGGGTGGCGATTGCCCGGGCGCTGGCCATGGACCCGGAGGCGATTCTCTTCGACGAACCGACTTCGGCGCTGGACCCGGAACTGGTGGGGGAGGTGCTGGCGGTGATGCGCAAGCTGGCCGACGAGGGCATGACCATGATCGTGGTCACCCATGAAATGGGCTTTGCCCAGGACGTGGCGGATCAGGTGTGCTTCCTCCACAGCGGGCGCATCGTCGAGGCCGGGCCGGCGCGCAGCGTGCTCAGCACCCCGAGCCATCCGCGCACCCAGGACTTCCTGCGGCGCTTGCTCAACCAGGGCGCGGAGGTGCAGGCATGAGCGCATCCCAGCCCCTGCGCATGCCGCCCTCGCTGTGGGCGGCCACGGCCAGGCCGGCCGAGCACACCCCGGCACTGGCCGAGGACCGGGAGGTCGATGTGGCGATTGTCGGCGCCGGCTACACCGGGCTGGTGAGCGCCCTGCGCCTGGCCCAGAGCGGTGCCAGCGTCTGTGTGCTGGATGCCGGCGAGCCCGGCTGGGGCGCCTCCGGGCGCAACGGTGGGCAGGTGATCCCCGGGCTCAAGTTCGACCCCGAGCAACTGCTGGCCAAGTTCGGCCCGGTACAGGGCCAGGCGCTGATCGAAGCCGTGGGCTCGGCGGCCGATGAAGTGTTCGAGCTGATCAAGGAACACGGCATTCGCTGCGACGCCAGCCGCAAGGGCTGGATTCAGCCGGCGTTTTCCGGCGCGGCGATGCGCACCCTGGAGCAGCGCGCCGAGCAGTGGCGCCAGCGCGGCGTGGCCGTGGAGTTGCTGGACAAGGCGGCGGTGGGCCAGCGCATCGGCAGCCCGCAGTATCTGGGCGGCTGGGTCGACCCGCGGGCCGGCAGCCTGCACCCGCTGAACTACGCCCGGGGCCTGGCTCGGGTGGCGATGGGGCTGGGGGTGAGTATTCACGGCCAGAGCCGGGTCCGGCAGCTGCAGCGCGATGGCGGGCGCTGGACCCTGGAAACCGACTGTGGCGCGCGGGTACGCGCCCCGAAGGTGCTGCTGGCGACCAATGGCTACACCGACAACCTGTGGCCGGGGCTGCGCCAGACGGTGATCGCCGCCAACAGTTTCATCATCGCCACCCGGCCGCTGCCTGCCGAGTTGCGCCAGAGCATCCTGCCGGGCGGCGAGGTGTGTTCCGATGCCCGGCGCCTGCTGCTGTATTTCAAGCAGGACGCCCAGGGGCGCCTGCTGCTGGGCGGGCGCGGACCGTTTTCCGAGCCGCGCCGAGAGGCCGATTGGAATCACTTGGAGCGCTCGTTGCTGAACCTGTTTCCGCAATTGGCGGGCATCCCCATCGAGTATCGCTGGAGCGGGCGCGTGGCCCTGACCCCGAGCTTTCTGCCGCAGTTGCACGAGCCGGCGCCGGGGCTGTCGATCCTGCTGGGCTACAACGGGCGCGGCATTGCCTTGTCGACCCTGCTGGGCAGGCACCTGGCGGCGCGGCTGACGGGAGCGGGGCAGGGTTTTCCTTTCCCGGTCACGCCATTGCGGCCGATTCCGCTGCACGGCTTGCAACGCCTCTACCTGGGAGCGGGGATCGCCTGGTACCGGTTGCTCGACGCCCTGGGCTGATCAGCTCGGGCAATCCTGCTCGCCGCCGTCCAGGCCCTGTTTGTAGCTCTGGCTGTGCAGGCTGGCCTTGCCGTTGCGCCAGGTCAGGGTCAGCACGTACAGCGAGTCGAAGTCGCTGGAGGCCCAGTCTTCGGTGATCGGCTGCTGTTCGCCCACGGCTTCTTCGGCGACCTTGTTGATCAGCTCCGGCAGGTAGCCGTGGGACCAGGCGGTGTAGATGATCGAGTTGTGGTAGCGGTCATGCAGCAACTCGTCCGCCAGGTCGCTGGTGTCATTGGCGGCAAAATCGATGTTCACCGGCAGGCCGAGCTTGATGGCGCTGGGGCTGATGGTCATCAGCGGGCGGATGTAGCTGTAGGAGTTGTCCAGCTCGCCTTCCTCGACGTTGCGCGTGGGGTCGGCGGCGAACACGTACTGTGCCTTGCCGAATTTCTCCGGCAGCAGCGAGGCCAGGTCGATGGCCCGGTTCAGGCCCTGGCAGTTGAGCTGGCCGAGGCCGCCGGCGGGCTTTTCCGCATGGCGCAGGAACACCAGGGTCTGGGTGCCGTCCACCGGTTGCGCGCGGCTGACGCTGGATTCCAGGGACAGGCACAGGGCGCTGCCCAGCAACAGGGTCGGTAGCAGCAGGTAGGCGCGGTTCTTGAGACGGCGGAGCAGGGGCATGGCAGGACTCTTCAGCGCAAGGTGTGGAGGCTGACAAACCTGTGTATTCCCTGTCATCACGGCCGGTGAAGGCAGTGCTTCTGAGTCCCTGGACGGCGTTTGGTTCGATGAGGCATCAGACTAACCGCGGTATGTTGCCGATTTAAGAAAACCCGGCGGATAATCCTCAGCCGTTGCCTCGTGTGGCGCCCCCCTTTTGACTGTCATTGGAAGCCTGTCATGACCGATCTTTCCGCTTTTGCCGTGACCCAGAAATGGCCTGCGCAGTTCCCCGAATGGATTCAACTGTATTCCCTGCCGACCCCCAACGGGGTCAAGGTTTCGATCATGCTCGAAGAGATCGGCCTGCCTTATGAAGCGCACCGGGTCAGCTTCGAGACCCAGGACCAGATGACCCCGGAGTTCCTCAGCGTCAGCCCGAACAACAAGATCCCGGCGATTCTCGATCCCCATGGTCCTGGCGACCAGCCTTTGGCGTTGTTCGAATCGGGAGCGATCCTGATCTACCTGGCGGACAAGAGCGGGCAACTGCTGGCTCAGGAGTCGGCGGCGCGTTATGAAACCATCCAGTGGCTGATGTTCCAGATGGGGGGCATCGGGCCGATGTTCGGGCAGGTGGGGTTCTTCAACAAGTTTGCCGGCAAGGAATACGAAGACAAGCGCCCCCTGGAGCGTTACGTGAACGAGGCCAAGCGGTTGCTGGGGGTGCTGGACAAGCACCTGCAAGGGCGGGAGTGGATCATGGGCGAGCGCTATACCATTGCCGATATTGCGACCTTTCCGTGGATTCGGAATTTGATCGGGTTTTATGAGGCGGGTGAGTTGGTGGGGATTGATAGCTTCCCGCAGGTGCAGCGGGTGCTGGCCAAGTTTGTGGCGCGGCCGGCGGTGATCCGTGGGTTGGAGATTCCCAAGGTGGTTTGAGGTGTTTTTTAGGGGTGGGCGCGCGAAGGGGGGTACATATCCGTTGCTGCGGGTGTGGCTGCTTATGGTTTCGCTCTTACGGCGAGGGGGCGGGGGTACATATCCATTCCTGCGGTTACGGCCACTTAGGGTTTCGCCCTTACGGCGACTCACTTTTTTCAAACGCCAAAAAAGTAA
>NZ_MOAK01000090.1 GCF_003732485.1 Pseudomonas protegens
CATGGACGCTCGTCAGTTTGCCTTTCTGGCCCGCCAGCCTTCCGCCACCCTGCAAGCGCGGGATACGTTCTGGGGGCTGTCCAAGCGCGGACTGGCGTTGATCCTGGCCAACGTGATGTTCTGGCAGCCCGTGGTGGCGATGGCCGACGGCATTGTGGTCAACGGCAGCGGCACCAGTCTCGGTCAGGCCGGCAATGGCGTGCCCATCGTCAACATCGCCGCCCCCAATGGCGGTGGCTTGTCCCATAACCAGTTCAGCGACTACAACGTCGGCCAGCAGGGCGTGATCCTCAACAACGCCATCAACCGTACCCAGGAAACCCAACTCGGCGGGATCATCCTCGGCAACCCCAACCTGGGTGGCCGCGCGGCCAATGTGATCCTCAACGAAGTCAACGGCGGCAGCCCCAG
>NZ_MOAK01000019.1 GCF_003732485.1 Pseudomonas protegens
TCGCGCTGCGGGTGATGATTTCGAACTGGTCGATATTGCTCGCGTTGAGCCCCGCGCCTTCAATGGCGACGCTGCCTTGATCCACCTGGTAACGCTGGAGCTGGCCGTTCTCGATCACCGGTTTGCCGGTGGTCAGGGTGGCTTTCGGGGTGTTGATGAAGCCGCAGCCGTTGCAGCTCACGCCGTAGGGGTTGGCAACGATGACATGGGCCGATTGCCCGGCCACCTCGGTGTAGCCCTTGAGCTGACTGGGGCTGCCGCCGTTGACTTCGTTGAGGATCACATTGGCCGCGCGGCCACCCAGGT
>NZ_MOAK01000091.1:0-1336 GCF_003732485.1 Pseudomonas protegens
GATCAAGATCAAAATCAAGAGCGCGACGGCGGCCTTGCGGCCGGCCTGAAGCTGGAGCTGGGGCGGTGTGTCGCGCCCCTCGTGTAGGAGCTGGCTTGCCAGCGAAGGCGTCGGTCCAGACGCTGCATGTCTTGCGGGCCTCATCTCCGGCAAGTCGGCTTCGGCAGTTGCAGTGCTTGTTGCTCCGTGACTCGCAACACATCGCAGCCATTGTGTAACAACAAGGTCGTCACGCTAGAGAAGCGCTTCAGGTCGAGGTGATCGGCATTGCTGCTGGTCATGGCGCAGGCTGGCGTAGGTCAGCAGGTCAGCAGGTCAGCAGGTCAGCAGGTCAAGCAAAGGAGCTTGAGGGTTGATCAAGGCGACGGGATGGCCCATTCCTGGAAAGTTTTGCCATCCCCCTGTCATCTCCTTTGTTCTCCATGGCACACTCTGGCGCCTATTCCGTTATTTCATATTTTATTCCGTTGTAGCGGAATATTTTGAGGCGGAGTTTTTTTGTTTAGAGCCTTAGCGTTTTCCAGGCCATCGCTGTTTTCTGCAGTATTGACTGCGCAGCAACGCACGGTGAGTTGGACAGCGTTCTTGGGCATGGCCATCAAGATGGCCCACCTTCAACCAGGAGAACCTCTCATGAGCATCACCCGTTACGGCACCGGCAGCACCGCAGGCGGTGGCCAGCCGCGTCCTTTCGCTCGCGCCGTCGAAGCCGATGGCTGGCTGCATGTGTCCGGCCAGGTGCCGGCGCTGGATGGCGAGATCATTCACGGTGGGATCGTCGAGCAGACGCATCAGACGCTGCGCAATCTGGTGGCCATTCTCGAAGAGGCCGGGTACGGCCTGGAGGACGTGGTGCGGGTTGGCGTGTGGCTGGAAGACCCGCGGGATTTCTGGAGTTTCAACAAGGTCTTTGGTGAGTACTTCAAACCCGAACACGCGCCGGCCCGGGCCTGTGTGCAGGCCAGCATGATGGTGGACTGCAAGGTCGAGATCGATTGTGTGGCGTACAAGAAGAAGGCCTGATGGCCACGGTCTGTAGGAGCTGGCCTGTAGGAGCTGGCTTGCCAGCGAAGGCGCCCGTGAGGAGCGGCACAAGGCTTGAGGGCCTTTTCGCCGGCAAGCCGGCTCCTACGGGTCGATAGAGGGGGCGCGGGTAGATGAGCGAAGACAACATCAAGCGCCGGGCCAAGGGCCTGGATCGGGCGTTCGATATTCTCGATTTCCTCAAGGAGATCGGCCAGCCGCTGCGGCCCAACGATATCGCCAAGGGCATTGGCAGTCCCAAGTCCACGGTCTATGAGTTGGTGGCCTCCTTGCTGGAGCGGCGGGGGGTGGG
>NZ_MOAK01000091.1:1380-6579 GCF_003732485.1 Pseudomonas protegens
TGGAGCCGGTGGGCAAGGACGGGCACGTGTACCTGGGGCGTCAGCTGTATTTTCTCGGGCAGGCCCATCTGCGTCATTTCGATCTGAGCCGCGAGGCCGATCAGGCGTTGCAGGAAATTGTCAGTCAGACCCGGGAAACGGCGCAGATGTGCCTGCTCAACGGGCGCAAATACACCGTGGCGCTGATGAAGGAGGGCGAGCGGCATTTCCGTATTTCCTCGGACATCGGCGAGAACGCGCCGATTCCCTGGACCGCTTCCGGGCGGTTGCTGCTGGGGCATATGAGCGATGAACAGATCGTCGAGATGATCGATGATCAGGACTTCATGCTGCCCAATGGCGCACGTCTGCCGCTGGAGACCTTCCTCCAGGAAATCCGCCAGGCCACCGACGACGGTTTTTTTTCCTTCGACAGTGTCGCCGACACCTTCACCCATTGTTTTGCCGCGCCGGTGCGCGATGAGCGCGGGGTGTGCGTTTGCACCCTGTGCATTGTCGCGCCCAGGGCCGATGCCCAGCGCAATTACCAGGAATATCGCCGGGTGCTGATCGACAGCGCCAACCGCCTGGCCCGGCGTATCAACGATTGATGCCTGTGTCGCGGCTGTGCGCAGCCGCCTTGATAAGGAGTGCCAACATGTCTTCTGCTTTGAATCTGCCACTGGTGGAAAAGGGTGCCGCTGCTGCCGGTGCAAATCTGCTTAAAGATGTCAGCCTGCCGGCCCTGGTGCTGCACCGCGAGGCGCTGGAACACAACATTCGCTGGATGCAGAGGTTTGTCAGCGACAGCGGCGCCGAGCTGGCGCCCCATGGCAAGACCAGCATGATGCCTGCGTTGTTCCGTCGGCAGCTGGACGCCGGTGCCTGGGGCATCACCCTGGCCACCGCGGTGCAGACTCGCGCCGCCTATGCCCATGGCGCGCGCCGGGTGTTGATGGCCAACCAGCTGGTGGGGGCGCCGAATATGGCGCTGATCGCCGAGCTGCTGGCCGATCCTGATTTCGATTTCTATTGCATGGTGGATCACCCGGACAGCGTGGCCGATCTGGGGGCGTTTTTCGCTGAGCGTGGGGTTAGCCTCAAGGTGATGATCGAGTACGGCGTGGTGGGCGGTCGTTGCGGCTGTCGCAGCGAGCAGGAGGTTCTGGCCCTGGCCAAGGCGATCCAGGCGCAGCCGGCTTTGGCGTTGTGCGGTATCGAAGGTTACGAAGGGGTGATCCACGGCGACCAGGCTATCAGCGGCATTCGCCAGTTCGCCGATTCCCTGGTGCGTCTGGCGGTGGACCTGCACAACGACGGGCTGTTTGCCATCGAGCGGCCGATCATCACCGCCTCGGGTTCGGCCTGGTACGACCTGATTGCCGAGTCCTTCGAGACCCACAACGCCAAGGGGCGTTTCCTCAGCGTGCTGCGTCCGGGCAGTTATGTCGCCCATGACCACGGTATCTACAAAGAGGCTCAGTGCTGTGTGCTGGATCGACGCAGTGATCTGCACGAAGGCCTGCGTCCGGCGATGGAAGTCTGGGCCCATGTGCAGTCGCTGCCGGAGCCGGGGTTTGCGGTGGTGGCCCTGGGCAAGCGCGATGTGGCCTATGACGCCGGGTTGCCGGTGCCGCTGCGGCGTTACCGCGCGGGAGCCGAGGCCGGTGCCGGTGATGATGTCGCGGCGTGCAAGGTGACGGCGGTGATGGATCAGCACGCGTTTCTCACCGTGGCGCCGGGAGTGGAACTGCGTATTGGCGACATCATTTCCTTCGGTACATCGCACCCGTGCCTGACCTTCGACAAGTGGCGCACCGGTTTGCTGGTGGATGAGCGCCTGCAGGTGATCGAAAGCCTGGATACCTGCTTCTGACCCGTAGGAGCCGGCTTGCCGGCGAAGAGCCCCTTGGATGAGGCGCAGGTCTTGCGGATGCTTTCGCTGGCAAGCCAGCTCCTACGGGGCGGGGGAAATGCACGGTTTGTAGGAGCCGGCTTGCCGGCGAAGAGGCCCTTGGATGGGACGCAGGTTTTGCGGACGCTTTCGCTGGCAAGCCAGCTCCTACGGGGCGGGGGAAATGCACGGTTTGTAGGAGCCGGCTTGCCGGCGAAGAGGCCCTTGGATGGGACGCAGGTCTTGCGGACGCCTTCGCTGGCAAGCCGGCTCCTACCCGGTGGTGTGTGCTTTGAAGGGGAGGTCAGGAACATGAACAGGAAGAAGCGCATCGCCGCCATCGGCGAATGCATGATCGAGCTGCAACAGCGTCACGACGGCAGTCTGCAACAGAGCTTTGGCGGCGATACCTTGAACACGGCGGTGTATCTGAGTCGGGAGCTCGGGCAGCAGGCTCAGGTGGATTATGTCACCGCCCTGGGCTACGACAGCTTCAGCGATGCCATGTGCCAGAGCTGGGCCGAGGAAGGTATCGGCCTGGGAAAGGTTCAGCGCTTGCCCGGGCGTTTGCCGGGGTTGTATTGCATTCAGACTGATGCGCGGGGGGAGCGGCGTTTTCTGTATTGGCGCAATGAAGCGGCGGTGCGCGATTGTTTCAATACGGCGGCAGCGGGGCCGATCCTCGAGGATCTGCAGGATTACGATGTGCTGTATTTCAGTGGCATTACCCTGGCGGTGCTAGGGGAGACGGGGCGCAAGAAGCTGACTGACCTGTTGCTAGAGGCTCGTATTCGCCAGGCGCTGGTCGTGTTTGACAATAACTATCGTCCCCGGCTCTGGGCTTCGGTGGAGCAGGCGCGGGCGGCCTACCTGCAAGTGCTGGAGCACGTGGACCTGGCGCTGCTGACGCTGGATGACGAGCAGGCACTGTTTGGCCATGACTACGCCCATGGGGTGTTTGCGGCGTATCCGAACATTGCCGAGGTGGTGCTCAAGCGCGGGGCCGAGTCGTGCCTGGTGCGCTGTGGCGGTGAGAACTACGAAGTACCGGCGCAGCAGGTGGAGCAGGTGGTGGACACCACGGCGGCGGGGGATTCCTTCAGTGCGGCTTATCTGGCCAGTCGTTTGCTGGGTGGCAGCCCGGTGGACGCGGCGCAGGCCGGGCATCGATTGGCGAGCCGGGTGATTCAGCATCCGGGGGCCTTGATTCCCAGGGGGCCCGCTTTGTAGGAGCCGGCTTGCCGGCGAAGAGGCCTCTGAAGAGAGTGCTGTTCTTGCGGGCGCTTTCGCTGGCAAGCCAGCTCCTACGGGGGAGGCGCGGGTCTGGGCTTGGGGAGTCAATCGCGGAAGAACACCTGCACCAGGTGATAGCCGAATTTGCTCTTGATCGGGCCGTGCACGGTGCGCAGGGGCTTCTTGAAAATCACCTGATCAATGGCGCCGACCATCTGTCCCGGGCGCACTTCTCCCAGGTCGCCGCCGCGCTTGCCCGACGGGCAGGTGGAGTATTTCTTGGCCAGGACGTCGAAGGCTTCGCCCTTGGCGATGCGCTGTTTGAGCTGCTCGGCTTCTTCGGCGGTTTTCACCAGGATGTGGCGGGCTTGGGCTTTCATGGGGGAGTGACCTTGTAGCGGAAAATCGGCGGCCGCGGATTATGCCTGAATTCAGGGCTCGCGGCCGATCATCTGGCGAATCTTCTGTGCCAGCTCTTCGATGGAAAACGGCTTGGCCATCAGGTCCATGCCCGGCTCCAGAAAGCCTTGGCGCTCCGCCGCCTTTTCAGCGTAGCCGGTCATGAACAGCACTTTCAGCGCGGGGCGTTGCTGGCGGGCGATCTCCGCCAGTTGCCGGCCGTTCATGCCCGGCAGGCCGACGTCGGTCACCAGCAGGTCGACGCGCATCGGCGACTCCAGCAGGGGCAGGGCACTGCGGGCGTCCTCGGCCTCGAAGGCGCGGTAGCCCAGTTCGTTGAGGACGTTGAGCACCAGCATGCGTACTGCCGGGTCGTCCTCCACCACCACCACGCTTTCCCCGGCCATGGCTTGGGGCGCTTCGCCGCTGCTTGTGGCTTCCGGTCTTTCCAGGGGCGCGCTATGCAGGCGGGGCAGGTACAGACGCACACAGGTGCCCTGGTCCGGTTCGCTGCTGATGGTCACGTGTCCGCCGGACTGCTGGGCAAAACCGTAGATCATCGACAGCCCGAGGCCCGTGCCCTGGCCGATGGGCTTGGTGGTGAAGAAGGGATCGAAGGCCTTGGCCAGTATCCGCGGACTCATGCCGGCGCCGTTGTCGCTGACCCCGAGCATCACGTAGTCACCGGCCTTGACCGGCTCCAGGGTGCTGATGTCGCTGCCGTCGAGGTAACTGTTGGCGGTCTCGATCAGCAGCCGGCCGCCGTCGGGCATGGCGTCGCGGGCGTTGATCACCAGATTGAGCAGGGCGTTTTCCAGCTGGCTGGCATCGGTATTCACCGGCCACACGCCATCCGCCAGTTGCATCTGCAGTTGGATGTGCTCGCCCTTGGTGTGGTTGAACAGCTCCTGCAGTGAGCGCACCAAATGGTTCGGGTCCAGGGGTTGGCGGTCCAGGGATTGGCGCCGGGAGAAGGCCAGCAGGCGGTGGGTCAGGGACGCGGCGCGCTTGGCCGAGGACATGGCGGCTTCGGTGAAGCGACCGATCTCGGCGCCGCGGCCGTTGTCGATGTAGCGCTGCATCAGGTCCAGGCTGCCGATGATGCCGGTGAGCATATTGTTGAAGTCGTGGGCGATGCCGCCGGTGAGCTGGCCCACGGCCTCCATCTTCTGCGCATGGCGCAGGGCATCTTCGGCGCGTTCGCGCTCGAACATTTCGTTCTGCAGGCGCTGGTTGGCAGTGGCCAGGGCCTCGGTGCGGCGGTTGACCCGCTCTTCCAGGGTTTCGTTGAGGTTGCGCAGCGCCTCTTCGGTCTGTTTGCGCTCGGTTTCATCGATGACAAAAATGTAGAAGCCGTTGATGGCACCGTCGGCGCCATAGCGCGGCAGGTACTTCATCAGGGCGTGGCGCGGGCGACCGTCGCGGTGGGGCGAGTTGGCTTCGAAGCTGCAGGGCTTGCCCGCCAGTGCAGCGGCAATGTTCTCGGCGCGGGTGGCGTAGATCTCGTCGCCCACCACTTCGCGGATGGTCTTGCCGTACAGCTCCTGCGGGGTCAGGCCGTACCAGTCCAGGTAGGCGCTGTTGTTCAGGCGAAAACGCTCCTCGCGGTCGACGTAACCGATCAGCACCGGCATGGCGTTGATGATCAGTTGCAGTTCGGTCTGGCTCTGGCGCAGCGCTTGCTCCATCTGCTT
>NZ_MOAK01000091.1:6625-12225 GCF_003732485.1 Pseudomonas protegens
TGATCCTTGTAGCAGCGGCCGCGGGCGAACACCCAGCGTACCTGGCCATCGGCCAATTGCAGGCGATATTCCTCGGCGTACTCGGTGCCATGGGTGATGCAGTGCTTGATGCCCCGGGCCACCATTCCGCGGTCTTCCGGGTGCACGCCCTTGAGGTACTCGCTGATGGGCAGTTGCCGGGATTGCAGGGGGTCGACGCTGTGCAACTGGGCAAAATGGGTGTCGGCGATAAAGCGGTCTTCGCCAATGTCCCAGTCCCAGGTGCCCACCGCATCGGTGGCCGCCAGCGCCAGTTGCAGGCGTTCTTCTGTGTCGTGCTGGGCACGCAGGCTGTCGTCGGAGCGTTGCTGCAGTTCGAGGGCAATGCGCCGGCGCTCGTTGGTCTCGATGGCGGTCACCAGGATCCCGGCGACGTCGCCGCGTTCATCGCGGATCGGGCTGTAAGTCAGGTCCAGCCACAGGTCGTATTCAGTGCCGTTGCTGCGCTGCAGGCTGAAGCGCTGCTCACTGAAGCTGCGTACCTGACCCTTGAGCACCGCGCGATAGATGGGGTCGGTGAAGTCCATCAGCTCCGGCCAGGTCAGGTGTGCGGGCTGGCCGAAGGCGTTGGGGTGCTTGTTGCCCGCCAGCAGGGCGAAGCCGTCGTTGTAGATCTGGGTCAGCTCGGTGCCCCAGAGCAGCAGCATCGGCATCGGCGAATGGATCACGATGTCCACGGCGGTGCGCAGGCTTTGGGGCCAGTGGTCGGATTCACCGAGGGTTGTGGCGGACCAGTCCAGACGGGCAATCAGGTGGGCGGCTTCGCTGCCGGAGTGGGTGCCATTCATGTCGAAGGTGTCCTGGGTGGAGCAGTCGTGCGCGACGGGGCGTCAGGCTCGCTCACTCGAAAAGTCGCATGGACATGCGGTGCATATTCAAACGGATGGATTGTAGGTGTTTCGGGTGGGGTTATTTTCACCTGCTTTTACGGCAGATGACCAGTCTAGAGGGGCTGAACGGTTATCAGCGAGGCGCCTGCTGATGCCGTGGTCCGTAGGAGCTGGCTGCCGGCGAAGAGGCCCTTGCCTGGTGCACCGACCTGGACGACGCCTTCGCCGGCAAGCCGGCTCCTACAAGGGGCGGGGTCAGTTGCGCAGTTCCTCGCGGTCGCGAAACTGCTCCAGGGCCTCGGGGTTGGCCAGGGCGTCGGTATTCTTCACCGGCAGGCCATGCACCACATTGCGCACCGCCAATTCAACGATCTTGCCGCTGATGGTCCGGGGAATGTCGGTCACCGCGAGGATCTTCGCCGGTACGTGGCGCGGCGTGGTGTTGCTGCGGATCACCTGGCGAATCCGTTCCTGCAAGGGCTCATCCAGCACCACGCCATCCTGCAGGCGCACGAACAGCACCACCCGCACGTCATGCTCCCAGCTCTGGCCGATGGCCAGGCTTTCCACCACCTGTTTCAGCTTCTCCACCTGGCGGTAGATTTCTGCGGTGCCAATCCGCACTCCACCCGGGTTGAGCACCGCATCCGAGCGTCCATGAATCAGCCAGCCGCCATGGGGCAGCTGTTCGGCGTAGTCGCCCTGGGCCCAGACCCCGGGAAACAGGCTGAAGTACGAGGCCTTGAGCTTGCTCTGGTCCGGGTCGTGCCACAGGCCTACCGGAATACTCGGAAAGTGCCGGGTGCACACCAGTTCGCCTTTCTCGCCGGTCACCGGCTGGCCCTGGTCGTTCCATACTTCGATGGCCATGCCCAGGCTCTTGCCCTGCATCTCGCCGCGGCGCACCGCTTGCACCGGGTTGCCGGCGACAAAGCAGGCGACGATATCGGTGCCGCCGGACATGGAGGCCAGGCACAGGTCGTCTTTGATCTCGCGGTAAACGTAGTCATAGCTCTGTGGCGACAGCGGCGAGCCGGTACAGAGCAGGGTCTTGAGGCTGTCCAGCGAGTGGCTCCGGCGCGGCCGGCTGCCGGCCTTTTCCAGCGCCGCCAGGTATTTGGGGCTGGTGCCGAAGACGCTGATGCCTTCGCTATCGATCAGGTCGATCAGGTGTTCGTTGGCGGGATGGAAGGGCGATCCGTCGTAGAGCACCAGGCTGGCGCCGGTGGCCAGGGCCGAGACCAGCCAGTTCCACATCATCCAGCCGCAGGTGGTGTAGTAGAACAATCGCTCGCCGGGCCCGAGATCGGCGTGCAGGCCGTGTTCCTTGAGGTGCTGCACCAATACTCCGCCGGTGCCGTGGACGATGCATTTGGGCACCCCGGTGGTGCCGCTGGAGTAGAGAATGTACAGCGGATGGGCGAAGGGCACCGGAACGAATTCGGGCTCGCCGCCGGGTTGATAGTAGTCGTCCCAGAGGCTGATTCGGGCCTGGGTCCGATAGTCCTCGACCCGGGCTTGCGGACGGGCGTAAGGCACGATGAGCAATTGCTCCAGGGACGGCAGGCGTTCAAGGATCTCGTTGACCTTGGCGGTCTGGTCGATGTCCTTGCCGGCGTAGCGATAACCGGCGCAGGTGATCAGTACCTTGGGCTCGATCTGGCCGAAGCGGTCGATCACTCCCTGGGTGCCGAAGTCCGGCGAGGAGCTGGACCACACCGCGCCGAGGCTGGTGCTGGCCAGCATGCCTACCAGGGTCTGCCAGGTGTTGGGCATGCAAGCGGCAACCCGGTCGCCGAGGCCGACTCCGGCATCGCGCAGGCTGCGTTGCAGACCGGCCACCTGGGCCGCCAGTTCGGCGTAGGTCAGTTGTTCACGCTGGCCGTTCTCGTTGATGGCCACCACCGCCACCGCGTCGTCCCGGCGCTTGAGCAGGTGCTCGGCGAAGTTCAGCGTGGCCCCTGGAAACCAATGGGCACTGGGCATCTGCGGGCCTTCGCGGAGCACCGCTTCAGCCGGTTGGTGAAAGTTGACGTCGAAGAAGTCGACGATGGCCTGCCAGAAGCGTTCCCGCTGGTCGATGCTCCACTGGTGCAGGGTGGGGTAGTCGTGAAGATTCAGGCCGTGGCGCTGATTGACGAAGCGGCGAAAGGCATCCATCCGCGTCTTGCCGATGCGCTCGGCGCTGGGTTGCCAGAGAATGTCGGACATGCAAGGCCTCGTGTTCTTATTGTTGTTTTTTTGGGGGGGGCTGTTCGCTGGCAAGCCAGCTCCTACGCGGGCCAGCACAGCCGTGTAGGAGCCGGCTTGCCGGCGAAGACGTCAGCCAGAGGCGCACGTCATTGCGCCAACCACCCGCCATCGATGTTCCACGCCGCGCCGCGCACCTGGGCGCCGGCTTCGCTGCATAAAAATAGCACCAGTTCCCCCAGTTGCGACGGGGTGACGAACGCCAGGGACGGTTGCTTTTCCGCCAGCAGATCATGCTGAGCCTGTTGCGGATCGGTGCCCGCTGCAACCCGGTCGTCGATCTGCTTCTGTACCAGCGGGGTCAGCACCCAGCCCGGGCAGATGGCATTGCAGGTGACGTTGCTGGTGGCAGTTTCCAGGCCCACCACCTTGGTCAAACCGATCACCCCGTGTTTGGCTGCGACGTAGGCGGCCTTGCCCACCGAACCCACCTGGCCGTGCACCGAAGCGATGTTGACGATGCGCCCCCAGCCCTTGGCGCGCATTCCCGGCAGCCCCAGGCGGGTGCTGTGGAATACCGACGACAGGTTGATGGCGATGATCGAATCCCAGCGCTCCACGGGGAATTCCTCCACCGCCGCCACGTGCTGGATGCCGGCGTTGTTGACCAGGATGTCGACGCCGCCGAACTCACGTTCGGCGTAGGCGAACATCTCGGCGATCTGCGCAGGGTCGCTGACGTCCGCCGGATGATGGCCGACCTGGCCGCCGAATTGCCCGACCTCGGCGATCGCCTTCGAAGCGTCGCCAAAACCGTTGAGAATCAGCTTGGCCCCGGCCTTGGCCAGGACCAGGGCGATGCCCAGGCCGATGCCGCTGGTGGACCCGGTGACCAGGGCGGTCTTGCCAGAAAGAGTGGTCATGAATACCTCACACAATGCCGGTGGCGTAGAAAGTGGCGATGACGACGAAGACCGCCAGGGTCTTGATCAGGGTAATGCAGAAAATGTCCTTGTAGGCCTCGCGGTGGGTCAGCCCGGTGACTGCCAACAGGGTGATCACTGCGCCGTTGTGGGGCAGGGTGTCCATGCCGCCGCTGGCCATGGCGGCCACCCGGTGCAGCACTTCCAGGGGAATGTTGGCGGCGTGGGCGGCGCTGATGAAGCTTTCGGACATGGCCGCCAGGGCGATGCTCATGCCCCCCGAGGCCGAGCCGGTGATGCCCGCCAGCAGGGTCACGGTAATGGCTTCGTTGACCAGCGGGTTGGGGATGCTTTTCAGCCAGTCCGCCAGCACCAGGAAGCCCGGCAGGGAGGCGATCACCGCACCGAAACCGTATTCCGAGGCGGTGTTCATGGCGGCCAGCAAGGCGCCGCTGACCGCGCTCTTGCTGCCTTCGGCGAGCTTGCTGCGAATCGCCGAGAAACCGAATACCAGCACCATCAGGATGCCCACCAGCAAGGCGGCCTGTACCGCCCAGATGGCGGTGAGCTTGGCGATTTCACTGGTCACCGGTGTGGCCATGCCCGGCAGGCTGAGGCTGTGGGTCTTGCCGTACCACTGGGGAATCCAGTGGGTGAACAGCAGGTTCATGATGCCCACCAACAGCAGCGGCGACAGTGCCAGCCAGGGGTTGGGCAGTTTCAGGTCTTCGGCGGTTTCCGGTTCGTTGCGCAGTTCGGTGCCGTAGCCTTCACCGGCCTTCTGCGCCTTGGTGCGCTGACGCTGGAGGAACAGCATGCCGGCACAGAACACGAAAATGGTGCCGATCACGCCCAGCCAGGGCGCGGCCCAGGCGGTGGTATTGAAGAAGGTGCTGGGGATGATGTTCTGGATCTGCGGGGTGCCGGGTAGCGCATCCATGGTGAAGGAGAATGCACCCAGGGCGATGGTGGCCGGGATCAGGCGCTTGGGGATATTGCTCTGACGGAACATCTCGGCGGCGAACGGGTAGACCGCGAACACCACCACGAACAGCGAAACCCCGCCGTAGGTCAGCAGGGCACAGACCAGAACGATCACCAGCATCGCCTGGCGGGTGCCCAGCAGGCGGATGGCCGCGGCGACGATGGAGCGGGAAAAACCCGACAGCTCGATCAGCTTGCCGAACACCGCGCCCAGCAGGAATACCGGGAAATACAACTTGATGAAGCCGACCATCTTCTCCATGAACACCCCGGTAAAGGCGGGCGCAACGGCGGAGGGGTCGGTGAGCAGGACAGCACCGAGGGCGGCGATGGGGGCAAAGAGGATAACGCTGTAGCCACGGTAGGCAGCCAGCATCAGCAGCGCCAGGGCTGCCAAGGCAATGATCACACTCATGGTGTGTCTCTCCAGGATTGTTATTGTTGTCGGGTGTTGCGTGTGGAGAGGCTTGTAGCGAGAACTGTGCCATATACGCAAGTCATTGAAATATATAGATATTTTTATTTTTCTGGGGGCGAATTGATGTTGATTGTCTCTGTTTGGAGAATTTTTTGGGTTTACCGGCCTCTTCGCTGGCAAGCCAGCTCCTACAGAGATCGTTCAGCCTGCCGTAGG
>NZ_MOAK01000091.1:12251-14527 GCF_003732485.1 Pseudomonas protegens
AGCGAAAAGCGCGCAGCGCGCCGGTAAATTCTCAAAACGGAGATTGATGTCTCGTTATGGAGACTCGTCAATCCCCAAGGCCGCCATCTTCTTGTACAGCGTCGAGCGCCCCAGCCCCAGGCGCCGGGCCGCTTCGTCCACTTTGCCGGCACATTGGGCCAGGGTGGCGCCGATCAATTGCCGATCGAATCGCTCCCGGGCCGCGGCGAAGGTTTCCTGGTTCGGCGACTCGACCGGCACCGGGGATTCGGTACGCTGCACCGGGCTGAAACTGCCGATGGCCGCACGAATGTCCGTGGCATTGAGCATCAGGTCGTCGCTGAGCAGCGCCGCGCGCTCCAGTACGTTGCGCAGTTCGCGGATATTTCCCGGCCAGGCATGTTGCGCGAGCAGGGCCAGGGCTTCTCGATCCAGCTCATGCTGGCTGCGCAGCTCTTCGAGTATCCCCTCGCTCAGGGCCGGCAGGTCGTCCAGGCGTTCGCGCAGGGCCGGCACCTGGATCGGCAGCACGTTCAGCCGGTAATACAGGTCAGCACGAAACTCGCCGCGCTTGATCGCGGCTTCAAGGTCGGTGGAGGTGGCGGCGATCACCCGCACATCGCTGTGGATCACTTCGTTGGAGCCCACCGGTTCGAACTCCTTTTCCTGCAGCACCCGCAGCAACTTGCTTTGCAGGGGCAGAGGCATATCGCCGATTTCATCGAGGAACAGGGTGCCGCCCTGGGCGATCTGCAACTTGCCGGCGCGGCCTTTGCGGTCGGCGCCGGTGAAGGCGCCGGGGGCGGTGCCGAAGAACTCGGCTTCCAGCAGGGCCTCGGGAATCGCCGCGCTGTTGATGCTGACAAAGGGCTTGTGGGCCCGGGGCGAGGCGGCGTGGATGGCCTGGGCCAGCAGCTCCTTGCCGGTGCCGGTCTCGCCTTGCAGCAGGACCGGGGATTCGGCGCTGGCGCTGCGCCGGGCCCGGCGTTTGACTTCCAGGCTGGCGGTGCTGGTGCCGATGAAATGGGCGAAGTTGTACTTGGTCTGCCGGGCCCGCAACAAGGAGCGGGTGGAGGCCAGTTCCTCCTGCATGCTCAGGTAGCGCTTGAGCATGGGGGACAGGCTGCGCAGTTCGTCGAACAGGGCGAAGCCGATGGCGCCGATCACCGTGCCGGCGGCGTCGTGGATCGGCAGGCGCATCACCACCAGGGGCTCTTTGGGAGTGTCCTGCATGTCCAGCAGGATGGGGCGGCCGGTGCGTACCACTTCCCGCAACAGGCTGCCGGGGATCACGCTTTCGCAAGGTTTGCCGATGGCGAAGGCGGCGGATTCCAGGCCGAAGCGCCTTGCGTAGCGCTCGTTCATCCAGACGATATTGGCGTCGCGGTCGACGATCACCGTGCCTTCGCTGGACTGCTCGATGATCTCGAACAGCGAACGGATCGCCAGTTGGCGTACACGCTGGTAATCCTTGAGGCTTTCGCTGTCGTTCATGGGGGCATCCTGAAAATGGGCGCGAAGGATTATGCCCGATTTGTAGGAGCCGGCTTGCCGGCGAATGGGGCCTTGGGCGGAGTGGTGATCTTGCGGGCGTCTTCGCTGGCAAGCCAGCTCCTACGGTGGCGGTGAATGTGTTCGCCTGTGTAGGGGCCGGCTTGCCGGCGAATGGGGTCTTGGGCGGGGTGGTGATCTTGTGGGCGTCTTCGCTGGCAAGCCAGCTCCTACGGTGGCGGTGAATGTGTTCGCCCGTGTAGGAGTCGGCTTGCCGGCGAAGGGGCCTTTGGGTCAGCCGGGATGGGCGGCAGCCAGCAGTTCCTGGGTGTAGGGATGCTGTGGGGCTTCGAATACGTCGTGGCTGGCGCCGCGCTCAACCACCTTGCCGTCCTTGATCACGATCATGTCGTGGGCCAGGGCTCGCACCACCGCCAGGTCATGGCTGATGAACAGGTAGGTCAGGCCGTACTTTTCCTGCAGTTGGCGCAGCAGGGCCACCACTTGTTTCTGTACGGTGCGGTCCAGGGCCGAGGTCGGTTCGTCCAGCAGGATCAGCGCCGGTTTCAGGACCAGGGCGCGGGCGATGGCGATGCGCTGGCGCTGGCCACCGGAAAACTCGTGGGGGTAGCGGTGGCGGCTATCGGGGTCGAGGCCGACTTCCTCCAGGGCGCGGATCACTTGTTCGTCGCACTGGCGGGCGTCGTACTGGCTGTGGACTTCCAGGCCTTCGCTGATGATCTGCGCCACCGACATGCGCGGACTGAGGCTGCCGAAGGGGTCCTGGAATACCACCTGCATCTGCT
>NZ_MOAK01000091.1:14563-15709 GCF_003732485.1 Pseudomonas protegens
GGAAGCGGATGCCGCCCTGGGAATCCAGCAGCCGCAGGATTGCCTGGCCGAGGGTGGATTTGCCCGAGCCGGATTCGCCGACAATTCCCAGGGTCTTGCCTTGCTGCACGCTGAGGCTGATGCCGTCCACCGCCCGCAGGTACTCCTTGCGCCGGAACAGGCCACCGCCGATCTGGAATTCGACGCTGAGGTGGTCCACTTCCAGCACGGTTTCCCGGGTGTCGCGACACAGCGGTTCGCCCTCGGGTTCGGCATGCAGCAGTTCACAGCTGTAGGGATGTTGCGGGGCGTTGAACAGGGTTTCGCAGTCGGCCTGTTCGACGATCTCCCCGGCCTTCATCACGCACACCCGCTGGGCGATGCGCCGCACCAGGTTGAGGTCGTGGCTGATCAGCAGCAGGGACATGCCCAGGCGCTGTTGCAGGGATTTGAGCAGCAACAGGATCTTGCGCTGCACGGTGACATCGAGGGCTGTGGTGGGTTCGTCGGCAATCAGCAGCTCCGGTTCGCAGGCCAGGGCCATGGCGATCATCACCCGCTGGCGCTGGCCACCGGAAAGCTGGTGGGGGTAGGCCTTGAGTCGTTCCTTGGGTTTCTGGATGCCCACCAGTTCCAGCAGTTCGAGAATCCGCGCCTGGGCCTCCTTGCCTCCCAGGCCTCGATGCAGGAGCAGGGTTTCGCCGATCTGCTTCTCGATGCTGTGCAGCGGGTTGAGGGAGGTCATGGGCTCCTGGAAGATCATGGCGATGCGGTTGCCCCGCAGTTTTTGCAGGGTCGCAGCCGTGGCGCCGATCAGTTCCTGACCGCGATAGCGCACGCTGCCGGAGCTGCTGCAGCCGGTCTGCGGCAGCAGTTGCAGGATCGAGTGGGCGGTCACCGACTTGCCCGAGCCGGACTCGCCCACCAGGGCCAGGCATTCGCCGGGGCGGATGTCCAGGCTCAGCTCGCGGACCACGGTTTGCGCGCCGAAGGCGACATTGAGCTGGCGGATTTCGATCAGGTTTTCAGTCATTTCTACAATCCGCTTCAAGATCGTGGATCAAAGGCATCGCGCAACGCCTCGCCGATAAACACCAGCAGCGAGAGGATCAGTGCCAGGGTGAAAAACGCCGTCAGCCCGAGCCACGGTGCCTGCAGGTTCTGCTT
>NZ_MOAK01000091.1:15781-23560 GCF_003732485.1 Pseudomonas protegens
GAGGAAGTCCAGGGCGGTGAGGGTTGAGATGGCCCCAGTGAGGATGAAGGGCAGGTAGCTCAGGGTGGCGTTCATGGCATTGGGCAGGATGTGCCGCAGGATCACCTTGCGGTCGGTCAGGCCCAGGGCCCGGGCGGCCTTGACGTATTCCAGGTTGCGCCCGCGAAGGAACTCGGCGCGCACCACGTCCACCAGGGCCAGCCAGGAAAACAGCGCCATGATTCCCAGCAGCCACCAGAAGTTCGGCTCGACGAAGCCCGAGAGGATGATCAGCAGATAGAGCACCGGCAGCCCGGACCAGACTTCCAGCAGGCGCTGGCCCAGCAGGTCGACCCAGCCGCCGTAATAGCCTTGCAGGGCACCGGCGGCGATACCGATCAGGGCGCTGATGGCGGTCAGGGCCAGGGCGAACAGGATCGACACCCGGGCACCGTAGATCACCCGCGCGGCCACGTCCCGGGACTGGTCGTCGGTGCCCAGCCAGTTGACGTTGCTCGGTGGGCTGGGAGCCGGCCGGGTCAGGTCGTAGTTGGGGGTGTCTTCGCTGAAGGGGATTGGCGGAAAGAGCAGCCAGCCACCGTCCTTGCGGATCAGTTGCTGTACATAGTCGCTGCGGTAGTCGGCCTGGAACGGCAACTGGCCGCCGAACTCCTGTTCGGTGTAGCGCTTGAACACCGGGAAGTACAGCGAGCCCTGGTAGCTGACCACCAGGGGTTTGTCGTTGGCGATCAGCTCGCCGCCCAGGGTCAGGATGAACAGGCCGATGAACAGCCACAGCGACCACCAGCCGCGGCGGTTTTTCTTGAAGCGATCGAAGCGTCGGCGGGCGATGGGAGAAAGCTTGAGCATCAGGCGTTCCTCGCGGCGAAGTCGATGCGCGGGTCGACCAGGGTGTAGCACAGGTCGCCGATGAGTTTTATCAGGAGGCCGAACAGGGTGAAGATGAACAGCGAACCGAACACCACCGGGTAATCTCGCGACACCGCCGCTTCGTAGCTCATGCGCCCCAGCCCGTCGAGGGAGAAGATCACCTCGATCAGCAGGGAACCGGCAAAGAACACGCTGATGAAGGCCTGGGGAATCCCCGAGACCACCAGCAGCATGGCGTTGCGGAACACGTGGCCATAGAGCACCCGGCGCTCGCTCAGACCCTTGGCCCGGGCGGTGACCACGTACTGGCGGGTGATCTCGTTGAGGAAGGAGTTCTTGGTGAGGATGGTCAGGGTGGCGAAGCCGCCGATCACCAGGGAGCTCACCGGCAGTACCAGGTGCCAGAAGTAGTCGGCGATCTTGCCCAGGGTACTCAGTTGCTCGAAGTTGTCCGAGACCAGGCCGCGCACCGGGAACCAGTTCAGCGAGGTGCCGCCGGCAAACAGCACGATCAGGAACATGGCGAACAGGAAGGCCGGCATGGCGTAGCCGATGATGATCGCGGTGCTGCTCCAGATGTCGAAATGGCTGCCGTGGTGCACGGCCTTGCGAATCCCCAGGGGAATCGACACCAGGTAGGTGATCAGTGTTGCCCAGAGGCCGAGGGAGATGGTCACCGGCATCTTTTCCAGGATCAGATCGGTGACGGTGGCGCCGCGGAAGAAGCTCTTGCCGAAGTCCAGTTGGGCGTAGTTCTTGAGCATCAGCCACAGGCGTTCATGGGCCGGCTTGTCGAAGCCGTACTGTTTTTCGATGTCCTGGATCAGCTTGGGGTCCAGGCCGCGGCTGGCCCGGGAGCCACTGCTGCTCATGGCATCGGCGGAGCCGCCGACGCTGCCACCGCCACCAATGCCTTGCAGGCGGGCGATGGCCTGTTCCACCGGGCCGCCGGGGGCCGCCTGGACGATGACGAAGTTGACCAGGAGGATGATCAGCAGGGTCGGAATGATCAGCAGCAGGCGCCGCAGAATGTAGGCCAGCATCAGTGGCGCCCTCCAGGTTTGCCACGGCGGATCAGCTCGGCGGCCATCTGTTCATCGGTCAACGCTGTGCTGCTGACTTCCCACCAGCTTTCGATGGCTTCGTCGTTGCTTGCCGGCACTTTGGGGATGCCGAAGCGGTTCCACCAGACGGTGGAGGTGCCCGGTGGGTAGTAGTTGGCGATCCAGTAGTAGTTCCACTGCAGCACCCGGTCCAGGGCGTGGGCGTAGCGCAACATCTCCGGCTGGCTGGTGGCCTTCACCAGGCCATTGACCAGGGTGTCCACTGCCGGGTTCTTGAGCACCATGTAGTTGTTGGAGCCCGGATCGTTGGCTGCCGCGGAGCCGAAGTAGTTGTACAACTCCATGCCCGGCGAGGTGGTCACCGGGTAGCCGGTGACGATCATGTCGTAGTCCCGGGCCATCAGGCGGTTGACGTATTGCGAAGAGTCGATGCGGCGGATGTTCAGGCTGATGCCGATCTGCGCCAGGTTGCGCTTGTAGGGCAGCAGCAGGCGCTCGATGGAGCCTTGGGTGATGAGGAAAGTGAAGCTCAGCGGCTCGCCTTCGGCGTTGACCAGTTTGTCGCCCTCGGCTTTCCAGCCGGCCTGTTCCAGCAGGGCCAGGGCTTGCAGTTGCTTGTCGCGGATCACGCCGCTGCCGTCGGTTTTCGGCGCTTCGAAGACCTGGGTGAAGACTTCGTCGGGGATCTGTCCGCGCAGGGGCTCGAGGATCTTCAGCTCTTCGGCGTCCGGCAGGCTGCGGGCGGCCAGGGGCGTGTTGGAGAAGAAGCTCTGCTGGCGGATGTAGAGGTTGCGCATCATCTGCCGGTTGCTCCATTCGAAGTCCCAGAGCATGGCCAGGGCCTGGCGCACCCGGCGGTCCTGGAACACCGGCCGGTCGAGGTTGAACACGTAGCCCTGGGCCGGTTGCGGCGCCGACTGGGCCAGGTGGGCCTTTTGCAGGCGACCGTCGTTCAGGGCCGGGCTGTCGTAGCCGATGGAATAGCCGGTGGCGGAGAACTCCCGGTTGTAGTCGTAGGCGCCGCCGCGCAGCACCTGGCGGGCGACGTCGATGTCGCCGAAGTACTCGACGCTGAAATGGTCGAAGTTGTACAAACCACGGCTGACCGGCAGGTCCTTGCCCCACCAGTCGGGGTTGCGGGCGAAGGTGATGCTGTTGCCCGAGTCCACTTTGGCCACGCGATAGGGGCCACTGCCCAGGGGGGCTTCGTAGCCGCCGCCATTGGCGAAGTCGCGACTCTTCCACCAGTGTTCGGGGAACACCGGCAGGGTCGCGATATCCAGGGGCAGGGTGCGGTTTTCATTGTTTTTGAAGTCGAAGCGCACCACTCGTGGCGATTCCACGGTGACGCCTTTGACGTCTTCGAACTGGGTGCGGTAGCGCATGCTGCCCTGGGTCATCAGCAGGTCATAGCTGTAGCGCACGTCCTCGGCGGTGATCGCAGTGCCGTCGGCGAAGCGTGCCTTGGGGTTGAGGTAGAAACGCAGCCACAGGCCGTCTTCGCCACGCTCCATCTTTTCGGCCACCAGACCGTAGACGGTGTAGGGCTCATCCAGGGAACGCAGGGCCAGGGGCGAATAGACCAGACCGTCGAGCTGGGACACACCGATGCCTTTGTCTATATAAGGCAGCACGTGGTCGAAGCGCCCGATCTCGATGGCCGAGCGGCGCAGGGTCCCGCCTTTGGGGGCCTGGGGGTTGACGTAGTCGAAGTGGCTGAAGCCCTGGGGGTATTTGGCCGGTTCGCCGTAGACGGTCATGGCGTGTTGCGGGGCCGCCTGGGCACCCGTGGCCCCCAGCAACAGGGCGGTGAAAAGCACGGTGGGGAAAAGCAGTCGCATTGTCAGCCTTACGAGCCGGGTGATCGATGACCACGATTTGTACGCTAGCGGCGCGTGACTGGCCAGCCGCTTTCACATGCACAACGGCCCACCAGGAGGCGGGCCGTTGAGCAGACGCAGTCGCGAGGGGATCAGTCCTGGCGGCTGGTGACTTCCAGCAGGTGGTAGCCGAACTGGGTTTTCACCGGACCTTGCACGACGTTCACGGGAGCGCTGAACACCACGGTGTCGAATTCCTTGACCATCTGGCCCGGGCCGAAGGAGCCCAGGTTGCCGCCGTCACGGCTGGACGGGCAGGTGGAGTTCTTTTTTGCGACTTCGGCGAAGTCGGCGCCGGCTTCGATCTCGGCTTTGAGTTCGTTGCACTTGGCTTCGCTGGCAACCAGGATGTGACGGGCAGTGGCTTTGGCCATGGATATTGCTCCTTTCAAGAAAGTTGAGAGCCTACCGGATTCAGGTGGCTATTTCTTCTCAAAGTTCCTTCAAGGCGTTGCCATCGGGCGCCTGCGCGGGCAGCGGGTGTTGCAGGAGCCGGCTTGCCGGCGAAGAGGTCCTTGGAGGGGGCGGTGCTCTTGGGACGTCTTCGCTGGCAAGCCAGCTCCTACAGAGGGTCGTGGTCAGGCGGGGACGGCAGCGACCTTGTTTGCGTGCTGCAGTTGTTGCGCGGCATTGCGCAGCAATTGCTCGGTCGCGTTCCAGCCCAGGCAGCCGTCGGTCACCGATACGCCGTAGCGCAGCTGGCCGCTCAGGGGCTGGCAGCCTTCGAACAGGTGGCTTTCCAGCATCACCCCCATCAGCGAAGTGTCGCCCTGCAGGCGTTGCTCCAGTACGTCGTTGAATACGGCCGGTTGGCGCAGTGGGTCCTTGCCGCTGTTGGCGTGGCTGCAGTCCACCATGATCCGCGCCGGGATCTTCAGCTTGTGCAGGTCGCGCTGGACCTGGGCCACGCTCTGGCGGTCGTAGTTCGGGCCGCTGTGGCCGCCCCGCAGCACCAGATGAGTGTCGGGGTTGCCCGGGGTCTGGATGATCGCCGGATGGCCCTGGCTGTCGACGCCGAAATGGCGGTGGGGGTGGGCGGCTGAACGCATGGCGTCACAGGCGATGGCGACGCCGCCGTCGGTGCCGTTCTTGAAGCCCACGGGCATTTCCAGGCCGCTGGCCATCTCGCGGTGGATCTGCGATTCGGTGGTGCGTGCGCCAATGGCGACCCAGCTCAACAGGTCGTCGAAGTAGCCGGCGGCCATGGGCTGCAGCAATTCGGTGGCAATCGGCAGGCCCAGGCGCAGCATTTCTCGCATCAGTTCCCGGGACAGGGTCAGGCCGCCGGCCATGTCGTCGCTGCCGTCCAGGTCCGGATCGTAGGCCAGGCCTTTCCAGCCCACGGTGGTGCGGGGCTTTTCGACGTAGGCGCGCATCACCAGGAGCATCTGGTCGCTCACTTCTTCGGCCAGGCGGGCCAGGTTGGCGGCGTATTCCAGGGCTGATTGCGGGTCATGGATGGAGCAGGGACCGACTACCACCAGCAGGCGGTGGTCTTGTCCTTCGAGAATGGCGCGTACCGCTTGGCGGTGGTTGGCGACCTGCTGGCTCAGGGCCAGTGACAGGGGCAATTGCTGCTTGAGCTCCAGAGAGCTGGGCAGGCGTTGGGTCAGGGTTTCGTTGGCGCTGACGTGGGCGGACAGGGGCAGAGCGGATACGGACGAGTTCATGTGCGGTCTTCCTGGGCGGGCGGCGGGTGATGTCCCGCGCGCGGCCCTACTGGGGTGTTCGACAATTGGCCGTACTGGCCACAAGTGTGCAATTGCCACCGGTAGGTGACCGATCGGAGGCGGCAGGCTGTCCCGAGCGGAGGCTGCTAAATCGCCAGGCGCAGCACATGTCGTAACGGTAATAGGTGGCGTAGTTCATGGAGCAATCCTCAGTAAGTTCGGTGTGTCGCTGAAAGTCGTGGTTGAAAACGTTGGGCCTGAAAAAACAAAACCCCCGGTCGGGAGGCCGACCGGGGGTTGAGATTTCTCTGGTAGGCGACCCGTTAAAGTGGGCGCCGGTTGGGTATCAGGCGCGCCAGTGGCTAAACCAATACCCAAAATAAAAGTTGACCGGAGCCGTGGTGCCGTTGACCCAGGCAGCCGCAACCGAACGCAGTGCGCTGGCGGTGTGGCGATGCAGGGAAAGGGTCTGGGACAACATGAGTTTCTCCGTGAAGTGGGGCGAGCTTACTAGAGGCCGGGGCCGCGATTCAATCAGTAATTTCTATGGAGGCTGATGCAATGAGTCTTGGATTAAGCCGTGAAAGGATTTATGCCACACTCGCCGTTGCCTCTCGTTGTCTTGCCAAGGAACGTCCATGACCGTGCTGACCCTCGCTGCCGCCCAATCGGTGTCCATTGCTGGCGACTTGCCGGCGAATCTGGCCCGACATCAGCACTTGATGGGGTTGGCAGCGCAGGAGGGGGTGCAGTTGCTGGTGTTTCCTGAGCTGTCCCTGACCGGTTATGAACCGCAGTTGGCCGCTGAACTGGCGCTGGCGCCCGACTCCCCGCAGTTGCAGCCGCTGCGGGATCTGGCCTGCGAGCTGAAGCTGACGACGGTGGTGGGCATGCCGATTCGCTTGTTCGTCGACGGGCCGGTGCTGATTGGCGCACTGGTGCTGGGGGCGGACGGCTCGCTGGCGGTCTACAGCAAGCAGCATCTGCACCCCGCAGAGGAGTCAGCCTTTGCTCCGGGTAACGGTGGTGCGCCGTTGCGGCTGGGGGAGGAGATTCTGGCCTTGGCGGTATGCGCGGATTTCTGCCATGCCAGCCACGTGCAGGCTGCGGTGGACGCTGGCGCCGGCATCTACGCCGCTGGGGTGTTGATCAGTGAAGGCGGGTACGCCATCGACAGTGCTCTACTGCAAGGGTATGCCCGGGACCACGGGATACTGCTGCTGATGGCCAACCATGGCGGCCCCAGCGGGGGCTGGTCCTGTGCCGGGCGCAGCGCAATCTGGGGCACTCAGGGGCAATTGCTGGGCGCCGTGGATGGCCTCGGCGAAGCGCTGCTGATCGCCCGGCGCGATGCGGGGCAATGGCGGGTCGAAGTACGGGCGGTTGCGGGTTGATGAGCGTCTTTCAATTGCGTCCGGCGGCTGAGGCGGATTTGGCCTTCGCCCGGGATCTGACTCGCTCGACGATGCTGCGCTATTACATCCGCAATGATCTGCTGTGGCTTGATGAGGCGTTTGATGTGGCGTGGGCCGGTCGCGAGAATCTTTTGATTTGCTCGGGAGCCGAGGTATTGGGGTTTGTCAGCCTGAGCCGGGACCTGCGCGCCGTCTACGTCCGTGAGTTGCATGTACTGGAGGCGTGGCGGGGGCAGGGCGCCGGGGCCTGGACCCTGTTGCAGGTGATGGAAAGGGCGCGCTCGGAGCGACGGGGCTTGCTGCGCCTGACCGTGTTCAAAGGCAACCCGGCACAGCGTCTATACGAGCGGATGGGGTTGAAGGTGGTGGGGCAGGAGGAGTGTTTTTTGCGGATGGAACGCTCATCCGCCTCGGATCCTGAGACAAGCTCCTGCGGCAATTGAGCGCAATCTTGTGGGCTTTATCCCGTTTGTCGTTCTTGCGGCCTGCCAGTGGTTGATAGGTGGGCCCAGGATCGAGCCTGTGCTTGTGGGAAAAATGTTGAACCGATTTACCTTGATGGTCCCGCCAGGCTTGGCTTGTGCGGTAATGCGGATACCGGGCATAGTTCAGGACCGTTCAAATTGCTGGAGGGTACTGTGCAAGGACGATCAGAAGGCAATCTGTCGCCTGACCAGGACCCTGGCGAGTTGTCGCAGACCCAGAGTCTGCGTAAAAAGCCCCATATCGCCGAGCCCTGAAGCCAGAGCGTTTTCTAGCATCTGGTCGGCGGCGTCTCTTATCGCTTGCTGATGTTTTTTATATAGCGCTTGTGATTAGGTTTGTACGTCGCTTTTTTGCTAAGGTATCCGGCAACCTATAAAGACCAAATCGCGAGGTG
>NZ_MOAK01000091.1:23629-28873 GCF_003732485.1 Pseudomonas protegens
CGAATGTTGGCTGACATCGATGGCCTGCAAGTAGTCGGGCAGGCGGAGTCAGGGGAAGAATCCCTGCTCAAGGCTCGGGAGTTGAAGCCCGATGTGGTCCTGATGGACGTAAAGATGCCCGGAATCGGCGGCCTCGAGGCCACGCGCAAATTGCTGCGCAGCCATCCGGATATCAAGGTCGTGGCAGTGACTGTCTGCGAGGAAGATCCGTTTCCGACTCGGTTGCTGCAGGCCGGAGCAGCGGGCTACCTGACCAAGGGCGCAGGCCTCAATGAAATGGTCCAGGCCATTCGCCTGGTTTTTGCCGGCCAGCGTTACATCAGCCCGCAGATCGCTCAGCAACTGGTATTCAAGTCGTTCCAGCCTTCAAGTGACTCCCCGTTCGATGCCTTGTCGGAGCGGGAGATTCAGATTGCGCTGATGATTGTCGGCTGCCAGAAGGTGCAGATCATCTCCGACAAGTTGTGCCTGTCGCCGAAAACCGTGAACACCTACCGCTATCGTATCTTCGAGAAACTGTCGATCAGCAGTGATGTCGAGTTGACGCTGCTGGCGGTTCGTCATGGCATGGTTGATGCCAGCCTCTGAAATGACTGACCTGTTTGATCCCAGTGCTTTTCTTTCTACCTGCAGTGGCCGCCCCGGTGTGTATCGCATGTTCGACAGCGATGCACGCCTGCTTTACGTGGGTAAAGCCAAGAATCTGAAAAACCGGCTGTCCAGCTATTTCCGCAAGACCGGCCAGGCACCGAAGACCGCCGCCCTGGTGGCGCGTATCGCGCAGATCGAAACCACCATTACCGCCAACGAGACCGAAGCACTGCTGCTGGAGCAGACGCTGATCAAGGAGTGGCGGCCGCCCTACAACATTCTTCTGCGCGACGATAAGTCCTATCCCTATGTGTTTCTTTCGGACGGCGACTTTCCGCGTTTCAGTATCCATCGCGGGGCGAAGAAGCAGAAGGGCAAGTACTTCGGCCCTTACCCCAGCGCCGGTGCCATTCGCGAAAGCCTCAGCCTGTTGCAGAAGACCTTCATGGTCCGCCAGTGCGAGGACAGCTACTACAAGAACCGTACGCGGCCCTGCTTGCAGTACCAGATCAAGCGCTGCAAGGCGCCCTGTGTCGGCCTGGTGGAACCTGAGGTCTACGCCGAAGACGTGCGCCACTCGGTGATGTTCCTGGAAGGGCGCAGCAATGCCCTGACTGACGAACTCTCCAGTGCCATGGAAGCCGCCGCCAGCACTTTGGACTTCGAAAAGGCTGCCGAACTGCGGGACCAGATCTCCCTGCTGCGCCGGGTGCAGGACCAGCAAAGCATGGAAGGCGGCACCGGTGATGTGGATGTGGTCGCGGCCTTCGTCAACCCGGGTGGCGCCTGCGTGCACCTGATCAGCGTGCGTGGCGGTCGGGTACTGGGTAGCAAGAACTTCTTTCCCCAGGTGGGCATCGAGGAAGACGTGGCGCAAGTCATGTCGGCCTTTCTCGGCCAGTATTTTGTCAGCAGCCCTGAGCGCGATCTGCCTGCGGAGTTGATCGTCAACGTGGTGCACGAAGACTTCCCGATCTTGATCGCCGCCATCGACGAGCTGCGCGGGCGTGAATTGACCATCAGTCACCGGGTCCGTGGCACCCGTGCCCGCTGGCAGCAACTGGCGGTGACCAACGCCGAACAGGCTCTGAGTGCACGCTTGGCCAACCGCCAGCACGTAGCCGCGCGCTTCGAAGCGCTGGCTGAAGTCCTGAACCTGGACGAGCCGCCCCAGCGCCTGGAGTGTTACGACATCAGCCACTCCAGCGGCGAGGCTACTGTGGCTTCCTGCGTGGTCTTCGGTCCGGAAGGGCCGCTGAAATCCGATTACCGCCGTTACAACATTGAAGGTGTCACCGCCGGCGACGACTATGCCGCCATGCATCAGGCTCTGACTCGCCGCTTCAGCAAGCTCAAGGACGGCGAAGGCAAGCTGCCGGATATCCTTCTTGTGGATGGTGGCAAGGGGCAACTGTCCATGGCTCGCGACGTGCTCAATGAACTGGCGGTACCGGACCTGATCCTCCTCGGCGTAGCCAAGGGGGCGACCCGCAAGGCCGGTTTCGAAACCCTGTACCTGAATGACGCAGCCCATGAGTTCACCCTCAAGGGCGACTCGCCGGCGCTGCACCTGATCCAGCAAATCCGCGATGAGGCTCACCGCTTCGCGATCACCGGTCACCGCGCACGGCGTGGCAAGACCCGGCGTACCTCAACCCTGGAAGGGGTGGCGGGCGTCGGGCCGAAGCGTCGGCGGGACCTTCTCAAACATTTTGGTGGATTGCAGGAACTGTCTCGTGCCAGCATCGACGAGATAGCCAAAGCACCGGGAATCAGTAAAAAGCTCGCAGAGTTGATTTATGCAAACCTGCACAGCGAGTAGAATGCCCAATCACCTCGTAGCCAGTTGTGCCGATGAATATCCCTAATCTGATCACCGTTCTACGCGTCCTGCTCATTCCGATTTTCATATTGCTGTTCTATTTGCCCTATAGCTGGAGCTACATGGCGGCCAGTTCAGTCTTTGCCTTCGCGGCAGCCACTGACTGGTTGGATGGCTACCTGGCGCGACGCCTGCAGCAGAGCACGCCGTTTGGCGCGTTCCTCGATCCTGTGGCCGACAAGCTGATGGTGGCGGTGGCGCTGGTGCTGCTGGTGCAGGAGCATCACAACCTGTGGTTGACCTTGCCGGCCGCGGTGATCATTGGCCGTGAAATCGTCATTTCGGCGCTGCGCGAGTGGATGGCCGAACTCGGCGCCCGCGCCCAGGTGGCGGTATCGAACATGGGCAAATGGAAAACGGCGGCGCAGATGCTGGCGCTGGTGATCCTGCTGGCCAACCCATCGGATTTCAGCTTCTGGGTGCTGGTGGGCTACGCCTTGCTGTTGGCGGCGGCGGGCCTGACCTTGTGGTCGATGCTGCAGTATCTACGGGCTGCGTGGCCGCACCTGAAAACCGATAACGAGAAAAAATAAACTTTTTTGAATCAAAGGCTTGACGTGCATTCGGATTTCTATAGAATGCGCAACACCAAGACGTTGCGGGAATAGCTCAGTTGGTAGAGCACGACCTTGCCAAGGTCGGGGTCGCGAGTTCGAGTCTCGTTTCCCGCTCCAAACATAACGCTGTAGAGTTCGACTGAATTCTGCAGCGATCGCAAAAAGGACCTTCGGGTCCTTTTTTCGTTTCTGCAGTTTTCACTGCGGTTCAGCAGCATTCTGTGCTTTCAGGTCCAGGATTGAGTCCTTCTGGGATACCTTGAATCTGGGCAATTGCTGAATCGGCTTCTGGCTGGAGCGGTGCGAGCATCCGGCCTCTGACTCTGTTCAGGCGTGCTCGGGTGCGGCCATGTCATGGCTGTTACCTCGCCGGTTCCTGCTGACCAGCACATGATTCGCCCGGAAAAACTGCGCCAATCGGAGTTGCTGTAGTGGCTGCCCTGGCCGAGCGCTGGCTCGCGCAGGTCCCGGCGCTACGCCCGCCGGCGTCCAGATGTCTCTTGAATATTTTTCCTGACGTGCCCTCAACCTGGAAGCTGCCGCCCTGAGCCGCTCTCCGGTTTGCCGCATCGTGGGTGAGCGGTGCCAGGTGATTGCCACTGGCAACAGAGGTTGGGCCGGGGTAGGTAGGGGCTGAGGGATCGCTGCTCGAGCGCACCTTCTATGAGGTTGAGGTGAGTCAAGGTTGAACTGGGAACGGGGTGCCCAGCTCCAGTGGAGTGGTTGATGGGACAGCTCTGGAGCCGGAGAAGGGCTCAGGTCTGGGTCTCTGGCGACCAAGGTGCGGCCCAATCGATGCAGGGAGTCCATCTCCCCGAGGAGCCAATCCCTTGACGGTGCTGACTTCCCTCCCTGGGTTCTTTGCTCAGATACGGCTGTGCTTTTGAATGTAGTTTGAGTCCGGAGTGGAAAACGCGTACAGGAACAAAGAAAGTGCACTTTATCCGCAACCGCTCGATATAGGAAAAGTCCCAAATATATATGGAAGACTTCTGAGTTTTGTTCAGTGTGGAGAGTAGTTGCAGTGCAGGCTTTTCATTGTAGGGAGTTATGTGATCTGGCTGTTTTCTAAATGACTCATGTATGTGATTGATAAGTCTCAGTTAATTAAATCTTCTTGGTTGTGGGCCTGAATATAACTTTGAAGTGCTGTTTGCGCTGCGGATCGGGCCCCGTCGGACGGGCTTGGAGGGAGCGAAAACTCGTCCTGACGTGGTGCGCCATCGGCTGAGTGAGCCTGTAGCACTACGAGTTTGTTGGCTCGGGCAGCGTAGTGCTTCAAACCTATATATCTGTGACAGCGCTCTGGATAATCCATTGCGGGCGGCTGCTGCGACGGGCTGTTTTTGGGGACAACAAAATTAGTCAGGGAATTATTCTCGTAAATTTAGGATTTTTCTTAAATTAATACTTCTGGCTTAGGGGGTATATTTTAAAAGCATTAGCCGCTTGTTCTGCGGCATGGTTTTAAACAGGTCATGGATGAACTACTCAAATAAACTGTCTGCTCATTATTTTGAGATTGCCAAAACCTCTATTTCCAAAGAGAGTTTTGCGGGCGCTGATGTTCGTTTTTCGAGTGAGTATGAAGCCCTTGAAAACGAGTTGGGCAAAGCCCAGTCCATGCATGAAAACGGTCAGATCGACTGGCTGAAAGTTCTTGAAAACAGTGAAACCCTGTTACGCGTGCAGTCCAAGGATCTGCGGGTGGCGGCCTGGCTCACTTGGGCGCTGTATCAGCGCGAGTCCTTCGCAGGGTTGCTGGCGGGTTCCGGTCTCTTGCAGTACTTGTGTGAGCGGCATTGGGTCGACGTCCACCCCAATAAACCGCGTACCCGTGGTGCTGCCATTAGTTGGCTGGTGCCACGACTGGAGCAGGCGTTAAGCGAAAATATCGCGATCAAGGAACAGTTGCCGCTGTTCCGTCGATTGGTGCTGAATCTGGAAAAACTGGATGCTGCACTGACCCAGCATCTTGGCGATGACGCCCCCTTGTTGCTGCCTATCTGTCGGCGGCTGTCGAGCATGATCCAACGTGCCGTCGAGCACCAGTCGGAGCCCGGCGCCGTTGGTGCGGTGGTAGCACAGGTCAAGCAGGCAGCGACCCAGCTCTTCTCATCGGCCTCTTCGATCGACAACGAAAAGGATGCTCAGAGGGTCCTGCGTGCGTTGCAGGAGCATGCCCGACCTCTGTGTGCCTGGTGGCTCAAGCAG
>NZ_MOAK01000091.1:28938-44513 GCF_003732485.1 Pseudomonas protegens
CCATCGATACTGTCCCTGAGCGCAACGCTGAGCAGGTCACGGCATTGCGAGGGTTGCCAGGAGACAAGCTCAAGACTTACCAGGAACGCTTTGCCGGCGGTCAGTTCGCCGATTTGTTGCTGGAGCTCGAAGCCAGCCTGTCCAGAGCGCCTTTTTGGTTCGACGGGCAGCGCCTGGTCTGGGAGTGCTTGCAAGAGTTGAACGCCGACCAGGCCATGCGTGAAGTCGAGTTTCACTTTGCGCTCTTGCTGCAGCGCCTGCCGGGAGTGGTCGAGTTGCGCTTTTACGACGGCACCCCCTTTGCCGATCCGGCCACCCGGAGCTGGATCAGCGCCCATGTCATGCCCCACCTATCTGCCACCAGTGCCCCGCGTCAGGTCGAAGCCAGTTCCAGCCAACCAATTTGGGAGGAGGCTCTGGAAGAGGTCTTGCCGATCCTGCGCAAGGATGGCCTCAAGGCAGCGGTGCAAGTGCTCAAGCCAGGCTTGCAGAGTGCGCGTGGCGGTCGCGTGAGGTTCTTCTGGCATTTCAGCCTGGCCCGGCTGTGTTTCATCGCCAAGAAGTACGAGCTGGCCAAGACCCAGCTGGAAACCCTTGACCAAGAATTGCAGAACTCAGGCTTGCACGCCTGGGAGCCGGATCTTGCGTTGGAAGTGCTGCACCTCCTGCATAGCTGCTGTGAGTTGTTGCCGCAGAACCACGCAGTGCGAGAACGCAAGGAAGAAATTTATCGCAGGCTGTGCCATCTCGACCTCGAGGTGGTACTCGAATAGGCCCACGGGCCGACAATCGCAAGGAAAGTACCCATGGCCAAAGAAGGCTCTGTAGCCCCTAAGGAACGCATCAACGTTACCTTCAAACCCGCGACTGGCGGAGCTCAGGAGGAGATTGAGCTACCGCTGAAACTGTTGGCGATCGGCGATTACACCCAGCGTCCGGACGAACGCAAGGTAGAAGATCGCAAGCCGATCAGTATCGACAAGATGACCTTCGACGAAGTGTTGGCCAAGCAGGAGCTGAGCCTGACGCTGAGCGTGCCTAACCGCCTTCAGGAGGACAGTGACACGGATGAGCTGGCGGTCAGTCTGCGGGTCAGCTCGATGAAGGACTTCAACCCGGCCAGTCTGGTAGAGCAGGTGCCCGAGTTGAAAAAACTGATGGAACTGCGCGATGCCCTGGTGGCACTCAAGGGACCGCTGGGTAACGCCCCCGCGTTCCGCAAAGCCATCGAAGGCGTTCTCGCCGACGACGAATCCCGCGTTCGCGTGCTTGGTGAACTGGGCCTGAACGCTGCCGCCCCAGACGCCTGACCCATCAGACAAGGAAGCCACAACACATGACTACCCGTGCCGCGCAACACCAAAGCAACGATAGCAGCGAGTACAGCATCCTCGACGGCATCATCGCCGAAACCCGTCTGACTCCGAACGACGAAGCCTATGACATCGCCAAGCGCGGTGTGTCTGCCTTCATCGAGGAGTTGCTCAAGCCGCAGAACAGTGGCGAGCCGGTCAAGAAGGCCATGGTCGATCGCATGATCGCCGAGATCGATGCCAAGCTCAGCCAGCAGATGGATGAGATTCTCCACCATGAGGACTTCCAGTCGCTGGAGTCTGCCTGGCGGGGGCTGCAACTGCTGGTGGAGCGCACCAATTTCCGTGAAAACATCAAGATAGAAATCCTCAACGTCTCCAAGCAGGACCTGCTGGACGACTTCGAAGACTCACCGGAAGTGATGCAGGCCGGTCTTTACAAACACATCTATACCGCTGAGTACGGTCAGTTCGGTGGCCAGCCGGTAGGCGCAATCATCGCCAACTACTTCATGTCGCCCAGCTCTCCCGACGTGAAGTTGATGCAGTACGTCTCCAGCGTTGCCTGCATGTCCCATGCGCCGTTCGTTGCCGCGGCAGGCCCGAACTTCTTCGGCCTGGAAAGCTTCACCGGCCTGCCGGACCTGAAGGATCTGAAGGATCATTTCGAAGGCCCGCAATTTGCCAAGTGGCAGAGCTTCCGCCAATCGGAAGACTCTCGCTACATCGCTCTGACCTTGCCGCGTTTCCTGCTGCGTAATCCTTATGATCCGCAAGAGAACCCGGTCAAGTCCTTCGTCTACAAGGAAACCGTTGCCAACAACCACGAGCACTACCTGTGGGGCAATACCGCGTATGCGTTCGGTACCAAACTGACCGACAGCTTCGCCAAGTTTCGCTGGTGCCCGAACATCATCGGTCCGCAGAGCGGTGGCGCGGTGGAAGATTTGCCGCTGCACCATTTCGAAAGCATGGGTGAGATCGAAACCAAGATCCCGACTGAAGTGCTGGTTTCAGATCGTCGCGAGTACGAATTGGCCGAGGAGGGCTTCATCTCCCTGACCATGCGCAAGGGCAGTGACAACGCGGCGTTCTTCTCTGCCAACTCGGTACAGAAGCCGAAGTTCTTTGGCATCAGCGCTGAAGGCAAGACGGCGGAGCTGAACTACAAGCTTGGCACCCAACTGCCCTACATGATGATCGTCAACCGCCTGGCTCACTACCTGAAGGTGCTGCAGCGTGAACAGCTCGGCTCATGGAAAGAGCGTACCGATCTTGAGCTGGAGCTCAATAAATGGATCCGCCAGTACGTGGCTGACCAGGAAAATCCGAGTGCCGAAGTCCGTGGTCGTCGTCCGCTGCGCGCTGCGCAGATCATCGTCAGCGATGTGGAAGGCGAGCCGGGCTGGTATCGCGTCAGCCTGAACGTGCGCCCGCATTTCAAGTACATGGGGGCCGACTTCACGCTTTCTCTGGTTGGCAAGCTGGACAAAGAGTAACCGGGAGCCAGGCCATGAGCGGATACGGCAGCCTTTTTGAACGCCTGAGCGCAGAGACCGACCAGCGTATCGGCTGGAGCCCAGAGGCATGCGCGATGGCATCGGTGGCTGCCCATCTGGGCAAGATGCTCAGCACCCGTGCGGGGAGCGTGCAGACGCTGTCCGACTACGGGTTGCCCGATCTCAACGACATGCGCTTGAGCTTGCACGATGCCTTAAGCCAGGCCCGCTTGGCCATCGAGCACTTCATCGAAGCCTACGAGCCGCGGCTCAGCCAGGTGCGTGTCGTTTCTCTGCCGCGTGATCATGACCCGCTCAAGCTGGCGTTCAGTATTGAAGGCTTGCTCGAGGTGGAAGGGATCAAGCGTCAGGTCAGTTTTTCCGCCTGCCTGGATGGCAGCGGACAGGTCAAGGTCAGTTAAGGAGACGACGATGACAGGAAACCACGCAGTCTGCGCCAGCAGGCCTTTTGTCTGCCCAGGCCACGACCTTTGTTGGCTATCCCGTACGCGTCGCGAACACAGCAGGGATCTCCGGTGCTTGGAGTAACGCCGCGCGGGTACTGGCATCGCGTTCCACCGAAATGCCCCATGACTCCAACTACCAGGCACTGAGCCCATGTCCTTTAACCACTATTACCAAAGTGAGCTTACTGCGCTGCGTCAGCTGGGCCGTCGTTTCGCCGAGCGCAGTCCGGCCCTGGCGCCCTTTCTGGGGCAGGCCGGACGAGACCCGGATGTGGAGCGCCTGCTCGAAGGGTTTGCGTTTCTGACGGGGCGTCTGCGCCAGAAGCTCGATGACGAGCTGCCCGAGCTGAGCCACTCGCTGATGCATCTGCTGTGGCCGAACTACATGCGGCCATTGCCAGCGTTCAGCATCTTGCAGTTCGATCCCCTGCAGCAGCCCGGACCTGCCCAGCGAATACCGCGAGATACGCCGGTAGAGAGCAAGCTCATCGATGATGTCAGCTGTCGCTTTCGCACCTGCTATCCGACCGAGGTGCTGCCTCTGGACCTGACGGCATTGAGCTACTCGGTCAAGGGCGATGGTGCACTGTTGAGCCTGCGTCTGGAAATGAGTTGCGACGGTCATTTCGGTGAACTTAACCTGGAGCGTCTGCGCCTGCACCTGGCCGGTGAGCGCTACATCAGTCAGATGCTTTACCTCAGCCTGTTGCGCAACCTCGAGGGCATCGAGCTGGTGCCGTTGGGGGCGGGCGGCGAACCGCTTGGCGGGGCCGACGGTACCGGGATGTCCTTCAAGATCTCGGGCAACCATGTACAGCCCGTGGGTTTTGCTGAAGAAGAGGCATTGATCCCGTACCCGCTCAACACCTTCCGCGGTTATCGCTACCTGCAGGAGTATTTTGCGTTCCAGGACAAGTTCCTGTTCGTCGATCTCAGTGGCCTGGATCTGCTGCAGAGGTTGCCGCAAGACGTTCTCCAGCGCATGCACGGCCTGGAGTTGCGCTTCGATATTCGCAACAGTGGGGTACAACGCCTGCGTCCGACCCTGGACAACGTGAAGCTCTACTGCACACCTATCGTCAATCTGTTCAAGCACGATGCCTTGCCAATTCGTCTTGACGGCAAGCAGGACGAATACCTGTTACTGCCGGCCAAGTACGAACTGGAACATTGCGGCGTGTTTTCCATTGAAAGCGTCACCGGCTGGAAGCCGGGCGGCCTGGGTTATCAGGCGTATGTACCCTTCGAGTCGTTCGAGCATGATCCGAGTTTCGACGTGCCCCACAGCCGCCCGCACTACAGCATTCGCCAGCGCTCATCACTGCTGCACGACGGCCTCGACACCTACCTGAGCTTCGGTATCCGTCACACCGACGCTCAGGAAACCCTGTCGATCGAGCTGACGTGCACCAACCAGAACCTGCCGCGCCGGCTCAAGCTCGGCGACATCAACCAGTTGTGCGAGGAAACCCCGGAGTTCCTCAGTTTCCGCAATATCACACCGGTCACGTCGAGCTACGCACCGCCGTTGAACCGCGATTTTCTGTGGAAGCTCATCAGCAACATGTCGCTCAACTATCTGTCGTTGGCCAACGTTGATGCGTTGAAGGTGATCCTCGAAACCTACGACTTGCCACGCTACTACGACCAGCACCTGGAGAAGGTCAGCAAGCGTTTGCTGGGCGGGCTCAAGTCGATTCGTCACGAGCACGTCGATCGCCTGCACCGAGGCTTGCCGCTGCGCGGGTTGCGCACCGAGCTGAGCATCGATCCCCAAGGCTATATCGGTGAAGGCGACCTGTTCGTTTTCGCGTCGGTTCTTAACGAGTTTTTTGCTCTTTACGCCAGTCTCAATTCCTACCACGAGCTGCGGGTAAAAAGTACACAGGGAGAGGTGTACAAATGGGCACCACGCATGGGGCTGCAGCCCCTGCTTTAAGCAGACTGAGCACGGTAATACGAGAGTATTCGCTGTTTCAGGCCGTACTGTTGGTCGTCGATCGCTTGCGCGATGCCCACCCGCACCTGAGCGAAGAGGAACTCTACGATCAGCTGGAGTTCCAGGCCAATCCGAGCCTGGGTTTCCCTGGCAGCGATGTCGATCGTGTGGAGTTTTTCGAAGAGTGCGGTCAGATGCGTGCACGTTTGCGTTTCAACCTGATCGGGTTGTTCGGCGCGGGCTCGCCCTTGCCGGCGTTCTATGGCGAGCAGGCCCTGGGCGATAGCGAAGAGGGCAACCCTACGCGCAACTTTCTCGATCTGTTCCATCACCGCCTGCAACGCCTGATGCTGCCGATCTGGAGTAAGTATCGCTACCGCGCCAGCTTCAAGAGCGGTGCCCTGGACCCGTTTTCAGCTCAGTTGTTTGCCTTGATCGGCCTGGGTGGAGAAGACATCCGCAAGGCCAAGGAACTGAATTGGAAACGCTTGCTGCCGTACCTCGGATTGCTCAGCTTGCGCGCCCATTCGGCCGCCCTGATCGAGGCGGTGCTGCGCTACTACTTCAAGCACGCCGACCTGGTGATCGAGCAGTGCATCGAGCGTCGGGTAGAGATTCTCGACGAACAGCGCAACTGCCTGGGGCAGGCCAACAGTCTGCTCGGTGAGGACCTGGTACTGGGCGAGCGGGTACGCGATCGCGGCGGCAAGTTTCGCATTCATATCAGTCAGCTCGACTGGCAACGTTTCCACGAATTCCTGCCGATCGGTTTCGGTTACCAGCCGCTGTGCGCGCTGGTGCGATTCACCCTGCGCGACCCGCTGGACTACGACATTCGCCTGGTGCTGCGCCAGGAGGAAATCCGCGAACTGTGCATCGGTGAACAGAACACCTGTCGTCTGGGGTGGACCAGTTGGCTCGGTCATGAAAAGGCCGACGGCGTGGTGACCTTGGGCAGCAAAATTCATTAAGGACGGATGACCCATGATCAACCTAGACCTGCAACAACTTATCCAGGCACTGGACGCTGAAACCCGCCGCGACCTGGAGCGTTCCGCTGAACGCTGTGTCGCCCGTGGCGGCAACAAGGTGCTGGTCGAAGACCTGCTGCTGGGTTTGCTGGAGCGCCCCCAGGGTTTGCTTGCCCGGGCGTTGCAGGACGCGCAAGTCGATGCCGGCGAGTTGACCGAGGCACTGCAATCGCAAGTCGGCGATAGCGGCTCGCGCAGTCCGGTGTTCGCTCCGGAACTGGTGCAGTGGCTGCAGGACGCGTTACTGGTGGCCAATCTTGAACTGGGTCAAAGCCAGGTCGAGCAGGCGGCCTTGATTCTGGCCTTGCTGCGCAACCCGATGCGTTATGCCGGCAGTCGCTACCAGCCGCTGCTGGCGAAACTGGACATCGAACGCCTGAAGGATTTTGCCCTGTCACAACAGGAGCGAGCCTCCGGCGGCGGGCCGGCGGCAGCGGGGGAGTCGCTGTTGCTGCGTTTCACTCATAACCTCACCCAACAGGCGCGAGACGGCCAACTCGACCCGGTGCTGTGCCGCGATGATGCGATCCGGCAAATGGTCGACATCCTCGCCCGTCGCCGCAAGAACAACCCGATCGTGGTCGGTGAGGCCGGTGTCGGGAAAACCGCAGTCGTCGAAGGCCTGGCCTCGCGCATTGCCGCCGGAGAAGTACCGCCCGTGCTCAAGGACATTGAGCTGCTCTCTCTGGACATGGGGCTGCTGCAAGCGGGCGCCAGCGTCAAAGGTGAATTCGAGCGACGTCTGAAAGGGGTGATCGACGAGGTCAACGCCTCGCCCAAGCCGATCATCCTGTTCATCGATGAGGCTCATACCCTGATCGGCGCGGGCGGCAATGCCGGCGGCTCCGATGCAGCCAACCTGCTCAAGCCGGCCCTGGCCCGGGGTGAGCTACGCACCATTGCGGCCACCACCTGGACCGAATACAAAAAATACTTCGAGAAAGATCCGGCCCTGGCCCGTCGTTTCCAACCCGTGCAATTGCACGAACCCACCGTTGCCGAGGCGGTGACCATTCTGCGAGGTCTGGCTCAGGTCTATGAGAAGAGCCACGGTATCTACCTGCGTGATGACGCGGTGGTGGCCGCCGCCGAGCTATCAGCCCGTTACCTCGCCGGGCGCCAGTTGCCGGACAAGGCTGTCGATGTCCTCGACACCGCCTGTGCCCGGGTTCGCATCAGCCTTGCGGCGGCCCCTGAGCGTCTGGAACGTCTGCGGGGCGAAGGGGCTGAAGGACGGCGTCAGTGCCAGGCTCTGCGGCGCGATGCCGAAGCCGGATTGACGATTGACCAGGAGGCCCTGGACAGCCTGGAAGCGCGGCTGGCCGAAGCTGCAGAGCACCAGCAGGACCTGGAAAAACTCTGGCACGAACAACGCACATTGGCCGAGCGCTTGCTGCAGTTGCGGGTGCAATTGGCCAGGGCCCGTGACGCCAGCACCCTGGGCTCGGCACAGGAGAGCGAAGGCTCGCCGGATGCAAGCCTGGAGACTGATGTGCAAAGCGGACCTGGCGTGGTGGAGCTGGAGTCGGCACTCAACGACACCCATCGCGCCCTGAGCGACGCGCAAACCCGGGAGCGGCTGGTCAGTTTCGAGGTGTGTCCACGCCTGGTGGCTGAAGTCATCAGCGCCTGGACCGGAGTACCGCTGGCGCAACTGGCCCGTGAGCACAACGCCAAGGTGGCGAGTTTTGCCACTGACCTGAGTGCCCGTATTCGCGGTCAGGACCAGGCGGTGCAGGTTCTGGATCGTTCCATGCGTGCCGTGGCCGCAGGCCTGAACAAACCGGATGCGCCGGTCGGGGTGTTTCTCCTGGTGGGCCCCAGCGGGGTGGGCAAGACCGAAACCGCCCTGGCCCTGGCGGACCTGCTGTACGGCGGTGAGCGTTTCATCACCACCATCAACATGTCCGAGTTCCAGGAAAAACACACCGTTTCGCGCCTGATCGGCGCTCCGCCGGGTTATGTCGGTTATGGCGAGGGCGGCATGCTCACCGAAGCGGTGCGGCAAAAACCCTATTCCGTGGTGCTGCTCGATGAGGTCGAGAAAGCCGATCCGGATGTGCTCAACCTGTTCTATCAGATCTTCGACAAGGGCGTGGCTAACGATGGCGAAGGGCGTGAGATCGATTTTCGCAACACGCTGATACTGATGACCTCGAACCTGGGCAGCGAGCGGATCAGTGCGCTGTGCGAGCACGGCGAGCGCCCAAGCGTCGACACTCTGGAGCAGACGATCCGTCCGGTATTGAACAAGCATTTCAAACCGGCGCTGCTGGCACGTATGCGCGTGGTGCCTTATTACCCGGTGAGTGGCCCGGTGCTGCGCGAACTGATCGAAATCAAGCTGGGGCGGCTGGGGGAGCGGCTGAACGCTCGGCAGCTGGATTTCAGCCACTGCCAGGCGCTGGTCGATCACTTGGCCGAACGCTGCACCCAGAGCGAAAGCGGTGCGCGCCTGATCGACTACTTGCTCGACCTGCACGTCCTGCCGTTGGTGGCCGACCGCCTGCTGGCGGCCATGGCCAGCGGCGAGAACCTCAAACGTGTGTACGCAACGCTCGATAGCAGCGGTGGCGTGGCCTGTGAGTTCGCCTGAGGTGGGCATCATGTTCACCCGGGTGCCGCAGCCACTGGCCTATGCAGAGGCACTGCTGGCGCAGTTTTCCGGCCTGTCCCGGGCGTCGGAAGGTCCAGCGCTGCTTGAGGACTTTGTACGGGGGGCAGCCCAGCTCAGTGGCTGTGAACTGAGTCAGCTGTATCTGCTCGATGCCACCCATAGCTGCCTGCAACTGCGCGCCGAATGCCTTGGCGGCCTTTTGCAGCCGCGGGAAGTGATCAACCTGCCGAGCGATTACAGCGGTGAGCAATTGCTGCAGTTCGCCCTGTGCCAGAACCGGGTGGTGAGCCTGGTGGGCTTGAACCAGAGCCTCCACGACACCAGCTTCCTGCCCGTGCGCAGCGTCGCGTGGCAGTCACTGTTATGTGTACCGCTGGTCAACTCGGGCAAGGCTGTCCAAGGCTTGCTGTTATGTGCCAGCCCGGAACAGGAAGACCTGCAAGCCTTTGCCCAGTCGTTGGCTCAACTGGGGTCGTTTGTCCTTGGTCAATGGGAGCTGCTGCAGCGTTTGCGCCTCCCCGCGGGCGAACAGGCGCCGCTTCTGCATCCCGAGGTCATCACCAGCGGTTATGGCTTGATCGGCACCAGTGCGGTGATGCGCCAGACCTATCAATTGATCAGCAAGGTACTGCACAGTCCTTACACCGTGTTGCTGCGTGGCGAAACCGGCACCGGCAAGGAAGTGGTGGCGCGGGCCATTCATGATTATGGCCCGCGTCGCTCCCAGGCATTTGTGGTGCAGAACTGCGCGGCATTCCCGGAAAACCTGCTGGAAAGCGAGTTGTTCGGTTATCGCAAGGGCGCGTTCACGGGCGCTGACCGCGATCGCCCCGGGCTGTTTGATGCGGCCAATGGCGGCACCCTGTTGCTGGACGAAATCGGCGACATGCCGCTGTCCCTGCAAGCCAAGTTGCTCCGGGTCCTGCAGGACGGCGAGATACGCCCGCTGGGCTCCAACGACACGCACATCATCGACGTGCGCATCATCGCGGCCACCCACCGTGATCTGGCGGCGCTGGTTGGTGAAGGCAAGTTCCGTGAGGACCTGTATTACCGCCTGGCTCAGTTCCCGATCGAGTTGCCGGCCTTGCGACAGCGTGAAGACGACGTTCTCGCCCTGGCCCGGCACTTCGCCGACAAGGCCTGCGCCTTCCTGCAACGTGACCCGGTGAGCTGGTCGCCAACGGCCCTCGATCATCTGTCCGGCTACGCCTTTCCAGGCAACGTGCGCGAGCTCAAGGGGCTGGTGGAGCGTGCAGTGCTGCTCTGTGAGGGCGGTGAGCTTCTGGCCGAGCATTTCTCCATGAACATTGAAGTCATGCCCGAAGAGGTGGGCCTGAACCTGCGCGAGCAGTTGGAAAAGGTCGAGCGTCACCTGTTGCTCGATTGCCTGCGCAAGAACGACGGCAATCAGACCCTGGCAGCCCGCGAGCTGGGCTTGCCCCGTCGCACGCTGCTGTACCGCCTGGGCCGCCTGAATATCAATCTTGGCGACTTTGAGGCCTAGCGAGGCATGGAGTCTTGGCTGGTTTTTCGTACTTCTCGGCGCGCCTGCAAGGGAGGGCGTTTTGTGCATTGTCTACCTATGGAGACCTTCTGATGTCTGTTCGTCACTGGCAAACCGTCCTTTTGACCCTGGTTGTTCTGGTTGGCCTCGGCGCCTGCAGCGGCAATTACAAATTCAACGACGACACCTATCGCCCGCTGGGCGATCCGCAGGCGGTCAATCGCGGCAAGTGAGCGCAAGGAGCATCATCATGGAACTGGTTTTTGAAATGCTCGATGCCAAGCAATTCGTGCCGGCGGACTTGAGCAGCAAGACCTTCAGGCGGGCCGGTGGCGTCATCGGTCGGGGAGAGGATTGCGAGTGGAAGATTCCGGATAGCAAGCGCCATCTGTCCAACCATCATGCGCTGGTCAGTTATCGCGATGGCCAGTTTTTCCTCACCGATACCAGCAGCAACGGTATCCAGGACAGTGGCAGTGGCGCGCGTCTGCGCAAGGGCGAAGCCCAGCGTATCGAGCAGGGCAGTGTCTACGTGCTGGGGGATTTCAAGATTCGTGCGCGCCTGGTGCAGGCCCCGGAAGCCTTCGCCGTTGAAGCCGGTCGTCCACAAGCGGCCGGCAGCATCATTCCGGATAACGCATTTTTTGACCTCGACCCGCTCAATGCATTGGACCAGCAGGAGCACAGTGGGGCGGAGATTGACGAGCTCAGTGCACTCGACGCACCACACCAGGAACCTGGGCAGCGAGCCGATTACGCCCGCATCGATAGGGAACGCCTGCTGGTGCCGGAGCTGGTGGCGCCCCCCGAGCCGCCGGCGCTACCCGAGCCCAAGGCGCCGGCCTGTCAGAGTGAAGCGTTCTGGGCGCGTTTCGGTGCGGTCCTGGGGGTGGATCTGCAAGCGCTCGATCACGACCGGCGCGAGGCTTTGGCGGTCAATGTCGCGGGGCTGTTCAAGCAAAGCATTGGTGGTTTGCAGCAGAGCCTGCGAACCCGCAGCGAACTGAAAAACGAGCTGCGCCTGGCCCTCACCGCGCCCCAGGGCACCAGTAAGAACCCGCTCAAGTTCGCCGTGGATTGCGAAGCGGTACTGGGCATCCTGCTGCTGGATCACAAGCCTGGGCAACTGTCTGCCGAGCAGGCGATCTCCCGTGCCTTTCGCGACCTGCAGGCGCATCAGGTGGCGCTGCTCAGCGCCAGCCGCGCCGCAGTGCGGAGCACCCTCGAACACTTTTCGCCGCAACAGCTGACCCTGCGTTTCGAGCGCGATGGCCAGCAACCGTTGCTGGTGACTTCCGGTAGCCGCTGGCGAGCGTATCGCCGCTATCACCAGGCGCTGTGCCAGGACGATGACTGGAACGAGCGCCTGTTGGCGCGGGATTTCGCTCAGGCCTACGAAGAACAGATCCGCCTGATCTCCACCCTCCACCTCGATGATCAAGGATGACCTGCATGTCTCGCCGTACCCACCCATTACTCAAGGCCCTGACGGTGCTCATGGCCCTGGCGCTGTCGACGGGCTGCGCATCGATGTCGCCGTATTCGACCCTGACCAAGCTGAACCTGAAGCTGAGCGCCAGCGATCGGCTCAACCCGGACCTCAATGGGCGCCCGTCGCCGATCGTGGTGCGCTTGATGGAACTCAAGCATCCGGTGGCATTCGAGAACGCCGATTTTTTCAGTCTCTATGAGCGTGCCAGGGAGTCCCTGGCACCGGATCTGGTGGCCAGTGAAGAGCTGGAGCTGCGCCCGGGCGAAAGCCTCGAGTTCAAGTTGCGCGTCGAAGACGGCAGCCGTTTCGTCGGTGTGCTCGCGGCCTATCGCGATTTGCCGGAAAGCCAGTGGCGCTATGTGGTGCAGCTCACCCCGCAGGAGGTGACCGAGGTCGGCCTGATCCTCGACCAGTCCGGCATCCGCAACAGCAACGATGTGCTCAGCCAAGCGGATGACAACTCATGAACGTGCATAAAATCATTTGGCAGGAAGGCATGTTGCTGCGGCCTCAGCATTTCCAGCACAACGATCGTTACTACGATTACCAGATGAAAACCCGTACCCAGTTGCTGAGTAGTTACAGTTGGGGATTTCTGGCGCTGGAGATCGATCTGCAGTTTCTCAACATGGGCAAGCTGGTGATCAGCCGAGCCTCCGGTATCTTGCCGGATGGCAGCCTGTTCGAGCTGGGGGACGATACCGAGCCGCTGGCCCTGGATGTGCCGCCCAATACGGGGGGCACTCCGGTCTACCTGGCCTTGCCGCTGGTCACGGGCAACCACATCGAGTCAAGGCGCCCGGAGCAGTCCGACGTGCTGGCGCGCTACACCGTCTACGAGGCACAGATCGCCGATTCCAATGCCGGTGATGATTCCAGCAGCCAGCTCAGTTGTGCCCGTCCGGACTTCCGTCTGCTACTGGGCGAGCAGCAGAGCGGGCAAGCCTATGTGAAGTTGAAAGTCTGTGAAGTGATGGATGCCACCGCCGATGGCGTGATCAGCCTCGATCCGGATTTCGTGCCGACCTTCCTGCACACCCATGCCAGTGCCTATCTGCTCTCGTGCCTGAAAGAGATCATCAGCATGCTCAGCCATCGGGGAGACACCATCGCCGAGCGGATTCGCTCCAACGGCAAGGTCGGTGGCGCCGAGGTGGGCGACTTCATGATGCTGCAGTTGATCAACCGTACCGAACTGCTGTTGCGGCACTACCTGGATCTTGAGCATGTCCATCCGGAGGAGCTCTATCGCACGCTGCTGGTCATGCTCGGGGAACTGGCGACTTTCGCCAGTGACAGCAAGCGCCCACGGTTGGACAGCCGCTATCAGCACAGCGACCAGGGAGCGAGCTTTCGCAAATTGATGGATGCCATTCGCCAGGTGCTGTCGATGGTGCTCGAGCAGCACGCCATCGAGCTGGTGCTGCAAGCCCGCCAGTACGGGGTGCTGGTGTCGCCGCTGCATGACCACAAATTGCTGGAGTCGGCTTCGTTCGTACTCGCAGCCAGTGCCAACTGCGACTCCGAAGAATTGCGTCATCGCTTGCCGGCGCACCTCAAGGTCGGGCCGGTGGAAAGCATTCGGCAACTGGTCAACCTGCATCTGCCGGGGATCAAGGTCCGACCCTTGCCGGTGGCTCCGCGACAGATCGCATTCCACTCCAATAAAACCTATTTCATCCTCGACCTCAGTCCCGAGGACTTGGCACAACTGGAACGTTCGGGAGGTTTCGCCTTCCACGTCTCCGGTGAGTTCGCCGAGCTTGAACTGAAATTCTGGGCCATCAGGAACTGAACGACATGATCAAGGATCTGGAACACCCCCAGGACGATAAAACCGTCCTGCTTGACCGTCATGGGCATGGCCCGGCACGCAACCCGCTGACCGACTTCGCCGAACCTCCCCGTTTCGAGCAACTTGAGGAGCGGATGATCTATGCCGCGCGCCTGGGCCCTGCGCAATCCATCAGCGTCAGCCTCAACCCGCTGGTGGCGGCGGCGTCCGACCTGCTGTCGGAAGTGGTTCGCCTCAAGCACAGCGAGTCTGCCGAAGACTTGCGTGCGCTCAATGCGCGCCTGAGTGCCGGCCTCAAGCAGTTCGACGCTCGGGCCCTGCAGGACGGCGCGCAGAGCAGCCAGGTGATGGCCGCCCGCTATGTGCTGTGTACCGTGGTCGACGAGGCGGTGGTGAGCACCCCTTGGGGCAATGAAAGCCAGTGGTCGCAAATGAGTCTGCTCAGCAGCTTTCACAACGAAACCTTCGGCGGCGAAAAGTTCTTCCAACTGCTGGATCGGCTGTCGAAGAACCCGGTCAAGCACCTGCCGATGCTGGAGCTGATGTACTTGTGCCTGGCGTTGGGTTTCGAGGGCAAGTACCGGGTCATTCCCCGCGGCGTGCTCGAAATCGAGGGGATTCGCGACGCGTTGTACCGACAGATCCGCCAACTGCGTGGCGACGTGCCTCGTGAACTGTCGCCCCATTGGGAAGGGCTCCGCGATCAGCGTCGCAGCCTGGTACGCATCGTACCGGGGTGGACGGTTGCGCTGTTCACCGTGGTGTGTCTGCTGGTGATGTACTCGGGGTTCGCCTGGGTGCTTGGCCAGCAGCGCGAAAGCCTGTTGCAGACGTATCAGCCGCTTGACCCGGTGGTGGTCCAGCCCCAGCAGTAAGACAGGGACGTGTGATGAATAACTTCTTCAAGAAAGCCGGCGCCTTCCTGCGCCAGACCTGGGTCTGGACGCTGCTGTTGGTGCTGAGTGTGGCATTGCTGGTGTGGTTCGTCGGGCCGCTATTGGCCGTCAACGACTTTAAGTTCTGGGCCAGTGCAACCTCGCGCCTGCTGACCATCAGCGCGTTGTTCCTGATCTGGGGCTTGGCGATGGTCTTTGTCAGCTGGCGCTCCGGCGTGCGCAAGAAGGCCGTCGAGGACAGCGAGGCCGGACAAGCACGCATGCAGCGTGACGAGTTGATCGACCAGGAGCACAAAGAGCTCTATGAGCGCTTCAAGGACGCGCTGCGCACCCTAAAGACCTCAAGCCTGTACCGCGGTCGCAGCGAACGTTGGCGCAGTGATCTGCCCTGGTACCTGCTGCTTGGTCCACAGGGCAGCGGCAAGACCAGCCTGCTGGATTTTTCGGGCCTGGAGTTTCCACTCAACAAAATGGGCCGCAAGCTGACCCGCGACACCGGCGGCACCCGGCACTGCGACTGGTACTTCGCCGAACACGGCGTACTGATCGACACGGCCGGCCGCTACCTGAGCCAAGGCGCCGCCGAAGTCGACGCCAGTGCCTGGAACACCTTGCTGGGCCTGTTGCGCAAGCGTCGTCGCGGTCGTCCGCTCAATGGCGTGCTGGTGACCGTTCCGGTGGAGGCACTGCTGAGCGTCGACGAGCAGGAACTGGACACCCTGGCGCATCAGGTACGCGTGCGCCTGCAGGATATTCATCAGAAGTTGCACGTCGATGTCCCGGTCTATCTGGTGCTCAGCAAGGCCGACCAACTCTCGGGTTTTGACGAGTTTTTTGACCAGATGAGCCGGGAGGAAAGCGATCAGGTCCTCGGCGCCAGTTTTAGCCAGGAACAAAGCGGCACCGATGTCGCGGTACTTCGCCAGGAGTTCGAGGAGCTGCTGCGGCGCTTGAACAGCCAGGTGATCATGCGCATGCACCAGGAGCGAGACACCCAGCGTCGGGGGGGGGGTCTCGAC
>NZ_MOAK01000091.1:44595-49405 GCF_003732485.1 Pseudomonas protegens
CGCCCCAGCCAGCTGCGGGGCTTCTACCTGACCAGTGCGCCGCACCTGGTCGAAGAGCTCGATCAGGACACTGCCAGTATCGGTGCGAGCCTGGGCATGTCGGCCGCCGTCCTGCCGACCCTGCGCAGCGGTCGCTCGCGTTTTATTCACCACCTGTTGAGCCGGGTGATTTTCCCCGAGGCCGACCTGGCCGGCCTGGACCAGCGTGAACGCCGACGTATTCACTGGGGCCAGCGCGCCCTGTACGTGGGCGCCCTGGCGGCCCTGGCAGTGTTTGGCATGCTGTGGGCGGGGAGTTTCTCGGCCAACCACGGGCGCCTGGAGCAATTGCGCTCACTGGCACAGAGCTGGAGTGAACAACGGTCGGCCCTGAGTGCGCGGGATGAAGCGCGGGCCCTGCTCAAACCCCTCGACACTCGCTTTGCGGCCACCCAGGTCTTTGTGCCCCAGGGCGAGGCGCCGCTGCATGAACGGGTCGGGCTGTATCAAGGCGATGCCAGCCGCCCGGTGCTCTTGCGTGCATACGAGCGTGAGTTGCAGGAGCAACTGCTGCCAAGGGTTGCGCAGATGCTCGAAGGGCAGGTTCGCGCCAACCTGCGCGATCGCGAACGCCTGCTCAACAGCTTGCGCGCCTATCTGATGCTGAACCTGCAGGATCGCCGTGATCCATCCTTGCTCAAGGACTGGGTGGCTCGAGAGTGGTCGAGCCGTTACGCCGGCAACAGCGCCTTGCAGAACGGTCTGAATGGGCACTTCGAGCGCTTGCTCGAATTGCCGTTCAGTTATCCGCTCAACGATGCACTGGTGAGCCAGGCCCGTCAGGTGTTGCGCAGTGAGTCGTTGGCCAACGTGGTCTACCGGGTCCTGCGCGAACAGGCTCGCAGCTTGCCGCAATACCGTCTGAGCCAGCACCTGGGGCCACAAGGCAGCCTGTTTGTCGGCACTGACTATGTGATCCCCGGTTTTTATACCCAGCAGGGTTATCAGCAGTACTTTTCGATCCAGGGCACGGCGCTGGTCACCGATATCCTGCGTGACAACTGGGTGCTGGGCGAAGGCTCGGGAATCAGTGGCATGGATCTGCGGCGGCTGATGGTCGAGCTGGAGCAACTGTACTTTCGCGACTATGCCAACCACTGGAGCGAAGCCCTGGGCCGGGTCAGCCTGCCGCCGTTCAACGATGCCGGCGATGGGGCCGAACAACTGGCCGGTCTGACCGCGGCCAACTCGCCGCTCTTGCAATTGCTGGTGGAGATACGGGAGAACACCCGCTTCCAGAGCATGGTCGAGGCTGCCGACGAGGTGGCGGCGCAGGCCGGCAAGGCGGAGCAGGGGGATGGACCAACGGATGTGCCGGGCAAGGGACTGGTCGCCGCAGCGGGGAAGGCCCGGCAGGCCCTGGCCAAGAGCCTGCCGGATACGGCGAAGAAGGCGCTGCAACGTCGCTTCGAACCGCTGCACCGGTTGCTGGATGACAACAACGGCCCGGCGGCGGACCTGACCCCGGCGTTGCTGGCACTCAACGACCTGCAGTTGCAGTTGTCCAGCCTGGCGCGGGCCAGCCAGCCTGATCAGGCCGCATTTGAAATGGCCAAGGCGCGCATGAGCGGTCAGCGCGATGCCCTGAGCAGTCTGCGCAATGCCTCGGCGCGCCTGCCGCGTCCGGTGAACCTGTGGTTCAACACGCTGGCCGAGGACGCCTGGCGCCTGGTGCTCAACGATTCCTACCAGTACCTCAACCAGCGATACCAGAGCGAGCTGTACAGCTTCTACGGTAAGGCGATCAGCAAGCGCTATCCGTTCAACGCCCACAGCGCCAGCGATGTGGCGGTCAACGATTTTCGCGAGTTCTTCAAGGCTCAGGGCATCGCCGAGCGTTTCTTCGACACTTACATACGGCCTTTCGTCAGTGGTGATCCTGGCAGCTACCGCCTGCGCAGCATCGACGGCCAAAGCCTGCCGATCAACAAGGCCTACCTTGAGCAGATGGTCGCCGCGCAGGTGATTCGCCAGGGATTCTTCGCAGAGAACCCGGCCGAGCCCCAGGTGCAGTTCAGGCTAGAGCCCTACACCCTCGATCCGGCGGTGAGTCGTGCCGAGTTCCGTTTTGGCAACCGGCAACTGGAATACCGGCACGGCCCCATTGTGCCGATGTCCTTCAAGTGGCCTACCGATGCTGAAGAGGGCCGTGCCAGCCTGGTCTTGGACAAGATGGTCGGCCGGCCGATCGGTATCGAGAAGAACACCGGGCCCTGGTCGTTGTTCCGCCTGCTGGACCTGATGCAGACCGAGTACCTGACCGGTCGCGATGTGCTGGTGCTCAAGGCCGAGCTGGGTGGCTTGCGTGCCAACTATCTGCTGCTGAGCCAGCGCACGCCGAATCCGTTCGACATGGGCGTGCTGCGCTCATTCCGTATGCCGGCGCAGCTCTGATGTCGGTTGCCAGTACCTGGCGCAGCGCCGCGCGCACCGATCCGGGCAAGGTGCGGCGGCGCAATGAGGATGCCTTTCTCGATTGCCCGGAGCAGGGGCTCTGGGTGGTCGCCGATGGCATGGGCGGTCACCAGTGCGGTGATGTTGCCAGCCAGCTGATAGTCGCCAGTCTGGCGGAGCTGTCGCTGCATGACAGTTTCGATGGGCGGCTCAATGAGTTGCGCCAATGCCTGCACTGGCTCAACCGGCGCCTTGGCCAGGAGTTGACGCTCAGTGCGGGACGGCATGACAGCATTGTTGGCAGTACCGTGGTGGCGCTGTTGCTGCAGGGCAACCGCGCTGCCTGCATCTGGGCCGGTGACAGCCGCTGTTACCTGTGGCGTGGGCAGTGCCTGTATCAACTGTCCAAGGATCATTCGCTGATGCAGCAGCTGGTGGACGAACAACGGATGAGCCCGGAGCAGGCCAGTGCCCATCCCGATGCCAATGCCCTGACTCGCGCGGTGGGCGCCAGCGAGCGGTTGGCCCTGGATGTGCTGGAGTTCGAAGTCTATGCGGGCGATGTTTTCCTGCTGTGCAGCGATGGTCTTTACCAAGGACTTAGCGGGGATGCCTTGGGCCGGGCCCTGAGCCTGGCGTCGCCCCGGGTTGCCCTGGAGCGCTTGTTTGAAGGGGCATTGCGCGGCGCAGCCAGAGACAACCTGACGGCCGTGGTGATCCGCCAATGACGGATATGAAGCCCGATATGCAGCGCATCCTGGCCAGCGAGGCTGAGGCCGGCAACCTGACCTACTTTGCCTTCGTCAAACCGCAACCCGCTCCGCCTGCCGTGGCGCGCCCCAGGGGCAAGGGTCGACACCGGGGCAGAAAGCGTTGTAAACCCAAGCCTGCGGCATCTGCGCCGTTAGGCCCGCTGCCGGTATTGCTGGCGGGTCGCTATCGTCTTGAGCGGCTGCTCGGTGCTGGAGGCATGGGCACGGTTTATCGCGCGCGTGACCTGCTGCATGAACAGTTTGGCGACCCCGATCCCTACATCGCCCTCAAGGTGTTGAGCGAGGAGTTTTCCGAGTCGCCGGATGCGGGCCTGGTGCTTTATAGCGAGTTCGCCCTGACGCGACGATTGCGCCACCCGAACATCGTGCGCTTGCACAGCTTTGAAGTGGATGCCCAATGCCAGTGTGCATTCATCACCATGGAACTGATGCGCGGGCTGACGCTGGACAAGCTGCTCTGCGAGCACCCGACGGGCCTGCCGTGGACAGCCTTGCAGGAAGTGGTCGTACCGCTGCTTGATGCCCTGGCCTACAGCCACGGGCGCGGCGTGCTGCATGGGGATCTGAAGCCGAGCAACGTGATGCTCGGCGAAGAGGGCGTGCGCCTGTTCGACTTCGGCCTGGGTCAGGCCGAGGCAGGCGTCTTGTCCGGCCTGCCTCACCTGAGCCGCACTCGCTTCAACGCCTGGACGCTGGGCTACGCTGCCCCGGAATTGCTGGAGGGCGGTGTCCTGTCGGCCGCTGCCGATCTGTACGCCGTCGCTTGCGTGATCTTTGAGCTGGCCTGTGGCAAGCATCCCTTCCGTGGCTTGCCGTCGACCCGGGCGCGTGATGAGCGACTGGAGCGCACGCTGCAGGTGCCAAAGCATCTTCCCGGGCATTGCTGGCCCGCCCTGCGATCGGCGCTGTCCTTCAATGTGGAGGAGCGTAGCGGCGGCCTTCAGGCACTGCGTGAGGCGATGGGTACGCAACCGTCCTGGATATCGCGCTGGATGTCGCGGTGCAGAAGATAGCCAGCGAGCAGCGGGGGGGACTCCTGCCTTTTTTGTTGCCGGTTCAAGAGCGCTTATTGCCTATGGTGGCTTTTTGCCTTGATGCGCAAGAAGTTGCGCACTCCAATGTGGATAAACCTGTGGGTACATGGCTGTAGGCATGACGGACAGGGCTGTACAGAGGAGTGGGCAAGAAGTTGCGCAGTACTGCGCAACTTCTTGCGCACTTTCTTTAGGAAATCAGGCCGGAAACAGCCTGTTGAACCTTGGATTTCTATCAAGTGATTGATTGGCAAGGGTTATTGGAAAGATGGCATGACTCTTGAAAGATCCATGAAGCCCGGCCGGCCATTCAGGCCCCGGTTTTTCCGTATATCCAAGCAAGGAGAGCAACAATGGCAACCCCAGCGTACATGTCCGTCACCGGTACCAAACAAGGTCTGATCACCGCCGGTGCCTTCACCGCTGACTCCGTTGGCAACACCTACCAGGAAGGTCACGAAGATCAAGTCATGGTCCAGGGCTTCAGCCATGAAGTGATCATCCCTCGCGACCCGCAGTCCGGTCAGCCCACCGGCCAGCGGGTACACAAACCGGTGAAGATCACCAAGG
>NZ_MOAK01000092.1:0-5434 GCF_003732485.1 Pseudomonas protegens
TCCTGGTGCGCCTGTTCAAGCTGGCCGAAGGCCGCTGGCTGCGCTACCTGGCACCGCGCAAGCACTGATAGGGAAAATATTGAGGCCAAGGTGGCGGGGCGCGAAGTGCTGCGTCACGGGCGCTTGCTCAACGACTGAGTGTTTTTGTGAGAATCGACCGCATGTACAAGCTTGAAGTCCAAGACCTGCATAAACGCTATGGCCGGCACGAAGTGCTCAAGGGCGTATCCCTGAAAGCGGCGGCTGGCGATGTGATCAGCATCATCGGCTCCAGTGGCTCGGGCAAAAGTACCTTCCTGCGCTGCATCAATCTGCTGGAGCAGCCGTACGCGGGCAGGATCCTGCTCAACAGCGAAGAGCTGAAACTGGTGGCGAACAAGGACGGCGCGCTGAAGGCGGCTGATCCGAAACAGTTGCAACGCATGCGTTCGTGCTTGTCGATGGTGTTCCAGCACTTCAATCTGTGGTCGCACATGACTGCAGTGGAAAACATCATGGAAGCGCCGGTCCACGTGCTCGGCATGTCCAAGGCCGAAGCCCGCGAGAAGGCCGAACTCTATCTGAACAAGGTGGGCGTGGCGCATCGCAAGGATGCCTACCCGGGCCACATGTCCGGCGGCGAACAGCAGCGTGTGGCGATTGCCCGTGCGCTTGCGATGGAACCTGAGGTGATGCTGTTCGACGAACCGACCTCGGCACTCGACCCAGAGTTGGTTGGCGACGTGCTGAAAGTCATGCAGGCCCTAGCCCAGGAAGGCCGGACCATGGTCGTGGTGACTCACGAAATGGGCTTCGCCCGTGAAGTGTCGAACCAGTTGGTTTTCCTGCACAAAGGTGTGGTCGAAGAAAGCGGTAACCCGCGTGAGGTGCTGGTGAACCCGCAATCGGAACGTCTGCAACAGTTCCTTTCTGGCAGTTTGAAATAATCAATACAGCCTTGTGCTTTCATGCATTGCTGTTCTGCTTTTCTTATAGGGGCGTCATCTGAAAGACGGCAGTTTGGCTCATGACTTAGGTCCGCCGCGGTGGAGGAGCCCCTTCGAAAAGCCCAAAGGCTCGCTGCAGAAAACTGTTGAAGCGAGCGGCATCACGTCGCAGTCCTGTCTGTTGACCACCAATCAGGCACAGGTGGGCCACCTGACCAATGATTTCTGCTTCGCCTGGCAAGTGGACCAATTGGCGGCACGTCCGAACCGCGAAGGCCAGTCGTGTGGCGTCGACACGCTGCTGGAACTCGGCTACCAACGGGTCGTGCCGCGACCAGGCCCGGATGGAAACTTCCCGCCCAGGTTGTTTCTCAGATGCAATATTCAAATAGCGTTTCAAGGTTTCGCCGGCGCTACGACCCTCCACGGCATAGGCAAGCATGCGCCCCGTGTAATCTTCTTCCCACGCGCCCAGCAGAGTGCGGACAAAGTCTTCGCGATTGCGGAAGTGGTGATAGAACGATCCGCGGGTCACATTCAATCGGCGCGCCAGACTCTCGGCCGAAACCCCGGTGTGCCCTACCTGATCGAGGGCTTCAAAGCCAGTCGCTACCCAATGGTTACGAGTCAGTTTTCTCATGAGTTATTTCGCTCATATTCAATGGCGCCATACAGACTGTGTATGGTGCGAAACCGATTGATACGCTGCGAACGCCAGCAAAAGACCGGCGTTGTGTTTTGCACGCCAGCACTTCTCATGGAGCTCGCCTTGAAGAAAATTGTTCTGGTCGCTTTCGACCAATTCACCGATATCGACCTATTCCTGATGTGGGACATTTTAGGCCGCAACACGGAGGACTGGCATGTCCGAATAGTGGGCGCCAGCTCTATCGTGCGATCGGCGCATGGCCTGCCTGTTTCGGTGCACGGTCCGCTTTGCGAGGCCAATAGCGCCGACGCGGTACTGTTCGTCAGCGGCAAGGAGGGGATACCCGCCGCGCTTGCCAATCCGGATTTCCTGCCGTCGTTTGAACTAGATCCCAGACGCCAGCGAGTCGGTTCCATCTGCGCCGGAGCCTTCATTCTCGAACGCCTTGGGCTGCTGCCCGGCGGTCGAGCAACTACACATCCGGATGCACGACCGAGCTTGCAGGCTCTGGGACTTGAGCCAGTGGACCAGCCGCTGGTATGCCAGGGGAACGTTGCAACCGCTGGCGGATGCCTTGCGGCGCTCTATCTGGTGGGGTGGCTGGTTGAGTCCTGGTTCGATATCGGCAAGCGCCGCGTGACGCTGCTCCCAGTTCTGCCAGCTGGGCAGCAAGAGCTCTATGACGCCTTGATCGGGCTTAGTATCCGACAAGGAGAAGTCGGTGCCTCAACAACGCTGTCTCCATCGCTTTAGCAGCACCGGCAGAGCTTGAGTTCTTTGGGCGCGGGCAAATCCCGACGCCCTATGAACGGAAATGAGCGAATAGAGGCATCGTACCTCACCCCATGCTCACGACCAGAGACGGGCTGTTTCCCATCCTGCACCGTCTTTAGAAACCGTATAACGCCAACGCTTGTGATTACGATCAGTGGCGCCCTGCCAAAACTCTACGACCGTCGGTGCAACTGCATAAACCCGCCACCCTGGGTCCACATGAGCGGGATTGTCCTTGAGAAAAGCTTGAGCATAAGCAAGTCGTTGTACGTAGTCTTTATCATTGGCCAGAACTTCACTTTGCCTCGACGCTATCGCACTGATGCGCGAGCTAACAGGGCGGCTAAGAAAATCCTCAGCGCATTCTTGCGCTGACAGTGCTATCGCCTGTCCACGTAAGCGAATTTGGCGCCCGAGCGCGGGCCAGTAGAATGTGAGCGCGACCTTCTGCTGGCCTTCGATATGCCGAGCCTTGGGGCTTCTACTATTGACGGCAAAATGCCATCCACGAGCATCGACGTTCTTCAAGATAAGCACACGGGCATCGGGCCAGCCGTTTTCATCCACGGTCGAAAGCGTCATGGCATGGGGTTCGCGGATACCTGCAGCCAGAGCTCCCTCAAGCCAAAGTGCGAAAGCTGCATGTGGGGTAGCGGGCATTGCCGACAAGTCCAGGTCGGGCAATGGAGCCGTGAGGGACGGAATCTGCCTCAACTTTTCTTTTATCAACAAAATGGCCGGTTGAATAAGGGTCATGGACGATTGGCCTCCAGAGCCATGCCTGTGATTAGAAAGGCCCGAGCGCCGATCCTTGGGGGGGTAGCTGGACAAACCAGTCCTGCGGACGATATTGAAGACCTGGGTTTCTGCGCGGTCGAAACTTTAGGCGCGCACTCGGCCTATCTCTTTCTTGCGATGAATTGAACCACGCACGCTGGCCCGGTATGGAACTTTCCTTCGATTACATCCCGTTCGATCTCGCGGGACATCAGCACATCAAAATGCGGGAATTCCTGCTCTATCTCTGAGCCAGCCATGAGCATGTCCAGATCATCCGGCCCCCCCGTGTCCCGGGTGAGTTGGTCTTTTCGATAGGCCTCAAGCAGGATGATTCCCCCCGGACTTAGTGACTGAGCTACCAAGCCATGCAACCTTCGACGCACGTAGCCAGGCATGTGCGCGAAGATCGAGACGACCGCTCCGAAAGCACCCTCCGGCGGCCTGTACGTTGCCATATCGGCAATTTCGGTGCGGATTGTTACGCCTTTCAGTGCCGCGAGTTTGTGCGCTTTAGTGAGGCCAACGGCGGAACTGTCCACGCCAAGGACATCCAGACCCAGCGAAGCAAGGTAAACAGCGTTTCGTCCTTCACCTTCGGCGACGCTGAGCACAGGCCCGGAAAGCAGGCCGGCGTGCTCCGCCAGGAAGGCGTTCGGCGTCATTCCATATACATATTCGTCAACGGCATAGCGTGCGTCCCACATGCTGTTCGACTCCTTGGTTATTTTCTATGTTAAATGGCAATTCCGAGGCCCGACGGATCAAGCACAAAAGAGATGTTTGAACAGTTGCTCCTGTGACAGCCCTGCGCGGGTATCCTGGACGGTTGCTCGGACGGCCTCTTCACCAAACACCGCGCCCTGAAGGTAGGTGAAGTGGGGGGGCGAACAATCCGAGAGTGTTAAGTACCTGGCGCAGGTAAGACGTTAGAAAATCCGGCATTGCGACTTACTTGGGTATTTCGCGAGGTATTACCTGCCGCCCGGAGTAGGTGTTATCGCGGGTGTCTTGACCTGATTAGCCACACGCTGCTCTAGCCTGAAGGTAACAAGTCAGTTCCCTTCGTGGCGGTAGCAACAAGAATCACTGACGCCTCATAAAATTATAAATTTCGATGTTGCAGGTCACCTTGGATCAAGTTGTAAAAGGATGTCATACAAACGATCCAACGCGGGGTCAATATCGAGCGTTTCGATAGAGCCGAATCCAAATAACAAGCCTTTTCTGGGTGCTTCCTGATAAAAATAACCCTCAATTGAGTAAAGGCCTACCTCTACCTTTCTGGATAACTTAATCAGCAGCTTGAGATCGATAGGACTCTTGAACAAGGCTGCTATGTGGAAGCCAGCTGTGGTGTGGATCGGCTCCAGCCAGGGAGACAAATCACCATTGAGACGGCTACGAATGCACTCCCTGCGCCCGGCGTAAATAGCACGGCATCGCCGAATATGTTTCTGCAGCTCCCCGTCAGCCATAAACTTGGCCAAAGCCCATTGTGGCAGCAATGAAGTATGGTAATCAGTGAGCTGTTTGGCCTTTATCACAGCCTCTAAAAGCACGGGTGGAACAACGACATAACCCAAGCGCAATTCTGGCAGCATAGTCTTAGAGAACGTTCCCACGAACGCGACTATCCCGTACTCATCCATGCTTTGTAGTGAGTCCGTTGGTAGCCCCTCATATCTGAACTCGCTGTCGTAATCGTCTTCGATAATAATAGCGCCAAGCTCTCTAGCCCGATTCAGCAGGGCCCGTCGCCGCTCAAGACTCATCGGCATGCCTAACGGAAACTGATGAGCTGGGGTGACGTAGATGAGGCGTGTTTGGTCCGGAATGAGGTCAACACGAATACCATCCTTGTCTACTGGCACGCCTACCACGGTTGCCCCTTGAGACGCGAACAATAATCTGGCCGGCGGGTAACCCGGATCTTCCACTGCCACTATGCTGCCTTTCGTCAACACTATGCGGGATATCAAATCCAGCGCTTGCTGCGCTCCATGACAAACTACCACATCACTATCTTGGCAAACGACTCCCCGGCAGAAGGCTACATGTTGAGCGATAGCTCCGCGTAAGGCGGGAATGCCCGCGATGTTACTGTAGAAACCCAACGATCGTTGCATCTGACGCAGCCCATACTGCACACAGCGACGCCATTCGTTTTGAGGAAACTGGCTCTTGTTAGTCGCTCCCCCTACAAATTCACAGCGCAGTGTGCCTTCCAAAGACGTATCGGGAAGAGGGGAGTGGAGTGACTTCCAAGAATTTAAGGTCTCGGCACATGCCAGCTCAGAAGTTTTCT
>NZ_MOAK01000092.1:5491-14288 GCF_003732485.1 Pseudomonas protegens
GCTATCAGAAAATTCTCGTACGCCATTTGTGCGTAAACGTCGGAAATGGTTTTCCGCGAAATGCCTAGCTGCTCTGTGAGTAGCCTAGTTGGCGGCAGTTGCATGCCTGCTGCCAATCGGCCGCTTTCGATCGCTTCACGCAGTTGTTTATACAACTGAGCAGCGAGATCTTTACGGCCATTGATGACAACATGTAGTTCCATACCGCTAGTCTCCTCGTAGATGCTATTCAAAATAGCATGACGTTAGAAGGTGTTGAAGGCCAGCGGTGAGGCCGTGGTAAAGCATTATTTTTCAGTATTGGCCCAATTCGGTGCTTGCGTTTTTTACCGACCCAAAATGGATGATCGAAAAAGAATGAAGCGGCCCTTACGCGTGGCGTGAGGGCTACTTAACTTCTACTTAGGGCGATGCAGTCATCGCCGATTAGTTGCTTTCTGAGTTCGCTTCTTCATCAGACTTGGTAGTTTTTTGAGTATCGCTTTTGGCTTCGGCTTGTGCAGCCTTTGCTTCCTGAACAAGGATTTCATTTTTTTCCTGAAGTCTGTCAGCACCACCTTCAGCGAAAGCCAAAGAACTAAGTGCGGACAAAAACAAAGTGAATGCAACAATAATCTCTTTCATGAGAGCGTCTTCCGAGTAGTGCCACTGTTTGTGAATTGATATTCAGGATATTTGAAAGCCTGCACTTGGAGAACGCCCAATGTACAAAAAAACAAGATGACCAATTCTCGACTCTGGCTCAAAAGATGGAGGATGCCGGTATATCGATTTTATAAAAAATTGGATGTTTCGCTTCGCTGCCTAAGCATCTACCGTGGCGGCTGGCTGATGAAGTTATCACTGCTCAGCAGTTGCATTCATCCATGTGCGAGACCCAACATGAAGAACTCAAAGCCAATGGCTAAAAAAAGCAAAACTGCACTCGCTGTCAGTGTATTGATCATATTGGGCGTGGGCAGTTACCAAATACAACGTCCAGTCGCCGCTCCAGCGGCCCAATCTGAAATCACAGCGACATCTGTGAGCGTTGCGCAAGTCATTGAAAAAATGGTTGTCGAGTGGAGTGACTTTTCTGGCCGGGTAGAAGCGGTTGAACATGTCCAGATTCGCCCGCGAGTCAATGGCACCATCGATGCTGTGCATTTCCAGGAAGGGCAGATGGTCACCAAAGGGGCGACGCTGTTCACAATCGACCCACGGCCTTACCAAGCTGCTTTGGCTAAAGCCCAAGCGACTCGCGAAATTGCCAAGGTGCGCCTCGCTCTAGCCAAAACTGAACTGGCTCGTTCGAGCAAATTAATTGTCGAGCGGGCAATCTCTCAGCGCGAGCACGATCAACGCGCGAATGAAGTGCTTGAAACTCAAGCGGCCCTGAACGCAACACAGGCAGACGTAGTGAGCGCGCAGCTCAATCTGCAATACACGGCTATCACTGCGCCAGTAACTGGCCGGGTTTCTCGTGCCGAGCTCACCGTTGGTAACCTGGTAGGTAGTGGTCAGGATGCTCCAGTCCTCACCAGCATCGTTTCTGTGTCTCCGGTCTACGTGAGCTTTGAGCTGGATGAAGCGAGCTATATTCGCTTCGTTCGCAACGGCGCGAAGGGTAACACCGGAGTCAACAACTTGCCGGTATTCATGGGCGTGGCGAATGAGAGCGATTTCCCTTATAGCGGGCGCATCAAATTCTTGGACAACCAACTCGATCGTCAGTCCGGAACGCTAAGGGTGCGCGCGGTGTTCGACAACGCGAACGGCGAGCTCACACCTGGAATGTACGCCCGCGTTCGCACCGGTGATTCCGCCCCGCGGGCTACGACGCTCATACGCGATCAGGCAGTAGGCACTGATCAATCCAAAAAGTACGTGTTTGTAGTCACTTCGGACAACAAGGTGGTCTACCGCGAGGTAACTCTAGGCCCATTAATTGATGGCTGGCGTGTAGTACGTTCCGGTCTCTCAAAAGGTGAGCGCATTGTCATAGAAGGGCTGCAAAAAATCCGCCCTAACGATCTAGTCGAGCCGCAGCCAGTCGTCAGCGCAGTTGCAGTCGGCGCCCAAAATCAACCTGGAAGATCCTGATCTTCGGTCAGTAAGGCTTACATGAACATCTCGCGCTTTTTCATTGATCGGCCGATTTTCGCTGGAGTGCTTTCAGCGATTGTCTTCATTGCCGGTCTGATTGCAGTTTTCAATTTGCCCCTGTCCGAGTATCCGGATGTAGCTCCACCGTCCGTAGTGGTCAAAGCTCAGTATCCTGGCGCGCACCCACAGACAATCGCCGAAACTGTGGCAACACCTATGGAGGAGCAAATCAACGGCGTGGAAGGGATGCTGTACATGAATTCCCAAGCCACGCCGGATGGACAGCTAACCCTGACCGTAACCTTCAAGCTCGGCACCAATCCTGACCTCGCACAGCAGATGGTGCAGAACCGCGTAAACCAGGCATTGCCTCGTTTGCCCGAAGCGGTGCAGCGCCTGGGTGTCACCACTCTCAAAAGCTCGCCTGACCTCACGATGGTGGTGCATTTGCATTCACCAAACCAACGCTATGACATGCAGTACCTTCGCAACTACTCCCTGATCAACATCAAGGACCAACTCGCGCGTATTCCAGGCGTGGGACAGGTTCAGGTTGGGGGCTCGGGCGACTACGCGATGCGTATTTGGCTTGATCCGCGCAAGTTGGCGGCTCGCAGCCTGGCACCCATTGATGTGGTGCAGGCGCTGCGTGAGCAGAATGTCAACGCAGCCGCAGGTGTGATCGGCGCAGCTCCTTCAGCTCCGGGTGTTGACTATCAAATTTCGGTGAACGCTCGTGGCCGTTTGACAACCGAGGAAGAATTCCGGGACGTGATTGTTCGCACTTCAACTGACGGTCGCGTCACACGTCTTCGTGATATTGCCCGTGTAGAACTGGCGGCCGGCGAGGATGCGTTACGCACGTTGGTGGACAACAAACAGGCTAACGCCATCTTCATTTTCCAACTGCCTAGTTCCAATGCACTGCAGATTTCTGACAATGTGCGCAAGACCATGGCGGAACTGAAAAAGGACATGCCAGAAGGCGTGGACTACCGGGTTATCTACGACCCAACGCAGTTCGTGCGCTCTTCGATTGATGCGGTCATTCATACACTGCTTGAGGCTATCGTGCTGGTCGTCTTGGTGGTCATTATTTTCCTCCAAACATGGCGTGCATCGATCATTCCACTGCTGGCAGTGCCCGTATCGGTGGTTGGTACATTTGCCATCATGTTGATGATGGGTTTTTCGATCAACGCCTTAAGCCTGTTCGGGCTTGTCTTGGCAATCGGGGTAGTGGTCGATGATGCGATCGTAGTCGTTGAAAATGTCGAGCGTAACATTGGTCTCGGCCTGTCGGCCCGTGAAGCGACGTATCAGGCCATGCGCGAAGTGTCGGGGCCGATCATCGCGATCGCGCTGACCCTGTGTGCGGTCTTCGTGCCATTGGCGTTCGTCAGTGGGCTTAGTGGACAGTTCTTCAAACAGTTCGCCTTGACCATTGCCATTTCGACAGTGATCTCCGCGTTCAACTCGTTGACCTTGTCGCCTGCTTTGGCTGCGATGTTGCTAAAGGAGCACGACGCGCCAAAGGACGCGTTTCAAAAAGCATTTGACAAAATCTTCGGTGTTTTTTTCAAACACTTCAATCGGTTGTTCGGCCGAGCCTCTGACAACTATGGGACGGGCGTTTCACGTGTTCTCAAGCGCAAATCACTGTCGTTACTGGTTTATGCAGTACTGGTCGTAACTGCCGTGTTGATTTTCAACAAAGTTCCGGCAGGTTTTGTCCCTCCACAAGACAAGCAATACCTGCTGGGCTTAGTTCAACTGCCAGATGCTGCATCCTTGGATCGTACTGAAGCAGTATTGCGCGACATGACTACCACAGCGTTGGCGGTGGAAGGCGTGCACGCGGTCACTGGTTATGCAGGCTGGTCCATCAACGGCTTCGTTAGCAGCCCTAACTCCGGTGTTGCGTTCTTCTTGCTCAAAGACTTCGCCGAGCGTAAAGGACCAGGCATGACGGGCAACGAAATTGCTGCTCGGCTCAATGCCAGGTTCGGGGAGATCAAAGGCGCTTACACCGCAGTATTCTCACCACCACCGGTGTCAGGTATGGGGAACGTAGGCGGCTTCAAGTTGCAGCTTCAGGATCGTGCCGCACTCGGCACTCCGGCATTGAATGATGCGCTGCAAGCGTTCATGGCCAAGGCCAAGCAAGCCCCTGAACTCGCCGGAATGTTCTCCAGCTTCCAAATGAACGTGCCTCAACTGTACGCTGATGTCGACCGTACTCGTGCTCAGCAGTTGGGGCTTTCAATCCCGTCGGTATTCGAAACACTGCAAATATACCTGGGCTCCATTTACGTCAATGACTTCAACAAGTTCGGACGTACCTTCCAGGTTAAAGTACAAGCCGACTCCGAGTTTAGGGGGCATGCGGAAGACGTCGGCTTGTTCAAGGCGCGTAACGACAAGGGTGACATGGTGCCGTTGGCGTCGGTGTTGAAAATGACGCAGACCTACGGGCCAGATCAAGCGGCGCGTTACAACGGTTTCCCCTCGGCAGACATCAGCGGTGGAGCGGCTCCGGGATACAGCAGTGGCCAGGCGCTAGAGGCAGTCGAACGCATTGCCGCCGAAACCCTACCCCGTGGCATAGGCTACGAATGGACAGAGTTGACCTACCAGAACAAGATTGCGGGCAACACGCTGTTCATCATTTTGCCGCTGTCGATGCTGTTGGTGTTCTTCGTGCTCGCTGCACAATATGAAAGTCTGACCTTGCCAATCGCTGTTCTGCTGATTGTTCCCATGGGCATCCTTTCTGCAATCACTGGAGTCTGGTTGACCGGCGGAGACAATAACCTGTTCACCCAGATCAGCTTCGTGGTGCTCGTGGGGCTGGCTTGCAAGAACGCGATATTGATCGTCGAGTTCGCACACGAACTGGAGCATCAAGGCCGCTCGATTCGCCAAGCCGCAGTTGAAGCGGCGCGCCTTCGCCTGCGTCCAATTCTGATGACCTCGATCGCCTTTATTGCGGGCGTTGTACCACTAATTACCTCCAGTGGTGCAGGTTCTGAGGTGCGTCAAGCCATGGGGGTCGCCGTATTCTCGGGGATGATTGGTGTGACGTTCTTTGGCCTGTTTTTGACTCCAGTGTTCTATGTGCTGCTGCGTAATCTGTCGGTGCGTCTCTTGCGCCTGCCCCAAGTGTCGCCAAGCAACATCGCCAACAACGCTATTCCTCATCCGCTCACCGAGGAGGCTTGAGCAATTGGGTAAAGGCAGATACCGAACAAGTCGCTCTCGCAAAAAACACTACCGGGACTTGGGCGACGTGAAGGTGAAGCTCTGCAGGTCAATGGCCCTGCTATTTCTTTAAGTATTGGCGGTGGTCTGCCCTGGCAGGACATCCTACATTCGTAACACAACCGAGATGGAGCCGACTGATGGAATTTCGACTGGATTACTACACAGCGTCACCCAAGGCAATGAGGGCGATGATGACTCTTGAAGCTATGACCAGTAACTTGAGCATTGATGAAACTCTGCTGCACTTGATCAAGATTCGCGCCTCACAATTGAACAACTGCGCGTTCTGTACGGATATGCACTCGATCGACGCGCGTCGCCTGGGCGAGTCCGAACGCCGCCTGTATTCAATTTCCGTATGGCGCAACAGCGACTTCTTCACTGCCCGAGAAAGATCCGCCCTTGCATGGACGGACGCACTCACACAGATGACTGGCAGTGGCGTACCTGACGATGTTTACGAACAGTTGTGCTCTGAGTTCACCGAGGTAGAAATGGTTGACCTGACCATGGCAATTAACTCAATCAACAGTTGGAATCGGCTCGCAGTAAGCTTTCGCCAAAAGCCCAATACCTAGTGGGGCAGGGGAGGACTACTCTACTTGGAGATGGCACACATCCAATGACACATTGCATCACTAAGGGCACATGTACATATGTTCCTCAGGAGAATACTCCGCATGACTGATTTTACCAGTCCTCGCCAAGTCAAAGCCCTTTAGCCGAAGCCTCACTACAAGAAAGGTAGCCTCCACACAGAGCTACGTGAGCAAAGAGATTTCCAAAAGAGTTACTGGAACAAGGCAAAAATTGCTTGAAGGCCAGTTACTTATAACTCAACTAAATAGATGTTTAGTTTAGTTATAAGTAAAACCTATAAAGTGCAAAGCAAGAGGGGATGTAGAGAGTCTATTCGGTTACCCAATCAACCGGGAGATTGCCGTGCTGCTCGGGTGTTGTCATCATCCGCCCACTTCAATAGTTGCCAGGACAAGGACCGCCACACATGCCCATTTATCTAGCCGCTGACAGTCAACTCAAGGTCGGGAGCGCCTTAGTGCTGGAAGCACCCGCAGAGTCAGGAACCTGCGTCGTGGTTTTTGAGGACGATGAACACACCGGCTATTTCTATGCCCTGGATACCGCCAGCGGCGACAACCCGATTCAGGACGCACTGCATATCTACAACGTCACGGACGTTTCGGACCGTGAAAAGCCATCCGTTGTGAAAGTTGGCTGGTCCACCGATCACCGCAAGGCAGTGTTGCTGATCAATGATTATCCGCACGCGGTTTTTGATTTCGACGCTCAGCAGGGATATTGCCGATCCGGATTTCCACCCCAGATAGGCAAAGGCTGGTCCGAGGCCGGTCATCAGTGGGACGAGGCTGCATTGGAGCTGTTTGCCTGATGAAAAGGCCTGGGTAGCCAGGCTGTTTTTCCTCACGAGCCAAGCCAGTGCAAACCTGCAGGTCGGAGCTTCAAATCTGGCCTGCACTGACCTTGGTGGCGTATTAGATAAATGCGCATAATGTATATTATGTTAAATTAAGTATTATGCCGGCATTAGTCTGCTGCTCGCTCACGCCGTTAAGCATCTTTCGCATTCAATGTGACCCCCACTGATTAATCGGAAACGTGGACGACTTATTCGGAAAACATTCCACGCCAACCAGTTAGATCGCACAACTGAGGTACTATCTCAACCCGGCTACGCCTTTTCTGTTAGTACTAAATTGGAAAAAACCGCTCTGTAGCCCCTGATTTTTGGTGCCCGCCGCCTGCGACCAAATCTCTCCCTGGTGCGCCGCGTGGCGAAAGTAAATTGGAAAATGGAACTCAGACATACCGGCCCCAGCGCAAATCCTTGTTCTCAATGAACTTATTTTCGCGCGAATATCCAAGCTGCTCCCGTACTCTGGGCGATTGACGAAAGTTAATCGGACAAAAATTCGCCTGCTCGCTGATGCCGCCCAGATGTTTGCTTTCATAGCACCTGCTGTATAAATTCAGATGCTGAGATCTTTAAGGCTCAAGGCTGTTAGCCTTCGCAACTGCCGGCCTGCATTTGGGATGCATATTATGGTTCTGAGTTTTCATGGACTGCTGACGCAGCCTGACTCGCCTGCCGAGGACGCCAGCGAACGGTCTTGTGCAGAAAAAGAGCTAGTGCGTGTTTACCTCCAAAGTCTTTCGTCGGCTTTGCGTGCTCAGGAAAGCTATGCGTTGATGGCTGATTATGCGCTCGCTGCCAGGGCTACGCCCGCTCAGGCGCGCTGGAATCAATCAGTTTTAGAAAAGTTTTTGCTTTGGAGCTTCATTGTTAAAACGAAGCCGTTGGAGGAACTTAATAATAACGATGTGCAGGATTTTTTGAACTTCTGCAATGCCCCTCCTGAGTCATGGATATCAAAGAGCAACCACAGATTTGTAAAAGAATTTGGCCTTCTAAAAGCCAACCCAGAATGGCGTCCATTTCACTCCCCCTTACGGTCGCATGGGGTCAGGCGCGTTATTAATCGATTTTTTGTTTTTAACTCTGAGGCCATCGGTCTTGTCCTTTGTCCTCCTAGTCGACCCGAAACTCCTCATGTGAATTCATGCAGTTGCACTGATGCAGAGTCGTTCTGCTGCGAATACCTGGATGTGCTGAAAGAAATAACGAAAGGAAAGAAGCGGCTAGAGCTTGGCTTGTTTATGTTCGCCACCTCGTTTTATCTCAAAATACCCTTGAGGGATTGCCTTAACTCTCTCTCTTTCGATTGCTTTGATTTTTCGGACAGAACCAATGGAAGATTCAAAGTCAACACAGGCAAGGGATCGATTTCCGGGAGAATCCCTGAACATTATATGGAGTATTTTTTTCGCTGGAGGCAGATTTCTCAACTGTTGCCCTACCCTACGCCTGATGAAATGCAACCATTGTTTCATCGGCGAGCAAAAAATTACCCGACCGCTTATCTTCCAAAACTTTATGTAAATGGTGTGCTTCCCACGAAACTTTTAAGAGCTTTCAATGAGGGTTGCGCACGGTGTCGTAAGCCGGAGGGTCAACTCCAGAGCAGTTTTGAAAGAAGCAAAAAATACAGAAATAAAGTCGTTAATAAACAGGAGGCTTTTTCTACTATTGAACGGCTCTACCAAGAGTCTAATAACGTCAACCATGATACCTCTGCTACGGCAGTCCCTTTATATCTCGTAAAAGAAGGAGTCACGGCGCAATTGCCTGAAAAAGTAATAACTTACTTTTTGACCTCATTTAATCCGGCAGGTAGTAAGGAGATTTGCTCGGCTGGAGCGTCATTGTTTTGTTTATTTGTTCAAAGGGAGCCGAACTATCTGAATCTTCGTGCGTTTGAAAAGCTTACTCTTTGGTCGATCCTGGTAGCTGGTAAGAGCCCGGCAGATCTAGATGCGTCAGATGCTAAATCGTTCTATCTATTCTGCT
>NZ_MOAK01000092.1:14365-24923 GCF_003732485.1 Pseudomonas protegens
GGCCGTTTCTTAAGCTTCGGCCGGGTAAAGCTAACAATGTGCCTCGCGCCGGCATGATCGTGAGATGGTGCAATGCTTGCTACATCCAGCTGGTGCAGGCTGGTATTTTGCGCTCAAACCCATTTCAGCGTTTAAACAAATATATTAACTAAAAAGCCAATGGGTATGGATTGCTTTGCGCAGTAGCAAGTAATGCCAGTGATCTTGCTCGCATGCCGCCCCTCTTGGTAATGGGCAGCTGTTCTGACTGCCCTCCCCGGCGTCATTAAGGTACAGCAGTTGGTTGCGCGCAGAGCATTTCGCTGTCCTAGGCACTTCACCACATCTGCTGCCTACCCAGCCCTTGGGAGTCCCTAAAACGACAAAAGCGCCGCACTAGTGGAGCGACTCGCCCAAGGCACCGGTTTTAGGAAGCTGGTACTAGATCAATGTCTGGTAGAAGGTGAGCTCAAAATCTGTTTCCTGCGCGCATGATCGCTACGGCTCGGGCAGTGAGCGGTACCACTCAGCATAGGGCGTGTTAATAGCCTTGTGGCGGTTGTAGTCTGGACTGCCGTCGCTCCACCATACCGGGCCCCTCTCCCTAGTGCCCTTTTCGCCTGATCTACTTCTGATCGAGCGGTGCGCATCTGGTCTGCATGAATTGTTGCCCTCGCTTCTTTGACGGCTCTCCGCGCCTCCATCAGCATCTGCACCAGCTGCCGGCGCTGGTCATCAGCTAGCGCGGGATTGCTTGAGCTAATACATCAGAGACACCACCGACGGCTCACAAGCTGCACAGGAGAGATATACGGAGCGAGGTGGATGTAATGAGTCTTCATAAGCCCTTTTGAGTACATTTGTACTCCATCACAATTCCGGTCACCAAGTCCCTAACAACCTCCACTGGTGACTAGGGCAAGCATGCACGTGGAGCGCTTTGTTCGCGATCACGTATCGCGGTGAAGCCAGACGCAGGAGCTCCTGAGGGCTGGGCACGGCTGTTGTGAACCAAGCCCCGACTGCGTCTGGGTCTTGGCACTCCGGGCTTATATCCTTGTGCTTGCGCACTCCGCTTGCCTCATGGCTTCGATTCATGAGTGCCCGGGCAGACATCATGCGCCGTGTTGCGACGACGCTTGCTCCATGGGCATCATGAAATTAAACAACAACAATAAAGGCAGGCCCTATGATCTCCCCAGTCGCCACCGTATTCGCCTTCATCCCGCAGCAAACTGGTGCCTCGAAAGCTCCCCAATGTAGCGACAAGCTGGACAGCCAAGTGGTATCGATCTTCCAGGCGATTGGTATTTCCTATTCGATCCTGGACAGAATGATTGCCCACGACGCCAGCTGTGCGGATGCGGATGCGGATGCGGATGCGGAATTCTTTGTGACAACGCTTATGAAGGACGGTTGGTCATGGAACACATCGCACCGGTTAGTGACAGAGACCGACTGGCAGCAACGGATGTATCGAGCATGGAGCGTTTTGAGCACCGAGAACCGCGGGATCGCAGCGGCGCTAGACTATGGGGTGTACCAGAACTATTGGCCAAATCTGGAGTTTTGCGCAGATGGGTTTGAAGGGAAGATGGAGAGTTGGATAGCCGGGGCTTGAAGGTGCCGCACGCTAGATCGTTTGCCCAGTCATCTGCCACTGACAAGGCACTTTGGAAAATACGAGCCCCCTACTCTCCTAAGCGCTCAAGCCTCGGTCGAGCAAGCTCATGACCGGGGAAGTGCTCAGTCCAGGTGCCCCCCCCGGCTCGAAATGATCGGATACCAGTCACGGAAAGCCTGCACGCATGATCACATTCAACACTAGGCAGGCCACCCAAGCGGTGGATGCTCCCCCGCACTAGAGCCAACGCTTTGGTGCAGTCGGGGAAAAACTAAGCCATAGCTTAGATTCTCTAGTCAACCGTGACAAAACCGCAAAAACTAAGGTAAATCTTAGTTTTCAGCTTCTGATCGTAGGCAGTGGGTTGCCTGACAGAATGCGTACAAGGCTCTCCCAGCACTCAACATTTGCTCGGTCGCGGTGAGCCCTTCAAGACTGCAGCTTGAGTCCAGGGCCTAATCGACGCATTCCCCACCTACCCTCGCTTGCGAAGTATGCGCTTCGCCGTTGGCTCATTTCTAACGATGAGCAATTCGGAATCCAGGACTGTCCGCGAAATAAATGCGAGCGTGCGTAGCGTAGGCTGGCCATCGATTGCCCGCGCGACCTCATCTGGATTGACCGACTTGTGCCCGATGAGGCGCCGGCCTCTGCTTTTACGAAGCGCGTCGACGATCAACTGGCCAAGTTGGCGAATCCCGCCCTCATCCAAATCCCGGGTGACTTGTTGATCCCGGGAGGTACCTAGAAGATCACTCATCATGTGGGTTTTGACTTGCGATGGGTCATCCGAACATCGGTAGGCCACAGGGTGGCCATTGAAGACGACGTAGTGCTCATCATCGTCAGGCAGCACGCCGATATCATTGGGGCGGAACCCGAACGAGTTGTCGACGATCTGCTTCGACAGGTAATGCGTGTTGAGCTCGGCGCTTAGATGGAACGCTGGGGCCACGTAATAGACTTCACTGCCCGTGCTTTCGAGCGCCAGTAGCAAATCATGCTGCGCGGAGTGCCGTAAAGCATGCAGGTGCCAACGGTAGTAGGCGCCCCCCATCAGGTTGTATTCCTTGCAGTTTGTACGCTCCAATCGATGGCTCAGCTTGAACTGCAGAAACAGTGGTGATCCGAAAGGGATCTTGACGTCGTAGCCACCACCCGGTTTTCCTTCTTTCTGTAGTGAAGGAAACTCGGGGGCAGCGACGACATGAGCGCCAGGCGCTGTGATCAGCTCGTTGGTGAAGGCGAAGCCGTAGGAAAATTCTGACATCTCGGGTTTCATTGTTGCTGCGTCCTTGCTGTTAGTCGTTCATGGCAACGCATCGGCTTTTACTGTCCGCATAGCGGCGGGCGGCGGCTAAGGGACAGGTGCTGACGCTGCAAGCTCCAGAATCGACCAGCCAGCTTTTTCAAGCGCCGCCCTTCGCTTTTCCCCTGCTGCGCCCTCCCCCAATGAACTCTGGCGCATGGCCAAGCACAGCATGTGCGACGGACGAGTCATCCCTACGTACATCAGCATCATGTCTTTCTTCGCTGTTTCCTGAGGCCTCTTGGCAGCTGCTTTTTTGCCCTCAAGACATGGCATGAGTTTCTGGATGAAGTGACTGCCCCTGAAGGTCTCCAAGATTATCGTCGCTGCGTGTGTCTTGCCCTTTTCCGAGTGAATGGATGACATCCGGATATCGACGCCGGCGGAGACATCCTGGAACCGGTAGGTGTTTACAAGGGAACCCCCTGTCTCTCCGGCTTCGGTGGCAACCGGAGCAGGCTCATAGGCAAGGTACTGTCGGCCTAGGAGTTCAGCTGCAACACCCTCAGAATCACAGAGCGCGGCTGCAAGGATCATGAGTTTCGGTGCGATGACCTTGACCCAGTCCTGCTGCGTGACTTCGGACGGCACAAACAGCATTTGCTGGAGGCACTCGCGGTACTGAGCGAAGGCTTTGGGTTTGGCCGTGAATTTCTCATGTACAGCGGATTGGTGCCGACCTCGTATCTGAACCAGGCTACGAGGGAAAGCCAGCTCACCGAGGTTGATCAGACACGAGGCCAGCAGCTCAACGGCCGAATTGGCCGTGGGTTCCTTCATCGCATAGCGACGTGCGATATGTGCACCCTCGGCGAACGTGCGGGGCTTGAACGACGTCTTGGTCGTGTCAGACCGATAGGATGGCCAATAATGCTCCAAGGCTTTCGGGTACTGGTTCGGTTTGAAGTTTTCAAGCCGATGCACGGCGCCGACGGCGAACACTCCCTTCTCGCGGATATCTTCCGGAAGGTGCTTCAGCACCAGCTTGCCGAATTCGTCCAGCACTCTGGTTGCATCCTTGTCCGGAAAAACGATGATCGTGTTCGGGATGGTGCTGGGTTCCCCTTCCGCCCGCAGCCCTTTCAAGCCATCTGTGATCGGGGCATAGGCAAACGGGTTGGCAATCGACGCAATTGCCTGATCAAAGCGGAAGCTGCTAGCGATCTCCAACTGACGCTTTGGGTCAGGGAACGGATCTGACAGTGGTGTCTTCCTGTCGAAGATTTCCTGGTTTGGGTCGCCGACGCGGATGACCCGAACATCTGGATCATCGTGAGGAAAGACGCGTTGCAGTATGCCCGCCTGGTCAGGTTGGGTGTCCTGCATCTCATCGATCAATACGCACGGGAAGCGCAGACGCAATGCGCCGCCCACAGCTGGTTCTTGGTCGAGTAAGGCGTGGCCCAGCACGAACACTTCATCGAAGCAGAAATAACCTGCCTTGGCAGCGCCACTCAGCGATTTCACCACACTTTTGTAGGTGGCGGTGTGTGGCGCAAAACCGATATCTTCATCCCCGAGTGGATGATCAAAATCGGCAGACCGGACTCGCAAGCTGTGGAGGCTTTTATGCTTCATCTCAAAGGCCGTCTTTGCACCGAAGTGCTCGCTATCCGTCAGCTTTCTTCGGCGTGCCTTGTGCGTGAGGTCATCGTCAATGGCCAGCAGCCCAATCCCTTTCGAGCGCAGCCATGGCGAAGCCAAGAATCGTCCGGTGAAACCATGGATGGTGTCGATATAGTGAGGGAAGCGCAGCAGCCGTTGACCTACTTCCGTGCCGCCGAGGCGTTTCTCGATCTCTTCCCTGGCCGCGTTGGTGTGTGAAAGCACGCAGATACCCTGCATACGGCTCTTCCAGTGACGAGCCAGGATGGCCAATTTCGCCACGACCAGCGTCGTCTTGCCGCTTCCCGGGCAAGCCGCTACATCGATGGTATCCATGGACTTCAAGAAATCACGACGAGGCTCGTCCAGCGTTTCCAGCCCCATAAGCTTGATGACCCAATCCACATCGGCATCAGTGATGGGGGCAACCAGTTGGCTAAGCGTCATTCGGCGACCTCTTCCAGCGGATCAGCTGAGCCTGTTGGTGCTGCCGGCACCACGAGATTGTGAGCTGGGCTAGAGGTTGTGGTCAGTGCGGCACCTCCGGTTGCGTACTCGATCGCGTGGACAACATAAGTGGGCAGCAGCCCACGCAGCATCGTGGCGTCCAGGGTTTTGTTTTCAAAACGCTGGTCGATCAAATCGATCAGGTGCTGGGCTGCGATCGCTTTAGAAGCTCTTTTAAACAATTTGTAGATCGCGGAACACCTAGCATCCTCGGTGGTATAGGTGGACTGGATCTTGTCGAAAGCTGTCTGCGCCCTTTTCCTCATTGATGGCAAGGTATGCGGCATGGTGGACTTCCTGCGAAAGCCCCTTGAACGCTAGGTCGTACTCAAGCGTCCAGTGATCTGCAACGTATGTGCGCACGCATTGCCCGTCACTTTCTGCTCGCTTGTCGCGGTGCTCCTTGAGGCCTTTTTCAAGGTCAGGCGCAGTGGCACCGAAGTCTTTCATCGCGCGCCAGCGTCGATCGGCTTTGTCTGGCCATACAGCCCCTTCTACTCCCTTCAGGCTCAAAATCTCGGGTGCACAGTCCGGCATCACGTCCATGTCTGTAATGCAGGCGGTAGGCACCGATATCTCCCCCTTAGAGGTGTCTTTCCGCTGCAGGATTTTCGAATACCGGCGCAGGCCGACGCCGCCCACGTTGATAATCGATACACCATGCTTGGTGAGATCTTTGCCAAGTCGCCGAGCGAGTGACGGCAGCAGAATGGCCTCGGCATCACCTTCTACGACCAGTAGCCCCTTCGCGAAGAACAGACCCGCTTTGGTAACGTCCAGGAAGCGGCTGAGGAAGCGATAGTCGTCAGGAGCAAGGCAGGTTTGTTCTTCCGCAAGGGAGAACGCTTGCTGCCGCTGCATCAGAACCAAGTTCTGCAACGGAATTTTGGAGCTTAGGTTGGGGCTGTGCGTGGTCAATATGACTTGAACCGGCCTCAAGCCTGTAGCTGGCTGAGCCGCAGCCTCAAGAAACTCCATCAATTGGAGTTGGCGCTGAGGATGTAGGTGCGCTTCTGGCTCTTCGATGAGGAGCAACGGAAGTCCGTCGGGCTCTTTACCGAGCAGCAGTAGCTCACAGGCCATGAACAGCACGTTGTTCGAGCCCAGCCCATAAACGCCGCGGGCTTCACCTGTGGCGTGATCCAACAGCCCCAGCTCCAAACGCTCTAGGATCTGTTTGAGTTTGGCGGGATCCGTTCCCGCCTCCCCGAAACCAATGCGACTTGTCAGTGGCTGACCAGCAAGGGAGAGCGGACGCAGGTAGGTGTCGTTGATTTCCTTCTGCGCGGAGACGATGGCGCCGTGGCTATTCACCAGGTGGCGAAGATAGTCGCCCATGCCTGCAATGCTGAGGGCCTCAGCGTCAGCAAGGTCAGCTGGAAGCGCTGCAGGATCAAAGACGCTGCCGGCGTCAATGTTCGGGAAACTACTGAGTACCTGAGACAGGCGGGAGTTTCTGCCCGGCGACATCTCTCGTTCTGCGTCGCGCAGCGGTTTCAGATACGCGGTGGCCAGTAGTTGCCGTACCCCCACGTCCAACGACGGGCCTTCTCCGTTTTCACCCGAGCGAACCGAGATGTCGACCCATTTACGGGTGGAGGCGGAGGCAACGATACGGCGAGCCGACCAGTGAACGTATAGCCTCCCAACGCCACCCTTGTAGGTCACATACTCAGCGAACGCGCCGAGTTCCGCGGGGCTCAGTCCTTCCAGCGTACACCTGAGGGTGATGGCTTCCGCCTGGGTGCCATCGTTGGCGATGTGAAAGTCCTCGATCTGTAGCCTGAGATACTCAGCATCACGTGTCTGCAGAACGTAGCGAATCGCATCGATGACTGCGGTTTTGCCCGCGTCGTTTTCACCTACGAGGGCTGTCACGCCTTCGTTGAACTGGATGTTCAACGCATGACCGCCTTGGCCGAACTGGCGGAAGTTTTCGATTTTCAAAGCCGAAAGGTACACAGCGCTACCCTCACCCGATTCAGTGGCAGGGAGAGGGTCGCTGAGCGTCAACCTGACCGATGCTATCCCTCCCTGGATGCGCTAGCTATATGCCATGAAAAAGCCATTATTGCTAGACGATTCATCCGGTTGCAGCCGGATCGTGATAATTCGGCATACTCGCGTGGGCGTATAGCCGCTGCGAGTATCAGTGCGGCACAAATTGATGGCGGCGTAGCCCGCGCAAGACGTCAAGGTTCATTTACGATGCTGTCGGCCCAGGCCGGTCGCGAACAGGCCGAAAGCATCAATACGCACAGGAGCTTTTCGTTTGGCAGCAAAAACACTAACAGCCCGCGAGGCCTATCAAATCCTGCGAGACATTGCCCAAGGGGTACGCACCATGCGCCGCATTGGCCAGCAGTCGTGGGCTGAGATCTACTGTGGCTTGATGACTGTCGAGGCCGACGGCTGGGTGTTCACGTTCTACAACGATTGCGACACACTCGATTACTGCGACAGCTGCTACAGCCCCGAGGGACGTGCTTACGTTTTCGAGTCGCTGCAGTCGTACAGTACCGACCCTGTGGAGCTGTTGAGCACTAGGGAGCAGGCCACGTTAGAAAAATTGCTGAGAGACGCCTAGACGCCCCGAACTCAGCATAGGTCGAGAAGGAACTAACCTCACCCAGGGCGACTCAGGAGGCGCACGGCCAATTTGCCCGGTGGGCATATAGAGGTTTACATCATCAGGGTGTGGCTGGCTTGGCAGCCCTGAGCCGAATCAGGCTCGACATCTGACACGCCTCTAGAGCGATGTTCGCTGACAATCAGGCGACAAACCCATGCTCCAAGCGCCTGATAAACTCGATAACCGTGTCCGTCTCCAGCCTGGTCGTGACCATAGCGTCAGGAGCTTTGCCGCCAAATGCTTTTAACGGACGCGACATCCAGTGCATCGCTGCGTCGATATCACCGCCATACAAGCGCTTCGCGGCGTCGAGCACCTCCAAATAACGGGCCTGTTGATCGGGGGGCAAAGTGCTCATGAGTACGCTCCTTCTGCGGTCTGATCCTAGACTACACCATCGCCATCCGCTCAATGTCTCCCCCTTATAGGCGAGCCTGGTGCCAGTTTCAGGCGTCCCTATTACTACGATCCCTGCAGGTGGTTACGTTGGCCTGAGGCCGGCGTCTCAGGAAATGTGTAAATCAGTTTTTTGACGTGTAAAGCGGGGTGGTTTACACATCAAAAAATTGGTTTACACACCGAGTCGAGGGCGGCTTCAAGCTAGATCTTCATTTCTCTCCCGGATTCCCTCCCCGTCTCCCACTGCGTATCAGCACGCATTGACTCAAGCCCACAACACCATGGTTTTGTCATTCGCATGCTCGCTGCAATTGCTCAGCAAACAGAGGCAGATAAAGCTCAGACTCGGCTGTTTGCCACCAAACCTTGTTCTCATTCTTGTCGGTGAAGGCCAGCAGATCGTGCGCCAGAAAGACCTCAAAGCCCGCCCTGGCGACCTTATCTTCGGCGGTGAACGCGTAAAGCCCGACTTGGGAAAGTAGCTTTTTGACGATCAGCGGCAGCAACCAGGCGGAGAAAATGAGATGGTTATGGCGAGGCCAGATGCTTCCCTTCTCACCATTTGCGGGGCCATGAGCTGCGGCGTTACGAGCGGCACAGAAATCGTGAACCCAGGCGTCGAGCGGGCGATTTACGTGCTTGTCCCAGTGCGTGCACCACCACTGTTCGTCCAGGCTCCCGTTATGCCAGATGGGCGGGTTCGGTAGCTCATCGAAGTGTTCGTTGATGGCTCTGCGGAAGGCAGCTTTGTCATGTGGAACGTCGAGCAGTGTATCTATGGCGACCCGCATCAGAATCAGTTCGGATCGTTCATCTATGGATGACGCATCGGTATTGGCTCTGAGGAAGGAAACGACCGCCTCGTCGATACGTTCCTTAAGTTTCCCAACAGGTAGCTTGAGTAATGCTTCAAGCAAAGGGATGTCGAGCGTAATTCGCGAGCTGTTGTCGACGTGGTACGGCCGAATGAACTTGAGCCCTCCCCTGCCCGCCAGCATGTTTTGTGTCCCACCGTCACGCCGGCGCGTGGTCACACAGGAATGAGCCGGTGACGCGACATCAAACCGCTGCGCAACGACCTGGAGTGTGTCGGCGTTGCAATAGTCGGAAGTTGAGCACAACGACCGACCTACCAGGGCAGAGAATGCGAGATACGAACACTGAACCAGTCGTTGCTGGATTTGGGCGTCCGAGGCCTCAAGGCCCGGTGTGTCTTCATCCCAAATGATGACCGCAGCATGCTGTGTTGGCTGTGAAAGCTGAGAGCCGAAACCTCTGTCGCCGTAGTTGCCTAGTACGCCGTCGAAAGCCTCCTGCGGTATACCCAGGAGTTCACCCGGGAGTCGACCTCGTTCGTAAGGGATCAAGCGGAGATCTGCGATTCGTAGCTCTTCGGTAGCAGATATCCAGGGTAGAAAGAACACAACTGCCATAGCCCCTCGCTTCACTTGGTCATAAGAATGAAGAATCTTAGCTCAGTGATGAGTGATCAAATGGGACTGATTTCTTCCGCTGGGCTGAGTGACTAATCCCATGTCGAAGGCGAAGAATTCTAAAACGAAAAAAGCCCCGAAAGGGGCTTCTGTGTGCGTGCAAAAATCATCCTGATAGTTACACGAGTCCGAGAAGGCACGTCAGAGAGTCAGTACCACACCTATTAGATTGGAGCACTCCCCGGACTCTTATACTGTATGTAAACACAGTATAAGAGTCAACCTCCGTTACAAGCCACGACCGAACCTACTGACCAGGCGGATCAATTCACGTGGCAGCCTCCTTCTGCACACTCTCCAGCTTTCGCGTGAACGTAATGAGGGGAGCAAAACACAACCAGGGCGGCACCTTGAAATACCAGGATGCCAGCTTTACCGCGGGAAACCGTGATACAAGGTCTGCTGCCAACCTTACTAGGATTCGCTAATCATGAAAGAGCTACGGACAGCCGCTGAAGTCCTTGAGCGCCTCAGCCATAACCAGGATGCATTACGCGCCGCCGTCGAAGAGCTAGCCAAATGGGTTGGTGATCGAGGAGCAAGCAGTGTGGTGGGAAATGTGAATGGAGCTCTGACGACTCTCGACGACAACATCGATGCTGTACGGCAAGGCATCGCGGAACTAGTAGCGGCGAGCGTCAAGCAATAGGTGGGCTCAAAATCTGTGTCTCTGCGCGCATGATCGCTACGGCTCGGGCAGTGAGCGGTACCACTCAGCATAGGGCGTGTTAACAGCCTTGTGGCGGTTGTAGTCCGGGCTGCCGTCGCTCCACCATACCGGGCCCCTCTCCCCTAGTGCCCTTTTCGCCTGATCTACTTCTGCTCGAGCGGTGCGCATCTGATCTGCATGATTTGTTGCCTTCGCTACTTTGACGGCTCTCCGCGCCTCCATCAACATCTGCACCAACTGCTGGCGCTGGTCATCAGATAGCGCGGGATTGCTGTAGCGCCATAACTGACCTTTGACTACGAAGTAGCGACCGTCTGGTGTCGTATGGCGCATCAAGCAG
>NZ_MOAK01000092.1:24981-28626 GCF_003732485.1 Pseudomonas protegens
GTGAGATATCCGGATCGCTACATGGCGTTAATCGTCAATCGATAAAGTGCTTGAAGCCACGCTGACTCAATGAGCAAGACGGGGGTGGTGAGTTCTCATCAGTCCTTAGGAGTACATCTATACTCCGTCACTATCCCGGTTTCCTCGGCCCCGACAACCTTCACTAGTGACCAGGGCATTCCCACACTGCTGGCAAAAAACGCCTATACCCACCCGTCCTCAGTCGTCATGGATGAAGGCCTGGTAGTTGCGATGATGACGTCGTCCTCTGGTGTCACCGTTGCCAGGTACCCCTCAGATTTCATCGCGCCCACCAATCTCTGGTTTGACTCAGTGTTTCTTACCTTGATCTTCTTGACCTTCGAACTCACGGTTTTGAAGTCCTCATCGTCGAGCAACGTCAGAGCTGCTGAAACGTCTGGCCACTTCATCCCTGGAAGACATTGTGTCAGCATTTCAGAGCGATGCTCCGGGATGAGGCTTGCGTTGCGAACCAGATGTCGCAGTACAGGCGTCAGCGAATCAGCAAACCTTTCGCCAGCTTGGTTGGCTAGCGCAGATACACGGCCGAGCTCAGGAACCGCTTCGGGTTTGCTTTCAATCGTCTCCAGGCTAAGCCCTGACCACATCTGAATTTTCAGTGTGAGTGGCAACGCTTTGCTTCTGCTCAGCGTGAGCATCGAGTCGAGTTGGAGCGAGCCGATATCGATCTCGGCTTTTGCTAGATCCCACCGTTCAACCAGGTACTGGCCTTCGAGGTGTGGGCAAGTACTCAATACGATGTCCCTGACCTCCGAGCTGTATGGAAGGAATGCTGAGGCCACCAGCATGACCCAGCGCCCCGCAGGTAAGACCGCTTTGATCATTGATAGATCTTGGAGCACGACTCCATCGAGCAATACCTTGAGCACGTCATTACTGATGCTGTGTGAGCTCAGAAGATACTGTTGCAACGCCCAGTCTGCGCTCGTTGACTGCCACAGCGTTCCCTTGAGAGCCGATGCATTCCGAGCGATGAACGCGGTGAACACCGTTGTGGGTTCCGATCCGATTTCTTCGCCCGAAACATGGCCGTCTGGCGCAATGAGTTTCTCAAAAAAGATCCACACAGCGTCAGCTTTGGCTACCAGGCGATCACTTTCAAGTGCCTTTGCCCAAAGATGTCTTGGGGTGTCATTGAGTGTGTGCAAGTCACAGGTCGTGTGATCGAAGAGTCGATTTGTCAGGTCGTCATCTGTGTCCAGTTCTGCTAGTAAACTGGCCAAGGAATCGCTTGATTCATCCAGGACAGCAGACTGACTTAGCAATGCGCTACCGAGCTCATCGGCGTGAGATAGCAGATAATCACCGAGCCCATTGATGCCCAAAGCCTGCAGTCTACGCAGAGACACCATGCCCACATCTGCAGGTTCGGATTTGGCGTCTTTAGAATCCTGTCCAGCTTCCGACTTCGCGCATATCAGCGATAGCATTGGGAGGTTGATCTTGATGCAGCGCCAGTCGATCAGCCTTTCGAGGTCAGCGAGACTCATCGTATGGCCCAGTGAGGCAAACTGGACTGGGTAAGCCCTGAGCCACGCCCAAGCTCCCACATTGCTATCTAATCCTGGCATCAGTCGTGAAGCATCTTCCAGCCAATCGATCGTAGGAACCAGATCCGTTGAAGCGTCATCGGCCAGGGTCTTGAAGTCGGATTCTGACAGGTTGTCGGCGATTACTTTGACGAGGGACTGACGAGCCTCGCTTCCTTCGAACACGCCGCCAGCATCCCCCGTGCCCCTGGCGTCGAAAAGGCTCTGAAACAGTTTGGGTTCTAGGCGGTACACGGCGCGGATAAATTCAGCCGCTTCTGCTCGGTTCAAAAGATCGCGTACAGCGACGGCCATTCGTCCGGGGTGTTCGTTGAGGCCGCTCTTAAGTATGTGGCTTAGCTGGGCATCTGCTGAGTTAGTTGCGAACGAGGTTGGTCGGGCGCTGAGACAGGCGATCAAGTCGACGATGATCCCCCTGCCTTCGTCGAGTTCGTCGCTCTTAAGCTTCTCCAGCACGGTACTCGGGCTATCGACAGGCGTGGATACCTCAGGCAGCACACCACGTCTCAGCGAAAGGATCAGATCTTTGTCACCAGGTGTCAGCGAACCTTGATAGAAATAACCAAGGTAGTCCGTGTAGTCGGCGTCGAGGAAACCATGCAGCATCAGATAGCTCACGACGTTCAAGCCTGGAAGTTTGTTTCTTACGACCTCCGCATAGCCTTTTTTGACGGCACTACTGAAGGACATCCGGATGACCTGATCCGATTGCTTCTGCACCGCTGCGATTTCGTCCGCGATTGTGCTGAGTCGCCGCCCAAGCAAAGCATGGCGCCGTTCATAGGATGTAGCGGTGATCAGCTCAGCCTTCGAGACATTTCTAGATTGGTTTCTGGCCCGCCCGAATTGATCCAAGACAACCATTGAGAGGGGCCCGGCGTGATTCATGAGTACGTCGAACACCTCGTCGGTCACGAACTGCTTTGGGGTGTACTGGGTAGCAGTGATTAGTACATGGGTTGCCGTGTCCATTTCGGTCAGTCGAAGAAGCGTGAACCACACGTAGGCCCTCAACTCAGTGACATTGTTGGCCAGTTCGAAGACCCGGTCATCTCGCTCACGCCGCAATTCATCAAGTCGCTGGGCATTGGCGCTGTTTTGCTGGGTTTTCCAGGCAGCCAGTCCCTTGATGACGCCATAAATCGCCCCTCGGCGTTTGACCAGGTCGGCGTACGCTCCGGGATGCAGATTTCGAATGGCGACAATCGCAAACAGCTTGTCTGGCTCTAGGCGTAAGCCGCTGGCAAGGATATTTGAGAACATATCGAATTCATTGACGATATTTTTCACCAGCCGGAGGTCATCGATGTAGTAGCAGACCGTCTCCACCAGTCGACGATCGAGATGTTCGCCCAAGGGTTTAGATTTGAACGTTCGATGGTTCAGCAGCTCCATCATCTTTTCTTGGGAGTTTTCCGAGTTGATTACGGGGATCACTGGGACGATGAGGTCAAAAAACTTAGTTTTCTCGCCGACGACGAACATTTCATCGCGCAGCGCGTAGACGAAATAGACGGGGCGTTTGACCTGAGGTGATTGCTTGATGATGAAATTGATTTCTCGCAATCGTGTGAACACGTCATGGATGCCGAACCGGTCGAGATCCTCAATGATCACCACGTCAATGCTGCTGCGTTCAAAGCAGTAAATGATCTCATCGATATTTTTGTGCAGGACGGAGCCGTGGTGGGTGGTCTCCAGTTTCCCGCCTTTGAGCGTCAACCCATCGATACTGAACAGCGAACCTAGCCTCAGACAAGTGTGTAGCAGGAGTACGCACCCTAACACGGCGATCCCGACGGCCAGCGGGCTAGGGATCAACAGCAGCCATTCCATGAGCCAAGTCGGTTCGATCTTTGGCAACTTTTCTGCCACAGGAACGTAAAGTCTCAGCGCTGCCAAAATGAGGGCGCCATAGCAGAGCGTTTTCCACCAGATCTTCAGGCCGGAAGCCTGATCGATTCTCTTAAGGCGGGTCTTGGGAAGCGTCTTTGCTGGGACGGCGTACAGGAGCTGCTGGACGATCGTCTCCTCAATCCGAGCAACGAGATCG
>NZ_MOAK01000092.1:28677-64076 GCF_003732485.1 Pseudomonas protegens
TCGGAGGGCCGCGAAGAATTCGAGGCCACGTCGGTATCGCTAACAAGCTCAGACGCCCCGGAGATTTCGTTATCCTTGCCGAAGGTAGCCAACGAAACAAACGCGTAGACAAACTCTGGGTGGCGATGGACGAAGGTGCGAAGCACGCTGCTCTTCCCTGCCCCGTACTCCCCCGTAATAGCGATGTTCCTGACTTGATCGTTCCTCAGACCGTTCAATAACTCACGTTCATACCGCTGTATCTTCGTAGGCTCAATGAGCACAGGGGTTAGCGGCTGGAACAGATTTTCATGAGTAGGTATGGCCAAGAACGCATATGCGGCCTTATAAGCAGCGACGACCGCGCAGGGGTATCGCTTCAGGGCGGCCAGCTTGCGGCGAGTCTCGTTGTTCCAGACGATATAGGCATGTAATGCCCGGTGATAGATGGCGCGCAAGCGAATGAACATCCGTGTCTCCAAGCAGGCTGGCGGCTACCAGGCATTCATCTGCCAAAGACTGAATGATCGATCTTGGGTCTGAGCGGGAAGGTGAACTTCCGGTGAGCCTGATACGAGATTTTGGATGATAGCTCACCGCCATCTTCGCCTGCGAACCCTTTGTTCACCAGGCAAGAGCTAAGCCCTAGCTTACCTCTGCACGATCCGCACATTGATGGCCTGTAGCCCCACACCTATACTCGACGCACTATATACAGGAGTATCAAATGTCCAGACTCGCCGAATTCCGTGCCCTGGAGCAACAACTGGCTGCTCAGCTGGCCGAACTTGAGACCCTCAAAAACGATGATGGCCTTAAGCGCGAAATCGAATTTGAAAAAAAACTCCGTAGCCTGCTCTCGGAGTACGGCTACAGCCTGCGCAATATCGTGTCCATTCTTGACCCACAATCTGCCAGTCGACGTGCACCAGCCGCTGTGGCTGAAAAGTCCAGCCGCAAGCCCCGTCAGCTTAAGGTCTACAAGAACCCACATACGGGCGAGCGCGTCGAGACCAAGGGTGGTAACCACAAGACCTTGAAAGAGTGGAAAAGCCAGCATGGTGCCGACGAAGTCGAGAGCTGGTTAGCGTAGTAAATCCTCATGAGCAAAGATAAGGGGCCTCGTAAAGGCCCCTTTTTTTATTTACCTGGAACAGTGATGCCTCTCTGGGCGCTCCTACGACTCCCGCCTACTGCACGCTCCAGGTGCCCTACTCGCTCTAAGGCCACCGTACCAACTCCAGCTCCTTGAGCCGGATGGCCATCGCCGAGTCCGAGACACCGAATTGCTGGGCCAGTGACACTAGGTGCTGGTTGTTAAATCGGGTGCATCGCGCCAGCGCCAGCTCACGTTCTCCCGACTCTTTCGGGGAGTAGAGAAGCCGATCCGGATTGTTGGGGTCGAGGTGATAGGCAATCACGTCGCTGAAGCGCAATTGGCCCTTGCAGCAGAACATGAACTCGAACCGTTCCCTCACCAGTTTTTGAGGCATGAGGAAGCAGGCGGCGAAGCGATCGGCTTGTCGCTCTGCAGGTGCACGTGGTGCCTGCAGAATACTGCCGTCAAAAGCGCGGTCGCGGTGCATGACAGTGTCTTCGTGGAGCACAAGATGGCCGATCTCATGCGCGCCGGTGAAGAGCTGGACTTTGTCACCAAATTCAGTCGCGACGGCGATCTTGTTCGATTGACGGTCAATCAGGCCCGCGATACGAGTACCGGTGTTGTGCCGATTGAACTGGGTGTCTCCCAGGGTGGGATGCTCATGGTAGTCGTAGCCGCAGACCATGGCAGCGATCCGGGGGCTGCGCATCATCATTGGTGGAATATCTTGATCTGGCCACAGGTAACGGCGATCACGGTAAATCTGCATGAGCAGATCGGTCGCTGCTTTCTCGATATGGGCTTCATTCATGGCAAAACACCAAATGTAGGCTCTCAAGCACAATTTAGCCCAATATGTAGTGCTTTCAATATGTGTCTAACCCAATATATAGGTTTTGCCGATGAACGGCGATCACTGTAGCGCGCCAGCTTGTTCCTCCAGCGTTTCTGAATACGCCTCGCTGATGCCCTGAGGGCACACTAACGACCCCTGGTTAGGCCACACCCCGCGGTGAACCCCATTGCGAATATGATGGGCTACGCGGCTGCATCGAACAGCGGATAGCGCCTATGCCGGGTGTCTGGTGCCTCCACCTGTACTGAATCTCAGCCCCTCAAAGGCCCCAAGTCAATTGCCAGGCAACGAAGGTCAGTGACCTCGGCAACCATGGTGTTGCTGGCGTCATGATGTGTGAATGTTCCCAAGAAATAGACGGTGAAGTACCTCACTAACCGCGCCTGCTCGATAAGCTCATTCACATAGCGCCTCGATCGGTGCCGAGTCATCACTTCATCTGAGACGTGGAGGAAGGCGCCCTTATCCGCGACCTTGTCAAAGAAACTGAATACGAAACCAGCCCCATCCCTCCGCTCAATGCGTCCTCCGCCGTTGTAGACGTACCCTGCAGTATCAGGCCTGGCCCAAACTACCTTTTTGAAGTACGAACGCAGCGGTATCACACCACGCCCTGCTATGTTGATGGTCACCTCGGGGAAGAGGTCTTTGAGGGTCTCGCGGGTCTCCTGGTAGTAATCCACGAGTTCTCGAAGATCACCGGTACTATGGTTCCGATTTTTTCGGCTACCTTCTGCGTCACCACCGCCCCGCCGACGATAATGCTCCGCCTCGTCGACGTTACCTGGGGCGACTCGAGGTGTACGTACTATGGGTTCTTCTAGTTGTGTCGGCGGAACAAAGATATCGATGACCGAGGTGAGTTGGCGTTTAGCCAAACGGGTGCGTGTCTGCAACTCCGTTTCTCCTGGCAATGCTGCATCGCTCCCCTCGTCCTCATCGGGCAGCACCCACTCGCACTCCGCATGATGGGCATAGTGCTCGTTGTCCTTGTAGTGCGGGGATTTGACGCGCGCTCTTTCGGTCGGATGGATGTCGTAATTGACGGCTGTGATTTTAGGCGCCGGCTTGAGAGCCCTGCACTCGGGCGATGAGCATTGAAACAGAAAACGGCTGCGTGGCTGGTTTTGATTGAAGTAAGCCTGGCGTGCACCGCCTATGGTTAACTCCTTGCCCAACTCCACACAGTATGCCCGGGTGATCCTTCGCTTGGTTCGCATCGGCAGTCTCAACCAAAAAACTCGAGACTAGCGTGCTCGGCGTCGAGCGCCAAGGTCTGAGCTAGAGCTGTTAGCTAAGACCTTGGTCTAACAAAGAGTCATCAGGAAAGTGGCGTGGGCCACGGGCCTTGCGGGTTGCTGATTAGCTGAATCCGTGACCGCTTAACCCATTCCTGGCCCGCTAAACCCGCCCGGTTTGGGCTTGGACTTAGGTTTTGGGGGCTCGTAGTTTGTTGAGTCCAGCCAATTTTTCAAATCGCCCACCGAGGTAAACTCCATCATGAGTAATTCGCCCCCGTCAGGGTGGTCAACAATCAGCTCGATCCCAGACTCGCCATTGTCTTCCAGGCTCAACAGCCAGTCGGTGTAGCGCTCAAAGGTAACAAAATCGGTTCCGATATTGCCTGAGAAAAAATCCTCAACTAGATGCTTTGCCTCGAGCATCGGGCCATTATTTGGATGCGTCTCAACGAGTCCAGATTCCTGACCGAAGATGTACTGATTACAAACTTCAGAGTAGTAGGCGTTAAAATTCACTCCGCGTCTAAATGAGTTGATCTCCTTTGCTTCAGACCAAGCCACATAGTGACACTCTAAGCTCAAGCTCCTCCAGCCCTCTTCTACATCCAGTAGTTGGCAGAGCTTGAGGCGTCTCCACTTTCGGACTTCATGCTCGATATCCGATTTTTCGTATTTGAATTCAACCATGAGTATTTTGGTATGGTTGGTGAACAAATAGTCTGCACCTAGAACAGTATCTTGCCCGTCTAGAGAGCAGCGAGTGACCTGTCGACCAAAGTCCGACGCACGTCGCTCCATATATTTGGAAAAGGCGTCAATTACGGATTGCTCGTGTCTTTTTTTCACTATGTTCCTGCATTGGTCATCAATTAAATTCGCACAGCCATGGGATGCCCACTAGCCAAGCTGGGGAGCTTTAGCTCGCTGTTCTAGCAAGGAACAGCCCATGACCGAAATCGTTTGTGCTTCCGAGTTCTGCTCAGTTTGCTAGAGCGAAGTCAAGTCGATTGACCTGAATGCTTCGATCGTCAGTGGCGTGTCCTTATCGTGGCTGGAGTGTTGATCTGACACTGCTGTTCCCTGAATCATTGCTGGCTCGCGATAGCTAACTGACATCGCATGAAAAAATACCCGAACCTTGCGTTCTAGAGGTCAACTAGAGATTATTCGAGCAGAAATGCGCGCCGGCGACCTATTGATCTATGAGCTACTACCTGCGAGGCATGAGGATGGGTGTCTCCGAGCAGATGACCAGCTTCTTCGCTCCTCGGGTCATTGCCACATAGAGATTATTGGCATCCATCTGGCTGGGGTTCAGGATCACGGCGATATCCGATTCCAAGCCTTTGAGCAGAAGCGTGCTGCCCACAGCACGACGGGACAATGGCCGACCTAAAATCCGGTTCCGCTCACGCACCTGCAAGGCTGCATCTCTCAACGAATGCGTACCGGCCGCGGCCATTCGCAGGGCGCTCAAGCACGCCCGGAAGACCTCAGGCCTGTAAACGTGCGTACCAGGCTGGGCTCCGAAACTCTCAAGCAAACATGCTGCAGCAGCAAGGTCTGGGCTTTGATAGAAATCCACAGCGCTCTGTTCAATGGCAGTCGGCGCAGTGCGGTTACGCCCACCAATGATAATTGCTACTCGGCCCATGAGGGCTGCTGCGCCAACACCTGTCATTACGCTTGCGGCCAGATTTACGAGTTGATCCAGCGCCTGATCGGACATAGCGTCAAAGGATCGGGCGAAGCTAATCAATTCGCTAAGCTCGACATTCTCAACCGCGGTGGCCCCCGGTGTCTGACTGGACAAGCGGAAGCGGCTGCCGGGGTTTGTCGAGTCGCCGATGATAAGGGCTGACTCGCCATCCCTGATCCGAATCAAGGCTGCATTGCGCCGCTGAGCGTCTGCACTTTCAGGTCGGATCGCAATCCACTCGACTTCCTGTGGAGTAGTGCGGAGGTCGATCCCCTCTCCTGCTGCCAAAGGCCTGCGGAGCTCGAGTAGCCATCGTCCCAAATGCTCGGTATTGGCGCGGCGCCAACGCCAGGGGGTGTCCAGGGCTCCGACCGCAGGAAAATGCGGGATGACATCAGCCTGCCAGTTCACCAATGGATTTCCGCGGAAACCGAAAATCGCCTGCATGGGATCGCCAAGGACATAGGTCGGAACATTCTGGGCAAGCCAGGCGACGATCACGTGCTGGGACTGATTGCAGTCTTGATATTCATCAACCAGCAGGTGTGAGTAGCTCGCCCGAATCACGGCGCTAATGTGACCGCTCTGCAATAGCAGCCCTGCGGCATTGCGAATGGCTGGGTAGTCATGCGCGCGGTTTTCCAGCAAGAGAATTGCAGGGTCGTGCCCGCTGCGCGCCGGGAATTTACTGATCAATCTCATCGCGAAGCCGTCCAGCGTGGCAACTTGGTACTTCGAGGTTAGGATGTGCGCCCTCTGAAGTCGGGCACGAAGCGCCGCTACCCCTGCGTTCGTGTGAGTCAGAATCAGTATCGGCTTGGCATCGATGTGAGTGGTCAGGGTGTCAGCGATCAGCTGGGTTTTCCCACAGCCTGCAGGTGCCGTCACGGAACCTCGCGGGAAGGAAAAAAGATCTATTTCAGCCGGCATGCACCCACTCCTTGATACCGCTGATGATTTGTTGGAAGCCTCCTGCGGCCGTGAGCAGATTCGGGCCGATGATGTCCTTGGCAATGGCCTGGTAGGTCGTTACTGATTTGTACCAGCCCTTTGAGCGGATCCGTGACGCGACGCCAAGCAGGACTCGGGTCTCAGCAGGATAGGGATTCCCTGCGGCACGATGCTCCTGGATGGCCGTTTGTCCGCGTCGACAAGCAGGAGCACTCGGTAACCGAGACCTAGTAATGCGGAACCACGGTTGTAGATATTATCCGTAGTACCGCCCCCGGCGTTTACATAGGCACAACCCTTGGCTAGAAACGAATCATTGTTGGCGGAGCTCCAGAACTGGTCGAGCCCTCTAACCAGACCGACTTCGCTGGCCCCCTCACACACGATGACTTGCTTCGCCAGAAAGGCCTCAGGGTCAGCGCGCAGGGTGCTCTGTACGTCGTTGCCGGTGCCGGCAACCAATATCAGGTGGCGGTCAGCCACTTTGCGCACAACATATAGCTGATCACCCGAGAGCTCGCGCAGGGCGACAGGAGAATGTGTAGTAATGAAAACCTGCAGTGGTTGCTCTGGATCCTTGGCACCCATGGAGTCGAGGAACCGTACCAGTCGGTGAGGCTCAAGTCCGTACTCAACCTCATCCACTAGAGCAATGGTTGCGGCGTCGGCAGCCATGCGCTGGAGGCCCGCAACCAGCAAGCGTGAGGAACCTGTACCAAGAGATCGAAGCGGTATGCCTGCACTATCATGCAGCGCAATGGCACCATCGCCGATTGAAACTGCATGGGCATCTAGCAGAGCTTGTGCGCCCTCGCCCACAGGAACGCCAAGGTACCGTGATGTCCTATTCACGATGTCCAGAGGGTGACGAAGTTGAGCGGAGGCCTGGGCACCGAAGTTCTCCCGGGCTTGCCTGGCCGCGCCCGCCAAGGCACCACTCAGCTCCGGCCGCTCTTCGGTCAAGCGGTTTAGGATCGAGTTACGGCTCCAGGAGAGGTTCGTGCTGGCGAAACTGCCGATTCGCGCCGGCGCAATTCGAGCGCGATCCTTCCACACCAGACTTCTCTCTGTACCCACTTGAGCGGCGCGATCTGAATAAAGCATCCACGTCGGTTCAAGATCGCTATTGACCTGCAGCCTCAGGGTCAGAACAGTTTCAAGCCCCGTCCCTGGCTCGTCTTCCACCATTCCTGTCTGGAGATTAATCCCTCGAAGAAAATCACCGTAGGCTTCCAGATTTATCATCTCATCAGGCAAGCATCCCAGCGTGACGGAGATCGTGATAGGCACATTGACGTTCAGGTTGTAAAAGTCGGTGTCGCTGAACGACACACTGCGCCGTGCGCTGAGACAGTAATCGATGGCATCCAGGATACTCGATTTACCGCTGTCTCCTGGGCCAATCAGGCAGTTGACACCGTTGGACGGTGCCCAATCGAGGGCTTGAATGGCCCTGAAGTTACGGATCTCGAGCTTTCGTATTCTGACCATGGATATCGCCTCCTTGCGCCCCGTCTCTGCGGGCCTGATTGGCGATAGTAGCGCTATGGCAGCATCCCCGCAAAAGTGGCGATGCGCCCTTCTCCCATCACTTCCTTCTAATGAAATCCTGATGAAGCGTTGACTACGTGCTACCTAAGTCCTAATGGCCGAGTAACGCCTGGGGAAACTAACGGATGCTGTTTTTGAAAATTTGACGTGTTTGTTTGTAGTCAAAGCGTAAGCGCAGCCAAAGGCTGCGAAGAAGGCGATTCCCCCCCCTAGCCCTTGCGGGGCTACGCAGGAGCAAGCTAGGCGACAGAGACCAGATCTTGAAACCGCTCAAAAGCGAAAGCGAATCGGCAAAACCGTGTGTGAACCATGCAGATCATCTGCGCCTGCACACCACTCGCTTTTTTCTTGCCCTCAAATATAGAACTCCGTCTCGCGAAAAAAATTTCAAGGATGCATGCGGGAAAAGAGTTCAAATACAGATAAAACCACTAAAAGTATGGGTTTAATCAGTGGAAAAAACTGACTTTGTTGGCCGCTGGACACGAGCGCATCTCCAGCAAGGGGGGGTATCGGGATGTCAGGAATGAGCATCTGCTGTACCCAGTATGATCCCTCAGGTTAGTCGGCGAGTTGAGTGCCTATGGCAATCTCTGATGCTCTACGTCGGGTCTTCCGCTGCAACAGATGTGCGTGGGCCCTTCCACTTCTCCTTGGCCAGGAGCATCAGTGTCGCTCGAAACAGGATTCGCCACTGTGCTGACGACAAGCTGATAGCCATCAGTGAGGCGATAGGGGTGAGTCCTCTGACACTGTTCACATTGACGCTTAGCGTGGAGAGCGGCCAACCTTTTGATACAGCTACGCATCATCACGGCCGACAGAAATCTTTCTGCCCCGCCACGCTGACCTCACATCGATTCAGGTGAAAGTCCTTCCCACACTACAGCAAGGTTGTGATACTCATCGAATGTAGCCACTTTTATCTCCACATCTCGAACCGACTCTAGCAAGTCATTTAATCTTTCTTTGAGGTGATCGCGTTCAAGCAACCGCCCCAAATCCTGATAGACGCAGAAATAGACAGCCCGACTATATGGCTGGCCCTGCTGATATTCGACCCGCCTCTCTTGATGATTCTGCACTGTATGCCTCAGGTGCCCCATCATGAACTGCCGATATGCTTTGACCTCAACAGCCCGTATATCGCTGCCTTTCGTCACCATAAGATCAAAGGGAGCCCTGTCACTTTGAACATGTACCGATCCCCCATCAATAGTATAGAAATCGGATATAGCCTTTAGTGCTACCTGATAGAACTCCATGCCCGATGAAGGGGAATAAGTCTGCATGATCCGCTCGCGGTCTTCATCATCAATACTAATTTCACCAAGCTTCTCAGTGGCCGCAGATATCACTCGCTTGATCTCACCGGCCAATCCTGTAATCATTCCGTAATCCGCGCGAGTAACCGCTCTGTTGTGAGCAACCTTATTTCGGAGCTTGTAGAGCAACCTCCACTTATCTCGAAGTTTTTCTGCTGAAAAATCAACCAGCTCGGAAAAATATTTATCCCAATTAGATTTCGGAAGAACACGAAGAATTTTAACTTGATCACTTTCACTGAACTGAGTTACATGAAGTATCCGATCAAGCTCTTCAAGACCAATGTCACGTTTCTTTTCGAACAACATATCGCTCAGATGTATGAAGTCTAGCTTATAGAGATCATTTACATGGCGAGGTTCATCTTCGAAGCTCTCTATCTTCTGCCGCAGCGAGGGCAGCATCGCATCTTCAGCCCATTTTACGCCAACTGTAACTAGCAGGAATTTTGCTATCAGCCGGCGCATGAGATTCTCAACCTCATAGACAACTGGGTAAGCTTTTTCGGCGAACACTTTCCCCGCACCATCAAGCAAGGTATTTACCGCCGTTTCACCAGGCCGAATCCGTTCAGCGATGCTTTTGATATGATCGCACATGCTGGCAAATTCTTCTGCGAGCTCATTATTGCTGCACTCAAGTGCAACATAGAAGTAACGCTCATCGCTCGCCTTGACTTTATCGCTATCGACTTTGTATTTGGCGGATACAATTGCTTTGGATTTCGCGCTTTTGCGGAAGCTAACGCTATTGCCAACAAAAATCAGCAAAGAATCGATTTTTAAAAACTCAATGAAAGCTTTCGCAGTCCCGCAAAAACTCTCCTCACCTGGAATCAAAATTAAAAACTCAGTTCTCACCTGACACCACCATGGCTATACTATTCTTCAGAAAGCTAGCGCTGAAGTCGTATGGTTAACCATACGGCTGTTAGCAACTCACCCACGCCAAATCCTTCACTCAAGACGCTGCCTTCCAAGATTTCTCTAAGTCATCAAGCATCATCTGGCTCGGTAGTCAAAATTATTTATTACAATTTCACCGTTATGAATTTTATCGTGACACGCCTTGCAAACAACCAGAATATTTTCCGGCTCCCCTACACCGCCAAATGCCAGGTCTACGATATGGTGCCCATGTAGATTGGTGTCTTTAGCGCACACCTCACACATATGTTCTTCGCGGGTTTTAGCAATCGCGATAGCCCTTCTATGCTCGCTATTTCTTTTCGCGGTCAACTGCCACCCCTAGAAGCTTTTCATTTTTCGACGCAGGCAATAACCCTATCTCATTTTCAACTCGAACCAGGAATTCCGCGATAATTTCATCCGTGGTGTCTGGGTCGCCAGACACGGTGATCATCACATCCTTCGTATTATTGCCGGGTGCAGCGCCTGGCCTCTTAGGAAGGGCCTTGTGTCGAACTTCGCTTGGCTCAAGTCCAATTTTGCTCACCTCAGTCAAAAATTCCGACAACAACTCAGCACTATCTACATAGCTTATCTTGACTAGAACATCTTTCTTGTCGCCCACATTACTTCTCTATGTAGTTAACGAGCTTGCGATGTTTTTTGGCGAATTCCTTAGCAATTGTCTCTAGTTGCTTACGCTTTTCCTTAGGCACATCACGATACACTAACGATACGGCAACTTGCTCACCTGGAGCGGCAGGCCGCTTTGATAGCTCTTCAACATCAGTAGATTTATTCATGGGAGACCCCGCTAATATCATCCAAGTCCGACAAGTCAGCGCTAGCATTCATTGAAATAAAGCCACTACCTTTTTTTATTGCCAACACATCAAAATCCAGAAAGCTAGGATCTTCGGTGTGTAGTGTGTAGACAAAATATGAACCATCGGCTTTTCGCACGTGTACGATGTTGCCCTCAACGCGATCAACAGAATCGCCTTCCGAGAGTATTTCAACTTTGAGTATTTTCATTTGGTGCCTTAATATTTAAAAACCATCCGTGTGATATCAGACTCGACTTTCTAATTCAAACCGTATTAATCAGTCACGCGAAAAAACATGTCCTTGTTACCACAATTTTAAAGGGCATGGCAATTCGATATCGCGAGCCACCCGACTCGACTTGCATTTATTGACTATGGGCTGTCCGGTGCGCCTCTCACGCAGCCGCTCCCGCTAGGCTTGTGGGGATCAATTATGTGTCCATGAGAATCCCAGGGAAGCGAACAGCCCGCCCCTCTTCGTTGAGCTCAGCTCGTCCATTGGCCTCAATCCACCTGAAGCTGCCATCGTGCTGGCGCACCCGATCGCACCGGTAAACACCGCCGCGCTTCATCGCCTCCTGGATGTCGGCGGAGACGCGATCACGATCACCAGGATGAATTGACTAGACTGATTCCTCAATCAGGATACCTGCCAAGCACCTCTCCGCTGGCAGCCCAAATGATCGTGAAAAACGCTCATCGGCGGTGACTCGGTTTTCCTGAATGTCCCACACCCATGTTCATTCGTCGCTAAGTTGACATCCTTCGCTCTGACGACTTGGCCGACCATGGAAAATCCGTAAGAATGTCATTTGGCTATTATAAACTGTACGGAACACTCATATGCCACGGAAGCGCAAAGGGAGCGGCGGCGGGCCGATCGCTCTGTACGCCCTGTTATTCGTTGTTGCCCTTTTGGCGCAGGTTCCAAAGCAAGCCTGGATCGCCCTTGGAGTTATCCTGGGCGTAATTGTGTTGGTATGGGCCGTCAGACGCGTCACCCAGGCAAAGCCTTACGCGCCTGAAGATGACATTGTTGCTGAGATTGCCGCTGAATCTCGACAGGCGCCCCCCCCCCAGTCTCACCGTCCACTTCAACACCAGTGCCCTCGAGCGAGACTTCCATACTGTCCAAGTCGGTTCGTCCAGCGATAGTCAGAGCTACGCCATCCCAAAACAAAGTGCAAAGCCCATGGGGGTTCGCTGGCTTGCAGAAGGTGAGTCCATCACCGTGGCCGGATTAGCTATCCCGGGTGGAATGCTCTACATCACCGATCGGGCAACCCAGTTCGGTCAAACTGAACCGTCTCTGATTGATGCCACGCTTCGAGTCGCACGCTCTCCCATGAGCCTTACCGAGCGGCAGATGCCCTATTGGCCAAGTTACCTAAGCATCACGCCTGCGGCGCGGCGAGCGTATCTGCAATGGTTGGCAGGAGGTCGCCGCCAGCCTGCGGATGCGGGATACGTGTTCCTGTTTTTTTACGGGCTTGAACGCCGCGCGCTGATTGATGCACCGAGCGACCCTCAGGCCAAGGCAGAGATTTCTGCCATCAAGGCCGAGGTGGAACGCTTGCTTGGTCTCTACGGGGACAACCATTCTTTCCGCGGCTACGCTACCCGCTTTCTCGCCCATATCGACGCGGGTTCTGTTCAACCTCAAAGCTATATGGGTGAACCCACCGCTAGTTCCGCAGATGGGTACGAGCTGCCCATGTCGCTGCGCGTCGCGCTGGGCCAGATGGCCGTGGACAAGTTTCCACTCCCCCCGCACTGGGCATTAGCCTGGGCGCTCGCTGAGCCAAACATTTCCAGGCGAACACCCGTGACCCGTTGTCCTGAGCAATTCGCAGCGCTCTTCAAAAACGAATTCGCAAAACGTTATCCCAACGGCATTGTGCTGCCTCAGAACAAGACCAAGCTGAAGATTGCCTATCGCCCCGCTTCCTCCGGATTGAACATCCCGGCAGCAGCCGTGGGCGACCTCCCCGATGTCGCGGCAACCTCAGGAACGCGTAACAAGCTGCAGGTTATAGTGGAAGAATGCACCACCGTTCTAGACGCTTACAGTCGATATCTGGGGCGCAACCCAGACGCTGGAGATAGCCTGGAAGCCATCCTGCAGTTGCCAACAGAACTCTGGCCTGCTGAAGCAAAAGCCGAACTCGAACAGTTGGCACAACGCGTCGGCGGCGAAACTATCTGCATGAGTTTCGCTGAGCTGGCAGGCCGTTTCAAATCCGCCGGCGCGCTTTCCCGCGACAAAGTCGTGGCACTCGCCCGGGCCTTGGAAAGTAAGCGGATCGGATTAGAGCCCGATGTGCTTTCTGGCAGCCGTACGCCCAAGGCAGAAGACACCATCGCACTGTTCGCAGCGGACTCTGATGAAGGCACTCTTCGGTCGACCGATGCTTACAGCGCTGCAGCAGTGACTTTAGACCTGGCCAGTGCAGTGGCTGCGGCAGACGGTGACACCTCGCTAGAAGAGGTGAGTTTGCTGTCCGGCCACATTGATTCATGGGATCACCTCTGCGTCGCGCATCGAAAACGCTTGAAGGCGCGCCTCCAGATTCAGCTGAAGCAACCGCCGACACTGGCAAGCCTCAAGAAGAAGCTTGAGCCGCTGACGATCGAGGCCAAGCGGAAAATTGCCAGCTTCCTGGCCCACCTGGCACAAGCGGATGGCGAGGTGACGCCACAGGAAGTTAAGCTCCTTGAGCGCGTATACAAGTCGCTCGCCCTCGATCCGCAGTTCGTCTACAGCGACCTCCACAGTGCAGCTGTTCGTCCCTCCCATAGAGTGGAGGCACTGACTGCGAATGCCGCGCTGGCCACTGTGACACAGACATCAGAAAGCACTGGCTCTGGCTTTGCACTGGACATGGACAAGGTCGCTCGCTTGCAACAAGAAACGGCAGAAGTGTCGGCGCTCCTGGCCAGCGTGTTCAATGAAGAATCGCTGACTGAGACGACTAGCGCCCTGGAGCCCGAGGCGCCCCAACGGCAGGAAGAAAGTACCGCCGAACTGCTTGCTACCGTACATGGCTTGGACGTCGAGCATTCAGCGTTCCTTCGGCTTCTGGTGTCACGGCCTGAGTGGAGTCGTGCCGAGCTGGAAGACGCAGCCAGTGATATGGAACTGATGCTGGATGGCGCCTTGGAGCGGATCAACGACACAGCGTTTGAGCTGTTCGACATGCCCGTGACCGAAGGTGATGATCCCATCGAAATCAACCCCGACATTCTGGATGAGCTAGCCCTATGAGTAAGATACGAGCCAAGGATCGCGACGCGGTCATTCAATCGCTGCGTGCGGGCGTAGTGCCCCGTGTTGGGCAGCATCTCATCCAGGTAGGTCGAGCGGGTGAACTCGATTCGCTGCTCAAAGATGTGGATCGTCTCGCGGATGGCGGCTCGGCTTTTCGCGTCGTCGTTGGCGAGTACGGCGCGGGCAAAACCTTCTTCCTAAACCTGGTACGCGGCATCGCCATGGAGCGCAAGCTTGTCACCATGCACGCCGATTTGAATCCAGACCGCCGGCTTCACGCTTCAGGTGGCCAAGCGCGCTCACTTTACTCGGAGCTGGCCAAAAACATGGCCACCCGCACCAAGCCAGAAGGCGGCGCTCTGCAGGGTATCGTTGAGAAGTTCATCTCCCAGGCTAAAACGGAAGCCAAGACCAAAGGTGTCGAGAGTGAGGCGGTCATTCGTGAGTACCTGGCAGAGCTCACCGAGATGGTCAATGGGTATGATTTTGCCGACGTCATTGCCGCCTACTGCCGCGGCTTCGAGGAAGGTAACGAGCAGCTCAAGGCTGACGCCATTCGTTGGCTACGCGGGGAATTCTCCACCAAGACTGACGCCCGCGCTGCGCTGGGCGTGCGGACGATCGTCGATGATGCTTCTGTCTACGACCAGCTGAAATTGCTGTCACGATTCGTACGCCTGGCTGGTTTCGGCGGCTTGATGGTCTGCCTGGATGAACTGGTCAACCTGTACAAACTGGCAAACACCCAGGCCCGTAACGCCAATTACGAACAGATTCTGCGCATCCTCAACGATTCGTTGCAGGGTTCCGCTGAAGGCCTGGGTTTTGTATTGGGCGGCACACCAGAGTTTCTGATGGACACTCGTCGGGGGCTCTACAGCTACCCTGCCCTGCAATCCCGCCTCGCTGAAAACAGCTTTGCTAAGTCTGGCCTGGTCGACCTTTCTGGGCCTGTCATTCGACTCAGCAGCCTGACACCTGAAGACTTCTACGTACTTTTGCAGAAGCTGCGCAACGTATACGCCTACGGTGAGCCTGAGAAGTTTTTGCTGCCGGATGAAGCCATCCCCGCTTTCATGGCGCACTGTAATCAGCGCTTGGGCGAGGCATATTTCCGGACGCCGCGCACGACCATTACGGCTTTCATCAACTTGCTCGCGGTGATCGAGCAAAACCCTACCGCGGATTGGCGAACCTTATTGGGCGCTGTGGAGCTGACCAAGGATGAGGCCGGGCAGCAAGATCTAGAAGTTGAGGCCGACGATGAGCTCGCCAGCTTCAAGCTCTGACTCTTCTTCGTTCGAGCGTTTACACCCGGAGGTTCGGCAATGGATCTGGTCACAGGGGTGGACGTCCCTGCGTGATGCGCAGGAGTGGGCGGTACCGGCATTGGTGGGCGCCGATCGCGATGTGATCATTGCAGCGTCCACTGCCGCAGGTAAAACAGAGGCCGCATTCCTGCCGATCCTGACCAACCTGCTCAACAACAGTGAGCCAGCCGGCGCGGTGCTGTATATCAGCCCGCTCAAGGCGCTGATCAACGACCAGTGGGACAGGCTTAGCCGGTTATGTGAGAGGCTCGAACTGCCCGTCGTTGCTTGGCATGGCGATGTGGCAGCAAGCAAGAAACAACGGTTTTTGAAATCGCCTGAGGGCATCTTGCTGATCACTCCGGAGTCCCTAGAAGCCCTGTTTGTAAATAGAGGCTCAGGCTTACCTGGGGCATTTCAGAACCTTCGCTACATCGTCGTCGATGAGCTTCATGCCTTCATCGGAAGTGAGCGTGGAAAGCAGCTGCAATCGCTAATGCAACGGGTTGAAATCGTCGTGGGTAGAACACTGCCCCGTGTAGGGCTTTCGGCGACGCTTGGGGAGATGTCGCTGGCCCGCAAGTTTCTGAGGCCAGTGTGCCCGGATGGCATCACGGTTATTGAGTCAAAGTCCTCTGGCCAAGAGCTCCAGGTACAGGTGCGTGGCTACATTGAGCAGCCCATGCAGCAGTTGGTGGTGGAACACCCAGGGAATGCGTCAACAGATGAAGGCGCAGAGAAGGAAGACACCTCAGGTACCAAAGTGGCTATCGCAGGTCACCTGTACAAGGTGCTGAGGGGGCATAACAACCTGATCTTCCCCAACAGGCGCCAAGAGGTTGAATGGTTTGCCGACCGTCTGCGCTCACTGTGCGAAAACGATGGTGTGCCGAACGAGTTCTGGCCGCATCACGGTAGCTTGTCCAAGGAGCTACGCCAGGATGCCGAGCGGGCGTTGAAAGCGGGAGATCCTCCAGCTTCTGCCGTATGCACTACCACCCTAGAGCTGGGTATAGACATCGGTAGCATCAGGACGGTCGCACAGATCGGCTGCCCACCCTCTGTGGCGAGTCTCAGGCAACGGCTTGGCCGCTCTGGTCGTCGACCCGGTGAGCCTGCGATGCTCAGGGCGTACTGCCGGGAGCGCCCTTTAACAGATAAGTCGGATCTCTCCGATCAGTTACGTGAGGGCCTTGTCCAAACGGTCGCCATGATCCGCTTGCTGATAAGTGGATGGTTTGAGCCGCCTCGATCTGGAGGCCTACACGCCTCGACACTGGTGCAGCAGTGTTTGTCTTCGATTGCTCAGCTCGGCGGTGCCTCGGCGGCGCAATTATGGGGGAATCTCATCGCAAGCGGCAGTTTTGCGAGCGTAACCAAGCCTGATTTCCTGGCTTTGCTCAAGGGTATGGGGGAGAAGGAATTAATCGTCCAGGACAGCTCAGGACTTCTGCTACCAGGCGAACTCGGGGAGCGGTTGATCAACCACTATGAGTTCTACACTGCCTTCACGAGCGATGAAGAGTTTCGTTTGCTCCGGGATGGCAAGTCACTTGGCTCCCTGCCCGTCAGCAAACCCCTGACCAAGGGACAGCGCATCATCTTCGGCGGAAGGCGTTGGCAGGTTCAGGATGTCGACCTTGAAGCGAAGGTGATAGTGGTCACACCGGCTCGGGGCGGCGAGCCTCCTCAGTTTGATGGGCTTGGTGCCCAGGTGGATGATCGTGTCAGGCTTGAAATGCGAAACGTGTTGATGGAAACCACATCCTGTCCCTTCCTGGACAAACATGCTCAAGCGCTCCTAGAGGAGGCTCGGAGTAACTTCCGCGCTCTCGGGTTGGGTGACGCGGCGATAATTGGCTCTGCCAGCGTAAGCCATGTGGCTACCTGGCGAGGGGATTACACCAACGATGCGCTGGCCTTGTTGCTCAGGCATGTGGGCATTCAGTGTGAAAACACCGGGCTATTCCTGGAAGTTGCATTCGGCGGGCAGGACACATTGCGAGCGTTGCGCGTGGTCGGTCAAATGGACATCTCGAGCGTAGAGCCGATCTTGGAAAATGTCGAAAACATGATCCGAGAGAAATGGGATTGGGCCCTTCCCCGCCCGCTTCTTATGAAGTCGTTCGCCTCAAGCCATCTTGATCTCCAAGCCGCGGTCACCACAGCTCGACTCCTTACACTGGAGTCGCAGGTTGGCAACGAATAGGACTTCGCTCTTCTCCACGCCCATGATTTCGGCCGCTTATGTGTAGGTGGCTGCATGGGCTTTGAGCGAGCTGGCTTCGGCTATACAGATACTGGTAAGCCTGAAGTTAGAGGGTATGGCAGGCGCTGGTTCGCATGGGGACTACCTGGCTCGGATCGCGAGCTGCGAATTCTGGCAGGAGTACAAATGTACTCAGCGATGTGCTAATGGGTTCAAGGTTCTCTGGACTACGCCTGCGAGCCATCCGCCTCACTCGATACGCGCAAAGCCATGAGCTCAGCCTCTGCGGTGGTGAGTTTGTGTGCCAGATCCACCTCCCTTAGCTTCGCGGCTGCGAATTGCGACTGAGACTCACCAGCCTCTTTAGCCTTTGCTTCCAACTGTTGAGCGAGCAGTTCCTTCGCACCTTCCGCACGCGCAGTAGTAGCATTGGCAATGCTCAGCTCACCCCGCAGGGTTTCGACAGCCTCACGATGTTGCGAGGCTTCCCTGGCATGCTGGCGATTTTCGGCAATGAAGCGCTCGTTATCCCGGATCAATCGGGTGATCTCCTCCTGCTTGACCATGAGCGTCTGCTGAAGGACGGTCAGCTCCTGCTGCAATTGATAGAGCTGGGACTCGTGGCGGTTCAGATCTTGGTCTCGCTGCTCCTTGATCGAAGCACGGTAGTGTTCCAGGGCCTCCCGGGCATGCATATGCTTTTGCTCCAGAGACTGGATCTGCACATCCTTAGGGGTGGAACCTTAACTAGAACCGGCTTAGAAGCATGAATAGTTATGGCCGTGCGAATTTCCTTACTCACCTTAGTTATCACCTGTCATGTCAAACTCATAGTAGTAATCAACCATCCGAGACCCATTGACTCTTACATGCTCGTGGTTAACACCATCACTTTATTTCACTAAAATGGTGAGGCGACCTCTTGGAACCATGACTCTGCGCCGCCATCAGAATGATCTTGGTTGAGGTAATCGCCGTCGCTGGTAAGTGGCCGGCGCTCGCCTACATCTAAACCTTTTGCAGCCGTATGCCGGCCAGGTCTTCATGGGCATGCAGTCCCATCACGCAGGACTTACGTTTTGACAGACGACTACTGAAATCTATCAGAAGACTACACGTCAGTTGCTAGTGACAGACGCTAGCTTACAACGCCGATAGCCACAACAACTTTTATTAACTCACTACCGTCAACAAACTGGCAGTCCGAATAATGCTTAAATTGAAATTTAAATATTGGGATTTATTTAGTATTTTTTTTCGATGTATTTTTCCTGCCAGCACAATCACTTGTGAGCGAGCAATTTAATTACCTATAAATTGAAAATCGCAATATATAAATAAAGCGACGATCCGATTACCCCCAGACATGGTTATAACACCCGAAAGAATATGAAATTTTTCGTCTATTAAATCGCGTCTCTTATGAGTGCAGGATAGCATCTGCATCCCTGATGGTATGGCGTGAACCTCGTTCCAGAACTGAATGTACTTTCGCCTGGACGCATTCTTGGCATGCAACCATCGGCTTCCTTGGGCTCGTTGGGTAAGATTCAGACGAGCCATTTAAACGCTTAGGAGAGCGAACGCGTTGAATTCACTTTCTGAAAAATGATTGCGGACTGCCAGTCTGTTTCCCGGCGATGACTAACCGCCGTTGACAGCTGAGCTCGCGGCGAGGCCGCGACAAAGCCCCTTAAAGACATTCGCGCTTGGCCTGTGGCTGAGTTCAGGATGGGGCTAGAGGTTGTCGTACAACTGGTCGACTAAGCCCCCGTTCAGTGCAGTCGTTGAGTGGAAAATGGCTGGAATTGCAGCTTTTTACCGGAAAACAGAAATCTGTTTTCCAATCCAGGGCTAGCACTGTTAATTTTTCTCAATGAAATCAACAGCTTATACGATTCCGATAAAGCGGTGCCCGTCACATTCAAGGCGCTGAGGCTGATGGGTCATTCAAAATCAGCCGCCTGGGTCAAGGTCATATCAGCGCCAACAACTGGGTGACTCCACTGCTCCATGACGAATGATCCGTCTAGACGCGGTAGGCTTCATTCAGGCCAACCTCGTCATCCACACTGCCATCTGCAAGACACTTAAAGCCTCTACCATCAAGTGCTGACTTGAGCAGCACCTACAGTGCCACGGACTGAACCTTGACTAGGCGCCAAAGAATTTTCTCATCTTCATCGAACAAACGAGCTCTTTGCACTCAACAAGTCCTGGCAACAGCAAAGACCCTTACAATTTCCTCATCGCAAACGGCGTCATGAAATCTGCTTTCATAAAAATCAAAAGCAGTTTCTACCCCGCAGTTGGAAAAATGCCTTTTTACTTCCTGCATCTCCCGTGACTCAAGACCTCCATCATTTTCTTGTAATTTTTCCAAAAAACCGACCGAGGCCGGTTTTGGATAAATAAATATATTAGGTATGAGGGTGCCTTGTTCCTCCAATCCCGCAAAGTCTGTAAAAGTCACGGCAAAAAACACACTTTCACTTCTTGATGTTTCTAACAATCTTAAAGTATTCAAAAGAAATACAGCGAGCCCTGTCAGAAAGTTAGAAGCCCCGCTGCCGCTCAGCTCATCCTTCAAGAGCTTTAAGCGGCTGTATCTTGACACAAGCGGAATTTCTTCAAAGCTTTCATAGTTTTCGAAGAATACATCCATGTCATTGTACGGTTCTTCGCTGATTATTTTACTGTAGATATCTGTAAGCTTCATTTTTAGGAGGGGCTCCATCCGTACTTGTTAAGTCATTAATTTATTTTCTTTTGCTCTGCTATAAAACTTTGAAAGCTTTTAATGAAGTGCGGACTTATATCAGGAACGTAAGTGCCACTCACCCCGTCACCGCCTGATAAACCACCCGATGCGCCTCGGTCGGCAGTGGCACTTCCCACTTGAACAACATGCGGCGGATATCATCGTTGCGCAGTGAGGTGTCGCGCTTCTGGTTGCGCCGCATGATTTCGTCCTCGGGCCGCTCCAGGTAAAGAATTTCCACCTCGGCGCCGTAGCCGTAGAGCAAGTCCAGGGTGCGGTTGCGCATCTGCGTCGACAGGTGCGTCGAGTTCCACACAAAGGGTTTGTGCTCGCGCAACAGGGCTTTGGCCCGGTCGATGGCGTAGTGCGCAGCGGCGCCCTCGTTCTGTCCATGGCGCAGGCCCAGGGCCTGGCGCGCGTCGTCGAATGACACCACCGGCAGATCCGGGTAGTGCTGTGCGGTCCAGGTGTCCTTGCCGCTGGCCGGCAGGCCCGAGAGCATCACCACTGACGAACCCTGCGGCGCATGCAACGGGTAGTCGGGATGTACCCGGGCGCCACGCAGGTACTGAATGCGTGTGTAGTCGTCGGCAAAGGCCCGCGGCCCGTGCAAGCAGCCCTCCTCCTCCGCCAGTTCGCGCCACAGTTCGATGGCACTCAGCACATCGGCCTTGCCGGCGTAATCGCGGCCCTGCATATCGGCCTCGGCCACGGCACAGAGCATCCACAACGGCAGTTCCCAGGACAGTTTGTGCAACAGGAACTCAGCGCTGCGGCCGCTGCGATCACCCTGCAGGGCGAAGAACGGCACCTGGTGCACGGCGATGATGCGGCAGATCTGCTCGCGCAACTCGAACGGCACACCGGCGCGCCACAACAGCAGCCGCGCATCCACCGCGCCCCGGCGTGAATGACCGGGCTGGCCGATACGCCCGGTATCCGGGTCGATCACCGTGGTGTCAGGCTTGGCGATGTCGTGCAACAGGGCGGCGAAGAACAGCACAAAGCGCTGCTCGGCGCTGGCCTGCTGGTAGGCGGGTTGGGCCAGCAAGGCTTCGACTACCAGACGGGTATGAATCCACACATCGCCCTCGGCGTGGTAGATCGGGTCCTGCGGTGTGTCGGCCAGGCGCGCCAGGGCCGGGATGGCCGCCAGGCAGGCGGCGACGTCCATATCGCGCCCCGGTTCGGGGACCAGTTGTTGCAGTTGTCGAATATCCATTTCGGGATGCTCCTTCAGTAGCCGTGGCGTGGGCCCTGCCAGTTCATGGACAGGCGCGGTGCATAGAGATCGACGCCGTCGGCCAGTTGATTGGGGATAAAGGGTTGGTTGGCATGGTGCTGGTCGGCATCGAGAATGGCCTGGACGAAGTCCTGGCGTACCCACTTGAGCCGGCCAAGGGTCTGCTGCTCGTCCTCGAGCTTCAGGTACAGGCCCTCCATGCGACTGGAGCGGTCGCACTGGCGCCAGGCACGGGCCAGGTCGAGGCCTTCGCGGCGCACCACCTGCTCGAATACCTGGCGCCAGTGCGCGGTCTTGGCCAGCGAATCGCCCACCAGCGCTAGCAGCTCGGCATGCCGGCGCGGCGCCGGGCCTTCGTACAGCACAGGCACCGACAGCACCGGCCCACCCTCGAGCAGACACCGGCGCGCCGCGGTGGAGAGGAACAGCCCTGTGGCGCGGTCCCATACATCGAACTCGCAGAAGTAATGTGGCAAGCGGTCGTAGAACACCGAGTGCTTCTTGTGCAGCCACTCGCCATACAGCACGAAGCGATCTTCCAGGCGCTCCAGCAACCAGTGCTCGTGAGCCACGGCCCACTGCTTGAACAGATTGAACTGGCGCTCGCGCCCACCGCCGGTGAGGTAGTGACCGCGAGATTGCAGGCGCAACTCGCCGCCTGCGCCAAAGCTGATGCCCGCGTTGGCACCATCGAGTTTTTCTTCCACCACCAGCCACTGTCCGGCCAGGGCGCCATAGCGCACCTGGCCAGTGTCAGTGTCGCCATCTTGCAGGCGCGAGCCTTGCAGGTGGGGCGTACGGGGGTATTTGAGCAGTTCCAGGTTGTGCGCGGTGGCACGAATATCCGTGTGCATGGGTTTGTCCTCGAAAACAGAGAAAAACCAACGACAGGATCAGGCAGGCATGGCAGTGAAGCGCCGCCGCGCGCAAGCACGGGCAGCCATCAGGCAGGATGGACCGTCGTCGGTATCAGGCGTGTTGGCTGGCGTAGGGCACTGGCTTCACCACTTGGAGAAAAGGTTGCAGAGGCTTTAGGGCGCGCATTCAACAGCAGATAGCGGCATCAGGTCAAGTCCCGAAAGGGCAAAACTCCAGCGGCCCTGTTTGCGCGCAACACCCGAGCTTTTGTCATGAAAAAAACCGCCTGGCGCTCATAGGGTGCAGCCAGTCATAACCCGATAAGGAATCGATCATGAAACTTTCAAGCGTGCTGATGGCTGGAGTCATTGGCCTCGCCCTTGCACCTTTGGCCCAGGCCTCGTCCACGGCTGACAGCGAAGAAAAAGCCCAGTTACGCAAACTCTTCTGCGAGTCGAAGGGCGGCGCCGATATCACTGCGCTGGGTGAGTTGAAGAAATCCGACGACGTCGGCGCCGTGGTGGTGTGCAAGCTCCCGCCCTCGCCCACCACCGTGGTGGAAAACCAGGCGGCATCGAGCCTTGCCGCGCTGCCATTGACGCCTGTCACGGCAACGCTTGCGCCACCGTCCGGGGTCTACAAGCTTGCCCCGGGAGCCAGCAGCGTCAACACTTCATGCTCGGCCAACCTGGCCATCGCCAAATGGGCAGGCTTTCCCAATACCAGCAACGGCAACGCCACCTTGAACTGTCGCGGATACAATGCCGGCGCAGCAGGCGGAACGCTGGGGTGCAAGATCGAATGGACCGGGCCGACCCAGGTCGCCATCGGGGTCACCCCTTACGGCGGCCAGGTAGCGGTGAACTTCAATTGCCAGGCCCTGTACTTCGGCTCCGTCGGCACAGTGATGGATTTCAGCTACGCCGATCCGACTTATCCGCGCATCCGCTACGGCTCAGTCCAGGCCACCAGCAGCATGACCATCACCCAGTGAGGCCTCGCCGGCTCGGCTGAACGTCGCTCCAGCGCCGGCAGGGTCGCTCCCTGCCGGTCACCCTCCTCTGCATCACTGCTTGCCGCGCATGCTGTTGCGCCATATGCGGTAGGCCCTGATCCCCGAACGCACCGAACTGAACAGCAACTGGCCGTCCATTTCCCGGGTCATCCCCGAGCGTTCCAGCATCGCCAGGAAAGTACCGCGGGCACGGGCGATCGCGAAGTAGATGCCCTGGGCGGCCAGGGTTTCGCGGATTTCCCGTAGCACCGCGATGCCGCTGACATCGATATCGGTCACCGCCTCGGCATTGAACAGCACCACCTCGGGCTGGCTTTCGCGCTGCACGGTTTCCAGCAGGCGCATCTTGAAGTAGTCGGCGTTGAAGAACAGGATCGCGTCGTCGAAGCGATACACCACCAGGCCGGGCACCGTGCGGGCTTGCGGGTACTGGCGGATATCCACCTGGCCTTCGATGCCCGGCATCCAGCCCAGCACCGCGTCGGTGGGTTGGTAGATGCTGTACAGCAGGCGCAGGATGGCCAGGGTCACGGCGAACATGATGCCCGGCAGCACGCCCAGCCCCAGCACACTGATGGTGGTCAGCAGGCACAGGCAGAACTCGAAGCGGCTGAGTCGGTAGATTTGCTTCAGGGACTTGACGTCGAGCAAGCCCCAGCCCGCCATCAACAGCACCGCGCCCAGGGCCGGCTGCGGAATCCACGCCATGGGCGCGGTGAAAAACAGCAGAATCAGCGCAATCGCCAGGGCGGCGATGATGCCCACCAGTTGGCTCTTGCCTCCGGCCATGTCGTTGACCGCGGTACGCGAATCCGCACCGCTGATGGCAAAGCCCTGGGAGGCACCGGCGGCCAGGTTGCTCAGGCCCAGGGCGATGAATTCATGGTTGGCGTTGATGGCGTAGCCATGGCGCGCCGCGAAGCTGCGGGCAGTGAGCATGGCGCTGCAGAAGCTCACGGTAGCGATGCCCAGCGCGTCGCGCAGCAGGCTCTTGCTTTCCTCCAGGGTGGTCTTGGGCCAGGACAACTCCGGCATCCCGGCCGGCACATGACCGAGGATCGCCACTCCGAGGCGGTCGAAACCCAATAGCCCGGCCAGCAAGGTGAACAGCGCCACCGTCAGCAGCGCTGCTGGCAGGCGCGGGTAGCGTCGCGGCAGCCAGATCAAAAGGCCCAGGCTGGCCAGGCCAACGACCAGGGTCAGGCCATGGATCTCCCCCAGACGCTGGAGAAAGTCCGCCAGCCCCAGAATGAAGCCGTCGCCTTCGATCTTGAAGCCCACCACCTTGCCCATTTGCCCGGCGATCAGGCTCAAACCGATCCCGTTGAGGTAGCCGATGAGGATCGGCCGCGAGAAGAAGCTGGCGATAAAACCCGCACGGGCGATCCCGGCGGCAATCAGCATCAGGCCCACCAGCACGGTGACAATCATCGACAACTCGACGGTACGCTGCAGGTCGCCCATGGCCAAAGGCGCCACGGCCCCGCCGAGCATGGCGCAAGTGGCGGCATCGGGGCCGACCATCAGTTGCCGCGAGCTGCCGATCAAGGCATAGACGATCATCGGCAGCACACAGGCGTAAAGCCCGTACTGCGGCGGCAGGCCGACAATCTGCGCATAGGCGATGGCGATGGGGATCTGGATAGCCGCCACGGACAACCCGGCCCGCAGGTCGGCGCGCAACCATTCTCGGCGGTAGTGCAACAAGTTGGACAGGCCAGATAGACAGCGGGATAACGACATGCCGGGTCCTTTCGAAATATTCCGTTTCATTCTTTGGCAGCGATCTTGTTTGGCAAGGCGACGCGGGGCGTTATTCAAGCGAATCGGGCAACTTAGCGCCATGAGCTGGAGCAGCTTTTGCTTCGATCCACCCAGGTGATTGGCCATGGGCAACCCGCATTTCGTCTTCACTAGCCATAGATCTACCTTGGAAAGCATTGAAAGCTGTCACGGGTGTGAGCGCCCGTCGTAGTGCCAGCCCTGCTCTCGCCGGGGTCGCGCCCAACCGAAGCCCTCGCAAAATCAAACACCCCGCCGTTGGTCCGAGAGGTGTTCATGATCCATGAAGCGGAACTATCGTTTTTTATTACATCGTATGGATACGTTCCTTTCAGGCACGCGTTCATGATTGATGCCAAGGCGCTCAAGGAGCAGAGCCATCCCTGTGCGCATATTATTTCCAATGACCTGCTAGAAGGAATAAAGTCATGTCTGGAAAATACAATGCGGAAAGTACGGAGACAGAACTCCAGATCTTCTCGAAACAATCGGATAATCCCGTAGTCCTGAAAGGCAATCTGACATCCCTGCACGACAAACCGGAAAAAATCCATCAGCTACTGGATATCCTCGAACTACCGAAAGGAACCGAAGTTCGAGTCATAACCAAGGCCGCATCAGTCATCGTGCGCTAACCCAAGTGCCCTTGCACAAGTGCTAGTCACTTGTGCAAGGACGTGCAACGAACAAGAAGCCAATGGGTTAAAGATCATGCAAAGCAAGGAAGCCACCCGTCTTGTCAGCGAACGCTTAAAAGATAACGTCTCTGTGGTGTTCTCGAACGACAAGACAACAATTGCATACGCGCTGTGGGAAGTGAAACTTCCTGTCAGTTGGGTAAACGCTCAACCCGTGATAAAAGACCTGCTTGATCGACGTATATCCCGTGCCCAGGCACTGGAGAATCCGATGGCCCATCCACTGGTAAATCTGCTCAGCGCACAGGGCTGTTTCACATCGATTGAAAAAACTCACTATTCTCTTAAAGAAATAAAAGCGCTGTTTGATCCGCTCCGTTCCGAATGGTACGCAACCTATTATGCCCATCTTGCCTGGGAACAAATAAGAACCGGAAAGTCCAACCGCAATGTATTGTTGGCCTGGTTGATACATAACTATCACATCTCTCGCGCCGCTGGCATTGTAGCGGCCCGAATGGCGGCCTTGGGAAAAGAAACAGCCTCGACTCAATTCTTTCAACAGGATGCACTGGAAGAATATTGGCACTGTGATGCGTTCTACTCTCTGGATACGCCCTTGCTGCAAGGCGTCAGTCTGGCCGATGTGAAATCCTATGTGCCTCTGCCTGGTTCGCTGGCATTTGAAGAGCACTGCCTGCAAGTCGCAGAAACCGATCCATTAGGACATTTATTGATCGCCTATTTTCAAGAGTCGAGCATCGCTTTCGCCAGCGCCAGCAACGATTTCTATCAAGTCGTAGAGGATCAATACGACATCAAAGGTTTATTCAACACCTGGAAACAACATATCCAGATAGACGTCAACCATGGCCATGCCGAGGGGCTCGGTCAATTATTGGACTCCGCTGTCGAAGTGGAAGCAGCTGTATTGGAGCGCGCGTTGCGCAACGCCTGGCTCGGCTTTTATTTTCTATGTTGTAGCCTGGACGACATTCAACAGGAGCAGCACGGCGATGAAATATACCTGCGGCTACCGGTTGAACAGAATGCAGCCCGCAATCTCGCTAACTTGTGGGAAGCGCTGACCAACCATCTCGGCACGGAAAAGTTTCCCCAGACGGCCCGCTTGCGCGATGTCGATCAGGCTTTTCTAGTCGACGGATTATGCAAGAGTGCTTTTCGGGCGCTCGGCTTTGCTCGCGACCACGATCAGATCATCGCCTGCGGGGGAGTTGCTAAAGCTTTCTCCCGGCATGCCAAGCCAAGCAAATCCGACAATCCACTCAATCCATGGTCGGTGGCCATCACCAACCACTTGTTGGAAGCCGCCAACTGCCCCGCCACCTGGTTGATGCTGACTAGCCTGCTAGGCGAACGACTCACCCAGTTCAAGTTGACTGATGCGGTGAGAACCTGCATCGAACAGGCACTGCGCGGCTGCGTAGTGAGCAGCCCAAACTGCCGCTTACCTTCAACGGCGTTGCGCCAGCTGGACGAACTGATAGTCCGCTGGCTTGGCAGTCGCGATCTGATGCCGCACAGGTTGTTACAGATATAGGACGGGGTCAGCAATGTCGCACTTCTCTCTCCATGGACAGTACCGCGTACAAAGCCGGCGAGACTATGCCACATCAGCACTGGAGGGTGAGTGGTATGGCGGCCCGGGTTTGCTGGGCAATGTGGGTATCAATGAGGCATTACGGGCCCATCCGTTCTGGACTGGACAGGTACAAGTGGAGTTGCGGCCAGCGCTAATCAGTCAACGTTTCGGCAAATTCGCCTCCGAACCGGACATTCTCTACAAGCATGACCTGTTCATCCCCTCCCCCGACAGCGATGCCATGCTAGAAAATATTGTCGATGTGCTCAAGTCGTGGCAGAACTGGATCCAGCGGAAAAAATTTGTCCAGACGCTGTTCTGTGCTGAAGACTATCAGCACGCCATGGGGCATTTAAGCGACTTGCAAACGACCATCGCCAATGAATATATGGTGCATGAGGCCGGGCACTTCATTGCCTATGATGTATTTACCAAACAGAACGATGGTTATTTCGCACCCGGCGGAAAAGCCGTGTGGCCGCTTATTTACCTTGAGGAGTTCCGCGCGGATTTGAATGCGTTCGGATTTGCGGTAAAACTGCTACCGCCTGAACAGGCTGTACAAATCTTCCTGTATAACCTGCTACTTCGCTTTGGCGTTCATCGCCAGGGCATATTGACGCTGCACAGTGCACCTTACGGCCTGATACCTTATCTCTTGTTCTGTTTACTGAACGAGCTTGGCTTTGTTGCGGTTACTAACGTGCACGGGCGTTATTGTTTCAAGTTAGGCAGCCTTCATACAACAACCCTCATCGGCTTAATGCAAGACTGTGCCCATCATGCGAAAGTACAATTGAACACGGTGGAAATGGCCACCACTTGTTCATGGGAGCGGGCTCTCGCCGCAGCGAGTTACGTTCGAAATCGGTTGGAAAAATATGAACAGACCAGGCAATTCGCATTGGTAATGAACCAGCCTGCAACAGGCAAGGAACAAGCATGACTGAGCAGCAACCTAATCCCTATACGCTTCCTCCTGACTTGCCTGTCCCGCAGGATGACGGTGAGTGTGATCATCTAGCGAGAATGCGGTTGCCGGAAATCGAATTGACCTCCACAGAGGGCAAACTCTGGAATCTGACTAAACACGCCGGGAAAACAATAGTCTATATCTACCCGGCCACCGGCGTACCAGGCAAAGACCCCATACCAGACTGGGATACTATTCCAGGAGCACCGGGTTGCACCTTGCAGTCACTGGGCTTTGGCGAGCGTTACGAGCAGTTTAAGAAGATGGGGTATCAGGTATTCGGTGTCAGCGGACAGAGTGCAGCCGAACAGATCGAGTTCAAGCAACGAACAAAGCTACCCTTCATACTCTTGAACGATTCAAACTTCACTCTGCGAGACAAACTCGGCCTACCCACCTTCCAAGCCCACAGTCAATTGTTTTACAAGCGTTTGGCGCTGATAGTGGAAGACGGGAACATCAGGCAGGTGTTTTACCCAGTATTTCCACCGGATCAATGCGCGGCCAAAGTATTGGCATGGCTGGAGAGCAACGAATAGGCCTGCTTGACGGCAGGCCATTTTAGAGTTTCTCTTAAGGGTGTTCCAGCCTGTGCAAATGACCACCGGTCACCTACCTTGAAACGCCTCGGTGTTCGCTCCATTGGTGGTCGGAGAATTTTTTGACTAGCATTAAACCGCGCTAAGACTTTACCCTGAATTGTTAGAGGTGATGCCAACGTGGCTCTGGACGGAAGGTTAATCCGCAGGAAACGGATTGACTTGTACGTTCGCTCTGACTGAGTGCCTATGAGGCCGATATGGAGATCATCTCTGTGGTGGATGTACCGCGATGGATGGACACGATTTCCCCTGACCCCCTCGAGACGGCCGACTGACGCCCGAACACGAGCCAGAGGAAGCCGTTTATGGCAATAACGCAAAACAACCGCTTGGTGCAGGTCGACAGTCCCCTCGGCGGCGATGTCCTGTTGCTGCAGAGCATGGAAGGCAGCGAAGAGCTGGGGCGGTTGTTCCACTACGAATTGGACCTCGCCTCCGAAAACCGAGCGATCACGTTCGACCAGTTGCTGGGCAAGCCGATGGGCCTGACCCTGGAGCTGCACGACGGCAGCAAACGCTATTTCCACGGCATTGCCTGCAGCTGCCGGCAAGTGACCGGCCTCGGTCAGTTCGCCGGCTACCGCGTCAGCCTACGGCCCTGGTTCTGGCTGCTCACGCGCACTTCGGACTGCCGGATTTTCCAGAACAAAACGGTGCCGGAGATCATCAAGCAGGTGTTCCGCGACCTCGGGTACTCCGATTTCGAAGACTGCCTGAGCGGCAACTACCGCGAGTGGGAATATTGCGTGCAGTACCGCGAAACCAGCTTTGACTTCGTCAGTCGGTTGATGGAGCACGAAGGCATCTATTACTACTTTCGCCATGAGCAGGCGCGTCATGTGCTGGTGTTTGCCGACGCCTATGGCGCCCACTCCACGGTGGCCGACTATGACTCGGTGCCCTTCTACCCGCCCGATCGGCAAATGCGCGAGCGCGACCATTTCTACGATTGGCAACTTGAGCGGGAAGTCCAACCCGGTTCTCTGGAGCTAAACGACTACGACTTCAAGCGCCCCCGCGCCAGACTGGAGGTGCGCTCCAGTGTGTCGCGCAGTCACAGCAACGGCGACCACCCGCTCTACGACTATCCCGGTGAATACGTACAGAGCAACGATGGCGAGCACTACGCGCGTACCCGCATCGAAGCCATTCACAGCCAGTTCGAGCGCGTGCAGCTGCGCGGCCGCGCCCGCGGGCTGGGCTGCGGCCATTTGTTCAAGCTGACCGGCTACGAGCGCGAGGACCAGAACCGCGAATACCTGGTGGTGTTCGCACGCTATCAGATACGCCAGGAGCTCTATGAAAGTGGGCAGTTGGACCTGGCCGAGCAGTTCACCAGCGAGCTGGACTGCATGGATGCCAGCCAGGCCTTCCGCCCTCTCCCACTGACCCCCATGCCCATTGTTCGCGGGCCGCAGACCGCCGTGGTGGTCGGCCCCGATGGCGAGGAGATTTGGACCGACCAGTATGGCCGGGTCAAAGTGCATTTCTACTGGGACCGCCACGACCAATCCAATGCCAATAGCTCCTGCTGGATGCGCGTGTCCCAGGCCTGGGCCGGCAAGAACTGGGGGGCGGTGCAGATCCCGCGGATCGGTCAGGAAGTGATCGTCAGCTTCATCGAAGGCAACCCGGATCGGCCGATCATCACTGGCCGCGTCTACAACGCCGAACAGACCGTGCCCTACACGCTACCGGCCAATGCCACTCAGAGCGGAGTGAAAAGCCGTTCGAGCAAGGACGGCTCACCGGCCAATTTCAATGAAATCCGCATGGAGGACAAGAAAGGCGCAGAGCAACTGTTTATCCATGCCGAGAAGAACCAGGACATCGAGGTCGAGAACGACGAGACCCACTGGGTCGGCCACGACCGCCGCAAGACCATCGACAACGACGAGACTGTGCACGTCAAACACGACCGCACCGAAACCGTCGATCACAACGAGACCATCACCATCGGCGTCAACCGCACCGAAAGCGTGGGCAACAACGAGGACATCAGCATTGGCGTCAACCGTACCGAAAGCGTCGGCAACAACGAGACGATCAGCATAGGCCGCAACCGCACGATCAGCGTGGGCGCCAGCGAAACCGCGACCGTGGCCCTGCAACGCACCCATGCGGTAGGTATCAACGAGACGATCGCCATCGGCGCCGCGCAGGAAGTAGTCATCGGTGCCTTTCAAACGGTGAATGTCGGGGCCTACCAAAACGTCAACGTGGGCCTCTACCAGTCGACCAATGTGGGCGCCGACCGCTCGGTGGACGTCGGAGCCAATCTTTCAACGACGGTAAAAGAAAACGAATCGCGCCAGGTCGGTGCAGGACGCACGACCGATATCGACAAGGACGATGAGCTGACGGTGGGCAAGAACCTTGTCATCGATGCCGGTGACTCGGTGACCATCAAGACCGGCAAAGCCAGCATCGTCATGAAGAAGGACGGCACCATCAGCATCAGCGGCAAGGACATCACCATAGACGGCTCTGGTGCGATCAACATCAAGGCCAACAAGAACGTGGTGATCAAGGGACGCAAGATCCTGCAAAACTAGGAGTAACGCGTATGACGGTTCAATACTCACTGCCCGCGCAGGCCCGCATCGATGGCGTAGTCGTCGGTGTACTGCTCGACCTGCCACAGGCCAGTGCGCCCTTGGTGACCTACCCCGGCTGTCCCGAGCAACAGAGCATCGCCGCCCGCAGCACCACCCTGCTCTCCCCTGAAGACATCGGCAGCCAAGTGGCGCTGATGTTCGAAGATGGCGACCCTTCCCGCCCACTAGTGATCGGCCGCCTGCTGAGCCAGGCCATGGCGCCCGAACCGGTCGCCAGCGTGCAACTGGACGACCAGCGCCTGGAACTGCGCGCCGAACGCGAGATCGTGCTGCGTTGCGGCAAGGCCAGCATCACCCTGACCCGCGCGGGCAAAGTGATCATCCAGGGCGCCTATCTGTCCAGTCGCTCCAGCGGGGTCAACCGCATCAAGGGCGGTTCGGTGCAGATCAACTAGACAGGTAGTCGCCTATGGAACTGCTCAACGCCAGCAAACTGCTTGCTGCCTATACCCAGGGCATGGAGCCCGATGGCCGCGAATCCCTGGTGGTGGTGGCCAAAGGCACGTTTAATCTGCCGCTGGACGGCCGCCCGGCGACCCTCGCCGAGACCCAGCAACCGCTGCTGATGGCCGATACCTTCCTCGGCGAGCCCGGTCTCAGCACCCCACTGCAGGAAATGGACTTCGCCCCGGTCAAGCCGTTCTGCGATGTGCTGGTGCGCGGCAAGGCCTATGCCCCAGGCGGGCGACCCGTTAGGCAGCTGACAGCGGGCATTCGCGTCGGTCAGATGAGCAAGGCCTTCTCCGTCCTCGGCCCCCGACAATGGCAATTGGGGCTACTGGGCGTTTCTCCCGGCTTGCCGCAGCCCTTCATCGAGCAGGACATCTCTTATACCCAGGCCTTCGGCGGCAGCCATCCGATAGCGACAGACTCCGAATTGCGTCACTGCTACCTGGACAATCCGAGCGGTTGTGGCTGGTTCCCAAGCAGCATGGGTAGTGCTGCCATCGTCGGCATGCCGATGCCTAGCACCGAGGAATTGGGCAAGGCGATCGACAGTCCCTCTGGCGACTTCCGGCCTATGGCCCTTGGCCCCATCGGCCGCAGTTGGCCGCAACGTGCTCGCTTCGCTGGCACTTACGACGATGCCTGGCTGGCCGACCGTTTTCCGTTTCTACCGGGTGATTTCGACAGTCGCTACTTTCAGGCGGCCCCTGACGATCAGCAGATTCCTTACCTGCGTGGCGGCGAGGATGTGTTGCTGCTCAACCTCACACGCCAGGAGCGCGCGGGCTTTCGCATCCCCGAAATGGACGTGCCGGTGACCTTCTTTCTGAAGAAAGGCGGTCACGAGACTGTGCAGGCGGTGATCGATACCCTGCTGATCGACACAGACGCACTCCAGGTGCAGTTGACCTGGCGTGTCTCCCGTGCGCTACGACACAACATTTTCGAGATCGCTCAGGTGCTGGTCGGCACTATGTCCACAGGCTGGTGGCGCGCCCACGAACTGGGCAAGGATTACTACCCGTCGCTCTCCTCCCTGGTAAAAGCCAGGCACGCCCCCGAGGACACAGACTGATGACTACTGCACTTTGCATCATCGGTTCCGGCATGGTCAGCGCCGTTGGCCTCAGCGCACCCGCGAGCTGCGCGGCGATCCGCTGCTCTATCGATAACTTCCAGGAAACCCGCTTCATCGACTGCGGCGGCGAATGGTTGATCGCTGCCAGCGTGCCTCTGGAACAGCCCTGGCGTGGGCGCAGCAAGCTGATCAAGATGGCCGCCTGCGCCATCGCCGAGGCGCTGCAAAGCACCCCTAACCTCGACCCGGAAAAGACCCCGCTGCTGCTCGGGGTGGCGGAAGTCGAGCGCCCCGGCCGCCTCGACGGCCTCGATAAGGGGCTGCTGCACGCCATCGAAGCCGAACTGGGCCTGCGCTTTCATCCCAGTTCCAACGTCATCGCCTATGGACGGGTCAGCGCTGCCGTGGCCCTGCTTGATGCGCGTACGCTGATCTACCAGGGCGGCCATCGCCACGTGCTGATTGCCGGCGTCGACTCCTTCTTGAATGGACCGACGCTGGCCGCTTTCGAAGCACGCGATCGCCTGCTCACTAGCCAGAACTCCAACGGATTTATCCCCGGCGAAGGCGCCGCCGCCGTGGTGCTGGCCGCCCCCGTTGCCAGCGAAGAGCCGCAATTGGCCTGCCTCGGCCTGGGGTTCGGCGTGGAGAAGGCCACCGTTGAGGCTGAAGACACTCCCCTGCGTGCCGAAGGTCTGACTCAAGCCATACGCGCTGCCCTGAGCGAAGTCGGCTGTGGGTTGGAGCAAATGGATTATCGGCTCACCGACATCTCCGGCGAGCAGTACTACTTCAAGGAAGCCTCCCTGGCCCTGAGCCGTACCCTGCGGGTGCGCAAGGAGTTCTTCCACCTCTGGCACCCGGCCGACTGCATCGGCGAAGTCGGCGCCGCCATCGGCCCGACGATGCTGGCCGTGGCCCTGGCCGCCAGCCGCAAGGGCTACGGTGACGGCCCGAATATCTTCTGCCACCTCGGCAACGACGCCGGCCAACGCGCCGCCGCCCTGCTCAGCTACCAGACCGTGAGGGCTGCCTGATGGCCAACGAGGTGTATGCCAACAATATGGAGATTTCCTGCAAGGCGGCCGATGGCAAGTCCGTCGCCTGCTTTCCGGATGTCTGCTTCACCCCGCCCGTGGCTCCGCCGACACCGATAGGGGTGCCCATTCCCTACCCCAATACGGGTATGTCCAAGGACACCACCCGGGGCACACGAACGGTCAAGATCACCCGCAAAGAGGTGATGCTCAAGGACAAGAGTTACTTCAAGACCAGTTATGGGGATGAGGCTGGGAATGCGCCCAAGAAGGGGGTCATCACTAGCAAGATCAAGGGGAAGGTGTACTTCACTTCCTGGTCGATGAATGTGAAGTTCGAAGGTCAAAACGTAGTACGGCACCTTGACATGACGACGCATAACCATGCTTCACAGCCAGGTAATACCCCTCCCTGGCCTCACCTTTCCAAGATGTCGCCGAGCACCCAGGGAAAATGCAAAAATGAGAAAAAAAGAGAAAGAAAATCCTGCCAGGAATACAAACCGTACGGTGAAAAGAATGTTTGTAAAGAGGCCGAGCTGAGCGGTGCAATGGTCAATGAAAGCGCTTGGGCCAGCAAAGCAGCGACAAAAGCCAAAGCAAACAAATGCTTGTCGGCTCGCCGCTGTCAGTTAGTACCCTACCGCCCTAAGGACGAAGCAGGTATAGCCGGATGCTGTCCAGCACAAACACCTGACCATGTCATACCGAAAAGCTCATTTTCTGTAGGGGCGTTCAGTAACAACAAGCGCCAGCCCGGCTGGGAAGAGTATTCGAAAGATACAGCGCCTTGTATGTGCGTTGAGGGCTGGGGGAACACTCATGGGAGTCATGGTGTCCGACACAGCGAACATAAAGCTCTGGGGGTTATCGCTGGGGTCAAGAAAGGCGATATGCGCGAATTCGGTAAAGAGGCCTCCATGGCGGCGCAAAGTACTCGTGGCGCGTTTCCCGAGTCAAACTGTAGCGAACGCTGCCTAACGGCACAGTTGGCCGACGGACATAAAAAAATGTTACCGCCAAATACGCAGCCCCCTAAAGTAAAACATTCACCAAGCGGAAGAAGTAAGCCAGCGGTATTGAACCGTACTGCGAGAAGACCCTCCCCTTGAGCTACCACCCAATAAACGGATATTCATATGGCTGACGAATGGCTGGAAGATTATTACTACGCTTATGTTGCCGCCGTAGACGCACAGAAATCTTTTTTCGCTTTTCGGGAAATAGGACTAGAAGCCCAGGACGTTTCGCACACTATTTTCCTGGAGTACAACTCTGGAAAGTGGCGAGAAGTTGGCGAGGCGACTTGGGATACCGTTGCCATGACCACCGACCGGTCACAACAGATGCTGGCAATATCCGAAGAGGGTGAAATTGGCGAAGGCTATCTCGGCTCGACCCTCAGCTTGTCAGAAATGGATCCGCCACCGCTAATGCTCAGAGGGATAAGCTCGATAGGCGAATATACCTACTTGTGCGGAGTGTCCCGAGAGGTGTACGTACGCCATGGATCTTCT
>NZ_MOAK01000092.1:64144-68228 GCF_003732485.1 Pseudomonas protegens
AAGCACTGGGCGGTTTCTCCAATGATGAAATCTATGCCGCCGGCTGGAAGGGAGAAATATGGCTGCGGGAGCAAGGCAACTGGCGGCAAGTCGACAGTCCAACCAACTTTAAAATAACTGCATTGATATGCGCCTCTGATGGTTATTGTTATTTATGTGGCCGCCAAGGCACTTTGCTGCGTGGCAGAGCGGACACATGGGAAATTATCGATCTCGACGAGTTCACCGATGATTTCTGGAGCATTGCTGAACACCAAGGAAAAATATATCTAGCCACCCTGTTCGAAGTATTCGTTCTCGATGAAAATTCTTTGCAGCCAGTCAACTGGAACATGCCGAAGCCCAATACTTGCTACTGCCTATCCGCTAAAAACGGGGCGCTTTGGTCTGTCGGCCAAAAGGACATCTTGGTACATGACGGGCAGAGCTGGAGGAAACTTGCTTAACTCACTATTTCTCAAGACTTTGAAATGTACTCGAACTTGATTCCGCTGATTTTGGATCAACATGTCGAAGAAGCCAGCTTCCTCGCCGTCCTGCGGGACTATGCCCTGGGCGCACCGCACTACGACTTCGACCACCTCAGCCAACTCGACGAGCGCATCGACGCCCACCTTGACGGCCTTCGAGTCGCCGGCACCTGCGGCCTGGAAACCCTGTTGGCTCAACTTGGGCCACACGCCATTGGCGAGCTGTTCGCCAGTGTGGTGCTGGCCTTCGAGGCGGGTAACGCACAGGTGTTGTCACGGCTCAGCGAGCATTTGCGAAGTGCCGTAGAAACGGAGAGCGGCTACCTGATGGCCTTGGGTTGGCTCGACTGGAAGTGGGTATCGCCCTGGATCGATCGCCTGCTCGCCTCCCCCGACCCCCTGTTTCTGCGCCTCGGCCTGGCCGCCTGCGGCATGCACCGCCATGACCCCGGCCCTGCCCTGCTTACCGGACTTTCCCACGCCGACCCAAGCGTCCTGGCACGTGCCGCCCGCACTGCCGGCGAACTGCGCCGTCGTGACCTGATGCCGACAATTCGCACCCACCGGCAACACCAGGACACCGCCACGCGCTTTTGGGCCAATTGGGCCACCGCACAGATGGGCGACGAGGAAGCGCTGGAGCCGCTGCGGCAGTTCGCCGAGCAACCGGGCCAGTTCCAGTACCACGCGCTCTGTGTACTGCTGGCCTGGCAAAGGCGTGAGCACAGCATCGCCTGGATACGTCAGTTGATACAGAACCCTGAGCAACAGCGCGTCGGCATCCAGGCCGTTGGGCTGCTGGGCGATCCGGTCAGCGTGCCCTGGCTGATCCAGCAGATGAGCGACCTGCCTCATGCCCGCGTCGCCGGCGAGGCCTTCAGCCAGATTACTGGGGCTGACCTGGCGTTACTCGATCTGGAATTGCAGGACCTGCCGGATTTCGATGCAGGCCCGAACGACGACCCTGAGGATGCCAATGTGGCCATGGACCCCGATGAGAATCTACCCTGGCCCGACCCGCAGTTGATCGCAGCCTGGTGGCAGGCCCATGGAGGTGATTTCCAGGCGGGCGTGGGCTATGTGCTGGGGCTGGCGCAGCGCGAAAGCAGTTTTCAGCAAGCGCTTGTCCGGGGCCAGCAACGCCAGCGTATTGCCGCCGCCTACGGCATCGCCCGCTTCCGGCCGACCGAAGTGCTTTTCCCCACCAGCGCACCGGCCTGGCGGCAAAAGCGGTTGTTGTTCGGAGAATGAGCAGGCGCTTCATTCGGGAGCTAACGCGCTCAACACGGACGACACCCTCATCCCGCTCAGAGATGAGGACATCCAATAGCCCCTGACAACGGATCACTGGACAACGCGACTCATCGAAATTCGAGAGCTCGCGTCCAGTCAGAGTCAGCAGGTTCATAAAGATAGAGGTTTACCTGCATTTCCTCATGGCGAGCATCCTGCTCGAAAGGCGAGCCTGGCACCTCGGCGCCGCTTGCATTCAGCACTTGTGCAAACCTGTAAAATGCTCTGCAAAGACCAAATAAAGAAGCTTGTTCCTACCTCCTTATTCATCTACCGGGCATCCGCGAGCAACGGACTTATGATCATCCATCACAGTCCATCCATGCCCCACTCCCCCTCTTCCACCGCCAACCGCTCCAACAATCGACAATACTCCCCAAACATCGCCTCCCCCTGCGCCGCCGTCAGGCGATCAGTCGCCAGATCCCAATGGATCAACAAGGCCCCTGGCGTCTCGATGCTCAGATTGTCCAGCGCCACGCCGTGGGTGCGGCTTGCACTGTCAACCAGGGTCACGCCTTCGGGCAGGTCCAGTGATCCTTGTGGGTTGAGTCGGGTAAACACCACCGGGAAATCCAGGGTGCGTGGGTGCTGCTTGTCCGTTGCGACCTTGCGCAGTGCCTGCAAGCCGCTGATGGCGCTGTGTTGTTGATCCTCGATGAAGATCCGATCGCAACGGCGGGCTTGTTCGATGAACGTCGGGGCTTGGCTGTTGAAGTCGATCCAGCTCAAGGTGGTGAAGTCACCGACCAGTGCGTCGATCTGTGGGTGGACGGGGGGGCGTTTCCAGCCCGGGGCCACCAGGGTGAAGGCTGGCAATGCGCAGTGTTTTGCCAGGCAAAAGGCATAGACGCTGATCAGTAAGGCATCGGCGCTGATGCCCGCACGTTCGATGCGTTTGCGCAGCAGTGGCCAGCAGTCGAGGCGGTGCTCGTATTTCAGGTACCGGCCGTTGACGTCGCGGTTGGCCTTGAGTTGCGGTCCCTGAGGCAGGCGGCGGAATTTTTCCTGCCAGTAAAGCGCAGCGTCTTGCGCCGCTGGGCTGCGTTTGAGCTGTCCGAGTGCTGCGATGTAATCCGCGAAGTGGATGGTCAGCGGGGGCAGTGTTGCGCCCTGGTAGAGCTTGAGCAGTTGCCGGATCAACAGGTCTCGGCTGGGCAGGTCGACAAGCAGCAGGTCCACGGCCAGATGCACCAGGCTCTGACCTGCGGCGGCGCTGCTGACCTTGAGCACGGCATAGGGCCAGTCACCCAGTGCAGTCACCCGGCCGAGCAGCTCTTCGGCGACTTGGGCGGGGCTGACACCCTGCCCCAGCGTTTCCAGTTGCCCTCCTGGCGGGATTTGCATGATCTGTTGGGTGCCGTTGGCCAGAACCCGCGTGCGCAGCAGCGGATGGTGGGCCTGCAATTGCTGCCAGGCCCGGGCCAGCCGAGCAACATCCAGGGCTGGGATGCTCAAGGCCAGGTAGAGCTGTGCCCCGCCCTGTCCTGGGTGCAGCGAGCGGCTGAAGGCGTATGCCTGCTGTTGATCCGTCAGTGCAAAGGGCTGGGTTGGCTCCGCGCTGGAAGCCAGCTGAAAAGGCGCCACAGGGAGCAGATCGGTGGATTTCAATGCCTGCCAGTGATCGTCAGCGTCCGCCAACCTGCACAGCAGCTGGCAATAGTCGGTAAACAGTTGCTCGATCAGGCCGTCGGGATAGCAGTCGATGGCCACGTCCCAGCTCAGGCTCAGTGCGCCGCCACGCTCGCGCAGTTGGTGATCAAGGTTGATCTGTGGGGTTTGGGTCACACAGTAGTGCTGGGCATCGCCGAAGCTCGGGGCAGCGTCGAGCACCGGGTTGTTGAGCATCGAGGTGAAGACCACCTCGCCGCCTTTGAAAGGTTGTGATGGCTCGCCACGTCGACGGATTTCCCGCAGCGCCGCGACGCCGCCGACGCTGGCATGGTCAAGGTCCTCCAGCAACTGGCGCTGCACCCCTTGAACCCATTCCCCCAGGCTTTGTTCCCGGGCTGCGGCAAAGGCAAAGAATTGGGTCGAGATCAGGGGGCCAACCAGACGCTCAATGTCCGGGTGCAGGGGCAGCCGGCCATAGCTGGTGGTGATCAAGGAGAACGCCTGGCCGGCATTGGCCCGTTGCAGGATCAGGCCAAACAGGCTGAGCAGCAGTGCCGTGCCTGAAACCTGCAGGGCCGTCCCCCGCTCTTTCAGGCGCTGCCAGCGGCTCGGCTCCAGGGTCGAGGTCAGCCGTTGGCGCTGGCGGCCGGCCGGGCGCGGTGCCTTGGGCAAGTACAGGCCCGGCGGCGCCGCCGCCAGTTTGTCGA
>NZ_MOAK01000092.1:68242-74345 GCF_003732485.1 Pseudomonas protegens
TCGCGCCGATAGCGCGGTGAGTCTTTGCAAGACTCCAGCGCCCGCTGATAGTCACGCAACGACACCCCCTGATCCGCCAGCGTGGCATCAGGCTCCCGATACCACATCAACCACTGCTGCAGCAGCACCTCCAGGGACGTGGCATCGACAATCCACTCGTCAATGCTCAAGTGCACCCGGCTGTGTTGTCGATCCAGCAGCGACACGGCGACTTCAAAGAGCCTGTCGTCGCCGGCCAGATACACCTTGTGCGACATCGATCCGCGCAGCGCCGCCAGGGAACGTTCGCGGTCCAGGGGATCGCAGCGGCGCAGGTCACGGATGTTGAAACCATAAGGCTTGGCTTCGCCGACCTGTTGCCGGCCGTCATCCAGCACCCGGAGCCGCAGCGCATCGTGCTGCAGCAACAGTCGATTCCACGCCTGATTGAGCCGGTAGACATCCAGTTCCGGCCAGTCGAATTCCAGGTAGATATGGCAACCGACCCGTTCAGCCTCAGCCAGCAGTGTGCGTCCCGAGAGGAACGATTGCTGGATGTCGTTGAGTGCAAAAGGTTGATGGGCAGCGTTGGGGGCCGGCTGCAATACCGGTCCGGCTTGAGCATGCGCATGAGGTTCGCGGGCCGCCAGATTGGCTTCGACCTCGGCGAGACTCAAGTACGGGCTCAGTTGTGCCAGGCAGAGCGACACGTGCAGTTGCTGTTCCAGCCTGGCCTTGAGGCCCACCGCGCCCAGGGAGTTGAGGCCCAGGCTGGCCAGGCTCCGTGACTCGCAACCTGCCAGGCTCTGCGGATCACAACCCAGCACTTGGGCAAGGACCCGGCGCAAGCTGTTCGCTGGCGGCGCGGTGCCGGGGTCAGCCGGCTGATGGGTGGCAATCCGTCGCGGCGCCAACCAATGGCGCTGTCGGGCAAAGGGGTAGCCCGGAAGGCCAATGCGCCGGGGCTGCCCCTGGCGCGCCAGACTGTGCCAATCCAGCGTCCCCCCCTGCCGCCAGTATTCGGCCAATGCCGGCCAGTCCGGTTGCGCCAGTGCCTGGGCCAGCGCGGCGTCAACAACGCTCGCCTGCTCGTCAACCTGCACCAGGTCGTCGCGTAAACCTTGGGCCAGCTCAGAAAGCTGCTGTTGCAGAGCAGCGACGCTGTCCACCAGGCAGGTCCAGCGGCAAGCCATTGCTGTGCGCCCCACTTGCAAGGTGTAGGCGATGTCGGCCAGACACACCGGTGCCAGCTGGCCGATAGCCTGACTCAAGCGCCCCGCCTGCTCCCGCAGCCGTTGTGCATCTTGTGCCGACAACAGGATCAGTTGCAGCCCGGTCGCCGCAGGCGTCTGTCGGGGCTGGGCGATAAACTCTTCCACCACCAGATGGGCGCTGACGCCGCCAAAGCCATAGCTGTTGATGCTGGCCCGACGTGGCAATGCCTGCCCCTGCCCATCCTTGAGGGCCGGCCATGGCCGGTTCTCGGGAGCAAGGGACAGTTGCTGCGGGTCGAGCCTGATGGCCGGGCCCAGTTGCTGCAACCCCGGGATTCCCGGCAGATACCGCTGTTGCACGGCATCGATCACCTTGAACAAGGCCGCCATGCCAGAGGCCAGCTCGCAATGCCCGATCAGCGGTTTCAAGGTACTGATGTTCCAGGGCGTGCCGGCTTGCCTGCCAGCACTTAGTTGACAGCGTGCCGCCTGGATCGCGTCGACCTCGATGGCATCGCCCATCGCCGAGCCGGTGCCATGGGCCTCCACATAGCTGACACTGTCGGGTGTCACCCTGGCGCTGCGGTAAGCGGCAACCATTGCCGCTTGCAGGCCGTCGTGATCGGGGGCGGTCAGCGAAAGCCCGCGCCCACCATGGCCGACTCCGCTGCCCTTAATCTTCAGATGAATCCGGTCACCGTCACGCAGGGCATCGGCCAGTGGCTTGAGCAACAACACGCCCACGCCTTCGGAGCGCACATAACCATCGGCCCCGGCCTGGAATGAGCGGGTTTGCGCCTGTTCGCTGAGAAATCCCATCTGCCGGTAGCCGGCCGTTTCATCAGGCGACAGCAGCAGGTTGACCGCGCCCACCAGCGCCTGTCGGCACTCGCCGGCCCGGATCGCCTGCATGGCCCGATGCAGCGCCACCAGCACCGACGAGCAGGCAGTGTTGCAATATTCGCTGGGCCCGCGCAGGTCGAGAAACCAGGAAATCCGATTGGCATACATGCACGGCGAAGACGACGTCAGCAGAAACGGGCTGGTGCGGGGCAGCTCGACGACCTCGCGGTACTCGCTCGGCGCTGCTGCGACAAATACCCCCGTGGGGTGGCGGGCAAAGTCAGGCGCCGCGATGGCGGCATCCTCCAGCGCCAGCCAGGCATGCTGCAACAGCAAGCGCTGCTGCGGGTCCATCAGCGCCGCTTCTGCCGCCGAGACGGCGAAAAAACCATGATCGAAACACTCGATCCCATCGATGTAGCCCGCCACCGGTCCGGCCATGGCGCGCTCGCCGGGCACCGGGCGGATCTGCCCGAGGCTATTGCGAATCGCCCCCCAGAACCCCTGCAACTCTCCACCGGGGAATACCCCGCTGATGCCGATCACCGCAAAGTCAGGGTCCATGCCGGCAGGCGTTGGCGGCTCGGTTTCGCCTGGGGCTGCCTGAGTGTCGATGGGCGACGGCCCCTGGGGTGCGCGGCGTTCTTGCAGCGCGGCGATGATTGTTTCCACGTTGTTGTGGCGAAAGAAGAAGCTGGGCTCCAGGGGCAGTCCCAAGGTCATGCCCAACTGTTCACTGAGTCCTAGCAGGTCGGCTGAGTCTAGCCCCAGTTCCATCAGGCTGTGGCGCGGCGACACCCGGCTGTCTCGGGCGTGCCCCAGGCAATGATTGATGCTCTGGCGCACGGCGTCGTCGATGGCGATGGTTGGCTGAGCGGCCATGGCGGTGAGCGCTGCAGCCTTCTGGGGCTGACGGCGAGCCAGGTGGTAGCGCACCAGAACCCCATGCCCGTCATTGTCGGCATCGGCGGGACGATACCCGGCCACCAGGCGCTCGATACCGGCACCGTGCAACTCGTGGAAACGCAGCACCGGGTCCAGCAGCTCGCCGCGCGCGTCACGGCTGTGGATGTAGTCCGCCAGGGTCAGATGGCGGTACTTGGGATAGTCCTTGCAGCGAGTCACCCCGACCACGGTGTCGACGCCATGGCGCAGGGTGCAATATTGCAGCATGAACTCCAGCAACTGATCGCCGTAACCGCTGTACTGATGCGCCGGCAGAATGTTCAGGCTCTGGATCTGGACGGTGCTGCCCTTGCCGTGAAACAGCTGGTCGACGCTGGCGAAATCCACCCTGAACAACCCGTCGCTATGGGCGATGCGCTGGGAATAGATCACCCCCACCAACTCGCCCCTGAACTCCAATGCCAGTTGCCCGGCGGGGTCCTGGCTCAAGCGGCGCCGGAGGATGGCTTCATCGACCCGGCCGCCTTCGGGCCAGCAGGCGTGTTCGAGGGTCAGCAGCGCGGGCATGTCGGCGAGCGTCACGTGGCGCACCTGATAATCACGCGCCCTGTAGCAGCCACTGCTGGCCACGCAGTCGACGCCCTCCTGGAGCTGCGTGTGCAGCATCCCCGGATCGGCAAACAACCCGGCCCCTGCCAGGGCCATCAGGTACTGCGCCGCCTCAACCGGGTAGTAACAGGCAAAGTGATCCGCCACAGGCCCGTCCGGGCGCCAGTGGCGTTCGCTGAGCACCAGCGGTTGATCGCCGATCAACGCGGCCAGTGCTTTGGCCGAATGCTGCAGGTTGCCCAGCACCGTGGCGCCCGGCACCGCCGAGCCGTCGAAACCCAGGTAGAAGCGCTGCGCAGGCAGTGGCAACTGTGGCGTCGAGAGCGGTTCCAGCGGTTGCAGATTCTGCTGGCCGATAGCCAGCCACATCACCCGATCAGTGGCCGCGACACCCGCGTCGCGCAGACGCTGGCGCAGGGACTGCGGGTCGCCCGCCAGCACCTCCTCCAGCACCAGCCAGCGCAGCGGCTGGCTGTCCAGCACCTGGCCCCGCGCGCTGTGTTGTCGCAACCATTGCCACAGCTCACTCAAGCAAACCCCGGGATGGCGGCCGAAGCCGACTATCCAGTCCGGCTGCGAGGACAAAGGCTGCGCATCGAAGATCTCGCCCAGCAGCCGCTCAAGCGCCGGCCGATCCCCCGGCCAGATCTGCAGCTCCCCTGCCCCCTTGAGCCATTGCAACACCTCTGCCCATGGCTGGCCCTGACTGAACAGCAAGTCTTCGAGGGTGGCCGGCAGGCTGGCGTAGTAAGCCAGGAACGGCTCGCTCAGCCGTTCTGCCAGGCAGGCTCGATGCTGCGGGTTCAGCACCAGGTGCCGCTCCTGGCGGCGAATCCACTGTTGGCGGCGCAGAAAGTCACTCAACAGGCGAATACCATCGGGGTCGACCGGCTCATGGTCGATGCGCCGCAGATCAACCCGTCCGCTGTCGAGGTCAATCGCCCCGTGCAGTTGCAAGCGGCGTAACAGCACCAGCGACAGCAACTGGTTCAGCCCATGAACAAACCCGGGACAGTGCAGATTCCAGTCCAGCGCCGACAGCGCCAGCCAACGCCGCAGGGACGGCAGGTCATCCCCATGTGGCAATCGCTGCGGCGCCAACCAGGAAAACAGTTCGATCACCTGCGCGGGCAGCGCGCCGATAGCCGAGGCCCGGCCAGTGAAGAAATACTGCTCGGCACTGGGCTGGCTCAACCAGCCAAACGCTTTCAGGCCATCAAAGGTCACCCGCAGCGGCCCGGGATTGACCGCAGCCGCGGCGACAAAAGGCGCAAAGTCGAACGGCTGGTTGATGGCCTGGCGCGAGATCAACTGCCGGCTTTCCAGGCTCAGCACACTGGCGATGACAAACAACTGATCGGTGAAACTGGCGTTCATAGTCCTTTCCATGACAAGGCGTCCATTGGCGAGTGCTGTCACGAAAAGGCGGCGGTGTTTTGCACGCTCTTGACCAGCTTGGTCAACACCTCGCCTGGCCCGAGCTCCTCGCATTCGAAGGTCCCTTGGCGCATCAGGTACTGCACGGTGTCGAGCCAGCGCACCGAGCCGCAGATTTGCCGGGTCAGGTTGGCCACCAGGTCCTGGTCCCGATACGGCGCGGCGTTGATGTTGGCGATCACCGGGGTGTGCAGCGGCGAATAGTCGAACGTCGCGAGGTAGTCGCCAAAGGCGCCCATAGCGCTGTGCATGTAGCGGGAGTGGAACGGCGCGCTGACCGGCAGCACCACAAAGGTAATATCCAGCGCCTGGAAGATTTCCTGCGCATGGCTGAGTGCCTCGACGGGCCCGGCCAGTACCACCTGGGACGCCGAGTTGTAGTTGGCGACGTCCAGAGCGCCGAGGCCGTGCTGCACCAGCAGCGAATTGACCTCCTCAGGGCTGCGGCCAATCACCGCCGCCATGCCGCCGCCGCTGGCAAGTGCCATCAGTTCGCCGCGTTTTTTCACCAGCTTCAACCCGGTTTCGAAAGAGAAAGCCCCCGCGGCAAACAGCGCGCAGTATTCCCCCAGGCTGTGACCGGCGAGAAAGTCGGCTTTGCGCGGGTCGGCCTGCTGTTTGGCCAGGAACGCCAGGGCACTGACGGTGTAGAGCGCCGGTTGCGTGAAGCGGGTGTTGGACAGTTGTTGCTCGGGGTCTTCCAGGCACAGGGTTTTCAGCGAATAGCCCAGAATGCGGTCCGCTTGCGCCACCTGTTCGGGGAACTGCTCGAACAGCTCGGCGCCCATGCCCAGCCGCTGGGAGCCCTGCCCAGGAAACACATAGACCTGCTTCGGCCCGGACGCCAATGGCGCCGAGGGACGCTGTACCAGGCGGCTCGGCTGCTGCACCTCAAAGACCGCATGCGCGGCTGCCTGTAGCGGAGCCGCAACCGGGCTCGGCTCGGGGGCCACCACTGGCGGCACTGGCACGGCTATCGCCTCGGCCTCGGCCTTGGCCGGCAGCGGCTGCAAGGCCCGGCCCAGGGTCAGCACCTCGTCGAATTTTTCCAGGTCGCGCCCGAACGGGCTCAGCACCGCGTGGATCGTCGGCAAGGCGCGGTCACGAATATTCTG
>NZ_MOAK01000092.1:74408-77579 GCF_003732485.1 Pseudomonas protegens
GCCACGCTCGGCGGCCTCAGCCTCGATCCGTTGCAGTGTCTGGGTAAAGCGGATCGGCTGGCGGATGCTCTGCCAGTAGTGGTCGCGATCCAACACCTGCAAGGTCTGGGTGTTCAGGCAGGAAATCACCGGGATCTGTGCCGGCTGCAGACGAATCTGGCTGAACAGCGCCTCGACTGGCGGCTTGAGCACATCGATATGACGCGAATGAAAGGCCTGATTCACCGGCAGACGCTGGAACACGATGTCCTGCGCGTTAAGCTGGCGCTCGGCTTCGGCGACGCGGCTGGACGGGCCGGCCACGACGATCAGCGACGGCGCATTGTAAGCCGCGATGTCACAGTGTTCGTGCAGCACCGGCATCTGTTGGTACAGCGCCTGCGGGGCCAGGATCGCCAGCATCGCGCCCTCTCCGCTCGGTGCCTGGTGTTGATGAAACAGTTGCCCCTGGCGCACCACCAGGCCAATCGCCTCAGGCAGCGTCATCACCCCGGCCAGCGCCGCGGCGGCCAGTTCGCCAAGGCTGGCACCCAGCAGGTAATCGGGGGTGATCCCGTGTTCGATCAGGGTCTTGCCCAGGGCGTACTCGATCATGAAGATCGCCGGGTGACTCAGGCGAATGTCATTGAACACCTGCGAGCGCGGGTTGTTGTCGTGGTAAATCCCGGCGATCACCGACTGGCCCAGTTCGGCGCGAATCAGCGTATCGAGCTCGTTCATCCAGCGTTGGAACACTGCATTGTTCTGATAGAGCTCGCGGCCCATCTGATAGAACTGGCAACCCTGGCCAGGAAACATGAACACCACGCAAGACGTCTGTCCCTGAAAAAGATACGGCATAAATTTCGTCCTGAAATGGATGGCTGAGGTGACGGCTCGCAGTATAGGAGCCGATCTGAAACGGTCTGCGACATCGACAAAAAAATCTTCCGAGGCCTGGCCTTGCGCCCGCTATGCTCCTCGAGCGAGCCCATTTGGGTTTTCTTACACGGAGGTAGACATGACGACACCAGCAACCGAAACCGTATCGCCGATCAGTCAGTGGTACGACATGATGACCCGGATGTTCCCCGACCAACGCCTGACCTTCCTCAACTACGGCTACCTGGCCCAAGACAGCGACTTCGACTGGATCAACGACGCAGACCTTGAGCAAAAATGTTCGGTAAACCTGATTCGCACCCTGTTGGGCGATAGCGACCTGCGCGGCAAGAAGGTCCTTGAAATCGGCTCGGGCCGGGGCGGCAATTGCTCCTACCTTGCCCGCTACACCGGCGCGGCTTCGGTAACCGGTCTGGACTTCTGCCCGGCCCATATCGAGCTGTGCAACCGGGTGCACGCTTTGCCCGGGCTGAGCTTCGTCGGCGGCGACGCGATGGCCCTGCCGTTTGCCGATAACGAATTCGACGTCGTGATCAACATCGAGTCGTCCCATTGCTACCCCGACCTCAACACCTTTGGTGCAGAGGTGCAGCGGGTGTTGAAGCAGGACGGGCGCTTTTTTTATGCCGACACCATGAAAGGCGACAACACCAGCGCCCTGTCCGAGTCTGACAGCATAGGCGTCGACTTCTTCAGCAACGTGCTGGCCCAGCACCAGGCCATGATTGAGCACGCCCGTTTCAAGGTGGAAGAGCACCGTGACATTTCCGACGGCGTGATCAGGGCCTTCGAAAGCCAGGACGGCCACCTCAAGCACCTGCTCAGAAGCCTGGTAGAGGAGAAAAAGCAGCAGCGTGAGCCGCTGCCGCCCGAGGTCTGGCACGCGTTCGATACCCTGTTCCACTTCTTCGACGACAGCGGCATCAAGGCTTATAAAAACGGCCATCTGGCGTACAAGTTCTGGCGTTTGCAAAAGGCCGCCTGAACCGTTGCGCCAGCCCGTGGAGAAGCCGTCCGGGAGACTAGCCAACGGCATTCTCCACACTCCTTTGGCCATACAGGGTCGCGCAGAATTGCGCGATCACCCTGAACACCTCCGGCTGGGTCAATAACGTCATGTGGTTGGCCGAAGCCACCTCGATCATCTCGAAGTTCGGCAATTGCCGCTGCCACTCCTGCCAGTAGTCGGCATGGTTGAAGGCGGCAAACTCCTGACTGTCGGTGGAGAAAAACGGCTCCAGGTCCCCCATCCACAAACCGCTGGCGTTGCGAAAGTAATAGCAGGCCACCTCTGCCGCCCTGGGCAGGGGCTGAATCCGATAATGCTCGACCTGATACGCCTGCTGGATCTGCGTCACTTGCGCCATCAACTGCTGCAAGCGCTGGTCACTGGTCTTCAGGCCGCGCTGTCGGGCCAGGTCGGTCAGCTGCTGCAGATAGTCCGCTGGCGACAGTGCCAGATCGATCTCGTCGCGGTGGATCAACACCTCGGCGAAGCGCTCCGGCGTCTGCCCGAGGGTCATCTGCAAGGACATGTTGACGGTCTGCAACAGGCGGGTCTTGTCGGCCAGGCGTGCGCTACGTTCACCGGTCACGTCCGGTGAGTCGAGCATCACCAGGCTGATGACGGTCTCCCCCAGTTCCTGCAACTGTCGGGTCACTTCATAGGCCAGCATGCCGCCCAGGGAATAGCCGCCCAGGTCATAGGGCCCCTGTGGCTGCACCGACTGGATGACCTGGACGTAGTAGGCCGCCATGGCCTGAATCCCCTGCAACGGTGCCCGATCGGTCATCCAGCCTCTGGCCTGCAGCCCGAAAAATGGCCGCTGAACATGCTGGGCCAGGCCCTGATAGATTTCACTGCCCCCCAGGGCGCCATGGAACCAGAACACCGGCCGCCCCTGTTGCACCGGGTTGAGCCGTTGCAACTCCGGGAAGCGCGTCGTCGAGCCGCTGAGCAAACCGAGGATCTGCGCGGGCAGTACCGACTCCGCCACGCCGGTCGGCGTGGCGTCCCGGCTCAGCCGTTGCAGGACGTCCCCCAGGGTCTGGCACTGCTGGATGTCAGCCAGGGCCAACCCGGGATCAATCTGCGCCTGCACCTGCATGGCCCACTGCAACATCACGATGGAATCGGCGCCGTAAGCGCTCAGGGGTTTGCTCGGCGACAAGTCCTGGGGCTGCATTCCCAGCAAGTCGGCCAGCAGCTGCCGCCCCTGCTCGGCAGCCGTCGACGGTTTTTGGCCAACCACATGGCGCGTGCTGCCGGCCGCCGTGAGCGGCTCCTGC
>NZ_MOAK01000092.1:77638-80813 GCF_003732485.1 Pseudomonas protegens
GCGGGATCAGCGCCGCGCCGGTGTTGTGCCCCAGTGCGTGCCAGGGGATCTCGCCGCCCTGGGTCCAGAGCAGCGCCAGTTGCTGCAGGTCAGCGGCGGCAATCAGGCCTGCACTGAGGGCCGCGGCACCTGGGCCGGACAGCAGGCTGGCCAGGGCCGCCGGCACCTCGTCGACATTGCCCAGGGCCAGCGGCAAATCCGTGCTGTCCAGGCTGGCCAGGGCCTGGCCCTGCTGCAGACGCTGCAGGATCTCGGCCAACAGCCCGCGCAATTGCGCCGTGCTGCTCACCCGCAACGCCAGCCGCAGCGGCATCGCTTCACGACCGTTCTGCAGGGTATGGGCCAGGTCCTGGAGTCGAACCTGCGGATGCCGATCCAGGTGCCGCGCCAACCGCTCCAGTCCCTGCTGCAAGGCAGCGCTGCTGTGGGCCGACAGCGGCACGATCTGTAGCAGGCCCGGCTCTGACGCTGCCAGGTCCGGAATCGGTGCGCTCGGGTACTCCTCGATGATCAGGTGGGCGTTGGAGCCCCCGGCACCAAAGGCACTGAGGCATGCCCGACGTGGCACCGGCTGCTCCACGCCGTCGATTTCCAGCACCGGCTGCGGCCACTCGGTCAGTGTGCGTTGCAGCACGAACGGCGAGTGAGCAAAGTCCAGCTTCGGATTCAGCTCACCCAGCAGCAGCGACGGCGCTAACTGCCGGTGTTGCAACTGCAGCACCAGCTTGCTCAGCGCCGACATGCCCGAAGCTGCCTCGGCATGCCCGATGTTGGATTTCACCGAGCCGATGGCGCAGGACTGAGGGGCGACTCCCGCTGCGCTGAACACACGGCTCAACGCACTCAGCTCGATGGCATCGCCCATCGCCGAACCATTGGCCGCCGACTCGACGTAGCTCAGGGTGCGCGGGTCGATCCCGGCGCGCTTGAAGTTGCTATCGATCAGCGCCGCCTGCAGTTTTGCACTCGGCACCGAGAAGCCATGGGTGTGGCCGCCATGGTTGACCGCGGTGGACTTGATCACCGCCAGAATCGGATCGCCGTCGCGTTCGGCGTCGGCCAGGGTCTTGAGCAATACCGCGCCGACGCCTTCAGCCGGCAGATAACCATCGCCATCGGCAAAACTGCGGCTGCCGGCATGGCTGCCCAACACCTGACCGACGCTCAGGCCGATGTACTTTTTCGGGTGCAGGGTCAAGTTGACGCCGCCGGCAATCGCCAGCCGACAGTCGCCATTGCGCAGCGCCTCGCCCGCGGCATGAATCGCCGAGATCGACGAGGAGCACATGGTGTCGATTGCCAGGCTTGGCCCTTGAAAATCGAAGAAATACGACACCCGGTTGGCAATGGCACTGTAGGACGTCACTGACACCAGCGATTCACGGACCAGATCCGACTCGAACGCCTGGTATTGCTGGTACATCACCCCGACAAACACACCCACTTGCTGCTGATAGCGTTGCTGGATCTGTTGCCGGGTGAGCCCGGCACTTTCCAGCAGGTTCCAGCAGGTTTCCAGGAACAGCCGGTCATTGGGGTTGATGATGTGGGCCTCCCGGGGCGAGAGGTTGAAAAACAACGGATCGAAGTCCTCGACCCCGTCAAGAAAGCCCCCCCATTTGCAGTAGGTCTTGTCGAAGCGGTCACGGGCCGGGTCAAAGTACGCCTGGTGATCCCAGCGCGCGCTCGGCACTTCGCTGATCAGGTCTTCCCCACCCGCCAGCTTGTGCCAGAACGTTTCCAGGTCGGCGGCGCCGGGGTAGCGACCACTGATACCGATGATCGCCAGATCGCGACTGTTGCCGGCCACGGCGGGCGTCTCGCATTGTTGCCGGTTACGCGCACGCTGGCGGACCGGGGCCTGGGCAATCAGGCTGGTTTCTTCGCGGGGTGCGCTGGCCTTGGCCCCCTCGGGCCTCAGCCACTGGTCCAGCCTCTGGGCATGCTGGCCGATGAAGTAGGCGCTCAGCTCGCGCACCGTCTGATACTCGTACAACAAGGTGTTGGGCAGCGAGCCAAACAGGCGCTCCAGCTGCCGGGTCAGCTCGGTGAGCATGATCGAGTCGGCTCCGTAGCGCTCGAACGACGCATCGCTGTCGATCTTCTCCAGCGGCCGCTTGAGGGTGGTCGACAGCAGTTGCTTGAAGTAGCGGATCGCCAGCGCCTGCAGATCGCCCTCCACGCTCGCTGGCAAAGGTGTCGATGGAGCCAGGGCTGTCGCTGCAGGCATCTCCTGCGGCGCTGGTGGCTCCTCGAACCTGTCCGGCTGCCACTGCCCGGCGATAAACCGCTTGATCTTCGCAATGTCGCCTTCCAGCACCATCCAGCGCTCGGCGCCGCTGGCCTGGACCAGCGCCTGCTGCAGAAACCCCAGGCCGCCGCTGTCACTCAAGGGTTCAATCCCGGTCAGCTCGATCATCTGCTGCTCGCGTTGCCCATCGATCTGCAGACCACCGTTGCGCCACAGCGGCCAGTTGATCGCCAGCGTGCGGCCCTGACGGCGGCCGGCCCGCACCTGGGCCCCACGCCAGCCGGCCCACTCGTCCAGGTACGCATTGGCCAGGGCATAGTCGCCCTGGCCCGGATTGCCGATCACTGCACTCACCGACGAATACAGCACAAAGCAGTCCAGGGGCAGATGGGCGCTGGCCCGATCCAGGTTCAGCACCCCCGCCACCTTGGGCGCCAGGACGGCCGTCAGATCGGTCACGCTCTTGTGCTGCAGCAGGCTGTCGCGGGTGATTCCGGCGCAGTGGAAAATCCCGTTGAGGGTGCCCCATTCTTGCTCGCACTGGGCAATCAAGGCCTCGACCGCGCCGCGGTCGGCAATGTCCAGCGCGTGCAGTTGCACTTGGGCCCCCAAGGCCCTGATCGCGGCGACCCGCTGACTGGCCTCGGGTGAGAGTTGCCCGGCCGAACGGCTGGCCAGGATCAACCTGACGCCCTGCCCTTGTCGGGCCAGCTGCTCGGCCAGCAACAAGCCCAGGCCGCCGGTGCCACCGCTCAGCAGGTAAACCCCGTCTTCGCGCCACGGTGGCGCGGTGCCCTGGGCCAGCTGGGTTTCCTGCCAGGACGCCACCTGACGCTGACCATCGCGGTAACGAACCCGCTCGTCGTCCTGCAAGGCATTGTCCACCAGCCACTGCGGCTGCAGGCTGCCCTGCAGCTCGATGCA
>NZ_MOAK01000092.1:80849-93500 GCF_003732485.1 Pseudomonas protegens
CAGGCCTTCGTTTTTTGCCGTCTTCAACAGGGCCAGCAACGAAGCAAAGACCGGGCCGGCGTGCTCGAGGTCGGCCAGCACCAGTTGCACCAGGCTGTTCGCCGGGCTTTTCTGCACCAGCTCGATCACAAACCCGGCCAAGGCCGGCAGCGCAATGGCCGGGTCCTGCGTCACCACCGGCAAAGGCACAATGTGGATCTGCTGGCGGTTCCCCACCAGGACCTGACAGCGCTGGGTCAACAGGTCCAGGTCCTGGGATTGAGCGCCGGCCAGCACAATCAGTTGCCGGGCAAGGCTGCGCTGCGGCGGGTCGATCAGGGCTTTGTCGCGCCAGACCGGGGTCATCGCCAGCATGGACGGGGGCGCCGCAGCTAGTTTTCGCGACGAGAAACCTTGCAGGCGCAGTGCGATGCGGCCCTGCTCGTCGCAGATGTCCAGGTCCAGCTTGTTGATGCGTCCCGGCTGATGATCGGCGCTGTAGCGCACCCAGGCCTGGCAGGGCTGCTTGAGCAGATCCAACTCGCCCAACACCACCCGGTCCAGGGCAAAGGGCACCAGAGGCTGGTGCTCCCGCTGCGCCTGGAGCGGCTCCAGCAACGCCAGCCCCAGCGCCGCCTGCAAGGCAGAATCAAGCAGGCCCGGCGGCAGTTCGCAGCCCGGGGCTTGCTCGCCACGCAGCAAGCTGGCCAGCACCTGGCCGTTGCCCGCCTGCAGGGTGTTGATCCGGCGAAAGGACTCGCCATAGGCCAGTCCCATCTCACCGAAAACCTGGTAACACTGCTCTGGGGTCAGTCGCTGCTGGTTGGTCACGCCAGCGATGGTGCCCAGGTCCAGCGGCACCAGGCGTTCGGCGCTGCCAACCAGGGCGACGCCGGTGCAATAACTCGGGCCATCGGCCGCGCTGCCACGAATCTCGAAGCGGATCTGACCCTCGCCCTGCTCCACCAGCTCGATATCGATGTCCAGGTCGCCGCCGTCGTGGACCATGGGTTGGCGCCAGGCGACATGCTTCAGGGCCACCACAGCGTCGGCATCGACCATTGAGCGCTCCACGGCCGCCCTGGCCATTTCCAGGTAAGCCACACCGGGCAGGACCTTGCGGCCGTTGACCCGATGCCCGCTGAAAAACCATTCATTGCCGTCAAACCGGCTGCTGAAACGCTGTCCTGCCAGGTCCGAAGTATTGCGCTGCACCAGAGGATGCAATGAGGCGGCGCCCGTGGGCGAGGCGGCGGGAGCTTCGCTGATCCAGTAGCGCTCGCGGCTGAAGGGATAGGTCGGCAGCGAGATTCGCCGTGGCCGTGGTTGCTCATAGAGCTGCCGCCAGTCCAGGGTCGCGCCCTGCTGCCACAGGCTGAGCAAAGTGCCCAGATCCCGCTGTTGCAGGGCCCGATGCAATGTCTCCGGCGCGATCTTGCCGGCAGGCGGGCCACCCTCCCCGGCGCCGCTGTCGCGCAGCTGGCTCAAGAGGCTGTCGCGGCTGTGCGCGACGAACCCGCACCGGTACTCCATCGCCTCTCGGCCCAGTTGCAGGCTGACGGCCAGCTCCGCCAACTGCAGTTGCGGCTGGCGCTGCACAAAGTCGATCAACTGTTCGATCCGCGACTGCAGCGCTTCAGGGGTCTTGGCCGACAGCACAAAGACCGAAGCCGCCCCCTGCGGCTCGTTCCCCGGGATCACCGGCTCAACCGCTTCGAGCACCACATGGGCATTGGCTCCGCCAAACCCGAAGGAGCTGACCCCGGCCCGGCGTGGCAGCGCTTGCCCCTGGCGGTCGGACACTTGCGGCCATTCCCGCCCGGTCTGCAACACCGCGAACGGACTGCCGGCCAGGTCGATGTAGGGATTGAGCTGTTCGCTGTGCAGGCTCTTGGGCAGATAGCCCTGCTTGAGGACCAGCAAGGTCTTGATCACTCCGGCAATCCCGGCGGCGGATTCAAGGTGGCCGATGTTGGTTTTCACCGAGCCCAGGTAACAGCGCTGTTCAGGGTTGGCCCCCAGCTCGGCAAAGGCCTGTTTGAGCCCGCTGATTTCGATCGGGTCCCCCAGGCGTGTGCCGGTGCCGTGAACCTCGATATAACCGATGCTGTTGATATCGATGCCGCGGCAGGCCTGTTTGATCAGGTCGGCCTGGGCTCTGGGGTTGGGGGCCGTCAGCGAGTTGGCATGGCCGCCGTGGTTTTCCGCCGAACCGATAATCACTGCGACAATGTTGTCGCCGTCGGCCAGGGCCTGCTGATAGTCCTTGAGGATCAGCACACCGACGCCTTCGCCGCGAACATAGCCGTCGGCATCGGCGGCAAAGGCCTTGCAGCGCCCCGTGGGGCTGAGCATGCCGGCCTTGAGCGCGCCGATGAACACCATGGGTTCGAAGCACAGATTGACCCCGCCGGCGACCGCCACCGTGCAATCGCCATTGAGGATCGACTGCGCCGCCCTGTGTACCGCCACCAGCGAACTGGAGCAGGCGGTATCGATGGGGGCGCTGGGGCCGTGAAAATCGAACACAAAAGAGATGCGGTTGGCGATGATCGAGTGGGCATTGCCCGTGGCGTCGTGGGCCCCGGCCTCGGAACGGGCCAAAAGGCCGTTGTAGTCGGCGGACGAGATTCCGATGAATACCCCGGTGTTGCTGCCGCGCAGCTCGTGCGGACAGATGGCGGCGTCCTCGAACGCCGCCCAGGTCTGCTCCAGCACCAGCCGATGCTGCGGGTCCATGGCCTCGGCCTCACGGGCGGAAATCTTGAAGAAGTCGGCGTCGAAAGCGCTGGGGTCGTTGATGAAGCCGCCCGGGCAGGTGAATGTTTCGCGCAGTTGCACACGCTCGGCAATGCCCGGCAGATGCCAGTACGGCAACTCGCTGATGGACGCACGCTCCTCCAGCAGCAACTGCCAGAACTGCTCGGCGCTGTCGGCGCCGGGAAAACGCCCGGAGAAGCCGACAATCGCCACCCTGGGAGGCTGCACGGGCGCCGCTACGGCGCCTTGAGGCCCCGCGCCGATCTGCCGCCGCAGCCTGGGTGCCTGGGTGTGCGGCGGTTGCTGAGTGGGCCGCTGATTAGGCAGGCGGATGTCCTGTGTATCGTTCAACGTAGTGTTATCCATTGTTCTGAATGCCCTTACCGTCCTGGTTTACCCGGCGGCCTGGCCAGCCGGGTCAATTCTTCAGATCAATGCAATGGTTCCTGGACCGCTTGCAGTTTTGCCGCCAGCTCGCCCAACTGCTGCTTTTCATAGAACAGGTCCGGCATCAGCCGGGTGCCGAAGTGTTTGTTCAGGCTGTCCGTCAGCTGCATCACCATGATCGAATCCAGCCCCAGGTCATGGACCTGCGCCGACTCGCCGATCTCCTGCGGCGCAAACCCCAGCTTGTGCTGCAACTGGTGCTGGATAAACGCCAGAATCCGCGTGCCGAAGGCGGCTTCAGCCTGGCCATCCTGCGCCGGGGGCGTGGTGGCCACGGGCCGCGGCCTGGGGGCAACCGGCACGCCGGCGTCGTCGGCAAGCGCCCCCGCCAGCCAAGGGTGATCCCGATGGACATGCGCCCGCTCCTGCTCGCCAAGGTGCAAGCTGACCCGATCGGCCTTGAGGCAGATCCGCGCCTGCTGATCGAGCACCAGCACGCTGAACCCCAGGGCGTCGCCGCTGAGGCCGATCTGCGTCAGCACCACCGAAAACGGCCCGGCGGGCGGCTCGTAGCAACACAGCTGCTCGATGTTGCGCACGATGACCCGAGCCTGTGGCAGTCCCAGTTCTTCGAGCAGCAGATAAAGCGCTTTGTCGAGGGTGGTTGCCAGGTAGGGCGACAGCTGCAGGTTGTCGGCATGGTGATTGTGCCGATTGATCGGTGGCCGGCCCTCCAGCAGCAAGCCGCTGCGGCTGATGGCCCCCCTGCCCTGGTGATCGAGGTAAGGCGCAAAGTCGTAACCGGCCTGGGCCAGTCGCCGGCTGATATCGGCGTCGCTCAAGCTGGCGTCAGCCTGCGTCTGGTTCAGCAACTCGCTGGCAGCGTCCAGCAGCGACTGGGCCAGTGCCGGTTCGTTGCCGGTCAGCGGGTTGATCAGGGCAAACCCCAGGTTGAGTGACGGTTGCCCCGGACGTTGCACATCGAACTCGAGCTCCAACTGCCCTTCATCGATTTCCAGCAAGCGATACGCGAGCCCGCTGACGCTTGCCCAGTCGGCGATGAAGTGCTCGAACGCACAAGACACCGACAGGGTGCAGCCGGCAAACCGTGACACCAGCGCCGGCATCGCCAGGGCCACATCGGCAAAGTTGAAGGCGCTGATGCGTTGCCCACCGGGTGCCTGGTACAGGTAATCGAGCAATTGCGCCGGGACGAAGTCCGTGCGAAACAGCGCGCCGGGCTGGGTTGTCGAGCAGTTCTCGGCCACCAGGGGGTGCAGTTTTCCGGTGAACATCAGCGGATTGATGATGGCCGACTCGTAGTCCGGTTCGGTGTACCAGCAGCGGTTTTTTTCGAACGCGTAGGCCGGCAGGCTGATGCGCTGAGGCTGGCGCTGATACAGGCTGGCCCAATCGACCTGATGGTCTCCCCCCAGCCACTGCTTCATGCGTGAAGTCAAAGGCCCGTCGCCCTCGGGTAGCTGCGCCGCATCAGTTTCCTGGAAGCGGTAGAAGGTGTCGCCGCCGTACTGCCCGCCGATACAGGCGGTCAGCGCCTCCAGCAGCGCCTGGCGGCTGTCGCAACGGATTACCAGGCGGTTGCGCAGGTTGTTCTTGCCAACCTGCAGCGTGTAGGCGATCTGTGCCAGCGAGGCGTCGCTGCTGGCCAGCCAGTCGCGCAAACGGCTGAGGTTCTCCACCAGTAGCGACAGCTTGTGCACCGAGAACACAAACGCCAAGTGCTCCTCGGCGATCTGCCCGGCGGCGTCTGCCGGCTGCGGATATTCCTCGACGATCAGGTGAGCGTTCATGCCCCCGGCGGCAATCGAGGTCAATCCGGCCCGCCGTGGAAAGCGCTGCAGTTCACCCTGGATCAGCCGCTCCGGGCGACGCCATTGGGTCAACTGCTGCGGCACCATGAAGGGCGTATCGGCAAAGTCGATGTCCTGGTTGAGCAGGCCGGAATGGATCGATGGCGCAATGTGCCCATGCTTGAGTTGCAGCAGGGTCTTGGTCAGCCCGGCCACGCCCGAGGCGGCCAACAGGTGGCCGATGTTCGACTTGATCGAACCCAGGTAACAGAACTGCTTCTCGTCGGTGTCGACGGCAAAGGCATTCTTGAGCCCCAGCACCTCGATCGGGTCCCCCAGGCGGGTGCCGGAACCGTGGCCCTCGACATAGGAAATCGACGCCGGGTGCACCTTGGCCTGCTCCATTGCCTGACGAATCGCCAGGGTCTGCAGGTCCGGGTTGGGCACATTGAAGCCGTTGCGTTCGCCGGCGTTGGTGATCGCCGAGCCCTTGATCACCCCGTAGATCTGATCGCGGTCGGCGATCGCCCGGTCCAGGCGCTTGAGCAGCACCGCTCCCACCCCTTCGCCAATCACCGTGCCGTCGGCGCCCACCCCATAACTGTTGACCGATTGCGAGGTGATCGAGGTGAAGTTGCCCTGTGAGGTGTTGACCACCGTATAGGGGTGGTACATCAGGTTCAGGCCACCGGCCAGCACCATCATGGTCTCGTCGTGGCGCAGCATCTGGAAGGCGCTATGAATGCAGGTCGAGGACGACGAGCACATGGTGTCGATAAACAGGCTGGGGCCGGTCAGGCCGTAGAAATACGACACCGTCATCGGGATGGTGGCCATGCCCGAGCCGGACGCGATCGAACCGCCGGACAGATTGTGTTCGAAACCGTAGTAGTGGTAGTCGTTGCTCATGGCACCGAGCAACACGCCGACATTGCCGCCATAGCGGCTTTGCAGGGTTTCCCGCGAATAACCGGCGTCTTCGAAGGTGTGCACCGCCGTCTGCAGGAACAGCCGCACTTCCGGCGACATGTGATCGGCATAGACCTTGGGCATCTTGAAGTAGCTGTAGTCGAACTTGTCCACGTCCTTGATGAAGGAACCGTTGAGGCAGGTGCTCTTGCCCAGCACATCACGGTTCTTGTAGTAGAGCTTGCGGTGATCCCAGCGCTCGGCGGGGAACTCGCTCATGCAATCGACGCCGTTGGCCAGGTTCTGCCACAGTTGGTCGATGCTGTCCGCACCGGGGTAATAGCCGCCCAGGCCGATCACCGCGACGTACTGCGAAAGGTCACTGTCCTCCACCGGCTCTGGGGCGGGCGAGGTGGCCGTGCTGCTGGCAACGGCGAAACGCTTGCCAGCCAGTGGCTGCGCTGAAGGCGCCGCAGGGCCGGCGACCGGCAGCGGCTGCTCCTCATCTGCCAGCAGCGCGGCAAAGCGCTGGCGATACTTGACCGCGAAGTGCTCCACCATGCCGGCAATGTTGACGTGTTCGAACAACAGGGTCTTGGGCAGTGAGCCCAGGTGTTTTTCCAGTTCATTGGTCACCCCCACGGCCATGATCGAATCAAAGCCGTAGACCTCGAACTTTTCCGCCGGATGGATTTTCGCCTCATCGATCTGAGTCACCTTGGCGATGATCCGGGTGACAAAAGCCGCGATGTAGGTCCGCAGCTCGCTGTCGCTCAACTGCGACGCCCCGCTGGCCGGCTGCGGCGCAGGCTCGAGCGCAGCCTGCGCCGGGACAGCTGGCGTCAGGCCAATGCCCGCCAGCCGCGACAACTGGCCATACACCACCCAGGCCTGAGGGTGGACCGACTGGGTCAACAGCTGGCGCAAACTGTCGAGGCCCTCGGCCTGTGGCATCGGCACGATGCCCAACTGTTCGCGCAGCTGTTGCTCGATCACCGGCGCAAGGCCCATGCCGCCGTCGCGCCACAACGGCCAGTTGATGCTCAGCGAGCGTCCTTTGCGCTTGCCATCGGCGGCCAGGTTCTGCCGGTAATGCATGTAGGCGTCCATCCAGGCATTGGCGCTGGCATAGTCCGCCTGCCCCAGGTTGCCCATTGCCGCCTGGGACGAACAGCAGAGCATAAAGTCCAGCGGTCGCTCGCCGATGGCCTGATCCAGGTTCTCGATACCGGCGACTTTCGCCGCCAGCACCTGGGCAAAGTCGCTGGCGGACTTGTGCATGATCAGGCTGTCGCGGATGACCCCCGCGCTGTGGATCAGCCCGTGCAACTGGCCCTGTTCAGCGTAAATGCCATCCATCCACTGGCTGACCGCCGCGGCGTCGCTGACGTCCAGCGACCGGTACACAACCCGGGCACCGAGAGCCTGCAGTTGCTCGAACATCCCTTGAGCCGCCGCACCGGGTTGGGAACGCCCCGCCAGGTACAGCACCGGGTTGCGGCAACTGCTGGCGATCTGCCTAGCGAACACCAGGCCCAGGCCGCCGGCCCCTCCGGTGATGGCATAGACCCCGCCATCGCGAAATGCCCCGGGTTCATCGGAGTGCGCCGGCTGCACGGCCAGTTCGCGCCATTGATGGGCGTAGAGGCTGCCGCTGGCGAAGACCCGCACCCGTTGCCCGCAATGAAAGCGACTCTGCCGGGCGATGACCTGACTCATGGCCGCGTCGCCCATGTCAGGGTCCACCGCCACCAGCCTGGCCTTGAGTTCGCAGTTTTCAATCATTGCCGTACTCAGCAACGCGTCCAGGGCCGTCAGGCGCAGGTCGTCCTGCCCCTGGCCGACATAAAGTTGCAGGTAATCCCCAGTCCCGGCGCGCCGTTGCTGCAAGCACTCAAGCAGGGCCAGTGCCGATGTCTGGTAGTGCGCCGCGCCGCTCGCCCCCGGTGCACCGGGCAATACGCTGACTTGCGGGCCGAACTGACGCCGCACATCCGCGACGACCGCGTCCGGCAGCCCCAACAGCAGCAGTTGGGGCCGGGCATCGCTGGGCAGCGCTTGACCTGGATTGTCGAGGGGTTGCCAGTACGGGGTACGGATCAAACGGCCGAGTGCTTCGCCGCTCGCCCGCGGCGCCAATGTGGACACCGCAGCGGCTTCAACGCTGGTGCGCCGCGAACTGAAGCCCTCCAGGTGCAGCAGGCATGCGCCGGCATGGTTGCAAATCTGCAGATCCACCTTGTCCACCGCCGCGCCATCCGGCATGGCGCGGCGGCTGGCGATCACCGTCAACGGCGCCAGGCGCAGGGATTGTTCGAGCGAGCCGTACAAACGCAGGCTTTCCAGGGCAAATGGCAGTGCCGCAGCGGCCGCCTGTTGCCCGGCACCCAGGGTCGCGGCGATATGCAGCGCACTGTCGAGTATCCCCGGAGGCAATGGCACGCCATCCATCTGCGGATCAAGGGCTGCGCCGGACAACTGGCCGAGCACCCGGTTCTGGCCAATGAGGATCTGCCCGGCCGCCCGGAAGCTGCTGCCGTAATGCACGTCCATGGACTCGAAGTCGCGATACAGCGCGTCATGGCTACGCTCGCCGAGGTTGCACTCAGCGGCCAGTTGCGACAGATCCAGCGCCGCCGGCATGGGGGGTGCAACATCGGCCAGCAGCGCGTCGCCCTGGGCATGCAACTGCTGCACCGTGCCGTCGAGGCTGTAGATCCTGAATGACAGGCTGTCCCCCGAGCTGAGCGTCAACTCACAGAACAGCTCGACTTCGCCAGCGTCTGCGCCCTGGGCAAAGGCCAGCGGCCGCAACCACACCAGGTTGCGCAGCGTGACCTGCTGCATGGGCCGCTCGCTGGCCCGGACAATCGCTTCGCGAGCCATTTCCAGGTACGCGGCGCCGGGGAAAATCAGCTGATCGCCCATTCGGTGATCCGCCAGAAAGCGCTCCCGACCGCTGAAACGGCTGACAAAACACTGGCGCGCCAGGGTTGAGACATTGCGCTGCAGCAGTGGGTGCAGGTGCTCCTTCGCCTGCCCGGCAGCGGCGGCCGAACGCGGGCGCGCCTGGGGCCAGTAGCGCTCGCGGGCAAACGGATAACCGGGCAGCGAAACCCGAGTGGGCGGCGCCGCAAACAGGCGCCGGCCGTCAATCTCATAACCTTGGCGGTAGCAGTCCGCCAGCCCCGACAACAGTTCGCGCAGCTCGTCGTCATGGCCGGTCAGGCTGTCGTCCAGCAACTGCTCGATATAACGCACCACGGTTTTGCGCGGGGCAAAGTCGCGTTCCACTTCACCGGCAAACAGGTTGGGCCGTTTCTCGCCGGCCAGGTAGCACTGCAGGCCGTAGCGGGTTTCTTCCAGATCCGCGGCCACCAGTGCCAGGCGATAGCGAAAGTGATGCCGCCCTTCGAGCAAGGTATGGCTGATCGCAGGCATCTGCGCATCCCGGTAACCGCCCTGCTCCAGCGCAACATTCAGTTGTGCGGCTTTTTCCTCCAGGGCTTCGGCGGTCTTGGCCGACAGCACCAGCACGTAGCAGGGACGCCGCAGTGCCACGTCGTCGGCGCGCTGACTGTAGCTTTGCACAACCACGTGGGCGTTAGTGCCGCTCATGCCGAAGGCACTGACCGCGCCAAGGCGTTCGCGGTCGCGTCCGGCCTGGGGCCAGGGTTTGTTGGCCTTGTTGACGTAGAACGGGCTCTGTTGCCACTGGATGTAGTGGTTTTCCTGCTCGCAATGCAGGCTGGCCGGAATGGTTTCGTGGCGCAGCGCCTGCAACAGGCTGATGACGCTGACCAGCCCCGATGCGGCGAAGGTATGGCCCAGGTTGGTCTTGGTCGAGGTCAGGGCGCAATGGCCGGGGCTGTTGCCGCCAAAGGCATCGTTGAGGGCGTTGATCTCCACCGGATCGCCCAACTGGGTGCCGGTGCCGTGGGTGACGATGTAGTCCACCGCCTGGGTATCGATCCCGGCGCGGCGATAAACCTCTTCCAGCAAGCGCTGCTGGGACACCCCGCTGGGGGCGGTAATGCCATTGGTCTTGCCGTCGTAGTTGAGGCCGCTGGCGCGCAATGTGCCGTAGATCCGGTCGCCATCGGCCTCGGCGCGGGCCAGGGGCTTGAGCAGCACGCAGCACACCGCTTCCCCCGGCACCATGCCGTTGGCACGATGATCGAAGGCAAAGCACTTGCCATCCGGCGAGAGCATCCCGGCCTGGGTCATGCCGATAAAGGCATCCGCGGAAAAGATCAGGTTGACGCCGGCCGCGATGGCCATCTCGCATTCCTGGTTGCGCAGGCTGGAGGCCGCCTGATGCAAGGCCACCAAAGCCGACGAGCAGGCGGTGTTGATGGCCATGGTGGGCCCGGTGAGGTTGAGAAAGTACGCCAGCCTGGAGGCCAGAATGCCGTTATGGCTGGAGGTCAGGCTCTCTTCGCCCGCCAGGCGCTGGAAGTCGCCCTCCTCGACCCCGACGAACATGCCGACGCGCTGGGTTGCCAGCTGACGCGGGCCAATGCCGGCGTCCTCCAGGACATTCCAGGACTCCTGCAACAGCAGGCGCTGCCTGGGGTCGAGGTGGGTGGCCTCGCGGGGTGAAATCTCGAAAAACAGCGGATCGAACTCGTCGATCCCCGGCACGCTGCCCATCCAGATGCAGCGGGTCTTGGTCGGGTTTTCCCGGGGGTCGCCATAATGCTCGCGCCAGTCATAACGCTCGGGCGGAATCTCGCTGACCATGTCACGGCCCTCGGCCAGCACCTGCCATAACTCATCGGTTGTGCGGGCACCGGGAAAGCGGCCGCTGATGCCAATGATGGCCATGGCCTCGGTGGCCGGGGCCGAGGCGCTGGCAGAGCTCGTCAGTGGCGCCGGTTGTGCTTCGGGTTGTGTTTCTGGCTGTGTTTCTGGCTCGGCTTGCGGGTCGCGGGTCACGGAGTGCAGGTAGCAGGCTTCAACCGCCTGGCGGTGCTGCGCCAGCAAGTGCGCGGCGAGTTTGGCCAGGGTCGAATGGCTGAAAAACACTTCCGGGGTCAACGTCAGGCCGAAGTGACGGTTCAACAGCCCGGCATATTCGGCCAGGCTGATGGAGTCGAAACCGAAATCGGCGAGGTTGCACTCCTCCCCCAGGCTCTGCCGTTCGGCCTGCAGCGGCCGGCTTGCCAGTTCCCGCAGGTCCCAGGCCAGGGATTGTTCCAGGCTCAAGCCCTTGAGTTCGGGGCGACTGTGGGCCGGGGCGCGTGGCAGAACGGCTGCCGGGCGGCCAGCCGCGGCTTTGGCCGTCGGTTGATTGATCCCCTCCAGCAGCTGTTGCAAGCGCGCCGGTTGGCCTGCCAGCACCAGGACCTGCGGGATATCGCTGCCGACAATCTGGCGCAGCAATGCCAGGCCCTCGGCGCTTTCCAGCATGCGCTGGCCGCTGGACTTGAGGTAGAACTCGGTGGACTCGCGCTCGCCCAGCGCCATGCCGCCCTCGCGCCACAGCGGCCAATTGATCGCCACCACCCGCCGGGCACGCCCACGCTGTACGTAACGGGCATAGGCCTGCTGGAAACGGTTGGCCATTGCGTAGCTGCACGCGCCCATATCCCCCAGCAACGCCGAGCTGGAGGAGAAATGACAGATCAACGCCAGGGGTTGCTCCGCCAGCACCTGGTCCAGCACCTGAGTGGCCCCGATCTTGGCATTGAGTACTGCGGCGAATGCCTCTGGCGAACTGGCCAGAACACTGCCACTGGCCTGCAGACCGGCCGCATGAATCAGGCCATCGATCGGCCCGCTCTGCGCCAGTACCGGGGCCAATGCCGCCGTCAGCGCCGGGCGATCCGCGCAATCGGCCTGGACATGAAACACCCGGCAGTGCTCATGGCTCAGTGCGTCGATCCGTGCCCGGGTGGTGGCCGACAGTGGCGAGCGACCGTTAAGCAACAACTGCAATTGACCGTCAGTGCGCAGTCGTGCGCGGTTCGACAGCTCGCCCGCCAGCAACAAGCCCAGTTCGCCGAGGCCGCCGGTGATCAGCAGGGTATTGAGTTGATCCAGGGCCAGCGGCTCGGCGGCAGCTTCCACGGGGGCCGCTATCAGGATCGGGCGCTGGGACCGCGTGTCGCGGTACAGCCGGCTGCCCGTCGGCTGGCCGCTCAGTTGCCGCCACAGGCGCTGCAACCAGCGACGCTCGTCGGCACCCGCGCCGGGCACGTCGATGGCCTCGTCGATGGCCACCTCGACGGCGCACGCCATCAGGCTGCCCAGGGAGCGTTCAATGCCGATCCAGGACTCCAGGTGACAACGCTCAAGGCCATTGCTGGCCCGGCCTGCCAGCAACAGTCGCGCCACCGGCGCCGCGGTCACAGCCATGGCCTTGAGCAAGGCGACAATCGGGCTGCTGTCGCTGATCCAGCGGCGATCGTCCATGCCCCACAGATACAGGACCCGGGTCGCAACGGCGCTGCCCAGCACCTGCTGCAGCCCTTGCTGCAGCAGGTGCGGGTGATGCACCGCCACCCGATAATGGCCCTCCTGGTCACGTTCATTGAGCGGGCCGGGCGCGACGAACAGCAGCTCGGTGTCCGGGCTCAGGGCCTGGACCTCATCGGCCAGTTGCCGACGCAGCCCAGGCTCGGCCAACAGGCAGATCAGCCGCTTGATCCCGGCGCCGCCGCTGGGTTCCTCGACGTCCTGCCACTGTTCGCTACAGGTGAGCAGCGAGGTCTCAAGCGTCGCAGTTGCGCCGCCGGGTGCCGGCGCTTCCAGCCAGTAACGGTCTTTGGCAAAGGCATAGCCCGGCAGGCCGATGCGCGCG
>NZ_MOAK01000092.1:93525-101441 GCF_003732485.1 Pseudomonas protegens
ACGGCGTCCGCTGCCATAGAGCTGCGCCCAGTCGATGCCGTTCTCAGTGTCTGCCCCCGCGAGCCACAACGCCGCCAGTTGCCCCAAGTCAGCCGCAGCCAGGGCCTGTGCGCAAGTCATCAGCGGCACGGCTGGCGGGTCGGCGCGCTGGCCATCGATCCAGGCTTGCAGTTGCTGTTGCAGTTGCTCATGGCTGTCCACGCTGAAAATCGCCCGGGACGCCATGGCTTCGCGCCCGGTCTGCAGGGTATAGGCCAGCGCAGCGAGGTCAGGGCTGTGTTGCTTGAGGTAGTCGAGCAGGCGCGCCACCTGCTGCTGCAGACGCTGTTCATTGCGCGCGGACAAGGGCACCAGCACCGTCTGCCCCTGGTGCGTGGCGAACGTGCGTTGCTCGCGATACTCCTCCAGCACCGCATGGGCGTTGGTCCCGGAAAAACCGAATGAACTGACGCCCGCGCGCCGCGGCGTGGCTTGTTCCGGCCAGTCGCAGCCCTGTGTGTCGATCAACAGCGGCGAGTCTTCGAGCTTGATATGGGGGTTGTGCTGCTGGAAATGCCCCAGTGCCGGCAGCTTCTTGTGTTTCATCTGCAGCAGCACCTTGAGCACCCCGGCAATGCCGGCAGCGCCTTCGGTATGGCCGATGTTGGCCTTCACTGAACCGATATGGCAGAAACCCCGGTCGTTGGTGTAGCGGGCAAAGGCGCGCTTGAGCGCGTTGATCTCGATCGGGTCGCCGAGCCGGGTGCCGGTGCCGTGGGCCTCGATGTAACTCAGGGTGCGCGGATCGATCGCGGCGTTCTGCCAGGCCTGGACGATGACGTTTTCCTCCCCGGCCACGCTCGGCGCGGTGAGCGAGGGTGTGTAGCCGCCATGCAGCGCCGCCGAGCCCTTGATCACGCCTTGGATCGGATCGCCATCGGCCAGTGCCTGTGCCAGTGGCTTGAGCAACAGCGTGGCGACGCACTCACCGGGCACATAGCCATCGGCGCGCGCGTCGAAGGTGTGGCAGCGGCCGGTTGGCGACAGCGCCCGGATCGCCGAAAAGTAGCGATAGTGCCAGGACGACAGCAGCAAGTTGCTGCCGCCGACCAAGGCCATCCCGCACTCGCCGTTGCGCAATGCCATGCAGGCGGCATGCAACGCCACCAGCGACGAGGAGCAGGCGGTGTTGAACATCAGGCTCGGGCCCTTGAAGTCGAACCAGAACGAGATCCGGTTGGCGGCGATGGTGCCGCTGCCGGTGGCGATGTACGGGTCCATCGGCAGACCCAGTTCGCTGATCTTGTCGATGTATTCGTTGAAGCAAGAGCCGATGAACACCCCGGTGTTGCTGCCGCGCAGCCCCGCAATCACCCCGGCATGCTCGGCGCAGGTGTAGGCGCTCTGCAGCAGCAGCCGCACTTGCGGGTCCATCCACTGGGCTTCGCGGCGCGACAGGTTGAAAAAGCCGGCGTCGAACTTGTCGACGTCGGCGATGAAGCTGCCCCAGCGCGAATAGGTCCGGTCCTGGGCCTCGGGATCGGCGTCGAACCAGGGCTCGATGTCCCAGTGATCCGCCGGCACCGGCTTGATCAGCTCCAGGTCCTGCCAGAGGTTGCCCCAGAACTGATCCAGATCCCCGGCTTCGGCGAACTGCCCGTGCAGGCCGATGATGGCGATATCGCTCTGGGGCAGCTTGCCCGCCTGGGGCGTGGCCTGGGTTTGACTGATCACGTCGGGCCCCGTCGCAGGCTGGGTTGGCCAGTCGACCTCCACTTGCACCGTCGCCCCGCTCTGCTCCCCCAGCAGCCTGATGAACGCCGTGGGGTGTTGCTGCCAGAGAAACGTCGCCAGCTCGGCGAGGCTCGGGTACTCAAAGAACACCGTGGCTTCCAGTTCGATCTGCGCCGCGCTGGCGATGCACTGCGCCAACTGCACCAGTTGCACGGATTCGAGGCCCAGGTCCATCAGGTTGCGCAGGCGTTGCTGCTTGCCCACCCGGCTCGCGCCAATGCCGTGCAACTGAGTCAGCAGATAGTCTTCCACCGCGGCGGCGCTGCCGGTCCGGTGCGGCGCCTCAGGGGCAACCAGGCCGGCACTGCGCAGGCGCTTGAGCGAGCAGCCCTTGAACTGGGCAATCAATGCGCCGTCGTCGCTGTACAAGTCAGCGTCGAACAACAGCAATTCGCCGGAGTTCTTCAGCAAACGGGCATGAATCCAACCGCTGGCCGGGGCCTGGCGCCGATGAAACGTCAGGGACTTGATCCCCAGGGGAATGTAATGACTGGCCAGTTGCTCCGCGGCCAACAGGGGAATGAGGGTCATGAAGGCGCTGTTGATCAGCAATGGATGCAAGGCGTAGTGGCGTTCATCCTTGAGCAGCACCCGCGACACCGCCTCACGGCCGTTGGCTTGCAGGTAGAGCGCTTGCAGGGTGCGATAGCTCTGGCCAATGTGCAGTTGCTCGCTGATCCGGTAGATCGACTCCAGTTCCACCGCGGTCATGCCGGCGCGCAGCTCGGCTGGCGGCACTGACGGGGAGCTCATTGGCAGGGATGACGCCGCGACCGCCAACAATTCGCCACTGGCCACCACCTGCCAGGGCTCCAGCGGCGTGCGCCGGCACACGGCCTCGAGCCCGGGCTGCCCGGCACGGATCGCCACTTCAAGCTGTTCGCCTGCGGCCAGGGCCATGGGCGCGGCAAACGTCAGCCTCTGCAACTGCAGCGCCTGGCCCTCGCTGAGCTGGCCCAGCCCGTGCTCCAGCGCCAGGCTGGCGTAGGTCAGCCCCAGGAGTATCTGCTGGTGATTGAACTGGTGATCGCGCAGGCACGGTTCATCGTAGTGATACACGGCGGCGGCGCTGAGCTCGGCATTGGCCGCTGGCACTTCGATCCGTCGTGGCGCCGGCTCTTGCAGCGCCTGGGCCCTTAGCCTTTCGAACTCCAGCGCCGCTTGTTCGACGCTGATTTCCTGCCGTTGGATCTTGCCATGCAGAACCCTGATTTTACTGTCCACTGCTCTCTCCAATCCTTGGCTCTGATAGTGCTCGCAATACGAAATCGACTCTGCGCCTTGCCGCCTCAGGCGCCGCTGAAGTCGAGGAAGGCTTTGTTCGAGGGCCGCAGGAACGGCAGGTAGGCCGGCGGCGGCATCTTGCCCACCAGGCGCGGCACGTTGCCCTTGGGCCCCAGCTCCCGGGCCAGCATGGCGATAAACAGGGTGATCTCCAGCGCCGCCACATGGCGCCCGAGGCAGGCGTGGGGGCCGCCGCCGAACTGGCAGGTCTCCACCTGATTCAGCGCACGGTCCAGGCCCAGCCAGCGCTCCGGTCGCCAGCTGTCGGGGTCCGGGTAGCGTTCGGGATTGCGGGAAACGTGCAGCAGGCTGACCCCGGCCATGACCCCGGCGGGAATCCTCTGCCCCAGCAACTCGAACTCGGTGTGCACCTTGCGCATTTCAAAGGGCGCCGGTGGGTACAGGCGCATGGTTTCACGGAATATCCCTTCAGCCAGCGGCACTTGCCTGACCAGTTCCTCGTGGGTCACCGGCAGGCTTTCCAGACCGGCGACCTGCTCGCACAGCTGCTGCCAGACATCCGGATGCTGCGACAGCATCAGCGCCGACCAGGCCATCACCGCCGCGGTGGTTTCCGAGCCGGCAAACCCCAGCCCGAGAATGTTGTGCACCAGTTCGACTTCGGACAGGCCGTTGCCCTGTTCATCGCGGCCCAGGATCATCGCCCCCACCAGGCTGTCGTGGTCATTGTCGGCCCGTGTGGTGGCGACAATCTGCGCCACTCGCTGCTCCAGCCAGCCCCGCGCCTTGCGACAGCGCCACGCCGGAAAACCGGGCAGATTGATCTTCAACGGAATCATGCCGAGGAAGAACTCCTCGTACTGGTGACGCCACAACTCCAGCTCGTGGGTTGCAATCCCCAGAATCCGGAATACCACTTCCAGGGCGATGTCCTTGGTCTGGGGAAAAATCGCCAGCTGGTTTTCCCGGCTCCAGTGCTTGAGCCGCTGATCGATGGTTTCCATGATGAACTGGCCCACCTTGGCGCGGGTCAGGCCCTTGGGGGTGAAGGCATCGGTGCTGGCCTTGCGTGCATTGCGGTGGCGCGGGCCATCGAAGGCGTTCATCGCCTCCCCGGTAATCACCGGCATCTGTTCACGCAGGAATGAATTGTCGGTGTACTTGTTCTGCAGGATCGCCAGCCCCGCCTCGTCGACGATTTGCAGCACCGGCAACTGGCTGCCGAAATAGGTCCAGAACATCGGCCCGCACGCGGCCTCGGCCTGACGCAACTCGCCGAGGGCGTCCTTGCCAATCTTGTGCACGTGCCCGAGCAAGGGGATCTTGCCGGGCATCACCGGGAATCCGTCCTTGATCTTGATGTTGGCCGCCAGTGGCCGGGCAGCCTTGAGCTGCGGCTGGGCAGCGTCGGCCGTGCTCTGCGCGGGTACGGTGGTGTCTTCAATCTGGCTCATAACCTTCCCTGTTCATTGGTGGTGCCGGTGAGCAACTGGGCAAACTGCGCGGCGTCCAGCTCACCGCCGCTGATGCGCCGGTACAGATCACTGGAGAACAACGCGCAGGGCGCCGTGGCCGACTGGGGCGGCGCCGGTGGATGCTCAAACTCATAACCGGGCAGTTGCATTCGATTGCCGCCCTGGGGAAACAGCGCCGAAGTATCCAGTTCGGCGCCGCGACACCAGGCTTCGCCCTTTTGCGCCAGTGATCCGCAGGCGATTTGCGGCTCAGCCTCTTCAATGCCATCCAGCGGTGATAGCCAGCAGCCGTTATCCGGCGTGCCGGCCAACAACAATGTCAGGCGTGCCCGCAATTGCTGGCAGTCATCCACCACCAGGGCGGCGCGATGGGCCAGACGCTGTTCGCGCAGGGCTAAACTGTAGGCCAGATCTGACAGATCGATAGGCCGATTCCCATCGATTAATCCCTGAAGTTTGTTCAGATAGGCCAAGAGGCTGCCCCGGCTGGCTGCGGCGATGATCAGCAGTTGCTCGCCGGGCATGGGGCTCAGTGCTGGTCGCGCTGGCTGATACTCCTCCAGCACCAGACTGGCGTAGGTGCCGCCTGCGCCAAAGGAGTTGATCAGGCAGCGGCGCGGCTGGCCGCTGTCATCCGTGGCCCAGGACGACGCCTGTTGTTGCAGGTAAAAGGCGCTGCCGTCCAGACGGATATGCGGGTTCAGCGGCTCGGCATTGATCGAGGGCGCCAACACTTGATGCTGCAGTTGCAGCAGCACCTTGGTCAGCTGGGAGATCCCCGAGGCGGCCTCAAGGTGACCGATGTTCGACTTCAGCGTGCCCAGCGCGCAGCTGCCCGGCGCCAGTTCGACAAAGACTTTTTTCAACGCCGCCACTTCAATCGGGTCGCCGAGTTCCGAACCATTGGCCGCTGCTTCCACGTAGTTGATCTGCGCCGGCTGCAAGCCTGCGCGCTGGATGGTCTGGGCGATCAGGCGGGCTTGCTGGCGGGTATTGGGGGCCGAGTACTGCAGCTTGCCGCCACCATGATTGAGGCCGGTGCTCTTGATCACTCCATGGATTCGGTCGCCATCGGCCACGGCCGCTGCCAATGGTTTGAGCAGCACGGCGCCGGCTCCCTCCCCCGGCAGCATGCCGTCGCTCTGGCCAAAGCCGCGACTCGATTGCCCACTGCCCAGCAGATTGGCCAGCTTGAGGGTCTGGTAGCGGGACGGGTCGAGGATCAGGTTGACGCCACCGGCCATGGCCATCGCGCATTCGCCCTGCAACAGACTCTGGCAAGCCAGATGAATCGCCGACATGGAACTGGCGCATGCGCTGTTGACCGCCAGGCTCGGGCCCTTGAGATCGAACGTGTGGGAAATCCGGTTGGGCAGCTGCCAGTCGGTGACATTGGCCTTGATCGCCGCCTGTGCAGCTGGGTCCTCGCGCAGCGAGGACGGGTTGTACATCGAGCCGATGAACACCCCGATGGCCTTCGTGTCGTCCTGCTGGAACCGGGCCAGGGCATCGCTGTTGTAACCGGCGCTCTCGAAGGTCAGCCAGGCCACTTCGAGCATCTGCCGCAGCGGCGGCGAGCAGTGCTGCGCCTCGGCGTCGGAAATCGCGAACAGCTGGTGATCAAAGGCCTCGACCTGGTCCAGGAAGCCGCCGTAGTAGCGTTGATCGCCGTTCAAGGCCGCTGACCAACGCTGGCCGCCGGCCTCGCTGATACAGTCGCGACCGTTGCGCAGGTTGTCCCAGAACGCGTCCAGATCACCCGCCATCGGATAGCGCCCATTGACCCCGATAATCGCGATGTCGCGGCTCCCAGCCCGAGGCTCGACCCTGCCTGAGGCGTGCGGCGCGGGCCGGACCTGGGTGTGACCACGGGCCGGCAGCGGCGCCTCGGCCGGTGCTAGCGGTGCCGGGCGTTCGGCCAGTTGCGGGGCAAAATGACGGGTCAGCGCCGGCCGGTGTTCGGCCACCAGGTAGCGGGTCAGCTGATTGATGGTGTTGTGTTCGAACAAGAGGGTGCGCGACAGCTCGCCGGCGCTTGTTTCCAGCGCCTGGATCAGGCTGATCTGCAGGATGGAATCGATGCCATAGCGATCAAACGCGGTGTCGCGCTGCAAACGCTCGGGCGCCATGTTCACCAGCTTGGCCAGCACCTCGGTGATCAGTTGTCGGCAGTGTCCGGCCAGTACCTCTTCTTCCATCTCGGCCTCGGGGCCGGGGTTTGGCGCCTGGGGCGCGATCGGCAGCGGCGCAACGTCGACCCGGGCCGGCAGGCAGACCACACCATCGCTGGCGGCAACGATGATCTGCTGGCCCAGGGAATGGCTGGCCGAGGCCGGAAAGGCAAGGTCCTCAAAACCTTGGCCCAGCAGCAGTTGCCGCCAACGCTCGGGGTACACACCAGGGCAGCCGGGAATGCGCAGCGCCGTGTCGTTGTGCAGCCACCAGCCTTCGAGCAGGCCGAACGTCAGGTGGGTGAACAGCGAACGGTCGCTGATTTCATTGAGCACCAGCAGCCCGCCCCGGCGCAGCGCGGTCTTGGCGTTTTGCAGGGTGCGCCGCAGGTCGGGGGTGGCGTGCAGCACATTGGTGGCGATCACCAGGTCATAGTGCTGCAGGCGGATGCCTTGCTCGGCGCAGGGTTTGCCCACATCGAAAATCGCCGTGCGCAGGTAAGGCGCACGGGGCGCGAAATGCGTTTGGGCATGGTTCAGGAACACCTGGGACAGGTCGGTGTAGCAGTATTCGGCAATGCCCTGCTGCCACGGGCGCAGGCTGTTTATCAGCCCCGCAGTGGTGCCGCCGGTGCCGGCGCCGATTTCCAGAATCCGCAGCGGCTGGCCGTTAGCGGCCTGACGGCGGGCGACGTCGACGACCACCTGGCCCAGCACGGCATTGAAGTAATCGCAGACCCGATTGTTTTTGTAGATGCCCTCCACCAGGTCCATCGAGCCATTGGGGAACATCACTGCGGTAGCCAACTGCTCACCGCGCAGAATGCCCGGCAATGCCCGGACAAAGGTCTGCAGCAGTTGCACTTGCGCCTGCAGGTCGGCGTCTTGGCACCATTGTTCACTGGCCAGCTGCCATTGCGCCGACAACGCCGCCTGATCAGGCAGGGCCGACAACAACCGCCCCTGCTCATCGATATCAGCGTTTTGCACCAACCAATCCAGACTTTCGCGCAGCCAGCGGCGATAGAACGGCTGGGCCCGCAGATTGGCCGCCACCGCCGGATCGGCCGCGATCCGTTGCTCGGTCAGCGGCCCCCCGGCGGCCAGGGCGCCGAGGCAGGCGAAGATATGAGCCAGCAACAGCCGGTTCATCTCGTTGGCCGCCGGATGATGTTGCGGCGCCGGGCCTGCGCCCTGGGCAACCTGCACCCAGTCGGCGCCCGCCAGTACGGCTTGCGCCGGGGAGCAATCG
>NZ_MOAK01000092.1:101540-117538 GCF_003732485.1 Pseudomonas protegens
TGCCTTCCTGGGGTTCGATGGAACCCAGGCCCTGGGCGGTCATGAGCGCCCGGTAGCCTGGATCGGCCACCACCCCCACGGAACCCCAATAACCCCAGTTGATGACCTTGACCGGGCAGCCGCCGCGCTGCCTGAGTTGGGCTGCCAAGGCATCGGTAAAGGCGCAGCCGGCGGCGTAGTTGCTCTGACCGGCAGCGCGGCTGAAGGCGATCATGGATGAGAAAAACAGCACGAAATCCAGCGCCGGGTTGTCCGCCGCGGCACAGACCTGCGCCAGGGCGCTGCTGCTCAAGCGCTTGGCATCGAACACCGCGCTGAACTGCGCTTCGTCCATCTGCGCCAGACGTCCATCGTCCAGTACCAGGGCCGAATGCACCCAGCCATTGATCGGCCCGCAGGCCTCGAGCACATGCTGCCGGGCCTGGGTCAATTGCCCGATGTCCGTGGCGTCGGCCTGGATGTACAGCGGCGGCGCGGCGTTGTGTTGCCGGGCCAACCGTGCCAGTTGCTCCAATGAGTGCTTGATCCTGTCGTCAGCGGTGCGGCGGCCGAGCCAGACCACCCGGGCCCGCCAATGGCTGATCAGATGCCGGGTCCACACTTGGCCAATGCCTCCGGCGCCGCCGATCACCACATACACGCCACCTTCGCGGTACTGCACGGCGTCCGCTTCGGCCGGCTCGCGCTCGGCCAGTGGCAGCAAGCGTTGGCAGAACCATTCGCCGTCACGCCAGGCCAGGCATTCCCCGGCCACTTCAGGCTCGGGCAGCGTCTGTGGCAGTGCCTGGCCGTGGGCCGGCAGGTCCATCAGTTCCACCCGCCACAGCGTTTGCTCCTTGGCCAGGGACCCGGCCAGCCCGTGGCAGGCGGCCTGTTCCGGCGCCAGGGGTTCATCGCGGTGCACGGCAACACTGGTGTTGAAGATCAGTTGCAGCTGCAAGGCCTGTTGCGCAAACCCCGACTGCAGCAGGGCCTTGATCAAGCGGAACAGCATCAGCGTGCTCTGCTGCGCCGGAGCCAGCCAGATCAGGCGCTGGAACGGTGCACAAGCGGTCAGTTGAGCACTGAGCGCCTCAAGGGTGGACGCCTGGGTCGGCACGAACTGGATCTGTGGGTGCAACCCGGCCAGCCAGTCGCGCTGATCACTGGACGCACCAATGGCCAGCGTCGGCAAGGCTTGCATCACCTTGGCCGGGCTGTCGGCGATCAGCCATTGCGGGGCCAGCAGGCTCAAGCCCGCCGGCAGCAAGGGCTCGCTGTCCTGCGCCAGCGGCTGTCCGCGGCCATCGCGCATGGGTCGGGAACTGAAACCGCGCAGCGCCACGGCCACCTGGCCCTGGGCGTCGCACAGTTGGATGTCGATCCGCTGCACCGCGCTGCCCGGGTGGCGCCTGTCGAGGCTGATCAGTGCCCACATCTGCGCTTGGCACCGGGCAAACACCTGCACTTGCTCAAGGGCGAAAGGCAGCAGCGTCTGGCCTGTGCCCTGGTGGTCTTGCAACAGACCGATGGAGGCCTGGACCGCCGAATCGAGCATGCCCGGATGCAACACCCAATCCCCCGCAAAACCGTCTGCCGCCAGCTCCAGGCGGGCCAGCACCCTGCCCTCGCCCAGCCACAGCTGGGACACACCGCGATGGCCAGGGCCGTAGTCAATGCCCATCGCCGCAAACAGCGGATACAGCTCGTGCGCTTCCAGGCTGCGCTGCCAGGGCGCAGCGCACAGCGTGGCCAGATCCAGCGCCGGCACCTCGGCTGCGGCAATCACCTGGGCACTGCCCTTGCAGTGTTCAAGCACCCCGCCCTCGGCGTCCGAGTAAATCCTGAAGTCGATCTTGTGCTGCTCCAGGGTCAGTGCGACATGCAGCTCGCTGTGCTCCGGTGTCGGCGTATAGGGCGTCAGCCAGACGACGTTGTTCAATTGCAGCGTGCCGCTTTGCGCTGCCTGCCGATCCAGCGAGCGCACCACGGCGGCCCGGGCCATTTCCAGATAGCCGACGCCGGGCATGGTGTTGCACTGGTTGACCCGATGGTCGACGAACCAGCCCTCGTCGCCCTGCCAGCGGCTGCTGAAACGCTGCTGATAGAAGTCCGAGGTGTTGCGCTCAAGCATCGGGTGCAGCCACGCCGCCGGCGCCCCAAGGCCAGGCACTGCAGCGCCGGCCAGGTCTGTGACCCAGTGGCGCTCCTGGGCGAAGGGATAGCCCGGCAGGCTCAGGCGCCGCAGTGGGCGATTGCCAGGATAGAGCTGACGCCAGTCGATCTGCAGGCCCTGCACCCAGAGCTCCAGCAACTTGGGGTACTTGCGTTTGTCGATCCAGGCCGCCAGTGCACCAGCCATGTCCTCGTCCTGGCGAAACAGTGCCAGCGCCGGGTTGTCGCTCTCGGATACGCCGCGATACACGGCTTTGCCGGTCGCCGCAAAGTCATCGAGCTGGCGTTGCAGATCGCTCAGGGAATCGCTCAACAGCGCCACCCGCTCCTGCATCGCGTCGCGGCCCACTTGCAGGGTATAAGCCAGATCATCGAGGTAGGCCTGGCTTTCGAGCGGGTCCTGAGGCGCTCGTGCGGCGATGAACGCCGCCAGGCGACGGGCCGCCTCACGCAGCCGCTCCGGGGTTCTGGCCGACAGCACAAACGCCCGCGCGCCGGTTGCCAGCAGCGGGCGATCCACCTGCGGTGCGCGGTACTCCTCCAGCAGGACATGGGCATTGGCACCGCCAAAACCGAAGGAGCTGACCCCCGCCCGCCGCGGCAGTTGGTTGCCCTGGCGGTCCTGGATGGCCGCCCATGGACGATTGTGCTGCACCACGTAAAACGGGCTGTTGTCGAGTTCGATGTAAGGGTTGAGCTGTTCACAATGCAGGCTCTTGAACAGGGTCTTGTGCTTGAGTTGCAACAGCACCTTGATCACCCCGGCGATCCCGGCCGCCAGCTCCAGGTGCCCCATGTTCGACTTCACCGAGCCTACGCCGCAGTAGCCCTGCGCCAACGCCTCGTTGCCCAGCTCTTGGTTGAGTTCGCGGAAGGCCATTTTCAGGCCGTTGATTTCAATCGGGTCGCCCAACTCGGTGCCGGTGCCATGGGCCTCGATGTAGCCGACGCTGCGCGGATCAACGCCGGCCTTGCGGTAGGCCGACTTCAACAGCTCGGCCTGGGCCCGCGGGTTGGGCGCCGTCAGTGAGTTGGCCTTGCCGCCGTGGTTTTCCGCGGTGCTGCGGATCAGCGCGTAGATATTGTCGCCATCGGCCTCGGCCTGGGCCCGTTTTTTCAGCACGATCATCCCCACGCCTTCGCCACGGGCATAGCCGTTGGCCTGGGCCGAAAAGGTCTTGCTGCGCCCGTCCAGGGCCAACATCCCGGCCTTGCTGAAGCTGATTTGCGCCTCGGGGGCGATCAGGGTATTGACCCCACCGACCACCGCCATGGCGCAGTCGCCGCTGTGGATCGCCTGAACGGCGCGGTGGATCGCCACCAGGGACGAGGAACAGGCGGTTTCCACGGGCTCGCTGGGGCCGTGAAAATCCAGCAGGAAGCTCATGCGGTTGGGGCCGACCGAAGGCACCATCGCCGTGGCGCTGTAGCCCTCCACCGGTATCCCGGCCTTGGCGATCAGGCTGCTGTAGCCGGTCACGCCGGTGCCGACGAAGATCCCGGTGTCACTGCCCGCCAGATCGGCGCTGGCGTAGCCCGCGTCTTCAATGGCCAGCCAGACATAGGTCATCAGCAGCCGCTGCTGCGGGTCCATCAACTGCGCTTCCCGTGGCGAAATGGCGAAGAACAGCGGGTCGAAGTGATCGACGCCGTGGATGAAACCGCCCCACTTGACGTTGGTCTTGTCGACTTCGCGATGGGGATCGCCGTAGTACTCGCGCCAGTCCCAACGGTTGGCGGGAATCTCGCTGATGCAGTCGCGCCCGTCCTTGAGGTTATGGAAAAACTGCTCGACGTCCTCGGCCATGGGAAAGCGGCCACTGATACCGATCACCGCGATCTCGTCATCGATGCGGTTTGCCGGTGGCGTTTGCCTGACTCCGCTGACGCCGTCCCCTGGCCCCGGGGCCGCCGTTGGCAGCGCTTGCTGCCGGGGCTGGGCCGCGGCGGCTGGCGCTGCGCTGGCCTGCGGCGCGAATCGTGGGGCCAGCGCCGCCTGGTGCTCGCGCTCCAGGTACGCGCTGAAACGACCGACTGTGGCGTGTTCAAAAAAGATCGTCGGCGCCAGGTTGAGTCGCCATTGCTGTTTCAGGGTATTGGCCAGGGTGGTCAGGCTGATCGAGTCGAAGCCGTATTGACTGAACTCGACATCCAGACGGATATCGCCAGCGGGAATCTTCATCTGCGCCGACACCTGTTCGATCAGCGCCCGCTGCAAGGCTTCAGTCAGCGGCGCCGCCTGCTGCGCTGCAGCCGACAACGATGCCGACTGCGCTGAGAGCGCTTGTGGCTGCGGCTCCGGCAGTGCCGCGGCGGTGGCCGCGTTGACCAGCGCGGTCATCGGCTCGCGCCGTCCGTGCATCACCAGCACCTGGGGCAAGGCCAGCGCCACGCATTGGCGCAAGGCATGAATCCCGGCGTTGCTCGGCATGGCCACCATGCCGGTGCTTTGGGCCATGTGCTGCGCGGTGGCGGCATCGACCTGCATGCCGCCGTCTTTCCACAGCGGCCAGTTGATCGCCAGGCTCTGGCCCTGGCGCAGGCCCTGGGCGGTGAGCTGTTGGCGGTACGCGGCGTAGTGATCGACAAAGGCGTTGGCGGCCGCGTAGTCCGCCTGGCCGACGTTGCCGACGACACCGGTTCCGGAAGAAAAGCAGATCCAGAAATCCAGCGCCAGCCCAGCGGTGGCAAGGTCCAGGTTGCGGCTGCCGGCGACCTTGGCCGCCAGCACCTGGCGCAGTTCGTCATCCTGCTTGTTGATCAGCAGGCTGTCGCGGATCACCCCGGCGCAATGCAGCACGCCGTCGAGGCCGTGGTGCTCGGCGACAATCCCGTCGATCAACCGCTGTACCGCCTGGGCGTCGCTGACATCCAGCGACTGGTAGTAAACCCGGTTGCGGCCCGCATCAATCCCGGCCAAGCCGTTTGCGGCCAATGCCGAGCGGCCGGTGAGAATCAGGGTGGCGTCACTGACACGGGCAGCGATGGCCTGAGTAAACAGCCGGCCGAGGCCGCCGAGGCCACCGGTAATCAGGTACACCCCGCGGTCCTTCCACGGTGCGTCGATCGCCAGGTCGACCGGCGGGCACGGCCGCCAGCACTGAACCTGGCGCCGGCCTTCCCGGTAGCGGATGGCGACATCGCCGGCGGCGATATTTTCCGCCAGCCCTTGTGCCAGTGACGATGGTTGATCCAGCTCGATCAGCTGGCCGCGCACCTGCGGCGCCTCCAGCTGCAAGCTGCGCAGCATCGCCGCCAGCCCGCCGCTCATCCGCTCGCCGCGCGGGTTATGCACCGCCAGCTGGAGCAGGCGGCGTCCGCCACCGCCGGCCAGCAGCCCGCGGATCTGCTGCAACAGCGCCAGGGCCAGCTGTTGATAGTCCACCGCGCAGTCCTGATCGGGAGCCTCCAGCACTGTGCACTGGCAAGCGCCGTCCTGGGCGCTCAGTTGCTGCTGCACCTGGGCGGCCAACTGCGGATCAAAGCCACTGAGCAGGATCAGGCGCTGGCCAAGGATCGGCGCGGGCAGCGTCGGAGCCGCCTGCTCCAGCCATTGGGGCTGGAACAACAGGGTTTCCAGCAACTCAGGCTCGGCGCCTGGTGCTTCGCTCGGGGCGCTCAGCACCCGTGAAGTAAAGCCCTGCATCAAGACGCAGAGCGTGCCTTGGGCATCGAACAGCTCAATGTTCAAACGCTGCAAACCGCTATCGGCCTGCTGATCGTCGCGGCGCTCGGCGTAGCTGACCCGAGCCCACATCCGTTCGCTGCAGCGTTGCAGAATCTGCAAGCCTTCCAGGGCAAACGGCAGGGTTGGTCGGGTCAACGGCGGCAAATGCTGCCGCTGGTCCTCACTCAGCACCACGTCGGCCCCCAGACTCAGGGCGATGGCCGCTTGCAGCGCCGAGTCCATGAGCGACGGATGCAGCACATAGTCCTCAAAACCATCGCGCTGACAGGCGGGCAATCGCAGTTGTGCCAGCACTTCACCCTGCCCGAGGTGCACCGACTCCAGGCCCTGATAGGCCGGGCCGTGGGCAAAGCTCATGGCCCGGTAGGCCTCGTAACACTGCTCGGCGCTCAACTGGCCGCCGTTCATCCGCGCCTTGAGCGCCGCCAGATCCAGCTGCCGGGCTGGCGGCGAGGTGAAAGCGGCCAGGCCCTGGCTGTGCAGCAACGCCTCTGCAGTGGCTTGTCCGGTGAGCGGATCGAGTTCGCGGCTGGAGATCTCGAAGCGGATTGCCCCGTCCTCATCCTGGATCAGTTCGATATCCACCTGGCGCGGCTGGGCGCCGACGATCAAGGGCCGCAGCCACACCACCTGAGTCAGGGTTGGCTGTTGCCCTGGCGTGGCCATTGCCACCGCCGCCCGGGCCATTTCCAGATGGGCGACACCGGGGAAAATCCGTTGCCCGCCCACCACGTGCTGCTTGAGGAAAAACTCCTCGCCATCAAAGCGGCTGGTAAAGCGCTGACGCTGCAGGTCCGAGGTGTTGCGCGCCAGGAATGGATGCAACTGGCGCGAGTCGCAAGAGCCTTCGGCGCTGACCGTGCCCGCCGCCGCGCCCCGTTGCGCCGGCGCTATCCAGAAGTTCTGCCGGGCAAAGGGATAGACCGGCACGTGCACTCGGCGGGCGTCGCCCCGGTGTTGGCGATTGAAGCGGTCCCAGTCGAGCTTGCCTCCCGCGGCCCAGGCATGAGCCAGGGTTTGCAGGCGCTGTGGCTCGGCGCTGCCCGGCAGCTCGATGTCGCCCCCCTCTGCGGTGTCGATCTGCCCGCAATAGACGTCGCGGGAGGCGTGGCCGTCCAGCCAGTCATTGAGTTGCTGGCGCAGTTGCTCCTTGTCCGAGCAGAGGATGATCAAGCGATGGGCCTGGGCCTGCCGCCCGGTTTGCAAGGTGTACGCCAGATCCACCAGGCGCAGCGCCGGATCTCGCAGGGCCTGGCGCACACGCCGGGCATAGCGCTTGAGGCTGTCGGCGGTGCGTGCCGACAACGGCAGCAGGCACAGGCGTGGCTCGTGGCTGAGCGGCGCGGCCGCAGGCATAGGGGCTTGTCGGATGACCATGTGCACGTTGGTGCCGCTGTGGCCAAAGGAGTTGAGCGCCGCCATTTTCGGCGCCTCGGCCAGCCATTCCCGGGGCTCGGGGTGGATATGGAACGCCGAGCCCGCCAGTTCGATCCGCGGGTTGAGCTGCTGGAAATTCAGCAGCCCCGGCAACTGGCCATGCTTCATCGACAGCAGGATCTTGATCAGGCTGACCACCCCGGCCGCCGCCGACGCATGGCCGATGTGCGCCTTGGCGCTGCCCAGGGCGCAATAGCCGGTGTCGGTGGTGAACTGACGGAACGCCCGGACCAGGGCATTGACCTCCACCGGATCACCCAGGGGCGTGCCGGTGCCATGGGCCTCGACGTAGCTGATCTGCCGGGGATCGATGGCAAAACGCCGATACAGCTCGCTGATCAAGCGCTCCTGGGCCTGGCCACTGGGGGCGGTTATGCCGTTGCTGGCACCGTCCTGGTTCATTCCCGAGGCGCAAATCACCCCGTAGATCGGGTCGCCATCGGCCAGGGCCTGGGAAAGACGCTTGAGGGTCACCATGCCCACCGCCTCGGACAGCACAATGCCGTCGCTGCGCTGATCGAAGGTATGGCAGCGCCCGGTGGGCGAAAGCATGTCCATTTGCGCCAGGCTGATCAGCCCGGGTTCGCCCAGGGTGGCGAAGACCCCTCCGGCCAGGGCCAGATCGGCTTGCTGGTTGCGCAGGCTTTCACAGGCCAGGTGGATGGCCGTGGCCGAGGATGAGCAACCGGTGTTGACCACCAGCGCCGGCCCCTTGAAATCCAGGAAGTAGGACAGCCGCGAGGCAATGATCGCGTCGGAGGCGCCGATGAAGGTTTCGTGGAAATAGCCGGTCGGCTCCGCCCCGACAAAGATGCCCACCGCCTGGTCGCGAAAGTTTTTCGGGTTGTAGCCGGCGTCTTCCAGGGCCTTCCAGCTCTCCTGCAGGATCAGCCGCTGATGGGGGTTCATCGACTCCGCATCCCGGGGCGAGATGTTGAAGAACAGCGGATCGAAGTCATCGCGCTCGGCCAGCACACCGCCCCATTTGCAGTAGGTCTTGCCGGGCTGGCGCTCGGCCGAATAGCTGCGTTGCAGGTCCAGGTAACGCTCGCCCAACTCGACCACGCCATCGGCGCCGGTGCTCAGGTTGTGCCAGAAGCGTTCGACGTTCTCGGCGCCGGGAAACTGCCCCGACATGCCGATCACGGCAATGTCGTCGTGCAGCTGCGGCGGCACCGCCGGAGGTGTTTCGGCGCGGGCCTCGGTGCTGGTTTCGGCGCTGGCCTTGAGCTGTTGCAGCAGTTGCCGGGCCTGTTCAGCGCTGATCTGGCGCTGTTGCAGCCGGGCGATGATGGAGTGAAATGCTTGGCTGCTCATGATTGTCCTTTACCGGCCGTAGCCTGGGCTGCGTCGTGGTGTGCGCTAGTGCTGTGGTTGACGAGTTGCAGCAATTCATCGATGGCCAGTTCACCGCAGAGAAAGGCCGCTTCCAGTTGCCCCACCGATGGCGCCGGTTCGGTTGCCGCCGCTGGCGCGGCATCACCGCCCAAGGCCGCGCACTGCGCCGGGTATTGAGCGAGCAGGTAATCCACCAGGCTCTCCAGCGATGGGTAGTCGAACAGCAAGGCGGTGTTGAGCTCGATGCCCAGGGCCGCGCCGATGTGGCTGACAAAGCTCACGCCCAGGATCGAATCGATGCCGTAGTCGGCAAACGGCTGATCCACCTGAATCCGCCCCGGTTCCAGCTGCAGGGTCTTGGCCAGGCCGTCCAGCGCCAACGCGGTCAGCGCCCCGCGGCCGCCGCCATTGGCCACAGGCGCCGATGGCAGGGGCTCGGAGGCCACAGTCGCTGCCAGTGGCCGTGTGGCAAGCGGCACAGGTTGGGGCTGGCGCTGGGGCTTTTCGTCGGGCACGAACAGCGCCGCAGTGGCCACGCCGTCGCGCTGCGCCACGACGATCTGCTGGCCAAGGCCGTGGGCGCATTGCGCCGGAAAGGCCACGCTGTGGAAACCGCTCTCGCCCAGCACCCGGGCCCAGCTCTGCGGGTACAGGGCCGGGGTGCCGGGGATGCGCAGTTCGGGGTCTTCGTACAGCCACCAGCCCTTGAGCAAGCCGAACGTCAGGTGAGCGAACAGCGACCGGTCACTGATTTCATTGAGCAGCACGATGCCGTCGCGCCGCAGCAATGCCGCGGCATGGGCCAGGGTGCGACGAATGCTGCCGGTGGCGTGCAGCACATTGGCGGCAATCACGATGTCATAGCCGCCCAGTTCCAGGCCTTGGGCCTGCGGCGGCTGTTCGACGTTCCACAGCTGATAAGTGAGGAACGGGTTGGCCGCACCGTAAGTGTTCCTGGCGTACATCAGGAACGCCTGGGAGATGTCGCTGTAGCAATATTCGGCCATCCGTTCGCGCCAGGGCTGCAGCGCCGGCAGCACGATGGAACTGGTGCCGCCGGTGCCCGCACCGATTTCCAGAATGCGGATCTGCCGTTGCGGTTCACGGATCGACAGCCCCTCCAGGTGCTGTTGCACCACCCCGGCGACCACTTGGTTGAAGTAGTCGGACAAGGCGTTGTGACGATAAACCCCTTCGACTTTGTGCATCGAACCCTGGGGGAACATCACGTCGGTGGCCTGGGTCCGTGCGCCGAGTATCGCCGGCAGCTGTTGCAGGCAAGCATCGACCAGCTCCACCTGGGCCTTGCGTTGTGGCTCGGCGAGCAACTGATCCCTGAGCTGGCACCAGTGCTGTTCCAGTGCCTGCAGATCCACCGGCGCGGCCAGTGCGACCTGCGTGCCACGGCGTTCCAGCAGTCCCTGCTGTTGCAGCATTTCCAGGCTGGTGGCCCACCAGCGAGCGTACTGCTCGCCGATACCGGCCTGGCGCCGCAGCCCGTCACTGTCGGCGAACTGCCCCGGCTGGCTGAACAGGCCCATGCGGCACAGTTGCACCAGGGTCATGGCCGCCATGGCACGGTCAAACGGCGCCGGGTCATGGGCCGCAAGCAACGGCGCCGCCGCCTGGCGATAACGCTCGCAGCCGTCGTCCGCCGCGTGCCCGGCGCTCTGGCCCAGGACGATGGGCTCAGGTTGCAACTGCATCAACTGCTGGACCGGCGCCGAGGCGGCCATGCACAGCAGCTGATCGAGCTGGCCCTGGCTCAGGGCATCGATAAAGCGGGCAAAGCACTCGAAACCCTCGCGGTCCTGCAGAGCCCCGGCGTGGCGGCTCATGGGTTGCGCCGTCGGGTCCGCTGCCTGTTGTTCGGTCAGCGATGACAGCCAAAACCCCCAATTGATCGCCCCTACCGGGAACGCCGCCTGCTGTCGCAGGCTGCGCACCAGGGTGTCGCCGAAGGTGATGCCCGCGGCATAGGCGCCCAGCCGCGCCGCACCCGAGAAGGCAAAGCTCTGCCCGGAGGAGAAGTAGCACATGAAATCCAGCGGTTCATCGGCCAGAGCCCGGTAGAACTCGATGCCGCCCCGGCTTTTCACCTGCAGGATGGCGTCGAACTGCGCCTCGGGGATGCGGGTGATCGGGTCTTCATGGTTGAACACCACGGCGGAGAAAATCGCGCCGTTGATCGCCCCATGGTGCTGTTTGATCCAGGCCACGGCCCGTTGCAGCGAGGCCGGATCGTTGGCGTCGGCTTGCAGGTAGTGCAACTGCGACGGCTGCACGCTGCCCTGAACCCGTTGCACACAGCTGGCGAGCCGCTGCTGCACCTTGGGGTCATCGGCGCTGCTGCGGCCGAGCCAGATGACCCGGGCCTGATAATCGGCCAGCAGATAGCGACTGATAATGCTGCCCACCGTGCCGCTGCCGCCGAGAATCACATAGACGCCCCCCTGCTTGAGCGCCGGGGTGACAAAACCGCCGTCGACTGCCGAGGGTTGCGCTTGCCAGCTCAACGTGAAAAGGCGCTGGCGATAGGCCACGCCGTCCCGCAGGGCCAACACCTCTCCCCGAGCCAACCCGGCCTCACTCTGCAACTGGCGCAACAAGCGCGGGCGGCGTCGGCTGTCGGCCAGCTCGCGGCTGGCGACATCCAGGTTGCGCACCCGGAACCGGTGTTCGCCCTGGGCAATCGCATAGGCCATGCCCGTCAGGCCGCCTCCCATGGCACTCACCGCCTCGCCACTGATGTCGAAGTTGTCCTGACTGATGATGTAACTGTCGATGGCCTGGCAAGGGCTGTGCTGCTTGAGCCATTTGATCAAGCGCAGCAGCAGGATTTCGTGGTTCTGCGGGCTGTCGAGCTGCGCTTGCCAGTCGGCGGCCGCGGCGTGGCCAGCGAAGAAATACAGGCAATCGATGGCCGGCACCGCGCCCAGGCATTGCTCCAGCGCTTGCGGATCAGTGGCATCCAGCGCCCAGTGATCCGCTGCCAGACAGGCCGTTTGCCTGCCCGGTTCCAGGCGTATCACCCGGCCGGCGCCGGTGGCAAAACCGGCGCTGAGCAGGTAGTTCGCGGTGATCGCCTCCGCCACCGGCCGCAGCGCAGCCTCGGCGACTATCAGCACGCAGCGCTGTTGCACAGGCACGGGCTCGACGCTCGACGCTTCAGCGCCCTGCCCCACGGCTTGCCAGCGCGCCAGGTAGCTCAAGCCATCACTGGCTGCGGCAGCCGGCGCTGGGGCCGCTGGCGTTTGCGTGACCGCGCCGGCCCCAGGCTGCACAGCCGGCAACCAGTACCTTTCCCGGGCAAAGGGGTAGACCGGCGCACTGATCCGGTACGGCAGCGCGCCGCTGCGCCGGGCCTGCAGCAGCGACCAGTCGATGACCGCGCCCTTGACCCACGACTGCAGCAACTGGTGCAACTGGCCGTTCTCGACCCACTGGCTGACCTGCATGGCCTGTTCGGCATCGGCCTGGGCCGCCGGGCGCTTGCCCTGCAGGTCGCCGCGATGAAAATCGGCATCCGCCGTGGTGTCGTGGTCGATAAAGCGACGCAGCCGGGTCGCCAGCGTGGCGACACCATCAACGATCAGTCCAAGCCGCGCCGCCATCATTTCCCGACCCTGCTGCAGGGTGTACGCCAGGTTTGCCAGGTCGGCACCCGACAGCCCCGGACGTGCCTCTATATAGGCCAGCAGGGCCTGGGCGTAGTCCCGCAGGCGGTCCGCGTCGCGGGCGGAAAGCAGGATCACTTCGGCGTCACTGGCGTGCGGCATCGGCCGGTATTCGTCGTGTTCCTGGAGCAGCACATGGGCGTTGGCGCCGCCAGCACCAAAGGATGAGACCCCGGCGATCCGCGGTCCGGCGTTGGCCGGTTGCCAATCGTCCAGGGTCTGCTGCAGGTAAAACGGGGTGGCGTCCAGCCGCAGGTTGGGGTTGAGGGTGGCCGCGTGCAGGCTTGGCACCAATTGCCGATGCTTGAGCTGAAGAATCACCTTGCTGACCCCGGCGATACCGGCAGCAGCTTCCAGATGGCCAATGTTGGCCTTGACCGAACCCAGCGCGCAGTGGCCCAGGGCTACTTGATCAAGGGCAAAGGCCTGGGTCAGGCCGCTGACTTCAATGGGGTCGCCCAGCTCGGTGCCGGTGCCATGGGCTTCGATGTAGCTGATCTGGCTGGCGTCGAGCCCGGCCTGTTCGATGGCCAGGCGGATCACCTTGGCCTGGGCCTGGGGGTTGGGCACGGTGTAACCGTTGGTTTTACCGCCATGATTGACCGCCACGGCGCGGATCACCCCGTGGATGTTGTCGCGGTCCGCCAGGGCCTGGGACAAGGGCTTGAGCAATAAGGAACCGACGCCCTCGCCCGGCACGAAGCCATTGCCGCCTTCACCGAAGCTGCGGCAGCGACCATCCTTGGAAAGCATCTGCCCGGCGCTCAACTCAACGTAATTGGAGGGGTGCAGGTACAGATTGACGCCGCCGGCAAAGGCCATGCGGCACTCGCCGCGGCGCAGGCTTTCACAGGCCCGGTGCAGCGCGGTCAACGACGACGAACACATGGTGTCCACCGGCTCGCTCGGTCCGTTGAGGTCCAGAACGTAGGAAACCCGATTGGCGGTGGAGCCGAACGAGGTGCGCGGAAAGACCAGCTGCCCCTGCTCGCGCAGTGCCGGCCCGTACAGGCCGTAACCGGTCTTGGTGATCCCGGCAAAGACCCCGACATTGCCCTGATACTTCGTCGCCAGGTCCGCCTTGGTGATCCCGGCATCTTCCAGGGACTGCCAGCAGGACTGCAGGAACAGCCGCTCCTGGGGGTCCATGTTGACCGCCTCACGGGGCGAGATGTTGAAGAACAGCGGATCGAAATCGGCAAAACCGTCGATAAAACCGCCCCATTTGCTGTAGCTGCGAGCCTGCTTCAGCGCCTCGGCGACCGAGTCCACGTAGAAGCCTTCAAGCGGCCAGCGCTGCGGCGCGATCTCGGTGATGCTGTCGCGCCCCGCCTTGAGGTTGCGCCAGTATTCGTCGAGGTTGGCGGCCTGGGGATAACGCCCGCTGATGCCGATGATGGCGATGGGTTCGGCGGCGGCCATCGCCATCGACGCGGGCACTGGGCTGGCCTGGCCAACGGCCGGCGCCGCGATTGGTGCCTCCTCGGCCAGGCCGCTCCATATCAGGCAGGCACGCTGATGTTCGGCCACCAGGTAGGCGCTCAGGGCGTTGAGGCTGTGGTATTCGAAAAACAGCGTTTTCGACAACAGGCGCTCGGCCGGACGCAGCTGCGTCATCGCCGAGAACCGCTCCTCCAGCGCCCGGTTGAGGCGAATGATCATGATCGAGTCGATGCCGTAATGCTCCAGCGGGGCGTCGCATTCGACCCGGGCCGGCGGCAGCTTGGTGACGGCACAGAACACCGCCTTGAGGCGTTCCAGAACCGCCGCCGACAGCTGCGCAGGGTCAACCGTCACCCGGGGCAAGCCAGGCGCCGGTTGTGCATCGACCGGCTCAGCGGCGCCAAAGTGACCACGAATCTGCGCCAGATCCCCTTCGATCACCAACAGCCGCGCCAGGCCGGCGCTTAGCCCCAGTTGCAACGCCTGGATGCCATGCACCGACTGCATCGGCGCCATGCCGGTCTGTTGGCGGATGTGCGCCTGATCGGCGGCACTGATCTGCATGCCGCCATCGCGCCAGAGGGGAAAGTTGAGCGACAGCGTGTGGCCGAAGCGCAGGCCCTGCTCGACGCGCAGGTTGCGCAGCTCGGCAAACTGATCGATGAACGCGTTGGCCGCGGCGTAATCGGCCTGCCCGACGCTGCCAAGCACCGCCGAACAGGATGAAAACAGCACGAAAAAGTCCAGGTACAGCCGGCGGCAGGCGCGGTCCAACAGATCGGTGCCTAGCACTTTGGCGGCAAACACCTCCACCACGTCCTGCGGGGTTTTCTGGGCGAGCAGCCGATCGCGGTTGATCCCGGCGCCGTGGAGCACGCCGTTGAGGCCTCCGTGGGCCGTGCAGATCTGTGCAATCAGCCGCTCCAGCCCTTGGGCGTCGGTCAGGTCCAGCGGCTGGTAAACCACCGCGGCGCCCAGGTCGCGAATGGCCTGCAACTGCGCCTGCTGGCGTGAATCAAGGTGCGAGCGGCCAACCAGAATCAGGGTGATATCCCGGCATTGCTCGGCAATCGTCCGGGCAAAGATCAGCCCCAGGCCACCCGCGCCGCCCGTAATCAGGTACACCCCGCGGTCTTTCCACAGGGGGCGATCGCTTGTGCGACCGGCGGCGACATCGTCCGCCAGCTCTTGCCACTGCAGTTCCTGGTGCTGGCCTTGCAGGTCCAGGCGCTGCAACACCGAGCGGGCGCGCAGGCGGCGTGCACCCAGTAGCCCAGGCAACAGGGCCAGTTGCGCGGCCGCCAACGGCTGCTCGTCCTCGGTCTTGACCAGCAGGCACCTGGCACTGAGGGCCGGTTGTTCCAGGCAGGCGCTTTTGAGCAGGCCTTCGAGGCCGGCGTACAGCCGGTCCTCCGGTGTTTGTTCGGCAATCATCAGCTCCAGGTGAACCCGGCCCTTGAGGGCCTGCAAACGCTGCAGCAGCGCAATCGCCAGCGCCTGATAACAGGCCGCCGGGCCGCTGTTGGCGCACGCCAGCACCTCGCCGCTGACGCCTGCGGCGGCGCTCAGGGTTTGCAACTGTGCCACTTGGACGTCGTTGAAGCCGACCCACAGCAGCAAAGACTGGCCCAGCTCAGCGCTTGCATCAGCGCCGCTACTGAGCGGCTCCTGCCACACCGGGCGCGCCAGAAACAGCCCGGTGGCAGGCGACTCCAGCCGCTGCGCCGCTGCGGGCTGGACCAGGGGGATCGGCGTCTGCTCGGCCCAGTAGCGCTCCTTGGCAAACTGGTACCCCGGCAGATGAATCCGCCGGGCCGAACCGGCCGGCCACAGGGCCGCCCAGTCAATAGAGCCTCCGGCGAGCCAGTCCCGAGCCAATCGCCCGCTGTCGCCCTCGGCCATCGCCGGGGTGTCGCCCTTGGCCAGCCGGGTCAGTTGCGTGCGCAACTGGTCCAGGTCGCTGACGACCAACGCGGCCCTCACCGCCATCGGTTCCCTGGCGGTCTGCAAGGTAAAGGCAATATGGCTCAGTGGCGCTTCGCTCCTGTCCAGCCAGCGCGCCAGGGCGCGGACGTTGTCGCCCAGGCTTTCGACGGTTTTGGCCGACAGCACTATTACCCGGCTGACAACGTCTGCGGCGGTACTGGGCACAGGGGGCGGCAGGTCCGGGTATTCGGCAATCACCAGGTGTGCGTTGGTGCCGCTATGGCCAAAGGAGTTGAGCGCCGCGACCCGCCGCTGGCCGCCACTGGCTTTCCCGG
>NZ_MOAK01000092.1:117599-141974 GCF_003732485.1 Pseudomonas protegens
CGGTGAGTGTTCGAGGTCAATCAGCGGGTTGATCCGCTCAAAACCCGGCATGGCCGGCAAGGTGCGGTGGCGGATCGACAGCAGCACCTTGATCAGGCCGATCACACCGGCTGCGGCGGCGGCATGGCCGAGATTGGCCTTGGCGCTGCCCAGCACGCAGTAGCCCTGGGCGTCGGTGAAGCCGCGCAACGCCCGGATCAACGCATTGGCCTCGACCGGGTCCCCCAGGCGGGTACCGGTGCCATGGGCTTCGACATAGCTGATGTGCCCGGGGTCGACACCAAACCTGCGCCAGGTGTCGCGCAGCAGTTGCTCTTGTGCATCGCCGTTGGGCGCGGTGATGCCGTTGCTGACCCCGTCCTGGTTGACTCCCGAGGCCTCGATGACCGCGTAGATCGGGTCGCCCTCGGCTTCGGCGTCTTCCAGGCGCTTGAGCACGACCATGGCGACCCCCTCGGAAATCACCGTGCCGTCGGCGGCGGCATCGAAGGCATGGCACTGGCCGCTGGGGCTGAGCATGTCGATGGCCGACAGGCTGATCAGCCCCCGTTGGTCCAGCAATGCATAGACCCCGCCCGCCAGGGCCATGCGGCTTTCACCGTGGCGCAGGCTTTCACAGGCCTGGTGGATCGCCACCGCCGAGGACGAGCAACCGGTGTTGACCACCATGGCCGGGCCCTTGAGGTCGAGGAAGTAGGACAGTCGCGAGGCGATGATGGCCTCGGAGCTGCCGGTAAAGGAGTCATGGTGATAGCCACCGGGCTCGGCACCGACGTACAGGCTGACGGCCTGCCCCGCCAGTGTCATCGGGTTGTACCCGGCATCTTCCAGCGCCTTCCAGCTTTCCTGCAGCACCAGGCGCTGATGGGGCGTCATGGATTCGGCTTCGTGGGGCGTGAGGTTGAAGAACAGCGGATCGAAGCAGTCGCGGTCCTTGAGGATGCCGGCGCGATTGCAATAGCTTTTGCCCGGCTGCCGGTCGGCGCTGTAGGCCTCGGGTTGCAGGTAGTCCGGCCCCAGTACCTGGACGCTGTGGTGTCCGGCCAGCAGGTTATCCCACAGGGCGTCGACGTCATCGGCGCCGGGAAACTGCCCGGCCATGCCGATCACGGCAATCGCACCGAGTCCGCTGCGCCCGGGCTGGCTCGCGGGTTGATTGCCCGCCAGTGCTGCGGCCAGTACCGGGTTGCTCGGTGCAGCTGGCTGGACGGCCGGCGCCTCCCCTGCCTGTTCGCTGCTCGGGATTGCCGCCAGCGCCTGCGCGATCTGCGGGCCGTGGGCCTGTTGCAGGTAATGCTGGAGCTTGCTCACGGTGGCGTGCTCGAACAGCAGCGCGCTGTTGAGCTTGATCCGCAGTTGCTGGCCCAGCTGCTTGATGAAGCCGACCCCGAGAATCGAGTCGACGCCGTAGTCGGAAAACGGCGTGCGCAGCCCGATGCTCTGCTCATCGGCCTTGAGGGTCCGGGCCAGGGCCTGGATGATCACCTGCTGCAATCTGTCGGCAACAGGTGCTGCGGTGGCTGCCGCGCTTACAGGATGCTCGTTCAATCCAGACTCCTTGTCGTCTGCGGCGGTACTCGGCAGCGGTGGCGCAACGCTGTGCAGGGTCAGGGCGTCGCCATGGGCGGTGATGATCTGTTGCCCCAGGGCGAGTGGCTCCGGCAGATGCAGATCGACCTGTTCAAAGCCGCTGCTCCACAGCAGCTCAAGCCAGGTCTGCTCGGCGATCAGTGGCGAGCCGGGGATGCGCACCCCAGGGTCCTCGTACAGCCACCAGCCATCGAGCAGGCCGAAGGTCACGGTGGCGGCGCAGGTCTTGCGGTTCAGTTCGTTCAACGCCAGCAGGCCGCCGCTGCGCAACAACGAACGGACATGGGCCAGGGTGTGGCGCATGTTGGCGGTGGCGTGCAGCACATTGGTGGCCACGACAATGTCATACCCCTGGCGGTTGCCGGGGGGCTGGCTGATGTCGAGGATTTGCGTGGTGAAGTAAGGCCGGCCGGCGGCGAAGCTGGCGTGCCCGTGCTGCAGGAAGGCGTGGGAAAGATCGCTGTAACAGTATTCACCCAGGTGCTCGGCCCAAGGTTCCAGCGCGGCCAGCAAGGGGGCTGTGGTGCCACCGGTGCCAGCGCCGATTTCCAGGATGCGCAGCGGCCGCCCGGGTTCGGCTGCGACCAGCCGTTGCACCTGTGCGCTGACCCGCGATGCCAGTTGGGCGTTGAAAAAGTCCGACAGGCTGTTGTGCTTGTAGATGCCCTCGACCTGGTCCATCGAGCCGTCCGGAAACAGCAGGTCCGTGGCCTGGATCTGCCCCGTCAGGATCTGCGGCAGGTGCATCAGGCACGCGTCGACCAGGGTCACTTGAGCCCGGCGCTCGGGGTCTGCCAGGTAGTGCTCGCACTGGGTTTTCCAGGCCGCGAGGATCGCCGCGTGCCGTGAGCGGGCAATCGGCGTGGCCACCCCAAGGCCTTGGCCTTGCTGCTGCAGGTAGCCGTGCTCCAGCAGAATCGCCAGGCATTCCTGCCACCAGCGGCGGTAGCGCTCGCCGATACCCGCCTGTTGGCGCCAGAGCTCGGCGCTCTGCACCTCGGGGCTGGTGAAGATCCCCAGGGTCTGCAACTGGACCAACAGCAGCACGGCAATGGATTGATCGAGCATTTGCGGATCAAACAGCTGCTGCAAGCGCTCCTGCTCGGCAGGCTGCAGTTCGACCCCCGGCAACCTGGCATTGGCCAGCGCTCCGGGCTCCAGGCGCCCTTGCAGGCCCTCGGGCACGGCCATCAACTGACGCACGGCCGGCGAGGCCTTGATGCACAGCAAGCGGCGCAGCGAGCTGCCGGCCAAATGCGCGACAAAACGGCTGAAACAGGTAAAACCCTGGTCATCATCCAGGGCATCCAGGTGCTCGCTGACCGCCTGCGCCTGCAGCGAGGCGCGCCAGAATCCCCAGTTGATCACCCCCACCGGAAAGCGCGCGCTCGGGCCAATGGCCTCGGCAAAGGCGTCGGCAAAGGTGATGCCACAGGCATAGGCCGAGAGCTTGGCCGCGCCGGAAAAGGCAAAGCCCTGCCCGGAGGAGAAATAGCAGAGAAAATCCAGCGCCTGCCCGGCCAGCGCCTGATAGAAATTCAGGCTGCCACGGCTCTTGATCTCGAGAATGTGCTGAAACTGCGCCTCGCTGCTGTGTTGGATGCTGTTCTCGAAGTCGAAGACCATGGCGCAAAACACCGCACCATTGATGCGTCCATACCGCTGATTGACCAGGGCCACGGCCTGCTGCAATTGCACCAGGTCGGTGCCATCGACCTGCAGGTAATCGACCCGACCGCGCCACTGCTCGTGCCCCAGGCTCTGCTGCAGTTGCGGACTGTCGGCCGCCTTGCGCCCGAGCCAGATCACCCGGGCCTGATAGTGCTCGATCAACTGACGGCTGATCACCTGACCGATCACACCGCTGCCGCCGAGAATCAGATAGACCCCGTTGTGTTGCAGCGCCGAGGCACTGCCGCGGTTCGCCGGCAACGCCAATGGAATCAACTGCTGGACAAAGCGCTCGCCCCGGCTGAGCTTGATCGGTTCGCCGCGCTGGGACGCCGGCTCGGCGAGGATCTGTGCCAGCAGGCGTTGGCGGCTGTCCGGGGTTTCCAGCTCGTCGCGGTTGAGGTCCAGGTTGCGCAGGTGCACCCGGTGCTCGCTCTGGGCCAGCGCATACCCCAGGCCGGCCATGCCCGCGCCCAGCGGATTGCCCCGTTGTGGTGCCCCGGCAAAGGCGTAGCGGCCAAACGACAACAGGAAACAGTCGATGCCGTGACCCTCTGGCACTTGGCTCGGCAATGCCTTGAACAGCCGCAGCAGCGGCAACTCGTGGTGTTGCAGGCTGTCGGCGAGCGCCGCCGGCGACAGCTCGTCGGCGCTTTGCCCGCTGATCACCAGCAACTGCGCCACCGGGCCCAGTGCCGCCAGAATCGTTGCCCAGCCTGCCGGATCAGCAGCACTGCAGCGCCAATGGTCCGCCGCCAGTTGCGCCGTAGTGCCCAGGGTGCAATCGATCCGCAGCACCTGGCGGCGGTCCTGATAGTGCTCGGTCAGCGCCGCCAACAGCCCCTCGCTGGCAGCGGCGGACTCACCCAGCGTGACCAGCAGCACCGCGCCGTTGCCCGGCGCCTGAGCCTGTTCGTCGGCACTTTGCGCCTGCCAGCGAGGCAGGTAGCAGCAGCCGCTCAGATCTTGGTCCGAGGGCTCTGCACTGCGGACCTCATGGGCGGGCGGATGTGCCAGCCCCGGCATCCAGTAGCTGTTTCGCGCAAAGGGATAACCCGGCAGGCTGATCCGCAGTGGGCGCCGGTAGGCGTCGTGTCGGTAGAGCTTGGGCCAATCGACGACTGCGCCTGCGACCCACGCTGCGGCCAGTTCGCGCAGTTGCTGGTGCTGCAACCACTGCTCGATCAGCTGCGTGCCCGGCTCCTCCAGTGTCTCGTCATAGGGGTCGCTATGCCCCTGCAACACCTGCTCTTGGGTTTCGCCTGCCAGCCACTGCGCCAGCCGACGCTGCAGCTCGGCGAGCGAATCGACCTGCAGCGCCAAGCGTTCGGCCATGGCTTCGCGGCCGACTTGCAGGGTCCACGCCAGATCGGCCAGGGCCACCTGTTGTGCGTCTTGCGTGGCGAGAAAGTCCTGCAAGCGCGTTGCCGCTTGCGTCAGGCGCTGCCGGTCGCGGGCCGACAGCAGGATCAGCCAGGGGCCGGGCATGGCCGGGCGCGAGTCGGGGCTGGCGAGGTGTTCTTCGACGATCAGCGACGCATTGGCACCACCGGCGCCGAACGAGGAAATCGCCGCAATACGGGGCTCGCCCTGGGTGCTCCAGGGCGCCAGTTGCTGTTGCAGGCGAAACGGGCTGTGGGCGAAATCGATCTTCGGGTTGGGCTGTGCCGCATGCAGCGACGGCACCAGCTGGCGGTGCTGCAATTGCAGCAGCACCTTGCTCAGGCCAGCGATGCCGGCGGCACTTTCGCAGTGACCGATATTGCTTTTGATCGAGCCAATGGCGCAGGGAGCGCCATCGCTGCTGGCAAAGACCCGGCTCAGGCCGCTGATCTCAATCGGATCGCCCAGCGCGGTGCCGGTGCCATGGGCCTCGATGTAGCTGATCTGCCGGGCATTGACCTCCGCCCGCGCCAGGGCTTTTTCCAGCACACGCTGTTGAGCCCCGGCGCTGGGGACGGTGTAGCCGTTGGTCTTGCCACCGGCGTTGATCGCCCCGCCACGAATCACCGCGTAGATCCGGTCGCCATCGGCCAGGGCCCGCTCCAGCGGCTTGAGCAGCACCGCACCCACACCTTCGGCGTCGACAAAGCCGTCGGCATCATCGGCAAAGGCCCGGCATTGTTCGCCGCGCGACAGCATCATCATTTCGCACAGGCCGAGGTAGTGCTGCGGGTTGACGATCAGGTTGATGCCCCCGGCGATGGCCAGATCGCAGCTGCCACTGATCAGGCTCTCGACAGCCAGGTGGATGGCGGTCAGCGAAGACGAGCAGGCACTGTCGAGCGCCAGGCTCGGGCCCTGCAGATCCAGCTGATAAGACACCCGGTTGGCAATCGACCAGTAATTGCTGATGGGGTTGTAGCTGCCGTTCATGACGCCGACAAACACCCCGACCTCGCCCTGTTGATGCAAGGTTGCCGGGTTGTAGCCTGCGTCTTCGATGCTGTGGTAGGCGACTTGCAGGAACAACCGCTCCTGGGGGTCCATCCGTTCGGCTTCGGTGCGCGAAATGCGGAAAAACGCCGAATCAAACTGATCGATACCCTCGATAAAGCCGCCCCAGCGCGTGTAAAGGTGCCCGGGCTGCCCCTTCTCGGCCGAGAAATAGCGCTGCCAGTCCCAGCGTTCTTCGGGGATTTCGCCAATGGCGCAATGACCGCCCGCCAGATTGCGCCACAAGTCGCTCATCGATTGCGCCCCCGGATAGCGGCCGTCGAGACCGATAATCGCGATAGGGCCGCCCGCGCCCTGCTCCCGGGCCTTGGCGCTGCTGTGCGGTGCGCTGGCGGGGACCGGCGGCGCGGGCTGTTCGGCCTCGGGCTGGCCCAACAGCCGCTGAAGTTCTTCGCCACGCTGCTGGATAAAGTGCTCGGTCAGCGCCGCCAGGGTCGGGACTTCAAAAAACAGTGCGCTGTCCACGGCGGCAAAGTGCTCACTGAAGGCATGGGTCAGCCGCACCACCAGAATCGAGTCCAGGCCATAGTCCTCCAGTGGCCGCGACAGGCTCATCTTGTCGGCCGGGATCTTCAGCGTGGCGCTGACCAGATGGCGCAGGAAATCGGCGACCCGACGCCGCCAAGCGTCCGCGCTGCTCTGATCCGGGCCTGGGCTGAAGGTCTCCCGGGGCGCGCGGGAGTCAGCCGCTGCTGGCACGGGCCGCTGATGGCCGACGACGGGCTGACGGACGATGCCGTCGCTCTCGGCGAGGATGATTTGCTGGCCCTGGGCATGGGCCTGCCGGGCCGGGAACAGCACCGGGCTGAACCCCTCTTGCTCCAGCACCGCCTGCCACCCCGCCGGCGACAGTCCAGGGCAACCGGGCAGCCGCAGAGGGCCATCGCGATACAGCCACCAGCCTTCGAGCAGGCCGAAGCTCAGGTGGGTGAACAACGACGCCTCGCTGATTTCGTTGAGCATCAGCAAACCGCCCTTGCAAAGCAGGGCCTTGGCATTGCGCAAGGTCTGGCGGATGTCGGGGGTGGCGTGCAGCACATTGGTCGCCACCACCAGGTGGTAGTGATCGGTATCGATCCCCTGTTCGGCGCAAGGGCGCGAGACATCGAACAGACGGGTGTGCAAGAACGGATGCTGGGCAGCGAACTGGTCGCTGCCGTGTTGCAGGAACGCCCGTGACAGATCGGTGTAGCAGTATTCGCCCATCTGCGAACGCCAGGGTGCCAGCGCCGCCAGCAGGCCGGCACTGGTGCCGCCGGTGCCGGCGCCGATTTCCAGGATGCGCAGCGGTTCGGCGTCCGCCGGACGGCTTTCGATATAGGCCAGCACCGCCTCGATCAGCACCTGATTGAAATAGTCGGCAACCCGGTTGTGCTTGTAGACCCCTTCCACCAGGGACATCGAGCCATTGGGAAACAGCAGGCCGGGGGCGCTCTGCTCGCCGCGCAGCAACCCCGGCAAACCCTTGAGGCAGGCGTCGAGCAACAACGCCCTGGGCGCCAGGTCCGGGTCCTGGCGCCACCCGGACAAACCTTCATCCCACTGTTGCCACAGGGCCCCGGCGTCGCCGGTTTCGACACCGGCCACATACTTGAGGCTCTCGGCCAGCCACCGCTGCAGGTAAGCCGGCGTGACATGGCCGTGGCGAGTGGCCAGGGGTTGCAAGTCCTCGGCATGGCCAAGTCCCAGCCCCTGGAGCTGGCTCGCCAGCAGGCGGCGCGCCAGTGCATCGAGTTCACCGGAGGCGCCGGCGCTGGTCTGATGTGCGGCTGTTTGCATGCTTCAACTTCCCTGTGACGCGTGTGCTGTAAGTGAATGAACGGGGGCCGCGGCCCTAGGTGATCGCGGCCAACGCTGCCAGCCTGTGTTGCAACCTGTCCTGCATGGCCGCCATGGCCCCGGGGTTGTCGGCGCACAGCACGATCTGTTCGTTGCCAAGCAGTCCGGCAAGGCTGTCGAATCCGTCGACCTGGGGGGTGTGCAACAGCTTGAGCAGCGCCAGTTGATCGAGCCCGCCCGCCAATAGCTGGTCGAGTGCGCGCAGGCCCTCCTCGGGCTCAATGGAACCCAGGCCCAGGGCACTCATGCGCTCGCGGTAGCGCGGGTCGCTGACGGAACCGACGCCGCCCCAGTAGCCCCAATTGATCACCTTGACCGGGCACGCCCATTGGGCCCTGAGCTGGTCGGCAAAGGCGTCGGCGAAGGTGCAGCCAGCGGCGTAGTTGCTTTGCCCGGCGGCGCTGGTGAAGGACATCATCGAGGCGAAAAACAGCACGAAATCCAGCGTCGCGGCGCTGTCGCCGAAGACCTGGGCCAGGGCCACGCTGGTGGCGACCTTGGCGTTGAGTACCTGGCTGAAGGTCGCCTCGTCCATGTTGGAAAGGCTTTGATCCTTGAGCACGATGGCCGCGTGCACCACGCCATTGATCGGACCGAAACGCTCGGTAATCCGCTGTTTCGCCGTCGCCAGTTGCGTTGCGTCCGTGGCATCGACCTGCAGGTAAACCGGGGCCGGGGCCTCATGCATCAAGCTGACGGCGGTCAACTCGTCCAGCTTCGCTTCGATCTGCGCATCCCGCTCACGGCGACCGATCCACACCACCCGAGCACGATGCCGGCTGATCATCTGCCGGCTCCAGACAGCACCAATCCCGCCAGCGCCGCCGATGACCAGGTAAACGCCGCCGTCCCGATAGACCGGCAAACGAGGCGGCGCAACATCGGCCTGCACCCGCGCCAATTGGCGGAACCACCATTGCCCCTGGCGCAGCGCCAGCACTTCACCACACCGCACTGCCGCGAACGGCGCGCTGGCCAACCGCGGCAGTTGCCCGTCTTCCAGGTCGGCAAGGTGCACCTGCCAGTGCGGGTATTCCTTGGCCAGCGAGCCGGCCAGACCATGCACCGCCGCATGCGCCACATGGCTGGGCTCCCCAGGACGCAGGCTGATGGCCTGAGCGGTGACCAGGGTCAAGCGCAGCGGCCGTCGGCCGTAGCCCTGGCGCAGCAGCGCCTTGATCAGCCGGAACAGCGCCAGAACCCCCGGGTCCTGGGCGGCAATCAGGTCCTCGCTGCCATCAACAGGGGGCGCCAGCCACATCACGTCCGCCAGCTCGGGGCCGGCCTGCAGTTGGGCGTCGTAGTTGACCGGGCAGCCGTCCACCAGCCTCGCCTGGGGATAGAGCCCGGCCAGGGCCTGATGACGACACGGGGTCGCGCCGAAGATCAGCATCGCCCCCTGCCGATCCCTTGGCGGGTTGCTGCCGGTGCCGCCCCCGGCGAGCTGCTCATCGACAACCGACCAGATCGGCGTCAGCAGTTGTTCAATGGCCGGTGTCGGCGCTTTGGGGGCAGCCACGGCAAGCGCTCTGGCAGCGAACCCGACCCAGCGTGCGCAGAGACGACCCTGGTCGTCACTCAGCTCGATGTCGATCCGCTGGGTCGGGTGGTCGCCCGAGTCACTGCGCAACAAGGCCCACATCCGCCGCGCACAGGGGGCCATGATCTCCAGGCGCTGCAGGGCAAAGGGCAGCATCAGTGGCAAGGGCTCGGCCGGCTCAGAGTCCAGTGGCAGCAGCATACCGACGGCGGCCTGCAGCGCGCTGTCGGTGATACCGGGCTCCAGCCAGCAGTCGCTGGCCCCAGCGACCGCCTCAAGGTGCAACTGTGCCAGCACTTGGCGACGACCGCCCTGCTCCGCGATCAGCAACTGCTGGATACCGCGATGGCTGGGGCCGTAGGCCAGGCCCATGGCGTCGAACAGCCGATAGACGTCGTCGCGATCAAGGCGCCGCTGCCAAGGGCGGTTACGCCAGTACCCCAGGTCCAGGGGCTCGGCGACAGGCGCTGCCTCGGCCGTCACTCGGGCCTGACAATGCACCAGCGGTTGCTCGCCGTCATCGCTGAGCAAGGTCACGGCCAACTGATCGTCGACCGTTTGCAGCGTGACCCGCAGGCCCCGGGGCGCAGACTCCAGCGTCCAGGGGGCCAGCCAATGCAGCTGTTCGATGACCATGCCCCCGGCCTCGCCGGGCGCCCGTGCATGGCTCGCCGCGGCCCTGATGATTTCCAGGCAGGCAGCCCCGGGCAGGGTTTTGCGCCCCTGCACCAGGTGGTCAAGCAGCCACGGCTCGTCACCGCGAAAGAGGCTGGTGAATTGCTGACGGTCCAGGGTCGAACTGTTGCGGTGCAGCAAGGGATGCAGGGTCGTCGCCGCCGGCGGCAAACCCGTGGTGGCAACGGGCGCCCAGTAACGACTGGTGGCGAAGGGATAGGTCGGCAGGCTGATACGTGGGGGGCGCTCGCCGCTGGCAGCGCGCAGCGCGTTCCAGTCGATACGCAGCCCGGCGCTCCACAACGCCAGCAATTGTTGCCGCTCGCCCTTGGCAAGTAGCTGGGCCAGCTGTTCATGCCATGAGTTGCGGTAACGGCGCTTGAACGCCTGCAAGGTTTCGCTGCCGCTGTGGGTGTCACCGCAGATCCAGTCACTGCAGTCGTCATTGGCCAGCGCGCGCAAGGCCTGAAGCAGGCTCGCGAGGGAGCTGGTGATCAGCGCCGCGCGATGCTCCATGGCTTCGCGTCCGACCTGCAGCGTCCAGGCCACGGCCGCCAGGCTTGCGGCCACCGGGGCCTGCTCCAGTCTGGCCAGCAGGCGGCTGGCGATCTGGCGCAACTGTTCGGGCTCGCGGGCAGACAGCAGAATCATTTGCGGCTGGCCGTCAGGCGCCGGCACCGGCCGCTTGGACAGGTATTGCGCAACGATCAGGTGGGCGTTGGAGCCGCCGGCGCCAAAGGACGACAACCCGGCGATGCGCGGCCGCGGCTGGCCCTGGTGCCAAGGCTGCGGCCAGTCCCGCAGCTGCTGGTTGACCTCGAACGGCGTGGCGGCAAAGTCGATAAATGGATTGAGGGTCCGTGAGTGCAGCGAAGGTACGATTTTTTCGTGTTTGAGCTGCAACAGCACCTTGGTCAGCCCGGCAATTCCGGCGGCCGCCTCGCAGTGGCCGATGTTGGACTTCACCGAGCCGATCCAGCAGGTCTGAGCCGGCGTGCGCGGGCCAAGGGCGCTGGCCAGGCCGGCGATTTCGATCGGGTCGCCCAGCCGGGTGCCGGTGCCGTGGGCCTCGATGTAGCTGATGGCGGCCGGATCGACCTTGGCGTCCTTGAGCGCACCGCTGATGGCGGCCTGCTGCGCCCGCGGATCGGGCACGCTGTAACCGGTGTTCTTGCCGCCGTGATTGAGGTAGCTGCCCTTGATCAGGCCATAGACCTGATCACCGTCGCGTTCGGCATCGGCCAGGCGCTTGAGCACCACCGCGCCAACCCCCTCCCCCGGCACATAGCCGTCGCCGCCTTCACCGAAGCTGGCGCACTGGCCCTGGTTGGAGATGAACTGACCACTGCTGAGCATCAGGTATTTGTTGGGGTGCAGGGTCAGGTTGACCCCGCCGGCAATGGCCATGGCCGTGCGCCCGCTGTGCAGGTCCTGACAGGCCAGGTGCAGGGCTGTCAGCGAACTGGAGCACATGGAATCCACCGCCAGGCTCGGGCCCTGCAGGTTGAGGCAGAACGACACCCGATTGGCGATGCTCGCGCTGGAACCGGCAAAGCCCATGCGCTGGCCGCGCAGGCTGGCTTCGGCACCCAGCAGTTGATACTCGTTGTACATCACCCCGGCATAGACGCCGACCTGCAGCGCCGGGTCAGCCTGCTCGGCGCCGAGCTGACGACTGTAGCCGGCGTCTTCCATGGCAGACCAGGCGGTTTGCAGAAACAGCCGTTCCTGGGGGTCGATCAGCTCGGCTTCGAGGGGGGAAATATTGAAGAACAGCGGATCGAACTGATCGATGCCGTCGATAAAGCCGCCCCACTTGCTGTTGTGCACCCCGCTCAGGCTGCGGTCATTGCTGTAATAGTCGCGCCAGTCCCAGCGCTCGGGCGGAATTTCGCCAATGCTGTTCTTGCCCTGGCTGAGGTTCTGCCAGAAGGCCTCAAGATTGGCAGCCTCCGGGTAGCGCCCGGCGATGCCGATGATGGCGATATCGTCCCGTGGCTGGGCGGCCGGCAGCAGCGGTTGCAGCGGCTCGTCGAACAGCCGGCGTTGAATCTCCTGGCTGGGGTTGCCCGCTTCGGCAGGTGCCTTGGTCGCCCTGGCAGTCAGGTAACGCGCCAGGGCCTGCAGGCTGGAGTACTCGAACAGCAACCCCGGCGGCAGCGCGCCAAAGCGCTGCTGCAGACGGCGCGTGAGTTCGACAATCTGCAACGAGTCGAGGCCATAGGCTTCGAAGCACTGCTGCTCGTCGATCTGCTGCGGCGGCAGGTCCAAGGCACTGGCAAACAGGTCGCGCAACGAGGTGATCAAGGCGCTCTGGGGCGGTTTGCGAACCGGCCGCGTGGCCAGATGCTCGGCCAGGCCTTGCAGGCTGGGGTATTGGAAAAACAGGGTTTTGGACAAGGCACCGAAGCGTTTTTCCAAGACCGCCGTCATCTCCATGATCATCAGCGAATCGATGCCGTAGTGTTCGAACGGCACCTCGCTGTCCAGCCGCGCTGGGTCGATCTTCAAGGTCTTGGCCAGTAGCTGGCGCAACCAGGCCAGCAGGTCATCACCCTCCAGAGCGACGGCTTCGAGGGTTGGGGCCGGTTCCGGGTTGAGCAAGGCGAGCAGTTTTTCGCGGTCACCGGCCAGCACCATCAACTGCGCTTCATCGCTGTGCAGGGCCTGGTAGAGGGCCTGGACCCCAGTGGCGCTGGCCATCGCTTCAATGCCGCTGCGTTGTGCCAACAGGCGTCGCGCCGTGTCGCTCATGTGCAGGCCGCCCTCCAGCCATAACGGCCAGTTGATCGCCAGGCTGCGGCCCTGTCGCGTACCCGCCGCGACCTGCTGCTCGCGCAGGCTGGCGAATGCGTCCAGATAGCCGTTGGCCGCGGCGTAGTCGGTCTGCCCGGGGTTGCCCAGAACGCTGGCGATCGAGGAGTACAACACGAAGAAATCCAGGGCCAGCCCGGCGCTATAGCGATCCAGGTGGCGCACGCCGTCGACCTTGGCGGCGAACACCGCGGCAAAGTCCTCAATGGACTTTTCTGCCAGCAAGGCGTCGCGGGTCACGCCTGCGCAATGGATGATCCCGTGCAGCCCACGGTCATCGCGCACCAGCTCAGCGATCAGCTGTTCAACCTGGTCGGCACTGGCCAGATCCACGGCGCGGTAGTCAACGCCTGCTCCCAATTGCTCCAGTTTGGCCAGCACCGAGGGCGCGGTGGCCGGCGTGCGGCCACAGAGCACCACGCGCGCCCGGGGCGCTGCCGCCCTGATCTCTCGTGCCAGGACCGTGCCGACACCGCCCAAGCCACCGGTGATCAGGTACACGCCCTCGGGCCGCCAGGGTGCGGGCGCCGTGTCCAGGGGCTGGTGATCCCAGCTCAGTTGCTGGCGGCGCAGTGTGCCGGCGTCTTGCAGATAGCGCAGTTGGCGTTCAGCGGGGTCGGCGGCCTCGGCAACCAGGGCCGTCAACAGCGGCTGGGCGGCGAGCTGCGGTGCCACTTCTATCAGTTGGCAGATCAAGGCCGGCTGCTCACGGCTGACGCTGTACAACAGGCCGCCAAGGCCGCGATAGCCATGGGGATCGTCGGCTGCGACCAGCAGTTGAATCAGGCAAGGTTGAGCGCTGTGCAGCCAGGGCTTGAGCTGCTCGGCAAGGGCCAGCGCGGCCTGTGCATAGTCAAGCTCCGGCCAGGCGACATGACCGATGCCCCGGTCCGCCAGGTGCAGCGCCAGATCGGCAAAAGCCTGATGACGCCCCAGGGTCAGTACCTGTTGCGCAAGCCCTGGCGCGGCAGCTGTTGGCGCCGGCCGCGCATCGTGCCAGTGCTTGTGGCAGAGCAGTCCGATGTTGGCGCCGGGGCCGGCTGCGAGGCTGGCGCCCGTCAGGGGCTGGAACGACAGTTGATTGAGGATCGCGCAGCACTGGCCCTGGTCGTCGAACAAGGCCAGATCGAAGCAATAGTCGTGCGCTGTGCTCGGGGCACGGCGTATCTGCACCTGCAGGCTGGCCGGGCAATCGGCCAACAGCACACATTGCCCCAGGCCGGCGGGCAACAGCAGTGCCGGGCGCTCCTCCAGTTCATCCAGGAGCAAGGCCATGACCCCTTGCATGGCGGCATCCAGCAAGGCCGGATGCAGCGCGAAACCGCTGTTCAGCGCCGGGTCTTGCAGGGCGATACGCGCCAGCGCCTGATCCCCCTGGCGCACCAGCGACAGCAGCCGACGATGCCCCACGCCATACTCGATGCCCATGGCGGCAAAGCGCTGATAGCAGGCCTCGACGTCCACCACTTGCGCGCCAAGGCTGCTGAAGTCGAGCCGGGCCGCCTGGACCTCTGCGGTGCTGGCTCGGGCCTGGCAATGCAGCTGCAACTGCGCGGCCTGGTCATAGGCGTAGATCCCGATCCGATAGTCGCCCGCGGCCGGCATCGACAGTTCAAGGAACAGCTCGCCATTGTTGGCCGCATCAACGCTGAACGGCTGCCGCCAGCTCAGATCGCCGATCACCAGCCCCCTGCCCGCCGGCACCGCGCCGCCCAGGGCCTCGGTCAACGCCGCCTGGATCATGACAATCATCGCGGCCCCCGCAAGCACCGCCTGGCCATTGACCCGATGCTCGGCCAGCACACTTTCGTCACCGCTGAAGCGGCTCAGGTAGCGCAGGCCGCGCAGGTCCGAGACGTTGCGATGCAGCAGTGGGTGCAGGCGTTCCACCCCTGTAGCAATCGCCGTGGCCGCCCCTTGCGTCGGTTGCCAGTAGCGCTCGCGAGCAAAGGGATAACCCGGCAGGCTGAGGGGCGCCGGCGTGCCTTGGGGATACATCAGACGCCAATCCAGGGTCGCGCCCTCGAGCCAGGCGTCGAGCAGGCCTTGTTGTTCACCGCGCTGGAGCGCACTGGCCATGTCGAGGCTCGGTGCCTGGGTATCGGGTTTGAGCCGGCTACGGGCCTGGGCCGCGCCGTGGTCGATGAAGTCCCCCAGGCACTTGTGCAACTGGGCCAGGCAAGCAACCTGCCAGCCATGGCGATGTTCCATCGCCTCACGCGCGACTTGCAGGGTAAAGGCCAGTGCCGGCAGGTCAGCGTCAACCAGCACGCCCTGCTCCAGTTCCTCGCGCAACAGTCGGGCTTGCTGCAGCAACTGCTCGCCGGTCTTGGCGGACAGCAGGATGAGCGCCGGTTGTTCGTGGTTGACGGTGATCTGTGGCCGTACCCGCAGGTCTTCGTACTCTTCGATCACCACGTGGGCATTGGCGCCACCCGCGCCGAAGGACGACACCGTGGCAATGCGCTTGAACGTCTGCTGCACCCCGTCGATCAGCACCTGCGGGCGCGACCATTGAGCCAGCGATTGCTGTACGACGAACGGACTGTTGGCGAAATCGATGTGCGGGTTGGCGGTAGCGGCGTGCAGCGACGGCACCAACTGGCGGTGCTGCAGTTGCAGCAGCACCTTGGTGATACCGGCAATACCGGCTGCGCTTTCGCAATGGCCGATATTGGATTTGATCGAGCCGATGGCGCAGTACTGTTTGAGCGGCGTGGCGGCGTCGGCATTGAATGCCCGGGCCAGACCGGCGATCTCGATCGGGTCACCCAGCGCGGTGCCGGTGCCATGGGCCTCGACATAGCTCACGGCTCTGGGGTCGACCCCGGCCCGGGCCAGGGAGTCGACCACCAAGCGGCTCTGGGCCAGGGGGTTGGGCACGGTGTAACCGTTGGTCTTGCCGCCGGCATTGATCATGCTGCCCTTGATCACGCCGTAGATCCGGTCGCCATCGGCCTCGGCCTGTGCCAGCGGCTTGAGCAGCATGGCGCCCACCCCTTCTCCGGCGACAAAGCCGTCGGCATCGGCCCCGAACGCTTTGCAGTGCTGGCCCGCGGAGAGCATTTTCATTTCGCTCAGGCCGATGTAGTGCACCGGGTCCACCAGCAGGCTGACCCCGCCCACCAGCACGCAGTCGCTGACACCGCTGTGCAGGCTTTCCACGGCCAGATGCAGCGCGGTAAGCGACGACGAACAGGCGGTGTCGACTGCGAGGCTCGGACCCTGGAAGTTGAACTGATACGACACCCGGTTGGCCACCGACCAATAGCTGGACTGGCGGCTGTAGGTGCCGTTCATCACGCCGACAAACACCCCGACTCGCTGCCGCTCGGCCAGGCGTGCGGGGGTATAACCGGCATCACTGATGCAGTGATAGGCCTCTTCCAGGAACAGCCGCTCCTGGGGGTCCATTTTCAGCGCTTCCCGGGGCGACAGGTGAAAGAACAGTGGATCGAACTGGTCGATCTGGCCAATGAATCCGCCCCACGGGCTGTAGACGCGGCCCTCGGTGCCCGGTGTCCGATCAAAGTACTGCCGCCAGTCCCAGCGGTCCGCCGGCACCTGAGCAATACAGCTTTCGGCGGCTTTGAGGTGTTGCCACAGCTCGCGAACGTTATCGGATTGGGCGTAGCGCCCCGCCAGACCGACGATGGCGACGTCTGAATCGCGGCCAGCGGCCGGGGTGTTGTCGGGCAACATGACACTGAAGCGAGACGGGGCCGCTGGTTCGACGCTTGCTGTTGCTGTTGCTGTGGGCGATGGCGATGGCGATGGCGATGGGTTTGACGGCACCTGCCCCAGGCCCAGCAGGGCTTTGAGCCGATCCTGCTGGGTGGCGACAAAATGCTCCGCCAGCGCGTCGACCGTCTGGTATTCGAAGAACAGCGTGCTGCTGATCCCCGTCAGTTTGTCCCGCAGCAGGTTGGTCAGTTGCACCACCAGAATGGAATCGATGCCATAGGTTTCCAAGGCTTCACGGGCGTCGATCTGCTCAGGTTCGATCTTGAACAGACCACCAATGACCTGTTTGAGGTAGCGCACCGTCTCGGCCTTGAGCCGGGTGCTGCTGACCTCGCCCAGCGGCGCGGTGATGACCCCAGGTTGTGGCGCACGCGATGCCTGGGACGCCGGCTGGTGCCGCTTGATAGGCGCGATGGCGGGCGCTTGGGCGGTGTCGATAGGCTCCTGCCAGACCAGGCCATTGCTCTGGGCGATGACGATCTGCTGCCCCAGGTCATGCTCGGCCAGCGCCGGGAAATACACCTGTCGATAGCCTTCGCTTTCCAGCACCTGCTTCCATTGCGCTGGGGCCAATGCCGGGCCACCGGGCAAGCGCAACTGCGGATCGTCGAACAACCACCAGCCCTTGAGCAGGCCGAAGGTCAGGTGAGTAAACAGGCCATTGCGGGCAATCTCGTTGATCAGCAGCAGGCCGTTGTGCTTGAGCGCGGCCTTGGCGTTTTGCAAGGCCCGGCGCAGGTCCGGCGTGGCGTGCAGGACGTTGGTGGCAATCACCAGATCATAGGCGTCGGGCTGAATGCCCTGAGCCGCCAGGGGCTGATGGACATCGAACAGCTGATAGCGCAGGTACGGCGTCTGCGGGCCGTAGGCTTGCTGCGCGTGGATCAGGAACGCCTGGGAGACGTCGGTGTAGCAGTACTCGGCGATCTGCGCCTGGAACGGCCGCAGTTTTTCAAAGGCTCGCGCGCTGGTGCCGCCGGTGCCGGCACCGATCTCCAGGATGCGGATCGGCGTCTGCGGCGACTGCTCCAGGCGAGCGCGGACAAACTCCAGCAGGGCATCGAGCAGCACTTCGTTGAAGAAGTCGGACACCGGATTGTGTTTGTAGATGCCCTCGACCCGGGACATCGAAGCGCCGGGGAACAGGATGTCGGTGGCGGCAATCCGGCCATCGAGTATCTGCGGCAACTCGCGCAGGGTCGCTGCTGCGAGCAGGGTCTCGGCCTTGAGACCGGGGTATTGGAGCCACCCCGGCTGTTGCCGATCCCATTCGTGCCACAGCTGCTCAAGCATCAACGGCTGCGGGTGGCTGGCACGCCAGCTATCGCCTGCAAGCTCCACGTAGCCGTGCTGGGTCAGCTCCTCCAGGCTCTGGTCGAACCAACGCTGGTACATCGGCAACAGCCCGATACGCTGGCGCATTTGAGCTACGGATTCGCCGTCCTGGCTAAAGCAGCCCAGGTGCTGCAACTGGGCGTAGAGCAGGCCACGCTGCAATTCGTCGATCACTGCCCGTTGCGCCTGTAGCTGCCCGGTGGCATGCCGCACCTGCTGATTGCTCGGCTGCAGATTGCGCTGCAGCCGCTCGATCAGCGCCGGGTAAGCCGGCGGGCGAACTTCGCCGCACACGCCGAAGGTGCCGCCAGGATGTTGGGCCAGCCCCAGTTGGCTGAAAGTGTCGCTCAAGCGCTGCGAGGTGCGCAGGAAGGTCAATTGGCTCAATGGCGCGCCGTCATCACGGGCCCCGAGCAGTACGTCCAGGGCCTGCATCGCCGATTCGCCGTCGATGGAACCCAGCCCGACCGCGGCCATCCGCCGCCGATAGTCGTCGCTGGCCACCGAGCCGACCTCGCCCCAGTACCCCCAGTTGATGACCTTCACCGGGTAGCCGCGTTGTTGCGCCAGGTAGTGAGCGAAGGCGTTCTTGAAGGTGCAGCCGGCGGCGTAATTGCTCTGCCCCGCCGACCGGGTGAAGCTCTGCAACGAGGAGAAAAACAGCATGAAGTCCAGCGGCTGGTGCTCGAACACCTCGGCCAGACGGGCGCAGACATCGACTTTGGCGGCCAGCCCCGCAGCGAACTTTTGCCCGTCCATGCGGGCCAGGCTCTGGTCCTCAAGCTGGATCGCCGCGTGGATCACCCCGTGAATCTGCCCATGCTCGGCCAGCACCTGGCTCACCGCCTGCTGCAGCGCAGCGTGGTTACCGGCATCGGCGCGGATGTAGCGCGGCGCCGGGCCCAGTCGGGCCAGTTCGCTGATGGCCGCGTCAATCCGGCTGTCTTGCTCGCGCCGCCCCAACCAGATGATCCGGGCGCCTCGAGTACGAATCAGGTGTTCGCTCCACAGCCGGCCAATTCCGCCGGCCCCTCCGACCACCAGGTACACACCGGCATCGCGATACAGACTGCCCACCTCGGCGGCGCTGTCGGCCGGCACCAGGCACGGCGCCAGATAGGCGCGATGCCAGACGCCCTGACGCCAGGCCAAGGCCTCGCCACGTGGATCGGCGGGCAGTGACAGCAGGTCCTGGCCCGGCCAGCTGTCCCCCGCCGGCAGGTCCAGCAGGCACACCGGCCAATGGCTGTATTCCTTGGCCATCACCCCGATCAGCCCATGGACGCTAGCGTGAGCCGGCGCCACCGGCTCACTGGCGGCCTGATGCAGCGGGCTGGCCTCGGCGAACACGGTCAGGGTGGCCCGGGTGATGACGGTCCAGGCCAACGGCTGCTGGTCCAGGCCCAGGGCCAGCAATGCCTTGATCAAGCGGAAGCAGCCGAGCACGCCGCTTTGCTGCGCGCGGATCATGCCGTCGGCGCTGGTATCTGCTGCCCCCGCGCCTGGCGCCAGCCACAGCAGATGCTCCAGGGGGCCGGCCTCGGCCAGCAATGTTGCGATCCTGTCGCTGGTTTCGCTGCCGTCGAGCAACAGTGTCGCGGCCTGCGGATAGCGGGCAGTCAACTGTTGCAAGCCTTGGGGATCGTTGGCGATCAACAGCAGCCGGGCGCCGCTGGACGGCACCTGTTGCACAGTGACCCGGCGCCATCGCTGCAGCAGGTAGGCGTCCGTCCGCGGTTGGTCGTCGAGCATCAGTTGCAGTGGCGACGGTGCTTTGAGCTCGCGCAGGACAAAGCCCTGCAGGGCAACGCAGTGCTCGCCCTGGTGATTGTAGATATCGATATCAAAGCTCGACTGCCCCGCTTCCCGGCGTTGCACGCCGGGTCGCACCCAGGCCCATATCCGTTCGCCCAGTGCCGCGCCGCTGTGCTGCAACTGCTCCAGGGCAAAGGGCACTGCGGTGTGTTCGAGTTGCGGTGCAAGCCCCTGGTCCAGCTGATCCGCGACCAGCAGCCCCAGGGTGGACTGCAACGCCGCATCCATCAGGCTGGGGTGCAGGACGAACTGCCCGTGGCCGGCACTCAGTGACGGCGGCAGCTGGATCTGCGCCAGCACCTGGCCGCCGTCGATGCGCAGCTCGCGGACCGCCCGGTGGCTGGGGCCGTAATGGATATCGATGCTGTCGAACAGGCGGTACAGGCCCTCGGCGTCGAGACGATGACCGTGGATTGCGCCTTGCAGCGACGCCAGCGAGGCCGGCGCCTGGACCGTGTTGTTATGCAACAGTGCCTCGCCCTGACAGCACAGGGCGCGCTGTGGCTGCTGGCGAATCTCGAATGTCAGTCGCTGGGGGTCCAGGCTATTGATGTGGATCTCGAGCGTAGCGGGCTCGGTGCCCTGCTCGCTGAGCGTCAACGGTTGCGACCACACCAGATGGCACAGGCTCAGGGTCGCGCTGCTGGCGCGGTCGCCGAGGGAGCGACTGAGGGCCTCTCGCGCCATCTCCAGATAGGCCACGCCGGGCAGCACTTTCTGCCTGCCCACGCGATGATCGCGCAGGAAGAACTCAGCGCCGCTGAACACCGCGGTGAACTTCTGTTGCGCAAGGTCCGACACGTTGCGGTGCAGCAACGGGTGCAGACGGGCCTCGCCCAGCGACTCGACCTGAAGCGGAAACTGGACATCGCCGGACACCCAGATCCGCTCGCGGGCGAAGGGGTAACCCGGCAGGCTGATCCGCCGGACGCTGCCCATGGGCATCCCCAGCAGCGCCCAGTCGAAGTTCAGCCCCTTGACCCACAGTTCCAGCAGCTTCTGGTGTTTGCCCTTGTCGGCCCAGGCCGCCAGCGTCGCCGCCATGTCTTCATCGTGGGCCAGTACGGCCATGGCCGCCTTGTTCTCTTGCACCCGGCCTAGATGCAGGCCGTCAAAGCAGCCGAAGTGTTCGGGGGCCTTGAGCAGCTGCGCCAGGCCCTGTGCCAGACGCTCCTGCAACGCGCTGAAAGAGGCGGCGCTGAACCCCAGGCGATACTCCAGGGCTTCCCGGCCCTGTTGCAAGGTAAAGGCCAGGTCCGCCAGACGCGGCAGTTGGCCTTGCTGTTCGCGCCGTTGCAGGAACTGCTGCAAACGTTCGACCTGCTGCTGCAGCTGGCTCGGGGTCCTGGCCGACAGCACGATGGTCGCGGGCTGTCCGGCAACCGGTTCATCCCGTTCGGGCGCCAGGTACTGGGCAATGATCACATGACCGTTGGAGCCGCCGGAGCCAAACGACGACACCGAAGCGGCCAAGGGGTACTCGCGCTCCCGGCCGTCGAGGTTGAGCCGTGGTCGGCGCCATTCCTGCAGTTGCTGCGGGATGTGGAACGGCGACTGGTCAAAGGCAATGCCCGGGTTGAGCCGGCTTGAATGCAGCGACGGTGCCAGTTGCCGATGCTTGAGCTGCAGCAAGACCTTGGCCGCCCCGGCGATCCCGGCGGCCGATTCCAGGTGGCCGATATTCGACTTGGCCGAGCCCAGTGCACACTGCTGCGCCGGCGCCGGTTCGCTGCCCAGGGCTGCGCTGCGCCGGGCAAAGCCCTGTTGCAGGCCGCTGATTTCAATCGGATCGCCCAACGCGGTGCCGGTACCGTGAGCCTCGATGTAACTCAGTTCCCGGGGATTCATCCCGGCCTTTTCCAGGGACTCGGCGATCATGGCGCCTTGGGCATTCGGGCTGGGCACGGTGTAGCCATGGGTCTTGCCGTTATGGTTGACCGACGTCGCGCGGATCACGCCGTAAATATTGTCGCCATCGGCCTGTGCCTGGGACAGTGGCTTGAGCAACACCGCGCCGGCGCCTTCGCCAGGCACAAAGCCGTCGCCACCTTCACCGAAACTGCGGCAGCGGCCATCGCTGGAGGACATGGTCAGCTGCGACTGGATAAAGTATTTGTTCGGGTGCAACGACAGGTTGACGCCACCGGCCAGCGCCACCCGGCACTCGCCACGTTTCAGGCTTTGCACCGCCAGGTGCAGGGCCGTCAGCGACGACGAGCAGATGGTGTCAATGGCCATGCTCGGGCCGGTGCAGTCGAAGACGTAGGACACCCGATTGGCAATCGAACCAAAGGAAGCGTCCACCGCATCATCGGTGCAGTCGGCAGCGGCCGAGCGGGTATAGAGCAAGTATTCGCCGTGCATCACCCCGACAAACACGCCCATTTTCCCCTGATAATGACGCTGCAGTGCGGCCCGGTCGTAGCCCGCGTCTTCCAGGGTGTGCCAGGCGGTTTCCAGGAAGATCCGTTCCTGGGGATCCATGCGCTCGGCATCCCGCGGCGAAATGTTGAAAAACAGCGGGTCAAAGCGGTCGACGTCGTCGATAAAGCCGCCCCATTTACTGTTGATCTTGCCTTTGAGGCTGCGGTCGCGGCTGTAGTACTGCAGGTGCGCCCAACGCTCGGCGGGGATCTCGCTGATGCTGTCGACCCCGTTCTTCAGGTTGTCCCAGAAGCGCTCGATGTCCGGGGCACCCGGAAAGCGTCCGGCCAGACCGATGATGGCGATGGGCTCATCGCACGCCTGGCGACGCTCGATGTCGGGGCCGGATGCGGTCTGCCGGGGGGCGGCAGCGCTTGCAACGGGCGCTTGCAGGCCCAGCAATTGGCGGCTGCGCGACGGATGCTCGGCAGCAAACCAGATCGCCAGTGCACGGATGCTCTGGTGTTCGAAGAACAGGGTGCTGGACAACTCGCCGAACCCTTGCGCCAGCCGTTGGTTGAGCTCGGTGATCATCAGCGAGGTCAAACCGTAGCGATCAAAGGTTTCCAGGCTGTCGATGCTGGCCTCGGGAATGGCCGATACCTTCGAGAAGTGTTGCTTGAGGTAGCCCTCCAGGGCCGTTTGCAGCCCCTCATCGGGCGCAGGCGGCGCGACCATATCGCCCCTGGGACTGTTGCCGATATGGCAGTCGATGGCGGCAAAGGGGTACGCCGCCAACGCCACGCGCCGGCAATCGTGCCGGGCAATCGCCAGCAGCTCGGTCTCACCCGCCAGCCAACGGCGGCCAATGGCGTTCAGGGCCTGGCGATCGAGGCCACGCAGGTCCGCCTCGCTGCTCGGCGCTGGCGCGGCTCTGTCGAGGCGGCCTCGTAGCACCGAGTCGTCATGGGCGGCGTTGAGCAGCGCCAGCAACTGGGCCTCGCTGTCAGCCACCAGCACCACACGCTGGGCCTGCGCTACCCGTCCAACACACAGGCTGTAGCTGATGTCGCCGAGGCTTGCGGCGCTCAGGCGCCCAGCCTGAAGATCATCGGCAAACGCCGCCAGCAGTTGCTCAAGCTGAGCCTGACTGGCGGCGGAGAAGGGAAACAGCCAGGGCCCGACGGCCTTGCCCGGCGCGGCCACGGGGGGCGCTGCTTCGAGGATCAAATGGCCGCCGGAACCGCTGGCGCCGAAGGCATTGATCAAGGCCCGCCGCGGCCCTTGCCATGGGCTCAAGGTGTCGACGATAGCCAGATTGCCCGGCCCCTGTCCGATCAACGGGCTCAGCGGATGACAGCCGAGGGTCGGTGCTATCTGGCCGTGTTGCAATTGCAGCAGGACCTTGGTGATCTGCGACAGGGCCGACGCCGATTCAAGGTGGCCGATATTGGCCTTGATCGATCCGACTTTCAGCGGCGTCTGGCCAGGGCGCTCGCCGAAGACCTTGCCGAGCGCCGCGAACTCGGCGCCGTCCGCCAGGCTGGCGCCGGGCGCCGCGGCCTCCACGTAGCCGATGGCCTCGGCGGGCAGTCCCGCCTGCTCCAGGGCCTGGCGCATCGACGCGGCCTGACTCTCGGCGCTGGGTGCGCCGTAGCGAAAGGTCTTGCCGCTGTGACTGATGGCCGTGGCGCGGATGACGCCGAGGATCTGGTCGCCTTCGCGGCGGGCAGCCTCCAGTGGCCTGATCAACAGGGCACCAACACCCTCACCCGCCACCCAGCCATTGGCATTACGACCGAACGGGTGCGACTGGCCCTCTGCGGACAACAGTTGCAGCGATGTCAGCAGCTCAAGGTGCGACGGATGGCTGATCAGGTTGACGCCGCCAACAATCGCCGCCTGGCATTCGCCGCGACGAATGCTCGCGCAGGCGAAATGCAGGGCGGTCATCGCGGACGAGCACGAGGTGTCGAACACCACGCTGGGGCCATTGAAGTCATTGAAGTACGAGACGCGGTTGGCAATGGCCGAATGGAACGAGGTGGCTCGCTCTCCCTGCTCCCCTGGCCGGTGGTGCTGGTAATCGCCCCACATCGCCCCGACGAACACGCCAACCCGTTGCGCCGTGCGGCGCAGACCGGCTGCGGTATAGCCGCTGTTTTCCAGGCAATGCCAGACCGTTTGCAGGAACAGCCGCTCCTGGGGGTCCAGGGTTTTCGCCTCGGCGGGGGTGATGTTGAACAGCAGCGGATCGAACAGCTGCTTGTCGGCCAGTGTGCCCACCGCCCACTGCGGCGCATCCGCCGTGATCGGCTCGCCAGCCAGCAGCGCTTGGCCGCCGACACTGTGGATCGACGAACGTCCGGCGCTGAGGTTTTGCCAGAGTTCCCGGGGATTGGCGGCGCCAGGATAGCGACCGCTGATGCCGATGATCGCCAGTGCGCCTTCACCCTCGGGCGCGGCGCCTGGTTGTTCATCAGCCTGGCGTTCGAGCCGTGGCCAGCCCAGCGGCAGCCGTTGGCTGACGG
>NZ_MOAK01000092.1:142016-168198 GCF_003732485.1 Pseudomonas protegens
CAACAGCTCATCGCCCTCCTCCAGGTCGAAGGCGCCGCGAACCTTGTCGAAGTACATCGAGCCGATGGGGCACAGCCCGATGCCGAACTCCGTCTGATGGTCCAACAGCAACTGGCCGATTCTTCCTGCCTGGAGCAGGTTGAAATAGCGGCTGTCAGCGCCGTAGGTCGCAGAGCGAGCGCCAATGATGAATATCCGCAAGCGGGCCTGTTGTGCATGTTTGCGATTGAACGGGGTGTAGCTGCCGTTGAACGCCTGCGGCTCAGCCTCGCCGATGCGGCTCAGGCAATGACGGTCACTGTGGTAGCGGTAGATGCCCGGGGGCGGACATTGCGCCTGGCCCGGGGATTGATCCGTCGGGCCGGCCAGATGCAGGTAGATCTTCAGTGGCAGGGCGGGCTCGGCGTGATACAGGCAGCCGCTGTCCGGCTCGGCCCGCAACAGGCTCAGCAGCCGGCTCAATTGCGCCACGCTCAGTGCTTCGCCGCCGTACTGACGCTTGGCGGCCCGCAGTTGCAGCGCATCGACGCTGATCGGCGCCGCAGGCAGTTCGATGACCCCATCCCCCTGCTCCGCCAGGTCGCGGCGAATCTGCCGTTGTTGGCGGTGCAGCTGCTCCAGCGCGTCCTTGCCCGGCAAGTCGAAACCGTTGTTGTTACCGGCCAGAAAGTCGGCGAACAAGGCGCCGGGCTGCCCGCTGCTCAGCACAGAGGCGTGGGCCGGCATCAGGCAATGCAGCACACGGTGGCTGGGCTGCAGTTGCAACAGTGGCCCAAGCGTCGCCACGTCCACCCCATAGGCCGGGGCCAGCGCGATGCCGAAGTCGGCCTGGCGCGACAGCAACAGTTGCTCGATATAGCCCGCTTCGAGTACCAGCAGCGCCGGGGCGGCGTGGTTGTAGATGGGCTCGATGGCGGCCATTTCCGCCACCAGAAACAGTGCCAGACCGGCTGCCGCCAGCGGCGACGCAGCCAAGGCGTGCGCATCGAGTTCGGCCGGCATACTGACGGGCAACAGGCGGTTGAGCCGTGGCTGGTAGTACCAGGCGCCCGCCGGCAAGCCCTCGACCTGCCCCTGGGCCACATACAGATAGCACTGGATGGCGTTGAGGCCCCCGGCCGATGAATAAAGGTACTTGCCCTTGCCCTCCAGGGTCACTTCACGCAGCAACGACAGCAGCCCCCCCAGCCGTTGAAGGCTGGGGGCTGCCACGTCGGTGGTTCGCCGATAGGCGCCTGGATCAAAGTGCACGGCTTGCAGGCAGATTGACTCCTGGATGCTTGCTCGCGGCGCCGGCAAGGCCTGCGCCACGCAGTTCTGGTCGGCGGTGACCGTTTTTTGATCGAGGATGCAAGCGATGACGGCGGCGAGGGTCGGCTGCTGAAGAAACACTTCCACCGGCAGCGTGACCTGATACTGCTGGTGAATGCTGTGGACGGCCTGGACCAGGGTGAAAGAGGTTGCGCCCTGATCAAAAAGATCATCGTCGAGCCCCAGCGCCTCGATCCCCAGCGCCTCGATGAAATACTGCTGCAACCAGCCGCTGAGTGCCTGGGGCTCCAGCGCCGGTGCACGGACGCCGGCGGGTGCGATGCCATCAGCGGCGAGCAACGCCTGGCGGTCGGTCTTGCCGTGGGCCGTGACCGGGATCTGCTCGACGAACTGCACCCGATTGGGTGTCATGTACTCCGGCAGGCGGGCCTTTACAAAGTCGCGGAGCGTCTTTTTGTCCAGCCCCTGGGCCACGACATAGGCCACCAGTTTGGGGTCTTCGCTGCCGGGGTCCTGGACCAGCACCACGGCATCACTGATCCCTGGATGGCTTTTGAGGGTGTTCTCGATCTCGCCCAATTCGATGCGAAATCCCCGCAGCTTGACCTGGGAGTCGAAACGCCCCAGCACTTCGATCTGGCCATCGTCGAGAAAGCGCGCCTCATCGCCGGTGCGGTACAGCCGCGCATCGGGCTGCGCGCAGAACGGGTCGCGGATGAACTTTTCCGCCGTCAGCTCGGGGCGATTGAGATACCCCCGGGCCAGGCCGACACCGCCAATGCACAGCTCGCCGGTCTGGCCAATCGGCACGGGATGGGACTCGGCATCAAGGATATGAATCTGAATATTGTCGATGGGCCGGCCGATGGGCACCCGCTGGTCGGGCCTTGGTTCGGCGGGCCACCAAGTGACGTCCACCGCAGCCTCGGTCGGGCCATACAGGTTGTGTAACCGGGCATCCAGTCGCGAACAGAATTGCAGCAGCAGATCGTGGGTCAGGGCCTCGCCGCTGACGAATACCTGGCTCAAGGAGCGGCACTCGGCGACCGCCGGGTGCTTGAGAAAGAAGCGCAGCATGGACGGCACGAAATGGCAGATGGTGATCTGCTGTGCCTGGATGATCTGCACCAGATAATGGGCATCCTTGTGCCCTTGCGGCTTGGCCATGACCAGGCAGGCACCGCTGAGCAACGGCAGAAACAGCTCCCAGACCGAGACATCGAAGGTAAAGGGCGTCTTCTGCAAGATCCGCTCGGCCGGCCCGACCTGATAATGGCGCTGCATCCACAGCAGCCGGTTGCAGATGGCCTTGTGCGGCAACATGCAGCCTTTGGGACGCCCGGTGGAACCGGAGGTGTAGATCACATAGGCCAGATCGCCGGGGCTGTTGATCGAGGCAGGATTGTCCTCGCTTGGGTGCAGCTCTTCGCTTGCCGGATCGTCCAGGCAGATCACTTCAACGGCCTGGGCCTTGAGCCGATGTTCAAAGCGTTGCTGCGTCAGCACCACGCTGACTGCGGCATCGTCAATGATCAGGGCCAATCGTTCTTCGGGATAACCCGGGTCCAGCGGCAGGTAGGCGCCACCGGCCTTGAGGATGGCCAGCAGCGCGACCATCAGTTCCAGCGAGCGCTCCATCTGCACCCCGACCAGACTGTCGGGGCCGATACCGAGCTCGCGCAGGTAGTGGGCCAGACGATTGGCCCGGCGATTCAACTGGCAGAAACTCAAGGTCTGATCGTCGAAACACACCGCCACGGCATCGGGACTGCGCTGCACCTGTTGCTCAATCAACTGCTGCAGGCACTGGTCCAGCGGATACTCGTAGTGGGTCTGGTTCCAGCCGGCAATGAGCGCGGCTTCGGCAGCCCGATCAGCGGGTTGCGCTGCGCGCGGAGTGCTCTGTGGACCGTCATTGGTGGCGTTGTTGTCTGACACTGCGCGACTTCCCTGTCAGGTTGGGCCGAGATCATCGGCGACTGTTCATCCGTGTCATTGCGTCAGCGCGGCACGCTTGAGTAGGCGCTTTGCCAGGCGACGTTAGATCGATACCCAGGAGTGTTCGGATTGGCGGTGCCGCTTAAGGATTCAATGGCGCGTAGACGCGCAAGCCGACCGTCCTTGAAGGGACCGGGGCGTCCCGCTCACAGGCACCTGCCCGGGAGAGGAAATGCGCAAAGCCGCCCACAGCCTCGCCACAGCGGCAAGGATTGGGGCTGTTCAACGTGGATTCGATGAGGAGCAAGACCAACACATCCGTGTTCCTGAACACAGTAATTCCCTTTACCAGTGAGTGCCTGAAGATTGCCAGAGACAACGGTGCATGCCTTGCTTCGTTGTTTACTCACACTACTTGGGTCGTATTTTCTCGCTGGCGCCTGCCGCTTGGTGTCGCTTGCTGCAAGACAACGGTACGAGCGTAGTAGGCAAAAATGAGCTGTCAAATTCACAGACCCAGACTTTACACAGGATGGACGGATGGCCAGTCGGGTGACACCCGACCAGCGTCATGCAAGCCCCTGGCGCGGCTCTGCTCCAGCGGTTTCAGCGGATCGAAAGGGACTGTTTGTGGCAGGCAGAAAAATTGCCAATGGCAATTTTCCAGATCGGTATTAGGCTGACGATCTACGTGCCTATCGGCTTTCGGCACAATGCCATCATGAAAAGGATGACCTTCATGAGTACTCCCAACACGGATCGTTTCCATGTCTTTGGTGTTTGCCCCCCCACTGATTACTGCCTGTTCGTCGACTATGTCCTGGACGACATCAAGGATCACGAAAACAGCTTGCTGCAGCGCATCCAGCAAACGCCCGATCCGGCATTGCGGGTCTGGCGCGAGGGCACGGCGCTGCAAGGCACGGACATCTTCGAGATTGAATGCGTGAATGACCGGGAAACCGCACAGGAAGCCGTGGAATTCTGGCGCGCCTATTTTCGTTCCCTGGGCGAAACCATCATCAAGGCGGAGCACCTGTGTGACAGGTTGGAGTGAAGCCGGCCCCAGCACCGGGCACGGCCGTCAAACCATCGGTGCGCTGACTGCGGCAGCTGGACGCTGGGAGCCCATAACGCAAATAAGTTAGACTGCCGGCCTATTTTGTTCAGGCCCCTCGTCATGCCCGCAGAGCATGCTTCCAAGCCCTATACCCTCCTGGCGATCGACGACGATCCGCAGTCGTTGATCGTGCTGTCGAAAACCCTGACCACCGAATACGAAGTGCTGCTGGCGAAGAACAGCGAGCGTGGTCTGGCCCTGGCTCGCAGTGCCAGCCCCGATCTGATCATTCTCGACATCCTGATGCCGGAGATGGATGGCTTCCAGGTGCTCAGCGAGCTCAAGAGCCATCCCGCGACTGCGGCCATTCCGGTGATTTTCCTGACCTCGCGCAGCAGCGTCGAAGACGAACGCCTGGGGTTGCTGCTGGGCGCCGCCGATTACATCGCCAAGCCGATTTCGCCCCCTGTGGTACTGGCCCGCGTGGCAACGCAACTGGGCTACCGCAACAAACCCCTGCATGGCCTGCAAGCGGTTGCCGGACCTTGCGCCGGCAGCGACATGCGCGACGGTTTTGTCAGTGCATTGACCCTGCAACTGGCCGGCAATCCGCAGATCCGCCTCGAAGCCCTGCTCGATACCCTGTCGATTCTGCTGCGCAGCAGCCCGAGCCGGCGCGACCCCGCGGCGTTGCGCAGCGCCGCCTGCCTGGCGCTGATGGGCCTCAATCAGCCGGGCAGCCGTATCGATCAGGCCCTGGGGCAGAGCAGGCTGCTGATTGAAGAGATTCTCGCCCACGCCGAGCCGGAAGATCCGATCCTCAACCTCGCCTGGAAAATCACTCACGCCGATGCCTTGCTCAAGGGCCCTGGCGAGCTGGACACCTGCGAGCGGTTGTCCCTGTCGGCCCGTCTGTTCGCCCTGGCGCTGAACTACCACCTGAGCCTGCTCCAGGCCAGTACCGAGGACCTCCACAGTCGGCATGCGCAAGCCATGGGCCAGATGTACCGCCAGCCCGGGTTCGAGCAGTGCATCGCCGGCGACCCGGAGCTACTGTCGGCGGCCTTGCTGAGTTCGTCACAGAGCTTTCTCGGCCAGTGAACGGATGGTGAGCCTGGCCAATGCCTAACTTCGCAGATCTGGAGCTGTTCATTCTGATCGCCGAGCTGCAGGGCCTGTCCCCCGCCGCTCGCATCATGTCGATCACCCCGGCTGCCGCCAGCCTGGGGCTCAAGCGCCTGGAAAACCGCCTCGGCGTGCGACTGTTCACCCGCTCCACCCGCACCATGAAGCTCACCCCCGAAGGCGCACGCTACCTGGAAAGTGCCCAGCACGCCTTGAAGATCCTGGCCAACGGCAAGCGCTCGTTGCGCCACGATGACGGCATGCTGGAACTCACGGTGTCTTCCGACCTGGGCCGCAACCTGTTGCTGGACATGCTCGCCCGGCTCAAGCAGGAGCGGCCGCGCATGTACATCAAGCTGGCGCTGAGCGACAAGGAAGAGGACCTGCTCAAGGGCCGCTTCGATGCGGCGTTGCGCTACGGCAAGAACCAGGCCCTGGATCTGGTCGAGCTACCGGTGCTCAAGCAGCATTACTTCATCGCCTGCGCCGCGCCCGAATACCTGGCTGAGCATGGCCGGCCCGAGTCGCCGGAACAGCTGAGCGAGCACGAATGCATCATCTGCCACAGCATTGGTCGCCCGGAGAGCCGCTGGCGCTTCCATGGGGCCGGCAAGGTCGAGGACGTGCCGGTGCAAGGGCATTTTTGCTGCGATGATGGCGATGCGGCGCGGCGCTGGGCCGTGGCCGGCCACGGCGTGGTCAACCTGCCGCTGCTCAATGTCGTGGAGGACCTGCTCGCCGGTCGCCTGCTGGCGCTGCTGCCCGGCTGGCAGTCCGACGCGGCACCGCTGAATCTGGTGGTCTCGCACCGCTCGCAGATCACTTCGTCGTTGCGCGCCCTGCATCAATGCCTGGTCGAGCACTGCAGCGACCGCATGGCCCGCTATCAGGCCCTGACCCAGAACAACCGCTAGTCCCGGAAGTCGACAAGCAGGTCAAGGGCCTGCTGGAACTCCAACCGATAGATCCGCTCTTGAATGGCCCGCAGAGGACCACACGGATATTGCTCGTACAATTCATCGATCAGCGCCAGGGCCTGGGCATTATGGCTGCGCAGCAGCTTGGCCAGACGCTCCAGCGCCAACACTTGTTCAGCGTCCAGTTCCCGGGGCTGCGGTGCCTGATCCCCGTCCGCCGCCGGCAGGGACGCCAGGCCGGCCAGCACCGGTTCCAGGCACCGCGCCAGTTGCTCGATCAGCGGCTCCAGCTCCGCCGGCCCGCCCGCCTGTTCCTCCAGTTGTCCGGCAGCCTCTTTGACCGCCGTGGCACCGATGCTCCCGGCATTCCCCCGCAGGCTGTGGGCCAGAAAGCCGATGGCGGCCAAGTTCCCTGCCGCATGGGCTTGCCACAAGCGCTCGATGACCTGCTGCTGGCTGTCACGAAAGTCGGCCAGGAGTTTGCGGTGCAGGGCCAGGTCCTGGTTCACCACCGCCAGCCCCTGCGCGGTGTCGATGCCTTCACAAGTCGAGGTCAAGACGCTTGTACCCGGAGGCGCCGGAGCTTGCGCTACCGGCATGTCCGTCGCTTTGATCCAGCGCACCAGGGCCCGATAGAACGCCGCGACCTCCAAGGGCTTGCTCAACAGATCGCTCATGCCGGCCGCCAGCGCCCTGCCCTGCACATCGGGCTGGCTACTGGCGGTTACGGCAATGATCGGCAGCGACTGCAGGTGCCGATACCCGCGAATCTTGCGGGTCGTGGCGAAGCCGTCCATGACCGGCATCTGACAATCCATCAGCACAGCGTCAAAGCGCCCCTCCTCAAGCAACAGATGCAGGGCCTCGGCGCCGTTCGCCGCCAGCACCACCTGGACCCCGACGCGCTGCAGCAGGCCCTGCAACACTTCCTGGTTGAGCCGGTTGTCCTCGACCACCAGCACCCGCGTCCCCGCCAGCCAGCGTACCGGGTCATTGATCGCGCCCTGCCCCGCTGCGGCGCCAGTCGATGGCCCGGCAGGCGCGATGCAGCTTGCGGCGGGCGCGGCGCAGTTTTCCTCAAGCGGTAACGGCGACAGGCTCAACTGCACGCTGAACTTGAATGTTGCGCCCTGCCCCGGCCGGCTTTTCACCCAGATATCGCCCTGCATCAGTTGCACGATTTTCTTCGAGATGGTCAGCCCCAGGCCGCTGCCGCCATAACGCCGACTGATGGACCGGTCGGCCTGGACAAAGGCATTGAACAAGCGGGCCTGCTGCTCGTCGCTGATGCCCACCCCGGTGTCGGTGACGCTGAAGCACAGCAGGACCTGATGATCCCACTGCCGCACCAGGCACACCCCGATACAGACATGGCCGGCCTCGGTGAACTTGATCGAGTTGTCCACCAGATTGGTCAGCACCTGGGCCAGGCGCAGTGGATCACCGACATAACGGCGCGGCAGTGAAGCGGGAATATCCAGTTGCAGCCGCAGCGCCTTTTCTTCCGCGCGCTGGCGGACCAGCAGCAACACATCGTCCACCAACTCCCGCAGATCGAAGCCCACTTGTTCCATGCTCAGCTTGCCGGCTTCGATCTTCGACAGATCAAGCACGCCGTTGATGGTGCCCACCAGGTGTTTGGCCGCACGGTCGATCTTTTCGATGTAGTCGCGCTGTACCGGCTCCAGCGGCAAGTCCAGTGCCAGATGGGCCATGCCGATGATTGCGTTCAGCGGTGTGCGGATTTCATGGGACATGCAGTCGAGAAACTCCGACTTGGCCTGGGTCGCCCGCTCGGCATCGCGCCGTGATTGCTGGATTTGCGCCTCCACCGCCTTGCGCTCGCTGATGTCCTGCAGCACTCCGGTGACCCGCGTCGGTGCTCCATTGGCGTCGCGCTGCATGATCTTGCCGATGTCCAGCACCCACAGCCATTGCCCCTCTTTGTTGCGCATGCGGTATTCGGCGCGGTATTCGCCGACTTCATCGTTCAGGTGCGCCTTGAGCCGGGCCATGACCGGCTCGTAGTCGTCCGGATGCACCAGAGCGGTCCAGCGCTCCAGGCCATGGCCGAAGGCCTGTTCCATCTGCTGTTTGCTGTAGCCAAGAATCTGCAGCCAGACATCGTTGTTGATGACCGTCCCCAGGCTGAGGTTCCAGTCCCACAACCCCAGGGCCCCGCTTTGCAGGGCCATGTCCAGGCGCTGTTCGCTCTGTTCGATCTGCGCCACGTCGCGCTTGTGCCGCCGGGCATCGGCCAGACGCCGCAGGCCGCCCCACAGCAACAGCAAGAACACCAGGGCACTCAGCCCCTCGATCAGCAGCACCTGTTCCCCCGGCAACAGCGTATCCAGGTCGCCCAGGGTGATCAGGGTCCAGGGACCGCTCGGGTCATTCCAGTCGAAATCCACCCGGGACAGGCTATAGCGCCGGCCGTCCAGTTGGATCACCGACTGATGGGCATCGAAGGGCAAGCGCTCGGGCACCCCGTTGGCAAACCGATAGTCGCTGAACTGGCGGCGGATCTCCCCGGTGAAGCGGTTCCAGGGCCAGGCGCGGTCGGACTTGAGGACCAAGTCCGGGGAACTGGCGGCCAGCACCACGCCGCTGGGGGACAGGATCATCTGCAGATCGTCGCTGTACGGCTTGCTCAGGCTGGCATCGAGCCGATCGGCGTCAAAACGCGCCACCAGCACCCCGATCACCTGGTCCTGGCGCGTACGCGACTCGAAGATCGGCACCGCCATGTAGAACATGCGCGTGCCGGTGGTGGCACTGATGGCGCCGTAGACACTGCTGCCGCCATTGAGGGCCACTTTGAAGTAGGGACGGAAGGCCACATTCAGCCCCAGGGGCGTCTGTCCCTGCTGGTCGTAGGCGGCCACCACCACCCCGTCCCGGTTGAGGACAAACGCATGGTTGGCATCCACCACCAGGGACAGGGTCTTGAGGGGCATGGTGGCCCGTTCCATCAGCTCCGCAGAGGGCTCGGGCTCCAGGACGATGCGCTTGAGCCAGGGGTTGTGGCGCCCGAGGATCGACAGTGCGCCAATGGCAAAACCGTTGGATTTCCATTGCTCCAGGTCCTGGGCCTGCTCCTGGGTCTGCATCTGGACGCTGGCCCGGTAGACGTCTTCGACCTGCACCCGGTAGTAGTTGCCCAACGCCACTGCGGCGCCGACCGCGATCACCACACCCAAGGCATAACAGCAGCGTTTGTGACTGTCGAAGAAGTCCAATAACCCGTACAACCGCTTGCCCCTTTACCTTGAAAAAAACCGTCCCGCCAACCCTGGCCCGGTGTATTGCCAGGCCCTGTCAGCGTTTTGCCAGCCGGCGTGGAAACTCCGGCGGCAGAAAATCGAGGTCCGGATCGTAGTCCGCCTTGAGGTAATCACAAAGCGCCTTGAGGTCCTGGGGTGACAATGTTCCCACCGCCTGCTTGAGCCGCAGGGTATCGAGAATGTAGTCATAGCGGCTGTTGTTGTACTGGCGCACGGCGTTATAGAGCTGACGCTGCGCCTCCAGCACATCGACGATATTGCGGGTTCCGACCTGAAAGCCCATCTGCGAGGCCAGCACAGCGCCCTGGTTGGAAATGATCGACTGGCGCCGCGCCTGCACCTGATCGACACCGCTGTTGAGGCCACGATGCAGGTTGCGGGTCTGCTCCACGACTTGACGCCGCAAGCCGTCGTTGAGGTACTCGCGCTGGTTCATCCGCTGGTGGGCTTCGCGCACCTGGGAGCGGGTCTGGCCGCCACTGAACAGCGGAATGTTCAACTGCAGCCCGACCGTGCGCTGCTCGACATTGCCAGCGTAGCCATTGCCTCGGATATCGCTGTTGCCGTAACCCAGGGCGTCGTTGTCACCGGTCTGGTAGCGCAGCACCGCGTCCAGGGTCGGCGCGTGCCCGGCCTTGCGCGCGCTCAGGGTCTGCTGCGTCGCCTCCAGGGCGAACTGGCTGGCCTGCAGGGTCAGGTTCTGGCGCACCGCCGTGTCCACCCAGCGCCGGGCGTCGTTGGGTTCGGGCAACCGCACCGGCATGTCGTGGCGCAGCCCCTGGATCGCCTGGTACTGCTGATGCGTCAGGGTGTCCAGGGCTTCGAAGGCATCGTCGGTCTGCTTCTGCGCCACGATGCGGTTGGCCCGCGCCGTGTCATGCCCGGCCTGGGCCTGCAGCACATCGGTGCGGTCCGACAGGCCCAGCTGCAAGCCGCGCTCGGCCAGTTGCTGCTGGCGCTTGAGCGCCGCTTCTTCGGCCTTGGCCGCCGCCAGGGCGTCCTGGGCCTTGAGCAGGCCGAAGTAGGCCTGGGCGCTGTCGAACATGAGTTTCTGCTCGGCGGCGGCCAGCTCCAGCTGGGCCTGCTGGTCTTCAGCTTGCGCGGCCTTGAGGGTGAACCAGCGATCGGCGCGGAATATCGGCTGGTTCAGCACCGCCTGATAACTGGTGCCACTGCGCCGGGTGTCCTGCCGCGGCTGCTGCAGGGAGGTGCTGGTGGCATTGAGATCGGCACTGGCGGACAGCGTGGGCAACAGGCCGGCCCGGGCCTGGGGCACTGCCTCGGCACGAGCTGCCTGATCGGCCTGGGCCGCCGCCAGCTCGCTGTTGTGCTCACGGGCATCCAGGTACACCCGCCACAGGTCGCTGGGCAGTGCCTGGGGCCGCTGTTTTGGCACATGGGGTGGCGGATGCTGTGCCGAGTCTTGTGGCAGGTCTTGCCGATGCAATGGGGCCGCCTGCGCCAGAGGCGCCACCAGCAGTGGGACGACAAGCAGCCAGCCGGCAAGGGCTCGCTGCCGCGAAATCATGGGTTTGCTCATGGTTGGATCTAACACCGGGAAAAGAGGGCGCCGCAGACAGGAGAGGCTTTGCGCCCCTCCTGTGTTTCTCCTGCGAGGTCAGGTCAGTGAAGGCACCAGCACCGCCTGCGCGGCCTGATGGTTTTTCGGCAGCTGTTCGCGAGCACCGCCGGTGTCAGCGAAGGCCGCCATGGCCCCGCTGAGTTTTGCCAGGCTGGGGCCCCGGCCATCCGGAGCCGAGTCCAGCTCATTCGCCGCCGAGCTCAGAGCGTTCGCCGCCGGCAGCGTCTCGCGCTGGCTCCAGGCCAGTTCGAACACGCTGCCCCCGGCCGATCCGCTCGGGCCAAAGCCCTTGAGCAGTTGCTCGACGCTGAGCATCGACGAGTCGCCTTTGAGCTCGATCAGCAAATGCCCATGGGCGGCCGCCTGGCTGCCCAGCACCTGGCGCAGCACCAGGGCGGTGCCATTGCCCGTGTCGGTCAGTTGCACATCCTCGCCCCGACGGCTGACGAGGATGTTCTTGCCATCGGCCACTGGCAGGATCACCCGATCCAGGGCCAGGCCCGGATCATCGTTGTCGATGACCACCGAGCGGTAATGCGCCCACATCGCCGGACTGAAACGATAGGTGTCATCCCCGGCGCCGCCGTGCAGCACCACGCTGTCGACCCCGGCAATCAACGGCGGCGACAGGTCATCCTGACGAGCATTGCCGCTGGCTCCCTGAAGCAGCAGCGAGGAGCCGATGCGCTCGACATTTGCGTAATGGCCCAGCTGCAGCGCCTTGCCGTCCTTGACCTGATACAGCGCCTGCGCCGTCGGGCTATAGACATAGGCCGAGTTCGGCGTCCCGGCAGCGACGCCGATAAAGCGCAGGTCGCTGCCACCCGGGATGCCGTTGCTGGCGAACATCTGCCCACTGGCGATATCGAACCAGCCGCGGGTGTCGCCGTCCGGCAAGGTCAAAACGCCTTTGGCGCCCCACTGGCCAGCCACCGTTGCCAGGGCCTGGGGCAGATTGCCCAGCCGCGCCTGTTGCCACCCCTTGTCCACGGCCACCAGTTGCACATCGCCGTTGTTGCTGCGCAGCAGCACTTCGCCTTGCACGGTGGTCAGACGCAACCCGGCATCGACCTGGACTGCCGAGCGCAACTGCAACTTGGGCATCCAGTCAATGGCGGCCGGCAATTGCGCCGAGGCCTCGAGCACCTCGTCGTTACCAAACGCGGTGGCCAGTGCTTGCGCTGTCAGCGGCGGCTGCAGATAGAGCTTGCCGCTCTCGGGCTCGAACAGCCGGGCACTGGCGCTGGCACTGTCGAAGCCGAGAAACTGCAGCGGCTTGCCTTGCAGCGCGGACGACGCCACCACCACCTGACCGTTGTGGTACCACACCGGCAGCGCACTCTTGCCATCGGCGGCCTTGACCCCGAATACCGCCAGGGTGGCATTGCTGCCGGCGACCTCGGCGAGGTTTTTCCACCAGTTACTGTGGGCCTTGAGCCAATGCTCGTTGACCGCCTCATAGCTCAGCCGTCCCGTCGCCTCGATCCGGGCCATGCGCCCGTCGTTGGTCACGGCCAGCAGATGGCCATTGAGATTGAGCACATTGGCCAGAGGCGGCGTGGTCAGGCGCAAGGCGCTTGGCTGGTTGGCATCAAGTACCTTCTGCCCCGGCCCTTCCTGGCGGAACAGCACCTGCTGCGCCTTGCTGTAGAAATAAAACACTTCCTGGCCATCGGGCTGCGCCAGGCTGCCCGCCAACACCAGGTCCGCCGGAATCTGCCAGGCGCTTTGCGTCTGCCCCGGGGCATCGGCACGCGGCGCCTGTTCGGCCGGTGGTGCCAGGTTCGGCTTGATCACGATGCCGTCGCGGCTGCGCACCCAGTAGCGGTGCGCAACTTTGGCGTTGTCCAGACCAAATACCGTGATCAGCTCTGCCGCGGTTGGTTCCAGCAGGGGCGCGCCCAGGCTGTACACCGGGGTGTCGCGCTGGGTCGCCTGAGTCTCGTAGCCCTTGAGCAGGGTATTGAGCAGGGTCTTGGCGTCCTTGCCATGCTGGCTGTTGCTTGCCGACAGTTGCAGCAACGACTCATCGCCGACCACCCCCACCAGCTCCATGCGGTCACCGAGGATACGGAAGCTCAGTTCGGCTTCCCGCTCCTTGAGCTGATAACGACGGGCCAGATACAGCGCATCGCCCTCTTGCCAGAACCGGCTGATCTGGCCGGCGCTCTGGTTGAACGATGGGGCGAACTGCGCATCGACCTTGCCGCTGGCAATATCGACCCGCCACGCGGCGGCGTTCTCGGCATCGACGAAGTAGGCATGCTCGCCGATGACCGCCCCCAACTGAGCGTTGCGCGCCTGTTGCACATCGGTGTCGGTGAACAGCATGCGATCCTTGGCAACCTCGTAGTACGCCCGACCGACATTGCGCTCACCGTGCTTGTAGTTCTCCACCAGCACGTATTGGCCGTGTAACTGATGGGCCTGGGCCAGCTCCTTGAGGTGCTGTTCGATGCGCTGTCCGGGCACTTGCCATTGGCTGGCGTCTTCCTTCACCACGTAGGTGGTCTGGCCGGCAAAATCGGCCGCCCGCACTTCGCCCTTGGCGTTGACCAGCAGCACCTGGCCGCTTTGGGCCGGATCGAGCTTGACCTTGACCCCACCCACCAGCAAGTGGTCCTTCGCCACGCTGATGCTGTCGCTCTCCAGCTGGCTGCTGTCGATGATCCAGCGTGACGGCTGACGGCCGGCCTCGTTGCTGAGCCTGACCTCGGTGCCTTCGTTGAGGCCGATCAGGTATTCGCCGCCTGCGCCCTGGATGTCGTAGCGCAGGTAGCCGTACAGCTCCTTGGGCAGTTGCGGCACCACCAATTGCCGGTTGTGCCCATCGAGCAGCACTTCTACCGGCGTCTCGACGTACTCCTGGTGAATCCGCCGGATCGTCTCCTCGCTCGGGAAGATGTAGAAGTCGTAGTCGAAGCGCCGATCCTGCTCGAGCTTGCGAATCACATCGAAACCCGTGTCATGCCGGGTGGTGGCCCCCGGCAGGATCATGTACTCGTAGCTGATGTAGGACTTGGGCGTGCCCGGCAGGATCACCGTCCTGCTGGCGCCGTGTTCGAGTTTGGGCGGCTTGGCGCCGTGGCCAATGCCGCTGCGCACCTCGATCGCCTGGGCACGGTCGTGGATCATCCGCGGAAAGTCCCCGACCCAGAAGAAGTAGTTGATCGCCCCGGAACCGGTGGAGCCGTGGTGAGTGCGGTAAATGTACTGGCTGTCGAACCCTACCTCGTTTGAGCGCAGGTCGAGGCGCTTGACCACCGCCCCGGCCAGCGGCACCAGCACCTGCTGTTTCTCGTCATAACGGTAGCCGTTGCCTTGGTAGGCCTTGTCCAGGGTGTCGAAGTAACGTCCCACCGCCTTGGCGTCTTCGGCCACCGCGCCAAAGGCCTGGGCCAGTGCCGTGAAGCCTACCGCCAGGCCACCGAGGATCACCCCCGCGCCGCCCAGCACCGCCGCCGTTGTCGAGGCGCCGATCAGCCCGGCACCGATACCCGCCGCGCCACTGACAAAACTCGCCGAATCGAACGCCAGCTGGGTGCCGAATACGGCTTTCTGCACATCGTTCTCGGCATGGGCCAGCTCATAGGCATCCAGGCCGACCATGGCCCCGCCAAACAGCACGCCTGCGCCCTCGTTGACCGTGTGCCCCAGGGTCGAGGCAAAGTCCTTGAGCGAGGACTCGGCGGCCAGGGCTTCGCCGCGCAACGCGGTTTGCACCAGCTTGGTGATGTTGGCCACATCTTGCACCGTGCCATGGCCGATCTGCGCCAGGCCCAGGTAGCTATGGATCTTCAGGGCGGTGGCCAGGTCCGGTGAAACCACGCCTTGGGCCGCATCCTTGCGGTTCTTGTCGGCAAACCACTGGATCAGCGTCTGGACCGCAAAGCCGGCGTTCAGGCCGTCCACATGCGCCACTTCGCCGACACCGCCGCGGGGCCGGATCTGCCCATGCTCCAGGGTGAAGTGCTCGTTGAGCACGCTCATGTGCTCATCGACGAAACGACGGAATTCGACAAAGGTGCCATCGTCGGTGCTCAGCCAGCGGGTCTGATCGGGCTGGTCACGGTTGATGAACTGCACCCGATAGCCGCCCTCCGGCTGTGGCTCGGTGTTGGCGATGATCGGTATCCACTGGCTGCTCAGTTGGTGCTCTCGGGCCAGGCGGGTGCTGGCGGCGTCGAAGCGCGCCCCCCATTGCTCGGCGTCGAACGTGGTCAGCGCCGCGCCCAGGCGCAGGTCCTGGCTGACGCGCTGCTGGGCACTCACCGCCTGCTCCACCTGGCGGCGTTGGCCGATGACGCCGGCCAACTCCTCGGGACGGGACAGATCGGCAACGTTCAGCCCGCTGCCCACCGGCACCTCGGCCATCTTGTGGGTGTCGATCTCGATCAGGTTGAAGGCCGGCTGCGACTGGCTGCCGAACGAGCCGTAGTGCGCCGCCAGTTTTCGGCGCACCAGGTGCTGCTCCATGGCCTTGGCCAAGCCCTTGCTGGAGTCGAAAGCGAAGATCCCCACGTTCGGGTCATAGAAGTAGTAGCGACGGCCTTCGGGGCCCTGGGTACTGCCTACCATCATCGAGTGGTTCTGGGTGTTGAGGGCAAACATCGAGTCGCTGCTGCTGTTGGCCAGCCGTGCCACCACGTCGGTCAACCGGAACTGCCCAAGCCCCTTGGAGGCCTGGACCGCGTCGACATTGGAATGCAGCCGGATCAGGCTGTTCTTGAGCAAGGTCGAGCTGCCCGCCTGGGGATCGGCCGAGGCCAGGAACAGCTTCTGCACCAGGCTGTTGACCCCCGCCTCGCCGCCCCTGGCCAGGGCAACAGCCATGGCCCTGACCAGCGGGTAGCAGCGGCCTCCGGAGCGGTCACCCACCAGCGACAGGTAGAAATCCTGGGGCGCCAACTGGCCGAAGACACTGCCGGCGCCCCGGAAGTCTTCACTGAAGGTCGCGGTCTGGCGCAGCACTTTGTCGATGTATTCGGCCTGGCTGGTTTCACTGATGCGGGCACTCAGGGCGCCACGCTGACCAGGCGTGAGCTGGCCGTCGAGAAACAGTCGCTTCATCTCCAGGGCCGACTTCTTGTCGTCCAGCCCGGGGATCTTGATCTCGCGGAAATCCCGCACGCCGTCACTGAATGCCGTGCCCCGGGCCCCGCGCTGATAGGCCTCGGCAATGGCGTAGCGCTCGCCCACGCTGGTGCTGCGCTCATCGCCCCCGCCCTGGATCGCCGTGTCGTCGGTGCGCACCACCGCAGCGCTGCCCTGCTTGGCCTGGATCTGCTGCCAGAGCCAGGTCTTTTCCACCGAAGCGGCCTCACGCAATACTGGCTCGTACTGCGCCCGGTAGAAATCCTGGGTGAGGTTGAGCTGCTTGATCTGCTGGTCGATCAGGCTCTTGTCGCTGGCCCCGCGCCGCTGCTCCTGGAGTTGATAACGCTGGTTGCCGAGCTGCTCGATGTCGGCGCTGACCTTGGCCTGGACCGCGTCGCGCAGCCGGTTCCAAGCGGCAATGGCCGAATGCTCGGGAGAAAAGTCGCCGCCGCTGTAGACGCCATCGGCCACCCCTTCAGTGGACACGCCGAACTGGGTCGCCACCTTCTTCAGGTTCTGGTGCACCTGTTCGCGGTATTCGGCGAACTGGGTCCGGTTGCGTTCCTGCACCCGGCTGTCGGCGGTCTGGATGGCAAGAGGCTCTGCACCCTCGCGCAACTTCGGCCAGACCATCTGCCCTTCGCGCTGGTACTCCTGGCGCTGGAACACCAACTGCCACTGGCCGTCGACGACCTGCATGTACGCCGCAGCCAGGCCCTCGGCGGTGCCGGCCACTTGGTAGTCCTTGTAGTCGACCGCCATCACCACGTTGTCGTACAGCAGCGAACTGTTGACCCGACCGTCGTGATAGACCCGATAGGTATTGGCGTCCAGGCTGGTCACCACCAGCGAGCAGCCCGACAAGGTGCCGGTAAAGAGGAAGCTGCCCGCGCGCGCCTGCTTGGGAATGTCCACATAAGCCGGCGCGGCGTTGGCCTGGTTCGGCCCGTTGTAGCCGAGGAAATACGCCGGCACGCTGTCCGGGCTCCCGCTCACGGAGTTGGCGCTGTGCTCGGTGTATTCGAGCTCATACAGCTTGGGCGCGACTTCCACCAACTGCACGTTGCCCTGGGCCGGCAAGCGCCCCGCCTTGACCAGGGCCTCGGCACTGAGGGTGTGGGTCTGGGCGAACTGCACCGGGTCGGCGGCAAACTGGTGAATGTCGGCGCTGCCCTGGCGCGGTTCGAAGCCGGCTCCGAGCGATGCCAGCCCGGTCTTGAGTTGCAGGTCCTTGGCGGCCTGCCCCAACAGCGCGGGCAGCGGCCCCAGGTCGGTGAAGCGCGGTGGATGGAACTCCTCGCTCGGCGCCAGGCCTTGATTGACGATGGGCAGGACCCGGGCCATCACCGCGTCGTACAGCTCCCCATGCAAAGCCTCCCGGCGCCCTTCGGCACGGTAGCGGTCGAAGGTCTGCAGCAGGTCCTGGCCGATGCTGTCCGGCCCCTGGGGTTCATAACGGGCAGCGACATACAGGGTTTCGAAGAACGAGTGATAGCCGTTGCGGATCATGAAGGCCGCGTTGGCCATCTGGAACTGCCAGTACTGCTTGACGCTCGGCGCGCTACCGAACAGTTCCGGCAAGGCATTGCTGACGGTCTGGGTGGTCCCGGAAATGCCCCCCACGAACGGGGTGTCCAGGTCGTTCATGTAGCGTGTGGCTTCATTGTTCGGATCGGGACGGAACTGGCTGTAGCTGCGGTACTTGTCGTCCTGGATCAGCAGCGCGGCATCGGTCTGTGCCTGCTCCGGGTGGGTATTGAGGATCAGGTAGGGGTCGGGCTGATTCAGCCGGTTGTTGATCATGACCTTGTCGGCGCCGGTTTTTGGCGTCAGCGCGGCATGGGCATTGACCGGCACCGCGGCCTTGGAAAAACTGTCGGCCACGGGGCGCAGGGCATGGAACAACACCTGTTTGCGCAGGCTGCGGCCCTGGTCGCCGGACAACAGCGCCTCGACCGTTGGCCGCAACGCGACATCGGCCGGCGCCAGGCCCTGGGGGCCGCTCAACAACAGGTTCAGCAGTTTGCTGTCCAGGCCGCGCTCCACCGCCACCTGATCAAAGACATGCACCTTCGGGTTGCCTGGATGCAGCCCGGCGTTGGCGCTGGCCACTCGCTGTGTTTCCGTCTCGATCGCTTGAGCACGCCACTGTTCATACAGCGGTGCCAGCAGCAATTTGGCCTGGGCAATGTCGCTCTGCAGATAACCGCCTTGCAGGACCTTGCTCAGTGCCTGGTTCTTCACCAGGTTCTGCCCCAGGCCGAACAGCAGCCCATCGTTGTCGTGGCTTTGCCAGACCGACGCGGCGAAGGCCTGTTCCCACAGCACCTTGTTCAGGTTGTTGCCCTTGATATCCCGCAGGCTCGGTCGACTGTGTTGCGTCAGCAGCACCCCGGCCGGGGTGATGTGGTTGCGTTCGAGCAGGCGCGTCAGCTGTTGCACGAAGGTGGCGCGCTCGCTGCTGCCTTCAAACAGCCGGCTGGCCTTGAAGCCCTCACCGCGCAGTTGTTCCAGGCGCTCGAAAAACGCCGCGTTGTATTGGTACAAAGCCTCGGTCTGGGCCTTGCTCAGGTGGCTGCTGCTGACCTTGTCGCCCTCGACGGTCATCAGGGCGAACGGCGTCGCCGAACGGAAAGCGTCGCCCTGGGGCATTTCCAGCAGGTACTGGTGCTCGGCAAAGCCGACCGAGCGCTCCAGCTCATGAATATTGACGAACAGGCCGTCGCGGTCCGGGTGGTAGCTGTTCTGCCGATAGTCTTCGACGCCCAGGGTCTGGAAGCTGGTGATGTCCGCGTTCTGGTTGATCAGTTCGCTCAAGGCAGCGGCCAAGGGCACTTCGCGGGGCACGCTGGTGCCGGGCGACTGGCCCGAGACCTGGATGCCGACCTGGTTGGGCACCTTGCGATCGACGTTGGTCAACAGCAGCTTGCGGCCGTTGCTCAGCACCTGGGCCTTGAAGCCTTCGCGCAGGGAGCTTTCCGATACCAGGTGGTGGGCGAAGTACTGCTCGACGAACCCGGTCTTGACCAGCACCGAGCGAATCGGTGCATAGGTCGGCGAACGCATGGACGGCGGTTCGCTCTTGAGCCGGTACTGTTGCTGCCAGGCCAGGGAGCGGGCCGCGGTGCCAAAGGAAAAATTCAGCACGCCGTCGGTGGGCACCACCAGCCGCCCGCCGTCCAGGTAGAAGTCCTTGAAGCGCCCGTCGGTGCTGGCATTGACCAGCGCCACGTTCATGCGGATGTAGCCCGGGCGCTCCTCCATCATCAGCAGTGAAAGGTTCACCGGCAGCTCGTCGGAAGCCCGGGGCGGCTTGGCCAGCGCTGCCAGGCTCGCGGCCTGCTGCCCGGACGCGGCCTTGAGCAAAGCGTCGTAGCGGGCACTGACTTCCTTGTAGGCCTGCAACTCGGAGAACAGGGTCACGTAGGTCTGGCTGAAGGTGGTGTCGGCCGCCTGCACCTCGAGCTGCTGCTCCAGGCCCTTGATCCGCTTGGCGAGCTTGCCCTGCTTGGCCGGCGCATCGGTAGTCAGGCCCTTCAGGTCGAGCTTTTTCCCGCCAACGGAGCCGAGCACGCCCAGGGCCTTGGTCCAGGTCTTGTCATAGCGGCTGACGGCCGCGTCCTGCCGGCTGTACAGCACAATGTCGCGGTCCAGTTGCTGCTTGTAGGCACGGGTGGCCGGGGTGTCGGCGATGGCGTTCATTTCGTTGCGGCGTTGTTGCAGCACCTGCAACTGGTCACCGACCGAGACCGGGTTGTCCTGCATCTGGTAGTGCTGGGCGGCCAGCACGCTCAGGGTGCTCTGCTGCATTTCCAGCAGGCGCTCGCCGACCTGGCCGATGTACGCGGCACGCTCGTCGGCGCTCATGTTGAACCATTCGGTTTGCCGCCCTGGCGTCTTGATCTGTTGGTCGATCAGGGTATTGAGCAGGCGCGTGAAGTCCTTGGACATAAAAGCCATTGCAATGATCCTTTGTCTGTTTTGCGCAAAGCCATTCGCGTTGCGAAAGGCTGCCTAGGGAAATGCGGGGTGGGGAGACATGACTGGTGGGTGAATCCTCCTGCCGTCGGTGGGGTCAATCCTTCATCTGCAGGGCCCACTGCCGGGCGTACAGCCCGTCCAGGTCGAGCAGCTGTTGGTGTGTGCCTTGTTCGAGCACCCGGCCCTGATCGATGACCAGAATCCGGTCGGCGTGGCGCAGGGTGTTGAGGCGATGGGCAACGCTGATCACCGTGCGGCCGCGGGCGATGTCCTGCAGGTTGGCCATCACCGCCGCTTCCGACTCGTAGTCCAGGGCGCTGGTGGCTTCATCGAGCAACAGAATGCCGGGGTCGGTCAGCAGGGCCCGAGCCAGGGCAATGCGCTGGCGCTGCCCGCCGGAAAGCTGGCCGCCGCGCTCGCCGACCTGGGTCTCGTAGCCCTGGTCCAGGGCCTCGATAAACGCCGCCGCCCCCGCCAGGCGGGCGGCGTGCTGCACTTCGGCATCACTGGCCTGGGGCCGGCACAGGCGGATGTTCTCGGCAATGCTGCCGGCGAACAGCAGGCTTTCCTGGAGCACCACGCTCATGTTGCGACGCAGGGCCACCGGGTCGGCGATGGCCAGGTCGATGCCGTCCACCATCACTCGCCCGTGCTGCGGCACATACAGGCGCTGCAGCAGGCGGGTCAGGGTCGATTTTCCGGAACCGGAAGGCCCGGTAATACCGACGAACTCCCCCGGCCGGATCTCCAGGTCGAGCTGGCGCAGCACTTCCTGGCCTTCTTCCTGGTAACGAAAGCGCACCCCCTGAAAACTCACCCCGCCCTGCAGCGCCGGCACCGAGGCCAGGCCACCGCTGCCGCTTTCGCACTCGGTGTCGAGAATGTCGCCCAACCGGCGCAGGGAGATCAGGGTGTGCTGGAAGTCCTGCCAGACCTGGGCCAGGCGCAGGATCGGCTCCACCACATGCCCGGCCAGCATGTTGAAGGCCACCAACTGGCCCGGACTCAACTGGCCGTCCAGCACCAGCATCACGCCCCACCACAGCAACAGCGCCGCGGTGAGTTTCTGGATCAGGCCGATGCCCTGCCCGGCCCAGATGCCGACGATGCGGGTGTGGAACGCCGCCCGCACATAGGCCGCCAGCTGGCGCTGCCACTGCTGCTGGAAGGCGCTTTCGATGGCTCCGGTCTTGATGGTTTCAATGCCGGTCACGGCCTCGGTGAGGAAGGCGGTGTTGGCCGCATTCAACTCGTACTCGCGCAGGGCGCGACTGCGCAGCAAGGGCCCCACGCACAGCCAGAACAGGAAATACAGGGCCAGGGACCCCACCACCACCCAGGTCAGCAACGGTGCGTAGCTGTACATCACGGCGATGAACAAGCCGCAGAACGCCAGGTCCAGCACCAGGGTCAAGGCCGAGCCGGTAAGAAACTGGCGGATCTGTTGCATCTCACCGACCCGGGCAATGATTTCGCCGCTCTGGCGCCCCTGGAAATACCCCAGCGGCAGCTGGATCAGGTGCTGGTACAGACGCGCCGACAACTCGGCGTTGATCTTGCTCGCCACGTTGCTGAACAGCCAGGAACGCACCAGGCCGAACAAGGGCTCGAACAGCGCCAGGGCGAGCATGGCGATGCCCAGCACCTGCAGGCTCGACAGGCCGCGACTGACCAGGACCCGGTCAATGATGTTCTCGAACAGCAACGGGGTCACCAGCGCCACCCCTTGCAGCATCAGCGACACCAGCAGCACGCTGCGAAACTGGCGCCCGTGCTTGAGGATCGACGGCAGGAACCAGGACACCCCGAACCCCCGGGCCTTGGCCTGTACATGCTGCTCGGCCAGCAACAGCACCTGGCCCTGGGGCGGCCACAGCTGGGCCAGCTGCGCCCGGGACAGGGTCTGGCATTGCCCCTGCAGCGGCCAGTAGACGCGCAACTGATCGCCCTCTACCGCGTCCAGCACCGCCCAGCCGTTGGTGGTTTCCAGCAGGGCCGGCAACGGCAGGTGGTCCAGACGCTGCACCTGGCTGTTCACCGCCCGGGCCCGCAGGCCGATCCAGCCGGCGCAGCGCCGCAGGTCAAGGCTGTCGGCCGGACCTTCAATCCGCCCCAGGCGGTGAGTCAGTTGCGCCACGCTGATGCTCAGCTCGAAGCGCCGGGCGGCCCAGGCCAGGGCGTGCAGGCCGGTATCGAGCAGCGTCGGCGAGAGTTCGTCGCCAGGGTTGCAGGCAGTGGTCATGCTCAACGCTCCCGCAACGCTTCGGACTGATACTCGCGAATCGGGCTCAGCAGGTAATTGATCACCCGCCGCTCACCGGTGCGGATCTCGCCGGTCACGCTCATCCCGGCCTGCAAGGGCATCCAGCCCTGCCCCGCGGCGATTGCCGCACGCTCCAGGCGAATCCGCGTGGGGAATACCAGCCCCAGCTGTTCGTCCTTGATGGCGTCACCGGAGACATGGGCCACGGTGCCGCGCAAGGTGCCGTAGCGGGTATAGGGAAACGCATCCACCTTGATCTCCACCGGCTGGCCGGCCCTGACGAAACCGACGTCCTTGTTCAGCACCATGACTTCGGCATCCAGCTCGGCCCCCTCGGGCACGATCACCAGCAACTGCTGCGCCGCTTGCACGGCGCCGCCCAGGGTATGCACTGCCAACTGCTGGACCACCCCGTCCACCGGTGCCAGCAGGGTTTGCAGGCGCTGCCGGTCGCGGCCACGGATCAGTTGCTGCTCGAGCACGGCGATCTCCTGTTGGCTGCGGTTGAGCAATTCATGCTGTTCGCGCTGGGTCCTGGCCAGGAAGCTGTCGCGCTGCTCCCGACGGTTCTGCGCCTGGGCCTTGAGCACCTGCAGTTCGGCCTGCTGCTGGGCCAGCGAACGCTCGACGTCCAGTTGCTCCTTTTCCTGCTCAAGCAATTCCACCAGGGGCATCAGCTGTTCGGCGGCCATCGCCCGGCGTGCATGGAGCCGTTTGCGCACATTGCTGGCCAGCTTGCCCAAGGCGCTGATATCGCTGCCCCGAGCCCTTTGATTGGCCTGGTTGATGGCGATTTCGGCGTTGAGGCTGTCGAGGTTGGCGCTGATTTCCTTCCAGGTGCTCAGCAGTTGCTCCCGGGCCGCCGCGGCCTGCTGTGCATCCAGGCCAGCAGGCGTCTGGTAGCTGTGCAAGGGGTCCGGGGTCAGCAGTGCCCGGGCCCGGGCCAGTTCCAGACGCTTGAAGTCCAGTTGGGTTTGCAGTTCGCTCAACTCGGCGTCGATGCCGATCGGGTTCAGCGCCACCAGCACCTCGCCGGCCTTGACCCGCTGCCCGTCACGTACATGGATGGCCCGAACTTCACCCGCCTCGTGCGCCTGGATCACCTTGGTGTAGCTGGAGACCATCAGGCGCCCGGCGGCACTGGCATGAATGTCGAGAAAGCCGAGGATCGCCCAGCCCAGGGCCAGGAGGATGCTGAAGATCAGCAGCAGCGCGGTGGCCCGCGCCCAGGGTGCCGGCGGACGCTCGACAATCTCCAGGTAGCCGGGCTGGAATTCGTATTCGTCGCGGTTGCGCTTGAGCAGCGCCGGGGCCTGGCCCAGACGCTGACGGGCACGGCGCAAGGTGCGCAGCAGTGAGCCGAAGATCATGCCTCCTCCTTGCGCAGGGCCTGTTGCAAGGCCCACAGCCGCGAGTAGCAACCGCCGTTGGCCAACAGTTGCTGATGGCTGCCCGACTCGCTGATGCGCCCCTGCTCCAGGGCGATGATCCTTTGGCAATGCCGTACCGCCGACAGGCGGTGGGCAATGATGATCACCGTGCGGCCCTGGGCGATGCGCGCCATGTTGTCCTGGATCAGCGCCTGGGATTCGTCGTCCAGGGCGCTGGTGGCTTCGTCGAAGATCAGGATGCGCGGGTCGCCCATCAGCGCCCGGGCAATGGCGAGGCGTTGCCGCTGGCCACCGGACAGCGAGCTGCCGGCTTCGGCCAGCACCGTGTCGTAGCCCAGGGGCAGGCGCAGGATGAAATCATGGGCACCGGCCAGGCGCGCCGCGTCGATCACGCTTTCCAGGGAAGCGGTGGGATGGCGCAGGGCGATGTTGTGCCGCACGCTGCGGTTGAACAGGTAGTTTTCCTGCAACACCACGCCGATCTGGCTGCGTAACCAGGCCGGTGGCAATTGGGCCAGGGGCTGGCCGTCGATGAGGATGTGCCCGGCATCGGGGGTGTAGAGTTTCTGCAGCAGGCGGGTCAGCGTGCTCTTGCCCGAGCCGGACGGCCCGACGATGCCCAGGGTCTGCCCGGCGGCGATATGCAGGTCCAGGCCGCGCAGCACCAGCGCCAGTTCCGGACGGTAGCGGAAGGTCAACTGTTCAATGCGCACCTCGCCGCGCAGTGGCTGCTCTGGGGGCCGGTCGCCCTCGGCCTGCTCCACCGGCAGGTTGAGCATGTCCCCCAGCTTGTCCACCGACACCCGCACCCGGACGAACTGCTGCCAGACGTCGATCAGTTTGGCGATGGGCTGGCTGACGTGGGACAGCATCATGTTGAAGGCGATCAACTGGCCGATGGTCATCTGCAGGTCGATGACACGGCTTGCACCCCAGCAGATCACCGCCACCGCGGTGACTTTCTGCAACAGCGTCACCGCCTGGCTGATGGCGCTGCCCAGGGTCTGGCTGGCGAACCCGGCCTCGACCATTTCCGCGGTCTGCGATTCCCAGCGCCGTTGCATACGCGGCTCCACCGCCAGGCTCTTGATGGTTTCGCTGCTGCTGACCGTTTCATTGAGGAAGGCAGTGTTGCGCGCCGCGCTGTAGAACTGACGCTCGATGCGTTTTTCCAACGGTCCGCTGCTGAGCCAGGCCAGCAGCGCATACAACGGCAGGGTCAGCAGCACCAGCAGGGTCAGCGGCCAGGAAATCCACGCCATGACCGCGAAAAACACCAGGGTGAAGGCCACGTCCACACACAGGGTCAGCAGGGAACCGGTGAGGAACTCGCGGATGCTGTCCAGCTCCTGGACCCGGGTGATGATCGCCCCCACCTGGCGCTGCTTGAAGTACAGCAACGGCAGGCCCAGCAGATGGCGGAACAGCTTGACCCCCAGGCCGATGTCGATGCGGTTGGCGGTGTGCGCCGAGAGGTATTCGCGCAGGCCCTTGAGCAGCACCTCGAACAGCCCCACCAGCACCAGGGTCATCACCAGCACATCGAGGGTCGACAGCGCCCGGTGCACCATGACCTTGTCCATCACGGCCTGGAAGAACAGCGGGGTCGCCAGGGCCAGCACCTGCAACAGCAACGAGCAGAGCAGCACCTCGCCCAATATCCGCCGGTGGCGCAGCAGCTCGGGGATGAACCAGGACAAATCGAAGCGCAGGCCGCCCTGGCGCAGGCGGATCACCTCCCCGCTCCACTGCTCGGCCAGCTCCGTGCGTTGCAGCACATCGGGCACCGGGACGGCCGGTCGTTGTACCAGCGCCTGGGCGTCGGAGAGCCGGGCCAGAAGGATGAAATCGCCACTGCGGCTGCGCCAGATCAGGGGCAGCATCTTCGGGTTCAAGCGCGTGATCGTCAGGCGCTCAAGGCGCAGCTCGACAGCAGCGGCCCGGGCATAGTCCTTGAGTGCCCGGCGCAGATCGCCCGGGGCGGGTGTGTGCACGGCCGGCGGCGCGCTGTCCTGGGTCAGCTGCAGCAGCAAGTGGCAACAGGCCAGGGCGGATTCAATGGCCGCGTCGGCCGGGGGTGAGGTGACCTGATTGGTAGAACTGACTGACATAGACCGCTCGTTTCTTGCTCCAGGGGGCGTGGAGGCACGAAGCAAGTCTGTGTCAGGCCATTGCGAATGATAATCAGCGTTTGGATTGAAGCGTTTTAACTAAAACTTAAGGCTGTCCCGGGAACCCGCCGCATTTTCATGCGGCGGGCCTTGACCTCGAC
>NZ_MOAK01000092.1:168226-171849 GCF_003732485.1 Pseudomonas protegens
TTGAGGTCTCAACGCGACAGCATGAAGGTCTCGTATTCCAGGTCATCCAGCGCCGTGGACAGCCGCGCCAGCCCCAGCAATACGCAGATCAGCAGCGACAGGGTAAAGCCATAACCGAAGTAGCTCGGCCCCAGGTGCAGGCTGAGCAGGGTCAACGCGGCGTTGAGGGCGACGAAGAACAGGCACAGCTCCAGCACGATCGCTCGTTTGTCGAGGTAGAAAAACACGTTGAGGATCGCCATGAACACCACCTGGATGCTCACCCCGATCAGGTCGATGTAGAACAGCGGCAGGTAGTAGCTGGACATCCCCAGCCACTCCAGCAGGCGCGGACCGAAGAGAAACAGCAGCACCACCGTCAGTCCCTGGACCTTGCAGATTTCCAGCAGGCCCTGGCGGATCGAGAAGGTCATCTCGGCTTTCAGCGAGCCGATATGCTGCAGGGTCTCGCCATCGCGCACCGCGCGGAACAGCCGGTCGTACCACTCGGCGAAGTCGGTTTCGATCCTGACCAGAAACACCGCCATGCCGGGAATGATCGCCAGGTAGGCGAGGAAGATCGGCAAGTCGTAGAGAATCGAGGCGCGCATAGGCCCGATCACCTGGCTCGAGGTGTCCGGGTTGAACCAGAAGATGAACTTGTCGATCCAGATGCCCAGGTTGTAGCAGAACCCGGTCAACAGCAGGCTGAGGAACACCTGGCGACGGTCGAGGAAGTCGAAGGCCACCAGCTTTTCCGCCCGGTACTCGCGCAGGATGTCGTAGAGAAACAGGAACAACAGCGAGCTGTGCCCCAGCAGCAATGCGAGCAACAGCCCTTCCATGCCCATGTGCCGGAGGAAGAAGGCGCTGCCGACCATCAGTCCATAGCCCACCAGCATCACCAGCAGGATGCGGTTATAGGCCTTCATCCCCGAGAGAAAGATGATCACCAGCCACAGGTTGCACAGCACCACGAAGTTGGCCAGGGTCAGCAGGCGGTAGATCAGCGGCTGATCGAACAAGGTGGTCAACAGGAGGATGCCCAGCACCCCGGAGCCCAGGGTCACCAGCAGTAGCACTCCGATCAGGTTCGGCAGGATCTGCTCGTACTTGCGCTCGAACAGGCGGTCGGAGACAAAACGGGTGAAGAACAGCTGCAAACCGCCGGTGAGGATCAGCGACGTGGCCATCAGGTAGGTCACGGTGATCAGGAACTGGCGGATCAGCACCTCCGGGATCACCAGCCCCAGGCTGATGACCCCCACCAGCATCACGCTGAGAATCGACAGCACCCAGGGCCCGGAGCTGATCAGGCCGGCATAGACATAGGCGTGCAGCGTCGCCGTGTAGGAGTCGCGCGAGAGGATCTTGCGCAGTTCGAAACCGATGCCGGCCATTTACACAGCCTCCTTGTGTGCGGTGCCCATGGCCGTCTGATACAGCGCGCGATAGCGTTCGATCATCAGGGTTTCGCTGTAGTAACGATGCACCCGCAACAAGCCGGCGGCCTGGGCGGACTTCCAGCGCTCGGGGCTGCGCAGCAGATCGATGATCGCCTGGGACGTGGCCTGGGGATCGGCGATGGCCACCACCTCCCCGGCCAGCCCCAGATCGCGGTCGGCCGCCTCGCCGCCCTCGATCAGCTCACGGCAGGAGCCCACGTCGCTGCTCACCACCGGCGTACCGGCGGCCCAGGCTTCGAGAATCACCAGGGGCTGGGCCTCGCTGATGGAGGTCAGCACCATCAGGCCCAGTTGCGGCAGGATGTCCTGGATCTTCTGGAACCCGAGGAACAGCACCTTGCGCTCCAGCCCGAGACTGGCCACCAGGCTGCGACACTCGGCGACGTATTCGGGGTCTTCCTCTTCCGGCCCGACGATCCAGCCTTCGACCTCGGGCATGACACTGACCACCCCGCGCATGGCCCGCAGGAAGGTCTTCACGTCCTTGATCGGCACTACCCGGCCGATCAGCCCGACCACCGGGGCGATGCCCTCGGCCCGGGACTCAAGGGCCTGGGTCCAGACGTTCAGGTCGATGCCGTTGGGAATCACCTGGGTGCGCTCGGCCGGAGCACCGTCCTTGATCTGGCGCTGGCGGTTGCCGTCGTACAGGGCAATGATCTGGTCGGCGCTCTCATAGACCAGATGCCCGATGCGCTCGAAAAAGCGCACCCAGAGCATGCGGATGTAACCGGAGCCGGTGTCCATGCTGTCGTTGAGCGCCTGGTTGCTGCTTTCGGCGATCCAGCTGGCCTGAGCCAGGTCGATCTTGCGCTCCTTGGTGTAAATCCCATGTTCGCTGAGCAGCAACTGGCAGCCCCACAGTTGCTTGAGAATGCAGCCCACCAGCCCGGCATAACCGGTTGAAATCGAGTGCAGGACCCGGGCCCGCGGCATACGGCGGGCGGCGTCAGCCAGCATCAGCAAAGGCGACTGCATGGTGCGCAGGGTCCAGAAATAGTTGACGAAGGACGGATCGGCACAGTGCTGTTCGTAACCTTCGGTCAGCGCCTCCCAACTGGGGCGACTGTAGAGCACGTCATCCAGGGTGATACGTGCCTGGGCCAGGGAATCGAGCACGCCAATGCCCAGCTCGGCGGCCGGTTTCTCCGGGTTGTGCAGGTAACGGTACAGGTTGCTCAACTCGTCCAGGGACGCGTTGTGGGCAACTCGCTTGTGCTTGGGATTGCGCCAGGCCTCCTCCAGATACACTTCTTCGATGTGCACCACGTTGGCCGGGATCGCATAGCGACGCTGGCCGTAGGCTTCGCGCTGGCCACCAATGAACAGCACGGAAAAGGTCAGTTGCGGCAGTCCGAGGATCATCTGGTGAATCCAGCTGGACACACCGCCGCGCACATAAGGCCAGGTGCCCTCGAGCAGCAGGCAGACATCGGCAATGGGCGTTGGGTTGACGGCGGTTTTCATGTCCAGGTCCTTACCAGCCCGGCAAAGGGCGGACGTTGTTGCATCTGCGGCGGCAAGCTTTTCAACAGCGCGGGAATCTCTGCATAGTTTCCGGTTTCAAAGGCGATCTCGGCACGGAACGGCAAGACCTTGGCCGGGTCCATGCCCGCTTCCTGGGCCTGGTGCATATGCAGTCGCGCCTTGCCGATGTCGCCACGTTCAAGGGCAATACGCCCGGCCAGCAACAGCAACTCGCCGCCCTCTCCCGCCTCCAGCGCCAGCTCGGCGTGCTCGCCGGCTTGCCCCAGCACATGCTGCTGGACGCTGCCCTGGGCCAGGCCCAGGTAGGCCAGTTCCCAGTACCAGCGCGCCAGAGTGGCATGCAAGGCACCGGCCTTCTTGGGCGCGGCACCGGGCAACTGTTCGAGGGACGTCTGGATGCGCTGGTTGATGTCGGTTTCCTGCTTGTCGAGCATCGAATACGCCAGCAGGCGCACATCGTCGCTGGGATCGCCCAGGGCCAGCTTGAGGATCGGCACCGCTTCCTTGCCCGGCATCTTGCGGGTGGCGAGCAGCGCCGCCAGGCGCTGGTCGGGGTCCGGGGCGTGGCGCAGCACGTCCTGCAAGCCGCTGTCGCCGAAGGTCGGCGAATGCAGATGGGACTGGGCGCGAAACGGCAGGGCAGGAATGCCAACCGCCTGCCACATCTGCGTCTCACGCTTGCGCGGCAGG
>NZ_MOAK01000092.1:171876-180322 GCF_003732485.1 Pseudomonas protegens
CGGAAAGATCGCGGCAATCACCCCGACCGAACCCAACAGCGGCACAAAGAACGCCAGGCTGAAAATGAACAGCGGACTCCACGGCAACGGCCGGCGATAGCGCGCCGGCAACAGCAGCCACACCGCCGCCGTCAGCAGGCCGCAGGCGATACCGTGGGACATTGCATACAGCAGCGCGATCTGCAGGTCGGGCAGCTGCGCCGTCAGGCTGGCCCAGCTCCCCACCTCGAAAAACAGCGCTCCGCTAAACAGCCACTTGCTGATCATTCAGGCCACACTCGTTGTACAGAAAGTTACGCAGCCCATTGCGTTGCCGGGCCGACTCCAGGTCGTAGGGCAGCACCGTGACCCCCAGGCCGGCCAAGTCCACGCTCATGCCGAAGTGCTCGTGGACCAGCTTGCCCAGGCGCGTCAGGTAGCCTTGGGCACCCTCGGCACTGGTCAGAGGCAACAGCACCAGCAACAGCCCGTGCCCGCGACTGTTGGCCAGACTCAGGTGCAGGTCCAGCCCGCGCTGGCTGCGTTCGAACAGCCGCGCCAGTTCATCGTTGGGCTGGGTCAGTTCAAAGGCATAGAGGCATCCGGACAGGCCGTGTTGCTCGACGTCCACCAGCGAACGCTTGAGCTGGCGGGTGAAGTGCTGGGCATCGGCGTTTTCCAGCTGCAGCACCTGTGAATCGGGGTGCAGCAGATCGGCGATATGCCCAGCCAGCAGCGCCAGCAGGCTGAGGGTGCGCTCCTGAAAGGCAAAGAACGGCATCTGCCGCACCGCGAGGATCGCCAGCACCCGCCCCTGGGTATCCACCAGGGGAATACAGGCCTGCAGCGACGACACCGAAGCCTGCCCGCCGCTGTCGAGCAGTTCCTCACGCACACTCACCAGCTCTTCGCGCTCCAGGCACAAGCGCACCAGCAGGTCGTTGTTGTCCAGCAGGGGCATAGTCCCGGTGGAGGCCAGCAGGGTCAGGGTGGGCGGCGCGCTGCCGGCCTGCTCCACACGGTACAGCCCGGCCACCCGCAACGAGCCGTACTGGCCCAGCAGGGTCAGCACCGGCTCGGCCAGCAGGGTCAGCGAGTCATCGCCATTGGGCACTGCACGCAGGCGCTCGCGCAGGCCCAGCAACGAACTGCGCAGGCTCTGGTCGCTGCCCGCCAGGCGCTGCTCCAGGCGATCGTGGGACACCCGCAGGATCTGGTGCGCCCGGGTGAAATCGTCGAGCCGGTACTGGCGATACTCGTTGGCCATCTGCAAGCGCAACAGTCGCCGTTCCCACAGGTCCCGCACTTCGCCGACGAGCATGCCGCAGACCAGCACGCCGACAATGTAGGACGAGGCGATCGGCGCGTAACCCGGCAACCCCGACTGACGCAGGATGAAGAACGCCGCCACCAGCAGGCTGGCGCTGATCAGGCCGCGGACGAACCCGTAGCGCACGCCCAGCAACAATGGCGCCAGCACCGACCAGGGAAATTCGCCCTGCACTTGCAGCGGGTCCTGGGGCGCCAGCCACAGCCCCATGCCGATGACTAGAGCCGTCACCAGGAAGGTTTCCAGCCATGACGCCGGGCCGCTGGCGCGGGGCGCCAGCGCGTAGTCCATGTGTGGAGAGCTCATGACAGTCACTCGATCCTAAGGCCACCGACAAGCTTGTCGAGCACCTTCTGCGCGGCGCCGGCCAGGCTTTCGCGAGACCAGCCGGCACGGGCGCCGCTATTGCTCCAGAGCACTTTGCCGGTGCCCGCCTCGACCACCCGCAGGCTGATGCCCACCGCCGGCTCGCCATCCAGGCCATTCTTGTACTGCCACTCTTCAACGCTGCCGGACACCACATAGTCGAGCTTCTGCTCACGGGCCCAATCCATGGCACCGGCCAGACGCTCGCTGTCGTCGAGCAGGGCCTGCTCGCCCTGCCCCGGCGCGCCGCTGTAGACCTGGGGTTGCAGGCCGCGACTGCTCAGAACGCTGAGCAGAATCTGCTCACTGCGCTCCCCGGCCTGGGGCGTCTGGGAATAGTTGACCAGCGGCAACACGCCCCAGCGCGCACTTTTCGACAGCCCAGGGCTGTCTTGACCGGTAAAGCTGCTGCAGCCGGCCATCAGCAAAGCGGCCATCGCCAGACTCACGCAACGAATGGATTGCATAAGGTTCACTCCTCTTTGAATTCCATGATCAGCGTCCGAAACGCACGCTGTAGCTGACACCTGCGGTGCCACCGGACTTGCCAGTTCCGCCTTGGGGCGCCGACTGGTAGCCGAAGGTCACTGCCAATTCGTCATCCCCTATGACCTCGGTGCCCAGACCGGTACTGATGGCGTAGTTGATGGTGTTGTCGGTCCACTGCCAGCCGGAGCTGACGTCCACCAGCCAGGTGTACTGCCCGCGTGTGCGGTTCAATGCACCCGGGAAGCCACGCCGCCACGAACTGCCGAAAAACAGTTGGCCATAGCGTTTCTGCAGCAGGGTCTGGCTGTTGATCTGGTTCGGGTTGTCGAGCTCGGCCCCGGCCAGGTCGATGCCCCCGCCCAGGGTATTGGCCAAGTTGGGCAGCGAACGGTTGTTCAGGCTGTTTTGCTGGTAGTCGATACCGCTGCGCAATTCCCAGTTCGGCCCTTCGAACTGCAAGGTGTGGTCGAACTCGATCTTCAACGCCTGGCCACTGCCCAGGTCATCGCCGCCGCGGGTCGAGAACCAGCGCTGGGCCAGGCTCCAGGACAACAGGTCACGGGCCGAATAGCGATGCCGCCCGCCGACCCAGACATCATCCTGCCGGCCGAAGGCGCGCATGTATCCGCTGTCCTCGTTCTTGCGATGCCAGTCGGCGCCCACGTCCAGTTCGTTGCCGCTGTCCACCTGCCAGGTGCGGCTGGCGCCCAGGCCGTTGCGGTCATCGTCCTTGCGCAGGCTGCTGTCGAAGATCAGCTTGTAGTTGCCGTTCTCCAGTTGCCGCTGCAAGGTCAATTCGGTGTTGGTCTCATGGCCCAGGCGCGATTCATCAAGGACATCGCCGCTGTATCGGCCCTGCTCCAGTACCAGCTTGGCGTACCAGTTGTCGTTCAGGTAACGCGCAGCGGTGAGGCGCGGGCCGTTGAACACCAGTCCACCGTAGTCCTGGCGATCCCAGGCGATTTGCACACCCTGGGGCGTGCGCTCGGTCAGCTCGATGGCCTGGCGGCGCAATTGCTCACGCAGCGCCGCCGGCTGGTCCTCGCCCAGCGCCGACAGGTCCACGGCCAGCGCTTCGCCGCTGCGACCCAGGCTGTTCAGGGCCTCGGCCTGCTGCGCCGGGTCCAGATCGCCGCTGGCCACTAGCCGCTCCAGGGCCTGGCGGTTGTTGCCGCGCAGGGCTTCCTGGATCTGCTCGTAGCGACTGATTTTCAGGCCGCGGGCGCGAGCCCAGGCCAGCCAGTCATCCTTCTGCGCCGACTGATTGATGTCGTCCAGGCGTGCCAGCATCTGGTCGAACCACAGCTGCAGCATCGGCTTGGAGCCGTCCTGCCATTGCATCGCCTTGTTCTGCGCCTTGCGCGACGAATAGCTGCTGGCCACCAGGCGCAGCCAGGTCGCATAGCCCTGGGGCGTGGCGCGGATCTGCTCAGGCGTCACTTCGCGGTTGAGCTTGAGCCGCAGGCGCTGGGCCGAGTCGGCATAACCTGCGCCTTCCAGGGCATCGGCGTAGGCCGCCTGGACCATCCAGTCCTGAGGGTTGCTCCGCAGGTACAGACGGTACCAGGCCAGGGCCTCGGTATTGCGCCCGAGCAACTGACTGGCCGCGGCAAACGGCAGCCACAGGGTGCTGTCGCCGCGGGCCAGGGAACGCCATTGCTGCAACAGCGGCTTGAGCTCGCCAGTGCGACCCAGGTCGACATACAGCCACATCAGGCGCTCGCGGAAGGTGTTGTCATCCGGGAAGCGGCTCAAGCCCAGGCGATACAGGCGCAGGGCCTCGTCGGTGCGGCCTTGTTGCATCGCCAGCGCGCCGCGGGCGGCCAGGACCTGGGAGCGGTCGGAGGCATCCGGGTACTGGTCGGCTTCCTTGAGCAGGTCGACCACCAGTGGCCAGTCCTGCAGCTCCTGGGCCAATTGCAGGGCCGCAATCAAGCGCTGCGGATTGTGCTCCCGGCGCCAGCTGTCGACGGTCAACTGCAAGGCCTTGCGCGGATCACGGACGCGATAGAGGGCAATCAACTCACTCTCGTCACCGCTATTGAGCGAGCCCTTGATGGCCAGCATCTTCTCCAGTGCCAGCTGCAGTTCATCGTCCAACTCCAGGTCCCAGGCCAGGGCGGCACGGGACTGCCAGTAGTTGAGGTCGTCGATCTTGTTGCCGTCGACTGCGGTGATCACCTTCCAGGCCGACTGGCTGTCAAACAGCTTGAGGTGGTTGTTGGCCCAGTCCACCCGCTCGGTGCTGGTCAACGGATAAAGGCCGGCGAAGCGCGTCCAGACCGCCAGCCGCTGCGGGTACTGCTCGGTGTTTTCCAGGTTCTGCAACAGGCGGACCCAGGCCAGACGGTGTTTCGGGTATTTGGCGACATAGCGGCGCAGCCACTTTTCCCCCTGCTCGGGCGTGCCCCGGGATTCTTCGGCGTACACCAGGGCATCGAGTTCGATATTGCTCAGGGCCCGGCTCTCCATGATCCCCGCCAACAGCGGAATGCCCCGGTCGAAATCGTAGGTCTGCATGGCCAGGCGCCAGGTGTGCTCGAACTCCGCCGGGTTGTGACGCAGCTTGCTCAGGCTGATCCAGTAGCCCAGCGCCGAGGCCGAGTCGCCCTGCCATTCGGCGAGATGGGCCATCTGCTCCAGCAGCAGCGGATCATCCGGATGCAGCTCCAGCAGTTGCGAGCCCACTGCATGGGCGCCCTCGAGGTCGCCGAAGGCCAGGCGCTGCTTGAATTCCTTGGTCAGGATTTCCGGGCTGTCGGGCTGCAATTTGCGCCAGGCGCTAAAGAATTGTTCGGCCAGGTCCGGGCGGTTGTGCGCTACCGCCACATCGACACCCTGATCAAGCAGTGCAGGGTCCAGTTCCTCCGGCTGGGCAGCCAGCTCCCGGGCCAGCAGCTCGGCGGCCTGGTCGCCGCGATCCGCCGCCACCAGGGTCTTGAAGGCTTTCTCAAGCAGCGGGCGACGGGCTTCCGGCGTCTGGCTGGCGTCGAGCAATTGCACATAGATATCGGCGGCGCGCCCGGGTTGCTCGCTGGCCTGGTACCACTTGGCCGCCTCGGGCAGCCATTGATCGCGCTGCTTGGGATCGCGACGCGCCAGTTCGGTATAGACATCCGCCGCCAGTCCCGGGGCCTGGGCACTCAAGGCCAGCGTGGCCAGGCGCTCGAGCTGCGGGCTGGGCAGTGTCTTGTAGTCAAAGGCCTTGAAGCGCTCGGCCAGGGCCTGCAACGCTGCGCTGTCGGTGCTGTTGTTCAGCGCCAGGGCATCGAGTTGCAAACGGTAGTAGGCCTTCAGCGCCGGATCGGGCTGTGGCCACTGCGCCAGGTGCTTTTCCGCCCTTGAGTAGTCGCCCAGCTGAATCAGCAGGTCGAGCAACTGGGTGCGCAACTCGTTGTTTTCCGGGTGGGCCGCCAGCAGCACCTCGGCATAGCTGGCGGACACTTCGTCCGGTTGGCCGCCCTTGGGACGGAACGCATCTTCGTTGCGATAGGTCGCCCACAGCAGCACGCCGACGACAATCGCCACCAGCAGCAATGCCCAGGGATTGAGCAGCCGCGCGCGTGGGGCCTTAGTTGCAGAAGAGTTGGGCATCACTCACCTGCTTCATGGGAAGTTGGAAATGCCACAGGCCCTGCTCGGACTTGCCGGCATAACGTTGGCCCTGGACCTCGACCCGACAGGCGCTGGCCGAACGCACCGAAAACTCCAGGTTGAATTGACCGGCAAAAGAGAACGTCACCTGTCGGTCGCTCACATAACGCCAGTCCCGCAGGGGAATGTTCGCCAGCTCCAGTGCCGGACGCGGGTCACGTTCAGGGCGCAGGGCCAGCAGCGCATGATCGCGGCTCAAGGCCACATAACGCCCCTGGGGCAGATCGCGGACCCCCGCTACACCCTCGGAACGGCCGAGATCCGGCCAGCCCAGCGCCGGGTCCAGGCGCAGGGTGCGCAGGCCATCCATGCCGCGAACCTGCCAGTCGCCGTTGACGGTGCGGGCCAGGCTGGCCTGGTACAGGCCATGGACCCGATCGAGGTAGTCGCTCATCCACAAGGACATGGGCTGCTGGCCACGCATGAACCGGTAGATGTCGGTCATGGCCTTGATCGACGCCTGCTTGGTCCCCGAATAGAAGTGGTAGTACAGGTGAATGCCCCGCAGGCGCCGCGGGCTGTCGGTCAGCTCGAAGGTGTCGATCACGTCGCGAAAACCGTAATACGGGCCCTTCCAGAGGTTGGTGTACATGTTCTCGTTGATCACCGGTGCGTAGTACTGCAAGCCGCCTTCGGTGGGACGCAACAAGGGGTACAGGCCGATCAGCGACGAATTGGCCTTGGTCAGGATGGTCTGCCCGCCGTTGACGTTTTTCAGTCCGGCGTCGTAGGCCAGCTTGATGGTCTCGGCGCTGGGCAGCGCATCCCCCGGCCAGAAGACAAGCTTCACCGGCTTTTTCGCGGTGGTCAGGCGGCTATTGATGTAGTCCCGCGAGCCGAGGATCTCGCGCTTGTAATCCAGGGTCTTGTACCCCGGGATATTCAGGCGCAGGCCGTATTCGGCGTGGAAATCCTCGTCCTTCTTGGCCTTCTCCGGCTGCATGTAGAACGGGTGACTGTAGGTGTGGGTGGCCACCTCGACCTTGGGGTCGGCGAAGATCTCCTGGGCGATCGGCTCCAGCTCCCTGGCGAGGAACGGCGACATGCCCTTGGGGCCGATTTCCCCTTCGATGATCGATACCGAGGTCAGGTACGGGTTGGGGCGAATGTAGTCATCCAGCACTTGGCGCCCGGAATACGGGGTGCCGCGCACTTCGGCGCGGGAAGGAAAGCCGTCGCCGTCGATATGCACGGTGGCGATCCGCCGGCCGTTCTCGGTGGTGGCGTCCGGACGCGGTTGCGCCGGCAGACGCAGGGCCTTCTGGATAAAGGCGAAGGGGTCGAGAATCCAGTGGCTGCGCTCGACGTTGGCCTCCACCACATAAGGTGCCAGGGCCATGCCGCCCCAGGCGCCGATGGCCACGGGGGCGTACTTGCCGCCCTTGTCATCCCCCAGCAACAGTGCCGGTTTCGGCCCATCGGGCAGCAGCGTCACCCGGGTCAGTTCGCGGGTACGGGCCACGACCGGTGCTTCGAAGCCACCGATCAGCGTCTTGTCCTGGCTCAGCACCTGCAGTGCGCCGCGAGCCCCCGGCGCTGCGAGGTTCAACCCCAGGCGCTTGAGCAGTGCGCGATCCTCGATCGGCAGCCCGGCCATGATGGCCAGCGGCACCTGTTCGTCCAGGCGTTGGCCCAGCCAGCTGTTAAACGCACGGCTGTCCTGGGGCGGGCCGCTGGTCATCCACAGCACCACCCCGGCGTAGAGGCCGGCAAAGCTGTAGGACGGCAAGCTGTCGTCGGCCGGCAGGTAGTCGACCCGATAGCCCAGGTATTCCAGCAGGCCGCCCAGCATCCGGTGCCCGGCGTGGTCGTAGAGTTCACCCTCACCCGGGTCGTAGAGCATGGCGATGCGGCGCGGCTGCACTTCCACGGTGCTCATGCTGATGGCATTGAGGTCCGGGGTGGTGACCACCGGGATAAAGCCTTCCTGGCTCAATTGGCGCACCAGCTTGCGCGCCTCTTCACGACGGTTGGGCGGCAAGTAGTCGATGGCCACCAACGGAATGTTTTTCGCGCGCAGCGGTTTGAGCTCACCTTCGAGCCAGTTGCGATCGGACTCGGAAACCGGGCGATAACGCTTGGCCGAGGCATCCCAGCCGGCGTGGATCGATTCGACGGCCACGGCCGAGGCGACGCCGTCGAGTTCACCCAGGACCTCGAAGCCCCGGTTGAAGAACAGCTTGAGATTCGGCAGGCGGCTGTGCAGTTCCCGCAGGAACGAGGCCAGGGCCTGGCGTTGCGGTTCGCGATTGGCTTCGGGGAGCAGCTGAAAACTGTCCAGGGTATCGAGGAACAGGCCGGCATAACCCTGGTCCTGCAACGCCTTGGCGCGCTTGAACAGGTGTTCGCGCCAGGCCGGAGAGGCAATATCCATCACCTGGCTGTTCCACGCCTTGTTGCGGGTGGCGCTGGCCCCCTTGCTCAGGGCTTCCTTGTCCAGTGCGGCACGGTCGCCGTCGAATTCGCCCACCGACAGATACGCGAACGGCTGGCTGCCCAGTTTGCGCAAGGTAGCAACATCCCCGGCGGCCATATGGCCGGGTTCCACCACCGCCCATTCGAACTGCGCCAGCTCCGGCAGCGGCGGCTGCTCGGCGTACCAGAAACCGACGCTGGCGGGGGGCGCCC
>NZ_MOAK01000092.1:180381-236940 GCF_003732485.1 Pseudomonas protegens
TGCGGTAAACAGACGCCGTACCACTTTGCAGACACGCCCCCTGCGAAACTCGATGTCCATAACTCACTCTTCAAGTAGATCAATGCGCACAACATCAGACTTTCAAGTGCCCTGAAACGGGCCCCCGCAAGACCAGAAAGCTAAAGACTGCGGTAAAGCCGTGCCAGGCCTTCGGTCAGGCTGGTCGGCGTCCCCAGGTCGAAGCGCTCCAGCAAACGCCGGTTGTCGGCCTTCGAATGACGGATATCGCCGGAACGGGCCGCCCCATGGCTCACGTTCAGTGGTTTGCCGCTGATCTGTTCCAGCGCGGCAATCAGGTCGTTGAGCGAAGTCACGCCACTGAGGCCGACATTGGTGGCATCGGCTGTTGGTGTCGGGCGTTCAAGACCCTGGACCAGGATCTTTACCAGGTCCTCCACATAGACAAAGTCGCGGGTTTGGCCACCGTCACCGAACACGGTGATGGGGCGTGCGCTCTTGGCCCGTTCGCTGAAGATGCTGATCACGCCGGAGTACGGCGACGACGGGTCCTGGCGTGGCCCGAAGATATTGAAGAAGCGCAGGATGACCGGCTCCAGGCCATGCTGACGACGATAGAAATCCAGGTAGTACTCGCTGGCGAGCTTGTCCGCCGCATAGGGCGTGAGGGGAGACTTGGGCGTGTCTTCGTCTATCGGGGTGCCCTCCCCGTTATTGCCATAGACGGCGGCACTGGACGCAAACACGACTCGGCGGATACCGGCGGCGCTCATGGCCTCGCACACCCGCAGTGTGCCGATGAAGTTGCTCTGGTGAGTACGCACCGGGTCCTCAACCGAGGCCTGGACCGAAGCGACAGCCGCCAAGTGCACCACCGCGCCACAGCCCTGCATGGCTTCAGCCAGGGTCGCGGCCTCGGCGACATCACCGACGACGAGCTCCAGAGCTGCATGGTCCACCGGCAGATTGCTGACCTTGCCGGTAGAAAGGTCATCCAGAACCCGGACTCCATAGCCTTTGGCCAACAGCGCATCGACCAGGTGCGAACCGATAAAGCCCGCGCCCCCTGTCACCAGTATCCGTTCAGTAGACATAGATCATCCCGAAGAAAAATATCGCAGCTGCGCCGTTTGAAGCTAGCACACCCACTGAATACGCCATGGCTATTAGCCCCCTGGGCCAATATTTCCTTGGGTACTTGCTCTCTTTCAAAGGCTAAAGCGCCTTTTTGGCAGAACTTTCGAAACCCTGACGTCAAAAAAACATCAATAGAATCAAGCGCTCAGTGGCGAAATACTGGGATAAAAATGCCGTCGCGTCAATATTGCGTCGAATTATTATTTTTTCAGCAGCAAAGCCAAAAAATGGCCAATATATTGACGGATTATCACTTCAAGGCTCTGGATCAAGGCGATCAGCCCTGAGGGTGATGGCATCAGGCGATCTCCCCTACGGGGTAGGCGTGAAAATTAAATGACTTACCAGGGGCAGAATCACCACGAAGCGACTGCCTTTGCCGCTGCCTGCGCTCATGCCGGTCACCGTTCCGCCATGACCCTGGGCGATGCTGGCAACGTCAGCCTCCGGGCCAACACGGCGCGCCAGAGACGCTACGATCTGGCGACTCTCTTCGCTTAGCGTGGACATGATGGGCTGATAATGAGTGGGGAGGGTTCGATAGCACACCCTATGCCCACGTATAGAAGCGCTATTGAATGCGGCCCCGCTCTGGCCCTTGCAAAGGGGGCTGCCGGGACTGATCGCCGAGAAACCGCACCCAGGCCTCATAAGCCTGTTGATGCCGGCAGGTTGCGTTGTCCCACTCAGGGCCGCAGTTCTGTCGTGCGGAAACCAGCATCATCATGCCCGTCGTTGCAGCATCCAGCTCAAGTAGCAGCTTGTACGCTTCAAGCCGGAAATCGTCGAAGGACTTCATGGTTGTGCCCTGGTGGCGACATAGCAGCGCGAAGAAATCTTGTCCCTTGTGTCGTTGATTACCTGCAAAACCAGTAGTTCAAATCGATCCGGCTCGGGGCGGCGAAGGGGTTGCCTGCACTGACCGGCGCACTCGAACTCGCACGCTCATCCGGCGGGCGGTGAATTCCGTCAGCACCGATCGGCCCGCGCCGGGCTACAGGCACTCCTGCGCAGCGCGCTCGAAACTCGATGGCGCAAAACTCGAGGCCAGCAAGTGGCGCTCATACAGGAACACCTTGCCGCCATTGGGCGTCTTGTAGGCTTCCAGCACGTTGTCCGCTGCGACTTTGCTGGTGACCACGATCCGGTAGCCGCGCTGTGATTGCGAGACGCTGGCCGTCTGGGCACGGCTCTGCAGTTTGGGGACCACACACTCGGCGTACTCGGCTGGAGTCTTGTGGGTCTGCATGACCAGGGTCGGGTCGTTCGGCGCAGTCGCGCAACCGGCCAGCAGCAAGGAGGCCAGGGTCATGGCGGGAATCAATGGAAGGCGCATCGGGGAAGTCCTGAAATAAAGCCGGAGTCGGTGCGCAAGGGGTCGGCGTCACGGGCGCCGCCCTTGCGATCATGGTTTTTCGTCGGGGGCGATTGTCCATGCTTGTCGCTCCAGGCAGAACTTGTGTTGCTTGATTGTCACTATTGCTTGAACCAATAGTTGCGCCCCGTGCAGACTGCCTGACAGCCGAACTACAACTAAAAAAAGGATTTGTGTGTGCGAACTTTTGATCTGATCCGCGATGCCGTGCTGCCGGAATTTCGCGAACGGGTGGCCGACTATCTGGTCGAGTATGAAAGTGTACTGCGTGACAACAGCGCCGAACCGCAGACGCTGCAGGCGGTTGCCTACCAACTGCGCGGTTATTTGCGCGGCCTGAACACCACTCGGGTGCTGGGAATGGCGGACTGGGAAGAGCTGGACCGGCGGGTGGTGGCGTCCTGGCTGACCCCGGACGCCGGTGAAACCCTCGAATAACCGGGGTTCTCAGGGTGCCGGCAGCGCACCCTTGCTGGCGGCGAGGTAGGCGGACAAACGCTTGCCCATTTCCTCTCCCAGGGCTTGCAACCCGCTCATGGGTCGCACCATGACCTCGAATTCGACAATCTTGCCGCTCTCGTCAAAGCGGATCATGTCGATGCCCTTGAGCTGTTTGTCGCCGACCCGGGCACTGAACTCCAGCACCACGCTCAGGCCATCGGCGGTGGCCAGTTCGCGGTGATAGGCAAATTCCTCGAAGACATCGAGCACCGTGCCAAGGATGGTCGCCACGACCTGGGCTCCCGGGTAGGCGGTATGGGCCATGGGCGAGCGAAACACCACTTTGGGGTCCAGCAGTTCGGGCAAGTCGCGCAGGTCTTGCTCGGCGACCATGGCGTGCCAGCGTTGCAAGGATGCATGGGCCTGGGGTTGCAGTTTCAGTTCGGACATGGGGGGCTTCCTTAGGTGGTCTTGTTGTTGTGGCGCCCAGGCTACGAGCCAATCTTAGCGCCGTCAAGATTCTTGATCATGATAAGATTGCGGCGTTTTTTTGCCTTCCAGTCGAAGCCATTCGGGGCCTTCCAGACATGACCAAGCACTCCTCGCGCTCCCGGGATTCCTACCACGTGGGCAATCTGGCACCGCAACTGCTCGATGCGGCCCGGGACATGCTCGAGGAAGTCGGCCCGACCAAGCTGTCGCTGCGGGCTGTGTCCGAGCGGGTCGGGGTCAGTGCCACCGCGGCCTACCACCACTACGCCAATCGCGCAGAGCTCATCGGCCACTTGGCGGCTCAAGGCTTTCACGAATTGGCCCAGGTGTTGCCCCGGGACAGTACCCAGAGCGGCCTGCAGAAGTTGCGCAATGCCTGCCTGGCCTACTTCAGCTTTGCCCGCGCCAACCCGGCGCTGTACCAGCTGATGTTCGGCCCCGAGTTCGCCAACGGCCAGATGCCTCCACAACTACTCAATGCCCGCAACCACGCCTTTGGCGAACTGCGACGGATCATTGCCGAAATCCTCGAGCTGGACATCGAACACGCCGAAGTCCGTCGGGCCGCCCTCGCCGGCTGGTCCTATACCCATGGCCTGGCATCACTGGTGATCCATGGCGTCCTGCACTTTCCGGCCGGCACCTCGGACCAGCGCTTCGTCGACAGCACCCTGCAAGGCTTCCTGCAACTGTTCCAGGCCGGTAACCGGGAATGAAGAAGGCCATCGCCCGCGGCCTGTTCCGTGCGCTGGCGGATCGCCGGCCCGGATCGGCTACGCCCGCTGCCGGCCTGCACATAGTGGTCCCCCGGTGGGATGCCAAACTGGGCGATTCGATCGTGTCCTCGTTCTTCTTTCGCGAGGCGCGCAAGCTCAATGCCCGGGTCACTGTGTTGACGGTGCCGGAGCTTGCCCCCTTGCACGCCCAGGACTTTGGCGTGGACCGGGTCATAGTCACCCAGGCCAATCCCGGGCTGCTGGAGCTGTGCAAGATTGCCGGGCAATTGGGCCAGGTGGATGCAGTGGTCCATCTGGTGGGCCGGATTCAGCCGGCAGAAATCGTCTTTCTGCGGTTGCTGCGGCCGTCGCGGGTCTACTCCTTCGATGACGAGCTGCGCTGCGTCAATCGCAAGTTCGGCGCCGCGACCCAGGGCCTGAGTTACGCCCAGTGCCTGGAACGGGTGCTCCTGGATCTGGGGGCCAGTGCGGTCGAGTGCCAGTACATGGTTCCGCTTCCCGAGCACTTCCAGCCCAGCGCCGCGCCGCAGATCCTGATCAATCCCTATGGAAGCCGGCCGGACAAGAGCCTGTCCCCGGCCCAGTCGCTGGCATTGCTGCGCGCCATTGCCGATGCCTGCCCCGACAAGGCCCTGGGGATACTCTGCAGCCCCGCCACCCGCACAGACGCCGCACAACTGGCGGCCGCCGTGGCCCGGGACAATGTGCAAGCCCTCGAGGACCTGGCCACCCCCAGAGACGCTGCGGGGTATCTGCAACGTGCCCAGGTGGTGATCAGTGTCGATACCGCGATCGTGCACATGGCCGTCGGGCTGGGGACCCGGCTGATCGCCATCTACCCGGCCATGGGGGCCGAACACAATCCGTGGTTGCCACCGCCCGCGCCTTCCACTCTGGTGGTCTACAGCCAGCAGGACGTAGCGCAGTACCGCCGTACAGGCAGGAAAGACATGAACCGGTTTGCCGTCCAGGAGGTGGTCGATGGCCTGCACAGGCTACTGGCCGACGCGCTTGATCCCGGCGGCCCGCAACTCGTGCTCCAAGCCCGCATTGTTTCCGGCCTGGGGGTGGCCACCGGTACCCTGGCCCGTCAGCTACCGCTGCTGAGCCGGGATTTTCCCGAGGTTGGCAATTGCCATCCCGCAACCATCAACCTGGAGTTGCAACGCCCGCTGGTGATCAGTGCGCCCGATCACCGCAGCGCTCCACTCGCCTGGACGCCCAGCGGGCGAACCACGGAGGTGTTCGACCTGCTGCGGATCGAGTTGCAGCTCGATCGACGCCCCCAGCGTTTTCCCGCCTGGCTGTATATCGCCCACGGTTCTCCTCACCGGCAGACGCCGACCATCCATGAAGTGATTGCCCCACGCCTGGATCTGTCCGGTGTCTCCAGCTGTCGCGTCCACCTGCGCGCCAGTGCCGTGGCTGCGCTGGAATCGTGAGCCCTGTCGCAGGCCCGTACCGGCGTTACGGTTCACAGCTCTGGATCAGCCGCGTTGTCTCCTCCAGCCAGTAGCCGGAATCAGGCTCGATATGCAGGAACAACCTGGCCAGTAACGTGCCGCCGGCCAGGAACTGCGCCACCGTCTCGACACGCTGGGCGGTGCGCTTGAAGTAGGTGTTGTAGAGCTTGAGCAAAGCCACGTCGGCCAGCAGGAAATCGGCGACCGGCAGATCCTGGCGGTGCATCACCTCACAGCTGGCGAAGTTGTACTGCGGGCGGTAGCCGGGGTCGACCACGCTGGGGGCAATGGGCACCCACTCTCCGACCCGGCGCTGCACGATGTCCTTGATGCCTCCCGGATTGCCCCAGCGATGGGTGCCGCCCGCCAAGGCGGCGGTCAGGGCCTCGGCCAGCAGCGCGTTGCCCGGCTGTGAGGCGAACAGGCTTTCGCTGTACCAGTGCAGCCCGGGGCTGAGTCCATCGGGAAACAGGACGGAGGTCGGGTCACGCAGGAAGATGCTGTCGGCATCGACCCAGGCGCCGCCGTACTGGTGGACGTAGGCCATGCGGATCAGGTCGCTCTTGGCGACGATGGCCTCGATGCCGGCTGCCAAAGTGAAGGCCAGGGGCTCGAAGCCCCATGCCTTGCCGAGGATCTGTGGGTCGATGAGCCTGGCCGCCGTGGCGGGGGTCAGCAGCAGGAAGGCGTCCCCCAGTGCCCGTCGGATCGAAACCAGCCCCAGTGCCACGTAGGGCGGCATCGATTGTCCCGGGGCCGTCTCCCAGTAGCTCACATAGCGCACGGCTCCGGGGTTCATTGGCGCACCGCCAGGCCATTGGGGCTGAGCAACCCGGCCTCGGCCAGATACTGCTTGAGCAGCGCCAGGGACGGCGCGCACTCGTCCTGCGCGAGGAACTCGTTGCCCAGGGCCGACTTGTACAGGCGCAGCCAGTTGTCCATGGGCACCCTGGGCAGGAACCCGGCGAGGGCCTGACGATTACTGGCGCAAAACAGCAAGCGCAACGTCCGCAGGATCGGTTGGTAATCGGCTTCGGACAGCAGTGCGGCCAGGGTCTGGTCCAGTGCCTGCTTGATCACCATATGATTGAGCCGCTCTTCAATCCTGGCGTCGGCCAGGGCGACCCGTGGATCGATGGCCACCGGGTAGATCGCCTGGAACGATTTGGCACCGTTGCACAGGGACTCGTACAGCACCTTGTCCGCCGTCGAACCGGTGACCAGCACATCATCGCCAAAAATCACATGCACCCCGCTCCAGCGGTAGAAGTTCGCGGCGGGAATGACATGGTCCTGGACCAGATTCACCCGCTCACGCTCCTCGGTACTCAGGCTGGCGTAGTTCTCGCAAGGCGGTGCAATCCGCGGGAGCTTGACGTTGATGATCGTCGGCAGCCCCATGTGCGCCAGCTTGACGTTGATCTCCTCCACCACCAGGTCGTACAGCACGTTTGCGGTGGACGGCACATTACGCCAGCCGGTGGTCATCATCACCACGTTGTCGCCGCTCGCCCTGGCGCTGCGAAACAGCCGTGCCCAATGGGATTGGGGTTGCTCCAGTTGCTCGCACAGATGCTCGATCAGCCGCCACGCCAAGTAGCGGATATCCTGCATGCTGCCGTACTTGGCCCGGCTGTAGGCCTGTACCAGAGGGGTGGCATCGGCGCCGCTGGCCATGTCGCGGAACGCACCCGGGGCGCCCGGCGACAGGCAGTTCAAGGCGTGGCCACCCAACACCGACACGTACTCCGGCATGTCGATCAGGTTGCGGGCCAACAGGTCCGCGGCGAATGCTCGCAAGCCCAGCTTGACGTCCTGGGGACGGCACTGTGCCGCCGCCTGACGGAACCGGCGCAACTGCAGATCGACAGGCAGAGCGCTCAGGGTGCTCCATTGAGCTTCGGTCCTGGTATCGGACAGGGTCGTCTCCATAGTCAGCCCCCTCCCTTCACGTTGATGGCCATGGCGTCCCCAAGGGACACATCGATTCGACGACGGCGCTGGTAATAGCTGATGCGCTGCAGCCCCAGGGGTTGCAGTGCGTGCAACAGTTCGCGGATGCCCCCACCGGCATCCCGAGGATCGTGGGCATCGGAGCCGACAGTGAGGGCCACGTCGTGTGCGATCAACTGCGGCAACAGCAGCCGTGACGGGTAGGACCACAGCCCCTGCACCTCGCACCCCGTTTCGGGGTCCAGGCTCGACTTGCGCAGCCCCGAAGCATTCAGTTCATAGGCCACGCCGTTGCGCGCAAAAAGCCCCAGTAACGGCTCCAGTCGGCGCAGCACAATCTCCTCGGGCACGCCCCGCAGCAAGGTGTCGGCATGCCCCACGGCATCGAACAGGCCGCTGTCCAGCAGCGCCTCCAGATCGGCGAAATAACGATCGAGGAAGGCCTGACCGGCCAGCCGGGGCAGTTCCCAGACCTTGACCATGGGCTCGCCGGGCACTTCGACGTAATGGATCGAACCTATGGCGAAGTCCAGTTCGTAGCGGTCCAGCAGTTCACGGTTGTAGAGGTCGGAGCCGGGCATGTAGTCGAACTCCAGGCCACGCAGGATCTGGATCTGCCCCTGATAGGTCTGTTGCGCCTGGTGGATGTCGGCGAAATAACGGTCGAGTTCGGACAGCCGCAGGCGGTTGTCGCGGTCCACGGTAAAGGGCGCGTGATCGGTGATGGTGAGGATGCTCACCCCGGCCTTGATCGAAGCGCGAACCAGTTCATCCACGGTGCCGACCGCGTGCTTGGAATAGAAGGTGTGGCTGTGGGAATCGATCATGCGGGCACCAGTTGTTCGAGCAGGCCATCGTGGTTCGCCAGTTCCTTGACCAGCCAATAGGGATTGTTGGCCTTGGCCAGGATCGACTGCATCGGTTCCATCTTGTCGAAGCGTGCCAGCAGGTCGGCCAGGGGCTGGGTGTACAGGGTGCGCACCAGTGGTGTTTCCCGCACATGGGCGGCCAGTTGCTCCCAGCACACGCGGTCAAAATGCAGGTTGCCCAGGCGCTGGTTCTCGATGCCGTACAGATAGACATCGCCATTGGGCTTGACGGTGACATCCATGCCGTTGCTCAGCGGTGGCTGGTTCAGGCTGCCGAAGGTGAACCGCTTGTTGATCTTGGCCTCGATGGCCTCGATGTAGTCATGCAGGTTCAGATAACCCGGCGCAGTGTCCGCTGCCGGGTGCACCAGATTCTTGTAGTCGATGCCGAAGCGCCCGTCTGCCGTGACCAGTACATCCTCAAGAGCGTTGCGCGCCTCGATACTGCCGTGGATGCCCCACTGGGCCAGTTCGCTCAGCAGGTAGTCCCGGGTGAACGGGCGATCGGTGTCAATGGAGCGAAACGAAAACCCCAGGCCGGCCGGGCGCTGCTTGCGCAAGTAATCCAGGCTGAGGCCGTGGGCGCGCCATTTGACTTTCTCGATATGGTGGCTGTCGGCACTCAAGCGGATATTGCAGGTATCGCCGTTGCCCACCACGATGCGATTGGTGGTCTCGTAGAAGTCGAGCATCTTGTCGTGGGGAAAAAAACCACTGGTGATGAACTCGAAGCTCCTGCCGCCCTGGGACAGCCCGAGGATCTCGTGAAACACCTTGGCGTTGTTCAGAGGCTCGCCTTCGCCGCTGATGGAAATCCGTTTCACGGCGGGGGCATTGATCAGGGCCGCGAGGTTCTCCCGGGCCAGGGTCGAGAGTTCCATGCTCATGCCCGACTTGTGCTTGTCGGCGTACATGCAGAACGCACAGCCGATGCCACAGATCTGGGTGATGTCGATGTACAGCAGATGTCCTTGGAGGTCCATGCCTGTTGACTCGTTCCAATGGTTTGCAAATACCTGGCCCCAGGATCACGCAGATCCTGTGAGCAGGTCGTCAAGGGTCTTGCCGATGCCGGTCAGTACTGGAGATTGATCTGCAGTTGCTGAATCTGTACCGAGCGTGGGTGGATGATGTGGGTCAGTACCCTGCCCTCGCGCACGCTGGCCATTTCCGGGAAGTCCGCATAGCGGTCGTTGCTGATGACGTAGGCACTCTCGTCGAATTCGGCGGCCGCCAGAATGGCTTCGTCGGCCTTGGCCTTGTCGTTCATCACCACCACGGTGGCGTTGGGAAAGGCCGCTTGCAGGGCGCCGTCGTCCATCTTCAACTGCTGGCGGATACCCGGATCGAACACCAGGGTCACTTTGTAAGTGGCGCACAGGTGGCTCACCAGCGCCTTGAGTGCCACAAGGCCGATAAAGCGCCGTTGGCCGTTCTCCGTAGGGGCGTAACACAGGTTGTTGCCGTCGACGATCAGCGTGCCGATCTCGTTCTGCAGAAGACGGACCACGTCCCGCAGGCGCAGCTGCAGTTTTTCCGCATCCTGGGTCACCTTGCGCTGCTCGTACTTGAGGTCTTTGAGGAGGCTGCGCGGGCTGCTGTTACCCGAGCCAAAATGCCGAGCGCAGGCTTCGTGGATCTGCGCGCGCTCCCGAGCGCTCTGGGCCTGATTCAAGGCCTCATAGAATGCGTCGGCCTCGGCAATGTCCCGTTCGAGCCGCTCCAGGGTGCTCTTGGCCCTCTGCCATTCGCGGGAAACCTGGCCGGCGGCGGCCTCCCAGCGCTCGCTGGACTTGCGGGTCTGCTCGATGGTGAGCCTCAGTTGCCCTTGCTCATCGCGCAGTTGGGCCATCAATGCCTGGGCCTCCAGGGGGTCGAAGCTGCGGTAGCGCTTGAGGTCCTGCTCCAGACGCTGCTCCTGCACACCGTACTCGACGAGCTCGGCGCGAACGTCGATCAGGTTGCGTTGCAGCGCCTTGATCCGCCCCGTCAACGTCTCCACCAGTCGTTTGGCGACACTGCGCTCGGTGGAGAACCAGTGGCCAGGATTGAATCCGGCGGCGGCCTGCTCCTGGGCACTGTCCAATTGGCTTTGATTGGACTTGAGCAGTTGCTCGAGTTGGCCCTGGCGCTCCCGGGCGGCCTGCATCTCACGCTTCAACCGGGCCAGGCTGGAGTGGCTCTGGGCACTGTCAAAGTCGTTCAACCAGTCCAGCTTGTCCTGGGTGCGCTGCATGCTTGAGGCAATGCGCTCGGCCTCGGTGTTGAGGAATACAAGTCGGGTCGCGTGGTCGTTGGTATACACGGTATCTGATCCTTATTTCACTCAATACGCCCAACGCAGACGGTCGAGCCTTTCAATGGATACAGGGCTCAACAGGCACTGTGCGCCGAGCGCCGGCCAGCGGCGTAGAAGGCCTTGGCCCCTAGGTAGATAGCGCCAGCCGCTGCTGCGCCCGCGGCGAAACAGATGACATTGACCAGCAGGAATTCGAGGGGCGAAATCGTAGGATTCATGGCGAACTCTTCCTTTATCGATGGCGTGGTAGACAAGGGCCGTGCGCTTATCCCGGGTTCAGCCGGGCACCGCAGCGGCCACAGAAATTGCTGCCTGGGGTGATCGGCGCGTAGCAACCGGGACAGGTGCTCTTGAGCAGCATTTTCTGGCGCATGTGGCCGATCTGAATCACACAGGGCACCGTCACCCGGTACGCCGGGCTGGCCAGATCGAACGCGGTCCAGATGCCGGTAATGGCCCAGCCCACCGGCCCGGCAAGCACCGCAAGGCCCCGGCCCAGAGCCGTTGAGCCGGCCGCAAAAGCCACGCCCTTGCCCACCAGGCTGCTCAGGGTCGCGCTCGCCACCAGGGCGGCCACGTTGTAGGAACCCAGCCCGGAGGCGCTCAGGGTGGCGATCAGGGTCGCCAGGGCTCCAGGGCCCATGCCCGGACGGTAAGTGGTGCCCATGGATTCGAAAAAGGTGGCCTTGTCCTCTTCGCTCATCCGGCCGATGGATTGTTCAAGCACCTTGCCGATGATGGTCATTTCCATCTGGGCGCAGGTGTCCGTGTCGTTCTTCGAGGCCTTTACATGGCTGGCGACGTCGCTCAACAGCTCCCGGTACGGCACCCCGCTCCCACCCCGAAGGATGTTCATCATCGAGTTGCCGCCGAAGCGGGTCAGTTCTTCGGCCACCATGGCCCGCGCCAGCTCATTGAGCTCGCTGTCCTTGGCCGCGGTCAGTTGGCGACACACAGAGGACGACAGAGAGATACGGCCCTTGCCGTTGTCGGTGATCACATCGATCAGCAACCTGACATCGTCGGCGGCGGCGCTCATCAGGACATCGGCAAGATCGGGGTCGTGGATGATGGGCATGCTGCGACTCCTCTTAAAAAAGTTTATTGGTCGTTGCTGGGGTTATGTGGGGTCGCTCGGCTCACCAGCGCACCGGCGATGGCGGTCAGCATGACGCGGGTCCGCGGGGCGCGAGTCTGGCGCAACATCAAGGCATCGAACTTGAGGCAGCTGCGCCGCCGCCATTCATCCCTGGCGTTGACCCGGCTGACCTCGGGCGATGCGCCCACCCCAATGGGCCGCGCATCCGGATGGACCTTGCATTCACGCAACACCTTCTCCACCGGATTTCTCGCCTCCAGGCGCTCCTCGCGCAGCAGTTTGTCGGCCGCTGCCAGGTAATCGCCGCTGTCGCCGATGGCCGCCGCCAACTGCTCCCAATCTTCCGGGCGCATGAGCAGGAAAGCCGGCGGCACACCCAGGGCATCGGCCAGGCGGCTGATGGTGCTCAGATCCGGATTGGCCTCGGCCGACTTGAGTGCGCGCAGGGTGCTGCGGGCGATCCCTGTCCTGCGCTGCATGCGCACCGCTGAAAAGGCACCCGGTGCGTGGTTGTCCCGGGCTGCACCGGCCACTGCCAGCACCGCGCTGAGGTTGTCGCTGAAGCATTGCCCCAGGGTCCTGGGCAGAGACTGTACTGATCCGTTGGTATCCATGGTTGTCGTCCTGCAACTTGATGGACGCACAATATCCGCAGCAGTGGCCAATAGATATCAAACTTGGAGCCTATACACTCCACTTGCTTAAGAGAATGGAGCGTGCGCACTCCATAAATTGCCGAAATGCTCGAAAATACGGCCTCTGGCGCCGATCTGCGGGCGCACCGCACGCTAGCCCTGTGCTGTTATCGCACCGCGACAAACCCTCTATACTTGCCACCTTTTCGCTGCCCCCGACCTCAATCGCAAAGGACTACGATGCTTCCTCCTGATATCCGGAAAAAAGTTGCCTCGCTCTGGGACCTGGTGTCCGGCGCCGGGCTGGCCTCCTCGCCCTACGTGGCACTGGAACAGATTGCCTGCCTGATCTTTCTCAAGCGCCTGGATGGCATGGCCGCTGAGCCGGATGAGGATGGGTTGCCGTCGATCTTCCAGTTGCTCATGCCTGATGAGGAAGGCCCGCCGAACAAACACTACTCGCTCTGGAAGGCCTTACTGGAGCAGCCGGCCCCTGGCACCTACTTGAATGACCGGGTTTTTCCATGGCTGCGCAGCCTGGAGATGCGCATCGGCGACTATCCATCCCTGGCCAGGCGATTGGGCTTGAACGGCATGTTGAGTGACGCCTACTTTCAGCTCGATCCGAGCAAAAACCAGGCGCTCAGGGGCTTGGTGCACGGCATTGACGAACTGTTCCCCTATACCGGGAAAAAGCGTCAGGCACGGTTTTCATCCGCAGAGGTGTTCGAGTATCTGTTTACCCAGGGTTCGGCCACCAGCAATATCGGCCCCCTCGTCACCGCACGGCATATCACCCGGTTCATGACGGCACTGCTGGACCCTCTGCCCGGGCAACGGATCATCGACCCCGCAGCCGGCACGGGCGGCTTTCTGGTGTGTACTCTGCAATACATGTTGTCCAGGTCTGCCAGGTTGTCGGCCAGTGGCAAAAAACGGATCCATGACGGCCGCTCTCTGGTGGGCATTGATCTCAGCCATACCCTGGCGCGGATTGGCTGGGTCAATCTCCTGCTGCATGACATTGAGCAGCCACAGTGCATGCAAGGCAACAGCCTGGCCACTGGTGACGCTCAAGGGGCCGCAGAATCTTTGCTGAACGAGAGTTACGACTTTGTCATCAGCGACCTGCCATTTGGCGGCCGGATCGATCCACAGGAAGCCGCGAAGGCAAACTACCTGCCCTTCTATGCCCGGGACGACCAGGGCAACAGGTCAGACAAGGTGGAGCTGCTGTTTGTCTGGCGAGCCTTGAGCCTGTTGCGAGTTGGTGGCAGCGCGGCGTTGATCATTCCACAGAATCTATTGGTCGGCCGCTCCCAGGCCCAGATCGAGCTGCGTCGTGAGCTGCTGTGCAAACACTGCGTGGAGGCGGTGATCCTGTTGCCCGGAGAGATCTTCAATCCTTACACCGGGATCAAGGCCGCGATTCTGGTGGTGCGCAAGACAGGCGATCAGCAAGCGCAGACCAAGTCATACGATGCGACACCACAAACTGACGCAGTCTGGTTTTATCAAGTGACCCAAGATGGGTACTCGATGGACAGCAAGCGCGAAGAGCTGCCCGCCGATGCGGACAACGACTTGTTCGATGCCCTTGTGCATTTCCGGATACGTCAGCGGGGGCTGGGGCTTTGGGAGCGGAGCAAGGAAGTGTATTTCCAAGCAGGCGCCGGGCAAGATCCTCATTGGTCCTCAATCAATGACGAAAGCAGGCGCAACGCCACTCAGGTCAGGCAGTGGCAGGTTCCTGTACGTCGCAAGTTAAGAGGTGCCGATGCTCTGTTTTCCAATTTCCTGGACCCCGACTGCATCGAGGCCAAGGAATGGAGCCTGGATATCGAAGACTACAAAGTCATAGAACAACCCAGGTCCGGCGGTGATCGCACAGCCCTGCAGTTGATCGGTGAACTGGAAACCATCGAACTTGAGGTCATTGAGCAACTGCGTTATTTGCGCGACCTGATTGGGGAGGTGCAATGAGCCTGCCGGCATCCTGGCGGGAAGTCGGACTGCTGGATGTCTGTGAGCTCAATCCACGCACCAAGCGTCCGCCCCCTGAAACCCCAGTGAGTTTCTTTCCCAGGAGCCTGCTCGATGACCTGAATGGGCAGAACCCCGGCCCCAGTCTTCTTGCCTACGGCGAGACCCCTCGTCAGGGCGTGCTATTTCAGAATGGGGATGTATTGATCGCAACCCGTGGCCGAGACGTCATGCAGGCGACCATCATCTCCGGTCTGGTCACTGAGCTTGGCCTGGCTCAACACTTTCTGGCCCTGCGTGCCGGCCCTCAGGTACTCCCTGCCTACCTATTGCATTTTATTCAGCAGCCTTGGCTCCGGCAGGCGGCTCTGGGCACCAACAGAGGTACGCAGAGCCAACTGAGCATTCCGCTCAGCTTTTTCCAGAACCTGGCCATTCCTGTACCGCCGCTGGAAGAGCAGGAATACCTTGTGCAGTTGCTGCAAAAAGCTTCTCTGACGCCTTACCAGGACGCTCTGGACAGGGTCATTGATCTATCCGACGCCCTGGCGTTGGAGCTGCTGGTTTCCGGAGAAACGGTCCAGGCCTGGCCCTGGGTCAAGCTATCGGCCCATGTTGAGTTCAATCCCCCCAGACTCAGTCCCGGAGAAAACCACGCGCCTGCCCGGGCAGATCTGTTCACCCTGCAAGGCATTGACCCCGTCACCGGCCAGGGACAGCCGCAGCGGCTCAAGCTCGAAGAGCTGGGTCCATCCTGTGTTGAAGTCCAGGCCAATGATGTTCTGTTTAACCTCACTCGGGGTACGAGGTCGCGGGGTACCGCCTTCGTCGTCCCTTCAGATGAATCCGCAACTCCTTTTGCTTCGGCAGCCTTCCAGGTGCTGCGCCCCGGCGCTGCAGTTCTGCCCGAGTACCTGGCCTGTTTCATGCGGTTGTCGTGGCTGCGCCAGCATCTGCCCGTTACCACACGGGACCGCATTCCCGGGCGAATTTCCCGCTCCTTCTTCGAGCGCCTGGAGTTGCCACTGCCCCCGCTGGAACGGCAACAGTTCATCGTCAACCTGCTGCGTGAAGTGCCCCTCAAGCGCATTAACGATGCGCTGGAAACGGCCCGGCGGCTTGGCGAGGCCATGCTGACGGAGGCTTTCACTTCCAGTCTTTCAGCTAAATGGCGAGCTCAAGAGCAAACCCGGAGCATTGCAAGGCCACGTCCGCTGCACGTCGCACATCCTGCGCTGCCCGAAGCTCCCGAGCCGGTCGGGACTGTCTCGCGCAGTGCGCGGGCGACTGTTGCCACCCAGCTTTCGGGCTTCCAGTCACGGGTCTGGGAGGCCTTGAACAAACTGCCGTTGCCCTTGCTGATCGATGATCAGGATGCCGTCGAAGCCTTTTGCCTCAACCTGGGATCTGTGCAACATGAATCGGGGGTATCGACGGTGTCCGTGTTCCGTACCCTGGAGCAAATCGCAGCACTGGGGCTGATCCGTAAAATGAGCATTCCGGGAGGAGCAGGCAGCTCCACCGAAGGCGAGTTCATGACCGCGTTCAGGGTCTATCGGATCAGCGACTCGGGGCGCGTCGAGGAAGACAGCGCCATGCAGGATGCAAAGCGCTTTCGCGACAGCATCAGCCGTTCGAACAAGGGGCAATAAATGCGTTTGCGTTATTTGAATCTGAACCTCTACGCCCCCCTGAGCCAGCTCAAGGTGTGTTTCGCCCAGGACGCCCCCTGGGAAGCCTTGATCCAGGACCAGGCACAACCCTGCGCCATCCACTTCGTGGTGGGCCTCAATGGCAGTGGTAAAAGCCATTTGCTGCGCGCCATCGCATCGATCTATATCGCACTGGCCGATGGCCGACTGCCAGGCTTCGCCTTCACCCTCGTCTATGAACTGGGCGCGGTCGGCAATGGCAATTTACGCAGCGTGGTTTTCAAGAGTGCTGGAACTGCGGTATCCACTAGCCTGTGGCTGGCTGAGGGCGCGCCCATCGCAAAGAACGCAGACAGCGCGGATTTCGAAGCGCTCATCGAGCAACTGGGCACAGAGCAATTGCCGCAGTTCATGCCGCGAATCAAGGAAGGGGCTTACCCGCAAGCCGTGACGGACCTGCTGCCCAGGGTGCTGGCCTACACCTCCGGCTCCTGGAGGGCGTGGCAGGATATCTGGCGACCGCCGCTGGAGCAGGCGGCTAGCGCCTTGCGCTTCAAGAGCGATGAGCAATATCCGTTTGAACTGGAACGCCCCGTTGGCTGGACCTATCAAGATGAGGCGTCACTGGGTGGCAGCGAACCTGCTTCGCAGGGGCAGTCTTCCCTGCCCCACAGCACCGACGACGCCAGCGACCAGCTCAACCGTCCCATCCTGCTCAGCGACGGTCGCCCGGATGCAGCCTTGCTGGCCGTGGTCCTGCAGGACCTGATGCTGCAACGCCAGCCGCCACAGAATGATCGGGGGCTGGCCGGCCTGTTCGAAAAGGCCGGCTGGCATCGATTGGTCAGTGTGCGCTTGCGAGTGGACCTGGAGCGGGCCCTGGCTGCCCCCCGGGCCTTGCAGAGCAAAATGCACGACCTGATGCTGGTGGCCGGCGAGGTGCTGGCCCAACCCGACCCCGCCAATCGCCTGCGGGTGCTGCACTTTGATGTGGGTGCCCCGCTGCCGGCCTTGGGCAATAACCGGTACCTGAACCCGCAACTGCAGCAGGCAACGACTCAGGAACAGGCCCTGACCCTGATGCTGGGCGAATCCGGCCAGAGTGCCTTCAGCCGCTTCAACGAACTGTCGCGCTGGCTGGCTGTAGGCCTGATCGACGGCATCGAAATGTCGTTGCGGCGCAACGAAAAGCCCGAGGACGAGTTCGCCAGCGACAGCGGGGTCATGAGCTACGCAGACCTTTCCGATGGCGAACAGATGGTGCTACGGCGCTGGGCGCTGTTCCACCTGCTGGCGGGCCAGCAAGATGCCCTGCTGCTGCTCGACGAGCCGGAAACTCACTTCAACGATGCCTGGAAACGCGAAATCGTCAGCAATATCGAGCGGGCCATGGGCGAGGACGCCAACAGCGTGCTGATCGCCAGCCATTCGGCCATCGTGCTGTCGGATGTGTTCGATGAAGAAATCATCTTTATCAAGAAGGGAGCGGACGGCAGTTCTTCAGCCAATCAGGTCGGCACCCGCACCTTCGCCACCGATCCCGGGGCGCTGATGATGAATCTGTTTCACACGCAAGACAGCATCGGCAGCCGAGCACAGCAGCGTATCGAGGCCTTTCTCGAGCATGTTGAGCAGGTGCAGGTACCCACTGCCCAGCAGATCAGGCAGCTCAAGGCGGTGATCAATCGGCTTGGCACCGGTTTCTATCGCTCCGAACTGCGCGCCCGGCTCAACCACTGGGAGCAGACCGAAGACACTCGCACCCTGAATGCCTTGATCGAGCAGGTGAAATCGGATGATTTGAAAGCCGATCTGCATGGCTTGATCGACAAGCTCCAGGCCAGCCGCAACGCTCGGGGCGATACCGATGCTTAAACCCATCGAGCCTGTCGACTGCTCCGACGCCTTGAGGGCGTGCCAGAACATGATGCAGGTGTTCGCCCTGTGGTTGTGCCAGCCTACGACCCGGGCAGCACAACTGACGGCTGCCGACTTGCAGACACTGTCCCTCAGCCCGGAAGAAAGCCGTTGGCTGTGGGGCTTTCTGAACAAGAAACTCAATCGCCACAAGCTTCTGGAGCGGGCCGCCCATCTGGCCGAACTCACTGACGCGCAGAAAGACCGCTTGCGTGACTGGATCAATGCAACCAGCCGGATCGGCCGCTACTTCGAGGCAGCGCCCATCGCTTCGGCGATGCCAGTGGGTTACCCCTTCGCTGGCGACCCGGACGCCAAAGCCCACCAAAAAAACCTCCAGGACCTGATGGAGGCTTTCTACAACAAGGGGCTTAAAGACGGCCTGCCCTACCTTGCCGACGGTACCCCGACTGGTGAGCGCAGCTTGCTCCTGAAGTACCAGCACTTTTGCGACAGCTTTCTTGCGCTGCACAAGGGCGACAAGGACCAGGACGCCCGGCATGTCTGTGTGATGTGCGGTGGAGAGTTGCGCAATGTCGAGGTCGACCATTGGATACCCAAGAGCGCCTACCCCTTGCTGGCGGTGTGTGCGGAGAATCTGGTCCCCATCTGCGGCGAGTGCAATGGACCACAGAACAAGGCTGCACATCCCGTGCACAGCAGCGGCTCCTTTGAGGAGTGGTTCCATCCCTACAGGCGTAATCCCGCCGGCACACTCAAGCTGGAGTTCAACGTCAAGAAGCTCGGTGTCATGCTCAAGAGCACCCGCGCCGCCGACGTGCAACGAGTCCGCAATCTGAACAGGCTCCTGCACCTGGAAGATCGCTGGACCCGAGAGCTCAAGGGCGAGAACCGCAAGCTGTACAAATCCATCCTGACCCGGCAGCGAAAAAACGATGCCCCAACGTCGCTCCAAAGCCTCTATCAACAGGTGCAGGACTGGACCGACGGGCTCAGTGAAACCGAACCCAACTATGAAGTGCACCAGGCCTTGGCCAAGGCCCTGGGTGACCCTCGGCGAATTGCCGCCTGGAAGCGCGACCTGGACGATGCCTGGAAGGAGGACCGCAAAAAGACCCTCACAACTTGAACTTCAGTCGGCACCCACTCATCCTTGCGAACCTTTTTCCCCTCGAACAAGAGATCCCCATGGCCCACCCAGACCTCGTCTTCACCCCCGACCCGGACGCCGATTCCATCTCCTCCGACGTCGCCGCGTTCAACGGCATCCTGGTCTCGACCCAGATCCCGACCCGCGCCGATGGCAGCCTGGAACTGGGGGACATCACCCTGCAAAGCGAATGCACCCTGCAGGCGCTGAAAGTGGCCCTGGAGCGGGCCGGCAGTTCCATGGACCGGGTCATGCACCTGACCATCTACCTCACCGACATGGCCGACCGCGCCGCGTTCAATCAGGTCTACCAGCGCTTCTTCGTCAAGCCATGGCCGGTACGCGCCGCCGTTGGTGTGGCCGCTCTGGCGGTGGAAGGCATGCGTGTGGAAGTCACGGCGATGGCCGCCAAGGCCTGATCCGTCGACGCTATCCGGTGGCCGCGCACCCGGCGCGGCCGCCACCTGGCAGGACACGGGTGCCGGGCAAGCGTTTCGCCGCTACAATGCGCGCCTTGACCCTGATAAGCCTGACTAAAAAAACATGTCCTTGCCCAAACATCACCTGGAACTGCTCAGCCCCGCTCGCGACGTCGCCATCGCCCGCGAAGCCATCCTGCATGGCGCCGACGCGGTGTACATCGGTGGCCCGAGCTTCGGCGCCCGTCACAACGCCAGCAACGAGGTGGGCGAGATCGCCCAGTTGGTGGAATTCGCCCGCCGCTATCACGCCCGGGTGTTCACCACCCTCAACACCATCCTCCACGACAACGAACTGGAGCCGGCGCGCAAGCTGATCCACCAGTTGTACGACGCCGGTGTCGATGCGTTGATCGTCCAGGACCTGGGAGTGATGGAGCTGGATATTCCGCCCATCGAGCTGCACGCCAGTACCCAGACCGATATCCGCACCCTGGAGCGGGCCAGGTTCCTCGACCAGGCCGGTTTCTCGCAGTTGGTACTGGCCCGTGAACTGAACCTGAAGGAAATCAGCGCCATTGCCGCCGAAACCGACGCGGCCATCGAGTTCTTCATTCACGGCGCCTTGTGCGTGGCCTTTTCCGGCCAGTGCAATATCTCCCACGCCCAGACCGGTCGCAGCGCCAACCGTGGCGACTGCTCCCAGGCCTGCCGCCTGCCCTACACCCTGAAAGACGAGCACGGCGGTGTGATCGCCTACGAGAAGCACCTGCTGTCGATGAAGGACAACAACCAGAGCGCCAACATCCGCGCCCTGGTGGAAGCCGGCGTGCGCTCGTTCAAGATCGAGGGACGCTACAAGGACATGGCCTATGTGAAGAACATCACGGCCTACTACCGTCAGCGCCTGGACGACGTTCTCGAAGACCGTCCGGATCTGGCCCGCGCTTCCAGCGGCCGCACCGCGCACTTCTTCGTCCCCGATCCGGACAAGACCTTCCACCGTGGCAGCACCGACTACTTCGTCAGCGAGCGCAAGATCGACATCGGCGCCTTCGATTCACCGACCTTTACCGGGCTGCCTGTGGGCACCGTGGAAAAGGTCGGCAAGCGCGACCTGCAAGTGGTGACCTTCGAGCCGCTGTCCAACGGCGACGGCCTCAACCTGCTGGTCAAGCGCGAAGTGGTGGGGTTCCGCGCCAACATTGCCGAAGCCCGTGGCGAATTCGAAGAAGACGGCGAGAAACGCTACCGCTATCGGGTCGAGCCCAACGAGATGCCCGAAGCCCTGCAGCGCCTGCGTCCGAACCATCCGCTGAGCCGCAACCTCGACCACAACTGGCAGCAGGCCCTGACCCGCACTTCCGCCGAGCGGCGCATTGGCCTGTCCTGGCTGGCCCGTCTGCGCGAAGAGCGTCTGGAGCTGACCGCCACCAGCGAAGAAGGCATCAGCGCCAGCGTCGCCCTGGACGGCCCGTTCGGCGTGGCCAACAAGCCGGAGCAGGCCCTTGGCCAACTGCAGGACCTGCTGGGGCAACTGGGCACCACCCTCTACCACGCCACTGACATCAAGCTGGATGCGCCCCAGGCGTACTTCATCCCCAACTCCCAGCTCAAGGCCCTGCGCCGGGAAGTCATCGAAGCTCTGGACACGGCCCGCGTCGCCGCTCATCCACGGGGCGGGCGCAAGGCCGAAAGCAACCCGCCGCCGGTGTACCCGGAGTCGCACCTGTCGTTCCTGGCCAACGTGTACAACCAGAAGGCCCGGGACTTCTACCACCGCCACGGCGTGCAACTGATCGATGCCGCGTTCGAGGCCCACGAAGAGCACGGCGACGTGCCGGTGATGATCACCAAGCACTGCCTGCGCTTCTCCTTCAACCTGTGCCCCAAGCAGGCCAAGGGCGTGACCGGCGTGCGCACCAAGGTGGCACCGATGCAACTGGTGCACGGTGACGAGGTGCTGACCCTGAAGTTCGATTGCAAACCCTGCGAGATGCACGTGGTGGGCAAAATCAAGGGCCATATCCTCGACCTGCCGCTGCCGGGCAGCGCCGCCGAATCCGTCGTCGGCCATATCAGTCCCGAAGACCTGCTCAAGACAATTCACCGCGCGCCGCACTGAGTGAACGGCTGGCGCGGTGCCTGTATCACCGCGCCCAGCCAGTACCGGCAGGAACAGCAGATCAACCTTCTGGCCCGGCGGACTCAGAGTCAGTTAATAGTAAATCGTAGTACCGCGACGCCGGTGTAGGTTCCGGAAGAGAGCGTTCCGGCTCCTTGGTCATCGAGTTTCACGCTCCACTGTGTACTGTTCCCATAGGGGCCTGCGGTCATCTGGTATGCTGTCGCGCCGTTAACTCTCAATATACCCTTTAGCCTAGGGTTTCCGGAAAAGCTCACCGTTTGCTGATTATTCTGGCCGACAGCGGTGAGGGTGCCTGATGCGGTAGAGCTGCATCGTACCGTTACGGTACTAGTCTTGGTTACCCCTTGTATCGCAGTCGAGTCCAGGGTGCCCAAGTCTATCGATTGTGCGCTAACGTCACAGGACGGGATGGGTGGGGGCATGGGGACACCGCCGACTGTCATATTGCCTTGGTAGGTGGTCACCGAATCTCTGTCAAAATACTCCACGTATACGTGGGTGTCCTCGAAGCTTGTCGGCGGACGGCCCGATGAGAGTATGAGCTGCGGCAATCCTTTTTTCAGGTATTCGTTTACCACCCATACGTCAATATTAGGATCATACAAGAAGCCGTTACTGCTATAGACCCATCCCGGCCCCCTCACCACAACCCGCATAGAGGGGTCGGTCCATTTTTGGGGCGCCGAGTATCTGCTCAGCCTCGATACTTCGTATATATCAGTGTACAAGTTGGCGGTAAGCCCATTCGCACTGAGTTTCAGCTCTGCCGCTTCGGCTTTAACGCCTACGGCCAAGGTTAATGTCGCAATGCACGCCATGCGTAAGCGTATGCTCCATCCAGGGGACGGGCGCCAGGCCGTTCCAGTACCGGCGAGTCTCAATAGCCCTTGGCCCTCTAATCGAGTCAACATCTCGTTTGTTGGTCCTTTAGTCATATTCAAGACTGAACGTCGCCACAGCGCTGAACGGTCCTTTCTCGATGCTCTTATTTGCTATTGCCTTCGGCTCGCCCTGCACATAGGCCTTGAGCTCGATCAGACTGCTTCCGGCCGTCAGCGGATACCCCGCTACGCCCTTGTTCAGTGGCAATGCCTGCCCCTGAGATGTCTCGAAGCCGATGGCAATACCGGATGCCTGGCTGCCCTCATTCAAGGCCAGCAGCCCCGGCAGCACGGGGCTTTCAATACCACTGAAGGCAACTTTCACACTTTTGCCGAGACTGAGGTCGCATCCTGTCAGGCGTATTTGAAACGACTGCCCACGGGTGCGCTTGTTCAGATACAGGTATTTGTCGATTACCGTGCCAAACTCCAGCGCAATGGATTCTGCGCCCGGAGGAATCACACAAGGCTCCGCCACCAGAACGCCATGAAAACGCATATTGTCCGCGCCGTGGGCGGACAGGCTCAGCAGCACCCCCGCCAGGCCACACCATACAGCGCGACGAGCGTCGTATCCTCGCATCGGTACGCCTTCCTTTATTGATATTGCGCTTGTAGGGTCGCCGTCGCTTCAAACGTCCCCTCGATCAACGTCCAGCTCCCCGGCTCCTTTACCGGTACTACTTCGAGCAGCGGCAATTGTTTTGGATCGATAGGGATAGGTTTATCCAGGATGAACGGCTGGCCGTTATACAACAGCCGTATACCCAGATGCTCCTTAGTGGTTTTTATCGCGGCCTGGTCGAAGGTGGTTCTATTGCCGCTAACGGCGAGGGTTACTTGCGGAGCGCCGATTCCCGTCGCACAACTGATGTGGTAATTAACCACCTGTCGGTAGTTGATGCCGTTGACCTTGCCGATGCCAACGCGCTGGAAATTGACTTCAATGGTTTCACCGTTGTTGATGCTGCAGGGCGGCGGCTCATTGAGCGTGCCACGAAACGTCATATTGTCCGCGGCCAAGAGGACTTTACCCGTGAGTAGCGTTACCAGCATCACACTCATGCGCAGAAGCTGCCCCCCATACCCGTTCAATTGTATTCCACCGACATGATGGCTCCTGCCGAGAAGTAGCCGCCAGTCAACGTCGAGCCCGGCCGTTTAACAGGCACGGCGGTTAGCTGCGGGGTACTCGGCGCCGTGAAAGACTGCCCTCTTTCTCCCACAGGCATAGCGATACCGTTGAGCCGGATACGCACACCCACATCAGCGTTAGTCGTTCCCAGAAGCCCGTCGCCAAACCCCGCCAGCCGTCCACGGATGAACATTCTCATTTCGTTTTTGCTGCCGGTCTTGCACTCCAGGGTGTAGCTCACCCGTTTCTCGTAGTTGCTGCCATCTACGCCGGTAGTCAACATATCATTGCCAAAATCCACCTCGATCACTCGATTGTTGTTAATGACGCACGATGGCCGCGCAATAATGGTGACCGATATGGTGGCGCTCCCCTGTACCGTGGTTGCTGCGGATGTTGCTTGGGGCAATATGCAACCAAGCAGCACTGCAACTTGCAAAAACAGTGGCTGACAGATGAACTTCTTCTGAACAGTCATCTCGCCTCCCAGGTCATAACCGAGCAGAATCAGGTTGCATATCTGGCTTCTGATCCCAGGCACTCACTACTTGACCTTCTTCACCGGTGCAGCCACACAAGTGTTGGCGCTGCAGCTGAATTGCAGCTGCGGCCGGCCGCCATAGTCGTTGACGTAAGTGAGCACCGGGCTATTGCCCAATACGCTGGCTGCAGCCGTCAACGTATCCTGGCTTTTAGGGGCGATCATCAGTGCCTCAAACCCCGCGGCCGTCTTCCCTGTCACCGTGCTGGCAGCGTCCACGATCGTCACGTAGTAAGGCGTCGGATTGTTGATCAGGTACTTGTCTCCCTGGCGCGTCAGCGTCATCTGCTCTTGCCACTGCAGCGCCGATTCGCCTTGGGCCGCTGCAATTGCCAGGGGCCGGTAAAACAGCTTGATGCGTGTTTGCAGGGCAATTTGCAGCGAGTTGGGCTTGTCACTGCGCGGCGGGATCTCACGCAGGTTGAAGTAGAAGAGCGACTCCTGATCCTGCGGCAGTCGGTTGATCACTGGCAGTCCTTGGATTTTCACCTGGCTTTTTGCCCCGGGCTCTATCCGCTGCACCGGTGGCAGTACCACCAGGGGGGTTGTGATCTTGTTACCTTCGGCATCCTCGATCCACCCTTGTGCCAGATAGGGCAGTTGCTTGTTTTCATTACTCAGGTTCAGACTGACGGACTTCCGCGATCCGTCAAAAATCACTCGGGTACGATCCAGCGCAATGGCGGCATTGGCTTGCTGGGCAACCAAGCCACATAGCAGTAAGCCGTATGGAAGCGCACGTTTGAGATTCGATGTCATAGCGTCGTACTCACTTTAAAGGCTTTTTCAATGGCCACCGGCCTAGCAAGAACGCACCTGCGCCCTCCTATCACACCAGTGCAACCGGGTTGGCTTTCCCTACAATTGGCGGCACGGGAGCGGCCAGTCCTCGTCGCCGCTCGGCAGTGTCTGCGGCAGCTCAAGCACACACTGCGCTTGGGCGTTCCAACTCACCGTCATCTGCTCACCGGCCTTGAGGCCGCTCAGGTAAATGCTGCCACCCTCACTCACAATCCCTACTTCCTGTTCTTTTGCATTCCTCACCGTGGCGCCGAATGGCGGCGGTGAGCCGTCTGCCAGGCGTATGATCGCCATGGCCTTCTCTCCCGCAACCACGTCAAACCGACGGTAGCCGATCGCTCCCTCCGTCAACGTCGCCTGCGCCACGGAACGTGTGGCCTCGGCGCTTTCAGGCAAGGCATTGAGGTCTATGCTCAGCCGGTTGCGGTAGTAGTTGCTCACGTCCGCCACCACCGCCTTGCCAAACCGATTGCTATTGGTGGTCTCGCCGTAACCTCGGACAGGAATCCCGGGAACGCCATCGGTATCAAGCAAGATACGACTCCCTCCCAGTACTCCGGCGCGATGCAGCGCTCCCCCTTGCGCCGTGAGAGTGGCGCCGCCCTGCACTGACAACCCCGCAGAGGAGTAACTGCCCTCTTGGTAGCTGGCGCTGGCGTTCATTTCGGCAATATCGCCGCGATGTGTGTAGTAACCGCTCGCCGCCTTGCCGTTACTACTTTGCCCAGCACTCAACTGGTAGCGGTCATGACCACTGAATCGATCGTAGTAGCTCACCTGATGAGAGGCGTCGTTACCATTCACGGAGCTGTTGTAGCTGACCGAACCCCTACCCTCCCATGGCATTGACACTGAGAGGTACATGGCATCCTCACTGGTGTTGTTGTAATTGCTACGCGATGCCGTCAGCGAAACGCTCAAGTTCTTGAAGCGACCCACATCGAAATAACGCGCCAGGGATACGTTGTATCGATCGCTGGCCGGACGCCCCCAATACGTCTGGTGGCTATAGTTCACATACACACTTAGCCCCTGGTCACGAAACTGCTTGTTGACCGTGGCGGTGTACATCTCCTTATTGTTCTCGGAGCGAGTGCCGGTGACACGTGCATCCAGATACTCACTCATGCTCATAAAGTCCCGCTCCGAGAAGCGATACCCGGCAAACGTCACTTGACTGTCGTATTGGTCGAAATTCTTGGAATAGCTCAGTCGAAAAGAATTGCCGCTCAAGGTCCCCTCCTCCGGCAAGCCGGCCGAGGAGCGAGTCACGTCAAACGACAAGGCACCAAACTGCATCAGGTCACGCCCGATACCCAGCGCCAGCGCGTCATACTCGCCACCCACGACACCGCCGCCGTACAGTGACCAACCATTGCTCACCCCCCAGGAAAACTCTCCGGCAGCGAATACCGGGCCATTGGCCTGGTGCTGCCAATCCGATGGGCGACCGCTCGCCAGCTTGTAGCGCACCGAGCCTGGGCGAGTCAGGTAGGGAACGCTGGCTGTATCCATCTTGAACTCCTGAACACTGCCATCCTGTTCCTCTACCCGAACATCCATCTGTCCGGAAACGGAGTCATGAATATCCTGGATCCGGAATGGCCCGGGGGGTACTTGTGTCTCATACAGCACCCGCCCCTGCTGGCTGATGGTCACCTTGGCATTGGTTCGGGCAATCCCGGTCACTTCCGGCGCATAACCGCGCAAGTTTTGCGGCAACATACTGTCATCCGTCACCAGGCTGGCCCCGGCAAAGCGAAAGCTGTCAAAAATGTCGGAGCTCAAATAACTCTCCCCGACCGTCAACTTTGTCCCTAGGGCCGGGATTGCCCGATAGGCGTAGTAACGCGTCCAATCCAGACTTTTCTTCGTCCTGCCAGTGCCGGCCTGATCCTCGTAGCGGGCTTGCCAATCAGCACGCAAACGCCACGCCCCCATGTTCACCCCTACGACACCATTGCCGCTGACGTCATAACCGTCGCCCGCTTGCTGTTGATGACGCAGCATCTGTGCATTCAGGTTGTAGTCCAATATCACCCCAGAGACACCCTCATCCCAACGTGACGGCGGATCCCAATTGTCCGAGGTGTACTCCAGGTATGCCTGCGGAATACTGATGTACAACGAGGAGCTACCCAACTCTGCACGACTGGACATGCCAGCAAGACTGTCCAGTGACAAGCATTGTCCCTGATGCCACCAAGTCAGCTGTTTCTTTGCATCCGCTTTCAACCCCAGTAGCTCAACCAATGAGGGAGTAATACACGCCTCACTTGCGCCAGGACTTGGAGCAAGAAAGACAACAGGCTGTTCCGGCAACTCCTGACGATTGACGTGCACGGACATGACATACTCACCAGGCATGATGTAACCAGGGCGAGAGAACTGTAGAAAGTCAATATTGGCGCGGTCTTTTACGTCCAGAAAATCACTATTAAACTCAATATCATCAGCTCGCACAGACATAAAACCATTGACGGCAAGCGCAACAAACAAAAAAACATATCGCAAGCAAAAAAATGAAAATCCCGCATCAGGAAAAATCATAGTCCCTTGACCTTTTACTTACCCATAAAGCGTCGCTATAACAACCGTACAGGCTCAGACTTTTCACTGAACATATAAATAGGGAGGGAAGAGACTCACTTTTAAAAAGCAGAACGAAAACGAAAACTCAACAGTAGCCCACTCTAAATCGTGCAGATAAAAAACACTCTTCCGCACGAAATATTTTCGTTATTGCCTACAGACAGCCTGAACAACCCGATAGTTATTATCTAATGCTGCCCCACTCATCATCAAGAAAAGTCCAGGATGGGGGTACTAACTTGAGCAATATCCACTCCACCAATCTCATAGCCAAAAAATGCGTTCCCCGCCTGCTCCTCCAGCACATTATTAACATCAGGACAACCATCTTTATACTTTACTCACCGGCGTACACTTGCGCCGAGGCATAGCATCTCGACACTTGCACCAACGTACGACTACTAACACCGTCTCTCTGCCGATAAACGACATCGAAAACATGAACTCAAGTACACACAGTGGTAAAGCAATAGAGTGGACAGCCGTGCACGAGGGTTGCCCCCCATACACGACCTTAAGGCAGCCGGGTTTACTGATAAGCCAGACTGAAGTCCACAACACCCTTGAAATCACCCGGAACAATATCAGCCGCCACCCCATCACCCTGCATGTAAGCGGAGAACAGCAGAGTATTGTTTCCTTCCTGCAGGCCATGGCCCACAGTTGGTTTGCCCAAGTCAATCGGCGCACCTGCGCCATCAGCAATTACAATACTGACACCCTTAGCGTTACCGGTGACACCCAAACGCTTATCTTTGCCTGCAGCACCTGTAAAAGTAGTTGTAACCGTCTTGGCAGTCGCTACACTGCAACCCTCAAGTTGAATTTCAAAATTCTTCGGCTTTGAGGTTCCCTTGCCATCATTGGCTTGTAACACTCCATTGGAGATCAAACCCAACTCTACAACCTGGTCGACAGAGTTTGAACTGATAGAGCAAGGCGAATCAATAACCGCCCCGGTAAACGTCACAGTCCCGCGCCCTTGATCTTTAGCCACTGGATCTGCCGCGATGCTAACAACAGATGCTGCACCGAGAACAACTGCTGTAACAGCGGCTGCCACTTTGCTGAAGTTCATCTATAAAGTCCTTAGTGAATATCCTTGAGAAGGGATAGCACCCGAAAACAGAAATCGAAAAGAAAATTGACTGGCGTCAACTTATTTTTCGATACCTTTTCTTAATAGTTAAGTGCTGAAAATAATTCTAACAGTCCCTGTCAAGCAATGGCTCAGGATACGTCTCGAGGGCATCCAAGAAAATTCTTGCGCTCGATATATCGAACTGAGTAGTCGGTCCTCACACCTATTGAGCTAATGCAGCCAGCACCAGTGTTTGATCCTGAAGTTGAGAGGACTGGCAACAGCCTGTAGTAAATGAATCGACTGGGCAAAATGCATAGAGCTCCTCACGGCCTGAACTGCCTTAGGTTGATGGCAGGAGCGAGGGTTCATCCAGTTTGCACGGTCGCAGCGCCCCAGGCAGGGAAACGACGGACAAAAGCCTGTACGCAGTGACATCCTGATTGAATTTAACCCTGCTTGTTGCGGTCTATAACGCGCCTCTCAAGCCGCAAACAGGTATAGTTGCCGGCTTGCCTGGCGCGTCGCGGGCAGCTCGAGCTGCAGGGCTTTATCAGGACTTAATGGTTGCCGTGTGTTGGTAAGACTTCTATTGATTGCACTACTGCTGGCGGTATCGGCCTGCAGCTCCAATTCCTCCAGCCCTGGCGGCACCGCGCCCCTCAAGGCCGGTGAGTATCGGGTCAAGCGTGGTGACACGCTGTATTCGATTGCCAGCCGCAACGGCACCAACTGGAAGGAAGTGGCGCGGCTCAACGGCCTCAAGGCGCCCTATACCGTGGAAGTCGGCCAGGTGCTGCGGGTCGGCGGCGCGACCAGGACCACCCGGGTGGTCAGCAGCAAGTCGCGCAGCACCGCCAGCAAGAGCAAGGGCAAGGCCGCGCCTCCAGCGCCGCCGATGCCCAAGGTCACCTTGCAAGGCTGGAGCTGGCCGCTGCGCGGGGTGCTGATCGGTCGTTTCTCCCCCACCGGCAAGCTCAACCAGGGCATCCGCATCGCCACCACCCAGGGCCAGCCGATCCATGCCACCCTGGGCGGCAAGGTGGCGTTCGCCGGTTACATGCGCGGCTACGGCAACCTGATGATCCTCCAGCACGGTCCCTCCTACACCAGCACCTACGCCTACAACAGCCGTTTGGTAGTCAAGGAAGGCCAGATGGTGATCAAGGGCCAGAAGATTGCCGAGGCCGGGTCCCAGGACACCGACCGTGCCCAGTTGTATTTCGAGATCCGCGCCAATGGCGTACCAGTGGACCCGTTGCGGTTGTTGCCGCCGGGTTGAGTCGAGGCGCTCGACGGCGATGACGCTCGATCCGCCCTATTGCCCGCACCGCTTCGCCACACTGGACGCAGGAAAATGAACTCAGGGGTTTCGAGCATGGTAGTGACCGAGCCCGGCGCTATCATTTGCATCAAGGTTTGAGAGGCGCTTTTTTACCTCTGCTCCACTCTCTTTCCCTATCCCGAGAGTTGTCCGGCAAAGCACCTCGGTTATCGATCATCCGATAACCTGCCCGCCATTCCTCTCTTCGCTTCGTCCACCTCCTTTACCGCCATGCATATACAGCCATTGGCCTGGATAAGTCATGTCCACGAGTCCGCACGCCTGCAATAAAGCGCCATCACCGGTCTTTCTACTCTTTCTGACGCTGTCACTGATGGTGTCCCTGATGAACAGCAGCGTGCCGACGCCGCTGTACCCCTTCTATAAACAACAGCTGCAGTTGAGTTCCGTGGAGCTGACATTGATCTTCGGCGTCTACGGCGCAGGCGTCCTGCTGTCGCTGCTGACCCTGGCCGGGTTCGCCGGGCGCCTGCAGGATCTGCGCAGACTCTTGGTGCCCTCCGCCGCCCTCGTGGTGCTTGGCGCCTGGCTTTTTTCCCAGGGCAGTTCCTTATGGCAATTGGGTACGGGGCGCCTGATCGCCGGTGTAGGTTCCGGGGCGATGACCGCCGGCATCAACATGGCGCTGGTGCGCTTCGGTCCAGCCGACAACGGCAAGCTCGCGGCGCTGCTGGCCACCCTGGCGATGGTCGTGGGGCTGGCCTTGGGGCCGCTGCTCAGTGGTGCCGCCTTGCAACTGGACCTCTATCCCAGGGCGCTGCCGTTCTGGCTGATCATGTTCCTGGGTCTGGTGGCCATCCTGGGGGTGCTGGGATGCTGGCCGTCATCGCCGACCGTCCCGACGGCCGTTGCCAACACGCCGCCGATCAAGGCGCCGGGCCTGCTCCAGAGCCTGAAAGGCATTGGCGTGCCCTATCACCTGTGCGCCTGGGCGGTGTTTTTCAGCTGGTCGTTTGCCGCCTGTGTGTTCGTGATCGGTCCCGGCGCTGCGGAGCAGTTATTGGGGTTGCATGATCACGGAGCGTTTGGCTACGGCCTATCGGCCTATCTGCTGATCGCCGGGGCCAGCCAGCTGTTCTGCCAGCGCCTCGAGGCCCGGCGCGCCCTGCTGAGTGGCCTGCAGTGCCAGAACCTCGCCTTCGTCATGTTGCTGATGGCCTTCTACCAAGGCTCTTTGCTCCTGGCAGTGCTGGCCCTGATCGTCGGCGGCTATGCCTACGGCGCGATCTTTGTCGGCAGTGCCCGGCTGATCAATCAACTGGCCGTGGGCCGTGGACACGGCAAGCTCATCGCCTACTTCTACATGACGATCTACTTGTTCAACGCCGTGCCGATTCCCCTCGGGTTTGTGCTGGATGCATCAGGCATGGCCCGGGCCGTCCACAGTGCGCTCATGCTGTTTCTCATGGTCGGCAGCGCACTGTGGCTGATGGCGCACAAGGTCCGCCTTGCCCCCGCGCGGCCTTAGTGCCAACGCAGGGGCCAAGCCGCAATCACTCACCGCTAGCTGCCGCTCTTGACCTTGCTCCAGACCCGGGTGCGAACCCGCTCCAGTTTCAATGGCAGCGGCTCCAGCGGGAACAGGGAGTCGAGCACCGACTGGCTGGGGTAGACGCTGGGGTTGTCGCGAATCTTCTGGTCGATCAGCGCCTTGGCGGCCAGGTTGCCATTGGGGTACTTCAGGTAGTTGGTGGTCTGGGCGATCACTGGCGGGCGCAGCATGTAGTCGATGAACTGCAGCCCCTGTTGCGGATTGGGGGCATCGTTGAGCAGCACCAGGCTTTCCACCCAGATCGGTGCGCCTTCCCGAGGGATGCGGTATTCGATATGGCGGCCATTGCCGGCGGCTTCCGAGGCGGTCCTGGCGTCCAGCACGCCGCCGGCCCAGCCCAGCACCACGCAGATGTTGCCATTGGCCAGGTCAGTGATGAACTTCGAGGAGTCGAAGTAGCGCACATGGGGGCGCAATTTCAGCAACAGGGCCTCGGCCTGGCGATAGTCCTCGGGGTTCTGGCTGTTGTAGGGCAAGCCCAGGTAGTGCAAGGCGATGGGAATGACCTCGCCGGGGGCATCGAGCATGGCCACGCCGCACTGGCTGAGCTTGGCCACGTTGTCTTCCTTGAAGATCAGGTCCCAGGAGTCCACCGGGGCGTCGGCCCCGAGGATGGCCTTGACCTTGTCGGCGTCATAGCCAATGCCGGTGGTGCCCCACAGGTAGGGCACGGCGTAACGATTGCCTGGGTCGTTGCCCTGGACCTTGGCCAGGATCTGCGGGTCCAGGTGGGACCAGTTGGGCAGTTGGCTGCGATCCAGTTCCTTGAGCACTCCGGCCTTGATCAGGTTCGGCAGCAGGTCGCCGGTGGCGACCACCACGTCGTAGCCGCTGCGGCCGGCCATGAGTTTGCTCTGCATGACATCACTGTTGTCGAACACGTCGTAGGTCGCAACGATCGAGGTTTGCGCCTGGAAGTCCTTGGTGGTGTCCGGGGCGATGAAGTCGTACCAGTTGTAGATATGCACCTGGGGCTCGGCATTGGCGGCACAGGCCAGGCTGAAGCCGAACACACAAGCCAGGGCCCATCGGAGGGGGTGGATAGTTTTCATCGGGATACTCCACAGCGCCAGTACCCGGCCCTTGGGGACCGGCACCGCGCCTGCTGATATTGGGATTGTTGTGGCAGCAATCAGAGCGGTGAAGGCCGGTCAGGGAATCAACAGTTCGCGACGACCGTCCGGGTGGTCGATCCGTTCGCCGAGCAACAGCAAGCGGCGGTCGCTGAGGTAGTGGTAGTCGCGGCGGGCGGCCTGGAGCTGCTGCGGATCGAGTCTGACCCGTTGCCGGCATTCGTCGCGCCCGGCCTCGAACAGCACCCGCCCAAACGGATCAATGGCAGCGCTGCCGCCGGCGAACACCAGCCCGTCGTCGCCCTCACCCACTCGGTTGACCATGACTGCGAACAGCTGGTTTTCCTGGGCCCGGGCCATGATCGCGGTGCGGTGCACCGGCCCATAGGGGTCCATGTTGCCGTTGGTGACGATGATCAGCTCGGCACCCAGCTGCGCCAGGGCCCGGGCGCTTTCCGGCAATTCGATGTCGTAGCAGATCAGGATGCCGACCCGCAGGCCTTTCCAGAGCACCGTGGCGTAACGGTCGCCGGGACAAAAATCACCTCGCTCCGAGGGCCACAGATGGGTCTTGCGATACTGCAGCGCGATGCCTTCGGGGGTCACCAGCAACGAGGTGTTGTAGTAACGGCCTTCAGCGCTTTCCGCCAGGCCGATGACGGCCGCGACATTACGCTGGCGCACCACTTGCAGCACCGCCTGCACGCTTGGCCCTGCGAGGGTTTCGGCGCACAGGGGTAGTTGTTCGGTGCCGATGAACCCGGTCAGGCACGTCTCGGGAAACACCAGCAGATCGGTGTCCTCGGCGCAGGTTGTAATGGCTTCGAGCACCCGCCCCAGGTTATAAACGCTGTCGCCGTCACGGCCAGCCAGTTGCACCAGTTCGATCTTCATCGTTGATCCTTGCACGCGTTGGAGGTGCCCCGATCGCCGCTGCAGGCGCCGGGGACGCACAGAGTATGGAGCGCCGCCACGCGGCACAGAATCACTTCGATGGGGTACCCCGCTATGGGTAGCGAAACACACCTGACCTTGCAGGACGTAGCCTGGCACGATGCCGTAGGCCGCTTGATCGACACCCTGGACCGGGACCATTTCTGGAGCGCACTGGTGCGCCTGTTGCAACACTATGTGCCCGTGGACAATTGGGTGGTGCTGGTCTTCAGCCCCGGCCGGCCCCAGGTACTGGCCGAGTCCCCGGCGGCGGACGGCGAGCCGGACGCGCTGTTCCAGGACTACCTCAAGGGCCTCTACCTGCTGGACCCCTTCTATATCCACAATCGGGAAACGCCCCGCAGCGGCCTGTTTCGCCTGGAGGACGTGGCGCCGGAATGCTTTGAACAGACCGATTACTACCAGCGCTATTTCCGCCTGAACGTGGTGGCCGACGAGGTGCACATCAACGTCCAGCTCGATGGCGCGCGCACCCTGAGCCTGTCCCTGGGCTGCCAGTGTCGCTTCAGCCCCGAGCAGACCGCCCTGCTCGGCCTGGTCCAACCCTGGGTCGCGGCGCTGATGCGCCAGCGGCTGGTGTTCGAGCGTGAGTCGGCGGATGCGCCACAAACCGCGCCCAGCTGGCAGAGCCGCCTGGAACAGGCCACCTTGCAATCGGGCACGGCCCTTTCAGCGCGGGAGATGGATGTGGTCCAGCTGCTGCTCAGCGGCTGTTCGAACAAGGAGATCGCTCGCAAGCTGGCGATTTCCGCCGAGACCGTAAAGGTCCATCGCAAGCACCTGTACAGCAAGCTGGGGATCAAGTCCCAGTCCGAGTTGTTTGCCCTGTTCCTGCAGGCTCAGGAAGGTGGCGAGCAACCCTAGAAGGGGCAAAAAAAAGCGAGCGGACCACTCAAGGTGCGCTCGCCAGCTCAAATCACGGAGCAGGCGGGCAGCGGATCAACCCGCCGCCGGCTGCCGTCCGATCGGTTTCAGGGCCGCCAGCCCACTTGCTCCAAGGCGGCCAGCAGGCGTTCGGGCTTCAAGGCCAGGACCTGGCTGCCGCAGCCGCTCAGGTCATCGGCGGCCAGCATCGCATTGAGGATCGCCTCCTCCACCGCGTCCGCAGCCGCCAGGAACAACGCCGAGATGTAGTCGTTATTGACCATCTGCAAAGCGGTGGTCGGCGCCCCCGGATGCCCGTGATTGGCCACTGGCAGATTGCGGTTGCCCACCGAGAACGCCAGGAAGATATCGCCACTGGAATCTTCAGTACCGCCACCGACCCGCGCCAGACCGACACTGGCCCGCTGTGCCAGCCGGGTGCACTGGTGCGGCAACAAGGGGGCATCGGTGGCAATGGTGATGACGATCGAGCCCATGCCCGGCTCGCCGACATTGCTCGCGCCCTTGAACGGCGAGGCCACGTCAGCCAGCACCCGACCCACCGGGTAACCTGCCACGCGCAACTCCTCGCGCACGCCATAGTTGGCCTGAACCAGCGCGCCGACGGTCCAGCCGCCTTGCTCCTGGCTCAAGACCCGCGATGACGTGCCGATGCCCCCCTTGAATTCGTGACAGATCATCCCCGTACCGCCCCCGACATTGCCCTCGGCCACAGGCCCGGAACAGGCTTCGCTCAAGGCCGCCGTGACATGCTCGGCCGTGACATGCTGCCCCCAGATATCGCTCAGCACGCCGTCGTAGGTTTCCAGTACCACCGGCATGCACCAGTAGGTGTGTTGCTTGGCCATCTCCCGCTCGGCCGCCACCAGCGCATCGCGTACCACGCCGACACTGTGGGTATTGGTGTAGGCGATCGGCGAGGCCAGCAGGCCCGCTTCGCGAATCCACTCAAGGCCCGTGGCGTCGCCGTTGCCATTGAGCACATGAACCCCGGCAAAGCAGGGTTCCAGGTGCGCCGATCCAGCCCGCGGCTCGATCACCGTCACCCCGGTATGAATGCAAGCCTCGGCAGTTTCCAGGCTGAGGGTGTGATGGCCGACCCGTACGCCGGGCACATCGGTAATCGCGTTGTAGACGCCTGGGGTACCCGAACCCAAGGTGATGCCAAGGTCGCGTAAACGCATTGTTGCACTCTCCACATTCGATCGATTAAGGGCTCGAAGTGTAGGAACCTGCAACGCTATTGACGATAACCCTCATTTGTTACCCCAGGCAGGGTAATGCCCGACGGAGGGCAACTAAAGCGAGCTGGTCACGCCGAAAAAGTTGATACCACCGCCGAAACAAAGTTAATAAAAATAGACCCAAAAATATTCTTGAGCGGCAGAAGTTATCAGCCTGCCTTGACCTTCGAAAAAGCCAGTCCACTCAACTCCAAACAAGCCACTCAAGAATCACAAACAGCGACTTCACCTATTAGGCAATACATTCAACCGAGCAAAATCCACTCTGAAGAGAATACCTTTCAGCGCTCCGGGAACAGCAGGGATCTACCGCGGAGCAAACCAGGGTGCCGGCACTTCAGCCTGGACCGTAATTGTTTTGATCTGGGTGTAGGCATTCAAGGTTTCACGACAGAACTCACGACCGATACCGCTGTTCTTGTAGCCGCCAAAGGCCGTGCCATCACTGATGTTGGAGTAGCGGTTGATCCATACCGAACCGGCTTCCAGGCGGTTGGCAGTGCTCATGGCGTTCTTCAGGTTGCTGGTGTAGATCCCGGCAGCCAGGCCGTACTCGGTGTCATTGGCCTGGGCGATCATCTCCTCATAATCGCTCCACTGGATCAACGACAGCACCGGACCGAAAATTTCTTCCTGGCAGATGCGCATGTGATTGCGGGCAAGCAATATCGTGGGCTGGATGAAGTAGCCTGCCTCACAACCGGCTACTTCGACCCGAGTACCACCCACCAGTAGCGTGGCCCCCTCTGCTATGCCTGCATCGATGTATGCCAGGACCTTGCGGCCCTGATTGGCGGAGACCAGGCAACTGACGCGGGAGTCTTCCTCCAGGGGCGCACCGACCCTGACCCGCTGGAACGACTCGATCAGTTTGTCCTTGAAGGTCTCGAAAATATCCGCGTGGACAAACAGCCGGGTGCCGGCCAGGCACGACTGCCCGTTGTTGTGAATGGCGGCAAAGGTGGCGTTGTCCACCACGGCGTCGAGATCTTCGACATCGGCAAACACAATATTCGCGCTCTTGCCCCCCAGTTCCAGGGTGGCCGGCACCAGGCGCTCTGCAGCCACCCCGGCAACGAGCCTTCCCACCTCGGTGCTACCGGTGAACGACAGTTTGCGCACCAGCGGATGGGCACTCAGGGCTGCGCCCACCACTTCCCCGAGACCAGGCACAATATTGACCACCCCAGCGGGGAAAATCCGCGCAATATGCTTGCCCAGCTCCAGGGTCGACAGCGAAGCGTTTTCATCGGGTTTCAGGACCACGGTGTTGCCTGCCGCCAGGGCCGGTGCCAGTTTGAACGCGGCCATGATGGCCGGTGCGTTCCATGGAATGATCTGCCCACAGACGCCCAAGGGTTCACGCTTGCCCAGGGCGTAGCCACCGGCGATCTCCCGGCCATAGTCCTCATGGGCCATGATCACCGCCGCAAAGTAGCGGTAGTGACGCACTGCTGTTTGATAGTCCTTGCGCACTTCACTGATGCAGCGTCCGACATCCTGGGCATCGATCCGCGCCAGGCGTTCGCTGTCGGCCTCCACCGCGTCGGCCAGGGCATTGATCAACCGGCCCCGCTCCTGCTGCCCCAGTGCCTTCCAGTCGGCAAAGGCCGCCTGGGCGGCGTCAACCGCACGATCTACATCAGCCCCATTGCAGTAATGGATGTGCGCCAGGCATTGGCCCGTGGCCGGATCAAGGGCGGGAACGGGAGCATTGTCGTTGCTTTCAAATACGCCGTTAATCAACGGACCGTAAACAGGATCAAATAAAACAGTCATATCAATGCCTCTACAAGTTAACGATTGAAGATCATATTGCCGATGCCCATCGAGATAAGGTTTATATATCCAGCACAACAATCTCGATGTTAGAGTTCCCTCCAGCATCTCACTATTTAAAAAGGCTTATCCATGGACCCACTTTCGGGTGTTCTTTCCTTATTGCGAGTGCGCAACTATCACTCTGCAACTTTGAAGTTGGCAGGCGATTGGGCGTTCAGCTTTCCCGAAAATGCCGGGATCAAGTTCACCACTGTGGTTCAGGGCGGCGGCTGGTTATGGGTTGAGGGCGAACAACAGCCACAACGCTTGCAACAAGGCGATTGTTTCCTGATGACCCGGGGCGCGCCCTTTGCCCTCTACAGTGACCTGACCCAGGTTCCGCTCGATTCCGAGCAGCACTTTCGGCGCATCGCCAAGGATGAGATCACCCTCGACTACGGTGGCCAGGAAACCCAGCTGGTGGGCGGTCGCTTCGAGTTCACCGGAGTGCCGGCCCAGGTCCTGCTCAGCACCCTGCCCTCCCTGGTCCACCTGACCGGCGTTTCAGCCCAGGCGTCGATCCTGCGCTGGGCCCTGGAGCGCTTTACCTCGGAGCTGCACCAGCACAAGCCGGGGCGCTCATTAATGACGGAACACCTGGCCCACATCATGCTCGTGGAAGTGCTGCGGGCGCACCTGGACACCCTCGACAGTGAAGGCACCGGGTGGTTTGCCGGCCTGGCCGACCGTCATCTGAGCGCCGCGATCAGCGCCCTGCATGGCGAGCCTGCACGGCGCTGGAGCGTGGAAGAGCTGGCGCGCCTGGCCAACATGTCGCGTTCGGCCTTTGCCCTGCGCTTCAAAACCATTGTCGGGGTCGCCCCCATGGAGTACCTGACGCGCTGGCGGATGCTGTTGGCCAGCGACCGCTTGCGCAATTCCGACGCAAGCATTTCCAGCATCGCCTTTTCCCTTGGCTATGAATCGGAAAGCGCCTTCAGTACTGCGTTCAAGCGGGTGATGAGCGAGGCGCCGAGGCACTATCAGCGCGGGCAACAAAGCCTCTAGCGCAAGCCTCCGCCGATGATCAGGGTCTCGCCGGTGATCCAGCCGGCATCGTCCGAGGCCAGGAAGGCCACCGCCGGCGCGATGTCCCGAGGTGCACCAATCCGCCCCAGTGGGGTGATGGACTCGATCTGGCTGCGGAACTCGTCGGCGAAGAAACCACTGGCGTGCACCCCCTCGGTCTCCACCAGCCCCGGGTTCACCGAGTTGACCCGGATCTTCCTGGCCCCCAGTTCATTGGCCAGGGTGCGGGTAATGGCGTCCACCGCCCCTTTGGACGCGGTGTAGACCGTGGAGTTGGCCGGGGTAAACGAAGTGACGCTGGAACTGATGTTGACGATGCTGCCCCCGGCCGGGTTGAAGTATTCAAGGGCGGCCTGGGAGCAGAGAATCAGACCCAGCACGTTCAAGTCGAAGTGCCGGTGAAACGCTTCTTCGGTGACCTCGGCCAGGGCCCCGGTGGAATAGACCCCGGCATTGTTCACCAGGATATCGAGGTGGCCGTACTGGTGGCCGATGGTCTTGAACAGCGTCTTGACCTCAAGGCCATTGGACACATCGGCCTGGACCGCAAAAGCCCTGTCGCCCTGCTCGACAATCTGCGTCACCAGCTGGTCGGCGTCGGCCTGGCTGCGGGTGTAGTTGACGATGACCGTGGCCCCCTCCGCAGCCAGTTGCCGGGCAATCTCGGCGCCGATGCCCTTGGAGGAGCCGGTGACCAGGGCGATTTTCTTTTCCAGTTTTTTCATGCTTGAACCTTGCGCTGTGCTCGTCAGTGATCCGTTCGCCCAGTGGTAGCGGGCGATGGATTGAGCTTAAGCCTGAGGTCCGGGCGTGTTAATGACTCAAAAGCCGGGAAACTTGCTCCAGCGTCCAGGGCAGTGGAAGGCTCGCTCGCCGCGTGCGTCAGGAACACTGTGAAGCGACGGCATGATGGCAGCTACACAAGGCTGATCGAAAGTTGCGGATCACAACAGGCTTTGCAGTGGGTGCCGAATGTCGCCCTCCCGGCCATTCCACCACTCGGGCAGCGGCAGCAGTTCCACTGCCACGCCACCGCGCACCAGTCGCCGGTGCAACTCCTCCAGGTAGACCAGCGTCTGTATTCTCGGCTCAACCCGCATCAGCGCTTCCCAGGCCAACTCAATGTACCTAGCATGAACCGGTGCCGAGTACTGGGGTATTAGCGAGATTAACCCGTCCTGCTCCAGCCCGAAGTTGCCCAGGTAGCTCATTGCGTTTTCGGCCACTACCGCCTGCTGCCGAGGGTCTCTCGGGCGCCGCATGAGTCGCTCCAGTTGCTGTACTGCATCCGGTGTTTGATACAAGGGGGAAGTCATGGGGTTCAGGACCCAGAGGTACTTCGACTCCCCCGTGAGATAGGCGTTGGCGATGCCGTTGGGCGTGAAGAAAAGCTCCAGGGCCCGACTGATGAGCTCCGGTATCACTGACTGGCTTATGTCCTGCAGATAAGCCATTCGCAGTTCCGGGTCCTGCCGGCTGTGAGTCAGGTTGTTCTGCAACTCCTGGGCCTGACGATAAATCACCGTAGGGTCGTTGCAACGCCGAGCAATGTCACAGGCCAGCGCCCGTTCACGTTGACGCAGCTCGCGATCAAGCGCGGTGTCATCCTGGCTCAAGAAATCAAAGAAGGTCCGGATCGCCGTAACACAGGTATCAGGTTCACGACCGACAACGGCCAGCTCACCTTCCAGCTTGCCGCCATACAACAGCGCCATCAGTTCCAGCAGGTCTACGCACTTTCCGGCGGAGCTTTCAAATGCGTCGCGCGAGTAGTTCGAGTGCGCCTCCTTGTGCAGCTGGGCATAGAGAATATTGACCGCCTTGAGCATGTCCGCAGCCACGGCCGATTCAGCTTCGCCACTTCTTTCCACTGCCCCATCGATGAATTCATGAATAATCCGCACAGCCCTGTGCTCACGCCAGGTGTTGAAGAACTGCTTGAGACCAGGAAAGGTAAAGGCCGGTACAAGCACCGCCAGGCTCATCTCGTAGTTGATTTTTTCCAGCCACGATTGGCTATCGATCCGGGCTTTCGTCACCTCCTCAAACAGCCCCAGCGCCCAGGTGCCTTGAGGGCTGTTGGCGGCATGGGGCGTCATGGCCAGCGCGGCCTGCCGGTGCCGGTTGCACGCCTCTTCATTGGGCGAAGTTAACATCGGTGGCCTGAACGCACTGCTGATCTCCTGGTAGTTCTGCGTGAAATACTCCGCCATGCCCGGCTCGCTCTCGCGCAACAGGGTCTGCAGGATAATCCCGCGCCAATCCAGCTCGTCCTTTTCGTGTCGATCATGCGCCGCGCCGAAGACCGACAGGCTGCGGCAGATGCGCTTGGCATAGCGCGGATTACCGGGAAACCACTGGGCGCACTGCTCAATGGCCAGGGGCGGCAGGAACCCACAGCTGTCCTGCAGACTCTTAGCCACCATTCTCTGCACCTGCTTGGGCGTCGGCGCCGGCAAGGTGAAGGGCACGTCGATGATCTTGTCGAGAAAATGCTGGGCAGACTCACCAAAGGCCGCGGAGTAGCTGTGCAGCGCTCGGCTGACCACCTCCTTGTCGAAGGCCAGGACAAACACGAAATCCGGCCAGTCGAGCAACTCTCGCAAGGCCAGTAGCGTCTGCGGAAGGACCTTCGGGTCGGCCCGGTCGAGGTCATCGATAAAGACGATCACCCGCCTCTTTCCCAGTTGTTGATGCAGCGCATTCAGGTCTTCTGCATCCAGCTGCAGCATGCCACTGAGTTTGTCAAAGACCACCCCCGAGACATGGGCTGCGGCACTGATCATCGGGGCGTACTCGGCGGAGTCGGGAAGCGTCACCTGCGCAGCGGAATTCGACACTTTGTTCAGGGTATCAGTGACCTTTTTGCTCAAGCGCTTCAGCCAGGGCTGCAAGGGTTCGGCCAAGCCCTTGTGCTCCAATACTGCAGTCAGTTGCAGATAGAACTGAGCAATGAACCCCTCCTCCCCTGTGACCTGCCACGCAGGAAAACGTACAACGATGTCATCTGCATCCTCGGCAATCTGCTGTAGAAAATTCAGCACACTGGTCTTGCCGCTGCCCCACTGGCCATAGAGCCCAATTCGTGTCGACCAGCCCAAGGGCGTCGCGGTAATCATGCGATAGATCAGCTTGGCCACAGGCCAACGCTCCAGGAGGTCGTCGGCGCGTTGGGTGAGCGCCGCATCGTGCCCGCCCGGGGCGGTAAAGGCCTGTGTTACCGACATCTGCTTACGTCCTTGTGCTGGTTTGCGTTTCCCTGCGGCCTATGCCGCAGGCCTTACTGCTGCTGCGGCCTGATCAGGTCGATGGAAATCATCTTGTGCATGCCACTGAGGGGCACCAGGCGCTTGATATCCATCTGGTAGAAACCGGCCACCGGGCTGATGGACGCCGGCATGGCCGGGGTGCAGCCGGTCAGGCTGTAGAGGTTCATGTGGTCGGCATTGGGGTCGCCCACGGTGCCCTGACGCATGGACAGGCTGCAACGCAGACTGCCCTTGAGCCCCGGGCCGCCGTCACCCTGGACTTCCAGGCGCAACGGGCAGACACCCATGCGTCGCCCACCCATCCAGGGGTCCTGGGCCTGCGGGCATTCCTGGTCGCCAACGGTGGCCATGACCTGGCCCACCAGCTGGCGCAGGTCTTTGTTCTGGTCGGGCCAGACTTCGCCGTTGTCGACCATGCGGTCCTTGATGAACAGCGTGTAGCGCACCGGGAAACCGACCTTGTTGCTGAGCATGAACGCGCCCTGGGAATAGGCCAGCTTGTCACCGGCCTGGCAACCGGCGCGATCGGTGACGGCAAACTCGGTGGTGTTGAGGTTCTTCATGTCGCTGCCGCCGTTGAACCTGATCAGGCACTGGGCTTGCCGGCCGTCGCGGCAGCCGTTGTCCATCAGGCGCAGACCCTGGCCGACCACAGCGCTGTCGTCGATGACAAAGCCGTTGAAGTTGGTCATGTCGCTGGGCAGCACGCGGTTGACCCGCAAGTCGACGAGAAAGTCGCCGTTGGGCGCCAGCGAGGGTTCCAGGTTCATCGAGAAGCGTGCGTTGCACTGCTGCTTCAGGGTCACCTTGAAATTCTGCACGTCCGGCAGGCCACCGATCATGCCGGCGGCTCCGAACGGCAGGCCGAGGACGCTGCCCAGGGTGGTCAGAATGCCCGAGACCATGACCTTGGTCTTGGCGTAGGCATCCAGCTCGTCGTTGGTCATGTTGCGCACTTGCGCGTCGCTGAAGTTTTTCGACTGATTCCAGTTCAAGCGGGTGGTGGAACGGATGGTCCCGCTGAGCCGGGCTTCGTCGCAGGCCCCACGCTCCTGGCAGAACTTGAGGTTGAAGCCCCAGTCCTTGCTGAAGATATCGAGGAAGTTGAACATCGGCTTGCTCAAGGCCATCACCAGCATCCCCTGCTGGCGCGCGCCGATGACCACGGGTCCCGACTCCAGGCCCTTGACGGTGGCGTAGCTGGGCACATCGACCGGGTACTTGCGCTCGAAGTCCGAGGAATTGACGTTGAAAGGCGGCTCGAAGGTAATGGGATAGTCGCCTTCATTCTCGATCACCAGGGTGATGAAATCAGGCTCCGCCGCCTGGACCTCAAGACTTAGCGCGACCAATGGCAGGCCTAGCAGGCAGCTTGTCAGCAACGTTGTCTTGCAACGGGTCCAGAGTCGGGTTCTACGCATCGCCAATCCGTGAGCATGAGTGAGGGGCGCTCACTTTAAATGCTTTATGGCTTATTGCCACCCCTCCCTCTGCTTATTCCGGATCGGCGTCAGCCTCCCCACTCGGCCGATGGCAGCCCCACTTCACAGGCCACCTCCCAACCCAGTTTGTGTTGCACCTTGAACAGTTCAGCGTCGTTGCGAATCCCCAGCTTTCTGAAGGCCGCCTGTTTCTGGCCACTGATGGTCTTGATGCTGCGGGAGAACTTGCTGGCGATCTGGGTGATTCGCTGGCCATTCAACACACAGCGCAGGACTTCACTCTCTTTAGGCGAAAGCAGTGACGAGCCCCCCCCTTGCGATAGGCCTGAGCTTGGGGTTTCACTGGTCAATTTCACCCGACCCATTTCAAAAGCCATCAACGACGACAGATAGATGCCTTCGGACATCACTGCGCGAATGGCCGGGACCAGGTCTTCCAGGGGCTGTGACTTGCCCAGAAAACCATTGGCTCCGGTATCGATGATCTGTTTGACAAAAAACGGCGTCTCGGTGGCCGAGGAAACCAGGATCTGCAATTGCGGATACTTGTTACGTAGCAGGCGGATCAAGCGCAAGCCGTCCAGGTCACCTTCGCCGAGCTGATAGTCGAGTATCAATAGATCCAGCTCGGTGTAACGCAAGGCCGACATCAATTCAGTGCTACTGGCATAAAGACCGATTACGGTCAGGTCAGCTACCTCTTCCATGTGTAACTGCAAGGCCATGCGGATCAGCGCGTGGTCGTCCAGTACCGCGATGCGTATTGGCCGATTCAGGGGGCGCGACATAGTTCCTCCGAGGCGTTTGAGTCTGTGCCGAATACTCTAACGAGTTTACTGGCCAGGCAGATACAAGATACGTCTCGATACGAGGCAAGAGCGTTCTTGAATCTCCAGCATCGCTGCACCTCGCAGCCAGGGTCATGAGAGGCCTGTATATTCGCAGTAACGCTCTCCTCGCCCCACAGCCAGTATTGCCTCGGCATACGCTTGCAGCGGCTGGGTCTTGTACAACACGCCATGAGCGCCACGAGCCAGCAGTAAACTGGTGGCCACTGCATGGGGATGGTTCAACAGGGCCAGAATCTTCAGCCTGGGGTACTTCTGACTCAGGGCCTCGACACACTGACTAGGATCCTGATCGATGAGGTGACCGACCAGTAGTACGTCGAGCCGGTCCTGCCGGACCGAATCCAGGATGCCTTCGGCATTGTTGTAGACGCCAGCCAGTGCCAACTGCGGTTGACCCGCTACGTGCTTGCACAAGCCGTACCGAACAATCGCATGCTGTTCCAGTACCCCAACCCTTATTTTCAGCATTCGCCAGCCCCGCCAGTTTGCCTATAGCCTGCGGCGGGCCTGACTAGTGATCACTGAAAGACCGCTCTCAAACGCCACAGATGCATCCGTGAATCGTTGAGCAGACTAGATAAACCGACGGAATCAAGCTTTAGGAATTGTCTTGAAATGCTCCAGGCGGAGGCAAACTCGCAGCAAGACCACTGTGGCAGCGACAGGTCGGCCACAAGCAAGAATTCTCTCGGATATACCCAAGGCAACTCCCGCATGATCGACAGTAATATCCTAGTGACCACCAAGGGCTTATCCGGCATTATTTTCAGAAATTAACCGGGCTTTTTAGGAGAGATCCCAGATACATCCGATTTTCATTTAATCGCTAAAAGATGTTGGTCCCTTAACACTTCGATATTTCGATTCTGGATAACCAGGCATGAACAAAAATGTACTGATCGTTGATGATCACCCGGTGGTCTGTGAAGCCATTCGGCAGACCCTGGAAGGCCAGGGTTACACCATTGTTGGAGAGACACCGGACGGAATCAGCGCCCTGGGCATGATCGAGGCGCTCAAACCGGAAGTGGTGATCCTGGATGTCAGTCTGGAAAAAATGGACGGTCTCACGGTACTCAAACGCATTGCCCTGGCGAATTTTGATGTACGTGTCCTGGTTTTTACCGCGCAGTCTGTCGATACCTATGCAATGCGTTGCCTGCAGGCCGGTGCCAGTGGTTTTGTCAGCAAGAACGAACCCCTCAGCAAGCTCCTCAAGGCCGTCGATACCATTATCGAGGGCTATGTGTTCTTCCCCAAGAAATCCATGCCCTTGCTGGATACCGAGGGCTATAAAAACGGCAGCGACATGTTGCGGGTGCTGACCAACCGTGAAATGGAAATTCTCAAGCTACTGGCTGAGGGCCTGACCAACCTTGAGATTGCCGAGAAACTGCACCTGAGCAACAAGACCGTCAGCGGTCATAAAATCAACATTCTGAGCAAACTTGGCGTAACTTCAGTGGTGGATCTGGTCAATATTGCCAGACAGAACAATATCGTCTGAGCATCCCGACTTGAAATCATTGACGTGCATTCTGCTCTCTGTGCTGATGACGCCCTTGCTCACAACACCGCTTTGCGCCCAGGACTCGGAGATCAAGATACATGCCCTTCAGCCACTGGAGTTTCTCAAGCTGAGCCTCAGCGATCAGGAGCAGACCTGGTTGCGACACAAGCAGTCACTGGTGGTAGGGGTCGTTGAGCGGGACTCCCCTCCCTACCATGAGATCAATGAACGCCAAGAACTGGAAGGAATTAGCGCCGACTACCTGGCGGCGCTGCAGCGAGAACTCGCGACGCCGATTAGGGTTCAAACCTACCCTTCGGCAGAAGATGCCTACCGGGCACTGTTCCTGGGTCAGATCGACATGGTGGATAACACCACCCAGGACGAGGCCAACCACTATCAGATGGCGCTAAGTCCGTTATACGCCGTCACAGAACTGGCACTGTTTACCGAAAGCGGGGATTTAAACGACTACAGCAGTAACCTCGACCTGACCACTACCCGAATTGCCGCTACCCGGGGCATGGCGCTGGAACTCTATCAGCGTACAGGCGGGCAAGGTCCGATCACTTTGTATGAATCCTCCCTGGCAGCCATGGCTTCGGTTCTCGATGGCGAGTCGGATGCCTACCTTGGAGATACCCTGTCCACCCGTTATCTATCCAGCCAACTGTTCAGCAGCCAACTGGTCGTCAACATCAGCAGACTGAGACCGGAAATCCGCGTCGGGTTCGCCGTTGCCCAAGGTAATGCCCCCTTGCGCGGCCTGCTCGATAGGGCACTGGGTAGCCTTACACACTGCCAGATAGCCAGCGCTCTAGCCCTCTGGGGAGGCGACCAGACCTGTGGTCCGAGTAGTTTTCGCACAAACCTGAATGCTGCCGAGCGCGATTGGCTGGATAACACGCCGCCGGTGCGGGTGGTGATCAGCGAAGACTTGGCGCCCTACGCCTTTTTCAATCCCCGGGGGCGTTTCAACGGTATTGCCTCAAGCCTTTTAGAAATCATTCGGCGCAAGAGCGGTCTGCGCTTCGAAATACTGAGAGTCCCCTCTGTCCACGACGCTGATACCTGGTTGCACGACGGGCGTGCGGACCTCAGTGTGCTGACCCATATCGGCCCCCACCAAAGAGCACTGGCATTCACTCGCGCCTTCGTCACCACGCCTTATGTGATCGTGCGACGCAAGGATGCCGCGCTGCTGATGCTCAACAGTTACACCAGCGGCAAGGTCGCCACTGCCAACGGTTATCTACAACGGGATCTGCTAAGCCGCACCTACCCAAACCTGCAGATAGAGGAAACCCGGACCATTGCCGAAGCCTTCAACCGGGTCCGCACTGGCAGAGTGGACTACGCCTTGGCCCCAGCCAATCTGGCGCGCTATTACCTGTCCTACAAATATGAGAACGACCTGAAGATCAACGGCATCATTTCCGGGCAAGAGGCCCAGATAGCCTTCGCAGCACCCGAGACCAAAGCGCTGCTGATCTCGGTCCTGGACAAAGCCTTGGCTCAGATCGGCCCTCAGGAAAAGCTGCAGCTCATCGACCGCTGGCGCGCCAACTCGGCCACCGATGACAAATATTGGGAGGGCACGACGTCGTTCATCTGGAAAACCCTGGCTACCTTGTGCGTGATGCTGCTACTGGCCGCCTGGGGGATCATCAGCCAACGCCGGCGAATCATTCGCAAGCACTCCGACTTGCAACAGCGCCAGCTACTGCTGGATCAACTGCGGGCCGCCAAGGAGTCCGCAGAAAAAGCCAGCCGCAGCAAGAGCGTGTTCCTGGCCACCATGAGCCATGAGATCCGTACCCCCCTCAATGCCATCATCGGCATGCTGGAGCTGGTGCTGACTCGCAGAAAAAACATCGCCCTGAATAACCAATCGGTGCATATCGCCTATGAGTCGGCCCAGGATCTACTGGCCCTGATTGGCGATATTCTCGACATCTCGCGAATAGAGTCCGGCAATCTGACTTTGCGTCCGGAGATCGCCAACCTCAAGGAGCTGATCGAGACCGTCGCCAAGGTATTCCAGGGACTGGCCCGGCAAAAGGACCTGTGTATCCAAGTGGAGCTGGACGCTCTGGCCAGCGAGCAAGTGTGGATCGACGGCCTGAAGTTCAAACAGATTCTCTCCAACCTGATGAGCAATGCGATCAAATTCACCGAGCGGGGCGGCATCCGCATTCGTTGCCTGATCGAGGATAGCGATGAGCGCTCGCTGGCCTTGCGTGTCAGTGTGATCGACACCGGTCCAGGCATTGCACCCTCTCAATTGGAAAAGGTGTTCACTCCCTTCTTCGAGATCGACAGTGCGATCAACAACCCCAACACCGGTTCCGGGCTGGGCCTGTCCATCAGTCACTCCCTGAGTACCCTGATGGACGGCAGCCTGATCGTTCAGAGCGAGCTGGGGGTCGGTACCACCATCACGTTCAGCGCGCGCTTCGAGCGAGTCAGCAAAGAACCCGGGGAACTGCTCGAGCAGCCGCAGCAGAGCCGGTCCAGCACGCTGGACCAGGCACTCACGGTGCTGATCGTCGAAGACCATCTGCCCAGCCAGTACCTGCTGGATCAGCAACTCCACTACCTGGGACATGACGTGCTGATCGCCAGCAACGGCCTGGAAGGCCTGGCCATGTGGCAGGAGCATGACATCGACATCATCATCACCGATTGCAACATGCCGGAGATGAGCGGCCACGACATGACCCAGGCAATCCGTCGCATGGAAGGTCAATTGGGGGTACGCCCCTGCATCATTGTCGGCCTCACCGCCGGGGCCCTGCGCGAAGAACAGGAACGCTGCCTGGCCTCGGGCATGAACAGTGCCCTGGCCAAGCCGGTCAATCTGGCGGGATTGAACCGGGTCATTCCCATGTTCAACCGGGCTCCCGAGGCTGAGGAAGTGCCAATGCCGGGGGGGGATGGTCATATCCGGAACGCCATGGCCAAGCATGTGATCAGCAGTAATGTCCAGGAACTGCAAGCCTTGAGCCTGGCCATGGCCGAGAACAATCGTCCGGCCCTGGGCGCCATTGCCCACAAGCTCAAAAGCACCGCCTACCTGCTCGACATGCAGGCTCTGCTGGAGTTGTGCGAGAGCCTGGAGGCACTGCTTGCCAGCAACGCCCAGCAACAGCAAGTCAACCATGCCGTGACTCGCCTGGAACAGGCACTGCAAGCGCTGAATCAATCATTGCAATCACCCTGAGCCCAGGCTCGGTTGTTCTCGAGGATGCAGTTGAGCCTCGCATCGGCCCGACCTGGTTTGAAAAGACTTGCTAGATCACCTTGACTCGTCGCTTCAACGTCTCGCTGGGCAACTCCTTGAACAGCGCCCGGTAGCTGCTGGAGAAGCGTCCCAGGTGCCAGAACGACCAGTGCATCGCCACCTCGGCCACGGTGGTTTCGTTGGGACCGCGGCTGAGCAGTTCCCGGTGCGCGCTGTTGAGCCGGCGCAGGCGCAGCCATTGACTGGGGGCCATGCCGGTAAAGGCCTTGAAGGCACTCTGCAACTGGCGCAGGGAGACCCCGGCCACCTGGGACAGCTCCAGCAGGTTGAGGGTTTCTTCGGGGACGTCGGCGGCCCATTGCGCCACTCGCTGCATGATGCCCCGCTCCTCGTTGCGCCGTTGCAGGCCGCCCGGGTCCAGGCGCACGCAGGCGTTGTCGAGGATGTACAGGCAGTCGTCCAGCAATTGCTGAGTCAAGGCTTCGCGGCTGGGTGGGTCGAGGGTCTGGGACAAACGGGTCAAGGTGGAACTCAGCCAGCGGCAGAACAGGGCATTCTGCTGGTTGGTCAGCGGCGCCATGAACAGACCGTCCAGGCGCTCCACCCCCAGGCCCTGGCGCTGGACGAATTCGGGGCCGAACACCACCGCCACTTCCTGGTAGTTCTCCGGGGTGATCCAGATGTTGCGGCTCTCGCCATTGAGCAGGTACAGGGCGTTGTCGCTGCGATCGAAACAGAACGCCAGGGCGCCCTCGGGGGCGCTGAAATTCTGCTCGACCCGGGTGTTCATGCACTCCTCGTAGATCTCCACGCCCTGCAGGTCGAGGTAACGCACCAGGCCGTTGAAATGCCCGGGGGACATCTGCTGGTAGTGCTGGACCCAACCCGGGGTGGCACGGATCTGATCGGCGACATCGAAGGTGTTGAAGGCTTGGACCTGGAGCGGATTGGACGCTGTCATCGGGGGACCTTGCGCACTCTTTTGGTGCGCTTTGGTGCTGCTTAAAGTGGATAGATGGAACAACAAGGCTCGCCCAAGATAGTCGCCAATGCGCCGCAGGGGAAGCCTTGCCGGGATACTCCCGCTCACCTCGGTGCAGACAAAACCAATCATCGAGGTCTTTATGAACGCCCCTTTCGATCAGCTTTCCTCCTGGCTGAAAGATCACAAGATTACCGAAGTAGAGTGCGTGGTCAGCGACCTGACCGGCATTGCCCGCGGCAAGATCGCGCCCACCAACAAGTTCCTGCACGAGCGCGGCATGCGCCTGCCGGAAAGTGTCCTGCTGCAAACGGTAACCGGGGATTTTGTCGACGACGACCTGTACTACGAACTGCTGGACCCGGCGGACATCGACATGGTCTGCCGCCCCGACTCGTCATCGATCTACCTGGTGCCCTGGGCCATCGAGCCCACGGCCATCGTCATCCACGACACCTTCGACAAGTTCGGCAACCCCATCGAGCTGTCGCCGCGCAACGTGCTGAAAAAAGTCCTGCAGCTCTACACCGACAAGGGTTGGCAGCCGATCGTCGCTCCGGAAATGGAGTTCTACCTGACCCAGCGCTGCGAAGACCCGGACCTGCCGCTCAAGGCGCCCCTGGGCCGTTCCGGCCGCGCGGAAAGCGGTCGCCAGTCGTTTTCCATCGATGCCGCCAACGAATTCGACCCGCTGTTCGAAGACGTCTACGACTGGTGCGAAGCCCAGGGCCTGGACCTGGACACGCTGATCCACGAAGACGGCCCGGCGCAGATGGAGATCAATTTCCGTCACGGCGATGCCCTGGACCTGGCAGACCAGATCACCGTGTTCAAGCGCACCCTGCGCGAGGCGGCACTCAAGCACAACGTCACCGCCACCTTCATGGCCAAGCCGGTGGCCGACGAGCCCGGCAGCGCCATGCACCTGCACCAGAGCGTGGTGGACATTGCCACCGGCAAGCCGATCTTCGTCGATGCCGACGGCCAGAAGAGCCAGCTGTTCCTGCACCACATCGGCGGCCTGCAGAAATACATCCCCAAAGTGCTGCCGATGTTCGCCCCCAACGTCAACTCGTTCCGCCGCTTCCTGCCGGACACCTCGGCCCCGGTGAACGTCGAATGGGGCGAGGAAAACCGCACCGTCGGCCTGCGTGTGCCCACCGCCAGCCCCGATGCCATGCGCGTGGAGAACCGCCTGCCCGGCGCCGATGCCAATCCCTATCTGGCGATTGCCGCCAGCCTGCTGTGCGGCTACCTGGGCATGGTCGAGGGCATCGAGCCCAGCGCCGCGGTGGAAGGCCGGGCCTACGAGCGGCGCAACCTGCGCCTGCCGATCACCATCGAGGACGCCCTGGCCCACATGGAGGATTGCCCGACCATCGAGCAATACCTGGGGCGCAAGTTCGTGCGCGGCTACGTGGCGGTCAAGCGGGCCGAACACGAGAACTTCAAGCGCGTGATCAGTTCCTGGGAGCGTGAGTTCCTGCTGCTCAGCGTCTGATTTGCCCGCAGTCTGCAATCAACAAAAACAACCCGAAGAGGTGTCGACATGCGTCTTTTGCAAGCAGTGATCCCGGCCGCACTGGCGGTCTTGTGCAGCACCGCCGTCCAGGCCCAACCCAGTGTCAGCGTGTACAACTGGACCGACTACATCGGCCAGACCACCCTCGCCGACTTCCAGGGGCAAACCGGGGTCAAGGTGATCTACGACGTCTTCGACTCCAACGAAACCCTGGAGGGCAAGTTGCTGGCCGGGCGCACCGGCTACGACGTGGTGGTGCCCTCCAACCATTTCCTGGCGCGCCAGGTGAAGGCCGGCGCGTTCCTCAAGCTCGACCGCTCGCAGTTGCCCAACTGGAAGAACCTGGACCCCAAGCTGCTGGCGCTGCTGGAGCAGAACGACCCCGGCAACCAGTACTCGGTGCCCTACCTGTGGGGCACCAACGGCATCGGCTACAACGTCGACAAGGTCAAGCAGGTGCTGGGCATCGACCACATCGACTCATGGGCGGTGCTGCTGGAACCTGCGAACCTGAAGAAGCTCCAGCAGTGCGGGGTGTCGATGATGGACTCGCCGGATGAAGTGTTCCCGGCGGTGCTCAACTACCTGGGCCTGGACCCGCGCAGCGAGAACCCCGAGGACTACAAGAAGGCCGAGGCCAAGCTGCTGAACCTGCGCCCCTACATCACCTACTTCCACTCCTCCAAGTACGTTTCGGACCTGGCCAACGGCGATATCTGCATCGCCTTCGGCTATTCCGGCGACGTGTTCCAGGCCGCCAACCGGGCCAAGGAAGCCAAGAACGGGGTGAACATCGCCTATTCGATTCCCAAGGAAGGCAGCAACCTGTGGTTCGACCTGCTGGCGATTCCCGCCGATGCCGGCAACGTCAAGGAGGCCCACGCCTTCATCAACTACCTGCTGGACCCGCAAGTGATCGCCAAGGTCAGTGCCTACGTCGGCTACGCCAACCCCAACCCGGCCTCCCAGCCGTACATGGACACCGAGCTGGTGAACAATCCCGAGGTGTACCCGCCTCAGGACGTCCTCGACAAACTGTACATTTCCACCACCCAGTCGCCGGCCATCATGCGCTTGATGACCCGCTCCTGGAGCAAAGTGAAGTCCAACAAATGATTCAGCCAAACCTTTCAGGCAGTGCCAACGGGCACGCCCGCTCCTACTACGCCGCCTCGGCCGGCAGCCTGCCCGGCTACCCGTCCCTGGACGGTGACCTGAGCGCCGACGTCTGTGTCATCGGCGGCGGTTTCACCGGGGTCAATACCGCCATCGAACTGGCCCAGCGCGGGCTGTCGGTGATCCTCCTGGAAGGCCGACGCATCGGCTGGGGCGCCAGCGGGCGCAACGGCGGCCAGCTGATCCGCGGCATTGGCCACGACGTCAGCGGCTTTGCCCGCTACGTCGGCAAGGAAGGGGTGAAATACCTCGAGCATGCCGGGATCGAGTCAGTGGACGTGGTGCGTCAGCGCATTGCCGAGCACGGCATCGACTGCGACCTGCGCTGGGGCTTCTGCGAACTGGCCAACACCCCGGCCCAGTTCGCCGCGTTCCAGGCCGAGCAGGACAACCTGGTCAAGCTGGGCTACCGCCACCCTACCCGCCTGGTGGCGCCTCAGGACATGCATCAGGTGGTGGGCTCCCCGGTGTATGCCGGGGGCCTGGTGGACATGGGCTCGGGGCATCTGCATCCACTCAAGCTGGTACTGGGGGAAGCGCGGGTCGCGGCCTCCCTGGGGGTGAGGATCTTCGAACAGAGCCCGGTGCTGGAGCTGGTTCATGGCAATCGGGTCGAAGTGCGTTGCGCTACAGGCACCGTGCGTGCCGCCAGCCTGGTACTGGGTTGCAATGCCCACCTGGATGGACTGGAGCCACGCCTGAGCGGCAAGGTGCTGCCCGCCGGCAGCTACATCATCACCACCGAGCCATTGCCAGAGGCGCTGGCGACACAGTTGATCCCGCAGAACCTGGCGCTGTGCGATCAGAAAGTGGGCCTGGACTACTACCGGCTGACGGCGGATCGGCGCCTGCTGTTCGGCGGTGCCTGCCACTATTCAGGACGAGATCCTGCGGACATCGCCGGCTACATGCGGCCCAAGATGCTCAAGGTATTTGCCCAGTTGCAGGATGTGGCCATCGACTTCCAGTGGGGCGGCAAGATCGGTATCACCGCCAATCGCTTCCCCCAGGTGGGTCGCCTGCGCCAGTACCCCAACGTGTACTACGCCCAGGGCTATTCCGGACATGGCCTGAATGTCACCCACTGGACCGCACGGCTGCTGGCCGAAGCCATTCATGCCGGCCACAGCCATGGCCTGGATGTGTTCAGCGCCGTGCCCCACATGACCTTCCCGGGCGGCCCGGCGCTGCGCGCGCCGTTGCTGGCCCTGGGCATGCTCTGGCACCGCCTGCGTGAAACCCTCGCCTGACGCCCCACCCCGCACTGCACCACCGTAGGAGCCGGCTTGCCGGCGAAGAGGCCTTCGAATCCTGCACCGCCCCCGCCGACGCCTTCGCTGGCAAGCCAGCTCCTACAACAACACCCACCCTCCCGTAGGAGCCGGCTTGCCGGCGAAGAGGCCCTCGAATCCTGCATAGCCCCCGCCGACGCCTTCGCTGGCAAGGCAGCTCCTACCCGCAGCGGGGCCTATGGGAAACGGCGCTGCAGGAAATCCAGCAGCAATTCGTTGACGTGCTGCGGCCGTTCGCTCTGAATCCAATGCCCGCAATCGGCCAGTACGTGCTGTTCGAGGTCGCTCACCCGACCCGGCATGCGCTTGAGGGTGTGGGCTTCGAGGACGCCCACCGGGTCGCGGTCGCCAATCAGGAACAGGGTCGGCGACTGCACCTGGGCGTCCTGCAGAAACTCGGTGCGCTGCCAGGTGCGCTCAAAATTTCGGTACCAGTTCAGGGCACCACGAAATCCCCGGCCGGCGAAGGTCTGACGATAAACCTGGAACGCTTGCTCGGAACACCAGGCAGGCAGCCCGTCCGGCACCGTGACCCCGTCAAACAGCCGCGCATCGGCCGGTTTCGGCACCAGCAGCGCACCGACGTTGCCCATGAACAACCGCAGGCTGGCGTCGATGTCGCCATCGAGCTCCGCTTCCGCAACCCCTGGCTGCTGAAAATAGAGGATGTAGTTGAAATGCTCACCATGCACCTGGCGCATGATCTCGCTGGCCGGGCGTTTCGGCCGCCCGGCAAAGGGCACTGACAGGGTCACCAGCGCGCCGACTCGCTGGGGTTCCAGCAGCGCCAGGTGCCAAGCGACGGGCGCACCCCAGTCATGGCCGACCATGCACACCCGCTGGTGGCCGAAGGCGTCCATGGCCTGCTGGATATCGGCGCACAGGGTCAGCAGATCGTAGGCCTCGACGGCCTCGGGAGCGGAGCTGCGGCCATAGCCGCGCATCTCCGGCACGAACACCCTAAACCCGGCCGCCACCAGGGCCGGCACCTGATAGCGCCAGGAATACCAGCACTCTGGAAAACCATGGAGCAGCCAGATCGGCCGCCCCTGCTCGGGACCGGCCACCTGGACGCTGAGTTCGATGCCGTTGACGGACAAAAGGTGCTGTTGATAGGCAGTCATGTCGGGTGCTCCAAAGCCGGTGCCGGGAGCAGAACCTAACAGATGCCGGTGGCGATCCCGGTCATCATTGATCAGTCGAATGACCGGACTGTTCAGCCGGGAATCAAGCCCGCCAGGGATTGGCTGTGCTGGCGGATCAGGCGTTGGGTGTCGAGGACCTTTTCCAGGGCCTGTTCCGAATCCGGGTCCTGCATCGGCGCACGGATGGCCGCCGATACCAGGCTGATCAGCTTGGCCATGACTTCGGCGTCAGTGGCCGGACGGCCCAGGCTCATGGCCTGCATCAGCAGGCGCAGCTCGGTGCCGGCCATCACCCCGGAAATCGCCTTGAGGGCAAACTGCAGGCGCACCCCCAGCTCGTTGCGCGGCAGGTCCGGCAGGGCCAGGGCAAAGGCCTTGAAGAAGCGCTCGAATACCGGCTGGTAGTGTTCCTTGAGGTATTCCTGGATGAAGGGCGAGGTGTCGCTGTACACCCGGCCAAGAAAACGAATGAACGAACGGCCTTCCACGCCGCCGTTGGCATCACTGCGCTCCAGGCCCATGGCCGGGGCGAACAGCACGCCGAGCAGGGTCTCGCAATCCAGAGGTCCCTGAGCCTGCTCTTCGCATTTGGCCAACAGCTCCAGGCGCTGATCGTTGAGGGGGCCCAGGCGCTGCATCAGCAGGGCTTTCATCAGCGAATCCTTGTCGCCGAAGTGATAGTTCACCGCCGCCAGGTTGACCTGGGCGCGCTCGGTGATCTGACGCAGCAGCACGGCGTCGTAGCCGTACTTGATGAACAATGCCTCGGTCGCTTCCAGCAGTCGGGTCTTGGTGACATTGGGGGCACTGAGTTTCTTGGCGACCATGGAGGACTAACCTTTGCTGGGATGAAAAACTGACCGTTCGAACAGTGTTTTAAAAAAAAATTTGATTTTTTATACCCGTGAGAAGCCCTAAAAGCAAGCGTCCAAGGGACGTCCCCAGCGGCCCAAGGCCGTTTTGTGACCCATGGGTTCCTGTCGGAAATTTGCCGAAAAAAGCCCGCAATTACCCGGTTCAGACGGCTGGCGCACCAGGATGAACGCAGTTACTATTCAAACAAAGTTTTTAAAATAATAAATAAAACCAGAGCTTGGCGTTGCCCCTGAATCCCCGCTGCACGAACCGTACGCGGTGGGAGTGTTCAAGCATTCAGTCGAGCCATCCGGCGCGGTAAGCGATGACAGCGACGATAATCGACCCAGGTTTTATCTCCCTGCAGGGCATAGGCAAGAGCTATCGGCTGGCGGAGCAACCGCTCCATATTCTCAAGAACGTTTCCCTGTCCATCGAAGCCGGTGAAAGCTGTGCCATTCTCGGTGCCTCCGGTTCCGGCAAGAGCACCCTGCTCAACATCCTCGGCCTGCTGGACCTGCCCGACAACGGCGACTACCGCTTTGCCGGTCACGATATCTTCCGCGCCAGCCCCGACCAGCTGGCGGCGATCCGCAACCAGCAGATCGGCTTCGTCTTCCAGAGCTT
>NZ_MOAK01000092.1:236972-243016 GCF_003732485.1 Pseudomonas protegens
TGCTGCCGCGCCTCAGTGCCCTGGACAATGTCGCCCTGCCCCTGAGCTACCGCGGCGTGGCCCGGCGTGAATCCCTGGAGCGTGCCCAGCACATGCTCGATCAGGTGGGCCTGGGGCAACGGGCTCACCACCGCCCGGCGGACCTCTCCGGCGGCCAGCGCCAGCGGGTGGCGATTGCCCGGGCCCTGGTGGGCGAACCCTCGGTGATCCTCGCCGACGAACCCACCGGCAACCTCGACAGCCACACCGCCCAGGAGATCATGGACCTGCTGCTGTCGCTGAACCGCGAGCGCCAGGTGACCCTGATCATCGTCACCCACGACCCCGGCATTGCCCAACGCCTGGAGCGGCAGATCCGGGTCACCAACGGCGTGGTCCAGGAGGTCTGCCCGGCATGAGCCTCAAGGTCGAGCAAAGCGCCAGCCAGTTGCTGCATGAAGCCTTCGTCAGCCTGCGCACCCTGGGCAAGCGTTCGATCCTGGCTCTGTTGGGGATCGTCATCGGCAGTTCATCGGTGGTAGCCCTGATCAACATCGGCCATAACGCCGCCGAAGACGCCGCGGCGATTTTCCAGGACATGGGCACCGACACCCTGGCGGTACAGTTCCCCGACACTTCGGGGGCGCGCACGCCCATGCCGGCGGTACTGGACATCGCCACCCTGTACAAGGCCCTGCCCAACCTGCTGCACATCGCCCCCGTGGCGTTGTTCAGCGGCCCGGTGGTGTTCCAGGGACGCACCACCAACGCCAACCTGGTGGGCAGCACCGCGGCACTGACCGACGCCATGCGCCTGCAGTTGCAGGAAGGACGCTTCCTCTCGGAATTCGACGCCGCCGAAACCTACGCGGTGGTGGGCGCGCAAGTGGCCCAGGCCCTGAGCCAGCCCCATGACCCGCTGCGCCTGGGCGACAGAATCCGCATCAACGACTACCTGTTCCAGGTGATCGGCATCCTGCACCCGCAACCCGCTGCCGTGCTGATCCCGGTGCAGACCAACGAATCCCTGTTCGTCCCCCTGGAGGGCATGCGGCGGATTTCCTCCAGTGCGCAGATCAGCAACCTGATTGCCCGCGCAACCTCTTCCCAGGACATGAACCAACTGGCCACGGCCCTGGGCGATGCGCTGAAAAAACAGCTACCGGGACGGGGCGTGGAAGTGCAGATACCGCAGAAGATCATCGACGGCATGACCCGGCAAAGTCGCACCTTCGGTTACCTGCTGATGGCCCTGGGGGGCATCTCCCTGGTGGGAGGCGGCGTCGGGGTGATGAACGTGATGCTGATGAACGTCTCGGAACGGCGTCGCGAGATCGGCATCCGCATGGCCCTGGGCGCCAGGCGCCGGGATATCCGCAACCTGTTCCTGCTCGAAGCGGTGACCCTGACGGCGGTCGGCGCCCTGTCCGGAGCGGTGCTGGGCATGAGCGCCGCCTACCTCTATGCCCGGGTCTCCGGCTGGCAGTTTTCCCTGGCCTCTGCATCCTTGCCCCTGGGCATCGGCAGCACCTTGTTGATCGGCCTGTTCTTCGGCCTGTACCCGGCCATCTCGGCCTCGCGCCTGCAACCGGTGGAGGCGCTGCGCGATGAATGATCGCCAACGCGCCGGGCTGTTGCTGCTGTGGCTGATCGGCCCCTTGGGGCACGCCGCCTCCCAGGACATGAATGTGGCCCGCCAGGCGTCAGCCCCGACCATGCACAGCGGCTATGAACGCGGCGTCCTGTTGAGCCAGCAGCAGACCGACCTGACCCTCGCCGATGCGGTCTACCTGGGCCTGCGCAACAACCGCGGGATTCGCAGCGCCTACTTGCAGCGCGTGGCGCAGAAGTTCGATCTGCGGGTCTCGGAAGACACCTTCAATCCCAAGCTGCTGCTCAGTGGCACCTACCAGGCCAACAAGGGCAGCAACGACGGGGTGCGCAACGCCATGCTGACGCCCAGTTCCAGCCTGCTGGGGGAGTACGGCACCCGCTTGAACATGGCCTGGCGGCAGGAGTTGAACAACGCCAATCGGGCCGGCTACTACCGTCGCGACGGCCTCGACCTGGCGATTATCCAACCCCTGCTCAAGGGTGCCGGCTGGGATGTGACCACCGCCCCGCTACGCCTGGCGCGGATCAACGAGCAGGCCTATCGCCTCAACCTCAAGGCCAACGTCGCGCAGACCATCAGCGACATCATCGGCGCCTACCGCGAGCTGTTGCGGGCCCAGCAACAGCTGGCGATCGTCGAGGATGCCCTCAAGCGCGCCAATGCCCTGCTCCAGGTGAACAAGGCGCTGATCGCCGCCGGGCGCATGGCCGAGTTCGAGATCGTGCAGACCGAAGCCGATATCGCCAGCCAGGAGCTGGGGGTCGAAGAAGCGCGCAATCAGGTGGACATCAATCGCCTGTCGCTGCTGCGGCTGCTGGCCCTGGACCTGTCCACGCGCATTCGCGCCAGCGACGGCCTGGAGGCCGCGAGGATCAGCATCGACCAGCAGGACGCCCTGCGCCTGGCCCAACTCCAGCAACCCAGTTACCTGGCGACCTTGCTCGGCAGCCAGCAGGCCGATCTGAACCTGGTGATCGCCAAGGACCAGGGCCGCTGGGACGTGTCCCTGGTGGCCGGTGCCAACCAGGTGCGCAACCGCTACGACAACGACGGCGGCAATGGCACCGGCAGGACCTGGGACAGCTATGCCGGGGTCCAGGTGCAGATACCCATTGGCGACCTCAGTACCCGCCAGGCGGAAGTCCATGCCCGGGTCGACGTGGAAAACCAGGCGCTGGTCCTGGCCGATGCCCGTCAGGCCCTGGAACGCAGTGTCAATGACGTGGTCCGCGACCTGGGCACCCGCTGGCGCCAGTACGAAATTGCCCAGCGCGCCGTGGAGCTGTCCAAGCGCAAACTGGATATCGAACGGGAAAAACTCAGCGCCGGGCGCTCCAGCAACTTTCAGGTGCTGAGCTATGAAAGCGACCTGCGCACCAGTGAAAACGCCCGCCTCAACGCACTTATCGCCTACCTCAACGCCCAGACCCAACTGGACCTGACCCTGGGCATGACCTTGGAGACCTGGGACATTGCGCTCAATGACTACTGAGCAGAAAACCTCGCGCAAACGCTACCTGCAAGGGGGCGCGGCGCTGGTGGTGCTGGCGTTGGCCGGCGTGGCCCTGATCGGTTACCGCGCCCCGGCCGATACGGCAGCCGACAAGGGCCGCTGGATCGAGGTCAGCAGCGCGCCGCTGATTCATCAGATCGGCCTGGTGGGCAAGATCGAGCCCCAGCGCACCATCAGCCTGACCGCGCCGTTCGACGGCAATGTCCTGGCCAACCTGGTGGAACAGGGCCAGCGCGTGGAAGCCGGCCAGACCCTGCTGAAAATGGACCCCAGCCTGATCGAGATCCAGTTGCGTGAGGCTTTGTCGGTCCAGCTCAAGGCCCGACGCAGCGTCCAGGAACTGCAGGACTGGAACAACAGCGCCCAGGTCACCCGCGCCCGGCGGACCTTGCGTTCCTCGCAGATGGCGGTCAGCAATTCCGAGCGCAAGCTCAGTGAAAGCCAGAGCCTGTTTGCCCGGGGCATCATTCCCCGCAACGAGCTGGACGACCTCACCCAACAACTGCAGACCCAGCGCCTGGACCTGACTGCGGCCCAGGGCGAGCTGCAACAGGCCCTGGATCAGGGCAAGGGCGAATACCGGCAGATTGCCGAAATGGAACTGACCAATGCCACGGTCAAGTACGAAGCCCTGCGCGCCCTGCTGGCGGGCAAGGACGTCACCGCACCGTTTGCCGGCATCGTGGTGCCGGCGCCGGGCGTCAACCTGACCCAGATGGCCTCGGCGGCGACCTCGGGCCCGGTGCAGACCGGCAGCAAGGTCGGCCAGGGCCAAGCCTTGTTCGGCCTGGCCAACATCGAGCAACTGAAGATCGTCAGCAAGGTCTCGGAGCTGGATATCAACCAGCTGCACCCGGGCCAGAGCGTGGAAATCCTCGGCGACGGCTTTGATGGCGAACGCCTCAATGGCCAGGTGGACATCGTCAGCAGCCTGGCCCTGCCCGGCGACGCCAGCGGCGCCAGCGCACAGTTCCCGGTAACCCTGTCGATCCCCACGCTGAGCCGCGAACAACTGCAGCGTGTGCGCCTGGGCATGAGCGCCCGATTGACCATCATCACCTACCGCAACGACCAGGCAATCGTCATCCCACCGACAGCGATCCAGCGCACAGCAGACGGTATGAGCGTGGAATATCGGACGAGCGCCGATCAGCCGGCACAACGCCTGCCGGTGAGCGTCGGCCAATCGACGGCGGAGGGTATCGAAGTGTTCGGCCTGCAGCCGGGCCAGGTGCGCCTCCCCGGCGCCCCGTGAAACACCAACATCACTAACACCACCACCGTAGGAGCTGGCTTGCCAGCGAAGGCGCACTCAAGACCCCCCCCTCTCCAACGGCCTCTTCGCCGGCAAGCCGGCTCCTACGGGGGGCTGCGGGGTGTGTCTGACTGCTGTAGGAGCTGGCTTGCCAGCGAAGGCGCACTCAAGCCCCCCCCCTCTCCAACGGCCTCTTCGCCGGCAAGCCGGCTCCTACAGGAAGACCGCCGGCATGTCGCCGCTAACGGCCGCGGCCGTCCATTCAGGGGCTCAGCGCAGGGCTCGGCGCAGGACCTTGCCCACGGTGGTCTTGGGCAACTCCTCGGTGCGAAATTCCACATACCGCGGCACCTTGTAGCCGGTCAGGTATTCCCGGCAGTGGGCCAGCAACTGGTCCTGGGTCAGGTTCGGGTCCTTGCGCACCACGAAGATCTTCACTTTCTCCCCCGTGACCCCATCCTCGACCCCGATCGCCGCCACTTCCGCCACGCCCGGATGCAGGGCCACCACATCTTCGATCTCGTTGGGGTACACGTTGAAGCCGGACACCAGGATCATGTCCTTCTTGCGGTCCACCAGGCGGATGAAGCCCTGCTCGTTCATCACCCCGATATCCCCGGTGGACAGCCAGCCATGATGGTCCAGGACCTTGGCGGTTTCTTCCGGACGCTGCCAGTAGCCCTTCATCACCTGGGGACCACGCACCTGCAACTCGCCCTCCTCGCCCAGCTCCGCCAGTTCGCCATCCTCACGCACGAACCGCACCCAGGTCGAAGGCAGTGGCACGCCGATGGTCCCGGTGAACTCGCCCTCGCGCATACGGGCAATGTCGATGGGGCTGATGCTCACCACCGGCGAGCACTCGGTCAGGCCGTAGCCTTCGATGATCGGCACCCCGGTGACTTCCTTCCAGCGCCGGGCCACGGCGGTATGGGTGGCCATGCCGCCGGCGATGGCCAGCTTCAGGTCGGAGAAGTCCCGGCCACGAAACTCTTCGTTCTCCAGCAAGCCGTTGAACAAGGTGTTGACCCCGACGATGCCGCTGAACTTTTCCTTGCGCAGGATCATCTGCACCCGCTTCACGTCCCGGGGGTTGGCGATCAGGATGTTGCGCCCGCCCAGGCACATGAACATCAGGCAGTTCACCGTCAGCGACAGCACGTGGTACAGCGGCAGCAAGGTGACATTGGTTTCCTGCTGGTTCTCGTCCAACTGGTCGCCGACCCAGGCCTTGGCCTGCATCAAGTTGGCGAGGATGTTGCGGTGGGTGAGCATGGCGCCCTTGGCATCGCCGGTGGTGCCGCCGGTGTATTGCAGGAAGGCAATGTCGTCCTGCTTCAGGTCCACCGGACGATGCTCCCGCCCGGCGGCCAGCTTCATCATCGCCGGGAAGCGGATGGCCCCCGGCAGGTTGAATGTCGGCACCTGCTTCTGCACATGACGCAGGGCGAAGTTCAAGGCCGCGCCCTTGAAGGTGCCCAGCAGGTCGCCAATGGCGGCCACCACCACGTTCTTCAACTGGCTGCCGGGCATCGCCTGTTCCAGGGTATGGGCGAAGTTCTCGAAGATCACCACGGTTTCGGCGCCGCTGTCCTTGAGCAGGTGCCGCAGTTCGTGAGCGGTGTACAGCGGATTGACGTTGACCACCACCGCCCCCACCAACAAGGTGCCGAACAGGCAGA
>NZ_MOAK01000092.1:243083-270236 GCF_003732485.1 Pseudomonas protegens
CCTTTGGATTGCAGCCAGGCGGCAAAGGCGAATACGCGCTTTTCCCAGAGGTCGTAGCCCATCTCTGTGCCGATGCTCACATAGGCCACCCGCTGACGGTACTTTTCCACGTGTTCGAGGAACACTTCCCGCAGCGACGGGTAACGGTCGATGTCGGCTTCGATATCGCTGGGCACACCCGGCAGGTAAGCGTTCAGCCAGATACGCTCGGCGGGTTGCAGGCTCACGACACTCATTGGCAGTCTCCTTGTTATTTTATTTTTCGACGATGGCGGTGATACCCAGCCCGCCTGCTGCACAGACGGAAATCAGCCCGCGGCCGGAACCGCGCTGGTGGATCGCCTTGGCCAGTGTGGCCAACAGCCGCCCACCGGTGGCAGCAAAGGGATGCCCGCAGCCCAGGGAACCGCCGTTGACGTTGAGCTTGCTGCGATCGATGCTGCCCAGGGCGCCGTCGAGGCCGAGTTTGTCCTTGCAGTAGTCGGGGTCTTCCCAGGCCTTGAGGGTGCACAGCACCTGGGCGGCGAAAGCCTCGTGAATCTCGTAGAAGTCAAAATCCCCCAGGCCCAGGCCTTCCCGGGCCAGCATGCGCGGCACCGCGTAGGCCGGGGCCATCAACAGCCCTTCCGTGCCATCGACGAAGTTCACCGCGGCGGTTTCCCCGGTCCGCAGGTAGGCCAGCACCGGCAGATTGTTCGCGGCGGCCCAGTCTTCGCTGGCCAGCAGCACCACCGAGGCACCGTCGGTGAGCGGCGTCGAGTTGCCGGCGGTCAGGGTGCCGTTGTGGCGGTCGTAGGCCGGGGCCAGGCCGGCGAGTTTCTCCAGGCTGGCATCGGCCCGCAGGTTGTTGTCCCGCGCCTGGCCCCGGTACGGGGTCATCAGGTCGTCGAAAAAGCCGCGCTGGTACGCCGCATTCAACTGCTGGTGGCTGGTGAGGGCCAGTTCATCCTGGGCCAGGCGCTTGATCTGCCAGCGCTTGGCCATTTCTTCACAGTGCTCGCCCATGGACAGCCCGGTGCGCGGCTCGCCGTTGCGTGGCAGCAGCGGCTTGAAGAACATCCCCGGACGCACCTTGAGCAGGCTGCGCAACTTGTTGCCGGTGCCCTTGGCGCGATTGGCCTGGAGCAAGGTACGCCGCAGGCCTTCGTTGATGCCGATGGGCGCATCGGAGGTGGTGTCGGCACCGCCGGCAATGCCCACTTCGATCTGCCCCAGGGCGATCTTGTTGGCTACCAGCAGCGCCGCTTCAAGGCCGGTGCCGCAAGCCTGCTGCACGTCGTAGGCCGGCGTCTGCGGCGACAAGGTGGTGGACAGCAGGCTTTCCCGGGCCAGGTTGAAGTCCCGGGAATGCTTGATCACCGCCCCCGCCGCGAACTCCCCCAGGCGCTGGCCCGACAGGCCGAAGCGATCCACCAGCCCTTGCAGCGCCGCCACCAGCAGGTCCTGGTTACTGTCATGGGCGTACGCCGTGTTGGAACGGGCAAACGGGATGCGGTTGCCGCCAATGATCGCTACCCGGCGCACCGGCGCCGGATTGAAACTGTACTCAGTCATTGCCCAGCTCCCCAGATAAATAGGCCGCGCATATGGGGTTTGTCCCCCGGGTTATTGCGCACTTCGAACTCATGGCGCGGACCGTCGGGCAGACGGTTCCACAGGGTCACCGCCGCCGGCAGGAAGATCGGCAGCTTGAACTCGCAGTCCAGCTGGGCCGCCGCCAATGGATGGGGCGGTTGCTGCGCGGCCAGTGCCCGGCCCAGGGTCCACATGCCGTGGGCGATGGGTCGACGGAAACCGAACAGCCGGGCGCCGAGCCAGGAGGTGTGGATCGGATTGAAATCTCCGCTGACCTGGGCAAAGCGCCGCCCCAGGTCCCCTCCAAGACTCCAGCGCTGAGTGCGCACCAGGGCTTGTTCATCCAGCGGCAGCGAGCCTTGCCAGGGTTCACCGATGGGCGCACTGACGCCACGGCGCAGATACAGGCTGTCGCTTTCCCAGACCAGGCTGCCACCGCTGTGGGCCCGGGTGGCAATCGACAGGGCCTGGCCCTTGGGATGGGCCAGCCAACGCTCGGCAAACACCTCCAGGCGCAGGGCCTGCCCCTCCTCCAGTTTCTGGTACTGACGGATACGGTTGGCCAGGTGGACCATGCCGCTGGCCGGATAGGGAAACGTCGGGTGGGTCAGCAGCAACAAATGCAACGGGAAAGCCAGGGTATGAGGAAAGGCCAGCGGCACTCCGTGCTCCCGGCGAAAACCGCAAGCCTGGGCATAACGGGCGATTTCCGTGGCCTCAAGTTCCACTGCCGGGCGCACCAGACGCTCGCTGGGCAGCTTGGGGGCGGCGTCCAGTTTGGGCTTGCGCAGGCTGCGGATGCCGTCGTACAGCAACTGCCCCCGGGACGGAGGCGGTTCGATGATGCGAATGGCGCAGTCGCTATTCATGCTTCAGGCTCCCAGCAGGCTTTGCCCGCAGACGCGGACCACCTGTCCATTGATCCCGCCGGAGGCCGGATGGGCCAGCCAGGCGATGGTTTGCGCCACATCCACGGCCTGACCGCCCTGGGACATGGAGTTCATGCGCCGTCCGGCCTCGCGAATCAGCAGCGGGATCTTCGCGGTCATCTGGGTTTCGATAAAGCCCGGTGCCACCGCGTTGACCGTGATCTGCTGACGCGCCGCCAGTGGCCCCAGACTCTCCACCAGACCGATGACCCCGGCCTTGGAAGTGGCGTAGTTGCTCTGCCCGAGGTTGCCGGCGATCCCGGAAATCGACGAGACGCAGACGATCCGTCCCCCCGGGTTCAGGCCCTGGCCCTCCAGCAGCACCTGACTCAGTAGCAGCGGTGCTTCCAGGTTGACGGCCATGACCTTGCGCCAAGCGGCTTCAGTCATCTTCGCCAGGGTCTTGTCCTGGGTGATGCCGGCGTTGTGCACGACGATATCGAAGGCGCCGTGCTCACCGACGAACTCCAGCAGCCGCTGCCCGGCACCGGAAGCGGTGATGTCCAGGGCCAGGGCGCTGCCCTTGAGGCCCGCTGCCGCCTGCTGCAACTCGGCCTCGACCTGGGGAATGTCCAGGCACACCACCTGGGCGCCTTCCCGGGCCAGGACCTGGGCAATGGCCAGGCCGATGCCGCGACAGGCCCCCGTGACCAGGGCCCGCCGGCCCTCCAGTGGCTGGGCCCAGTCGATGTGCCGGGGCACATCCACCGGCTCGCCGATGCGCACCACCTGACCCGAGACATAGGCCGAACGCCGGGACAGGAAAAACCGCAGGCTGCTGTCCAGCTCACCTTCGGCACCGGGCTCGACATACAACAGTTGCGCGGTAATGGCCCGGCGCAACTCCTTGCCCAGGGACCGCACGAAACCCTCCAGGGCCCGCTGCGCCACGGCCTGGGCCAGCGCCTTGCAATGCTCCGGCGGCGTGCCCAGCACCAGCACCCGACCATGGGCACTCAGGCGCCGGACATTGGCGTGGAAGAAGCGGTACAGCTCATCGAGCTGGGCGATATCCGCCAGCCCACTGGCGTCGAAGACCAGGCCCTGGACCTTCACGGTCGAGGGCGCGTTGATGCTTGCGGCCTGGGCCGCCACGGTGTCGGTGGCGGCGAAGATCCGTTGCAGCTCGCCCAGAAGGCGCCCCTCGGGCGCCGCGGCGAGGACCACCGGGTTGATCAGGTTGCCGCCCTGCCCCTCGCGGTGCCGTTGCAGCGGTACCGGTTGTGGCAGGCCGGCGCGCTGGGCCAGCCAGCGGCCCCACCCGGAATTGACGAATGAAAGATAACCGTCAGACATAAAGAGATCCCGATCCAATCCAGTAGAGGGTCAATAGGCCGAATCGCTGGCCACCACCGCGTCTTCGCTGCTGGCGGCGCGTTTGCGCGAGGCCGGCTTGGCGCTTTGCTCGAAGTGCGCCTGACGCTGTTGCAGGGCTTCCAGCAGACCGAAGTCCTGGGGGAAGTCGTCGACCTGAATCGCGTGATCGCCGTACTCCACATAGCGGCCCAGCAGTTCGTCCTCCTCCTGACTGATCAACTGCTGCTCCAGGGCCTTGACCCGCCAGATGACGAAGGCCTCGCGGGAGATCGGCAACGGCGCCAGGGCGCCCTGCTTGATCGCCGGCTTGAGCCGGGCCTCGATCAGCTCCACTTGCGGTTGCAGGCGGAACGCCAGTTCGCCGTAGGCCAGCTTGTCGATATCCGGCTGCGGGATGTAGGAGTCGGCCAGCAGGCGGTCGCGGGTTGCGCCCGGGGTTTGCACCAGCTCGGCCACCTCGGCCAGCAAGCGATCGCTGGGTTTGTGCTGGGGAATGCCCAGGGGGAAGCTCAGGCCACGAATAATTCGCGCAGCCGCTCTGGACGGATAGTTGTCCAGGACCTCGGCCAGGGCTTCATGGGCCCGCAGCAGGGAGTCCTGGGCCGCCCAATGCACCAGCGGCAGATCGGCCTGGGGCCGGCCATCGTCTTCGAAGCGCTTCAACACGCAGGACAGGATGTACAGCTGGGAAAGAATGTCTCCCAGGCGTCCGGTGATGCTTTCCTTGCGCTTGAGGGCACCGCCCAGCACGCCCATGGAAATGTCTGAAGCCAGGGCCAGCACCACCGACAGACGCTGGATCTGCCGGTAATAGGCGGCCAGGGCCTTGTCGGTATTGGCCGGGGCCTTGATCAGGCGTCCGCCGGTCAGCGCATGCACCGCGGCACGCACGGTGTTGGCGCAGACAAAGCTGATATGGCCGAACATGGCGCTGTCGAACGCTTCCAGGCCTTTGCGTCCACCGTCGCGGGCGGCTTCCATTTCACGGAACACATAAGGATGGCAACGGATCAGCCCCTGGCCGTAGATGATCAGGCAGCGGGTCATGATGTTCGCGCCTTCCACGGTGATGGCGATCGGGCTTTGCTGGTAGGCCCGGGCCAGGAAGTTGTTGGGCCCCATGCAGATGCCCTTGCCGGCAACGATGTCCATGCCGTCGTTGACGATGGCCCGGGCGCGTTCGGTGACGTGGTATTTGGCAATCGCCGAGATCACCGAAGGCTTCTCGCCGGCATCCAGGGACGCCACTGAGACCTTGCGCACCGCATCGCAGGCATACAGATGCCCGGCCATGCGCGCCAGAGGCGCCTGAACGCCTTCGAACTTGCCGATGGGCAGGCCGAACTGCTTGCGCATCGCCGCATACGCCGTGGTGCCGCGCACCGCCACCTTGCCCAGGCCGACGTTGGCCGACGGCAGGGAAATCGCCCGTCCGGCCGCCAGACACTCCATCAGCATGCGCCAGCCGTTGCCCACTTGATCGCCACCGCCGATCACCCACTCCAGGGGAATGAACACATCCTTGCCGGTGGTCGGACCGTTCTGGAACACCGCGTTCAACGGCCAGTGACGACGCCCGGTATTGACCCCCGGGTGAGTGGTGGGAATCAGTGCGCAGGTAATCCCCAGGCTGCCTTTGCCGCCCAGCAGACCGTCCGGGTCTTCGGCGCGAAAGGCCAGCCCCAGCACGGTGGCGATGGGCCCCAGGGTGATGTAGCGCTTGTCCCAGGTGACACGAAAGCCCAGTACTTCCTGGCCTTCGAACTGGCCCTTGCAGACCACCCCGACATCGGGAATCGCCCCGGCGTCGGAACCGGCATAGGGGCTGGTCAGGGCAAAGCAGGGAATGTCTTCGCCCCGGGCCAGGCGCGGCAGGTAATGCTGGCGCTGGGCCTCGGTGCCGTAGTGCAGCAGCAGCTCGGCCGGGCCCAGGGAGTTGGGCACCATCACCGAGATCGCCGCCGCCGAGCAGCGGGTGGAGAGTTTCATCACCACTTGGGAGTGAGCGTAGTGGGAGAAGCCTTTGCCGCCGTATTGCTTGGGAATGATCATCCCCAGGAAACCCGCGTCCTTGGTGTATTGCCAGGCCTTGGGCGACAGGTCCTGCCAGATCTGGGTGGTTTCCCAGTCGTTGGCCATGTCGCACAGGGTTTCCACTTCGTTGTCCATGAACGCCTGCTCTTCGGCGCTCAGGCTGGCCGGGGCAGCCTGCAGCAGGCGTGGCCAGTCGGGCTTGCCGCTGAACAGCTCGGCGTCCCACCAGACCGTGCCGGACTCGATGGCGGCGCGCTCGGTGTCGGACATGGCCGGCATGATCTTGCGAAACATGGCCAGGGCCCTGCGGGTGAGCAAGGCACGGCGCAGGGGCTTGATGCTCAGCAGCGCGGCCGGCGCCAGCACCAGCAGCACGCCGAGGGTCAGTCCCAGGGTGCCCACCAGATTGAACAGATAACCTGCCGCCAGCCATACCAGGCCGCTGCCCAGCCACAGGGCCGCGGCGGCCTGGCGATAGGCCAGTGCACAGGCTGCGGCGAGTCCCACCAATAACCAGACAATCATGGAATACCTCTCTTGTTCTAACGAGACAACCACTGGGAGCCCGGGCGTTGTGCCGGCCCCTCGAAGATCACCCTACAAAGGAAAGAAGCATGTTTCAAATTTTATTTTTAAATATTGTTTTGAGTGCTTTCGGCAACGCATAGCGGCTGAACGATGTCAGCCAAGGGTTGGAAAAGAAGGCAGGTCGAGACGGGTCTTGAGGTGACCCGTCCAGCCAACGGCAGTAGCACAATCCCTTTGTACTGCCGTTATCTCAAGACACGGATGAAACGCCAGGCCTCAGAAGTGATAGGTCGCGGAGAGACTCACCACTTCGCCCTTGGAGTCGACTTTGCCGTCGATGGTGGAACCGCCGAGACGATCAACGTTGACAGTCTTGAGCTTGGCCTCTTTGACGAACTGCCGGGAATAGGCTCCGTCGATGGTCAGCCCGGGAATGGCCTTGATGTCGTAGCCAAAACCGATGGAAGTGAACCAGCGATCGTTATCCGGAATCCGTGGGTCACGGGTCGAATTGCGAGTCGGGGTCTGGTCGAAGGCCACACCGGCGCGCAGGGTCAACTCATCGGTGAAGCGATAGTCGCCCCCCAGGGAGTACATCATCGAGTCCTTGTAGTTGTAAGGAATCGCCACCAGGGTGTTGCCATCGGACTTCAGTGTCAGGTCCTTGAACGACGACCATTGGGTCCAGAGCAGACTGGCGCCCATGGCGAAGCGATCGTTGAACACGTGGACCCAGTCCAGGCCGGCGGTGGCCGGAATGTCCAGCTGGGTGCTGGCGTTGGCACCATCGGGGTTGAGCTTGAGGCCGGGATAGGCCAGTTCGGTCAGGGTTTCACCGTTGGGACCGGCCGGCTGGGTCATGAAGTTGCGGCCCAGGGCGTCGGCACGAATGTTGTACTTGCCCTCCATCTTGTTCTTGATCTTGGCGTGATAGTTCAGGCCCAGGGTGTCCTGCTCGGTGGGTTTCCAGGTGATGCCGGTGAACCAGCCGACCGAGGTGTTATCGACCTTGACCCGCATCAGGTTGGAGCCAATGCCCGAGGGCGCTCCAGGAAGCACCGACATGCCCGCCGAACCACTGACGTTGAGGTTCTGGCTGACGAAGCCCTTGCTGTGCTGCACGATGACCCCGGCACCGATGGAGAAGTCCTCACGGACCTTGAACGACAGGGCCCCGGTCAGGCCGACAGTCTCAATCTTGGTATCCACGGCGAAGTCACGACCTTTCCAGCCTTCGTCCCAGGTGCTGCGCATGCCCAAGGGCACGACCTGGCTAAGGCCAAAGGCAAAGCGATCGTTGATCGGCATCACCATGAAACCGGTGGGCAGCCAGGCGGTGAAACCACCCTCCCCGCCATCCCCGGTCAGGGGCATCGCCGCGCCGCTGGGAGCGCCCGCGTCATCCACGGGAGTGATAGAGGCCGGATTCCCCTGATAGTCGTTGACGTTGCCTTTGAACTTCATCTTGATCCGCGCGTAATCCACGGTCATCTGTGCCACGTTCTGATCGATGAACGCCATGGCCGCCGGGTTGTTGAAGGCCGCACTGGGATCATTCTTGAACAGCGAACCACCACCGAAAGCGCGACCCCAGCCGGGTGCACCGTAGGTTGGAGTAGAGAAACCACCCGCCTGCACCGGCCCGGAACCGATCAGGCCACCCAGCACCGCCAGGCCAATAGCGGCCTGGATCTTGTGTTTCTTATTATTCATGCCCCACTCCTTATTATTATCGACCGCGATCGGCCACCACCGATCCAGGGTGTTGCAACAGGCGCCTCAGACGAGGCGCCTGTTTTTTTCAGCAAGTGATCAACAGGCTGAAGTCAGATCAACCTCATGGCGTTACGGTGAAGGCTGGGTTCGGGTTGACGCTCAGTGCCGTGATTTTGCAGCTGCCGACGGTTTGTGCCGAAGGAATGCTCAGCGTGTTGGTGGCGTTGTTCCAGGTGGCGTTGATGGTCACCGGAGTGCTGCTGCAGTTGGAGAGGATCTTGAAGTTGACCCCGGTCACTGTGCCGGCGCTCACGCTGGAGGCGGTCAGGGTCCAAGGCAGGTTCAGCAGAACCGGTACGCCGCACAGCGAGTTGCTGCCGCCAACGGTGGCGCCAGTGATCGAGGCATTGGAACCGTCAGCCGCCACGGTGCCGGTGAAGTTGATGTTGCAGTTCACCGGAATGCCGAACGACGCCGGCGAGGATACCGAGATGGTGCCCGGTGCCGAGAAGGTCTTACCGAAGTTGGTGGCAGGTCCGATAGTGGCAGCGCTGGCCATCGACGCGGCGCCCATGCAGATGGCGAAAGAAGCTACGGATACCAGAGTCTTGATGCTTTGCATTGTTGTTTTCCTCAAGATTTAGGCAACGATCAGTTGCCAGGGGGTTATCAGCCTTGCCAGGGGGTCGATGACGCCATCGGCTCTCCAGTTCGACCGAATTCGGTGCTGGAGCACGCTATGGCGATACCGACCCGGCCTCAGCTGCCGGTGCTTTCGGACTACTCGATCGCAAGTTCATCAGCGTCCCTCCATGGAATCTGTTGTGACTCAGGGCGCAACCCGGAACGTGGGCGGCATCTGGATCGATACGGTCTTGATGGTGCAGCCGCCCTCGAGGCTGACCTGGGCCGCCTCCAGCTTGCCGGTGCGGTTGTTCCAACTGCCTTCGGCGGTGCTTGGCCCGCAATCGCCGCCCACCAGGGGGGCGTGCACGGTGACCTGGATGCCGGACATGGCGCCGCTGGTTTCATCCTTGGCAATCAGCTTCCAGGGCAGGTGCGTGGCTTCCACCTGGCCACACTTGAGGCCGCCGCTGAAGTCGACTTTCTCGACACTGGCGAAACTGCCGTCGGGGCTGACCTTGCCACTGACCTGGATGGTGCAGTCGGCATTGATGATGCTCTTGGCGAAGCTGATGGGGCCCTTGGCGGTGAACTCGGCGTTGGCCGGCTCGATGCGCGCCGCTTCGGCGGCGCCCATCAGCGACACACCCACCATGACCACGAACAGACGGGCAGCGAGCAAAGGTGAAATAGACATCCGTGACTTCCTTACAGTTGCTTATTGTTGTTGTCGGTCAACGTGCTTAAGGACTTCTGTGTGGCGGGGCTCACCCTTCCAGGCAGGCGAACGCGGGCGGTTCACGGGCACTTGAAGGGGTGAGCGGTACAACTAAAGAGCGGTGTCTGAATCGGTGTCGGTGCAACCGTATCGCTTGAGCAGTTCGACGCGCTTGGCCGGGTGCAGGTTGGCCAACCGCACATTCCCCGAATAGTGAGCCAGGACCCGGTGGTCCATCAGCCGCCGCCAGAGCGCCGGCACATAGGCCCAGACGATCATGGTGGCGTAACCGTAGGGCAGTTGCGGCGACTCGTCGAAGTGGCGCAGGGCCTGGTACGACCGGGTCGGGTTGGCATGGTGGTCGGAGTGACGCTGCAGCTGGAACAGGAAGATGTTGGTGACGATGCGGTTGCTGTTCCAGGAATGACGTGGCGAGCAGCGCTCGTAGCGGCCATTGGGCTGTTTCTGCCGCAGCAGGCCGTAGTGCTCGACGTAGTTCACCACTTCCAGCAGGGAGAAACCGTAGATGCCCTGGATCACCAGAAAGGGAATCACCGCCGCGCCGAGCCAGGCAATCAGCCCACCCCAGAGCACCACGCTGTACAGCCAGGCACTGAGCACGCCGTTCTTCCAGTGCAGGGTCGGCAGCCCGAGCTTGTGCAGACGCTCGCTTTCCAGGTGCCAGGCCGAACGCAGGCTGAACCACACGGTGCGCGGCAGGAAGCTCCAGAAGGATTCGCCAAGACGGGAGCTGGCAGGATCTTCAGGGGTCGCCACGCGAACGTGGTGACCACGGTTGTGCTCGACGAAGAAGTGCCCATAGAAGGTGGAGGCCAGGGCCAGCTTGGCCAGGAACTTGGACATCCCGCGATTCTTGTGCCCCAGCTCATGGGCGATGTTGATGGCGATGCCGGTGGCTGCACCAGTGGACATGGCCATGCCCAGGTAAGTGAACCAGCCGACGCTGCCATGCAGTTGCGTACGTTCGGTAAGGAAGGCCGCGAAACTCGCCAGGCTGCCCTGCAGGTGCAGCTGTTCACTAAGCTGCAACAAGCCACCGGCCATGATCCAGTCGACACCCCGGATGGCCATCCAGGCGGTGAATATCAGGGACACCACCGAGAGCACGGCGCAGCTGTAGACGATAAAGCGGTAGTAGGGTTGTTTTTCCAGATCGGGAACCGCGGATTCCGGCGGGTTGCTGGCGTCCTCTCCGAGCAGGCCGTCGATCAGCGGAATCAGGCCGAAGATCACCACCACCCCGCTCCACCAGAACACCTGGACACCGGTGGTCAGTGCGAACAGGCCGGCCAGCAAAGGGGTGATCATCGGCAAGGTGCCCAGCCACCAGAGGTGACGCTTGCCATCGGTCCAGACGCCGGGTGCCGCCACGGAAACAGTCATGGCAGCCTCCGCAGGATGGCAGTCGGCAGGGATGCTATAAAGGACAGCGCGATGGCGCTGTACGGAGCGTGAACGGATGAAAAAACAAAAGCGTGAAATGGCGTTATTTTCATTATTTTAATCGCTCAATTGCACTTTCAAAAAAAACATTCAAAACATTTTTTTAAAAAAATAGCTCGGGTTCGTTAGCTCGTCAACTATTTTCTCGGCTTGTTTTGAATGTCGCCCGTGAAGCGTTTACAGCTGCTGCCAGAGTCGTTGCGCGACGATCTAAATCGCCCCCCACAACGCCCCTAGCCTGCTCGTGATGCCGCGAACGGCGGGTGCAGCACGCTGGCGCTGCGCTGCGGTGCAGCCTGGGAAGCAATGTGCTCGACCATGGCCACCACCCGCTCGACGGCGCTGATGGGCAGCATGTGCCCCCGACCTTGAACGATCTCAAGCTGCAGCCCCGGCACCTTGCCCACCATGGCCTCGCCATGCCGGCGGTAATTGAGTATCGAGTCCGCCGAACCATAGATCAGGCCTACCGGCAGCTTCAGGCTCGGGTAGTGCTTGACCATGCCCGGCAAGGCGCGATTGACCACAGCGATCTCGCTGGAGGCGTTATAGAAGTTGTCCGAACGCATACCCAGCAAGCCGCCGCCACGCTCGGCGAAGTCCTCGGGCACCGGGTCCGGCGCGAATATCGCCTGCACCAGGCCACGACGGCCGAGCATCGCCATGGGCGCCGCCAGGGTCAGGGACATCCAGCGACGCAGGAAGGCCGGACGCACTCCCAGGGACAGGAACACCCAGGGCAGCATGCGTTGCGGATGGGTCAGGGGCGCCACCAGGATCAGCCCGGACACCGACTGCGGATGATCCAGCGCCAAAGACAGGGCCACCGCGCCGCCCAGGGAATGCCCAAGTACCAGCGGCTGGCCCAGGTCCAGGGTGCGAATGAACTTGGCCACCAGACTGGCCTGGGCCGGCAGGTCCGCCGCCGCCCCTCGGGCCCGAGTGGAATAGCCTGAGCCGGGGCGGTCGAGGGTGATCACCCGGAACCGCTCGCGCAGTTGCGGCGCCAGGGAGTGGGTCAGGTTGCGACCACAGCCGGACAGGCCATGGATCATCAGCAGTGCCGGGCCGCGTCCCTCGTCGGTGTAATGCAGGCGTTCACCGCCGACTTCGAGAAAGCGCCCGTTGATCGGGACCTGACGTTCAATCCTGCGGTTGATGCGCAAGCTCACCCCCCAGAGCACCGCGCTGACCGCCAGGAATACCGCCGCCGCTACCAGCCACTCCATAACCCGTCCCCTCAGCTTCCCTGCGCCGCGCTGCAGGATCAGGATGATCCGCAGCAGTGGCTGTCGCCTTGGCCCGGTACCGCCTGTGGCGTCTCATCCCAGGTCCGGATGAGCCCTGCAAGATCCACAAGCGAATGGCGCAGGTGACTTTTTCAGGTGATTTATTTAAATTAATTTTTAAAACATTATTTTAAATTGTGCAATCCTGAGATTTCACTCACCGACGAAAGTCACCCCAAGCGTCACCACAATCGAGGTACACACCATGAATGCGTACTCGCCACCCAACGACCCCGAGGTCGTTGACATCGCCATCATCGGCGCCGGCTTCGCCGGGCTGTGCATGGCGATCAAGCTCAAGCAAGCCGGGCTGCAAGACTTCCTGGTCGCCGAACAAGCCGCGTCCCTGGGGGGCACCTGGCGCGACAATCACTACCCCGGCTGCGCCTGCGACGTGCAATCCCACGTTTACTCCTTTTCCTTCGCGCCCAACCCGAACTGGACCCGGCAGTTCGCGCCCCAGGCGGAAATCCGCGAGTACCTGGAGAACTGCGCCAGGGACTTCGCCCTGGCGCCCTTTCTGCACTTCAACATGGGCCTGGAACAGGCCGTCTTCGATGAGGCTTCAGAGCGTTGGCAACTGAGGTTCGGCAATGGCCGCAAGGTCAGCGCACGCGTGCTGGTGTCCGGCATGGGCGGCCTGTCGCGTCCGGCGATCCCGCAGATTCCCGGCCTGGAAACCTTCACCGGCAAGCGCTTCCACTCCCAGCAGTGGGACCATCGCTACTCCCTGCAAGGCAAGCGCGTGGCGGTGATCGGCACCGGCGCCAGTGCCATCCAGTTCGTCCCGAAAATCGCTCCCCGGGTGGCTCAGCTCAAGCTCTTCCAGCGCACCCCGCCGTGGATCATGCCCAAACCCGACCGCGAACTCAGCGCGGCGGAACGCTGGGCCTTCAAGCACCTGCCCTTCACCCAGCGGCTGGTGCGCTCAGCGCTGTACTGGGCCCTGGAAAGCCGGGTGATCGCCTTCGCCCGTCGGCCGAAGCTGATGAAAGTGGTGCAGCGCGTGGCCCTGCGGCACCTGCGCAAGCAAGTCACCGATCCGCTGCTGCGCCAACGCCTGACGCCCGACTACACCATCGGCTGCAAGCGCATCCTGATTTCCAACGACTACTACCCGGCCCTGTCCCGGGGCAATGTGGGGGTCATCAGCGATGCCATCCAGCGCATCGACAGCGATGCCGTGATCACCGCCGACGGCACTCGACATCCGGTGGACTGCATCATCTTCGGCACCGGCTTCCAGGCCACCGACCCGATTCCCCAGGGCCTGCTCTTCGGCCGTCGGGGCCAGGACCTGATGGACGCCTGGTCCGGGGGTGCCCATGCCTACCTCGGCACCTGCCTGCCGGGCTTTCCCAACTTGTTCATGATCGTCGGCCCCAACACCGGTCTTGGGCACAACTCGATGATCCTGATGATCGAGGCTCAGGTGGACTACATCCTCAAGGCCCTGGAGCGGATGCGCCTGAACGGCATCGCCAGCCTGGAGGTCAAGCCCCAGGTCGAGAGCCAGTACAACCAGCGCCTGCAACAACGCCTGGCCGGGGCCATCTGGTCCACCGGCGGTTGCCGCAGCTGGTACCTGGACCCCCGCAGCGGCCAGAACACCACCCTCTGGCCCGGCTCTACCTGGAGCTTCAGGAAGACCGTGCAGCACTTCCAGCTCCAGGACTACCTGACCACTCACCTGCTCCATCCCGGGACTGCCGCCACGCCGGCCGCAGCGCGCCCGTTGAACCTGCAAGAGGCCGCCATCGATGAAAAATTTTAACGGTAAAGTCGCGGCCATCACCGGCGCCGCCTCCGGCATGGGCCGGGCCCTGGCCATTGCCCTGGCTCGTGAGGGTTGCCACCTGGCGCTGGCCGACAAGAACCCCCAGGGGCTGGCGCAGACCGTGGCCCAGGCCAAGGCCGCAACCTTGCTGCCATTGCGCATCAGCAGCCAGGAACTGGACGTCGGCGACCGCCAGGCCATGTTCGCCTGGGCCGCCGCCAGCGCCACCGAACACGGGCAGATCAACCTGATCTTCAACAATGCCGGCGTGGCCCTGTCCAGCACCGTGGAAGGTTCGAGCCTGGCGGACCTGGAGTGGATCGTCGACGTCAATTTCTGGGGCGTGGTCCACGGCACCCAGGCCTTCCTGCCCTACCTCAAGCAATCCGGCGACGGCCATATCATCAACACCTCCAGCGTCTTCGGCCTGTTCTCCCAACCGGGCATGAGCGGCTACAACGCCACCAAGTTCGCCGTACGCGGCTTTACCGAGTCCCTGCGCCAGGAGCTGGACCTGCAAGGCAACGGCGTCTCCGCCACCTGCGTGCACCCGGGCGGCATCCGCACCGACATCGCCCGCACCAGCCGCATCAGCGACAACGTCAAGGGGTTCCTGATCGACAACGAACAGCAGGCCCGGGACGACTTCGAAAAGCTCTTCATCACCAGCGCCGAAACCGCCGCCAAAGTGATCCTGCTTGGGGTGCGCAAGAACAAGCGCCGGGTGCTGATCGGCCGCGACGCGCACTTCCTCGATCTGTTTGTGCGCCTGCTGCCCGGCGCCTATCAGGCCCTGGTGGTGTGGATCAGCCGGCGCATGGCGCCCAAGCCGGGCCAGGAACGGCCGGCAGTCTACGAGGCCCAGGATGAGCGCGGCCTGTAGCGCCGCGTACCCATTTCATGTCTAGAGGAGCGCCAGCCATGCTGCCCATCCGCCGCGACATCAAGGTCGAACTGCCTGCCGAACGTGCCTGCGACTGGCACGAACAAGGCAGCCACGTGAGCCACTTCTTCAATGCCCTGTCCCTGCTGTTTCCTGCCGGCGAGCTGTTCTTCATGGACAGCGTGCGCCATTACCGCGAGCAGATTCACGACCCCGAGCTCAAGCGCGAGATCCAGGGGTTCATTGGCCAGGAAGCCATGCACAGCCGCGAGCACGTGCGCTACAACGACTTGCTGCAGGACGCCGGGCTGCCGGCCCATTTGCTGGATCGACGGCTGCGGATGATCCTCGACTTCCAGAAAAAACACTTCCCTGCAGCCTTCAACCTGGCCATCACCGTGGCCCTGGAACACTACACGGCGATCCTTGCCGACCTGCTACTGCGCGACCCCAGTCGCTTCGGCGATTCGGTGGCGGGCTATCGGCAGATGTGGCTGTGGCACGCCCTGGAGGAAACCGAACACAAATCGGTGTCCTACGATGTCTTTAACAGCGTGCTCAAGCCCGGGCCCAAGCGCTACCTGATCCGCACCGGGAGCATGCTCTTCACCACCCTGACCTTCTGGCTGGTGGTGTTCGACTTCCATGTGCGCATGCTCATCGCCGACCGCCGTCGCGGTGGCCACTGGCGCGGCCTGTGGCAGGTGCTCAAGTACCTCTACGGTCCCAAGGGCGTGTTCCCGCGCATCGCCCTGCCCTGGCTGCAATTCTTCAAGCCGGGCTTCCACCCCTGGGATCACGACAACCGCGAGCAGCTGCAACGCATCGACGGCCTGGTGCAGGACATCGAGCGCACCCGGGCCGCCGCAGCCAAGTGAGCGGCCAAATGAGCGGCCAAGTGGACAGCCATGACACGCGGCGACAGCGGCGTGCCATGAGCGCCTGCGCGCACGCCAGGGGCTGCTAATCTGCAGCGCACCCTTTGTGCTGCGAGCGCGCGCCATGATCCTGATCCTGCTGCCCCACGCCGACTACGATCCCACTGAAAGCAGCCTGCCCTGGCAGGCCGCCAGGGACGCGGGCTTTGACGCGCAATTCGCCACGCCCCTGGGGTTCCCGGCCTACGCCGACTCGCGCCTGGTGAGCCTGGGCTTCGGCCCGCTCAATCCGCTGTTGATGACCCCGGCCGCCGACCTTGAGCACTACCACAGCATGACCCGCGACCCGGAGTTTCTCAGCCCCCTGGACTATGCCGACGTCGATCCGCAGGCCTTCGAGGGCCTGCTGATTCCGGGCGGGCATGCCCGGGGCATGCGCAGCCTGCTGGAGTCCGCGGATGTGAGGCGCATCATTCTGGCGTTCTTCAAGGCCGACAAGCCCGTGGCCGCGGTGTGTCATGGCCCTCTCGCGCTGGCCCGCTGCATCGACCCGGAAAGCGGGCGCTCGGTGCTCTACGGGCGCAAGGTCACCGCCCTGCTCGCCGGGCCCATGGAGCTGGCGGCCTGGATCGTCACCGCGCCGTGGCTGGGGCGCTATTACCGCACCTACGACCACAGCGTCGAGCAAGAGATCAAGCAGGCACTGGCCAGCCCGGCGGATTTTCTTTCCGGGCCCTGGCTGCCACGCCGGGATTCGGCGCAGCACCCCGAGCGCGGCTTTGTGGTTCGCGACCGCAATCTACTGACTGCGCGCTGGCCGGGGGACTGTCACCGCTTCGCCAATGAATGGGTCACTCTGCTGCAACAGGCCCGCGACGCCCAGGTTCAAGCGGAGCCCGCTGACCCGGCTTGAAGCCGTCACAGCATGCACGGCAAACCAGGATCAATCCCGGCCGCCAATGGGTTCGATCCTCAGGAAGCCAGGGGTTTGTTCAACTCACCGATCTTCTCCAGCCGCGCCCGCACGATATTGCGGCTGATGTTCAGCAGGCGCCCGGTCTGCAACTGGTTGCCGTGGCAGTAGCGGTAAGCCTCACGGAAGATTGCCTCCTCAATGTGCTCGTACAGATCCGGAATGTTCTGCTCGAACAGCGCCTGCAATGCCCGGCCCAGGTCCGCCGGAGCGTCCGGCGTCGAGAATGCCTGCGGCGCCTGCTCCTGGCGGATGCCCGAGGAGCGCATGTCCACCAGGTGCAGATCGCCGGGAGCGACCCGCTGCTGACGGCACACCAGCAAGGCGTGGTGAATGGCATTTTCCAGCTCGCGGATGTTGCCCGGCCAGCTGTGTTCCAACAGCTTGCGTTCGGCCTCCTCGGTCAGCGAGGCACGGTTGTAGCCCAGGCGCTGGCAGTGTTCCTCAAGGAAGAATTCGGCCAGGGGCAGGATGTCCCCCGGGCGCTCGCGCAACGGCGGCAGGCGAATGGTGGCCACGTGCAGGCGGTAGAACAGGTCCTCACGAAAATGCCCGGCCACCACGGCATCGGCGAGGTTGACGTTGGTGGCCGCCACCAGCCGCACATTGATTGGAATCGGCGTGCGCGAGCCCAGGCGCACCACCTCCCGCTCCTGCAGCACCCGCAGCAGCTTGACCTGCATGTTCAGCGGCAGGTCACCGATTTCGTCGAGAAACAGCGTGCCGCCGTTGGCCGCTTCGAACCAGCCGGCCTTGTGGGTGGTGGCGCCGGTAAAGGCACCTTTCTCATGGCCGAAAAGCTCGCTTTCCACCAGGGTTTCGGCAAAGGCCCCGCAGTTCACCGCGACAAAGGGCTCGCGCCCGCGGCGACTCAAATGATGGATGTGCCGGGCCACCAGTTCCTTGCCGGTGCCGGTCTCGCCAATGATCAGGGTATTGGCCTCACTGGGGGCCAGGCGCTCGATGCGACTGAGCAACTCCTGGGAGCGCGGGTCCTTGAACACCAGAACGGTGGCCCGTACCGATTTGGTCAATTCGCGGGCGTTTGGATGAGTGATCAGCGACATGGTGCATTCCTGGCAGTAAAAGCGCGGGTTCAATAGTGCACGAAGATATTTAGACTAAATAATTATTAATTAATCTTTAGATATTCTTTTTACGAATATAAGCATTGGCTGCTCCTAACCTGCTGCTGGAGCAGCAATCGGCCAGCACCTACCTGTCCGCAGATCAGCAGCAGCGGCTTGGGCCGGAGCCTGTCGATCTGCCTGAAACCCTTGCCGGGCAAGGCCTGCAGCGCTTTATAGCGGCCCTGGCATGCAATCTGCTCTATCCCTTCCGACACCAGCACCCACCACCACCGCCGTAGGAGCTGGCTTGCCAGCGAAGGCGTCCACAAGGGCAACACAAGGCTCAAGGGCCTCTTCGCCGGCAAGCCGGCTCCTACGGGCAACACCGCGACATCCGCTGTAGGAGCTGGCTTGCCAGCGAAGGCGTCCGCAAGGGCAACACAAGGCTCAAGGGCGCAAGCCGAGATTCGCTCGGGCGATGAAGGCAAACATTTTTAGGGAGAGTGCAATGCAAGCTTTATGGCGCAACACCCTGGCCGCATTGGCCGCGCTGCTGATCAGTGTCACCGCCCTGGCCAATCCGGCTCCGGCCACGGTGAAAATCGCCATCGTCGCCTTTACCCAGGGCGGCAAGCCGGTGTTCGGCGGCATCGCCGGGCGGGTCATCGAGGACGGCTGGCTAGAGCAGCAATTGAGCCAGCGCGGGATCACGCTGCAGTGGATCGCCCTGCCCCACGCCGGCGCCGGGCCGCAGATCAACGAGGGTTTCAGCAACAACAGCATCGACTTCGCCGTGCGCGGCGACCTGCCCTCGGTAATCGCCGGCGCCGGCGGTGTGCCGGGCAAGCTGATCGTGCCCGGCGGCAGTGGCAACAATATCTATCTGGTGGTGCCGGCGAACTCCACGGCCAAGCGCATCGAGGACCTCAAGGGCCAGCGCCTGGCCCTGCATCGCGGCCGGCCCTGGGAGTTTGCCTTCAGCAACTTCCTGGCCAGCAAGGGCTTGAAGCTCGACGACTTCAAGATCGCCAACCTCAACCCCCAGGTCGGCGCGGCCGCGGTGTCCGCCGGCAAGGTCGACGCGGCAGTGCTGCTCAGTGAGGCCTACGCCCTGGAAGACAAGGGCGTGGGCAAGATCATCTGGTCCACCAAGCAAGGGGCCAATGACTGGCGCCTGATCTCCGACCTCTGGGGCACCGACAGTTTCATCGAGCAGCACCCGGAGGTTACCCAACTGCTGGCCACCGCCTGGGTCAAGGCCGCCTGGTGGATCTCCCAGGAACAGAACCAGGACGCCTATTACCAGCTGTCCTCCCGGGCCGGCACTGCCGAGAGCGTGCTGCGCCGCGACGACCAGGGCGATCCGGTGACGTGGAAGGAACGCTGGGCGCCGAAAAGCGACCAGCAGCTCAAGGCTCACTACCAGGCGCTGAGTGCCTATGCCCTGGACAACCAGTTGATCCGCACGCCCTACGACATCACCCCGGCCCTGGCCACCGGTTTCACCAACCAGGCGCTGATCGACTTGCACCTGAGTGACTACTGGCCCGCCCTGCGCGGCCAGGTCAGCACCCTTCCTTGAACCCTGAGCACGAGTCTTCTTGATGAAACTGTCCGCAAAATTCGCCTTCGGCCTGAGTGTCCTGGCTGTCTCCCTGTCGGCCCTGGCGGGCCCGACCTACGCGCCCAAGCCCGACCCGTTGCAGGGCGACGGCCGGGTCTCGGCCTTCTACACCTGGCAGGACGCAATTCCCGCTACTCCGGGCAAGCTGCTGCGCAGCGAGCCCCTGGAAGCGACCCTGAGCCTGCCCAACGCCGCCAGTGCGCAACGAATTCTCTATACCTCCACCGACGGCATCGACGGCAAGACCCCGGTGGTGGTCTCCGGCACCCTGTTCCTGCCCAAGGGCAAGGCCCCGGCCGGCGGCTGGCCGGTGGCGTCCTGGGGCCACGGCACCGTGGGCGTGGCGGATGTCTGCGCACCGTCCTGGCAGGGGCGTTCCTACCGTGACGTGCAGTACCTGAGCCGCTGGCTGGACGAAGGCTTTGCCATTGTCGCCAGCGATTACCAGGGCCTGGGCGTGCCCGGCGGCCATCCGCTGTTGAACAACCGCATGGCCGCCTACGGCATTCTCGACGCCGCCAAAGCGGTGGTCGCCGGGGTGCCCGGGCTGGCCAACAAGGTGCTGATCGTCGGCCAGTCCCAGGGCGGTGCCGGCGCCTTCGCCTCGGCCGCCTACGCCGCCACCTACGCCCCGGACCTGGGGGTCAAGGGCAGCATCGGCACCGGGGTGATCTACACCATCGGCGCGAAAAATGTCGGCGAACAGGACCCGAACAAGGTCGATGCCTCCCTGGCCTATGGCTTCTACACCCTGCTGGCGGCCCAGCAGTACGACCCGAGCATCAACCCCAAGGACTTCTACACCGACAAGGCCCTGCCGCTGTTCGAACAGGCCCGTACCAGCTGCCTCGCCGCCCTGGTCAGCGACGTGGTGGGGGTCGGCCTGACCCCGGCCAACGCCAAGAAGGACTACCAGGGCAGCCAACTGGCGGCCTGGCAGAAACAAGTGTCCTACCCGACCCTGAAAACCGCCCAGCCGGTGTTCATCGGCACCGGAGCCGAGGACAAGACCCCGGCCGCCGCCACCCAGGTGGCGCTGATGCAGGACGCCTGCAAGGCCGGATCGGTGGTCGAGGGCCACCTGTACAAGGGCCTGGGCCACAGCGAAACGGTCAACGCCTCCCTCAAGGACTCGGTGCCCTTCGCCCACAAGGTCATCAACGGCCAGGCCGTTACCCCCGTCTGCAGCCCCAGCGTGCAATAACCCGGAGCCCCTGCCATGAGCATCGAATTCTTTACCCGCCTGCCCCTGCACGGCGAAACCCAGTTCCTCCCCGGCGACCCGCGCAACCGCGGCGACTGGCACCGTGGCGGCCCCAGCACCGGCGCCGTCTCAAGCTTCAGCGTCGGTGATCACTTCACCTACATCGACTACCTGGGACAGATCGCCCGGGCTGCTGAAATCAACGGCTTCGGCGGCGCGCTGATGGTCAACGCACCCTCCGGCGAAGAGCCCTGGACCGTGTGTTCCCTGCTGGCCCGGGAAACCCGCACCCTGAAGTTCGTCACCGCCTTCCAGCCCTATCACTACACGCCGTGGGTCGCGGTACAGCAAGCCGCCACCTACCAGCGCGCCACCGGCAACCGCCTGGTGTGGAACATCATCAACGGCGGATCGGACGCGATTCAGCGCCAGGTCGGCGACTTCAGCGACCACGATGAGCGCTATGCCCGTGCCACCGAGTTCATGGACCTGGTCAAGGGCTACTGGCACAGCGAGAACTTCCACTACGAAGGCCGCTTCTACCGCGCCGAAGGCGGTGGCCTGCGCGGGCCGTTGAAGAAGGCCGAACTGCCGCTGATCTGCACCGCCGGCTCGTCCATCGCCGCCCGGGAGTTCGCCGCCAAGCACGCCGATTTCTACCTGATGCGCGCCGAACACCCGGACGAGATCGCCGCGCTGATCGCCGATATCCGTGAGCGGGCCCTCAAGTACGGGCGCGGCGATATCCGCTTCGGCCTGTCCATCGACGTCATCACCCGGGAAACCGAAGAACTGGCACGCACCGAAGCCAAGCGCTTTTTCGACGAAGGCATCGCCAAGGGTGCGGTCAAGGCCGTGGCCGCTCATGCCGGGCTGCGCACCGCGCGCAAGCTCAGTTACGAGAACCAATTCGCGCAGAAGAACGAGACCCAGGGCTTCGACGACTTCTTCATCCACCCCAATGTCTGGACCGGTTTCGGCTACATCGGCATTCCGCCGGGTTGCGCCCTGGTGGGCAGCTACGAAAACGTCGTGGCACGTATCCGCGAGTACCACGCCATCGGCATCGACCTGTTCTTCCTCGCCGGCTACCCGCACCTGGAAGAAGCCTACCGTCTGGGCGAGCACATCCTGCCGCACTTTCGCGCCGAGCGCGCCGCCTTGAGCCGTCAGCCGCAAGCGCCGCTGGAACTGCGCAGCGTCAACGGCCCGGCTGGAGCCTGATGCCATGAGCCAGGACTACTCGGGTTTAAGCCGTCGCCGCTTTCTCGGCCACAGTGCGCTGTTCGGCGGTGGCCTGCTGCTGGGCAGCGGCCTGCTGGCCGGTTGCGACGCGGACAATTCCAGCGCCCCTGGCACCGCCGCCAGCGATCAACCGCGCTACGGCGGGCGCCTGCGCCTGGGCATTCTCGACGGCAACCAGAGCGGCAACCTGGACGCCCACAAGCCTATCGGCAGCGGCATCGTCCGAGGCTTTGCGCTGTACAGCAAACTCTGGGAATGGGACGAACAGATGCAACCGCGCCTGGCCCTGGCCGAGTTCGCCGAACCCAATGCCGATGCCAGCAGCTGGACCCTGCGCCTGCGCCAGGGCCTGGAATTCCACCACGGCAAGAGCATCGACGCCGATGACCTGATCTTCTCCATCCGCCGCCTGACCGACCCGCAACTGGCCTCGCCCTACGCGGCGCTGCTGCACTGGGTCGATCGCGACAACCTGCAAAAGCTCGATGAGCGCACTGTGCGCCTGAGCTTTCGCCAGGGCCGCAGCTACATGCCCCTGGCGGAAACCTGGGTCAACTTCGGCGGCATCGTCCCGGTGGACTACCACCCGGTGACCAATCCGGTGGGCGCCGGCCCCTACAAGCTGAAAAGCTTCACCCCGGGGCAGCGCTCGCTGTTCACCCGTTTCGACAATTACTACAAGGACGGCCAGCCCTACGCCGACGAACTGGAAATCATCGACTTCAAGGATCAGGTGGCACGCCTGGCGGCCCTGCGTTCCGGACAGATCGACATGGCCAACGTGATGCCCACCGAACAACTGCAGGTACTGCAGCGCGACCCACGGGTACGGCTGTTGAAATCGGTGACCGGCAACTGGCTGTCCTTCGACATGAACCTGGACAAGCCACCGTTCAACGACCCAAGGGTGCGTGAGGCGTTCCGCCTGCTGGCGGACCGCGAGGAACTGGTACGCCGCGCCCTCAATGGCCAGGGCCGGGTGGCCAACGACCTCTATGCCCCCAGCGACCCGACCTTCAACCACAGCCTGGGCCCGCGCGCCCACGACCCGCAGCGCGCCGCGCAACTGCTCAAGGAGGCCGGTCAGGAGCACCTGGAGCTGGAATTGGTGACCACCCCCGGGCCGGGCCTGACCTCGGCCCTGGTCCTGGCGGAACAGGCCAAGCGCATTGGCGTGACCCTCAAGGTCAAGCAAGTGGACCTGGCGACCTTCCAGGGCCCGCAGCGCAACGACTGGACCCTGAGTACCGGCGGCAGCATCGGCGCACCGTTTCTGGCCAGCGCCATCCACACCGACGCGCCCTTTGCCGTATCCAACAAGACCCACTTCAACGACCCGCAGTTTGCCGAAGTGTTTCTCGCCGCCATGGCCCAGCCCGACCTGCAGCGGCGCACGGCCCTGGTGCACCAGGCCCAGCAGATCCAGTACGAACGGGGCGGCATGCTGATCTGGGGCTACGCCGACCTGCTGGACAGCGTCTCCACCCGCGTGGGCGGTGCCCACGAAGAACAATCGCTGTTCAGCACCTGGCGTTTCGAAAGGTTGTGGCTCAACGACAGCGCCTGACCCCACACCCACCCGTAACCGCAACCGCGACACACCCCGTAGGAGCTGGCTTGCCAGCGAAAGCGCCCGCAAGAGCACCGCGAGCCTCAAGGGCCTCTTCGCCGGCAAGCCGGCTCCTACAAGGAATCACCGCAACCGCGACACACCCCGTAGGAGCTGGCTTGCCAGCGAAAGCGCCCGCAAGAGCACCGCGAGCCTCAAGGGCCCCTTCGCCGGCAAGCCGGCTCCTACAGAACATTCATGCGATTCAATATGAGGCTCATGTGCCATGCCCTCCAACGCCTTCGCTCGCCCCGCATTCGGCCCGGCCCTGGCCGTAGTGATGTTTTCTCCCCTGGCGCCGCCGCTGTTCGCCGCCGATACCCAGTTGCAAACCGTCACCGTCCAGGCCAGCAGCAGCCAGTCCGACGACGATGCCCTGCCCACCCGGCCGCCGACTTCGGTGTATGGCGGCACCGAGACCAAGGTGCTCGATACGCCACGCTCGGTGACCCAGATCAACGCCGAACAACTGGCCAACGACCCGATCCGCAGCGCCGACGATCTGGTCAAATACGCCCCGGGCATCACCCGCGGTGGCGGGCAGAACGCCGGCATCGCCCCGCAGTTCCGCGCCCAGGGCTCGGAGGTATTCCAGGACGGCCAACGCGCTTACGGCGTGCGTCACCCAGCCAACTTCAATGCCTATGAGGGCGCGGACATCGTCGCCGGCCCTTCCTCGGTGACCTATGGCTCGGTGTCCGGTAGCGGCGGCTACGTCAACTACCTGAGCAAGAAACCCAACTTCAGCGAATTCAAGACCCGTCTGAGCGGCGAGCTCGGTGCCTGGGTGCCGGACGGCCAGTCCCGGGACTCGCGCAAGTTCAGCATCGACAACACCGGCCCCCTGAGCGACCAGCTGGCCTACCGGGTCAGCATCACCCAGCAGCGCCAGCAGGACTACTACGACAACGTCGATAACAACTTCGATGCCTTCTACGGCGCCCTGGCCTGGCGCAACGACAACCTGCGAGTGGACTGGAACGCCAGCTACGACAACTACTACGACTACAACATCACCCACGGCTGGAACCGCGCCACCCAGCAACTGGTGGACAGCGGCCAGTACTACGCCGGGCGCGCCACGCCGATCATCCAGAATGGCAACACCCTGTGGTCGCCGGTGCTGGCCTCCGGCGCCGCCAATGCCCCGACCCTGGGCTGGGTGCAGCGCCAGCGCAACGCCCAGGGCCAGTACAGCGTGGTCGACGGCAGCTTCCAGGCCGCCTCGCCCAACACCCAGGCCAGCCCCGGCACCCTGCGTGGCTGGGTCTATGACCCGAGCCTGGCAGGCAACGGCCTGACCTCCCTGTCGCCCCAGGCCGGTCAGCGCGGCGAAGACCAGAGCAGCTCGCGGCGTTTCACCACCCAGTTGCGGATCGAGGCCGATCTGTCTCCGACCATCACCCTGGCCAACAGCACCTTCTACCAGCGCTCCAGGGACTTGACCGACGCCGTTGGCGCCTTCCAGGTGCAGTCCAAGGACAACCTGCTGGACAACCGTTTCGAGTTCCGCTCACGCAATGAAACCCGGCTCGGCGACCTGACCCTGCGGGACGACAGCAACAGTGGGTTGATCTACCGCCGCGAGTTCAACCAGTCGATCGCCGCCAACAACCACTTCGGCTCCACCATCAACGCCTACGACTTGACTCTGGACCCGTCGGGCAAAAACCCCGGCGACCTGCTGGGGCTGACCGGCAGCAACCCGGCCGGCGGCAACGGCGCCTGGATCGGCCAGCCCGGGGTCCCCCAATACTCCAACTATTACGGCTGGCTCAACCTGGCGGCCATGTACCCCGCCGGCCACGGCCTGTATGCCGAATCGGTGGCGCCCTACACCGCCGAAAGCACCTGGACCACCCAGACCCTGTTCAGCCAGCACAACCTGCGCCTGGGCGACCGGGTGGGCCTGAACATCGGCGCCAGCCGCAGCTGGATCGACGCCGAGATCGACAACCCCTTCGTGCTTGCCGGTGGCAACTCGCGGCGCGACAGCCACAACTATCGACTGTTCGCCTTCCAGGTCAGCCCCTACGTCAAGCCCACCGAGAACAGCACCCTTTACTACACCTTCGACCGCTCCCTGGCGGTCAACACCGGGTTTTTCTCCAACGGCCTGGGCTGGGGCAGCGGCACTGGCGCCAACCAGCTCAACCCCCTGGCGTTCCAGAGCCTGAGCGTGCTGCATGAACTGGGGCTGAAGGTCGAAGCCATCCCCGACCAGCTGTTCATGACCCTGGCGGCGTTCAAGCAGGCCCGGGACCAGTCTCCGGACAGCAACAACAACATCGCCCGGCTGATCATCAAGGGCACCGAAGCGACCCTGCGCTACCAGCCGGACAACCACCTGCGCAGCGGCCTCAACCTCTCCAGACTCAGCGCCTACAACGAGTTCACCTCCCAGGCCGGCTTCGCGTCCGCCGGGTTCATCGCCGACAACGGCACGGTGTTCGGCGACAACAACAGCCTCAACCGGCGGCCGTCCGGGCGCTTCGATGCCGTGCAGATTCCCGAGTACACCGCCAGCGGCTACCTCGACTACCGCTTCGACTCGGGCTTTGGCGCCGAACTCTCCGGCTGGTGGACCAGCAGCTGGTACCTGAACCTGAGCAAGACCGTGAAGATCCCCGACGAATACAACCTCGACCTGGCCCTGTACTACCGCCAACCCCAGTGGAGCACCACCTTGCGCGTGCTCAACCTGACCAACGAGTTGAACTTCGTCAGCGGCCTGGCCGGCTCCACCAATACCTTCCTGCAGCCCATGCCCGGACGCACCGTGCTGGCCCAGGTCGATTACCAGTTCTAACCACCTTTCCCCCCAACTTTCGCCCCTGGAACCTTCACATGAGCATCGAATTCGTCGGCATGATCTTCCCCCGTCAATGGTCCGAAACCCGCGGCGTGCGCAGCCCGGACTTCGACCTGGAATTCATCCGCCAGCACGCCCGCGCCCATGAACACGCGGGCTTTGACCGGGTGCTGATCGCCAGCGGCCCGGGCAGCGCCGACAGCCTGCAGATTGCCGCCTATGCCGCGGCCCACACCGAGCGCCTGGGCTTCATGATTGCCCACCGCCCGGCCCTCAGCGCCCCCACCGTGGCCGCCCGGGCCTTCGCCACCCTGGACCACACCACCGGTGGCGGACGCATTCGCCTGCACGCCATTACCGGCATCACCGCCGAGCCCCAGGAAGGCGACACCTTGCTGGACAAGACCGAACGCTACAAACGCACCGACGAATACCTGGAGATCGTCCGTCGTACCTGGACCGCCGAAGAGCCCTTCGACTTCGAGGGCCGCTACTTCAGCATCAAGGGCGCCTTCTCCCCGGTGAAACCCCTGCAACAGCCGCACATTCCGATTTCCTTCGGCGGCTCCTCCGACATCGCCTACCAGATCGCGGTCAAGCACGCCGATCTCTATGCCCTGTGGGGCGAACCGCTGGACGGGGTAGCCGAACAGATCGGCAAACTGAAGGCCGCCGCCAGCGCCGCAGGAGTGACCGCGCCCAGGGTCAGCCTCTCGGTACGGCTGATCCTGGGCGCCACCGAAGAACTGGCCTGGCAACGCGCCGAACAGATCCTCGCGCAGATCCAGGCCAACCCGCAGTTCGCCGCCGGTAGCCCCTGGCAGAAACGCCTCAAGGGCACCGGTTCCGAACGCCTGCTGGCGGCTGCGGCCCGCGGCGACCGC
>NZ_MOAK01000092.1:270311-270478 GCF_003732485.1 Pseudomonas protegens
CGTGGCCCAGGCCCTGCTGGACTATGTCGACCTTGGAGTCACCACCTTCCTCAACCGGGGTTACGACCCTTATTACGACACCATCGACTATGGCCGCTGGATCATCCCCGCCGTCCGCGAAGCCGCCGCCCGCCGATCCCCCGCGCCCCACCCTGCCGTGTAGGAGC
>NZ_MOAK01000020.1 GCF_003732485.1 Pseudomonas protegens
TGATCGAAACCAACCCGGCGCTGACCCACCTCAAGCAGTTCATGAGCTCGGACTACCTGCTGTCCAACCTCGGCTACAACCCGGACGAAAGCGCCAAGCGCCTGGGTGACGGTTTTTACGAACAGAAACTCATCCAGCAAGCCATGGTGGCCCGCACCGGCCAGCGCTTTATCGACGGCCAGGACAGCAACGAAAAGCTCTTCAAACACCTGATGGACAACGCCATCCAGAGCAAGCAACAGCTTGACCTGTCGGTGGGCGTGACCCTGACCTCCGAACAAATCGCCGCCCTGACCCACGACATCGTCTGGTTGGAAAGCCATGAAGTGAACGGCGAACAAGTGCTGGTGCCAGTGCTGTACCTGGCCCAGGCCAACAACCGCCTGGCGCCCAACGGCGCCCTGATCGCGGGCAAGGACGTGAACCTGATTGCCGGCAAAGACTTGAACAACGTCGGCACCCTGCGCGCGGCCAATGACCTGTCGGCGGTGGCGGGGGAGAACCTGGTCAATAGTGGGTTGGCGGAGGCGGGCAAGGGCCTGAATCTGACGGCGGGCAAGGATCTGCTGAACAAGGCCGGTGGTGTTATCGCTGGGCGCGATGTGGCCTTGACGGCAACTGATGGGGACGTGGTTAACGAGCGAACCTTGACTCGCCATCAGAGCTCCACTTCCATCAGTAATGAGCAGCGCGATTTTGTTGATAGTGCAGCGCGTATCGAGGCCGCCAACAATCTGACCCTGACTGCAAGCCGGGACCTGAAAAATACCGGCAGTGCGTTGACCGCAGGCGGTGATGCGGTGCTCAGCGCTGGGCGTGACCTGTCCATTACGTCCACCGAACAGGCGAACAGTAGCAATGGCCAGTTCAAGAAAGACCTCTGGACGCGTAGTCAGACCACACAAAATGCCAGCGACGTCCAGATAGCCGGCAGTCTGAAAGCAACAGCGGGTCAAGACATTCAAGTTGTGGCGAGCAAGGTTGCTGCCCAGCAAAGCTTGTCGATGGTTGCAGCGCGAGATGTGACCATCGAGTCTGCGGCCAATGCGGGTCATAGCTCGTTCAAAACCAGTAACGGTAGAAGTTCTGACGATCAGGTTCGTCAGCAGTCTTCACGCGTAGAGGCGGGTGGTGATCTGTCGATCAAGGCAGGCCAGGATCTGACGTTGGTGGCCAGCCGGGTTAAAGGGGGGCAGAACGTCGCCCTGGATGCCGCTCGCGATCTCAATGTGCTGTCGGCAAAGGATGAAACTGCCTCTTTCATGTCCAAGAAGGGCAAAGGCTCCTTTGGTCAGAGCAGCAGCAAGCAGCAGGAGAGCTACCACAGCACCAACATCGCCTCTGTGGTCGAGGCCGGGAAAGACCTGACCCTCAACACCAGCAAGAAAGCCGATGGCGGCATGAGCATCAACGGTGGCCGCGATGTCACGGTGATCGGTAGCCAGCTCAAGGCCGGTGCAGACCTGATGGTCGGTGCCACCGGCGATGTGGCGATCCTCTCTGGCGTCGAGGAACACGGTTCCTACAGCAAGAAGACCAAGTCCGGTTTCCTTGGCCTGTCCAAAAGCGGCAAGAGCCAGTTGCAAACCACCGCGACCCAGGTCGGCAGCGAGCTGAGCGCTGGCAACGATGTGGTGGTGGCCGCGGGCAACGATATCCGCTTGCGGGCCAGTGAAGCCACGGCCGGCAACGATGTGGAACTGCGTGCCGGGCTGGTCAAGGACAGCGGTGACATCAATCTGGTTTCGGCCAATGACACGGCCTACAGCCGCAGCGAGCAGTACAAGAAAAAGGTCGGGCTTTCCTCCTCCGGGGCCAGCGTCTCCTTTGCCTCGGCCAAGGAGTCCGGGCGCCAGGCGCAAAGCAGCACCAGCGTGGGCAGCCAGGTGCTGGCCGAGCGCGATGCGAGCCTGAAGGCCGAGCGTGACATCAATGTGGTGGGCAGCGGCATCAGCGCCGGGCGTAATGTCAGCCTCGACGCCGGACGTGACGTCAATGTCGTGGCGGCACAGAACAGCTCGGCGGAGCAGGACTGGAAGAAGAGCAAGCAAGTCGGCGTGGGCGTCAGCAGCGACGACAACGGTGTCAGCCTCTTCGCCGGTGCCGAGCGCAACAAGGAAAAGAACCGCGTCGAAACCCAGACCGCCGCCGCCAGCCAGATCAGCGCTGGTGCGGACCTGTCGGTCAACGCCAAGCGCGACATCAATCAGATCGGTTCCGACCTTCGGGCCGATCACGACATCAACCTGGTGGCCGGCCGCGACATCAAGATCGACGCCGCCCGGGAAGTGCGGGTGACCGAGCAGCAGCGTGAAAGCGAGCGCAATGGCCTGGGTGTCACCATTAACCACAACTATGGCAAGACCAAGGACGCGGTCAACGGCGCCGGCGACGGTGAAAACAACACCAGCAAAGCCTCCAGCACCCTCAAGGCCGTCGACTCGGTCAGCCAGTTCCTCGCCGGGCCGACCGCCGACGTCAAGCTTGGCAACAGCAAGCAAAGCAGCAGCCAGGAGATCATCGAGCAGGGCAACCGCTCTTCAACTCTGCAGGCCGGCAACGACCTGAACCTCACGGCCAACAACGACGTGACCGTCAAGGGCAGTCAACTGAGTGCCGGGCGCGACATCAACGTCAAAGGGCGCGACGTCACCCTGGATGTGGCCAAAGGCAGCATCAGCGAGGAAACCCGCAACACCGAGATGTGGGGCGGCATCCACGGCGGCACCAGCGGCGGCTTCAAGATCGGCGTCGGCGGCAGCTTCGGCACCGCCAGCACCGAGAGCAGCCAAGGCTCCTCCACTGCCACCCAACTGGAGGCCGGGCGCGACATCAACCTCAAGGCCAGCAACGACCTGAACCTGATCGGGACCCAGGCCCAGGCCGGACGCAACATCGACCTGGATGCCGGCAACGACCTGAACATTCGCGCCGCGCAGAACGATCACAGCAGCGAGAACAACCGCAACAGTGGTGGTGGGGAAGTGGGCTTCACCTTCGGCTCGGAAGGCGTGGGCGTCTACGCCAGCGTCAGCATGGGCAAAGGCAATCTGGAGCGTGAAGGCGAGCGCCAGCAAGAGGCTTATCTCTATGCCGGGGACCGGCTGGGCTTCACCAGTGGCAAGGACACCAACATTTCTGGTGCCAACCTGCGTGGCGATGAAGTGATCGGGCGTGTCGGGGGGGACCTGAACGTCGCTTCGGTCGCCGATACCGGCAAGGTCAAGGGCAAGGAATTCGACATCAGCGTCACCGCCACCTTTGGTCCTGCTCCAGGGCTCAGTGGCTCGGTCGGCTATGGCCAGACCACCGGCAAGACCGACTGGGTTGAAGAGCAAACCCGCATCACTGGCAAGAACAAGGTCGATATCCGCACCGAAAACCACACCCAGATCGACGGTGCGCTGATCGCTGCTGACAACGGCAACCTCAAGCTGGACACCGGCACCCTGGGCTTCAGCGATATTGCCGGCAAGGACAAGGAACACGGCTATTACCTGAACGTGGGCGGCACCTACAGCTCCGGTAGTGGCACCACACAAGACAGCAGCCAGGTGGGTAAAGGCAAGGAAGGTGAAACCGGCTGGAGCGTCAGCGGCTGGGATTACCAGAAGGACCGCGAGCAGATCGTGCGCGCCACCGTCGGGGCGGGCGAGATCGTGGTGCGCAAGGATGCCGAAACCGGAGCCGATTCAACCGCCGGGCTGAACCGGGATGTGAGCAAGGCGTATGAGATCACCAAGGATGAGGAGTCGCGTACGGATCTGTATGCGAGCAGTTCTTCCCTTGGAGCGGTGGCGAGCCCGAAGAAGACGTATGAGCAGTGGAAGAAGAGTGTTGAGTTGTATG
>NZ_MOAK01000021.1:0-2567 GCF_003732485.1 Pseudomonas protegens
GTAAGGCAGACGCTCTCCCGGCTGAGCTAATCACCCTTTGCTTCGCTGAGGCCGCGAAATTTACGCAGGTAACGAAGCTAAGTCAATAGCAGGCTTGAAGTTTTTTAAAAAAAACAACAGCAAGCGATACGCTGCGAGGCTCAGGCAAAAGTCGAGACCGCATCATCCTTGATAAATCATTTTCTTGGTCATGCCACCGTCCACCACGAACTCTTGGCCAGTAACGAATCCCGAATTGCGCGACAGCAGCCAGGCCACCATCGCCGCCACGTCTTCCACCGTCCCCACCCTGCCCGCGGGATGCTGGGCATGATCAGCATCAGACAATGGCTCGGCACGTCGCGCAGCTGGATCACGAGCATCGATCCAGCCAGGACTCACGGCGTTGACCCGGATTTCCGGCCCCAGGCTGATTGCCAGAGCGTGTGTCAACGCCAGCAAACCACCCTTGCTCGCCGCGTAGGCCTCGCTATCGGGCTCTGATTGCCGAGCCCGGGTCGAAGCCAGATTGACGATAGAACCGCCATGGGCACGCAGATAAGGCGCGCAATGCTTGGCCAGCAGCATGGGCCCGCCAAGATTCACCGCCAGCACTCGATTCCAGTAGGCCAGATCCAGGCTTTCCAGGGTGATGTTGTGCGGGTCGGCCACAGCAGCGTTGCAGACCAGGGCATCCAGGCGCCCGAATTGCCCCAGCACCTCAGCCACGCCCTGAGCCACCTGCGCTTCATCAGCCACGTCCATGGTGATGAACCAGGCGCTTTCACCCAGCACCTTGGCCACCTTGGAACCGCGCTCTCGATCCAAATCGGTCAGCACCACTTGCCAGCCTTCACTGATCAGCCATGCAGCGATCCCCAGGCCAATGCCCCGCGCGGCGCCGGTGACCAGCGCGACACGACCATTGCCGCCACCCTTAGGCGTGGACAACTCGATCACAAGGCTGCCAGACCGCGAGCCAGGTCGGCCTGCAGGTCAGCTACATCCTCCAGCCCGACCGCGATGCGAATCAGACTGTCACGAATACCGGCAGCTTCACGCTCCTGAGGCGCCAGACGCCCATGGGAAGTGGTGCTCGGGTGGGTAATAGTGGTTTTACTGTCGCCCAGGTTGGCAGTGATCGAAATCAGCCGAGTGGCGTCGATAAAGCGCCAGGCGCCCTCTTTACCGCCCTTGACCTCAAAGCTCACCACCGCGCCGAAACCGCGCTGCTGACGCTTGGCCAGCTCGTGCTGCGGATGACTGGCAAGACCTGCATAGTGCACCTTCGCGACCCCGTCCTGCTGCTCCAGCCATTGCGCCAGGGCAAGGGCATTGGAACAGTGGGCGCGCATCCGCAGGCTCAGAGTCTCCAGGCCCTTGAGAAAGATCCACGCATTGAACGGACTCAGGGTCGGCCCTGCCGTACGCAGGAAACCCACCACTTCTTTCATCTGCTCGCTGCGCCCGGCCACCACACCACCCATGCAACGGCCCTGGCCGTCAATGAACTTGGTCGCCGAATGCACCACAACGTCCGCGCCGAGCTTCAGCGGCTGCTGCAACGCTGGAGTACAGAAACAGTTGTCGACCACCAGCATCGCGCCCTTGGCATGCGCCACCTCGGCCAGCGCAGCGATATCCACCAATTCGGCCAGGGGATTGGATGGCGACTCGACAAACAGCAGCTTGGTGTTGCTCTTGATGGCCGCATCCCAACCAGAGAGATCCGCCAGAGGTACGTAATCAACCTCAACACCAAAACGCTTGAAGTACTTCTCGAACAAGCTGATGGTCGAGCCGAATACACTGCGCGACACCAGCACATGATCCCCAGCACTGCAAAGGCTCATGACCACCGAGAGAATGGCTGCCATGCCAGTGGCCGTGGCGACTGCCTGCTCTGCACCTTCCAGCGCCGCGATTCGCTCTTCGAACGAGCGCACCGTAGGGTTGGTGTAGCGCGAGTAGACGTTACCGGGGACCTCGCCGGCGAACCGCGCAGCCGCATCAGCGGCCGTGCGAAACACATAGCTGGAGGTGAAGAACATCGGATCACCGTGCTCGCCTTCCGGCGAGCGGTGTTGGCCGGCGCGCACCGCCAGGGTATCGAACGCTACGCCTTCAAGGTCGCTGTCCAGCCGACCGGCATCCCAATCCTGACTCATGCCGCCTACTCCTAATGTCTTCTTAAATGCTCTGGATCAGTTGTTGTACAGATCGATGATGGCGCTGACCGCCTGGGTCTTGGCCTTGGACGCATCATTACGAGCGCTCTCGATCTTGTTCAGATAGGCCTCATCCACATCGCCAGTGACGTACTTGCCATCAAACACGGCGCAATCGAAGCTCTCGATCTTGATCTTGCCGCCACCGACCGCTTCGATCAGGTCTGGCAGGTCCTGATAGATCAGCCAATCAGCACCAATCAGGTCCGCCACATCCTGGGTCGAACGATTATGGGCAATCAGCTCGTGAGCGCTTGGCATATCGATGCCATACACGTTCGGGTAGCGCACAGCCGGGGCCGCCGAGCAGAAGTAGACGTTTTTCGCGCCGGCTTCACGGGCCATCTGGATGATCTGCTT
>NZ_MOAK01000021.1:2624-16241 GCF_003732485.1 Pseudomonas protegens
CGGAACTCCAGCTCAATTGCATTGAGCTTCTGGCGCACGGATTTCTTCCGCGCAGCCTGGCCCGGCATGATGAAGGTACGACCGATGTAGCGGTTCTTCACGAAGCCTTCGCGGAACTTGACTCCCAGGTGGTTGGCCAGTTCCAGCGCCGCAGTGCGACTGGTGTCCGGAATAGGGATCACCACGTCAATATCGTGCTCTGGACGCTCGCGCAGGATCTTCTCGGCCAGCTTCTCACCCATACGCAGGCGCGCCTTGTACACCGAAACACCATCGATTATCGAGTCGGGACGGGCCAGATAAACGTGCTCGAAGATGCACGGGGTGAGCTTTGGATTGGTCGCGCACTGGCGGGTGTAGAGCTTGCCCTCTTCAGTGATATAGACCGCCTCGCCCGGTGCCAGGTCGCGAATCAGGGTGAAACCCAGCACATCCAGGGAAACGCTTTCCGAAGCAATCATGTACTCCACGCCTTCGTCGGTATGACGCTGGCCGAAGACGATCGGACGGATACCATGAGGATCACGGAAACCGACAATGCCGTAACCGGTGATCATGGCCACCACTGCGTAGCCACCGACGCAGCGGTTGTGCACGTCAGTCACCGCGGCGAACACGTCTTCCTCAGTAGGCTGCAGCTTGCCGCGCTGGGCCAGCTCGTGAGCGAACACGTTGAGCAGCACTTCGGAGTCGGAGTTGGTGTTGACGTGGCGCAGGTCGGACTCGTAGATCTCCTTGGCCAATTGCTCGACATTGGTCAGGTTGCCGTTGTGCGCCAGAGTGATGCCGTACGGCGAGTTGACGTAGAACGGCTGAGCCTCGGCCGAAGTCGAGCTGCCCGCAGTCGGGTAACGCACATGACCAATACCCATGTGACCGACCAGACGCTGCATGTGCCGCTGCTGGAACACGTCACGAACCAGGCCATTGTCCTTGCGCAGGAATAACCGGCCTTCATGACTGGTCACGATACCGGCAGCGTCCTGGCCGCGGTGCTGGAGGACGGTTAGCGCGTCATACAGCGCCTGATTGACGTTCGACTTACCGACGATACCGACGATGCCACACATGCGACGCAACCCCTACTTAATGAAACTGAACTGAACACATCTTACTGAGGCGTTTTGGCCGGTAAGAGGTGCTCCTTGAACGGTATATCAGCGGGTACGCTGATACCGCTGGCCAGCCACTGACTGCTCCACCCCAGAATGAGGTTCTTGGACCAGTCTGCAACCAATAGAAATTGTGGCACCAGTTGTGACTGTTGCCACCAGGAATCCTGCTGAACCGGCCCCAGGCTCAAGAGCCCGACTGCCACGACCACCAGCAACGCGCCACGCGCCGCGCCGAAGGCCATGCCGAGAAATCGATCGGTCCCGGAGAGGCCGGTGACGCGAATCAATTCGCCGATGAGATAGTTGACCATTGCCCCCACCAGCAAGGTGGCGACAAACATGATTGCGCAGCCCGCGATCACGCGAGCCGAAGGAGTTTCGATATAACCGCCGAGGTACTCGGACAGTGAGCCACCAAACATCCAGGCAACGACTCCTGCGATGATCCAGGTAAGCAACGACAAGGCTTCTTTGACGAAACCGCGGCTCAAGCTGATCAAAGCGGAGATGGCGATTATTGCAACGATCGCCCAGTCAACCCAGGTAAATGGCACAGTGCAGCCTACAGACGGATAAGGCGGCGCATTTTAACAGAGCGCTTGGCTGTCGGTAAGCTGCGATTCACTGTGCTTTTGAAATCAACCTGATAGCCTCAGCCACGCTCCGGCTGAAAGCGCACCACAAACCCCTTGAGGTTGTGTTGACGGCCCAACAGGTCACGCAGACGGTCGGCCTCGGCACGCTCGATCAACGGCCCGACAAACACCCGATTCTTGCCTTCAGCGGAACGGATATAAGCGTTATAGCCTTGGCTGCGCAGGGTTTTCTGCAGGTTTTCCGCACTTTCACGGCTCGACAGGCTGGCCAACTGCACCGACCAACTGATGGACAGACCATTGGCATCGACCCGACTCTGGCTGGTATCAGGCTTGGCAGCGGCAATCGGCTGGGCCGGGGCCGGTACAGGAGCAGGCTTTGGCGCTGGCGCTGGCTTGCTGGCCACTACAGTCGCCGGGGCAACCGCTGGCGCACTCGGAGCAATCGGCATCGACGGTGCGACCTGCTGCACCACGGGCTCCTCGACAGGAACCGGCTCCTGCGGCAACACCTGGGGCTCAGGCACAACCACCGGTTCGACCTGAACCTGAGGCATGACCGAGGCCTGTGGCGCTGGCGGCGCCTCAACCGTTACGTGGCGCTGCTCATCCTCTCGCGAGAACAGCATCGGCAGAAAGATCACCGCCAAAGCCACCAACACCAGCGCTCCAACCATTCGCTGCTTGTAGACCTTATCCAGCATTGCCATGTGCAGCTTCCTCCGTGGAGCGCCGGGCGAGCCACTCAAGCGCCTCGGCAACACAATAAAAAGATCCGAAAAGCAGAATTTCGTCATCTGCGGCCGCTTGCGCACATTGCGCGTCCAACGCCGCAGCGACACTGGCATAAGACGCCACCGAAGCACCAAGGTTCTCCAAGGCGGCCTGCAGATCCTCCACAGGACGCGCCCGTGGCGAATCCAGAGGGGCTACTGCCCAGTGCTGGACCGAGGACTGCAAACTGCCGACCACCCCTGGCAGATCCTTGTCCGCCAGCAGGCCGAATACCGCCAGGCGCTTGCCAGCTACGGGTCGACGCGCCAGGCGCTCAGCCAGATATTGCGCGGCATGGGGATTGTGCCCCACATCCAGCAGCAGGTTCAGATGCTTGCCCTGCCATTCGATCTGCCGACGATCCAGACGGCCGGTCACCCGAGTCTGCTGCAGAGCGGCACCGATCCGCTCAGGCTGCCAGGGCAACCCGGTAAGCAGGTAGGCCTGCAAGGCCAATGCCGCGTTTTCCATGGGCAGATCGAGCAGCGGCAGATCCCGCAGCTCGACCTGATTGCCCTCGGCATCCAGACCGCGCCATTGCCAATATTCCTCGGTGAGCCCGAGGTCAAAATCTCGCCCACGGAGGAAAAGCGGACAACCCAGCTCCCGCGCCTTGTCCAGCAACGGCTGCGGCGGATTCAGATCGCCACACAGCGCAGGTGCACCGGCACGGAAGATTCCGGCCTTCTCGAAAGCCACGGACTCCCGGGAATCCCCCAGGTACTCGATGTGATCGACACCAATGCTGGTGACCAATGCCAGGTCGGCATCCACCAGATTGACTGCATCCAGACGCCCACCCAGCCCCACTTCCAGGACGACTGCATCCAGGGCCGCGCGCTGGAACAGCCAGAACGCCGCCAGGGTGCCCATCTCGAAATAGGTCAGGGAGACATCACCACGCCCCGCTTCCACCGCAGCAAAGGCCTCGCACAGTTGCGGATCAGCGACCTCAAGACCATTGATCTGCACCCGTTCGTTGTAACGCAGCAGATGCGGCGAGCTGTAGACCCCCACCTTCAGGCCCTGGGCCCGCAACAGGGAAGCGACAAAGGCACAGGTAGAGCCCTTGCCGTTGGTACCGGTGACCGTGATCACCCGAGGCGCTGGCTTGCCCAGCCCCATCCGGGCCACTACCTGCTGCGAGCGCTCCAGCCCCATATCGATGGCCGAAGGATGCAACCGCTCAAGGTAGGCGAGCCAATCGCCCAGGGTACGTTGGGTCATAGGTTTGCTGGAGCCGGCGGAACCACGATTGGCTCAACGGGAGCAGCCACGAACTCCGGCGTCGGCAGCCCCATCAGCTGGGCCAGCAGGTTACCCAGACGTGGACGCAACTCCTGACGGGAGATGATCATGTCGATGGCACCGTGCTCCAGGAGAAACTCACTGCGCTGGAAACCTTCCGGCAGTTTTTCCCGCACAGTCTGCTCGATCACTCGCGGACCAGCGAAGCCCACCAAGGCTTTAGGCTCGGCGACGATCACATCACCCAACATCGCCAGACTGGCGGAAACACCACCGTAGACCGGATCGGTCAGCACGGAGATGAATGGAATGCCTTCTTCACGCAGACGCGCCAGCACGGCGGAAGTCTTGGCCATCTGCATCAGGGAGATCAGCGCCTCCTGCATCCGTGCACCGCCGGAGGCGGAGAAGCAGATCATCGGGCAACGGTTTTCCAGGGCGTAGTTGGCGGCGCGAACAAAGCGTTCGCCAACGATGGCGCCCATGGACCCGCCCATGAAGGAGAACTCGAAGGCCGAGACCACGACCGGCATGCCCAGCAGGGTGCCGCTCATGGAAATCAGAGCGTCCTTCTCGCCCGTCTGCTTCTGCGCCGCTGTCAGGCGGTCCTTGTACTTCTTGCCGTCACGGAATTTCAGACGGTCAACCGGCTCCAGGTCAGCGCCCAGTTCGGCACGGCCTTCGGCGTCGAGGAAGATCTCGATACGGGCGCGAGCACCGATGCGCATGTGGTGATTGCACTTGGGGCAAACATCCAGGGTCTTTTCCAGCTCCGGCCGATAAAGCACCGCCTCGCAGGACGGGCACTTATGCCAAAGACCTTCAGGCACCGAGCTTTTCTTCACCTCGGAACGCATGATCGAAGGGATCAGTTTGTCTACTAACCAGTTGCTCATGCTTTCTTTCTCCAGTACCGGCGGCCCGAACGCTCTGGTTCGCAACCCCGCGTATGCCCTTGAGCTAAATTCATGTGTGCGGCGATGATCACTTCGCTACCGCGGTCAGCACCGGGCTCGACCTGCCTGCAACGAAGCGCTCCTCAGCCATCCCGACAACCCGCGATAGAGCGGTTGCCACTCGATTCCGACCCCGCCTGAAGGCGGCGCCTGCCTGTTTTGTACAGTGGTGTTATGGACGGCGGCAGACTGCCAGCCGTCACATCGACTCGTTGCTGCGACGCACTGCCTGCATAAATGCCTGAATCTTTGCCGAATCCTTGATGCCCTTGCTCTGTTCCACACCGCCACTGACATCCACCGCATAGGGACGAACCCGAGCAATGGCTTCGGCGACGTTCTGCGCTGACAGTCCGCCAGCCAGGATGATCGGCTTGCTCAGCCCCTGAGGAACCAGGGACCAGTCAAAGGCCTCGCCGGTTCCCCCCGGCACACCCTCGACATAGGTATCCAGCAGAATCCCGCTGGCGCGCGGATAAGCCTGGCAGGCCGCGGCTATGTCGTCCCCGGCCTTGACTCGCAGCGCCTTGATATAAGGGCGGTGATAACCCTCGCAATCTGCCGCCGACTCATCGCCGTGAAACTGCAGAAGGTCCAGCGGCACGGCGTCGAGGATTTCCCCCAACTCGCAGCGACTGGCATTGACGAACAGCCCGACCGTGGTCACGAACGGCGGCAAGGCGGCGATGATCGCCCGCGCTTGCTGCACACTTACCGCCCGCGGACTCTTGGCATAGAACACCAGACCGATGGCATCGGCCCCCGCCGCCACCGCTGCCAACGCATCTTCTATGCGGGTAATCCCGCAAATCTTGCTGCGAACAGCTGACATGTCGTGTGAACCTCGGGGGCAAATTCGGAAAGTCCCGGATGGTAGCAAATGCTTTTCCGGGCGTCAGCCGTCAAGTTCAGACCAACCGGTGAGGAAATGTGGCCCGATGTATCGCTCCGGCAACCGGAACTCATCCTTGTATTCCACCTGCACCAGATACAGGCCGAAAGGATGGGCGGTGACTCCGCCCGTGCGGCGAATCCGGCTCTCCAGCACCTCCCGCGCCCACTCCACCGGCCGCTCGCCCGCACCGATGGTCATCAAGACCCCGGCAATATTGCGCACCATGTGGTGCAGGAACGCACTGGCGCGGATGTCCAGGACAATCATCTTGCCGTGCCGGGTGACCCGCAGGTGGTGAATCTCCTTGATCGGTGACTTGGCCTGGCACTGGCCGGCCCGGAACGCACTGAAATCATGGGTACCCACCAGAAATGCGGCAGCCTGAGCCATCCGCTCGATATCCAGCGGCCGATGATTCCAAGTGACCTCCTCATTGAGATGGGCCGGACGGATCTGATCGTTGTAGATCACATAGCGATAGCGCCGGGCAATCGCCTTGAACCGAGCATGAAAATGCGCCGGCATCTCCTGAGCCCAACTGACACTGATGTCGTGGGGCAGGTTGATATTGGCCCCCATGACCCAAGCCTTCATCGAACGCACGGCCTGGGTGTCGAAATGCACCACCTGACCACAGGCATGCACACCGGCATCTGTACGCCCAGCACAAGCCACCACCACGGGAGAGTCCGCGACTCTGGACAAGGCCTTCTCCAGGGTTTCCTGGACACTGGGCACACCGGAAGCCTGACGCTGCCAACCGCGATAGCGCGACCCCTTGTATTCAACACCCAGAGCGATGCGGGAAAAGCCTGCGGCCGCCATTTCGGCGGCCGGGTTATCTATATTTGCCAAGAACTTACAGCCTGCTGATATGCGCAAAGGCGCTCATTATAAGGCTGCCGGGGACAGACGCCATGCACTGCCGCGGTTTAGTTGCAGATTGATTCCTGTCGACAGCGATTGCATCAGCCCTCAGGCCAACGCTATATAGCAACCTACATAACGATAGAGAAACAAACACCTCGACCGAGAGCCGATGAATGATCGCAACCAACAAAGAAGCCGTGGGCCTGGCCTACAGCCTTGAAGGCATGCTCCACGCCAAGCGCATGACCTGGGAGGCCATTGCGCAAATGGCCCGGCGGATCAAGCCCGGCATGCACGAATCCAGCGCCAGGGAGATGGGCCTCGAAGTACTGCAGGACCTGGGCATGGAACGTATCTGGCACCCACTGCTGATTCGCTTTGGCGCCAATACCCTGAAGACCTTCAAGCAACGCTCCGACGGCGATCCTCAACTGGAGGAAAACGACCTGTTCTTCATTGACCTCGGAGTCGTCTGGGATCGCCACGAAGGCGATTGCGGAGCGACTTTCGTCGTAGGTCGCGACGAGGAAATGCACGCCTGCGCCACTGCCGCCAAGAGCCTGTTCGACCAGGTTCACGATCACTGGAAAACCCATCAAGTGGCCGGCCCCGAACTGTACCGCTACGCCGAAGAGCAGGCTCGCACCATGGGCTGGGCGCTCAACCTGGACATCAAGGGGCATCGGGTCAGCGACTTCCCCCACGCAATCTACCGCGCCGGAGACCTGGGGGACTTCTCCGACTGCCCACAAGTGGGCCTGTGGATCCTGGAAATCCAGATCGCTCACCCTACCCGGCCCTTTGGCGCCTTTTACGAGGACCTGCTGGTATGAATGGCTGCCAAAAGTCTCACAAACAAAAACGGCAGCCTTATCGGCTGCCGTTCTGCTCAAGCATCGGGTTGTTTCAGGCCAGACGTGCGAGCATTTCCTGCGCTTCGCTCTTCTGCCCTTCGCTACCCTCGCTGAGCACTTCACCCAGGATATCCCGCGCGCCGTCGTTGTCACCCATATCGATATAGGCCTGGGCCAGGTCCAGCTTGGTGGCCACTTCATCGCTACCGGAAAGGAAGTCGAAATCCGCCTCCTCAGGTGCAGCCGCCGCATCTTCAGCCGTGAAGCTTGGCGTTTCCGGCTCCGGCTGATCCAGACTCTGGGCCAGACGATCCAGTTCGGCGTTGACATCATCCAGCTCGGAGGCAAAGGCATCCTTGGGCTCTGTCGCAGCATCCATCTCATCGGCCAGGGACAGATCGAAATCTGCCGACAGATCCAGATCATCCAGCGTCGACTCGGTGACGGTAGGCACATCGCCGGCTGGCAGATCCTTGAGATCGTCTTCCAGGCTCAACAGGAAGTCGTCGTCAGTCTGGGTCGCCGCCGGCAGGTCCGCTCCGAGATCAAGGTCAAAATCCCCCAGATCATCCAGGCTTTCCTCGGCTGCAGTCTGCTGCTCAAGAACCGAGCCAAAGCTCAGGTCGTCGTCCAGAGGAAAATCCTCCAGCTCAACCTCAGGTTCGGCCGCGACCACCGCCGGCGAAGCAGCCTCCAGATCATCCAGACTCAGATCGAAATCCGCATCCAGACCTTCCACAGGCGCTGCAGGCTCAGCGGGCTGAGGCTCATCCAGCAACAGTTCCTTGACGTACTGGGCATCCAGTTCCGCAGCAACCGCCGCCGCAGCCAGACCTGCTGTCGCCGCCACCGCCACCATCGCCGGGAAACGACTCTTGAGCTGTTCGACCTGAGCATGGTTATCGCCATTGGCTACCAGCTGCCGCTCCTGAGCGACAAAGGCGCTGCGATCCCCCTGGTGCGCGTAGACCTCCATCAGTTTGAGGCGCAAATCGCTGCGCAGCGGCTCGAGCTTGACCGCCTCTTCAAGAATGGCCGCTGCCTGATTCAGGCGGCCACCATCGATATGGTTCTGCGCCTGCCCCAGCACATCGACGGCTCGCTCAACCGGCGCCGTCGGAACTGGCACCACCACCGGAGCAGGTGCTGGAGCTGGAGCAGGTGCTGGAGCTGGAGCTGGAGCTGGAGCTGGAGCTGGAGCTGGAGCGAGCTTGACGCTTGGTGGAGGGACTTCAAGACCTTCGAAGCTACCTTCGGGAAGGTCCAGCTCCTCGGAGAAATCGCTATTCTCCTCGGACAACGCCCGAGCCATGCGCAGATGCTTTTCCGCCTCTTGCTGAGCCTTGCGACGACGTGCCAGCAACAGCAACAGCAGCAACACAGCCACTATCGCACCACCGCCGACCAGACCGAGGAGGATTGGATTGGTCAGCAGATCAGCATATTTATCTTCGTCAGCCTGGGCCGCTGGCACATCCGCAGCCGGACTGGCAGCCGGCTCACTGACTGGGGCCGCCGGAACCACTGGCGTCGCCGCAGGAACCTCAGGCTTGGCCACCAGTTCAGCAGGCATCGCCGTTGCTGATGGAGCAACAGGGGCCGCGCCCTCAGCCTGCAGCTTGGCCAACTGGTTGTTCTTCAATTCGATCAGGCGCTGCAGCTTGTCCAGCTGGCTCTGCAGATCCGCCATGCGCTCTTTGAGTTCGGCATTGTCGCGGCGGGTTGCGTCCAGGCTTTCCTGAGTCACCGCCAGCTTGTTGTTCAGGGCCTTGCTGTCACCCGCGGCGCCCTTGCCACGAGCCTTGCCGTTCTCCGCAGACACCAGGCTCAGGTTGTCCTTGGTGTTGACCTGCTTGGGCGCCTTGTCGGCCCCCGCACGACGAGTCGCATCCACCTGCTGCTGGCCCCGGGCCCCGGCGCGACGCCCCTGACGCCAGGCGGCATTCTGCGCGGCAACTTCGGCAATGGCCTTGGGCTGCGGCAACGCGGTGCTCTGCACCACGTCAGGCAAGCGCAGGACCTTGCCGGTCTTCAATCGGTTGATGTTGCCATCGATGAAGGCATCCGGGTTCAAGGCCTGGATCGCCAGCATGGTCTGCTGGATCGACGCGCCATTCCGATTCCTGGCAGCGATTTCCCACAGCGTGTCACGGGCCGAAGTGGTGTATTGCGCAGGCTTACTGGCCTTGTTGGCGCGAGTGACCGGGGCATTCACCGCCGGGCCAGTGACCGGCGCCGCCTGGGCAGCGGCAGCGGCTTGCGGGGAAAACTTCGAAGGGTCCAGCAGCACGCTGTAATCGCGCAGCAGACGACCGTTGGGCCACATCACCTGCACCAGGAACTTGACCATCGGCTCCGATAACGGCTGGCTCGAGGTCACCCGCAGCACACTCTTGCCGCCGGGATTGAGAACAGGAGTAAAACTCAGGTCATTGAGAAAGGCCTGGCGATCGACGCCGGCCTTGGCGAACTCTTCTGCCGGGGCCAGGCTGGGCACCACTTCCGCAGCAGTAAGGTCCTTGATATCGAGCAATTCGATTTCTGCTACCAAAGGCTGGTTCAGACTCGACTTCAGGGTCAGCTCCCCGAGCCCAAGCGCCTGCGCCATACCGGAGGACAGCGCCGAGGCGGCCGCTATTGCTAACACCAGTTTGCGAACTTGAACCATAGCCTCATCCTTTGTTTGAACATTCCTCGGCCAGCGAGAAGGTTTTGTAGCGGCTGCCATAAGGCACTGCGCGGGATCATGAGCGACCGTCACGCGGGATTATTTACTGCCTGCCCCGGGAGCACCTGACGGCCACTCACCTCCAGCAACTTGCCAAGCATAGCGCCCAGCTAGATTCATTCTGCAAATTGTTGCCAAGTATCTTTTACAGCAGGTCTTTTATCAACAATTCAGCCAGCTGCACAGCGTTCAAGGCCGCACCTTTGCGGACGTTGTCCGAGGTCAGCCACAGATTCAGTTCCGCCGGATCATCGACACCACCACGAACCCGCCCCACATAGACTACGTCCTGGCCCACGGCGTCACCCACGGCAGTGGGATAATCACCGGCGTCCACCAGTTCCAGGCCGGGAGCTGCCTCGAGTGCCGCATTCACCGCCGCCAGATCGACATCGGCGCCTGACTGCAAAGTCACGCTATAGCTATCGCCAAAAAACACCGGCGCTTGAATGCAAGTGACAGAAATCTTTAATAAAGGTTGCCCCAGCACCTCACGCAACTCTCTCACCAGACGCTTTTCCAACAGGGTGTGTCCCTGGGCATCTGGTGTACCAACCTGAGCCAACAGATTGAAGGCTACTTGGCGGTCGAAGAAACGCGGTTCCAACGGGCGCACATTCAGCAGTTCGGCGGTTTGCCGGGCCAGTTCGCTGACAGCCTCACGCCCCTGGCTGGAAATCGCCAAGCTGGCAGTCAGGTTAACCCGCTGGATATCCAGCAAGTCCTGCAATGGCGCCAGCGCCACTGCCAGCGCCGTGGCCGAAGCGCTGGGGCTGCTCAGTTGCACGGGCTTTTTCAGGCCGACCAGTACCCGGGCATTGGCCTCAGGCACGACATTGGGCGCCTGGGCCGACGGCAAGGCGCCGGAGAGGTCGATCACCGCGCAATTGGCCGCTGTAGCACGGGGAGCGAAGCTCAGGGTCACCGCCGGGCCCGCGGCGAAAAACGCCAGCTGGACCTTGCTGAAGTCGAATTCGTCGACTTCCCGCACACGAACGTTCTTGCCACGAAACGGTACCGAGTGACCGGCCGATTCGCTGCTGGCGAGCAGGTGCAGGTTGGCAACGGGGAAATCACGCTCTTCGAGAATCTGCACCAGGGTTTCGCCAACCGTGCCGGTGGCGCCGATCACGGCAATATCAAAGGACGGGGTCATGGTGCTACCTCAGGCGGAACGGGGGAGCGGCACTTTACCCGGCACAGGGTGACGAGGCAATTCGCTAGGGGGGAGCTGTGGCTGGAACGAAGCACTCTTCGCGGGCAAGCCCGCTCCTACGGTGGGTATGAAAAAGCCCGCGCCTTGTGCAAGGGGCGGGCTGTTTCAAGCGCTCAGAGAATCAACGCTCCAGCAAGATCCGCAGCATGCGGCGCAGCGGTTCGGCTGCCCCCCACAGCAACTGGTCGCCCACGGTGAAGGCGCCGAGGAACTGCGAACCCATATTCAGCTTGCGCAGACGACCAACCGGGATGTTCAGGGTGCCAGTGACCTTGGTCGGACTCAGCTCCTGCATGCTGATGTCACGCTGGTTCGGCACCAGTTTGACCCAGGGGTTGTGCTGGCTGATCAGCCCTTCGATATCGGCGATCGGTACATCCTTGTTGAGCTTGATGGTCAGCGCCTGGCTGTGGCAGCGCATGGCGCCGATACGCACGCAGATACCATCCACCGGGATCGGGCTCTTGAAGCGACCGAGGATCTTGTTGGTTTCGGCTTGGGCCTTCCACTCTTCACGGCTCTGGCCGTTAGGCAGTTCCTTGTCGATCCACGGGATCAGGCTGCCGGCCAACGGCACCCCGAAGTTCTCGGTGGGATAGGCATCGCTGCGCATGGCTTCGGCCACTTTGCGGTCGATATCGAGGATGGCGCTGGCCGGGTTGGCCAGGTCATCAGCGACGGCCGCGTGGGTCGCGCCCATTTGCTTGATCAGCTCACGCATGTTCTGCGCGCCGGCGCCGGAGGCTGCCTGGTAGGTCATGGCACTCATCCACTCCACCAGGCCGGCTTCGAACAGGCCGCCCAGGCCCATCAGCATCAGGCTGACGGTGCAGTTGCCACCGATGTAGTTCTTGGTCCCGGCATCCAGTTGCTGGTCGATGACCTTGCGGTTCACCGGATCAAGGATGATCACCGCGTCATCCTGCATGCGCAGGCTGGAAGCAGCATCGATCCAGTAACCCTGCCAGCCGGCTTCACGCAGCTTGGGGAAGACTTCGCTGGTGTAGTCGCCACCCTGGCAGGTCAGAATCACGTCGAGGGTTTTCAACTCTTCAATGTTGTAGGCGTCCTTCAGCGGAGCAATGTCCTTGCCCACCGACGGCCCCTGGCCACCGACATTGGAAGTGGTGAAAAACACCGGTTCAATAAGATCGAAGTCCTGCTCTTCAAGCATCCGCTGCATGAGCACGGAACCGACCATACCGCGCCAACCGATCAGACCTACACGTTTCATCGCAACTACACCTATACAAAAGTGGGCCACCGTCTGTGCGGTGGGCCCGAAAGATTACAGATTCCGCAGCGCGGCGACTACTGCATCGCCCATTTCCTGCGTACCGACTTTGGTGCAACCGGCCGACCAGATGTCACCGGTGCGCAAACCTTGATCCAGCACCCGGCTCACGGCCTGCTCGATGGCATCCGCCGCGTCGTTCAGGTTGAAGCTGTAACGCAGCATCATCGACACCGAGAGGATGGTCGCCAGCGGGTTGGCAACACCCTGGCCGGCGATGTCCGGCGCCGAGCCGTGGCAAGGCTCGTACATGCCCTTGTTGTTGGCATCCAGCGAAGCCGACGGCAGCATGCCGATGGAACCGGTGAGCATCGAGGCCTCATCGGAGAGAATGTCGCCGAACATGTTGTCGGTGACGATCACGTCGAACTGTTTGGGCGCGCGCACCAACTGCATGGCGGCGTTGTCGACGTACATGTGGCTCAACTCGACATCCGGGTAGTCCAGGGCCACCTGCTCCACCACTTCACGCCACAGCTGGCTGGAGGCCAGGACGTTGGCCTTGTCCACCGAGCAGAGCTTCTTGCCACGCACCCGCGCCATGTCAAAACCGACCCGAGCGATACGACGGATTTCACTTTCGCTGTACGGCAGGGTGTCGTAGGACTGGCGTTCGCCATTTTCCAGCTCACGGGTGCCGCGAGGCGCGCCGAAGTAGATGCCGCCGGTCAACTCGCGCACGATGAGGATATCCAGGCCCGAGACAATTTCCGGTTTCAGGCTCGAGGCATCGGCCAGTTGCGGATAGAGGATCGCCGGGCGCAGGTTGCCGAACAGACCCAGTTGCGCACGAATCTTCAGCAAGCCGCGCTCAGGACGGGTGTCACGCTCGATCTTGTCCCACTTCGGACCACCCACCGCACCCAGCAGCACAGCATCGGCGGCACGAGCACGATCCAGGGTCTCATCGGCCAGGGGCACACCGTGCTTGTCGATGGCAGCGCCACCGATGACGTCGTGGCTCAGCTCGAAGCCCAGGCTGTACTTGTCATTGGCCAACTCCAGCACCTTGACCGCCTCGGCCATGATTTCCGGACCAATACCATCACCTGGGAGAATCAGAATCTGCTT
>NZ_MOAK01000021.1:16294-17547 GCF_003732485.1 Pseudomonas protegens
AAGTTCTATCGCTCGGCCCACAGCACCAGTACATCTGTACTGAACGAACCATCGGCCTCAATCTCAAAATATTCGCGCACTTCATTGCCCATCGCCTGCTGCAGCTCGCGAATCGCCACCCGCAGCGCCTGGGGTGTGCGCATGCGCTCGACCCAGGAGTTGTACTCCAGTCGCAGGCGCTGACGAGCGGTACTGCGGGTATGCAGCCCTGCCTCGCTGACCTGACGCAACCACTCCCCTGCCGAATAGTCACGGACATGGCTGGTGTCACGCAGTACTTCGACACTTTGCAGGTAAGTGTCCAGCAGCGGACTGCCCGGCGACAAGACATCGATGAACGCCGCCACGCCACCCGGCTTCAGCACCCGGCGCACTTCTCTCAGGGCCAGGCCCAAATCGCTCCAATGGTGAGCCGAATAGCGGCTGAAGACGAAATCGAACTCGCCGTCGGCGAACGGCAAGCGCTCGGCTGCACCTTTAACGGTGCTGACGTTGTGCAGATTACGCTCCTGCGCTGCTGTCGACACTACATCCAGCATCTGCTGGGAGAGGTCGTAGGCCACCACTTCCTTGACCAGCGGCGCAACGTGGAAGCTGACATGACCGGCGCCGCAGCCCAGGTCCAGGACACGGGCTGCGCCCTGTCCCGCCACTTCGGCTTGTAGCAGCGCAAATTCGGCGCCTTGAGCGTGTACGGCACTGCTCAGGTAGGCCGAGGCCTGCTCACCGAACTGCTTCTGTACCACCTGGCTATGGGCGTTGCTGGTCATGCTGTGGTCCTTTTGATCTGGGGGAACGGCGTTCGCTGGCAAGCCAGCTCCTACAACACAAAGCCGTAGGAGCCGGCTTGCCGGCGATCAAGCGCTCAGGCGTCGCGGAACAACCAGGGCTGGCTGGCCCGATGCTTGGCCTCAAAGGCGGCAATGGCGTCGCCGTCCTGCAAGGTCAGGCCGATGTCGTCCAGACCATTGAGCAGGCAATGCTTGCGGAATGCATCAATCTCGAACTTCAGCACCTTGCCGTCGGGGCGGGTCACGGTCTGCGCCTCAAGGTTGATGTGCAACTGGTAACCCGGCGTGGTTTCGACCTGCTGGAACAGCTCGTCGACTTCAGCATCGCTCAAGATGATCGGCAACAAACCGTTCTTGAAGCTGTTGTTGAAGAAGATATCGGCATAGCTGGGCGCGATGATGCTGCGAAAACCGTACTCTTCCAGGGCCCAGGGCGCGTGCTCACGGCTCGAGCCGCCGCCG
>NZ_MOAK01000021.1:17593-27624 GCF_003732485.1 Pseudomonas protegens
TGGTAACGCTCGGCGTTGAGGACGAAATCCTTGTTCAACGGACGCTTGGAGTTGTCCTGATAGGGCTGGCCCACGTCGAGGTAGCGCCACTCATCGAACAGGTTGGGACCGAAGCCGGTGCGCTTGATCGATTTGAGAAACTGCTTGGGGATGATCTGGTCGGTATCGACGTTGGCACGATCCAAAGGCGCGACCAAACCATTGTGCTGGGTGAAAGCTTTCATGCTGCGCTCCTTAGATCAATTCACGGACATCGACGAAACGACCGCTGACAGCGGCGGCGGCGGCCATGGCCGGGCTGACCAGGTGGGTACGCCCACCGGCGCCCTGGCGCCCTTCGAAGTTGCGGTTCGAGGTCGACGCGCAATGCTCACCGGACTCCAGGCGGTCCGGGTTCATCGCCAGGCACATCGAGCAGCCCGGCTCACGCCATTCGAAACCGGCTTCGAGGAAGATCTTGTCCAGGCCTTCCGATTCGGCCTGGGCCTTCACCAGCCCCGAACCCGGGACCACGATCGCCTGCTTGATGGTAGAGGCCACTTTACGGCCCTTGGCGATCACCGCTGCGGCACGCAAGTCTTCGATCCGCGAGTTGGTGCAGGAACCGATGAACACGCGATCCAATTGAATGTCAGTGATCGCCTGGTTGGCGCTCAAACCCATGTACTTCAAGGCGCGGACGATGGAGTCGCGCTTGACCAGGTCCATTTCCTTGGCCGGGTCCGGCACGTTCTGATCCACGGCCAAAACCATTTCCGGCGAAGTGCCCCAGCTGACTTGCGGCTTGATCTGCGCTGCGTCGAGCTCGACCACGGTATCGAACTGGGCATCAGCATCGGACACCAGATCTTTCCAGGCCTCGACGGCCAGATCCCATTCAGCGCCCTTGGGTGCGAATGGACGACCCTTGACGTAGGCCACGGTCTTTTCGTCCGCCGCCACCAATCCGACACGGGCACCGGCTTCGATGGACATGTTGCAGATGGTCATGCGGCCTTCAACGGACAGGTCACGAATCGCGCTGCCGGCGAACTCGATGGCGTGGCCGTTACCGCCGGCGGTGCCGATCTTGCCAATCACTGCGAGGACGATGTCCTTGGCGGTCACGCCAAATGGCAAGGTGCCTTCCACGCGCACCAGCATGTTCTTCATCTTCTTGGCCACCAGGCACTGGGTGGCGAGCACGTGCTCCACCTCGGAAGTGCCGATGCCATGGGCCAGGGCCCCAAAGGCGCCATGGGTGGAGGTGTGGGAGTCACCGCAGACCACCGTCATGCCCGGCAAGGTCGCGCCCTGCTCCGGACCGATCACGTGGACGATGCCCTGGCGCACGTCGTTCATCTTGAATTCGACGATGCCGTATTCGTCACAGTTGTCATCGAGGGTCTGCACCTGCAGACGGGAGACCTGATCGGCAATCGCTTCGATCCCACCCTTGCGCTCAGGAGTGGTCGGTACGTTGTGGTCCGGGGTGGCGATGTTGGCATCGATGCGCCAAGGCTTGCGCCCGGCCAGACGCAGGCCTTCGAACGCTTGCGGCGAGGTCACCTCATGGATGATGTGACGATCGATATAGATCAGCGCCGAACCATCGTCGCGCTGCTTGACCAAATGCGAATCCCAGAGCTTGTCGTAGAGCGTCTTGCCGGCCATCGGACCATTCCTCATCAGCTTGTTTCTATGCCCCGGGCCCTGATCGTCGGCCGATCAATAACCCCTTGGCTTGTGAGGCTGATGCTATGGCGTTAGATTAAATAACTCAAATTCATATTTTTCATGCTTTGGATAACCAACTGGAATACGATCATGGACCTGGCCAATCTCAACGCCTTTATCGCCATCGCCGAGACCGGCAGCTTCTCCGGCGCCGGCGAACGCCTGCACCTGACCCAGCCAGCCATCAGCAAACGTATCGCCGGCCTGGAGCAGCAGCTCAATGTGCGCCTGTTCGACCGCCTGGGCCGCGAGGTTGGCCTGACTGAGGCCGGACGCGCTCTGCTGCCCCGGGCGTATCAGATCATCAACGTGCTGGACGACACGCGTCGTGCCCTGACCAACCTCACCGGGGAAGTCAGCGGCCGCCTGACCCTAGCCACCAGCCATCACATCGGTCTGCATCGCCTGCCCTCGCTGCTGCGGGCCTTTACCCGACGCTACCCCCAGGTGGCCCTGGACATACAGTTCCTGGATTCCGAAGTGGCCTATGAGGAAATTCTCCATGGCCGCGCCGAACTGGCAGTGATCACCCTGGCGCCCGAGCCCCACAGCCTGATCAAGGCGACTGCGGTCTGGGACGACCCCCTCGACTTCGTCGCAGCTCCAGAACATCCGCTGGTCAGCAACGGCCAGGTCAGCCTGGCGGACATTGCCCTGCATCCGGCGGTTTTTCCCGGCGGCAATACCTTTACTCACCATATTGTCCAACGCTTGTTTGAAGCCCAGGGCCTGACACCGAACATCGCCATGAGCACTAACTACCTGGAAACTATAAAGATGATGGTTTCCATCGGACTGGCCTGGAGCGTGCTCCCCCGCACCATGCTTGACGATCAAGTGGCGCGCATTCCTTTACCGGGCATACAACTGCGACGCCAGCTAGGCTATATCCTGCATACCGAACGGACGCTGTCGAATGCTGCGCGGGCTTTCATGGCCTTACTGGATGCACAAGTCGATTGGCCAGGGAACCCGGCATAGCTATTCCGGGTATTGCCCGTGCCACGCCGCACTGTCATGAGTATCCCGCGCCAAACGAATGACTCAGCTCAAGGCCTGACACCCATGCCAAAACCCGCTGACCGTATTCCGCCCATGCCACGCATCCATGCTGTCGACCCCCGGGAGTCGGAACAAAGCTGGGAAAGTGCGCCGCAACTGCTCGCCGCCCTCAATGGCGCACGGCTGGGAGCCTGGTATTGGGATATTGAAAGCGGGCAGATCAGTTGGTCCCGGGGCACTCAGGCACTGTTCGGCTTCGATCCGCGCCAACCCCTGCCGGAAAACCTCGAATACCTCGATCTGCTCCCCATTGAAGACCGGGCCAGGACCGTGCGGGCTTTTCACTCGGTGCTGGCGGGAGCGCCCCTGGAACACGCCATGCACCACCGCATTCGCTGGCCCGACGGCAGTCTGCACTGGCTGGAGATCAACGGCAGCGTGCTGCCGGACAAGCACGGCAAGCCCCGAATGATCGGGGTGATCCGCGAGATCACCCACCAACGCCAGCGCGAAGAGGCCCTCAGCAGTTCGGAAAAGCGCTTCGCCACCCTGTTCCACCTGTGCCCCAACATGGTGCTGCTAACCCGCCTGGAAGATGGCCTGATCAGCGAAGCCAACCAATACTTCGAAAGCCAGTTCGGCTGGCCCGCCGAACATGTGATAGGCCGCACCACCCTGGAGATCGGCCTGTGGGTCAATCCCGAACAGCGAACCCAACTGATCAAGGCCGTGCAGAAAAAGGGCCAGGCCGCCAGCCTCGAAGTCCAGTTCCGCGCCAGCAACGGCCAGATCCACGACGGCATTCTCAGCGCGCAGAAAATCGAGCTGGAAGGCAAGCCCTACCTGCTCAGCACCTTTCTCGACACCAGCGAACGCAAAAGAGCCGAACAGGCCCTCAAGGACAGCCAGGAACGCCTCGACCTGGCCCTGGACTCGGCGCAACTGGGCACCTGGGACTGGCACATTCCCAGCGGCATGCTCTATGGCTCGGCCCGCGCCGCGCAATTGCACGGCCTGGAGCCGGCGCCCTTCCATGAGTCCTTCGAAGCCTTTTTCGAGGGCGTACCCACTGAAGAGCGCGACAGCATGCGCGATGCCTACCGCAGCCTGCGGGAAGGCCCGGCGGGCAACTACCAGCTGACCTACCGGGTGCAACTGGCGGATGGCAGCTCGCGCTTCCTGGAAAGCCGTGCCCGCCTCTATCGCGACGAGCAGGGCAATCCACTGCGCATGGCCGGAACGCTGCTGGACATCACTGAGCAGGTGGAGCGCGAACAGCGCCTGATCACTTCCGAAGAGAAGTTCGCCAGCCTGTTCCAGGTCAGCCCGGACCCCATCTGCCTGACCCTGCTGGAAACCGGCCAGTTCATCGAGATCAATTCAAGCTTCACCCAGACCTTCGGCTGGACCCAGGAAGATGTGATCAACCACAGCGCCGAGCAGATCGGCTTCTGGGAGGACCCTGCCCCGCGCCTGCGGCGGATCGAACAGGTGATTCGCGAACAGGCACTGAACAACGTGGCCGTGGTGGTCAACCACAAGAACGGCCAGGCGCTGACCTGCATCATTTCCAGCCGCCTGATTACCGTCGACAAGCAGCCGTGCATCGTCACAACGCTGCGGGACATCACCCAGCAACAGCGTTCGGAGGCCGCTCTCAAGGCCAGCGAAGAGAAATTCGCCAAGGCCTTCCATTCCAGTCCCGACGCCATCACCATCACCGAGCGCGACACTGGCCGCTACCTGGAGGTCAACGACGGTTTCTGCCGCCTGACCGGCTACCGCACCGATGAAGTGCTCGGCCGCACCATGTACCAGGTCGGCATCTGGGCCGAAGAAGCCCAGCTCGCCACGCTGTTGGCGGAGCTCAGGCTCAAGGGCCGGGTGCATCACCTGGAAATGCTCGGGCGTAACAAGCGTGGGGAAATCCTCACCCTCGAGGTCTCGGTGGAACCGATCATCCTCAATGAAACCCCGTGCCTGCTGCTCACGGCCCGGGACGTCAGCCTGCTGAAGAATGCCCAGGCACAGATCCGCCACCTGGCCTACCACGACCCCTTGACCAACCTGCCCAACCGCGCCCTGCTGATGGACCGCCTGAGCCAGCAGATCGCTCTGCTCAAGCGCCATAATCTGCGAGGCGCGCTGCTGTTCCTCGACCTGGACCACTTCAAGCACATCAACGACTCCCTGGGACACCCGGTGGGCGATACCGTACTGAAGATCATCACCGCCAGACTGGAAGCCAGTGTGCGCATGGAGGACACCGTCGCGCGCCTGGGTGGCGACGAATTCGTGGTGCTGCTCAGCGGCCTGGAAGGCTCGCGCAATGAGGTCAGCGAACAAGTGCGGCAACTGGCGGGAACCCTGCGCGAACTGCTCTCGGAACCGATGTTCCTCGACGGCCAGCGTCTGCAGGTCACCCCCAGCATCGGCGTGGCGCTGATCCCCGATCACGGTTCGACCCCCACCGACCTGCTCAAGCGCGCCGACATCGCCCTTTACCGTGCCAAGGACTCCGGGCGCAACACCACGCAGATGTACCACAACACCATGCAGAAGGCCGCCAGCGAACGCCTGCGCATGGAAACCGACCTGCGCCTGGCCCTGTCACGCGGCGAATTCAGTGTGCACTTCCAGCCCCAGGTGGATGCCCGCGACAACCGCATCGTCGGCGCCGAAGCCCTGGTGCGCTGGCAGCACCCGGAGCTGGGGGCGCAATCACCGACGGAGTTCATCAAGGTGCTGGAGGACAGCGGATTGATCCTTGAGGTTGGCACCTGGATTCTCGATGAGGCCTGCCTGGCCTTCAGCCAACTGATCGAGCAAGGCCTGGTCGACCCTTACCACTTCAGTCTGTGCGTCAATATCAGCCCACGGCAGTTCCGCCAGAACGACTTTGTCGAAAGAATCGAACACAGCCTGACCGCCTATGCCCTGCCCTCATCGCTGCTGAAGCTGGAGATCACCGAAGGCATCGTGATCCAGAACCTGGATGACACCATCAGCAAGATGCGTCGACTGAAAAAGCTCGGGGTCAGTTTTGCCATGGATGACTTCGGTACCGGCTACTCCTCCCTGACATACCTCAAACGCTTGCCAGTGGACACCCTGAAGATAGACCAGTCATTTGTCCGCGATGCTACCCACGATCCCAACGATGCGGAGATCATCCGGGCCATTGTCGCCATGGCCCGCAGCCTGAACTTGAAGGTGATCGCCGAAGGTGTGGAAACACCGCAGCAGCTGGAGTTTCTGCAGGGGCTGGAGTGCCACCTGTACCAGGGCTACCTGCACAGCCGGCCGCTGCCCTTGAGCGAGTTCATGAAACTGCTGAAGTGAGGGGCACAAAAAAGGGCGCCACCAGGGCGCCCTTTTTTCGCAGCGGTCTTAGTGTTGCAGAGCCGGCTGCTGCGCACCGTTGATCGGGATGCGCTTGGCTTTGGCTTCTTCCGGCACGACCCGCAGCAGGTCGATATTCAGCAGACCATTGCTCAGGGCCGCCGCCTTGACCTCGATATGGTCGGCCAGGCGGAAGGACAGCTTGAATGCCCGCTGGGCAATGCCCTGATGCAGGTAGGTGACGCTTTCATTGGCGTCACGCTTGCCACCGCTCACGGTCAACACGCCTTTTTCCACTTGCAGCTCCAGGTCTTCTTCCTGGAAGCCGGCGGCCGCGATGACGATGCGATATTGATCGTCGGCGTGTTTTTCAACGTTGTAGGGCGGGTAGCTGCTGCCCGGTTCGTTACGCAGTGCCGACTCGAACAGATCATTGAAACGGTCGAAGCCGACAGACGAACGGAACAGTGGAGCCAAGGAAAATGCAGTACTCATGGGTATTTCTCCTGATAGTCAGCGAGTGGTTATCTCCGCGACCCGAATTCGGCATCGCGTACCCAAGAGATAGGGATCGTCCCTCGCATTTCAAGAGGTGTTTTTTCAATTTTTTTACGCGGCTTCGCTCTGCGGCATACCCAATAGGCGACCGACCTGGTCCAGCTCGGTTTCCCGACGCAGGGCGGTGAACAGCTCGACCGCTTCAGGGTAATTGCGGGTCAGCATCGCCAGCCACTGCTTCAGGCGCCCAGGGGCCGAACGTGGAGTCAATTGCACCACCACCTGCGCCCAGAAGTCCTGGAGCATGGGCTGCAGGTCGGCCCAGGACATTTCCACCACCTCTTCACCGGCTCGGGCTGCGGCTATCTGCCGAGCCAGATCGGGGCGCGAGACCAGCCCGCGACCCAGCATGATGTCCTCGACACCGCTGATTTCCCGACAACGCCGCCAATCCTCGACGCTCCAGATATCACCGTTGGCGAACACCGGTACCTTGACCACCTCCTGCACCCGAGGGATCCACTCCCAATGGGCCGGCGGCTTGTAGCCATCGACCTTGGTCCGTGCGTGAACCACGATATGCTCCGCGCCGCCCTCGGCCAGCGCCGTAGCGCACACCAGCGAACCGTCGGGACTGTCGAAACCCAGGCGCATTTTTGCTGTGACCGGGATATGCGCAGGCACTGCTCGCCGCACATGCTCGACAATCTGGTTCAGCAGCTCAGGCTCTTTAAGCAGCACCGCCCCGCCCCGGGACTTGTTGACGGTCTTGGCCGGACAACCGAAGTTCAGATCGATCACCTCGCTACCCAGCTCGCAGGCCAGCGCGGCATTTTCGGCCAGGCACACCGGATCGGACCCCAGCAACTGCACCCGCAATGGCACGCCGGCAGCAGTGTGCGCGCCTTGCAGCAACTCGGGGGCGAGCTTGTGGAAATAGGCAGGCGTGAGTAGACGGTCATTGACGCGGATGAACTCGGTGACACACCAGTCGATCCCGCCAACACGAGTCAATACATCCCGCAGGATGTTGTCGACCAACCCCTCCATGGGCGCCAAGGCAATTTGCATGAAACACACTCAACGAAAAATCAGGCGAAAAAACGTCCGCCAGTTTACTGGGTTTCGCCTGATAACAGGAATTTTGTAGGAACGGCCGGGTGGTGTTGCGCGTGCCGGCGAATGGACCCCGCCGCGCCGCTGAACACGCCTTCGCTGGCAAGCCAGTTCCTACAGACAGGAGGAGGTGTTCACAAGCCCTGCAGGGCCGGGCCGTAGCCCTCGAGGAATTCGGCGGGCATGCGCTTGGGTTTGCCGCTGGACAGTTCGATACAGACAAAGGTGGTCTGGGCCCGCAACAAGGTACTGCCATCACTTGGACGGATCAGCTGGAAACGTCGGGTCATCTTCAGGCGCTGGTCCCAATCGACGATCCAGGTGGCCAGTTGCAACTCATCTCCTTCGTAAGCCGCGGCCAGGTAGTCGATCTCATGCCGCACCACGGCCATCGCCCGATCCAGGCGACGGTATTCAGCCAGGTCCAGCCCCAGGCGTTGCGAATGCCGCCAGGCGCAACGCTCCAGCCAGGTCACGTAGACCGCATTGTTGGCGTGCCCCAAGCCATCGATATCCTCGGCCACCACCTGCAGATCGATAACGAATGGCGTTGCCAGATCCCAGCTCATGCCCAACTCCCGGTCAGATTTTTGACCGGGGCAGTGTAACGGATGCTCAGGCAGATTGGCGCGCCTGCAGATGGCGTCCAGTGACCAGAGTGATCACGGCGTCGATCACTCGGGGATCGGCCAACACCCGCTGATGACCACCTTCACTCAAGCGCAGCAAGCGACTGTCGAACCAGGCCCGGTGGATCAACTCCGACTCCTTGACCGGTACAAACCGATCATCATCGGCATGAATGATCAGACCAGGCATCTCCAGCTGATACTGAGCCACGTCCAGCGTCGCAGCGCGCATCCCCACATCCTTCTCCACTTGACGGATAAAAGCCGAACGCGCCCTGGGCGGCAAGCGCATGTAGCGGGCAAAACCTCGCAGCACACCAAGAATCCGAGCCGGCGCAGCGATACTGACCAGGGTTTCGGTGCGCAATCCCAGCTGTACAGCAAGCATGGCACTGGCACCGCCCATGGAGTGGCCAATCACTGCGCGCAAGGGCGGCAATTCCGCCGCAGCCTCCAACATCGCCCGGGCAAACAGCACCACATTGGCCTCATCTCCCGGAGAGCGTCCGTGGGCGGGACCGTCCAGCGCCACCGCGGTATAACCAGCGGCCACCAGCGCCTTGATCAGGCTGGCAAATTGTGTGGGTCGCCCTTCCCAGCCATGCATCAACAACACTGTCGGCCCCTGCCCCCAACGCAAGGCAGAAAGGCCAAACCGCAAGGTAAGACGCTCGGCATGCTCCAGCAGGGGCAGCTCCCACTCTCGGGGCGGCAGCTCACGGGGAGTCATGAACAACTGGCGCATCCGATTCGCCGCCCACTGAGGAGCCACCCAGCCCAGAGTGCCATTGACACCACGAATCCAGCTCAATCCGCTCATCACCCACCACCTCGCAACCGAACTTCAGGTCATAGAACTGCCGACTTGGCGGCACGCAGCAGACGATCGGACAGCTCACCCGGCCCCAGAGCCCGCGCCAGGGACAGCCCGCCAACCATCAGCGCCATATCCGCCAAGGCTTTGTCCGTGTCTTCGGGACTGGCAGCCAACTGCGCGACCATCAGTTCCATATGCTCGTTCAAAGCCTTGCGAAAACTCTCTGGAAGCCGCCCCAACTCACCCACCGATGCCGGAATCGGGCAGGCCTGTTCAGTGGAGTCGCGGTGCTTGCGCGACAGATAGAACGCCGCAGCCAAAGCCCTGCGCTCTTCACCACTCAGACCTGTATCCATCTCATCGAGCAAGCCACGTCGGTGCGCGAGCAATTGGGTGAACGCCTCAAGCATCAGCGCATCCTTGCTCTCGAAGTGCGCATAGAAGCCACCCACCGTCAGCCCGGCAGCCCCCATCACCTCACCCACACTCGGTTCGGCCGGGCCACGCTGGATCAGCGCCGAACTGGCAGCCTGGAGAATACGTTCGCGGGTTTGAGCTTTTTTATCGTTCATCGTTGCCTCCGAATATTACGAACAAAATATTATTCTCATAATAATTTTCCGCAAGTCGCCAGTGTGACCGCCGGTCAGAAGTGCAGGCTGAGGAAGAGTGCAAGAGTTGGCCGGACGCCAGAAAAACAAAAGGGCCATTCAATAATTGAATGACCCTTAAATCCCGCATAACGGGTAAACGTGGCGTCCCCTAGGGGACTCGAACCCCTGTTACCGCCGTGAAAGGGCGGTGTCCTAGGCCACTAGACGAAGGGGACACATACCCTTCTAACAGTTGATCAGTGCTGAGTACCGATCGATTCAAGGCCGGTGTGGCCAGGCCTTGAACTGTAAATTGGT
>NZ_MOAK01000022.1 GCF_003732485.1 Pseudomonas protegens
GGTCGATACAGAATCCCGGTTCGGTGGGGATTTCGTTGGGGGCACGAGAGCGTAGGTTGCGGGCTAAATCATTAACTATTTCTAATCCTCTTTTCTCTCTGTCATAAGTAACTTCTCCCGAATAGTAATAGACAGAGCCTTTTAGTGGTGTCACCAAGTATGAATCAACTCTGTATGACAAGGTGCTAGCCGTTGAATCCCATGACCACAGGCTAATTGAACCGTTTTGATGTTCGGTTCGCCTTAGAAACATGCTCTCTTGTGTTTTGCTATGGCGTTCACTTTTCAGCTTCTGCTCACGCTTATCGATTCTGGCTGCTAAGGCCACTGGGCTATCGTCGAGCGCTTCGATGTTGTCGCCCCACAGATAATATCCAGCATTGATCTTTGCCTGTGGCGGCAGATCGATCAGAAAGCGTCCGTAGCAATGAGTAATCCATCCACTCTTGTCCATGGCCGGGCTCCGAGAGGAAAAAATCGATGTGCAGCTGATAACGCTAGTCATGGCGATAAGACCAAGGATCGTTATTAGGCAATGAGTGCGCTTCATAAACCCTCCTTGGCATCCAGCTGGCGGTCAGCCAGTTGAGTGATCTCGATCACGTCAGATAATGCGGCCCATTGGCGAGTGTGCTGTGGTCGCGCGCTCTTCCTTAGGAAACTCACAAATCATCCATCCAGTTATCTTTAGGCTTCAGCTCAGCGAGGAACTCTCCCAGGGCGTAGTCATCATCTACCGCTGGGCTGTTGGCCATCTGTTGCGGACTTTTAGGCGGGGAGGGCGTGCCAGCATTGTCGTCGCGTCCAGTAGCCGATACCGGCCGCAGGCGAATCGAATCGATGATGGCATCCCACAGTTCCAGTGCGGCTTTATCGGACTTGAAAGCAGGAGCCGGTGGGGGGCTATCGTCATCGACGTCAGCTTCCTCCACGCTCAGTTCCGCCTTGAGGTGGGGCTCGTAGACCGACTCGTCCTTGCCCTGGGCTTCCCAGAGGAAGGTGTAGGTACGTTGCCCCTTTGCGCTGCCAGCCAGCAGGTACTCATCGGCGGGAATTGCACCGCCACGCTCTCTTTTGCGCAGGGTTTCGATGCCTGCAACCATCTTTGCCGCACCCATCAGAAAGCCACTTACTCGATCCA
>NZ_MOAK01000003.1 GCF_003732485.1 Pseudomonas protegens
TCGGCGTTGTCGCGCCAGCCATCGTCGAAAGTCAGGGCCACCCGGGGCCGGTCGCCACCGGGGAACTCCAGCAGGTGCTGCAAGGGCACGCAGTCGAAGTGCCGGCGCAGCCAGCGCAGCAAGTGTTCGAAATGCCCCTGGCCGATACACAGCGGCGCCCGATGGGGCAGGCTGGCGGCCGCGGAGTCCGCCAGCACTCGGTGCAGCATCAGCACGGCGCCGGCGTCGCTCAGGCGGATACGGCCAAGGCTGTGCAGATAGGCGCTGCCCAGCAGGCGCTTGAAGGATTGTTTGATGGCCATGTCAGCGGTTCTGTTGTGGGTTCCACAGGGCGTAGCGCTGCCCGCGGAGAAATTGCCAGAGGCCCATGCTCATGCCGGCCAGGGTCACCAGCACGAAGCCGGCGAAACGAAATACCTTGGGCAGGCGCCCGCGACTGTCCAGCAGCCCCAGCACGCCGGCACCGTAGCCCAGCAGTTGGGCAACCAGGGCGAGGCTGTAGAAGGCACCGGCGTTCCACAGCCACAGATTGCACAGCAGCAACGGCAGCAACAGCACCGGGGCCAGGCGGCGGATCAGCTTGTGGCTGATCAGGGCAATGGCGTAGGCGCCGTGGCGCAAGGGGTTCATCAGCTCGCGGCGTTGAGCCAGACTCTGCAAGCCGCCGACCGTGACCCGCAGGCGCCGCCGATATTGCTTGCCGGCTTCGTCCACGCCCTGGTCCAGGACCTGGGCCTCTTCGACATAGACGATGCGTTTGCCCGCCACCGGGGCGCAGGTGCTGATGAAGAAGTCATCGTTGACCTCGGCCGGAATCCGCTGGAACAGCTCGCGGCGCAGGGCCAGCAGCGCGCCGTCGGCGGAGACCATGCAGCCGGTGCGGTTCTCGGCCTGGCGCAACCAGGCTTCGTAGTGCCGGTACAGGCTGTCGCCCAGGCTCAGGTTGTGCCCCGGGTTGAGGATGATCATGTGCCCGCCGCAGGCCCCGACCTGTGGGTCGGCCAGGGGCGCCAGGAGCTTGCCCAGGGTGTCGCCGGACCATTGGTTGTCGGCGTCGGTGAACACCAGGATGT
>NZ_MOAK01000023.1:0-5348 GCF_003732485.1 Pseudomonas protegens
AGCTTGCCCAGGGTGTCGCCGGACCATTGGTTGTCGGCGTCGGTGAACACCAGGATGTCGTTGCGCGCCAGTTCCACCGCGGCGTTCAGGGCCCCGGCCTTGCCCACCCGGGGCAGGTCCAGGACCAGGATTCGCGAGTCGCGTACCGTCAGGGCGGTGGCCACGGTGTCGTCGCTGGAGCCGTCGCTGGCGAGGATGATCTGCAGGTCCGTGGCCGGGTAGTCCTGTTGCAGCAAGGTGCGCAGCTTGTGCTCGATGTGCGGGCCTTCGTTGTGGGCGGCGATGATCACGCTCACCGACAGCGGCTCGCCCGGTTGCAGCGGGCGCGGGCGCACGAACAGGCTGAGCAGGGCCAGCAGCAAGGGATAACCGATCCAGGCATAGAAGGGCAGTAACAGGCACAGCCAGAAAATTGTTTTAGCCACGGTCAGGTCTCACGACAGAACGGTTGAACAGACCCTGAACCAGGGCCACGGCGCCCAGGTGCAGGCGCACCCCGTGCAGCAGCCAGAGTTGCAGGACAAACAGCGGATCGCGCTGGCGCAAGCCCTGGCGCAGGGCCAGGACCAGAGGCGCCAGGGAGCCCAGCAGCAGGCACAGTGCAGCGCTGCCCGGCTGGCCCAGCAGCAGGCCGAACAGCGCCAGCAGGCTCAGCAAGGCGCAGGCCAGGCACAGCAGGGGAAAGCGCAACAGGCGCAGGTTGAGGCCGCCACGCTTGAGCAACTGCAGATGGCTGCCCTGGCGCCAGCGCTCCTTGCCGGCCCATTCACCCCAACTGCCTTCGAAGCCCCAATGCAGCACTTGGGGCTCAGACAGACTCAACTGGCGGGCGCCGGCAGCGTGCAGACGCAGACCGAAGTCCTTGTCTTCGCCGGTGCGCAGGTGCTCGTCGAAGCCGCCGACCCGCTCGAACCAGACCCGTTTCAGGCACAGGTTGGGGGTCGGCATCCAGTGCAGCAGGCGCGCCTGCCGACCGCCGGCGAGGCTGCGGCGCTGCCAGGCCCGGGCGTACCAGGGCGCGCAGTCCGGGGCGGCACAGTCCAGGGCAAAGACCTCGGCGCGGTTGTCCGTCAGAGCCTGTTGCCAGAGTTGCAACCAGTTGCCGGGCACCTCGATGTCGGCGTCGAGAAACGCCAGGCAATCGCCGGTGGCCACCGCAGCGCCGCGATTGCGCAAGGCACCGATGCCCAGGCCCGGGCACAGCAACACCCGCGCCCCCAGCTCTCGGGCCCGTTGTGGTCCCTGGTCGGTGGAGCCGTTGTCCACCACGATCAACTCGTAGTCGATGGCTGCAACCCGGGCGGCGAGGATCACGCTGTCCAGGGTGCGGGTGATGTGACGCGCCTCGTTGTACATGGGCACGATCACGCTGATCCTTTGCATCTTTGCCTCCCTTGGCCAGATTTGCATTTATGGGCTGGGCGCCGGCGTTGCTTCGGCCTCGAGCCGCAGCACGCTGGACAGGGCCAGGAAGATCCACAGGTACTTGTGGTTCGGCGCGCTGAGAAACAGCAGGAACACCGCCATGGCCAACAGGCTCAGGCCCAGGTGGGTGGCGATATCCGCCTGTTCTCGGGCGCCCCGGGCGAGGAACGCCTGGCGCGCGCGCTCGAAGTTGCGCAGCCCCATCAGCATCAGCACCACGAAGCTCAGGCCACCGGGAATGCCCAGTTCGCTGAACAGTTCCAGGTAGGTGTTGTGGGCCCGGCGGAACAGGTCGGGCTCGTTCATGTTTTCCGAAAAGCTGCTGGCGAAGCCGGTCTGTGCGTAATGAATCGGGAAGGTGCCCAAGCCCGAGCCCAGCAGCGGGTTCTCGCGGATCATCTGGCCGCCCACCACCAGGTAGGAGGTGCGTCGGCCCAGGGAGGTGTCCGCCGAATGCGCGCCGGACTTGAGCATGCTCAGGGACTGAATCCGCGCCACGTAATCCGCCGGCAGCACGGCGATGCCCAGGGGCACGACGATCGCCACGGCAAACATGGCGAACCCCAGGTGCTTGGGCCGCAGGCCCTTGAGCCGGTCGCGGTAGTGCCAGGCGCCGATGACCAGGGTGAACAGCACCACCAACAGGCCGGAGCGCGAGTCGGTCTTGGTCATCCCGGCCATCAGGGTCAGGCTGATGCCGACCCAGAACAGCCGCACCGGCCAGTAGGGCGAGCGCAGGGCGAGAAGGATCGCCGGCGGCACTGCCATGGCGATCAGCAGGGCGAAGTAGTTGGCGTCCTGCAGCAGGCCGATGGCCCGGCCGCCGACCTGATACTTGGCGGAGATCAGCGCGATCACACAGGTGATGGCCACGCTGACCGCCAGCAGGCGGCAGAGCATCAGCAGGTTGGTTTCCCGGGCGATCAGCAAGGTGACGAAGAACAGCACCAGGCCCACCGCCAGTTCCCGCAGGCTGTCCAGGGACACCAGCAGATTCTCGCTGTACATCAGGCTCAGCAGCAGGCACAGCAGGAACGGCCCCAGGGCCCGCCACAGGTTGCTGCGCAGGCGGGTATCGGGGATGTGCCGCAACAGCAGCTTGAACAGCATGATCAGGATCAGCGAGGCCCCCAGCAGCTTGGCCCCGGAGAACGCGCTGTCCTTGAACAGGCCCTCGAAGGGCACCAGGGCGCAGATGCCCAGCAGGCCCCAGCCCGGGCGGCGATAGAGCAGGGCCAGGCCCACCAGCCCGACCACCACCAGCGGTGCCAGAAACGGCCAGGGGCTGGCGAGCAGCAGCAGGCTGGCAAGACCCAGGAGGAGGCCGAGAACAGGGGCGGCGATCATACCGGGGTGCTCTCCCTGGCCAGGCGATACAGCTCATCCCAGCTTCGGGCCAGGGTGGGCAGGTGATAGTGCTTGCGCTGGGTGACGCGGGCGGCCTGGGCCAGTTCCTCGGCCAGTGCCGGGTCATCCAGCAATTGGCCGATGCGCAGCTCCAGATCGACGCTGTCCAGGGGCTTGGCCAGCAAGCCGTTCTGCCGGTGTTGCAGGACATCGGGAATGCCCCCCACGGCAAAAGCCACCACCGGGGTGCCGGCCTGCATGGCTTCGAGCAGGATCATCGGCGTGCCTTCGGTGCGCGAACTGAGCACCAGTACATTGAGGCGCTTGAGCCAGGGCTGCATGTCTTGCTGGTAACCCGGCAACAGAATGCGCAGCGATAGCCCGGCGGCGTCGATGCGTTGGCGCAGGGCCTGGTTCTGTTCGCCGTCACCGAGCAACACCGCCTTGAGTGCAGGGCGCTGCCGGCACAGGCTGATCAGTGCGTCGAGAAACAGGTCCGGACCCTTTTCCGCGCTCAGGCGTCCGACGAAGCCCACCATCGGCTCCATCTCGTCGCGGCGCACTTCGGCCTCGCGCAGCGGCGGCCCGTCCTGGTTCATCGGCAGTACCTGTCTGGGCTCCGGCAGGCCGTTGGGAATGACCCGCAGCTTGTCCTCGGCAACACCGGCCTGCAGGTGCAACTGGGCAATGCTCTGGGCCACGCAGGCCACCCGGCGCACCTGAGGGCTGCGGCACAGGCGCAGGCTGATCCCGGTGTAGAGCTTCTGTTTCAGGCTGCGCGGCGTGAAGCCGTGCTGGGTCACCACCAGGGGCAGTTGCAGACGCCGGGCACAGACCCAGGCAAACACCTGGGCCTTGAAGTTGTGGGCGTTGAGCAGGCCGGGCTGCTGCCGCAGATGGGCCAGCAGCGCTTTCAGGCAGTGGCAGTTGTGGCTCGGCACGCCGGCCTCGATGAACCGCTGCAGCAAGGCTTGCGGGGCATTGATGAACACCACCCGGTGCTGCCCCGGGGTGACCCGGCAATGATCCAGCAGCATGCGCTCGGCGCCATAGAAGCCGCCGCTGTGGATCAGGTGCACGATAGGCCGCGCGGCCAGGCTCAGGTCGTTCACTGTTTGGCCCAATACCAGGCCCAACGCCAGGTCCAGCGTGGATAGGGGTTGACCTGCTGCTCTTCAACCGCGTTGAGCACCATCAGCACCGGCAGGCCGAGGTGATCGCTGACCTGGGCCGGGTGCTTGAAGCGGTGATCGAAGAACTCGTAGACATAACCCAGGGCAATCGCCAGCAGCAGGCCGGTGAGCAGGCCCAGGGGAATGATCAGCATCGGCTTGGGAAAGGCCGCTTCGCTGGGTTCGTAAGGCTGGCTGAGCACCCGGGCGTTGGACAGCTCGCCACTGATCAGGCGCTCGCCGCGGCTTTCTTCGTAACGCTGGGTGTAGGTGAAGAAGGCTTTGTGCAAGGCATCGATTTCGGTGTCCAGTTGGCGCAGCTTGCTCAGCACTTCCTGCAGGTCGCGCACGCGAGCCTTGTAGTCGTTGATCCGCGCGGTTTTCTGCGCGATCACCGACTGGGTGATCTGCAGGTCGCTGTTGCGCTCGCGAACACGGTTTTCCACCACCTTGAGGAACTGCGCCCGGGCCCGCACGATCTGCTCGCGCTGCTGCTGCATCGGCACGCTGTCGCTGCGGTAGGTGTCGGCGGTGGTGCCGTACTGGCTCACCAGATTGGTCAGTTGTTCACCCAGTTGCTTGATCTCGCGATCTTCGTAGGCAACGTTGTCCACGGTGTTGGCGAAGGCGAAGGGGAAGGTGTAGTCGGTGATGCCGGCCTTGCGTGCGGCGCTCAGGTTCTTCTGCAGGTAATCCAGGCGACGCTGGTTCTCCAGGGCCTGATCGCGGTAACCGTTGAGGGACTGTTCCTCGGTGTTGATGGCGTTCAGGCGGAAGGTGATTTCTTCCTTGGGGTCGGAGGCATGAGCGGCTTCCAGCAGCGCCTGACGCTTGCCTTCCAGGTCATCCAGGCGCGACTGGTACTGGGCCTTCTTCTGTTCGTAGAAGGCTTCGGGCAGTTCGTTGGATTGCAGGTCCTGGCGGTTCTTCAGGTAGTTGGCCAGCAGGCGCTCGACGAAGCGCGTGCCTTCGGCGGCATTGGGGCTGGCGTAGACGATGGAGATCACGTTGGAGCCGGGCAGGGTGCCGATCTTCAGGTCCTTGACCGCCTGATCGGTGAAGGCATCCAGGCTGGTGTCGCGCACCGGGTCCACGGCCAGGCCGAAGAAGCCGCGCACCGGGTTGATCACATGATTGCGCAGCGGATCGATCAGGCCGTTGCGGATCGGCTTGAAGATCAGTTTGCTCAACAGGCCTTCGCTGCCACCGAACTGGCCTTCACGGCGCAGCTGGTCGATGGTGTCGCGGATCAGGGTCGGCGAGCGCAGGATATTGCTCTCGGTCTCCATGTCCGCCAGGGATGGCGGGATGAACTTGTCGCTGTCCGGGGTGAGCACGGTATTGGCATCGGTCTGGGACAGTTTCTTGGACTGCACAATCACCTCGGCGGTGATCTCGAAGCTC
>NZ_MOAK01000023.1:5418-8136 GCF_003732485.1 Pseudomonas protegens
AGGCGTCGATTGACAAAGAACACGAGCAGAAACTCGTGCAGGTAGTTTTCGATCTTGGTCATCAAGAGGGAACTCAGTTGTTGTTCGTTTCTTTGTTGTCGACGCGGTAGCCGAAGCTGAACCCGACACCCTGGAACATGATCACGTCAGCCAGTTGCTTGCTCAGGGCGCCGGCCTTGGCCAGGCGGGTCTTGGGCACGTAGAGCATGTCGTCCGGCTGCAGGTAGGCGAACTGCAGGGCCTTGCCGTCCAGCGCCGCATCGGCGTCATAGACCCGGGCTTCGACCTGATTGCCCTTGCGCCGCATGATCACCACCGAGTCCAGGCGCGCGGTGGGGCCGGCGCCCTTGGCCAGGGTCAGGGCTTCGAGCACCGAGATCGGCCGGCGGATCGGATAGGCTCCGGGCTGGCCCACTTCGCCCATGACGAACACTTCGTTGGCGGCGGTGGTCTTGAGCAGCACGTCGACGCTCACCTGTCCCACTTCCTTGGCATAGCGCTGGTTGATCAGGGTCTGCAGCTCGCTCAGGCTCTTGCCCTGCAAGGACAGGCTGCCCAGCAGCGGGAAGCTGGCGCGGCCATCGGAACCCACCACGATCTCCCGGCTCAGGCCGGTGGCCGGGTTGGTCAGGCTGGTGCGCAGGTTGTCCAGCTGGGCCATGGCGTGGGAGATCGAGAAATTGATCTGCGGCTTCTTCAGGACCTTGGCGTACTGGGCTTCCAGGGCCTGGCGCGCCTGTTCGGCGGACAGCCCGGCGACCTGGATATTGCCGACGTAGGGCATGTCGATGCTGCCGTCGGGTAGGACCAGCTTGCTGCCCCCCAGCTCCGGCGCGGTGAGGAAGTTCACGTCCACCTGATCGCCGGGCTGCACGAGGTAGCGCTGCTGGCTGGTGGTGCCGATATGGAAGATCACGTCCAGCACGTCCTGCGGGCGCAGGACCTGCTCGATGGGCATGACCTCGGTAAGCTGGGCCTGATCGGCCGGGGCGCTGAGGATCTGCACCGGCATCTGCTGCGGCTCGCGGTTGACGCAGCCGCCGAGGGCGGCCAGCAACGACAGGCCCAGCAGGGAGAGTCTTGGCTTGTTCATGGTTACACGGTCCTTGTGCCGGTCAGAGACGGTCATAAACCCACTTGGGCATGTAGTACTTGCGGGCGTTGAACACGCTGCCGATCAGCTTCGCCTCGGCCTGGATCAAGCGCTGCGCCGCGGCCTGGGCCACTTCCCAACGGGTTTCCTCGCTGCGCACCACCAGCACCACGCCGTCCACCTGGGTGCTCAGGGTGAGGATGTCGCCGCTGCTGTAGACCGGGTCGCCGTCGATGATCACGAAGCGATAGTCCGAGGCCAGGGCCTGCAACAGTTCCTGCAGCAGTTCCGGGGTCAGGCGCTCGGCGTATTGCTGGCGGCGGCCCAGGGGCAGGAAATCGAAGTCCAGCTCGTCGCCGCTTTCGATGCACGCCGACAGGAGCGGCGGGACATCGGCCAGGGCCAGGTCGAGAAAGCCCGGGCGCTCGCCCAGATCCAGGCGCCGGGTCAGGCTGTTGTCCGAAAGGCTGGTGTCCACCAGCAATACCCGGCCGCGGCTGGTGCGGGCCAGTTCGCTGGCCATGCTCAGGCTGCTGCTGGTGATGCCGCTGTTGCGGTTGGCCGCCGTCAGCAGGATCACCCGCAGCTCCTGGTCGAGCACGGTCACCGCCAGGTTGCTTTCGCTGGGACGCTGGATCTTCAGACTGGCAAAGGTTGCTGCCGCCATTTCAACTTGCTCCATGGCCATTGAGGACCTTGAAAGGGGTTTTGATCAGGATCTTCAGGTCGAGCCAGGGGCTCTGCTGAAAGATGTAGGTCATGTCGAGGGTGACCCGACCATCGAAGTCCACGTCGCTGCGTCCGGACACTTGCCACAGGCCGGTGATCCCGGGATAGATGCTCAGGCGGCCGAGGTGGTGCTCCTTGTAGGTCTGGGCGTGGAACGAGGTGGGGCGCGGGCCGACGATGCGCATCTGGCCGAGCACCACGTTGATCAGGTTCGGCAGCTCGTCGAGGCTGGTACGCCGCAGAAAGCCGCCGATGCCGGTGATCCGCGGGTCACGGTCGATCTTGAAATCCACCGAGTCGGCGCCGTGCTTGTTCAGGTGGCGCACCGAGTCCTTCAAGGCCTCGGCGTTGACCACCATGGTGCGGAACTTGTACATGCCAAAGCGCCGGCCACGAAAACCGGTGCGCAGTTGCACGAAGAACACCGGCCCGGGGCTGGTGAGCTTGATCAACAGCGCGACCGTCAACAGCACCGGCGACAGCAGCACCAGCAGCGTGGCCGCCAGCAGCGCCGAGGTCAGGCGCTTGCTGCGCGACAGGGTCCAGGGCCGGCCGCCGTCGCGGCCGCTGATCCAGCCGTGCTGTTGCAGCTCGATGGCGGCCTGGACCTTGCGCCGGAACGGATCGTTGCGCCGGTCGATGCGAGCAGGCGCCGGCACCTCGGTCGCAGGCGATGAGAAGGGTCTTTCCATATCCACCGGGAATACTTCCATGGCAAAGGTTGGGTAAAAGCGCCGAGGGGCGCGGGCTCAGGACGCGCTGCCCGGGTAGTAGCTCAGGTACCACTGAACGAAGTGCTTCAGGCCTTCTTCCAGGGTCACCTGGGGGCCGAAGCCGGTGAGGTTTTCCAGGGCACTGACGTCGGCGCAGGTGTTGAGCACGTCACCGGGCTGCAG
>NZ_MOAK01000093.1 GCF_003732485.1 Pseudomonas protegens
CGCAGACCTTCAAGACGCATCAGCCTCGCTACACGATGGCGGCCGCAATCTTCACCGACCTCGCGCAGATCGTCATGGATTTTGCGATAGCCATAAACGCCGCCGCTCTCCAGCCAGGAATGCTTGATCAAACCCACCAATCGCTGGTCGTCTTTGGCGCGTACAGATTGCGGCTCAGACAGCCAGGCGTAATAACCGCTGGGATGGACTCTCAGCGTCAGGCAAAGCCGTCGAATCGAATACCGGGCTTTTTTGTGCCTCTGAGGAAAGCCGCTACCAAGTGGACGCTTTCCCGGATGTACCCCGTTTTACCTGTAGCCAGGACAGCCCTCGGGATAGCCTGGACGTCGCTAGCCGGATAGTGCGACGTACGGAATCAACGCCGGCAGCCCGCGCACTCTGACCTCGCATGGTTGTGGAGAGGTGCGATCGATGCGATAGGGCGTCGACGCCGGGAACGTTATCGGTAGAGTGAGATTTGTAGGAATGGGAAATAGCTCATGAAATACTGGTTGCATGTACAGTGTTTTATTGAGATAGTCATTCCACTCCTCGGGTGCATAGAAAGCGAATGTCAGCTTGATGCAGGCGCTGACCCGCATCCGGCCGAGTGAAGGCCTTGAGCCCCAAACTATCGCCCTTGAGCGACATGAAAGCGGAATCATCCGCGACAAATCATTCGACTCAATAGGGTAATCCAAATGAAAAAGACTATCAGTGTTTCCCTGCTCGGTTTGTTGGCGCTTTTTGGTGCCAGCATGAGTGCCTTTGCTGACACAGCAATGTCCTGGAACTTGGCAAGGGATGTAGTTCTGGCAAAGGAGAGTGCCCCACAAGGTTCTCCTTGGTCGTTTATGCAGAACTCGTCTGGTGTGAACAAGGCCGAAAACTACGTCCCACTGCCGTACTTCAAAGCCGACTCATGCAGCAACCTCCCGGCTACATGCTGGATGGATCAAGTATCTGGGGCACATGTGTCGGTTCACCTGAAACCTTACACCTACACTGCAAACGGCAGCTTTACCATTGCAGCTGGTGACGTGGCATTTCACCCAGGCCAGAACAGCCAGACCGTCATCCGTTGGACCAGTCCTGTGGTGGGCGAGGTCAATATTCTCGGGCGAGTAAGCAGTATTCACAATAGTTGTGGTGATGGCGTTGCCTGGTCTTTGAATCAGGGGGATACGGTTCTTCAGTCCGGTAGCTTGGGCAGAGGTAACGGTGCTGTCTTTTCGGCCAGCAAAGTGCCTGTCACCAAAGGTTCTGCTCTCTACGTGGTCCTTGACAAGAAGGCCAACTACGTCTGCGACACCAGTACCATCGACATGCTCATTACTAAGTAAAAGATGGTGCTCACTGGCCCGGCCATGTGCCGGGCCTTCTATCTAGTGATTATTTGTATTTGGGTTTCTCCCAGATCAGCAATAGCCTTTTTTCTTTGATTATGCCCATGGAGTCGAGCGCATGGAGTTTCTGTACCGCATGCTCGACAGGCTTGATACGTGGTTTACCGCGGGATTGGTTGGCGCATTCGCCGCGAGCTGGTGGCACCGCGACGAACTGGTGGACCGGAAAGCCTGGGCCGTTTTCATCTTCTCGGGTGCTGTCTGCGCTCATTATCTAACTGGACTGGTGAGCGCTCACCTGGGAGTGGTCGAGCCCCGTAGCGTTGCTGGTATTGGTTTTCTGCTCGGCACCTTTGGCGGCTCGTTGATCGCTGCTATCACCCGGGCAATCAAAGCTGCTGACCTTTGGGCGTTCATACGTTCGAAGTTCGGGGGAGGTGGCACATGATCCTGGAACACGTTGCAACGTGGTCGGCTGGCCTGATCGCGCTATGGGCGACCTGGTGCTGCTTGAGCGGGAAGGTCCGCGACGGGGTGCTGGGGAAGTTGATCTACGCGACTATCGCGCTGAGCGGTTATGCGCTTCTGGTATGCAACGATAGGCTGATCATGTCCCAGTCGGTGGCGGAGGCGACGTTGTACGCCTCTCTGGCCCTGGCCGGCGTTCGGCACGTCTTCATGGTCACGTACTGGCAACGGGTGAAGGTCTGGCTGTGCCGGGCGTTGAACTGCGAGCACTGCCTGCACTGCGATATGCTCAAGGGCAGGGTAGAGCGCAGGAGTAAGTAATCCGCGCCACGTTTTCGAATGCGCCAAATCGTGGCGCGGGAAATTCTGGAGATGAGTCATAACGTTGACTATCACTGCTTGCTCCCCGGTTCACGCGAAACCAGAGGTAATTCAATCTTGCAGCCGTATGTTATCTAAGGGCATGTGCATACAGTTATCGAGGCTTGAGCGGGGCGCGATTTGCGCCGACGAACTGCAGGGGGTAAGGGGCGGCGTACGGTCGGCAGAACGCCGTAGATGGTGTGCGCAAAACCTACGCTAGAGCCCACGTACTATCGTTTGCATAAGCACAGAAATGATGGTTTTTTGTCAGTCATTTTTTGGTGGTTTTTTCTTTTAAAACAATTAGTTATTGATCTATAGGCCCCAGCATGGGGTGCTAGGGGTCGAGTGTTCGAATCACTCCGTCCCGACCATATTTTCTGGTATAAATCAGACACTTAAGCCGATCATCTAGATCGGCTTTTTTGTGCCTTCGCAAAACTAACCGGTAAGACCCTGAGGAATCTTCCCGAGCTGAAGTTACGCTCAACGTTTGTCGCGTTTTTTAAGGGCGGGTCTTAACTTTTTCCATACTCGGTCGGCCAGGCCCAGCAGCAATCCGCTGGGGGATGTTGAATAAAAGCTCCAGCGCTGATGTTCGACTTGGCCGCTCATGCGCTCATGCAGTTGATGGCTAGAGCGGTTCAAGCTGATCCGTGACGCGTCGACCCATTGCCAGTTTTCGTCGAGCCCCCAGCGAATCCATTCATCGAGCAGCAGCCGGCCACTGCCCAGGTTGGCGTAGTCCGGCAAGAAAGCGATGTTGTAGTCGTAGAGCCGCCCGTGCTCGAGCAACCCGAGGCGATAGCTGATGCAGCGACCTTGGTGTACGAGCAACACCACACGTACACAACCCTCTTCGGCCAGCCCGCGCAGAGCCTCTTGCATCCAGCGTTGGCGTCGAGCACCGGAGAAGATTCCCAAACCGTCCGCGCCTTTCCAGCTGGCCTGTTCCACTGTACGGATCAGGTCCATGAGCGAGTCCATGCTCTCGCGGTCGGGGTTGACGCGAATCACCCGGGCATCAATCTCGGCGCAGCGTTTTTTAGCTCGCCGCAGTTCATAACGCAACGTCTTGTCTCTGGCCTCTTGGCGATCGGCTTCGATAATCCTGTGTTCTGGTGCCCGGCAACTTACGGTGTAGGTGCTGTACCAGCATGCTTGGCGCCATGTCGACAAGGTGCGCGCGGCATCTATCAGCTCATTGATTTGCAATAGCGCATGGGGCAGTCGCTGGGATATGGCGTTCAATGCCAGCGCCATGAACTCTGATGCATTGTCGGCCACCATCAGGGCCAGACGATCACTCAACGGGAATCCCAGATGCCGGACCACACGGAGTGGCAGGCCAGCTTTTTTCTCTTGGCAGTAGATCAAGGGCAGGCACAGCACCAACCTTTGTTCCTTCCAGCCCAAGAGCACATGCAGGGTCTGTTCGGAGGGTAACCCCAGCTCGGCGCCACGCAGCCAGGCGAGTCGATTGAATGGTGTCGCATGCTTGATTTCACCAAGCAGCTGTTGAAAGGCATCGGCGGGAAATGCATCCCCTTGTAGGCTGCGGCACCAGGAGAACTGCATGCTCACAGCCGCTCCTTTTCGATGTTCACCGAAGGCACAGATGGTGGCGTGGGAAGCTTTTTGTATTGAGGGAGCAAGCGAGGGTGCTCGTATCGGCTACGCCGATGAAGGTGCAGGCAACCCAACACACGGTAGATATGTATTGATTCGCCAATTTCCTGAAAATCCAGGTTTGCATGCAGTTTCAAGGCCGGCTCGTTCAGCACATTGACCATGGCCCGAGTCCCGGTGAAACCGTATCGGCGGTATTTGTCCCACATCCGTTTCTGCGAGAGGCTTGCCAAGCCCAAGCCGCGATACAAGGGAGAGCATTCCAAAGCGAACTGGAAGATGTAGTTGTCGGGTACGTTGATCTGGCAGCGATAGTGCTTGTCAATGTAATAGCCCGATTCGCTGGCCCAGATCATCAATATTACATGGCCGTCTTCATCCAGATACACGTGTCCCCTGTAGTTCTCGTCGATTAGCTTTTCTATCGATGCTAGTTGGGAGGCAAAGTATTTCTTGAAAGCAGGTAGCGATTTATGGCTGACCTCTTCCCAGCGCCAAGGTTGTTCGGGCGGCGCGGATGATAGGGAAAGGTTCAATGGTCGATCCACCAATATGAACTCTGAGTGGCAATAGAAGTAACGCTGGCTAAGTACGCGTAGGCTATTCCGTAGCCCTTTGCGGCGTACTTTTTCCAACAACGAGATGGATGCGCTCATAAGACCTCCCATGTCAGAGCAAATATGGTTTCAGCGGGTAATTCGAAGCGAACTTGATTGTCGATGCATGGCACTGGTTCTGTAAGGGGCTGGCTGGAGGGACCAAGGAAATTGAGCCTGAACTCTTGCTGGCACATAGTGTTCATTCCGTTAATGGAGATTGATTGCCTCCGCGGTGTCTTATTCACACCTAAGATGCTGTATCGATTGTTTTCGAACATGGCCAGAGCGTCGACTTCAAATGCAGAGTTGTGCAGATCAAGCACCTGTGTCAGCCAATGTTGCTGGATAAACTGCTGTGCTATTGCCACTGGCTTCATGGCGAACGTGTTGTCGCGTAGGGTCAGCATTCCTTTGGGGTAGTTTTTTTCATCAATGGTCAAGGACCAGTTGAGCATGTCCAGTAACCCACTTCGGGAGGCGTTGATTACTACTGAGGTCCACCACAAGGAGGCGTAGTGCGTATCTTGCTGGTACGGGCTGACGTCCATGCCACTGGAGATATTTGTTTGACTCAGTAGCAGCGCCTTTCGGGGGCGACCCTTGGTATCCCGTCCGACCAGATCGGCAGCGGCACGGACACTGTCGTGATAGCGGCGGGTAGCGAGCAGGTCACGGATCATCCATTCATGCCAGGCCAGGGCGTCGATATCGGGATCATGCTGTGCAAGCAGTCGGCGCGCCCAGTCGATTCCGCGTCGTTGGCTGCCATCCGTTTGCATCGGCCCATCGATGAGCCGTGAGCTAGCTGGAATGGCCACCCTGACCCCGGCTTCATGCACACGAGGATCAGTCTTCAGGTGTTGCAGCATGAGCTGGAAATACGCGGCGTAACTTTCGTAGTCCGGGTAGTTGAGGTTGGGCTCATCGGCGAATGCCAGGTAGTGCAGGCCCTTGCGTTCCAATTGCAGGCTGTCGGCAAGCCAGGCGTCCAGGCCGGCGAGGGTGCTTTCATCGGCTACCAGCATCGCGTGTCGATCGGTTCCTGCGAGCAGGGTGATATCGGAGCTGATATGCAAATCTTCTTGGCTAGACCGCCGGAACTCAAGTTCGCGCAGGGGGGCTACTTTGCGCGCATCGAACAAACTGTAGAAGCCGGCAGACTGGCTGCCGATGCTCTGTTGCAACACTAGAGCCGGGTCTGGAAGTCGAGCATAGGGCAAGCTGACACCAAGGCGGGGAGTCTGGCCGAGTACCTGTGGCTTGAGTGTTAGCTGCACATCGCCCTGACTCCACTTCAGAGGATGTAAATGTGCAATGTCCTGACTGAAAAGATTGGCAGTGCCGTCCAGCCAGAATGCAGCTTTGCCTGAGCCACCCAGGGACAGACGCCAGATTTCGTCGCGTTGTGCCGTCGCAAGAGCCACTTGATCGAACTGGCCGTAGTCCTCGTAGTTGCCCAGGTCCAACACCACCTTGGTTCCATCACTCAAACGGGTGGCTTCTAATAGGCTGACGCCTCCGTGATATTTGCCGGCGAGGATGGCTTGTTCACCGGAGCGGACTTGGAAAAATAGTATGAAACCATCGGGGAACTTGGCACTGAAGTGCAGTTTGGTCGGTTCGAACTGCGTTGCGGTGGTGCCTTGAATGTTGCTATTGAAGGCTCGAAAGCTGTAACCGGGAATTTGCAGGCGATAGTCGCCCGTGGCCGGCGCCAGTTCGATTTCATGCGTTCCATAGGCTTGCTCAGGCTGGATATCCAGTTGTTCCAGTAGTTGCCCGGTTGGGCTCAACAGATACAGCTGTTCTTGATTGGCATCACTTTGCCAGGCCGGAGTCCAGTTCACTTGCAGCGTGTCAGGTGCACGGGGGCTCAAGTAAAGACTGCCGTTGCGCAAGTTTGACCACTGGGTCGCTTCGGCCGCAGCGTTTGGTAGCAGAATCAGCAGTACCAACGGTACTAGTAGACATAGATTCATGAGGCTATTTCCGTCGGCCGCACCAACCGAAATAGAACCAGGATGTCCTGAGGCAGCAAGAATAAAGTGTGATACCAGGCTGTCCCGCTCAAACGACAATATATGCGCAGCATGGCCAGGCCGACGGTCAAGTAGGTCAAGGATGAAGCCAGGCCGGCACCGACGATGCCCAGCGACGGAATCAATGCTGCGTTGAGCACAAGGTTCAGCGCGGCGCCAATGCCCAGTACCGCTGACAGAGTTCCTGGTCGCTGCTTACCTAGCAGATCCAGGCGCAGAATGCTCATGTAGCTCAATCCGAAGAGCCCTGGCAGCAGGACCAACAGAGCGCTGTAGGCCGGCGTGTAGTCGACACCGAACAGGGTGACGATCAGCCATTGGCCGATCACTGCCATCCCCAGGCAGGCGCCAAGCATGACTGTAGAAGTGGCCCGTAACGCCAGGGGCGTTAGCTGCTGCATGTGATCGCCCTGTTGCAGCAAGCGTTTCATCAGCGGGGTGGTGACCGCCTCGGGAATGATCAGCAGCAGCTCGGCGGCAGCGCTGGCCATGGCGTACCAGCCCAGGGCCGCCGGGTCGAGCAGGGCGCCGATGAACAGGTAGTCCGAGCGCAACATCATTTGTTCTGACAGTACACCGGGATGGCTTTGTGCTGCGTAGCTCAGCAGCTGTCCTTGTTCGCCAGCCTGCCAGCGTAATCGCAAGGAGTGAAAGCGTCCTAGCCAGCACCAGCCCACGACCACTACCAACAGCGTGCCGATAAGCCAGCTGACAACTGCGGCCGACAGCGGCTGGTCGCGCCAGATCCACCACAGGCCGACAAATAACAATAGCGGTATCAGCGACTCCAGTAGACGCAGTGCATTGAACGCACCGACCCGGCCATCGGCGTTGCATAAGGTTAGCAGTCCGCTCTTGAGCACACTGAGTGGTACTGCCAGTAGCAACAGCCAGATGAGTGAGCCCAGTTGCTGGGTGATATCCAAGTGATTGCCAACACTGCTCAGTAGTACGACAGCGATGACGGTGAGCGTACCGGCCAATAGACAGCCGTAGATCAGAATCTGGGTCAGCAGCAGGCCCATGGGCCGTTGTCGGGCCGTCTCATACCCGACAGCGGTGTTCAGGCCGCCACTGGTGATAGCTGCAATGAGGTCCGGCAGCATACCGAGCAAGGCAAACAAGCCTCGATCGGCCGGCCCCAGTAGGCGAGCCAGCAATATATTGCGCAGCATGCGGATGACAATGATGGTCAATCGGGTGCCCATGCTCAGGGCCAGGTGCCAGAGGTAGCTGTTGCGCTTCATGCCCGGGCTCCCTGGAGCAGGCGCCAGGCCAGCAACCCGGGGCGGCCGGCGCTGGCATGGCTGACATCGATACGCGGCAGGGCCAACAGCGGGTTGCCAGCGGCCTCGATCAGGCCCGGGCGGGTGCCCAGGGCGTAGCGATAACCCAGTTCGGCCACCGCGTCGCGGACCTCGGGGTTGTGATCGCCATTGGGGTAGCAATAGACCCCCAGCGGCGCCTGACAGT
>NZ_MOAK01000024.1 GCF_003732485.1 Pseudomonas protegens
ACGGTGTGCAGAGTTTGAGCGTCGGCGGTATCAGCGTGGTTGCCGGCGGTGTAGCGGCAGGGTTCCCGCAAAGCGTCACCACCGCCCTGGGCAACACCCTGACGATCACCGGCTACAACGCCGGCACCGGGGTCGTCAGTTACAGCTACACCCTCAATGGCAACGATGCCCATCCGAGCGCCAATGGCGCCAACAGCCTCAGCGAACACTTCAACGTAGTGGTCAGCGATGTGGATGGCAGCAGCGCCAGCGGCTCTCTGGACGTCAACGTGGTGGATGATTTGCCCACGGCGGTCAACGACAGCAACCCCGGCACGGCCTCGGAAAGCCTGTTGACCCTGACCGGTAACGTATTGACCAACGATGTACAAGGCGCGGACCGGGTGGTTTCCGGCCCAGTCACGGCGGGTACGTTCACCGGCACCTATGGCACTCTGGTGCTCAACGCCAACGGTTCCTATACCTATACGCTGAACACCTCGGATGCCGACTTCAAAGCCTTGCATGGCAATGGCAACGGCACAGAAACCTTCGCCTACACGCTCACCGATTCCGATGGCGACCCGAGCACGGCGAATCTGGTGCTGCAGATCCACAACAATGACGACTCGGTGACCTTGAACGGTCTGGACGTCAACGGTGGCGAACTCACCGTCTACGAGAAAAACCTGACCACCGGCAGCAGTCCGGATACCCCGGCCTTGACCCAGAGCGGCACGTTTACCGTGACGGCGCTGGATGGCGTGCAAACCCTGACCGTGGGCGGCATCAATGTGGTCAGCGGCGGCGTGGCGGCCGGCTTTCCGCAATCGGTGACGACCGCTCTGGGCAATACCCTGACCATCACCGGCTACAACGCCGGCACCGGAGTCATCAGCTACAGCTACACCCTCAACGGCAACGATGCTCATCCGACGGCCAATGGCGCCAACAGCCTCAGCGAGCACTTCAATGTGGTGGCCACCGATGTGGATGGCAGCAACGCCAGCGGCTCCCTGGACGTCAACGTGGTGGACGATCTGCCCACCGCAGTCAATGACAGCAACCCGGGCACCGCCTCGGAAAGCCAATTGACCCTGACCGGCAATGTGCTGACCAATGATGTCCAGGGCGCTGATCGGGTGGCTTCCGGTCCCATTACCGGCGGTACCTTCACTGGCACCTACGGCACCCTGGTGCTGGCGGCGGACGGCAGTTACACCTATAGCGTGCACACCAGCGATCCGGCTTTCCTGGCGCTCAAGGGCGGGGGCAGTGGCAGCGAAACCTTCACCTACACCCTGACCGACGCCGATGGCGACCCCAGCACAGCGAATCTGGTGCTGCAGGTGCACAACAACGATGACCCGGTGACCTTGAATGGTCTGGAGGTCAACGGTGGCGAGCTCACCGTCTACGAAAAGAACCTGACCACTGGCAGCAGCCCGGATACTCCGGCCCTGACCCAGAGCGGCACTTTCACCGTGACTGCCCTGGACGGTGTGCAGAGTTTGAGCGTCGGCGGTATCAGCGTGGTTGCCGGCGGTGTAGCGGC
>NZ_MOAK01000025.1:0-1144 GCF_003732485.1 Pseudomonas protegens
AGGTCATCGTCAAGATTAAATTCCGAAACCCCAATTGCGAAAGCAATTGGGGTTTTGTCTTTATATAGAAGTTAATGATTTTGCTGACACGTTCGACTCTTGAGTCCAACGGATCGGCCACAGAATTTCTTGACGACCATAGAGCGTTGGAACCACCTGATCCCATCCCGAACTCAGAAGTGAAACGATGCATCGCCGATGGTAGTGTGGGGTTTCCCCATGTGAGAGTAGGTCATCGTCAAGATTGAATTCCAAAACCCCTGTCTGCTGACGCAGACAGGGGTTTTGTTTTTGCGCTCGATAAAGTCTGGGTAATCAAGCCGCAACGTCTTGCAGAATACTTGTAGCTGCTTTGAGCACAAGGTTCGGCTTTGCCCCGACTGTCAGGCTTTACGCCGCCTGCCGCTCCTGCGAGCAATCAACTTACGCCACCAAATATAGATGCCAGTAAGCGACAGCATAGCGATCAGTACCCCCAATGCAGCAACGATCACCTGTCCCGCAACACCGATGATCCTGCCGCCATGTATCGGTACTTGCAGCCGATAGAAGCGTTCTCCCAAAGTGCCCTGTCCCGCGATTTCCTGCCCCAGCAGTTGTCCATTCGTACCGTGGAAGAACAACCAGGACTTACCATGGGCCTGGGCATCATGCTGGCCAAAACCCGCTCCATAGAAGTTGTATTCAAAGCTGTAGTACAACTCACCAATCGCCTCCTTCAAACCCAATCGCCGTCCCTCTTCCACAGCCCGCTCATACGCTTGTTGATACGTCAGCCGAGTTACCCCAAGTTCCGCAGTCGACATTCGCCCACGGGCCTCATAAACACTCGGCTCGATAGGAGAGAACAAGGACACCACTGGCTTAAAGACCTGGCTCGGCAGATTCATGGCCACGCTGCTAATGGCGATCGGTAGCAGTAGCAACCATAACCACAAGCCCCCGGCGCGATGCAGGTCGAAATTCAGGCGATAGGCATGTCCTCCCTTGACCTTCCAGGCGGTGGACCACTTTTGCCAGAACGGACGACCACGGGGCAGCGTCAGCAGCACGGCAACGAAACAATCGATGACCCAGCCGATAGCCACCAACCCCATCAGCCAGAGCCCCCAATTGCCGGGAAGGGCCAGGTTGTAGTGCAACT
>NZ_MOAK01000025.1:1258-5311 GCF_003732485.1 Pseudomonas protegens
TCCGTACGTGGTACCGCTGCCAGCAACGCAGTGTGTGTGGCCTCTTGTGGATATTCCATGTACCAGACCTGCAGCCGTGGATGCTCGGCCTGCACCCGATCCACCAGCGTTCCGGGTGCCAGTAACGGCCCCTCTCCAGATGCTTCATAGAACTGGGGATTGAGCCACTCATCCAGCTCGTGATGAAAGGCCAGGACACTTCCGGTCAACCCGGCCAGCAGTAGAAACAACGCAGTGACCAAACCCATGTAGCGATGCAGCAGAACCAGAACGGTGCGCATTGAATGTTCCTGTACAAACGACAAAGCCAGCGACTGTTTGCAGGCGCTGGCTTTGTGGGAGTCAATATTGATTAGAACTGGTAGCTCACCGTGGCTGCGACGTTGCGCTCTTCACCCAGGTAGCAATAACTCAAGCTCGCGCAGGATGCGACGTAGGACTCGTTGGTCAAGTTGTTGGCATTCAGGCGCACATCCATCCCCTTCAGACCCACCTTGCCCAGGTCATAGCCGATGGAGGCGTCGAACAGGGTATAGGCGGGCACCTTCATGGTGTTCTCGGCATCGGCCCAGCTGTACCCCACATAGCGCACTCCACCTCCCAGGCGCAGCCCATCCAGGGCGGCACTGTCGAATCTGTAGTCGGCCCATAGCGAAGCCATCTGCCGCGGCGCCTGAGTAGGGGAGTTGCCCTTGTTCTCGATGATGTTGCCGGGACTGCTCAGGGTGCTGATCATCGACTTCGAATACTGGATGTCGGTGAAGGTGTAGCTGCTCAACAGTTTCAGGTTGTCGGTCAGTTGCATGTGTGCTTCCAGTTCCAACCCCTGGGAGCGAACGGCACCGACTGCGCGGTAGAAATTTTCCTGCGGCAGTTTCGACGCCAGATTCTCCTGATCGATGCGAAACAGCGAGGCGGTGAACAGGTTTTCCGTACCGGGTGGCTGATACTTCAAGCCGACTTCCCATTGAGTGCCGTCGGTAGGTGGCAGGGGATTACCGGCGCTGTCTGCGTAGGAATTGGGGTTGAACGACTCGGAATAGCTGAGATAGGGCGCCAGACCGTTATCGAACAGATAGAGCGCCCCCGCGCGCCCAGTGAGTTTGGTGCGCTTGTCGCTGATCTCGGTGCCCAGGGGACGCTTGTCTTCGGCCAGACGGTTTTCATCCGAGGTTTCCACCCAGTCCTGACGCAGCCCCAGGGAGAAGCGCCATTTATCCAGCTCGATCAGGTCCTGCAGGTATACGCCGGTCTGCTCCAGGCGCCGTACATAGCTGGTGTGGCTGTAGTAGTTGATCGTCGAGTTGCCATAGACCGGGTTGAACGCGTTGATCGCCTGCAGCGTTCCCTGGTCCCAGTCGACTACGGTCTTGCGTCGCTGATAGTCCGCTCCCAGGAGCATCGTGTGTTTGATATCGCCCGTCAGGAATTCGGCTTGCAGCATGTTATCGACGATAAAGGAGTGCAGCTTTTCATTGCCTCCCGAGTAATAACGCCTCAAGTCGTTGCTGGAGGCATTGGTCCAACCATAGGCATACACCTGATCGAGCTTCACCTTGGAGTCCAGGTAGCGGAAGTTCTGCCGGGCGGTGAAGACGTCGTTGAAGCGATGCTCGAACTGATAGCCGAACGACTGTTGATCGCGCTTGTAGCCATCGACGCCGGGCTCGCCCTCGAAGAAGTGCTCGGAAATGCGCTGGCCGTTGCGCTGGTTCAGCGTGCCGTTGGCCGGCATGCCCCCGTGGTAGCCGCCATCAGGGTCATTTTGCAGGTAGGCCTGGAGTGTCAGAGATGTGTCGTCGTTGAAGTCGATGCTCAGGGTGGGAGCCAGGGCAAAGCGCTTTTCTTTTGTATGGTCGAACTGGGTGTCGGATTTATCCGTTAGGCCGATCAGCCGATAGGCAATGCGCTGGTCATCATCCAGCGGACCGCTGAAGTCGAAACCCAGGCCTTGTTTGCCCTGGCTGCCTACAGTCGCCTGGATCTGGTGATAGGGCTCGTACAGCGGCTTTTTGCTGGTCAGGGCCACCAGGCCACCGGGGGAGCTGCGGCCATAGAGTACTGACGACGGTCCCTTGAGGATGTCCACGCGCTCGAGGAAATAGGGATCGACCTGCATGCTGCTGTAGGTACCGCTGTCGCCCATGGACTTGAGGCCGTCGAGGTAGATGTTATCCACCGAGCCATCGTTGAAGCCGCGCATCGCCACATAATCGTAGCGATGGGTGGCGCCATAGGGGTTGGTCAGCACACCCGGGGTATAGCGCATGGCCTGGGCGACGGTCTGTGCACCCTGGTCGTCCAGTTGCTCGCGAGTCACCACCGACACGCTTTGCGAGGTCTCCAGCAACGCGGTACTGGTCTTGGTGGCGATCTGGCTGTGGGTCGCGTTGTAGCCGTCCGTGCTGCCCAGGGCGTTACCCAGGGCGAAGCCTTTGACTTGCGTGGTCGGCAGCGACAGCGCGCTGCCTTGGGGCAGTGGTCGCAGGATATAGCTGCTGCCGTCCTGGCTGACCGCCTCCAGCCCCGTGTCCTTGAGCAACTGGTTCAGACCCTGGCTCACCGAATAGCTGCCCTGCAGTCCGGCAGATTGTCGGCCCTGGGTCTGGGCCGGTGTGGTGGACAAGGTGATTGCTGCCTGCCGGGCAAATTGATTGAGCGCATCACCGAGGCTGCCCGGGGCAACGTTGTAGCTATGGTGCGGCGCATCCGGGGTGGTGTCGGCGGCCTGTACGGTAGTGGCCACCAGTCCGAGGCCGATACTGGAGCACAGTAGGGCGGCGTGGATGGCTTGACGTAGAGTCGGGGCGCAGGAAGAGCTTGGGCGGTGATCGCGGAGGGTCATTGTGGGTTCCGTTGAAGTCGCAGGAAGCAGATTGAATTGCTTACTGACTAAGCCGGACGTCCAGACAAAACCCGCCAAAAAAAGATTCGCGCCGTGAAGTTCACACCACAGGTTCCAGGGTCACCCACCAGCGGGTGCGGTAACGCAGTTGCACCGGCAGGGTCTGGGGCAGGATGGCCAGCAGCTTCTCGGTGTCCTCCAGGCGGAACACCCCGGACAGGCGCAAATGGGCAATGGCTGCCGCGCACCCCAGGTAACCATGGCGATAGCGACCGACTTCCTGCAGGAAGTCATCCAGACGCATGTTGCGGGTCACGATCAGGCCATCGGCCCAGGCCCCCACGTCCATGGCCAGCGGTGCGGCCGGCTCCGCCAGTCGATGATTGATCCGATAGCTCTGCCCCGGACCGACCCGGGCGCTGCGATCCTCCGCAGAGTGCGGCGAATGAATGGCCACGCTGCCTTGGGTCACGCTCAGGCGGGTGCAACGATCATCCACGCGCACCACGAAACGGGCGTCGAAACCTTCCAGCAGAGCATGCCGGCTTTCCACCAGCAGTGGACGTTGAGTGCCCTGCTGATCGGCTCCACAGGCCACCATGATCTCGCCCCGGCGCAGTTTGATCAGGCGCTGCTCTGCGTTGAAATTCAGGTCCGCGGCGCTGTCGGTATTGAGTTCCAGGCGGGTGCCGTCGGGCAGTTGGAAGCCTCGTTGTTCGCCCACGGCGGTGGCGAAGTCCGCGTTCCACTGCTGCCAGCCCAGCAGATCCTTGCCAACCCAGGCGCTGGAGCCCAGGAGCAGGGCGCCGCTCAACAGTTTCAGGGCTTGACGCCGGCCCAGGCGCTGGCTGCTGTTTTCCAGGGTGTGCAGCGCCACCTGAGCCCCAGGCACGGCCCGCAGATTGGCATTGAGTTCCTGGTGCAATGACTGCACCCGTTGCCAGGCCAGCTCATGCTCCTGGTGAGCGGCGCGCCACAGATCGCATTGTTGCTGCAGCTTGGGATTGGCGCCGTTATTGCGCAGGCGCAGCAGCCAGTTGATCGCCTGCTTGACCACCAGGTGATCGGGATTGGGCTTCAGGGGCAGGCTGCCGGAAAAGTTATCCACAGGCATCAGCTCTCGTAGCGCAGCAGGTAGCAGTGATAGAGCGCTTGAGCCACATAGCGCTCCACAGTGCGCAGGGACAGAGACATCTGCTCGGCGATCT
>NZ_MOAK01000025.1:5374-6489 GCF_003732485.1 Pseudomonas protegens
TTTAGCCCCTCCAGCATCCGCGCAATGCTTTCCAGCAACTCCAGAATCAATGCACGAGCCTCGGCACTTGGGGCTTCGGCCTCGGGCAGATGGGCGATGGTTTCCAGGTAAGCGCGTTCAATTTCCTCGCGGCGCCAGTGATCGATCACCAACCCCCGGGCAATAGTGCGTAGAAAAGCTCGCGGCGCTTTGAGCTCCAACCGTTCGGTTTTCTGCAACAGGCGTACGAAAGTGTCCTGGGCCAGATCAGCAGCATCCGCAGCGTTGCCCAGACGCTGGCGCAGCCAACTGTTGAGCCAGCCGTGGTGATGGCTGTAGAGCGTCTGTACGGCGAACTCGGTTGATGACATGGAGCCGGACTGCCTGAGCGTCACAAATGATAATTACTCGCATTGTCATTGAAGGATTATCGATTTGGCAATAAGCAGGGTGATGTCGGTCATCTGAAAATGCGCAGCGGACGCTCTGGAATGCCGTTCGGCGGGATTCGGCAAATTCAGTCGAGTAATTCAGATAAATCTCTAAGGGTTCGGGGATTCTTGCCGAAAGACTGATAAGACATGCGTGCACCAAAGTAGAGCGGCCAAAGAATGTCGCCTGCACTGTTACATGGAATGTTGCTTTACGGACGCATCCCCACTTTCGGCATAAGAAGTCCCATGAAATGAATCTCAAGTTCAGCCATAAAATCCTTTTGGCCGCCTCCGGCGTAGTGGTTCTGGCTTTTGCGTTGTTCACTTTGTACAACGACTACTTGCAGCGAAACACTATCCGACAGAACCTCGAGTCCTCCATCCAGCAGGCCGGTGAGCTCACCTCCAGCAGTGTGCAGAACTGGATGAGCGGGCGGATCCTGGTGCTCGAGAACCTGGCGCAGAACGTCGCCCATCAAGGCCACAACGCAGACTTCCCAGGCCTGGTGGATCAGCCGGCCTTCACCTCGAACTTCCAGTTCACCTATGTCGGCCAGTCCAACGGCACCTTCACCCAGCGTCCTGACGCGAAGATGCCCGACGGCTACGATCCGCGTCAGCGGCCTTGGTACAAACAGGCCGTAACCGCCGATAAAACCATGCTGACCCCGCCCTACATGGCGGCCGTCGGCGGGTTGGTGG
>NZ_MOAK01000025.1:6513-11973 GCF_003732485.1 Pseudomonas protegens
GTTTGGTGGTCACCATCGCCATGCCGGTGAAGAAGCAGGGGGAATTGCTGGGCGTAGTCGGTGGCGACCTGAGCCTGGAAACCCTGGTGAAGATCATCAACTCGGTGGACTTCGGTGGCCTGGGCCATGCCTTCCTGGTCAGTGCCGACGGTCAGGTGATCGTCAGCCCGGATAAAGACCAGGTGATGAAGAACCTCAAGGACATCTATCCCGGCGCCAATGTGCGGATTGCCAGCGGCAACCAGGAAGTGGTCCTGAACAAACAGGAACGCATCCTTTCCTTCACCCCGGTGACCGGTCTGCCGAATGCCGAGTGGTACATCGGTCTGTCCATCGACAAGGAAAAGGCCTACGCACCACTGAGCCAGTTCCGTACTTCCGCCTTGATCGCCATGTTTATCGCGGTGGCGGTGATTGCGGTATTGCTGACCTTGCTGATCCAGGTGCTGATGCGCCCGCTGATCACCATGGGCCGGGCGATGCAGGACATTGCCCAGGGCGAAGGCGACCTGACCCGGCGCCTGGTCGTGGAAAGCAAGGACGAGTTCGGCGAGTTGGGCAGTTCGTTCAACCAGTTCGTGGAGCGGATTCACGCCTCGATTTCCGAAGTGTCCTCGGCTACTCGCCAAGTGCATGATCTGTCGCAACGGGTGATGGCTTCGTCCAACGCGTCGATCATCGGTTCCGACGAGCAGAGCGCCCGCACCAACAGCGTGGCTGCGGCAATCAACGAACTGGGTGCTGCCACCCAGGAAATCGCCCGCAACGCCGCCGATGCCTCGCAACACGCCAGTGGCGCCAGCGAGCAGGCCGACGATGGTCGCCAAGTGGTGGAGCAAACCATCCAGGCGATGACCGAGCTATCGCAGAAGATCAGCCTGTCCTGCACCCAGATCGAGACCCTGAATGCCAGCACCGACAACATCGGGCACATTCTCGATGTGATCAAGGGCATCTCCCAGCAGACCAATCTGTTGGCTCTCAACGCGGCCATCGAAGCGGCCCGTGCCGGTGAGGCCGGTCGTGGTTTCGCCGTGGTGGCCGACGAGGTGCGTAACCTGGCCCACCGTACCCAGGAGTCGGCGGAAGAGATCCACAAGATGATCACTTCCCTGCAGGTCGGGTCCCGCGAGGCGGTCTCGACCATGAACGCCAGCCAGGCGTCCAGCGAAGAGAGCGTCGAAGTGGCTAACCAGGCCGGTGCACGGTTGATCAGCGTGACTCAGCGGATCGGCGAGATCGATGGCATGAACCAGTCGGTGGCGGCGGCAACCGAGGAGCAGACCGCGGTGGTGGAGACCCTCAACGTCGACATCAACCAGATCAACCTGCTGAACCAGCAGGGCGTAGCCAACCTCAACGAAACCCTGAAGGACTGTGATGCGCTGTCGCAGCAGGCCAGCCGCCTGAAGCAGTTGGTGGATAGCTTCAAGATCTGAGGCAACCCGGATCCGATCCTGGAGCCCGCTCCTGCATTACTGCAGGGCGGGCTTTTTCATGGGCGGCGTTCAGGCCAGGTGTTCCCCCAGCAGGCCCAGGTGCGTGTTGATCACCTGCAGCAGGCGTTGGCGCTGGGACTTGATGAAGAAATGGTTGCCGGCCACTTCGATCAATTCGAATTCGCGCCCGGTGAACTCCCGCCAATTGAGCATATGGTCGGCTGTCGCCAGCGGGTCCTCGCTGCCATAGAAAGCCGTCAGCGGTATGTCGAGGCAGCCGCTGGAAGTGTCGTACCAGGTTTCGAAGAGCTTCAGGCCGTTGCGCAGCAAGCGTTCGTAGGATTGCAGGTCGTTTTGCCCCCGGGGCATCTCCAGGGGGCTGGCGCCGAGGGTCAGGATCGCTTCGCGAAATGCCGCGATGGGCAATGAGTGCAGCAAGGGCCGGCGGGGCAGGCTGTCGGGGCTGCGGCAGCCAGAGACGAACAGGTGGCGGGTCTGCTGTGGAAACCGCTCCTGGGCGTATTTGCAAGTTTCGTACGCCAGCAGTGCACCCAGGCCGTGGCCGAACAGCGCGTGGGGTTTGTCGAGCCAGGGATTGAGGGCGGCGAAGGTGTTTTCCAGCAGGCTCGGCCAGTTGTCACAGGGCGCTTCGTCGCGGCGTGGGCCGTGCCCCGGAAGGTTGATCACCACCAGCTCGATGTGATCGGCCAGGCTGGTGGACCACACCCGCAGTTGCTCCGCTGCCGCCCCGGCCTGGGGAAAGCAGATCAGGCGAATGCGGGTGGCGTGCCCTGAGTTGATCACCAGCGTCCATTGTCGGGTGTCGGTGTACACAGCTTTTCCTTAAGCAAGGTGGCCCGTGGGCGGGTTCTCGGTGCTGACAAGTGGCCATTCGAGAGGGGACGTCCCAGTCCGCGAATGGTTTCTAACATAGTGGCTGGCGCGGTTGAATGCACGTGACGACCGGGGAAATTCATGGCCTGTCGTCCGCAGCGCAAATGCCACTTGAAGCTATTCTCTGAATGTTCCGTGCCGGCCCTTCCCTGGTGGACGGTGATTGTAAGGTGCCATTGTCTTTTGTCGGGCCAGCCTTCACCATCAGCCGATTTACGACAGCTCCCATGGACTCATTGCAGTGGCGGCACGTTTAGCTCTTTTTCGGACCTTGCGCTGGTTCTGCTCGGCACTGCTGCTGGCCGGCGCGCTGCTGGGCAGCCTGCACGCCGACTGGGATTTCTCCCTGATCAGCCGCCGTGCCACGGCGCTCTACGGTCCGCTGGGCGAAGGTCAGCAACGTATCGATGCCTGGCAGCACCTGCTGGCCACGCAGAAGCAGGTGTCCGAGCGCGAGCAGTTGAAAGTGGTCAACCTGTTCTTCAACAAGAACATGCGCTACATGGAAGATATCGATCTGTGGCGTCAGGTGGACTACTGGGAAACGCCGGTCGAGGCGCTGTGGAAGGGCGCCGGCGACTGTGAGGACTATGCGATTGCCAAGTACTTCAGCCTGCGCCATCTCGGGGTGTCCAGTGACAAGCTGCGCATCACTTACGTCAAGGCCTTGCGCCAGAATCGCGCGCACATGGTCCTGACCTACTATTCCACTGCGGACGCCATGCCGCTGGTGCTCGACAGCCTGGAGGACTCGATCCGCCCGGCCAGCGAGCGAACCGACCTGCTGCCGGTGTACTCCTTCAATGCCGAAGGATTGTGGCTGCCGGGCGCCAAGGGCAACAAACGGGTCGGTGATACCAAGCGCCTGTCCCGTTGGCAGGACGTGTTGAAAAAAATGCAGGCCGAAGGCTTTCCGGTCGAGACGACTAACTAGGAGCACGAGCTCAGATGTCTTTGTTCAAACAACTGTTGATCGCAATCTGTGTGTTCCTGGTGGTCGCCTTCAGTGGCAGCTTCATGGTCAGCCTGGAAAGCTCGCGCACCCAGTATGTCAATCAGCTGCGCTCCCATGCCCAGGACGCGGCCACGGCCCTGGCCTTGTCGCTGACACCGAACATCGACGATCCGGCGATGGTCGAGTTGATGGTCAGTTCGATCTTCGACAGCGGCTATTACGCCAGCATCCGGGTGGTGGACCTGGCCACCGACAAGACCATTGTCGAGCGCAGCGGCATCCCGGAAGTCAGCAATGTGCCCCAGTGGTTCGTCAATCTCATCGGCCTGGAGCCGGCCGGCGGTGACGCCATCGTCAGTCGCGGCTGGGAGCAGGCGGCGCGGGTCGAGGTGCTCAGCCATCCGATGTTCGCCGTAGCCAAGCTCTGGCAGAGCGCCCTGGGCAGCCTGGGCTGGCTGTTGATCTGCGGTGCGGTGAGTGCGGTGCTCGGTGCCCTGTTGCTGCGACGCCAGCTCAAGCCCCTGGACTACATGGTCCAGCAGTCCCATGCCATTGCCCGCCGCGAGTTCCTCAGCCTGCCGCAACTGCCCCGCACCCCGGAACTGCGCCGGGTGGTGCAGGCCATGAACCAGATGGTGGAGAAGCTCAAGGCGCTGTTCCAGGAGCAGGCCGAACGCAGTGAGAAACTGCGCATCGAGTCTTATCAGGACAGCCTGACCGGGCTGGCCAACCGACGTTATTTCGAAATGCAGCTGCATGCCCGGGTGAGCAACCCGGAGCAGGCCAGTTCCGGTTACCTGCTGCTGTTGCGGGTCAAGGATCTGGCTGGCCTGAACCAGCGTCTGGGGGGCCAGCGCACCGACCAACTGTTGCAAGCGGTAGGGGAGCAGTTGCTGCGCGAGTGCAACAAGTACCCTGAAACCCACAACCTGGTGACCCGGGTCCGCGGTGGTGAATTTGCCGTGCTGGCGCCGGGCCTGGTGCGTGAGGAAGCCATCCAGCTGGCCCAAAGCCTGGACAGCGCCCTGGGCAACCTGCATGCCACTGGCGCCACCGACGTTGCCGCAGTGGCCGCCATCGGTCTGGCGGCCTTTGCCCACGGAGATTCGCCACAAGCGGTGCTCAGCCTCGGCGATCAGGCCCTGGCGCAGGCCGAAGCCCAGGGCGAGACCAACTGGGCCTGCCTGGATCAGGTAGGGCAAGCGCAAGTCGGGGATGATCACCATGCCTGGCACCGATTGCTGGACCGGGCGCTGTCGGAGCAGCGCTTCCAGCTGTACTTCCAGCCGGTGGTGGCGGCCCGGGACACCACGCTGGTGCTGCACTACAAGGTGCTGTCGCGGTTGCTGGACGAGCAGGGCCAGACCATTCCGGCCGGGCGTTTCCTGCCCTGGCTGGAGCGCTTTGGCTGGACCTCGCGCCTGGACCTGCTGATGTTGGAGCAGGTGTTGAAGCAGATGGTCGGACATGACGACAGCCTGGCGCTGAACCTGTCGGCAGCCACCCTGGAAGACCCTCAGGCCCTGAACCGGGCCTTCGAGATTCTTCGCCAGCACTCTGACCTGGGGCCGCGCCTGACCCTGGAAATCGGTGAGGAACAGCTGCCTGAGCAGATCCAGTTGGAACAATTGACCCGACGCCTGCGCGAACTGGGCTTCTCCCTCAGTCTGCAACGCTTTGGCGGGCGCTTCAGCATGATCGGCAACCTGGCGCGCCTGGGCCTGGCCTATCTGAAGATCGATGGCAGCTACATCCGCGACATCGATCAGGAAAGCGACAAGCGCCTGTTTATCGAAGCTATCCAGCGGGCAGCCCACAGCATCGACCTTCCGCTGATTGCCGAGCGGGTCGAGACCGAGGGCGAGCTGCAGGTGATTCGCGAGATGGGGCTATATGGCGTGCAGGGGCAGTTGTTCGGCGAGCCAGCGCCTTGGGGTTGAACGTGCATTCGCCGGCAAGCCGGCTCCTGCAGGTGAGAGGCTTTCAGATCAAACTGGTTTCATCATCATTGATCAGCCGGCTGAGCCCACCCAGGGCCTCACGGGCCTGGCTGCGATCCATCAGCTTGGCCTGAGCCGCCGCCGGTAGGTCGGTGACGCGAATCACGCCCTTGCTGGTCAAGACCTGAATCAGGTCGTCCAATACCCGGATCATTTCCAGGTCACTCTGCTT
>NZ_MOAK01000025.1:12056-12863 GCF_003732485.1 Pseudomonas protegens
TAAGCGGCGGCTTCCACGCGAATCAGCTGACCTTGCGCATCGCGTTGCACGTAGAACATGGCAAATCCCTCAGGCTTTTTTTCGGCATCCGGCTGTCAGCAGCATAGGCCAGCGCAGCATTCAGAGCGCGAGTATGCGGTGCGCCGCGACAATCGTCACGGCGCAGGCTGCTTGCCAGGACCCGGCAACCACCCGTAAAGGCTGGCCGCCGGGAGCCGATCAGCTGTTGTTGTGATCGATCTTGATGGTCGGGTCGCTGCCGGCGATCAACGAGTTGATGTTGGCGTTGGACCAGTTGTTGCCTTCCAGCTTGATCGTCACGTCGGCGTTGGCCAGGCCTCCGGCGGCGTTGAGCTTGCCTTCGGAACTGACCTGCAGGGTCGACACCCCGTCCACGGTGGTGATCTTGAGGAAGTTGTCGATGGTGCTGGCGCTCTCGCCCTGCAGCAGATCTCGCAGGTCGATACGGTCACCTTCACTGGCCTTGAAGTCCTTGATCACATCGTTGCCGGTGTCGCCGGCCTTCCAGACGAAGGTGTCGGCACCCGAACCGCCGATCAGGATGTCGTTGCCCTGGCCACCGATCAGGGTGTCGTTGCCGGTCCCCCCCAGCAGGATGTCATTGCCCTTGCCGCCGTCCAGCAGGTCGTTGCCGCCCTGGCCGAAGATAATGTCATTGCCGGCGCCGCCCAGCAGGGTGTCGTTGCCGTCGTGGCTGCCAGACACATCGAACTCTTTGTAGTGCTCGGTGATGTACTGGTGCACGTTGCTGGTGGTGACCTTGCTCACGTCGACCCCGCTCTGCTT
>NZ_MOAK01000025.1:12917-17345 GCF_003732485.1 Pseudomonas protegens
TCACCAGGTCGCCGAACAGGATGTCGTTGCCGTCGCCGCCGCTGATTTTGTCGGCCCCCGGCATGGTCGCTTCGGTGTGACCGATAATCGAGTTGGCCAGGTCGGCCGGGTCGATGTTGGTCTGCGGCTTGCCATCGCTGTCATAGGGCTTGAGGTCGTTGAGACTGACCCCACTGTTGATACCGATGGCTTCGACGTTCGACAGGCCGCTGAGCAGGGCAAAGCCGCTGTTGGAGTTGGTGGTGGTGTAGTAATCGGTGCTGTTGCCGGAGCCGGCCCGGTTCGACAGCTCGTAGGTGCCGTCGCCCTGGGCGCGCAGAGTGCCCAGGGTGTTGCTGCTCCAGCCCCAGCCATTGTAGGTCTGCAGGATCGTCGTGCCATTGCTGGCGACGCTCAGGTAGTGAGAGTTGTCGAGGTACTTGCTGAAGGTATCCCCCAGCTTGTAGTTGCTGGTGGTCAGCACATCGTCGAGGCGCACGCTGCCGTACAGCGTCGGGTTGGTCTGCTCGCCGCTCTGGTAGTAGGTCGGTTCACCGTCGGTAATGAAGTACGTCAGGTTGGTGGCATTGCTGTTGCCGGTGGCCTGGCTGCTCTGGAAGAAGTTGGCCGTGGTCTTGAACACGTCTTCGTAGTTGGTACCGCCGCCGGACGTCATCGAATCCAGTACCGCCTTGAGCTGGGCCAGGGCAGTCGGGTCGTTGAGGTTCACCGACACCGACTTGTTGACCTGGGAATCGAAGTCGGCAAGGAAGATGTTCACGGTGCCCGAGCCAGCGCTGCCGATGCTGTTCTTCAGGGTGTTGAACACCGAGGTCAGGGAGTTCTTGGCCGCGGTGATCGAGGCACTGCTCATACTGCCCGAGGAGTCCACCATGAAGGCGATGTTGTAGTTGGTGCCCGGCACCACGGTCAGGCCGCCGATGTCGGCGATCACGATGTCGTTGCCATCGGTACCGGTGACGGTGTCGTCGCCGGCGGTGGCGACCACGGCGTTGTAGGTTGCCGGGTAGACCTTGACCGGGATCTGCGCCGAAGTGCTGGCAGAACCGCCCAGTGACTCGGTGGAGGTCGAGGTCACGTTGAGGTTGAACGTGCCGTTGTAGTAAGGCGGCGGCGTGACCGTCAGGTTGCCCAGGTTCCAGCCGGTGACATTGGCTTCGCCGGAGGTCGCGGTGGCGGTGAAGGTATGCCCGGCGCCATCGCTGAGGACCGAGCCGGCCGGAATGCCGCTGATCTTCACGCTCAGGGTTTCCGAGCCGTCGGTATCGGTCAGGCCGGTGCTGATCTTCGCCAGATGCACGCTGCCGCCTTCGCCGCCCTCGTTGAGCTTGTAGCCGTCGTAGTAACCCTCGCCGTTGGTGCCGTGCAGGTCGGACACCGAGACCCCGGCGTTGGTCAGGTCGGTGACGCCGGTGTACAGCGGCACGCCGGCGTTGCTCAGGTCTACCGCGGCGCCGCCATTGACCGAGAGGTTGATGTCGTAAGCACCCAGGCCGCTCTGGTTGTGGTGGTAGATATCGATGGTGTAGTAGCCGCTGGTGGTCGGGGTGAAGGTACCGTTGAGGTTACCGCCCGCGCCCCAGGTGGCGCTGGCCACGTTCTTGCCGCCGATGGTCACCAGCAGGCTGTCGTCGCCGGTGCCGGAGAAGGTGTAGGCCTTGCCGGCTTCCAGGTAGATCAGGCCGGACGTCTTCGAAGCGGTGCCCGGCGTGATATCGCCGTCGGACTGGACGTTGGTCGCCAGGCTGCTGCTGTTGGGCGTACCGGCAGCATCAATGACCGATTTAAGAGTGCTGGCGGACGCGCCGCTGCCGTCGGTGCCCAGGCCGCTGAGGCCGGTCCAGACTTCCTTGAGCAGGCCTATCGAGTTCACGTTGTTGCCCGCCACGCTCAGGGTCGGCGCATCGGCCACTGGAGTGATATCGACCGTGACCGTACCGGTGCTGCCCAGGGCCTGGCCATCGGTTGGCTGGAACTTGATCTGGGCGTAATCCGCCTGCTGGTTGCCTACGCCGCTGCCGCCGTAGCCATTGGTGCCGGATTCATTGGTGTCCGGCGTGAAGCGCAGTTTGCCGGCATCGATATCGGCCTTGCTGAAGGTCTGGTTGTTGGCCACATCCTTCCAGGTCGAACCGTCCAGGTACTGCAGTTTGCCTTCACCCGGCAGTTGGGTGATTTTCACCCCGAGGTTGGCAGCCGGGCTGTCGACGTCGCTGACGCCGAAGTTGGACCAGGTCAGGGCCAGCGGTGTGTCTTCGGTACCGGTGACGGCGCCGCCGGTGGCGGTTGGCGCATCGTTCACCGCCACCACGTTGACCGTGGTGGTGGCAACGTTGGAGTAGTTGCCGCCGTCGGTCACGGTCACGGTGATGGTCCGTGGCGTGGTGCTCGGGTCTTCACTGTTGTTGGTGAAGGTGATGTTCTTGATCTGCTGCATGTAGTCGGCCAGCGTCGCGTTGCCCGACAGGGTCAGGGTGATCGAGCCGTCCTTGCTGTTGGCATTGATGGTGATGCCGTTGACGCTGTTGCCCAGGTTCAGCGAGTCCCCCGGCTGACGGTTGGTCAGCACGATGGTGGCGCCGGTGAGCAGGGTGCTGTCCGGGTCGGTGATGCTCAGGTCGGTGTCGGCGATCGACACGCCGGGGCCTGTGGTGCCTTCGGTGAAGGTGACCTTGTAGTTGGCTCCGGTGGCGCCGCTGGAGTTGTTGGCATCCAGGTCGATGACCGGTGGGGCGTCGTTGTCGATGATCGAGGTGGTGACGGTATTGTTGCTGCCCACCACCAGATTCTCGAAGTTGCCGCCGGTGGCCGAGTCGATCTTGACTGTGAAGTTTTCCGTGCCTTCGGTGATCTTGTCGTCAAGGGTGGCGACGTTGAAGGAGGCGCTGCTGGCGCCGGCCGGGATCTTCACGGTGTACACGCCGCTGAAGTCCGAGCCGTCGGTGGCGGTGCCGCTGTAGCTGATCTTCAGGGTGACCTCGGTCTGTGCCGGGTGAGTCAGGCTCACGGTGTAGCTGGCGGTCTGGCCTTCGGTGACCGAGGTACTGCCGCTGATGCCCACCGAGGTGGTGTCGACGGTATCGGTGACGTTGGTCACGGCTGGCGTGGTATCTGGCACCAGCTTCTCGAAGTTGCCTCCGGTGGCGCTGGCAATGGACGCATTGACCTTGCCGGCGTCGATGTAGACGTCGTCAGCAGGGGCCGCAACGGTCACGGTACCGGTGGTTTTGCCGGCGCCGATGGTGATCACCGCCCCGTTGGACAGCGTCACGGTAACGGGAGTACCGGCGGCGTTGGTCAGGGTCGCGGTGTAGATGATGGAGCCGCCTTCGGCCACGCTGCCGGTGGCACTGAGGCTGACGCTGGTGGTGTCCACCGTGTCGGTCACGGTGGTGCTGACCGGGGTTTTGTCGGCCACCAGGTTCTCGTAGTTGCCACCGCTGACGTTGGTGATGGAGTTGGTCAGCGGAGTGTGGCCAACCAGAACGTCGTTCGGTGCGCTGATGCTCACCGAACCGGTGGTTTCGCCGACCGGGATGGTGATTTTCTCGCCATTGGCCAGGTTCACGGTGACGGGCGAACCGGTCACTGGAGCGCTAACGGTAGCGGTGTAAGTGACATTGCCACCTTCGGTAGCCGAAGGCGTGGCCTTGAGCGTGACGGTGGAGTTGTCGATGGTATCGGTGACATCCGTCACCGCTGGCGTGGTGTTTGGCACCAGCTTCTCGAAGTTGCCACCTTCGGCCTTGGTGATGGTGGCCTCGACTTTGCCGGCGTCTTTGTAGACGTCGTCGGCTGGTGCGGCAACGGTGGCTGTACCCGAGGTAGCGCCTGCGGCAATGGTGATCACCGCACCGTTGCTCAGGGTTACGGTAACCGGTGTGCCAGCTGCATTGGTCAGGGTGGCGGTGTAAACGATGGAACCACCTTCGGCCACAGAGTCGGTAGCACTCAGGCTCAGGGTGGTGGTGTCCGGCGTATCGGTGACCGAGGTCTCAGCGGGTTTATCGCTGACCTCCAGTTTTTCGTAGTTGCCACCGTCCGCTTTGGTGATGGTGGTGCTCAGGGAGCTACCGCCAGCCAGGGCGTCATTCGGTGCAGTGAAGTTGACGCTGCCGGAAGATTCGCCCACCGGAATGGTGATGGTTTGACCGTTGGACAGAGTGACCACAACCGGGGAGCCGGTCACCGGTGCGGTGACCGACGCGGTGTAAACCACGGTGCCACCTTCAGCCACACTTGGCGTAGCGGTCAGCGAAACGGTGCTGGTGTCGATGGTATCGGTGACATCAGTCACAGCTGGAGCTGGGTTGGTGACCAGGTTTTCGAAGTTGCCACCGTCAGCTTTGGTGATGGTGGCTTCGACTTTGCCGGCGTCTTTGTAGACGTCGTCGGCTGGCGCCGCAACAGTGGCGGTGCCAGTGGTGG
>NZ_MOAK01000025.1:17355-18686 GCF_003732485.1 Pseudomonas protegens
ACCGGCTGCGATGGTGATCACCGCACCGTTAGACAGGGTCACGGTGACCGGAGTACCGGCAGCGTTGGTCAGAGTAGCGGTGTAGACGATAGAGCCGCCCTCGGCCACAGACTCAGTGGCCGTCAGGCTCAGCGTCGTTGTATCCGGTGTATCGGTCACGCTGGTTTCAGCGGGTTTATCGCTGATTTCCAGTTTCTCGTAGTTACCGCCATCGGCCTTGGTAATGGTGGTGCTCAGAGAGCTGCCACCGGCCAGAGCGTCGTTCGGAGCGGTGAAATTCACCGAACCTTGGCTTTCGCCAACTGGGATGGTGATGGTCTGACCGTTGGACAGAGTCACCACGACCGGCGAACCGGTAACCGGCGCCGAGACCGACGCGGTGTATACCACGATGCCGCCTTCGGCGACGCTTGGTGTAGCGGTCAGGCTGATGGTCGAGGTGTCGATGGTATCGGTGACATCAGTCACGGCAGGCGCTGGATTGGTCACCAGGTTCTCGAAATTGCCGCCGTCCGCTTTAGTGATGGTGGCTTCGACTTTTCCGGCATCCTTGTAGACGTCGTCGGCTGGTGCGGCAACGGTGGCTGTACCCGTGGTGGCGCCCGCAGCGATGGTGATCACCGCGCCGTTGCTCAGGGTTACGGTAACCGGTGTGCCAGCGGCATTGGTCAGGGTGGCGGTGTAAACGATGGAACCACCTTCGGCCACGGAGTCGGTAGCACTCAGGCTCAGAGTGGTTGTATCCGGCGTATCGGTAACGCTGGTTTCAGCGGGTTTATCGCTGATTTCCAGTTTCTCGTAGTTACCGCCATCGGCCTTGGTAATGGTGGTGCTCAAGGAGCTGCCACCGGCCAGGGCATCATTGGGCGCGGTGAAGTTCACGGTGGCGGAAGACTCGCCCACCGGAATGGTGATGGTCTGGCCGTTGGACAGGGTCACCACAACCGGCGAACCGGTTACCGGCGCGGTTACCGACGCGGTGTACACCACGATGCCGCCTTCGGCCACGCTTGGCGTGGCGGTCAGGCTGATGGTCGAGGTGTCGATGGTATCGGTGACGTCGGTGACGGCTGGAGCTGGGTTGGTTACCAGCTGCTCGAAGTTGCCACCGTCAGCCTTGCTGATGGTCACTTCAACTTTACCGGCATCCTTGTAGACGTCGTCGGCTGGCGCGGCAACGGTTGCAGTGCCCGAAGTGGCACCGGCCGCAATGGTGATCACGGCACCGTTGGAGAGCGTGACCGTAACAGGCGTACCCGCGGCATTGGTCAGGGTGGCGGTGTAGACGATAGAGCCGCCCTCGGCCACAGACTCAGTGGCCGTCAGGCTCA
>NZ_MOAK01000025.1:18696-22788 GCF_003732485.1 Pseudomonas protegens
CGTATCGGTAACCGTGGTTTCAGCCGGTTTATCGCTGATCTCCAGCTTCTCGTAATTGCCACCGTCGGCCTTGGTAATGGTGGTGCTCAGGGAACTGCCACCGGCCAGAGCGTCGTTCGGCGCGGTGAAATTCACCGAACCTTGGCTTTCGCCAACTGGGATAGTGATGGTCTGACCGTTGGACAGAGTCACCACGACTGGCGAGCCGGTTACCGGCGCCGAAACCGACGCGGTGTACACCACGATGCCGCCTTCGGCGACGCTCGGGGTCGCGGTCAGGCTGACGGTCGACGTATCGATAGTGTCGGTGACATCAGTCACAGCCGGAGCCGGGTTAGTGACCAGGTTCTCGAAGTTGCCGCCATCCGCTTTAGTGATAGTGGCTTCGACCTTGCCCGCGTCCTTGTACACGTCATCGGCAGGCGCAGGCACTGTGGCGGTGCCAGTGGTGGCGCCGGCTGCGATGGTGATCACCGCACCGTTAGACAGGGTCACGGTGACCGGAGTACCGGCAGCGTTGGTCAGAGTGGCGGTGTAGACGATTGAACCGCCTTCGGCCACGGAATCGGTAGCCGACAGGCTCAGCGTTGTGGTGTCCGGAGTATCGGTCACTGTGGTTTCAGCGGGTTTGTCGCTGATATCCAGCTTCTCGTAGTTGCCGCCATCGGCCTTGGTAATGGTGGTGCTCAGGGAACTGCCACCGGCCAGAGCGTCGTTCGGCGCGGTGAAATTCACCGAAGCCTGGCTTTCACCGACCGGGATGGTGATGGTCTGACCGTTGGACAGGGTCACCACAACCGGCGAACCGGTAACCGGCGCCGATACCGAAGCGGTGTACACCACAGTGCCGCCTTCAGCGACGCTTGGGGTAGCGGTCAGGCTGACAGTGGACGTGTCGATGGTATCGGTGACATCGGTCACTGCAGGCGCCGGGTTGGTTTCCAGGTTTTCGAAGTTCCCGCCGTCAGCTTTGGTGATGGTGGCTTCGACCTTGCCCGCGTCCTTGTACACGTCGTCAGCCGGTGCTGCGACTGTGGCAGTGCCCGAAGTGGCGCCCGCGGCGATGGTGATCACCGCGCCATTGCTCAGGGTCACGGTCACCGGAGTGCCGGCCGCATTGCTCAGGGTGGCGGTGTAGACAATGGAGCCGCCTTCGGCCACCGAGTCAGTGGCCGATAGGCTCAGCGTCGTGGTGTCCGGAGTGTCGGTGACAGCGGTCTCGGCCGGCTTGTCATTGATCTCCAGTTTTTCGTAGTTACCGCCATCGGCCTTGGTGATGGTGGTGCTCAGGGAGCTGCCGCCAGCCAGGGCATCATTGGGCGCCGTGAAGTTCACGGTGGCGGAAGACTCGCCCACCGGAATGGTGATGGTCTGACCGTTGGACAGGGTCACCACAACTGGAGAACCGGTCACCGGCGCCGAAACCGACGCGGTGTACACCACGGTGCCGCCTTCGGCGACGCTTGGGGTAGCGGTCAGGCTGATGGTCGAGGTGTCGATGGTGTCAGTGACATCGGTCACCGCTGGAGTCGGGTTGGTCTCCAGGTTCTCGAAGTTGCCGCCGTCAGCCTTGCTGATGGTGACTTCAACCTTGCCTGCGTCCTTGTAGACGTCATCTGCTGGCGCCGCGACAGTGGCGGTGCCAGTCGTGGCGCCGGCGGCGATGGTGATCACCGCGCCGTTGCTCAGGGTTACGGTCACCGGGGTGCCAGCGGCATTGGTCAGTGTGGCGGTGTAAACGATGGAACCGCCCTCGGCCACGGAGTCGGTGGCCGACAGGCTCAGCGTCGTGGTGTCCGGGGTGTCGGTTACTGTGGTTTCAGCGGGCTTGTCGCTGATCTCCAGCTTCTCGTAGTTGCCGCCGTCAGCCTTGGTGATGGTGGTGCTCAGGGAGCTGCCGCCAGCCAGGGCATCGTTGGGTGCGGTGAAGTTCACGGTGGCGGACGATTCGCCCACCGGGATGGTAATGGTCTGTCCGTTGGACAGGGTCACTACAACTGGCGAGCCGGTCACCGGCGCCGACACCGACGCGGTGTACACCACGGTACCGCCTTCGGCCACGCTTGAAGTCGCCGTCAGGTTCACCGTCGAGGTATCGATGGTGTCGGTGACATCGGTGACGGCTGGCGCTGGGTTGGTTTCCAGGTTCTCGAAGTTGCCGCCGTCAGCTTTGGTGATGGTGACTTCGACCTTGCCCGCATCCTTGTACACGTCGTCAGCCGGTGCGGCGACGGTGGCTGTACCCGAGGTAGCGCCAGCGGCGATGGTGATGACTGCACCGTTGGACAGGGTCACGGTGACCGGAGTGCCTGCAGCATTGGTCAGGGTAGCGGTGTAGACAATGGAGCCGCCCTCGGCCACGGAGTCGGTGGCCGAGAGGCTCAGCGTCGTGGTGTCCGGCGTATCGGTAACACTGGTCTCAGCGGGTTTGTCGTTGATGTCCAGCTTTTCGTAGTTGCCACCGTCCGCTTTGGTGATGGTGGTGCTCAGGGAGCTACCGCCAGCCAGGGCGTCATTCGGTGCAGTGAAGTTCACGCTGCCGGAAGATTCGCCAAGCGGAATGGTAATGGTCTGGCCGTTGGATAGGGTGACCACAACCGGAGAGCCGGTAACCGGAGCGGTGACCGATGCGGTGTACACCACGGTGCCGCCTTCAGCGACGCTTGGCGTAGCAGTCAGTGAAACGGTGCTGGTATCGATGGTATCGGTGACATCAGTCACCGCTGGAGCTGGGTTGGTGACCAGGTTTTCGAAGTTGCCACCGTCCGTTTTGGTGATGGTGGCTTCGACTTTACCGGCGTCTTTGTAGACGTCGTCGGCTGGCGCCGCAACAGTGGCGGTGCCAGTGGTGGCGCCAGCGGCGATGGTGATCACAGCACCGTTGCTCAGGGTCACGGTCACCGGCGTTCCGGCAGCGTTGGTCAGAGTGGCGGTGTAGACGATAGAGCCGCCCTCGGCCACAGACTCAGTGGCCGTCAGGCTCAGAGTCGTTGTATCCGGCGTATCGGTCACGCTGGTTTCAGCGGGTTTATCGCTGATTTCCAGTTTCTCGTAGTTGCCGCCATCGGCCTTGGTAATGGTGGTGCTCAGAGAGCTACCGCCAGCCAGGGCGTCATTCGGCGCGGTGAAGTTCACGCTGCCGGAGGACTCGCCCACTGGAATAGTGATGGTCTGGCCGTTGGACAGGGTCACTACCACTGGCGAGCCAGTCACTGGCGCGGTGACCGATGCGGTGTATACCACGATGCCGCCTTCAGCGACGCTCGGGGTTGCGGTCAGGCTAACAGTCGAAGTGTCGATGGTATCAGTGACATCGGTCACCGCTGGAGCCGGGTTGGTTTCCAGGTTCTCGAAGTTGCCGCCCTCGGCCTTGCTGATGGTGACTTCGACCTTGCCGGCATCTTTGTAAACATCATCCGCAGGAGCGGCAACGGTTGCAGTCCCCGAAGTGGCGCCTGCCGCGATGGTGATGACGGCACCGTTGGAGAGTGTGACCGTGACCGGAGTGCCAGCGGCGTTGGTCAGTGTAGCGGTGTAAACGATGGAGCCACCTTCGGCCACGGAGTCGGTGGCCGACAGGCTCAGGGTGGTGGTATCTGGCGTATCGGTAACGCTGGTCTCAGCAGGTTTATCGCTGATTTCCAGTTTTTCGTAGTTACCGCCATCGGTCTTGGTGATGGTGGTGCTCAGAGAGCTACCGCCAGCCAGGGCGTCATTCGGCGCGGTGAAGTTCACGGTGCCAGAGGATTCGCCCACCGGAATGGTGATGGTCTGGCCATTGGACAGCGTTACTACGACCGGGGAGCCAGTTACTGGGGCGGACACCGAGGCTGTGTACACCACGATGCCGCCTTCGGCGACGCTTGGGGTAGCGGTTAACGAAACGGTGCTGGTATCGATAGTGTCAGTGACATCAGTCACGGCAGGCGCTGGATTGGTGACCAGGTTCTCGAAGTTGCCGCCATCCGCTTTGGTGATGGTGACTTCGACTTTGCCGGCATCCTTGTAGACGTCATCGGCCGGTGCCGCCACGGTGGCGGTGCCAGTTGTGGCGCCTGCGGCAATGGTGATCACCGCGCCGTTGCTCAGGGT
>NZ_MOAK01000026.1:0-1941 GCF_003732485.1 Pseudomonas protegens
ACAACAGCCTCAAGGGCGTGATCTCCAGCGCGGGTGCACAGAGCCTCAAACTCAGCGACCGGCTGGACAACAGCCAGGGCGGCTCCATCGACAGCGCCGCCACCCTGACCCTGCAGGCCATGGCCCTGGGCAACCAGGGCGGCACAGTCAACGCCGCCGGCGACCTGGAATTCATCGGCAGTGACCTGGACAACAGCCACGGCACTTTCACCGGCAAGCAGGGCGTCACCCTCGATCTGCTGGGACACTTGATCAATAACCAGGGCACGCTGTCTGCCGCCGGCCCTTTGCTGCTCAAGCGCAGCACTAAGGTTGAGAACCAGGGCGGCGAACTCTCCAGCCAGCAGTGGCTGCGGCTGTTCACCGAACACTTGGACAACCGTCAGAAAGGCCGTGTCGCGGCCAATGACTCGGTGTTGATCAGCGCCAGTGGCGAAGTGCAGAACAGCGACGGCGGCGAGATCCTCAGCCGCGAAGCCGACCTGCAACTCAATGCCGATCACTTGGATAACGCCAAGGGCCTGCTGCAGGCCAAGACCACCCTGGGCCTTGAGGTTGCCGCCGCTGCCGGCAACCAGGGCGGGCAGATCATTGCCCAGCAGGGCGACCTGACGCTCAAGGCGGGCCACCTCGACAACAGGGCCGGCAAGGTGTCCGCCCTCAACGGCGGCGCCACCCTGGAAACCGCTGCCGATGGCCGCCTCGACAACCGCGACGGCGCGCTCTTCGCCCAGCAGGCGCTGCATATCAGCGCCAAGGACCTGGACAACAGCGCCGGCCAGATCAGCGCCCGGCAGATCGAGCTGGAGCTGGCTGGTGCCCTGGACAACCGCCAGGGCCTGATCGAAAGCCGCAGCACCCTGGCCACCGCCGCCGCCAGCCTGGACAACCAGCGCGGGCAACTGCGGGCCCTGGGCCTGGCGAGCAAAACCCGCTTCGATATCGGCGGCACCTTCGACAACCGCGGCGGCTTCCTGGAAACCGCCAACCACGACCTGGCCTTCGACGCCGGCGGCTTCAACAACCGTGGCGGCAGCCTGCTGCACAGCGGCAGTGGCGTGTTCGGCATCTCCATGGCCAACCTCGAAGACGTCGGCGGCCGCCTGAAGACCGCCGGCCAACTGACCCTGGAGGCCGAGCGTTGGACCAACAGCAGTGCAATCCAGGCCGACCAGTTGCTGGTCAAGGTCGACCACCTGAGCCAGACCGCCGATGGCCAGCTCCTGGCGGGCAACGGCCTGACCGGCAGCGGCAGCCACTGGAGCAATGACGGCCTGATCGGCAGCGACGCCGCGCTCAACCTCGACCTGAACGGCAACTACAGCGGCAAGGGGCGCCTGAGCAGCATTGGTCAACTGGACCTGCATGCCGCGCAACTGGATCTGGCGGACAGCGCCAGCATCGCCGGCGGCGCTAATAGCACCCTGAAGATCGACGGTGCGCTGAACAGCGCCGGGCGTATCACCGCCAGCCAGAAGCTGCTGCTGAATGCCGCCAGCATCCACAACCTGGGCACCCTGGGCAGCGGCGAAGACCTGAACCTCACCGCCGCCACCCTGGTCAACGACCACGGCCTGATCTCCAGCGGCGGCAATATGCAACTGCTGACCACCAGCTTCAGCAACCGCTACGCCCAGGTGTACAGCCTGGGCACCGCGCTGATCGCCAAGGACGACCAGCAAACCCGCGCCGACCTGCTGGACAACCGTTCCGGGGATATCGAAAGCCTTGGCAAGCTGAGCATCGCCGCCACTACCGTCAACAACGTCATGGACGTGCTGCAGTACACCGAGCACGAAAAGAGCGCGGCCAGTATCACCCGCCTGTCCTGCACCCTGATTCCCGGCGCCGGCTGCGACGACCGCGGCGGCGGCCGCATCAACGGCCTGTGGGAAGTGGCCGAGACCGACCGCTTGCGGGTGACCAACAGCAGCGCCGCCG
>NZ_MOAK01000026.1:1951-2250 GCF_003732485.1 Pseudomonas protegens
TCGCCTGTCCTGCACCCTGATTCCCGGCGCCGGCTGCGACGATCGCGGCGGCGGCCGCATCAATGGCCTGTGGGAAGTGGCCGAGACCGACCGCTTGCGGGTGACCAACAGCAGCGCCGCCGCCAGCCTCAACAGCGGCGCCGACCTGCAGATCGACACCCAGACCCTGACCAACACCAGCAGCCTGATCACCGCGGCCGGCGACATCAACGTCAAGGCCGAGACCGTCCACAACCAGGGTCTGCAACCCCAGGAAATCACCACCCTGCGGCGCTACTGGAGCTTCGTCAACGAAACCG
>NZ_MOAK01000026.1:2260-2872 GCF_003732485.1 Pseudomonas protegens
CCTGCAACCCCAGGAAATCACCACCCTGCGGCGCTACTGGAGCTTCGTCAACGAAACCGGCAACGCCGCAGCCCATGCCGCCGCGTTCAACGCCCGCAATAACCCGACGCCGTCTGCCAGCTTCGCCTCCGACCTCAGCGCCTTCATTGCCTGGACCGGGGTGATGCTGTCCTCCAGCAGCAAAGTGGTGGACGGCGACCAATCCTTCGCCGCCACCATCCAGGCCGGTGGCAAGGTCAACCTCAAGGCTGATAAAACCCTCGACAACAGCGTGATCCGCTCCTTCTACGAGTACGTCGGCGCCGGCAAGACCCTGACCGACACCGGCGTTGGCAACGGTTACTCGACGCCGATCCGGATCAACCCGCAACTGCCCCCGGAACTGGCCCAGCAACAGGTCAACCCCCTGGTACTGCCGGGCTTCACCCTGCCCACCAGCGGCAACGGCCTGTTCCGCCTCAGCGGCCAGGGCAGCACCTTGGCCCAGGCCCCGACGCCTGCGCAGATCGCCGGCCTGCCGGACGCCGCGAGCCTGTCCCGGCCGCACAAGTACCTGATCGAAACCAACCCGGCGCTGACCCACCTCAAGCAGTTCATGAGCTCGGACTACCT
>NZ_MOAK01000027.1:0-5620 GCF_003732485.1 Pseudomonas protegens
CAGATGCTCTGCGAAGACCAGATGCCCATCTACCGGATTGCCGAAGCCCTGGGTTTCAGTGAAACCGCGAGTTTTCGCCATGCCTTCATCCGCTGGAGCGGTGTGGCGCCGAGTCAGTTCCGGCCCTGAGACAAACCCCGGCATAAAGCCGCCGATTGCATTACATTGCCGAGCTTTGACACCGGCAAGGGACTGCAAGCTTGAACATAATCACAGGCGCCATCGCCCGGCGCATCGGCATTCGCGGGCTGTGTCTGGCACTGGTGCTGCTGGCTGGCGGCCCCGTCGCCCAGGCCTTTGACCTGTCGAAGATCCGCTGGTGGGAGATGCAGAACAGCATCCTCCTGGACGATCCGGAAACCGCCACGCTGCAACTCGAACCCTTCCCCCTGCCCGGGCTGGCCCAGGCGCCGGCCCGAGTGATCCTCAGCCAATACCACGGCCTGTTCTATCTCAACGGCTATGCGGATGGGCAGTACCGGCAGCGGGTCTACAAGTCGCCGCCCCTGCCGCTGTTCAACGCCCAGGAACTACAGGCCTGCGTGCCCGAGCAGCGACCCGTTGGGGCCACGGACAACTGGCCGTCGAGCAAGCAGCTGGAATCCGCCCTGAGCCTGACCAAACTGAGTTTCGACTGCCAGAGCCCAGGCTGGGAGTTGAGCAATCGCTATCTGCTGGTGGACAGCCGCGATCCCCAGCGGCCGTTGCTGGCCATCGGTCAGCGCCAGGGCGAGGCACAGATCGACTTCACCCCGCAGCAACCGATCAGCCCCGAACTGCAGCAGCAATGGCAACAGGCCCTGCACAAATACCCAAAGTTGCTGGAGCCCTTTGACGCCAGCAGCGGCCAGCTGCGCGTCAAGCCCTATGCGCCGCAGCCCAGCGCGGAGCAGGTCTGGACAGAGTTCCGACAACTGCACGCACAATTGCGCGACGCCAAGGACAAGGCTCCGGGCATCGCCCGGGTGGAAGACTTCTTCACCCGCCATGACTTTCGCGCGATCGCCCCCGAGCGCAGTACCTACCCGGGCCTGCTCAACGACATCGCCTATTGGGCCACCGAGGCCGGCCGGTTAGAGAGCGCCCGCCCCTGGCTGGCGTACGTGCTGCGTCGCGACCCGGGACGCATGCCGACCTACCTCAATCTGGCGGACCTGGATTGGCGCCTGTACCAACAGCAGCCCGCGGACACCCGGCACCGGGGCCGGGCCATGGAGAACTATCGGCTGTACTGCGGGCTGCGCCTGCAACGCCAGCTGGGGGTCCCCGCCAGGGTCACCCAGCGCCTGGGCCTTGAGGCACCCAGCGAACCGGCCTGCCAAAGCGCCTGGCCGCTGGTGACGGCGGTGGACCAGGGTGACGCGGGCGAAGTCCGGCGCCTGCTGGAGAACGGCCTGAGCGGCGACGTCATCGCCGCCGACGGACGCCCGACGCTGTTGCATGCCCTGGATAAACCCGACCTGGACATCGCCCGGCTGTTGCTGGCCCATGGCGCCCGCCCCGATGGCCAGTACAACGGCCGCACCCAGGTGGTCCTGGCCATGCGCCGCGACCTCAAGGACAACCCCGACCTGAACCAGGCCAAGCGCCTGAACTTCCTCCTGCAGGCCGGTGCCGCCATCGATGAGCAGGATGCCCAGGGCGGCACCGCGCTTCAGGAAATGGCCAAGGAGCGCGACGACATCGAGCGCTTCAACTGGCTGCTGCAACACCCCCAGGACCTCGACAAGCGCAGCGGGCCAGACGCCGTGACCGCGCTGTTCCTGGCGCTCAAGGGCGGCAACTACGCCGCTGCCCGGCAACTGGTAGAAGCCGGCGCCAACCTCAACCTGAGCTACGGCCGCGATTTCTGCGCACAGCAACCGATTCGCGAAAGCCTGCTGATGATCGTGGCCGAACAGGGCTCGCCCGAGGTCATCAATCCCTGGGTCAGCCAGCAAGAGAGCCTGGACATGTTCACCTTGCTGCTGGAAAAAGGCGCCGACCCCAACGTCGGCCGCTACTGCAAGAACAACGGCTACACCTGGCTGCTGGAGATCATGGCCCGACGCAAGCGCGACGACATGCTCAAGGTGCTGCAAGGCTTTGCGCCGCCACCGTCGGCGACGGCGTTTCGTCTTTGAGGCGTGGCGCCGAACCCGCTGCGCCCCTGAAACAAAGCCCGGCACAACGGCGCCGATTGCATTACATTGCCGAGCTTTCTACCGGCAAGGGACTGCACACGTGAACCTATTCACCGCCATCGCCCGGCGCATCGGCATTCGCGGGCTTGGCCTGGCACTGGCGCTGCTGGCTGGCGCACCCGCCACCCAGGCCTTCGACCTGGACCTGGGCGCGATCAAATGGTCGGGAATGGCTCGCTACTTCGTCATCGACTACCCGGAAACCGCCACCCTGCAGCTCAAGCCGTTCCCCGTGCCGGGCCGGGAGCGAGTGCCGGCGCGGATCATCCTGTCCCAGTACCGCGGGCTGTTCTACCTCAACGCCTATCAGGACCTGAAGTACCAGCAGCGGGTCTACAAGTCGCCGCCCATGGCCCTGTTCAGCCCCGAAGCGCTGCGGGCCTGCGCGGCCCCGGAGTATCCGGTGCAGGTCGCCGACAACTGGCCCGCGAGCAATACCCTGGACACCGGCATCACCCTGACCTCGCTCGACTTCAAGTGCCAGGAGCCCAGTGATTGGCAACTCAGCCAACGCTACCTGCTGATCGACCAGCGCGACCCGCAGCACCCGCTGCTGGCGATCAGTCACCGCCGGGACCTGAGCCAGATGGAGTTCACCCCACTGCAACCCATCAGCGAGGAAACCGGGCGGCAGTGGTTGCAGGCCCTGGAGACATTCCCGCCGTGGTTCCGCCCTTTCACCCAAGGCAGCGGGCCGATCACCGTCAACGCCTTTGTGCCAGCGCCAGCCTCGAACCCGGACAGCATCTGGAAAGAGTTCCGCGCGCTGCACGAGCAACTGCGCACCGCCAAGGACAAGCAACCGGGCATCAACCGGGTGGAGGACTTCTTCGTCACCCATGACTTTCGCAGCATCGCCACCGAGCGCCGTGAATACGCCGGCCTGCTCAACGACATCGCCTACTGGACCAGCGAAGCCGGGCAGCTGAGAACCGCCCGCCCCTGGCTCAAGGAAGTGCTGCGTCGTGACCCCGGGCGCATGCCGACCTACCTCAACCTGGCGGACCTGGACTGGGCGATCTACCAACAACGCACGCAGGACAACATCCACCAGGGCCGGGCCATCGAGGGTTATCGGGTGTATTGCGGCCTGCGCCTGAAGCGCCAGATGAGCATCCCGCCCCGGGTGCTGCAGCGCTTGGGCCTGAACGCCGCCCCCCCCCGGGACTGCCAGGCCTTCTGGCCGCTGGTGGACGCGGTGGATGCCGGCGACCTGACCGAAGTACAACGCCTGCTGGCCAGTGGCATCAGCGGCGAGGTCATGGCCGACGATGGTCGCAGCGCCCTGTTGCACGCCCTGGACGCCCCGCGCCTGGACATCGCCCGGCTGCTGCTGGAGCACGGCGCCCACACCAGCGGCCTGTACAACTGGACCACCCTGGCGACCCTGGCCATGCGCCGCGATCTGGGCGACAGCCCCGACCTGAGCCAGGGCGGACGCCTGAAGTTCCTCATCGAGGCCGGTGTCGCCGTCGACGAGCCCGACAGCCAGGGCCAGACGCCACTGATGCAGATGGCCGAGAACAAGCGCAGCCTGCAAGGCTTCACTTGGCTGCTGCAACACCCGCAAAACCTCGACCGGCGCAGAACCGACGATGGTGAAACCGCTCTGTACCGGGCGTTCTCGGGCAACAACTACGAGGCCGTGCGACAACTGATAGCCGCTGGCGCCAACCTCAACCTGAGCTACGGCCGTGGCACCTGCTACAACCAGCCCGTCGGCGAGAGCCTGCTGACCCTGGTGGCCGACAAGACCTCCGCCGACGACAAGTCCCCCTACGTCAGCCAGCAGGACACCCTGGAACTGTTCACCCTGCTGCTGGAAAAAGGCGCCGATCCCAATGTCGGCCAGCACTGCGAGAAAAAGGGCTACGCGCTGTTGCTGGAAGCCATCGCCCGGAAAAAACGCGAGGACATGCTCAAGGTGCTGCAGCGCTTCGTTCCCGCCCCGCCCGTCAGTTGAACCGGACGGCGCCCCGCAACGGGGCGCCCTGCCTCTTTAAGGGGCGAATTTCGGTCAAACACTTTGGCCAGATCAATCCCCTTTTGGCCGCTCCTGCCGTTCTCCCAAACCCCGCGCCCCGCAAGACTGTGATCCACCGAATCAGCCTGCGGAGAACAAGAAAATGCTGACGATCTACTCGGACGATCACCACCTGCACCACGGCCGTTGTGAACTCATCGACGGGCAATTGATGCCCTGCTTTGAAATGCCTTCCCGGGCCGACCATGTGCTGGACCGGGTGAAGTACCGCAACCTTGGCCCGGTAGAGGCGCCCAAGGACTTCGGCCTGGGGCCCATCGAACGCATCCACAGCCGGGCCTACCTGGACTTCTTCAAAGGCGCCTGGGAGCGCTGGGCGGCACAGGGCATCGACGGCGACCTGCTGCCCTACACCTGGCCGGCACGCACCCTGCGCAGCGTGATTCCCACCAGCCTCCATGGCCAGCTCGGCTACTACAGCTTCGACGGCGGCGCGCCGATCACCGCCGGCACCTGGCAGGCAGCCTACAGCGCAGCGCAAGTGGCCCTCACCGCCCAGGCGGTGATCCAGCGCGGTGCCCGCAGCGCCTTTGCCCTGTGCCGGCCACCGGGACACCACGCCGCCGGCGACCTGATGGGCGGCTACTGCTACCTGAACAACGCCGCCATCGCCGCCCAGGCCTTCCTCGACCAGGGCCACAAGAAAGTCGCGATCCTCGACGTCGACTACCACCACGGCAACGGCACCCAGTCGATCTTCTACGCGCGCAACGACGTGCTCTTCACCTCGATCCACGGCCACCCGGAAGCCGAGTTCCCGTTCTTCCTGGGCTATGCCGACGAATGCGGCGAAGGCGCCGGGGAAGGCTTCAACTTCAACTACCCGCTGGCCGCCGGCAGCGGCTGGGATGCGTGGAGCGCAGCCCTGGAGCAGGCCTGCAACGAGATCCACAGCTATGACGCCGACATCATCGTGGTGTCCCTGGGCGTGGACACCTTCAAGGACGACCCGATCTCGCAATTCAAACTCGACAGCCCGGACTACCTGGCCATGGGCAAGCGCATCGCCGCCCTCGGCAAGCCGACGCTGTTCGTCATGGAAGGCGGTTACGCGGTAGAGGAAATCGGCATCAACGCCGTGAACGTTCTCGAAGGTTTTCAAAGCGCCCAGTGAGGGACTCGCATCATGCAAAGACTCCAACGCCTTATCCTTCCGGCCCTGTGCGCCAGCCTGCTGGGCACCGCCGCCCATGCCGAAGAACGCACCCTGCGGGTGTACAACTGGTTCGACTACATCACCCCCAAGGCCCTGGAGGATTTCAAGGCCCAGAACAGCCAGGTGAAGCTGGTCTACGACATCTTCGACACCAACGAAGCCCTGGAGGCCAAGCTGCTCACCGGCAACTCCGGGTATGACGTGGTGGTGCCGTCCAACGTGTTCCTGGCCAAGCAG
>NZ_MOAK01000027.1:5689-6586 GCF_003732485.1 Pseudomonas protegens
ACCTGGACCCCAAGCTGATGAAGCTGATCGAGGCCAACGACCCGGGCAACAAATTCGCCGTGCCCTACATGTACGGCACCATCCTGATCGGCTTCAACCCGGACAAGGTCAAGGCCGCCCTCGGCGACAAGGCGCCGGTGGACAGTTGGGACCTGATCTTCAAGGAAGAGAACATCAGCAAACTCAAGCAGTGCGGCGTGGCCCTGCTCGACTCGCCTTCGGAAATCCTGCCCCTGGCCCTGCAGCACCTGGGCCTGGACCCCAACAGCAAGAAGCCGGCGGACTACGAGAAGGCTGAAGCGCTGCTGATGAAGATCCGGCCGTACATCACCTACTTCCACTCCTCCAAGTACATGGCCGACATCGCCAATGGCGACATCTGCGTGGCCGTGGGCTACTCCGGAAGCTTCTCCCAGGCCGCCAACCGCGCCAAGGAAGCCAAGAACGGCGTGACCGTGGACATGCGCCTGCCCAAGGAAGGCGCACCGATCTGGTTCGACATGCTGGCGATCCCCAAGGGCGCCAAGAACCCGGAAGATGCCTACACCTTCATCAACTACCTGCTGCAACCTCAGGTGATTGCCCCAGTCAGCGACTTTGTCGGTTACCCCAACCCGAACAAGGACGCCACCGAGCGGGTGGACCCTTCGATCCGCAACAACCCCAACCTGTATCCGACAGACGCGGCGATGAGCACCCTGTATACCCTGCAGCCGTTGCCCCGTGATGCGGAGCGGGCACGCACCCGGGCCTGGACCAAGATCAAGTCCGGGACCTGATCCAGCGCAAGCACACGGGCGGTGTTTGGGGGCGGCGAACGACGAGGACGCGGCGGGTGATAGACCGCGTCGCCGCTGTTCGCCGGCAAGCCGGCTCCTACACAGTGGCGGGTAGCAG
>NZ_MOAK01000027.1:6608-11362 GCF_003732485.1 Pseudomonas protegens
GGATGCGCTCTTCGGCGAAGAACCACGGCCGCAGGCGCACGCCGACACCGTTGCCGATAAAGGCCGCCACCAGCCACAGCCAGCCATGCAGGCTGCCGGAGGCGATGCCGCTGAAGTAGGCGCCGATGTTGCAGCCGTAGGCCAGGCGCGAACCGTAGCCCAGCAGCAGCCCGCCAATCACTGCTGCCACCAGGGAGCGGGTGGGGATCTTCAGGCTCGGGGCGAAGCGCCCCGCCAGTCCCGCTGCCAGCAAGGCCCCCAGGACGATGCCGATGTCCATCACGCTGGTGATGTCCTGCCACACCGGGGCGGCCAGGGCCTTGGCGTTCGCCGCGCCTTGCCAGAACACCCAACTGCTCACGTCTACACCGAGTCCGCTGGCGACTTTCGCGCCCCACAGGGCAAAGGCCGAGGTGATGCCCCATGGCCGCCCCGCCAGGGCCAGGGTGGCGAAGTTGAGCAACGCCAGGGCCACCGCGCCCCAGACCAGCGGCCAGGGACCGCGCAACAGTCGACGCCAGCCCTGGTGCTGGCTGGTCAGCGGCGCTTCAAGGCTGCCGTAGCGGCGTTTTTCCAGGGTCTGGGTAAGCAAGGCGATCAGCGCGAACAGGCACAGGCTCAAGCCCAGGGCCGGGCCGACGCCGAAGCTCTGGACGATGGAGATCGGTGGCAGCGACGGCAAGGCAAACCACCAGTCCACATGATGGGTGGCAATCAGCGAGCCGCAGATAAAGAACGCCAGGGTCACCAGCATCCGCGCATTGCCGCCGCCGACGGTGAACAGGGTGCCCGACGCGCAGCCGCCCCCCAGTTGCATGCCGATGCCGAAAATGAAGGCACCGAAGATCACCGAAACCCCGGCCGGCGCCACCAGCCCCACCACCGGCTGACCGAACAGGCTGCCCGCCCCCAGCGCCGGGAAAAACAGCAGCACCGCCAGGGCCAGCATGACCATCTGTGCCCGCAGGCCGGCACCGCGCCGATCGCGGATGAACACCCGCCAGGCCGAGGTGAAACCGAAGGCGGCGTGGTACAGGGTCAACCCCAGGGCGGCGCCCAGCAGCAACAGCAGCACCTGTCGCGCCCCCACCTGGGTCTGCAGGAACAGGGCTCCGCCCACCAGGAGCAATAGGGCGAACAGGGGGGCGCCGAACGTGCGTTGCGGTGCCGCGGGGAGGGTCTGGCTCATGAGGCTTCTCGGGCAGGGAAATGGCCGCGAGTATACCCCGTCAGACCCGCCAGGCCTGACGCAGGCGGCCCAGGGCGGCCTGGATATCGGCCTCAGGCACCGCAGCGAAGCCCAGCACCAGCCCGGCCCGTTGGTCCTCGGGCAACCGGGTTTCCGGCAACCAGTAAGTGCTCAAGCCGTTGACCTCGACATCGACGCTGGCCGCCTGCGCCACCAGTTCCTGCTCCCGGGCCAGGCTGTCCACGCGCAATGTCAGGTGCAGCCCGGCTGCCACAGTGGGCAATGGCCCGACCCCTTCAATGGTCTGGGGCCAGCCGGCGAGCAAGGTGTTACGCCGACTCAGAGCGGCCCGGCGCATGCGCCGGATATGCCGCTGGAAATGCCCGGCCGCCATGAACTCGGCCATCACCGCCTGGGTGCTGACCTCGGAATGGCGCACGTCCACCGCCCGACGCTGGGCGAAGGCCTGTACCAGATTCGGCGGCAGCACCAGATAACCCAGGCGCAAGGCCGGGAACGCCACCTTGCCGAAGGTGCCGACGTAGATCACCCGCCCCTGCCGGTCCAGCGCAGCCAGGGGGGCCAGGGGCGCGCCGCTGTAGCGGTACTCGCCGTCGTAGTCGTCCTCGACGATCCAGCCTTGGCTACGCTCGGCCCAGGCCAGCAGTTCCAGGCGCCGGGCCAGGCTCATGATCACCCCGGTGGGGTACTGGTGGGACGGGGTGACATAGGCCAGGCGGCAGTTGTCCAGTTGCTCCAACTGACGACAGTCGATGCCTTCCTGATCCACCGCCACTCCCTGCAACTGTGCCCCCGCCACGGCGAAGGCGTGACCGGCAGCCCGATAGCCGGGGTTTTCCACAGCCACACTGTCGCCGGGCTCCACCAGCAACTGTGCACAAAGGCTGATGCCCTGTTGCGCGCCACTGGTGATCACAATTTGTTCAGCGCCGCATTGCAGCCCACGGGCACTGCGCAGGTAAGCGGCGATCAGGCTGCGCAGCCGCGAATCGCCAGCGGAATCGCCGTAGCACAGCTGACGCAGGTCCGGCCTGCGCCAGAAAGCCGCATTCAGCTTGGCCCAGACCTCGAACGGGAACAGATCGAAAGCCGGCACGCCGACCCGAAATGCCCGCGGCGGACCACTGGGCGGCGTGCTCAGATGGTGCTTTTGCAGGCGCTGCAAACCACTGCTGTGGATAACTTTACTGGATGTAATTCCAGGTAAATCCACCGATTTTGTGGATAACCCTGTGGGTAAGCCTGTTGAAAACCCTGTGGATACTTTTGTGGATAATTTTTTGACCGGGAGCCGGGTTTCCGGCAATTGGGCCACATAGGTGCCATCGCCGACCCGGCCTTCGATAAAGCCCTCGGCATACAGCTGGTCATAGGCCCGCACCACGCTGTTGCGGGAAATCCCCAATGCCGCCGCCAGATCACGGCTGGCCGGCAAGCGCGTGCCGCTGGTCAGGCGCCCGTCCAGCACCCGCACGCGCAGGGCCTGGTACAGCTGGCGGCTGAGGCCCTGGCGACGATCCAGTTCGATACCGGCAGGGTTGAAAGACAGCGGAGGCAAAGCACTGTTCATCAGGGTGTACCCAGGGAATTGGACCTATGAAATAGACCAGAGATGGCTCTTACAACGAACCATTAGCCTGCCTAGGATGCAGCCACTCGCCAAGGATTTTTTCCATGTACCTACCTCGCGCTTTCGCCGATGAAGACCTCTCCCGCCTGCAGGGCGTGATCCAACACAGCCGTCTGGCGACTCTGGTGACCTGGGGCGCCCTGGGCCTGCAGGCTAGCCACGTGCCACTGCTGCTGGACCCCGAACAGGGGGCCAATGGCACCCTCTACGGGCACTTGGCCAAGGCCAATCCGCAGTGCGCCGAGCTGGCCAGCGGCGCCGAGGCCCTGGTGATTTTCACCGGCGAAGACGCCTACGTCAGCCCGTCGTTCTATCCGAGCAAGGCCGAACACGGCAAAGTGGTGCCCACTTGGAACTACGTGTCGGTGCACGCCTATGGCCAGCCGGAGGTCTTCACCGACCCGCAGCGGCTGCTGCAGGTGGTGGAGGGCCTGACCGAGCGTCACGAAACCGGCCGGCCCCAGCCGTGGAAAGTGGCTGACGCCCCGGCCGACTACCTCGACAGCATGCTGCGGGCGATTGTCGGTTTTGCCCTGCCGATCCAGCGCCTGGAAGGCAAGCGCAAGCTCAGCCAGAACCGCAATGTCGAAGATATTGCCGGGGTACGCGAAGGCCTGGCGGCCAGCGCCGACCTGCGCGACCAGCAACTGTCCCGGCTGATGGGTTAGGCGTACAGAACATTATTGGTACAGAACAACAAAGGAGCCTTCATGAGCCAGATCCAGATCCGCCCCGTCACCGCTGCCGACCATGCCGCCTGGCTGCCGTTATGGCAGGCCTACCTGAGCTTCTACGAAACCGAACTGGCGGACGCCGTGACCCAGAGCACCTGGCAGCGCTTCCTCGATGCCCGCGAGCCGACCCACGCGGCCCTGGCCTGGGACGGCGAGCGCGCCGTGGGCCTGGTGCATTTCATCTACCACCGCTCCAACTGGAGCATCGAGAATTCCTGCTACCTGCAGGACCTGCTGGTGACCCCGGACCAGCGCGGCACCGGCGTCGGCCGCCAGCTGATCGAGTTCGTCTACGCCCAGGCGAAACAGGACGGCTGCGCCAAGGTGCACTGGCTGACCCACGAAACCAATGCCACGGCCATCCAGCTGTATGAGCGCATTGCCGAGCGTCCCGGCTTCATCCAGTTCCGCAAACCCCTCTGAACCCGCAAGGAGCCACTGCATGTCGATTTCTCTCGCCGACTGGAAAGGCGTTCCCGCCCCTTCGGCCACACTGCTTGAAGGACGCTTCATTCGTTTGGAAAGGCTCGACCCGGCGCGCCATGGCGACGATCTGTTCCAGGTGCTGCAAGGCCCCGGCGCCGACCCCGTGCTGTGGAACTACCTGCCTTATGGCCCCTTCCCCGAGCGTGCGACGTTCGATGCCTGGCTCGCTAACCACGCCGTCGCCAGCGACCCGTACTTCTTTACCGTGATCGACCGCGCCAGCGGCCAGGCCCAGGGCCTCATCAGCCTGATGTCCATCGTCCCGGCCCAGGGGCGTATCGAGATCGGCCATGTGACCTTCGGTGCACCGATGCAACGTTCGCCAAAGAGCACTGAAGCGGTGTACCTGCTGGCCAAGGAAGCCTTCGCCCTGGGTTACCGGCGCCTGGAATGGAAGTGCAACAACGCCAATGCCCGCTCGCGCTACGCCGCGGAACGTTTGGGTTTCAGCTTCGAGGGTGTGTTTCGCCAGCACATGGTGGCCAAGGGGCAGAACCGCGATACCGCGTGGTTCTCGATCCTGGATGGCGAATGGCCGGTGATTGCCAAGGGTTTCGAGCAATGGCTCAGCGATGAGAACCAGAGCGGCTCGGGGCAGCTCAAGTCGCTGGCGGAGTGTCGCGGGTAAGCGGGATTTTCGCCGGCAAGCCGGCTCCTACAGGCCTGTGTAGGAGCCGGCTTGCCGGCGAAGGAC
>NZ_MOAK01000027.1:11374-17252 GCF_003732485.1 Pseudomonas protegens
TCAACCGAGCTTCTGCGCCAACACCGCAATATGCTCCGGGCCAATGCCGCAGCAACCGCCCACATGGCTGGCACCGCGCTGGTGCCAGTCCGCTACCCAGTGCAGATAACCCGGCGGGTCCAGGTCTTCACGCAGCGGGCACAGGCCATCGTTGGCGGTGGCATCCTCGGGCTGCGGCGGGAAGGCATTGGCGTACACGCCGATATGGATCTGCACCCCCAGGCGCTCGAAGGTTTCACGAGCCGCATCCACCGCCGCACCAATCACTTCCGGCTGGCTGCAGTTGAACAGCAGGGTCTGCACGCCCAACTGCGCCGCCGCTGCCGCCGCTTCTGCCACCGGCTCGCCGGAACGCAGGCGTGGCACTTCATCGACCTCTTCATCCTTCAGGGTGAAGGACAGCCAGAACGGCTTGCCGTCCTTGGGCAATCCGGCGTGGATGGCCCGCGCCTCGGCGATGGAGCTTTGGGTTTCTGCGAGCCACAGGTCCACGAAAGGCGCCAGGCCCTTGACCAGCGGGCTCAGCACTTCCTCGACCCGGGACGCATCGAACAGGTCCGGGCGATAGGAACCGAACAACGGCGGCAACGAACCCGCGACCCGCACCGGCTTGCCGGAGGCCTCTACCGCGCGGCGCGCCAGCTCACCGGCCAAAGCCGCCAGGGCTTGGCCTTCAGCGGCAAAACGTTCCTCGCCGATATGAAACGGCACCACCGCGTAGCTGTTGCTGGTGATCACGTTGGCACCGCTGTCGATATAGGCCGCGTGCACCGCCTCAACCGCCTGGGGCGCCTCGCTCAGCGCCAGGGCCGACCATTCAGGCTGCCGGAACGGCGCCCCGCGACGCTGCAGTTCACGCCCCATACCGCCATCGAGAATTACCGTATTGCCTGCGCCCATATGCTTTTTACTCATATGCTTATGAAAATAACTCACTACCGGAGCCGTTCTTATAACTATTAAATACGCACCATTCGGTTAATAACAACTCTTTTTCAGTCAGGATTCCGATGAATTTCAAACCGCTGCTGGCCCTCGGCCTGACCCTTCTCGCCGTCTCTTCCCAAGCCTTCGCCGGCGCCACTCTGGAGCGTATCGAGCAGAAAAAGGAGCTGGTCGGAGTGCTGATGGAAAGCTATCCGCCCTTCTCTTTCCTCAATGACCAGAACCAGCTGGACGGCTTCGACGTCGACGTGGCCAAGGCCGTGGCCGACAAGCTCGGGGTCAAGCTGCGCCTGGAAACCCCGTCCTGGGATGTGATCGCCGCCGGACGCTGGAGCGGACGCTACGACATCTGCATCTGCTCCATGACCCCGAGCAAGGCTCGCGCCGAAGTCTTCGACTTCCCGGTGCAGTACTACGCCTCACCGGCGGTGATCGTGGTCAACGCCAAGGATGATCGTATCCACGGCGCCAAGGACCTGAGCGACAAGAAGGTCGGCCTGACTGCCGCCTCCAGCTACGAGGGCTACCTGAACAAGAACCTGGTGATCGAGGGCGCTGAAGACACCCACCTGCAATATCCCTTCGAGAACGTACAGATCGCCCCCTACGACACCGACAACGTGGCCTTCCAGGACCTCGGCCTGGGCCCGGGCGTGCGCCTGGATGCGATCCTCACCAACCTGGTCACCGCGCAACCACGGCTGACTCAGGATTCGCGCTTCAAGCTGGCCGGCGAGGCGCTGTACGCCGAGCCCAACTCGGTGGCCATCGAGAAAGGCGATGCACAGTGGGACGCCAAGGTGCGTGAAGTCTTCGCCCAGTTGAAGCAGGACGGCACCCTGAGCAAGCTCTCGCAGAAATGGATCGGCGCCGATATCAGCCAATGACTGCCTACACGCCACCGCCTCAGCCACCCCAATCGGTGGCTGAACCGCTGCTCAAGCGCCTGCTGGGTTTTCGCAGCCGCCTGTACCTGACCTGGGCGACCCTGCTGGTGCTGTTCGCCAGCTTCTTCCTGAGCTTCGACCTGAAGTTCTCGATCATCCTCGACAAGCTGCCGAACCTGCTGGGTCTGCACCTGTCCCCCAGCGGCTTTCTCCAGGGTGCGGCGCTGACCCTGTTCCTCTGCGCCTGCTCCATCGTCGCTTCGTCGCTGCTGGGCTTCATCACCGCCCTGGCACGCCTGTCTTCAAGCGCCGTGGCTTTCGGGATTGCCAGCTTCTACGCCTCGTTCTTTCGCGGCACGCCGCTGCTGATCCAGATCCTGCTGATCTACCTCGGCCTGCCACAACTGGGGGTGGTGCCGGGCGCCATTACCGCCGGGATCATCGCCCTGTCGCTGAACTACGGCGCCTACCTCAGCGAGATCTTCCGCGCCGGCATCCTCGGCGTGCCCCATGGCCAGCGCCAGGCCGCCCTGGCCCTGGGCATGAGCGACAGCGTGATCTTCTGGCAGGTGACCCTGCCCCAGGCCATGCGCACCATCATTCCGCCGGCCACCAACCAGTTCATCTCGATGCTCAAGGACTCGTCGCTGATCTCGGTAATGGGGGTCTGGGAAGTGATATTCCTGGCCCAGTCCTACGGCCGCTCCAGCTACCGCTACATTGAAATGCTCAGCACCGCGGCGCTGATCTACTGGCTGCTGTCCATCGGCCTGGAACTGATCCAGGCCCGGATGGAAAAGCATTACGGCAAGGGCTACGCCAAACGCGGTTGAGGTTCAGGCGAGGGCCCGGGGGCACCCGGGCTTCTTTCCGAACGCTCAAGCTCATCGAGCAGCGAACGGGCGCGGCTGGTTCTCTGCACTTTCACCACCCCCATCTGCAGGCCGAAAGGCTTGAACACCGCGTTCAGTGACTTGAGGGTCGGGTTGCCGTCACCGTGTTCGATATGGATCAGGGTGCGCAGGGAAATCCGGCACATCCTGGCGAACTGGCTCTGATGCAGCCCTGTGACTTCGGTGCGCAGGCGCTTGACCGCATCGCCAATGGGCAAGCGACCGCCCGCCATTTCCTGCTGGATGTTGTCGATCAGGGCCCCGCGTTCTTCCAGCGTCATGTTCATCGCAATCCCCACTCCTGCAGGCGTCGATCCAGGTGGCGCAGGTGAATGCGCGGGTGATTCAAGGTGGCTTCGGGCAAGCCCCCGGCACTCAGCAGGTCGGGCAGGGCCCGCAGCTGTTCGGCATCTGCGCGCAGGCGCGACAGGGCGGCTTCAGGGTCGAGCAACGGCTTGAGGCTGGCACAGACCAGGCGCCAGTCGACGTCACCGGCCACCTCCATGCGCCCGGGCCATTTGGTGGTGCGGGCAATCCCCTGGTCATCCATGATCTTGGGCGCCAGATCATGGATCGGGGCCAGACGCACCCCTGTATCAGTGCGAACCACCGAAAGCGTGCGGCCATGATTGTCCGTGTTGCCGAGGATCCTGTTGAGCAGATCGCGCCGCAGGTAGTCCGCCACCAGTTCGGGGATCGACGCCTCCTGGCCGGTGGCGCGCCACAGGTCGGCGAGAATCCCCAGCACTTCGGTATGGCGCATGCCCTGGCCATGGCCCACCAGCCCGGCCAGGGAGTAGATCGACTCCACCGCCAGGCGCTCGACTCCGGCGGGCGTTAGCCGACGGTCAAAACGCTGCATCCACAGGCTTGGCCGACGCCCCTCTTCCAGAGCCAGCCCAGGCGCCGGTAACGTCTCGATACCCAGCTGCTGCAGCGCCCGGTAGTAATGGAACTCGCTTCTGAGGATGTCGCAGGCATTCGGCGAAGCCGGGTTACGGGGGAACTTCACCCACCAGTGACGCGCTGCAAAAGCGTCATCGAGCAGCGCATCGGGGTACAACAAGCCCTCGCGGTTTTCTGTCAGCAACAGCTTGGGCGCTTCGTCGCCGATGCTCGCCGTGCCACCAAAAGCCGCCGCCTGCTCATGGGCGTATTCAAGAAAACGGTTATCCAGGGTCACCACCTGTTCCCGGGTGAAGCCCAGGGCCGGACGCCTGTGCAGCCCTGCCAGGGATTCCTTGATCCGCATATGGCCAATGGGCGCCGCAGTGCTTCGGGCCAGGAGGAACAACTCGCTGCCCATGCCATCGGGCCGCTCATGGCCGATCTGCCGGAGCAAAAAGCGGCGCGCCGCCGGCGTTGCGATCAGGTCATAAAGAAAGGCCGGAGCCCGGTCCTCTCGCCAGGGCTCCCACCCCAAAGGTATCTGTGCACTGACCGAGCGGCCCAGCGGGCTGGCAATAGCGTCAAGGTTGTCCACCAGATACTGCGGGACATAACCAAAGCTGCAAGGGCTGGCAAAGCCCTCTTCAGGTTTGTCGAAACTCAGGGTCATGGCGTCGGCCCACGCCCCTGCGCCGTAAAGCTGCAACGTCAGCCGGAGCATTGGGGTACCTGTAATTTGCTGCACTTCAATAGACATTCCGCCTCAATCATCCGCGCATTATATTGCAGTTATTCCAAGCCGCCGTGCCAATAAGTGTCTTTAAATGCATTTATAGAAACTAATCCTCACCAAAAATGCATTAAATGACACTTCAGGAAAGCAAAAAAAAGGGGAGCCGTAGCTCCCCCGAGGTAAACAGTTGCAGATGAGGGCCTGAACTCAGCCTTCGATCTCGATCAGGATTTCGCCCGGGTTGACCCGGTCGCCCTTGGCCACGTGGATCGCCACGACCTTGCCGGCGATGGCCGCCTGGACTTCGGTTTCCATCTTCATGGCTTCGGTGATCAGTACCGCCTGGCCGGCCTTGACCGTGTCGCCTTCCTTGACCAGCACATCGACGATGTTGCCCGGCATGGTGGTGCTGACATGGCCCGGGGCGCTGGCCTGCTTGCGCTTGCTGGTGCCGCCGCCGACGAACTCGTTGAGCGGCTCGAACACCACTTCTTCCGGCATGCCGTCGATGGACAGATAGAAGTGACGCTTGCCTTCGGCCTTGACCCCGACGCCAGTGATGTCGACGCGGTAGGTCTCGCCGTGCACGTCGATGACGAACTCGGTGGGCACACCTTCGCCGCCCGGCTTGCTGACGCCACCGGCTTCGGGGATCGGCAGCAGCACTTCCGGAACCAGGGTGCCGGCCTCACGCTCTTCGAGGAACTTGCGCCCGATGTCCGGGAACATGGCGTAGGTCAGCACGTCTTCTTCGGAATGGGCCAGGGCACCGATTTCGCCGCGCAGCTTGGTCATTTCCGGTTTCAGCAAGTCGGCCGGACGCACATCGATCACGTCCTCGCTGCCGATGGCCTGGCGCCGCAGGTTTTCGTCCACCTGACCCGGGGCCTTGCCGTAGCCGCCCTGCAGATAGAGCTTCACTTCGTTGGTGATGGTCTTGTAGCGCTCACCGGCCAGGACGTTGAAGAACGCCTGGGTGCCAACGATCTGCGAGGTCGGGGTCACCAGCGGTGGGTAGCCCAGGTCGTGACGCACCCGCGGGATCTCCGCCAGCACTTCGCCCATGCGGTTCAGGGCGCCCTGCTCTTTCAACTGGTTGGCCAGGTTGGAAATCATCCCGCCCGGCACCTGGTTGACCTGCACCCGGGTGTCGACCGCGGTGAATTCGCTTTCAAACTGGTGGTACTTCTTGCGCACGGCGTAGAAGTACAGGCCGATCTCTTGCAGCAGCTCCAGGTCCAGGCCGGTGTCGAACTCGCTGCCTTTAAGGGCCGCGACCATGGACTCGGTGCCCGGGTGGCTGGTGCCCCAGGCGAAGCTGGAGATGGCGGTGTCGATATGGTCGGCGCCGTTCTCGATGGCCTTGAGCTGGCACATTGCAGCCAGGCCGGCGGTGTCGTGGGAGTGGATGAACACCGGCAGCGACAGCTCGGCCTTCAGCGCCTTGACCAGCTCGCCGGTGGCGTAAGGGGTCAACAGGCCGGCCATGTCCTTGATCGCGATGGAGTCGCAACCCATGGCTTCCATCTGCT
>NZ_MOAK01000027.1:17304-22243 GCF_003732485.1 Pseudomonas protegens
ATGGTGCCCTGGGCGTGCTTGCCGGCGGCCTTCACCGCTTCGATCGCCACCCGCAGGTTACGCACGTCGTTCATGGCGTCGAAGATGCGGAACACGTCGATGCCGTTGACCGCCGCCTTGGCCACGAAGGCCCGGACCACGTCGTCGCTGTAGTGGCGGTAGCCCAGCAGGTTCTGGCCACGCAGGAGCATCTGCAGACGGGTGTTGGGCAGCGCGGCGCGCAGTTTGCGCAGGCGCTCCCAAGGGTCTTCCTTGAGAAAGCGCACGCAGGCGTCGAAGGTCGCGCCGCCCCAGACTTCCAGGGACCAGTAGCCGACTTTGTCGAGCTTGTCGCAGATCGGCAGCATGTCTTCGGTGCGCATGCGGGTCGCCAGCAGCGATTGGTGGGCGTCGCGCAGGATGGTGTCGGTTACATGAATCTTCTTGGACATTGTTTTATTCCTCACAGGCCTGCGTGGGCGGCGATGGCGGCGGCGATGGCCAGGGCCAGCTCTTCGGGTTTGCGCTTGATCGAGTAGTTGGTCAGTTCCGGATGGCTCTCAACGAAGCTGGTGTTGAACTGACCGCTACGGAATTCCGGGTTGCGCAGGATTTCCTGGTAGTAGGCGGCGGTGGTCTTGACCCCTTGCAGACGCATGTCGTCCAGGGCGCGCAGGCCGCGGTCCATTGCCTCTTCCCAGGTCAGGGCCCAGACCACCAGTTTCAGGCACATGGAGTCGTAGAACGGCGGAATGGTGTAGCCGGTGTAGATCGCCGTGTCGGTGCGCACGCCGGGACCGCCGGGCGCGTAGTAACGGGTGATCTTGCCGAAGCTGGGGAGGAAGTTGTTCTTCGGGTCCTCCGCATTGATCCGGAACTGCAGGGCAAAGCCGCGGTGCTGGATGTCTTCCTGTTTCACCGAGAGCGGCAGGCCGGAAGCAATGCGGATCTGCTCGCGGACGATGTCGATGCCGGTGATTTCCTCGGTGATGGTGTGTTCCACCTGCACCCGGGTGTTCATCTCCATGAAGTACACCTCGCCCTCGGCGAGCAGGAACTCCACGGTGCCGGCGTTCTCGTAGCCCACGGCCTTGGCCGCGCGCACCGACAGGTCGCCGATGTAGGCGCGCTGTTCCGGAGTCAGCTGCGGACTCGGGGCGATCTCGATGAGCTTCTGGTTACGGCGCTGGATCGAGCAGTCGCGCTCGAACAGGTGCACCACGTTGCCAAAGCTGTCACCGAGGATCTGCGCTTCGATGTGCTTGGGATTGACGATGCATTTTTCCAGGAACACTTCCGCCGAACCGAAGGCCTTGGTGGCTTCGGAAATCACTCGGGGGAACGCCTGCTCCAGCTCTTCACGGCTGTTGCAACGACGGATACCGCGGCCGCCACCACCGGAGGTGGCCTTGAGCATCACCGGGTAGCCGATGCGGTCGCCTTCACTCAGGGCTTCATGGATATCCGCGACGTTGCCTTCGGTGCCCGGGGTCACCGGCACGCCGGCCTTGATCATGCTGCGACGGGCTTCGGTCTTGTCGCCCATGCGCCGGATCACTTCCGCCGACGGGCCAATGAACTTGATTCCACGTTCAGCGCAGATGTCCGCCAGTTCGGCGTTTTCCGAAAGAAAACCATAGCCGGGATGCAAGGCATCACAGCCGGTTTCCACCGCCAGGTTCACCAGTTTGCGGGGGTTCAGGTAGCCGGCCAGCGGCTCGGCGCCAATGCTGTGGGCCTCATCCGCGCGCTTCACATGCAAGGCATGGCGATCGGCGTCGGAGAAGATCGCTACCGAACGGATGCCCATCTCGGCGCAGGCACGCACGATTCGTACGGCGATCTCACCACGGTTGGCGATCAGGATCTTTTTTATCACTTGGAGGTTCCCTTGAGCCGTTGGAACAAACGACCCGCTAGACCGAGTCGGCGCGTGACCAAATGTTTCAAGTCAGTCGCCGCGTCACACTAGCTCTGCAGAGGGATTAACAAAAATCAATAATTATTGGGTTGGGCATAAGTAAAGACTTATAGTCGTGCCACCAGCCCTTGGCGCGAGCACTCGAACAATGCGTAAGTCCTTGATGAGACTGACATTACGTCAGTTGCAGATTTTCAATGAAGTCTGCGATCTACGCTCCTACAGCCGCGCCGCCGATGAAATGAATCTCACCCAGCCCGCCGTCAGCCTGCAGATTCGCCAGCTGGAGGAGCTGATCGGCCAGCCACTGTTCGATTACGTAGGCAAGAAGCTCTACATGACCGAAGCCGCCGAAGCCCTGCAGCGGGCCAGCCGCGACATCTTCGGGCGCCTGGAAAACCTCGACATGCAGCTCTCGGACATGCAGGGCTCGCTGCAGGGCCAGCTCAAGCTGGCGGTGGAATCCAGCGCCAAATACTTCGTCCCGCACCTGTTCGCCGCCTTCAAGCGCCAGCATCCGGAAGTCCACCTGCAACTGACCGTGGTCAACCGCGCCCAGGTGATCCGCCGCCTCTCGGACAACCGCGACGACCTGGTGATCATGTCCATGGTGCCCCAGGACATGGAGCTGGAGTTCCTGCCCTTCCTCAACAACCCGATCGTCGCCGTGGCGCCGCCGGACCACCCGCTGAGCCATATGGGGCCGCTGCGCCTGCAGGATCTGGAGCCCTACACCCTGGTACTGCGGGAACAGGGCTCCGGCACCCGCCTGGCCTGCGAGGAGTACTTCAAGGAGAAGCGCGTGCACTTCACCCAGATCCTCGAAGTGTCGTCGGCGGAAGCTCAGCGTGAGTGCGTACGGGCGGGTCTGGGCGTGGCCTTGCTGACGCGCCACGCCCTGAACCTCGAGTTGGCGACCGGCGGCCTGATCGAGTTGCCGGTCGAAGAGCTGCCATTGCTGCGCAGCTGGTGCCTGGTGCAGGCCAAAGCCAAGCGCCTGTCACCGGTAGCGCATGCGTTCCTGGGATTCATCCGCAGCGAACGCGTGCAGATCAGCGGGCTGGTTGAACGCTTCGACGGGAAGCCGCGGGTGCCGCCTGCCAGTAATTGACGGCCTCAAGCTCGGGGTAATCGTTGATTTGCTGTTGCAACTGACGCAGCTCGAAGCGGTGTTCGATCGCACGACGAAATTCCATGCGGCGCTGGTCTTCCTGCTGACGACGGGTCTTGACTGCGCTGTTGCTCTCTTCGTAAGGCCGGGCCATTTCGAGTCTCCCAATGCGAGTACGGGAGCTTCACGATGGACGTCGGCGGTTACGATTTGGCGGCGGGTCGGTTACAGGACGATGAACATTCACAGCGCCTACCAATCTGTAGGAGCTGGCTTGCCAGCGAAGGCGTCCGTCAGCGCGATGCGCAACCCAGAGGCCGCATCACCGGCCAGAGAGACTCAATCGTCCAGGGCTTTGACCGACTTGGGCGAGAGGCGCAGGCTGCGAAGGCTGCGCTTGACGCTCTTGAGGTGGTTCACCAGGCTCGGCCCGCGAGCCATGGCCACGCCCATCGCCAGCACGTCGATCACCACCAGGTGGGCGATACGCGAGGTCAACGGGGTGTAGATCTCGGTGTCTTCGTGCACGTCGATGGCCAGGTTGACCGTGGACAGCTCGGCCAACGGCGTCTGGCTCGGGCACAGGGTGATCAGCGAAGCGCCGCTTTCACGCACCAGATTGGCGGTGATCAGCAGGTCCTTGGAACGGCCGGACTGGGAAATGCAGATGGCCACGTCGGTAGGCTTCAAGGTCACCGCCGACATCGCCTGCATGTGCGGGTCGGAATAGGCCGCCGCGGTCAGCAGCAGACGGAAGAACTTGTGCTGGGCATCCGCCGCCACCGCGCCCGACGCGCCAAAGCCGTAGAACTCCACACGCTGGGCCTGGGACATGGCCGTCACCGCCTGCTGCAGGGCCACCGGATCGAGCTTCTCGCGAACTTCCATCAGGGTGTGCAGGGTGGTGTCGAAGATCTTCAGGCTGTAGTCAGCGACAGAATCGTCTTCATGAATCGCGAACTGGCCAAAGCTGGCACCGGCGGCAAGGCTCTGGGCCAACTTGAGCTTCAGATCCTGAAAACCGGAGCAACCGATGGCACGGCAGAAGCGCACGATGGTCGGCTCGCTGATGCCCACGCTGTGGGCCAGGTCCGCCATGGAACTGTGCATCACGGCCGCAGGATCAAGGAGCACGTGATCGGCGACCTTGAGCTCCGATTTGCGTAACAAATGACGTGACTGGGCGATGTGCTGCAACAGGTTCAAAGGGCTGGACTCATTGTTATTGGCTGACGCCGGGGATGTAGCAAGCTTGTAGTTATACTACAGGAATCGTCTTTTTGCCTGTTCAATGCATCATCAATTTGCCGGCCTGCCCCCCATTTTCAGCCGGGTACGACTTATGTAGCCGCTGTGGCAGGCGTCGCCGCCCGTTAGCGAGTCTGGGCTTGCAACAGCTGCGCGAGCGCCTCGGCATTCACCGGGCGACTGATCAGGTAGCCCTGAACTTCATCGCAGTGTTCAGCCCTCAGGAAGGTCAGTTGGGCAGGATCTTCGACCCCCTCGGCCACCACCTTCAGCGACAGCCCGTGAGCCATGGCAATGATTGCCCGGGTAATCGCTGCATCTTCCCCACCTTCGGCAAGACCACGGATAAAGGCCTGGTCGATCTTCACGTAGTCCACCGGGATGCGCTTGAGGTAGCTCAGGGACGAGTAACCCGTGCCGAAGTCGTCGATGGCCAGCTTCACCCCCAGATCACGCAGTTGCTGGAAGGTCGCGATGATGTGCTCGACGCTGTCCAGGAGCTGGCTTTCAGTCAGTTCCAGTTCGAGGAAGTGCGGCTCCAGGCCGGTTTCTTCCAATACCTGGCGCACCAGGCTCACCAGCTTGCCCTGACGCAACTGATACACCGACAGATTGACCGACACCCGAATCGGCTCCAGCCCCTGGCGCTGCCATTCGCAGGCTTGGCGGCAGGCCTGACG
>NZ_MOAK01000027.1:22276-38806 GCF_003732485.1 Pseudomonas protegens
TCGCCAATGGGCCCGATCAGCCCGGTCTCTTCCGCCAGGCCGATAAAGTCTCCCGGCGGGACCCGCCCCATGGTCGGGTGATCCCAGCGCACCAGGGCTTCGGCAGCGTTCAGCCGGCCCGTGGCCAGGCACAGCTTGGGTTGGTAGAAAACCATCAACTGGCCTTCGTCGATGGCCTTGCGCAGCTGGTTCTCCAGCTGCAGACGCTCCAGGGTGCTGGCCTGCAGGCTCTCGGTATAGAACTGGAAGTTGTTGCCCCCCAGGTGCTTGGCGTGGGCCATGGCCATGTTCGCCTGACTGACCAGGGCCGCGATCTCCCGGGCGCTGTCCGGCAGCATGCTGATGCCCATGGAGGCGCTGACCACCAATTCATGGCCATCGACGGTGATCGGCAAGCGCAGCTTGCTCAGCAGCCGGGTCGCCACCCGGGTCAGGCTCGACAGGCTGCCGTAGGCGTCGAACAGCACGGCGAACTCATCCCCGGACAATCGGGCGATGGTGTCGGCTTCCGGCAGGGCATTGATCAGTCGCCTGGCCATCTTCTGCAGCAGCTGGTCGGCCACTTCATGGCCGAGGCTGTCGTTGAGCAACTTGAAGCGATCCAGGTTGATGTGCAGCAAGGCCAGGCTGCGGCCGCCCTGGCGCACCCGTTGATGGGCCTCGCCCAGGCGCTCGCGAAACAGAGAGCGGTTGGCCAGCCCGGTGAGTTCATCGTAGTGAGTGAGGTAGCGCATGCGCTCCTCGGATTCGCGCCGAGCCGACAGATCGGCGAAGAAGCCCACGATGTGGCGGATTTTCCCTCGCTTATCCCGCACTACATTCAATTGCAGCCATTGCGGATAGAGCTCGCCGTTCTTGCGGGTCTCCACCAGCTCACCCTGCCAACTGCCGTGCTGCTCCAGGGCCTGATGAATCAACGGGTAATGCCGGCGGGCATCGCGGCTGCAGGACAGTTCCACCACATTGCGCCCGAGCATGTCCTCGATCTGATAGCCCGTGACCTGGCTGAAGGCCTGGTTGGCGGCGATCAGGGCGTACTCGGGGTCGAGGATGACGATGCCTTCACTGGCCGCCTCGAACACCGTCGCCGCCAGGTTGCGCTGCACCTCCACTTCCTTGTCGGCGCTGATATCCCGCCGAGTGCCCACCATGCGCAACACCCTTCCACCAGGACTGCGCTCCACCGCCCTGCCCCGGTCCTCGATCCACACCCAGTGGCCATCGCCATGGCGCACCCGGTACTCCACCTGGTAATCCTCGCTGCGGCCCTTGAGGTGCTCCACCAGGGCGCGTTTGAGCAGCGGCAAATCCTCGGGGTGCAGGCGCGGCTTGAGATGGCTGAGCATCGCGGTGACGTCTTCGGGCTCCAGGCCGAACAGTTCCTTGATCTGGGTGTGATGGATTTCATCGGTCTGCAGGTTCCAGTCCCAGAGACCCAGCTCGCTGGCGTTCAGGGCCAGGGCCAGGCGCTCCTCGCTCTTGCTCAGGGCCTGATTGGCCTGGTCCAGTTCCAGGCTGCGCTGGGCCACCCGCTGCTCCAGCCCGGCCTGGGCTTCACGCAATTGTTCTTCGGCCCGTCGGCGCTGTTCGATCTCACGGGCCAGCTCGCGGTTGAGCTGGCTGCTGCGGCTCTGGGCGTCCTGCAGATGCTCGATCAGCGCCTGATTCTGAAAGCGCCGCAACAGGCCCCGCTGAATCAGGCGGTTGACCTGCCAGGCCACCACGCTCAGGGAGACCAGGAGAATCAGCCCAAGCCAGCCCCAGCCACGCTGCTGATCGTCTCCGCCCCAGAACAGATAGGCGATGGCCGGCAACAGGCAGGGCAATGTGAAGGAGAGAAAGGCCTGCAGACTGACCGCGTAGGCCACGCTGGCGGACAGAATCGCCGCGCCGATCAGGCCGAAAACCCAGGCCTGCTGCAAAAAGCTGTCGGTGGGCACCAGGGCAATGCCGGCGCAGGCCAGGGTCAGGCCACTGACTGCCGACCCGAGGAGAAACATGCGCTGCCAGATGGGCTGCGCCTGGCGACTGGGAATCGCCGAGTCGAACGCCGCCACCTGGATCACCCGCAAGGCCACCAGGGCCAGCAGCCAGACCATCCACACGCTGAGCAACAGATAGCGCGCCGGACTCCAGAGCAACCAGGTGCACACCAGACCGTTGAGCAGCATGAAAAGGGTCGGCAGCAGCGAGCCCTGATACAGCAGGCGCGTGCGCTCCACTGCCATCTCGACGGCGTAATGCTGGCGGATGACCCGCGGCGCCATGAAGGGCCCGGACAGGTCGGGGTTAAGTGTCATAGGCAGTATTCTTATAATGGTTGAGCCCGAAACGTCGGCGGAGCATACACAAGCGCAAGCCCGAGCCAAACTGCTCCAGATCATAAAATCGATAAAACAAATCCCGTCGTATTCCGACGTGAAAGTGCCCGGGCGAGAGACGCCAATGGCTGCGGCCTGTGACCAACCGGTCGTCCCCGGCCGTTGTTTTATCGGCTAATGCAATGCCGGGTTTGCCCGGGGTGACGCGGCCCCCTAGAATGCCCCGATGCGCGATGATCTCTCCCTCCTGTTGAACTCCCTCAACGATGCCCAACGCCAGGCCGTAGCCGCCTCCGTGGGTCGTCAGTTGGTCCTGGCCGGTGCTGGCTCCGGCAAAACCCGTGTGCTGGTGCACCGTATCGCCTGGTTGATCCAGGTCGAGAACGCCTCGCCCCACTCGATCCTGTCGGTGACCTTCACCAACAAGGCCGCCGCCGAGATGCGTCACCGCATCGAGCAATTGCTGGGTATCAACCCGGCGGGCATGTGGGTCGGCACCTTCCACGGCCTGGCGCACCGCCTGCTGCGTGCCCACTGGCAGGAAGCCGGCCTGAGCCAGACCTTCCAGATTCTCGACAGCGACGACCAGCAACGCCTGGTCAAGCGGGTAATCCGCGAGTTGGGCCTGGACGAACAACGCTGGCCGGCCCGCCAGGCCCAATGGTTCATCAACGGCCAGAAAGACGAAGGCCTGCGGCCGCAACATATCCAGGCCAGCGGTGATCTTTTCCTGGCCACCATGCGCGGCATCTATGAGGCCTACGAGGCCGCTTGCCAGCGCGCCGGAGTCATCGACTTCTCCGAACTGCTGCTGCGCGCCCTAGACCTGTGGCGCGACCACCCGGGCCTGCTGGCGCACTACCAGAAACGTTTCCGCCACGTGCTGGTGGACGAATTCCAGGACACCAACGCCGTGCAATACGCCTGGCTGCGGCTGCTGGCCCAGGGTGGCGACAGCCTGATGGTGGTGGGCGACGACGACCAGTCGATCTACGGCTGGCGTGGGGCAAAAATCGAGAACATTCACCAGTATTCCGCCGACTTCCCGGACACCGAAGTGATCCGCCTGGAGCAGAACTATCGCTCCACCGCCGGTATCCTCAAGGCTGCCAACGCCCTGATCGCCAACAACACCGGGCGCTTGGGCAAGGAGCTGTGGACCGATGGCGGCGAAGGCGAAGCCATCAACCTGTACGCCGCCTTCAACGAGCACGATGAAGCCCGCTATGTCGTGGAAACCATCGAGAGCGCGCTGAAGACCGGCATGGCCCGCAGCGACATCGCCATTCTCTACCGCTCCAACGCCCAGTCCCGGGTGCTGGAAGAAGCCCTGCTGCGCGAGCGCATTCCGTACCGCATCTATGGCGGCCAGCGCTTCTTCGAGCGGGCCGAGATCAAGAACGCCATGGCTTACCTGCGCTTGCTGGAAGGCCGTGGCAACGACGCGGCCCTGGAGCGGGTGATCAACGTTCCGGCCCGGGGCATCGGCGAAAAGACCGTCGAAGCCATCCGCGAGCACGCGCGCCACAGCGATGTGTCGATGTGGGAAGCCATGCGCCAACTGGTGGCCAATAAAGGCCTGACCGGTCGTGCGGCCGGCGCCCTCGGCGCCTTCATCGAGCTGATCGAGAACCTGGCGGCCAAGACCCTGGAAATGCCCCTGCACCTGATGACCCAGACGGTGATCGAGCAGTCGGGGCTGATCGCCTACCACGAAGCGGAAAAAGGCGAGAAGGGCCAGGCCCGGGTGGAAAACCTTGAGGAACTGGTGAGCGCCGCGCGCAACTTCGAGAACAGCGAAGAAGACGAGGACCTGACGCCCCTGGCGGCCTTCCTCGGCCACGCGTCCCTGGAAGCCGGCGATACCCAGGCCGACGAACATGAAGACAGCGTGCAACTGATGACCCTGCACAGCGCCAAGGGCCTGGAGTTCCCCTACGTGTTCCTGGTGGGTATGGAAGAAGGCCTGTTCCCCCACAAGATGAGCCTGGAAGAACCTGGCCGGCTTGAGGAAGAACGGCGCCTGGCCTACGTGGGCATTACCCGGGCCATGCAGAACCTGGTGATGACCTATGCAGAGACCCGTCGTCTATATGGCAGCGAAACCTACAACAAGGTGTCGCGCTTCGTACGTGAAGTGCCCAAGGGACTGATCCAGGAAGTGCGCCTGTCCAACAGCGTCAGCCGGCCTTTCGGTGGCGGCCAGTCGCAAAGCACCAGCAGCCTGTTCGGCGGCAGCGAGATTCCGGACACCGGCCTGAGCCTGGGCCAGACCGTGCGCCATTCGGTCTTCGGCGATGGGGTGATCCTCAACTTCGAAGGTGCAGGCGCCCAGGCGCGGGTCCAGGTCAACTTCAGCGAAGGCAGCAAATGGCTGATGCTCGGCTACGCCAAGCTGGAAGCCATCTAACCCCACCCGCTTGGCTTGTGTAGGAGCTGGCTTGCCAGCGAATCTCACTGGCGAAGACCGGCTCAAGGGCCTCTTCGCCGGCAAGCTGGCTCCTACAGGTCGGTGTAGAAAAGGCAGCGCGAACATGGGCACAGGCTTTTTTTCCTCGTGGACATTCTGGGCCCTGTTGTCGGCAATTTTCGCTGCCTTGACGGCGATCTTCGCCAAAGTGGGGATAGAAAACGTCAATTCAGACTTCGCCACCCTGCTGCGCACCGTGGTGGTACTGGTCAGCCTGGCCTTGATTTTGTACGCAACGGGCCAATATCAGTCCCTGGGATCAATTTCCCCCAAGAGCTACCTGTTCCTGCTGCTGTCCGGGCTGGCCACCGGGGCTTCCTGGTTGTGCTATTTCCGCGCTCTGAAACTCGGCCCCGCCTCGCTGGTAGCGCCGGTGGACAAGCTTAGCGTGGTGTTCGTCGCCCTCATCGGCGTGGCATTGCTGGGGGAGAAACTCGATCTGCGCCAATGGGGCGGAATTGGCCTGATCACTGCTGGCGTGGTGCTGCTGGCACTGCGTCGCTGATCGGCTTGAAGATTGAACCAAAGCCGCGTCCTTACAGACAAAAACCCTATCGGCGAGCATGATTGCGGGCAGAGCTGAATCAAGCCTGTCAGGCAAAAGCCCGAAACATTATGCCGCTCGCCACTGACACTTCACCTGTGCAATATGGCGCGCGTGCCATCCACAAATGGGAACCCCCTTTATGAAACGTTTTCTTAGCATCGCCATGGCGCTGTGCATCGGCCTGACGATGAGCCTCGACGCCAACGCCAAGCGCTTCGGTGGCGGCAAAAGCGCCGGCGCTGCCCCGACCCACCAAACTCGCCAGGCGGCACCAACCGCTCCGGGCGCTCCTGCCGCTGCAGCCACCGCTGGCGCAGCCGGTGCTGCAGGTGCCGCGGCCAAGGCCGGTGGTGCTTCGCGCTGGCTCGGCCCTCTGGCCGGCATCGCAGCCGGTGGCCTGCTGGCCTCCATGTTCATGGGCGGCGGCTTCCAGGGCATGCAGATCTTCGACATCCTGATCATGGCGGTCATCGCCTTTGTGATCTTCCGCTTCATCGCCGCTCGCCGTCGCAAGCAGCAGGAGCAGTTCGCTCCAGCGGGCCACGCGCCGATGCAGCGTGAGGCTTTCGAGCCGCAGCAACCGGCTGGCGGTTCGATCTTCGGTGGCTCGGCAGCACCTGCCGCGCGTCCTGTGATCAACGCTCCGGCCTGGTTCAACGAAGAGCGCTTCATTGAAGCGGCGCGCAATCACTTCCAGTCCCTGCAGCAACATTGGGACGCCAACGAAATGGACAAGATCGCCGAGTTCGTCACCCCGCAGTTGCTGCAGTTCCTCAAGCAGGAACGTGCCGATCTGGGCGACGGCTTCCAGTCCACCTACATCGACAACCTGCAAGTGCAGCTTGAAGGCGTGGATGATCGTGCCGACAAGACCATCGCCACCCTGACCTTCAGCGGTGTGTCGAAGACCTCGCGCTTCGACCAGGGCGAAGTGTTCAGCGAAAGCTGGAACATGGAACGCGCCCAGGGCGACAACCAGCCATGGCTGGTGGCAGGTATCCGCCAGAACGGCTGATTCATTCTGCTGTCACAGCTGTAAGGCAAAACCCCGACTCAGGTCGGGGTTTTGCATTTCACGATTGCACTTATAGCGAGCTACTGTATAAACCGCCGTCAAACAACCGCGCCATAGAGCTAAGAGGACCCAGGCCGTGGAAGAAGTCATCGAACAACTCCGAGAAGCCAACGAACCGGTACCCGTCCCCCTGGAACTGCCGGACGAAGACCAACTGGTGGAAATTGAAGAACAGCTGTTCATCAATATCCCGTTCGTCTTCAAAGAGTTCCTGTTGACGGTCAGCGACGTGGTTTACGGCAGCCTGGAGCCGGTCACCGTCACCGACCCGCAATCCCACACCTACCTGCCGGAAGTGGCTGCGACCGCCTGGGACCTGGGCGTGCCTCGCGAGCTGATCCCGATCTGCCAGGACGGCGACGACTACTACTGCGTCGAAGAAGACGGCACCGTGGTGCTGTGGTCCGGTGAAGAAGAGCTGATCACCGAAGAGTCCTGGGAATCGGTGTGGCACTGGGCGCGGGACGTCTGGCTGGAAAGCTGAGCCAACTCCCGACGTTGCAACCGGCTCGCCAGTGCCCTGCTGGCGAGCGGCAAGGTCAATGCCCGCTGTTGTCCTTGCTGTGATCGAAGGTTTCGATCAGCGCCACCTGGATCCGCGTGTGCACGCGGATGAACCAGCGCCACAACACCGCCGCCACCGCTGCCGCTACCACCGCAATCAGTACCAGCAGCTCCAGGGTCGGCAGGATGCTCGCCGACAACGCCGCCAGCAGCAGGAAGATCACCAGCAACGACAGGATCGGGATCACCTCGGCGATCACCCGGCGCACCCGCTGGGTATGGCGTCCGGCCATTTCCGCCTTGACCCCCATCTCCGCCAGCAGCATCGATAGCGCCTTGAGCTTGCGGTAGGCGGCAATCAGGAATGGCAGCGACAGCAGCAGCGCTCCACCCCAGATCAGCGCCTTCTGCCAGCTCGGATCACTGACCCAATCCTCCAGATAAGCGCCGATGCGCTTGGCGAAATAGCCGCCGGAAAAGAAGATCGCCACCACCAGCGCCAGATTCACCCCCACTTGCAGCAGGATCTTGCGGATCATCGACGCCAGCAATGCGCCCTCACCCTGAGGCTGGATACTGCGCAACCACTCCCCATACATGCCCAGCACCCGGCTCAGGCGTTGAGGAAGAACCCCGGCGAGCTTGTGCGACAAAGGATCGGCCGCGCGAATCAGATAGGGCGTGAGCAAGGTGGTGATCGCCGACACGGCAACCGCGACCGGATAGAGAAAATCGCTGGTGACCTGCAGGGTCATGCCCAGGGCGGCGATGATGAATGAAAACTCGCCAATCTGTGACAGGCCCATCCCGACTCGCAACGAGGTCCGTCCGTCGTTGCCGGCAATAAAGGCTCCCATGCCGCACGACAGCATCTTGCCCAGCACCACTGCCACGCTGATCACGGCGATGGGCCAGGCGTATTGCAGAAGGATCTGCGGGTCGATCATCAGGCCAATGGCGACAAAGAAGATGGCGCTGAACAGGTCACGAACCGGCTCGATCAGCCGCTCGATCTTCAGCAACTGACGGGACTCGGCCATGATCGCGCCGATCAGGAAAGCCCCCAGGACCATGCTGTACTCGAGCTTCACCACCAGCAGGCAGAAGCCGAAACACAGCCCCAGCACAGTGATCAGCAGCATCTCGTTGCTGTCGAACCTGGCCACGTAGGCCAAGAGGCGCGGCACCAGCAGAATGCCGATCACCAGCGCCACGATCATGAACAGCGAAAGCTTGCCGACGGTGGAGAACACTTCGCCGGAGCTCACGGTGCCACTGACCGCAATACTCGACAGCAAGGCGATGATGCCGATGCCGAGAATGTCCTCGACGATCAGCACGCCGAAGATCAGCTGGGCGAAGCGCTCGTTCTTCATCTTCAGGTCGTTGAGCGCCTTGACGATGATGGTGGTGGAGGAAATGGCCAGGATCGCCCCGAGGAACAGCGAATCCATGGTGCTCCAATCGAACCAGCGACCGATCTCGTAGCCGATCCAGATCATCAGGACGATTTCCAGGAAGGCTGCGATAAACGCCGTGGCGCCCACCTTGAACAGCTTGCGCAGGCTGAATTCCAGCCCCAGGCAGAACATCAGGAAAATCACCCCCAGCTCGGCCAGGGTCTTGATGGTCTGTTCGTCGTGGATCAGGCCGAACGGCGGCGTATGGGGGCCGATGATGAAGCCGGCGACGATGTAGCCCAACACCACCGGTTGCTTGAGGCGATGGAAGAGAATGGTCACCACACCGGCGACCAGCATGATCACGGCCAGGTCCTGAATGAAGCTGATGGCATGCATGGCCGGGGCTCTCCTTGAATGCTGGGCGGCGCAGATCGCCTAAAAAGAAAAATCTGATCAGTACAAAGAAATATCCAAAAATAGGAGCAGAAAAAGCCCTGGAACGGGTGTTTTGCAGGTTAACACCGGGACTTCCGGCAGAAAGGCAGTGCAATATTAGGAAACAGATCCACCGGAGCGTGACGGCGCGACGCGGCCCGGCGTCCCGTTATCGATGGTTTGAAAATCCTTGAAACCAGCACCCGCAGAGGTGCTCCAGCAACCCCTGCCTTGAACCGTGAGTGTGCTATGGAACCCGGAAACGCCCAGCTGTCGATGACGGTATTGATGACCCCTGACATGGCCAATTTCTCTGGCAATGTCCACGGCGGCACCCTGCTCAAGTACCTCGACGAAGTCGCCTATGCCTGCGCCAGCCGTTATGCCGGCCGCTACGTGGTGACCCTGTCGGTGGACCAGGTGATCTTCCGCGAGCCGATCCACGTCGGCGAATTGGTGACCTTCCTGGCCTCGGTCAACTACACCGGCAACACCTCCATGGAGGTGGGCATCAAGGTGGTGACCGAGAACATCCGCGAGCGCTCGGTGCGCCACACCAACAGCTGCTTCTTCACCATGGTCGCGGTGGACGACCAGCGCAAACCGGCCCAGGTGCCGCCGCTGCAACCCGAGACTGCCGACGGCAAGCGCCGCTATATCCAGGCCCAGCAGCGCCGGCAGATCCGCCAGGAGCTGGAAAAGCGCTACCAGGAAATCAAGGCCGACGGCCCTTGATCCTCAGGCAGGTACGCTGATTCAACAGGACCACGGACGGTCCCCTCGCCACGCCCCTGCAGCGCCTTGCACGCTCGACCACCCTCTCCCTCCGCCGCTCCAGGCAGTCTTCTGCGGTCATCCCGATTGGCCGGATTCATCCCTTTTTGACCACATAGAGAGTTATGCCCAGGGGGCACCGCTGCCAGAATCGTTGAGCAAGGCACAAACGCACTCCCCGTCCGGGGAGCCTTCGAGCCAACGAACGCGTGAGAACAATAAAAATGCCCAGCGCCAATGCTCTCTCCAGCAGCCCCCCTGCGTCCGCCAGTAATACCAGCCTCGATGGCGGCTTTACCCACAGTGCCCAGGGCACCTCCCTGCGACGCATCCTCGGGCTGCCGGCCCTGGTGTTCTTCGGCCTGGTGTACATGGTGCCCCTGACTGTTTTCACCACCTACGGCGTGGTCACCCAGATCACCGGCGGGCGTACCGCCGCAGCCTATGTCGTGACCCTGCTGGCGATGATCTTCACCGCCCTTTCCTACAGCGTCATGGTCAGGAAGTACCCGATTGCCGGCTCGGCCTATTCCTACGCCAGCCTCAGTTTCGGACCGGGCATCGGCTTTCTCGCCGGCTGGTCGCTGCTGCTGGATTACCTGTTCCTGCCGATGATCAATTACCTGGTGATCGGCCTGTTTCTCAACCTGGCCTTTCCCTCTGTGCCGGCCTGGGTCTTCGTGGTGGCGACCATCAGCCTGGTGACGCTGCTGAACATTCGCGGCATCGGTTCGGTGTCGAGCATGAGCAACCTGATCGTCTGCGCGCAGATGGTGTTCGTGGTGGTGTTCGTGGCCCTGGTGATTCGCCAGTTGGCCGGGGCCGAGAGCCTGGACCTGAGCGCACCCTGGGTCGGCGACGGCAGCCAGAGCGGATTGTTGCCATTGATGGCTGGGGCCGCGGTGTTGTGCCTGTCGTTCCTGGGCTTTGACGCGGTGTCGACCCTGGCCGAGGAAACCCGCGACCCGCGCCGGGACATTCCCCGGGCCATTGTCATCACCACCCTGGGCGCGGGGCTGCTGTTCATCCTGCTGGCCATGACCAGCCAACTGGCCTTCCCCGGCAGCAGCTTCAAGGACGCCGACTCGGCAGCCAGCGAGGTGATGCTGCAGGCCGGCGGGCGTTTCCTGGAGATGTTCTTCACCGCCACCTATGTCGCCGGCGCCGCCGGCTCGGCCCTGGCGTCACAGGCCTCGGTGTCGCGCATCCTGTTCAGCATGGGCCGCGACGGCATCCTGCCACGGCGAGTGTTCGGCACCCTGTCCGAGCGCTACAAGACCCCGGTGATCGCCATCGTCCTGGTGTCGCTGGTGTCCTTGCTGGCGGTGGTCATCGACCTCACCACCCTGGCGTCGATGATCAGCTTCGGCGCGCTGGTGGCGTTCTCGGTGGTCAACCTGGCGGTGATCAAGAGTCACTTGGGGCAGGGCCAGCCGCGCACGGGGGCGCGACTGCTGCAGTACGGCCTGCTGCCGTTGATCGGCTTCGGCCTGATCGTCTGGCTGTGGACCAGCCTCTCGGCCCTGACCCTGGGGATTGGCCTGGCCTGGTTCGCCCTGGGCCTGCTGTACCTGGGCGTACACACCCGGGGCTTCCGCCAGCAGGCGCCGACGGTGCAGTTCTCCGAGCAGGCCTGAGTCACTGCACGCCGGTCGCCATCAGAAGCCGATCGGCGTGGCCTCGAACCGCACCCGTGGATGGGCAATGCGGTCCTGGGCCCGCACCAGCTCCAGCTCGTAGCTGGCGCAGGCCTGGGTTTCCAGCAGCACTTCATGCACCGCCGCGGCGGTGAATTCAAACGCCGCCACCAGGCTGTCGCCCAACAGCACCCGCGCCAGGAACAGACCCGACGTCAGGTCGCCCACACCCACCGGCTGACGCGGGAACGCCAGCAACGGGCGCCGCAAGTGCCAACTGCCCTCGGCGGTCACCAGCAGCATCTCGAAGCCTTCCGCCAGTTTGCCCGGGTAGTCCAGGTGCTTGACCAGCACCGCCTTGGGGCCCTTCTCCAGCAGCGAGCGGGCCATGCCCAGGCAATCGAACAATGATTGCGGCTTGCGTCCGCAGAAGCTGTCCAGCTCCAGCTGGTTGGGGCACAGGAAGTCGGCCATGGCCACCGCCTCATCCAGCAGGAAGTCGCTGACCTCCGCCGGCACGCTGCAGCCCTTCTCCGGATGGCCCATCACCGGGTCGCACAGGTACAAGGCCTTGGGGTTGGTCGCCTTGATCCGCGCCACGCCACTGAGAATCGCCCGGCCCTGGGCCGCGCTGCCCAGGTAACCGGAGAGAATCGCGTCGCAGTTGCCCAGCTCGCCGATGGCGGCGATGCCTTCTACCAGCTCGGGAATCTGATGGGGCGCCAACACTTCTCCGGCCCACTGACCATACTGAGTGTGGTTGGAGAACTGTACGGTATTCAGGGGCCAGACATTCACCCCGACCCGCTGCATGGGAAACACCGCAGCACTGTTACCGGCGTGGCCGAAAACCACATGGGACTGGATCGCAAGCAGGTGGGGCGTACGTTTCATGCAGGATTTTCCATAAAACCGGTGGAATTCAAGCCGCGCAGTATGCGACTAAACGCAGCCTGTACGACAGACCGGAGACGCAGTTAAGCTGACGCCACTTCGTTGGAGCAAACCTTCATGCTGACCCTTGGAAACATCTTTGTGCTGATGCTGCTGGCGACCGGCGCCGCCTGGCTATGGCACAACCACGGCCTGCGGGAGCGGGCGCTGGAGCGGGTCAAGCAGCACTGCGCACGGCTCGACATCGAGCTGCTGGACGGCAACGTCGCACTCAAGCGCATCGGTTTGGTCAAGGACGCCAACGGTCGCCGGCGCCTGGCGCGAATCTACAACTTCGAATTCACCGTGACCGGCGAAACCCGCCACGCCGGGACCATCACTCAGTTTGGAGCCCACAGCGCGCACATCGAGCTGGCGCCCTATCCATTCGAAGTGAAAGAGCCGTTGCCCAGCGCCGAGGTGATCGAGCTGAGCCAGTGGCGCGAAGAGCACCGCAAGTTCAAACCGTGAAATTCGCAGGCAAACCTGTGGCTACAGGCGGCAAGCGCTGAGGCTGGCTTGCAGGGCGGCCACGTCCTGAGGGGCACTGAAAATCAACTCCAGGCGCGAATCCCGTCGCCATTCGCTGGGCAGCCAGTTCAGCGGTGAATTATCCAAACCGTTGCCCGAGCGCCAGCCCTCATCGCTGTGGATCACCAGCTTGGCCCGACGCCAGTCGAGGTTCTGCAGCCAGTGATCGACCCGGACCAGGTCGAACTGCTGGCTCGGGTGCCAGCGCCAGCCGATGCTCCAGCCCTCCTCCTGAGACTGACTGAGGCAGATCGGCAGCGCCGGATCGCTCCACACCGCCGGCAGCTGTGCCAGGCCCTGGGGAACATCCAGTTGCTCCAGGGCCGCCCCGGCACTGGCCTCCAGGCCCGGTAGCTCGGCCAAGGGCAAGGCGGCGTGGCGCGTCCAGAACAAGGGCAGGTCCGGCAACTGCTCCAGCACCCGCAGCCGATCGCTGTCGCTGAGCAGTTCGTCCTTGTTCAACACCAGCAAGCCGGCGCTGGACAGGGCATCCTGCTGGGCCTGGGGCAGCGGCTTGCCGGCCGCCAGGGCCTGGGCATCGAGCACCAGTACGCAAGGCTGCAACGCCAGCACCCCTTGCCAGGGCGCCACGCTCAGTTGCTTGAGCAATTGCGCCGGGTGACCGAGGCCGGACGGCTCGATGAACAGACGATCCGGCTTGGCCTTGCGCAGCAGACGCCCCAAACCCACCTGAAACGGTGCGCCGTTGACACAGCACAGGCAGCCGCCGGCCACTTCGCCGAAAGCGATGCCATCGTCATCCCGAGTCAGCAAGGCCGCGTCCAGGCCAATCTGGCCGAACTCATTGATCAGCACCGCCCAGCGCTCATGGGCCGGGCGCTGGCTCAGCAGATGACGGATCAGGCTGGTCTTGCCGGCTCCCAGAGGGCCGGCGATCACATGGGTAGGAATGTTCTGCAGCATGGAAGGATTTCCGCAAGCTTGTGCGCTGATGCTACGCCCTTCCCCGTCGCGACGAAAATCCGCCGACCGCCGTAAAAGCGGGCTTGCCTGCGAACGCTCGCCGCTCACCCCAGCCAATCAAGAGTCAGTATCAAACGCCGCTCCCCCGGCGCCGGCTGCGGCGAACGGTGGATCAGACCAAACCCCTCGTTGCCATGCCATTTCTCACCCTTGAACAGCGCCACTTCACCGCGGCCAATCTGCTGGATCAGCTCCGGTTCCCGAGGTTCGGCCGCCGCCTGCCCCAACTGACGACGGTCCATCGCCCCTTCCCGCAACCACTGGCTGCCAATCCCGGCATAGGTGGTGATCAGGCGTACCGGCACATGGTCCACGTGAAAACGCGGGCACATGGCCTTGTCCAGCACCCGCAAGCGCAAGCCCACGCGCTTGGCGCCCAACAGGCAGGCAAAGGCGCTGACCAACCAGGAAACGTCGGCGATAAAGCCGTCATAACCCTGCAAGTCGCTGAAGCGCGAGGCCAAACCCCGCAGGTTCGGCGGGCAATCCTCATCCGGCAGCTCCAGGGACAGGGACTCGGCCAAGGGCTCGTTGAGGGACAACAGCAACTCGCCGAAGTCCTCGATGTGCGCCGGCAACTGGCGCTGCCAGAGACCGAGGTTGACCTCATCGTCCAGCACCTCGGCCAGCACTGCCGGGGTCTGGCCAATGGCCGCGCGTCGGGAAACCAGCGGTACCGCACAAGGCAGCAGCAAGCTCCTGGCCGCCAAAGGAATGCTCAGTGGAGTCACCGGGGAACTCAGGGTCAGCATCAGGCCGCCTCCTCTTCATGCCAGGAACCGAAAGGGTCGCTCAGCAGGCTCCAGCCCTCGACACCCAGGGCCATTTCATCGTCATCCAGCAGGCACAGGTCGAGCTCGGCACTGAGCCGGGTAAAGTCGATGTTCTGGCCGATGAACACCAGTTCCTGGCGGCAGTCGCCCGTGGCCGCGGTCCAGTTGTGCAGGATCGCCGCCGTGCTTTCCTCGTCCTGGGGCCATTGCTGCTTGGGCACGAAGCGCCACCAGCGCCCGGCAAAGCCATGGCGCATCAAACCGCCGGCCTGGGACCAGCTGCCCGCCTCCTGGTACTTGCTGGCGAGCCAGAAGAAACCCTTGGAGCGCAGCAGCTTGCCGTTGACCCAGGGCCGGTTGATGAAGTTGAAGAAGCGCTGCGGATGAAAGGGGCGGCGCGCTCGATAGGCGGTCGAGGCGATTCCGTATTCCTGGGTTTCCGGCACGTGCTCGCCGCGCAACTCCTGCAGCCAGCCCGGCGCCTGGGCCGCGCGTTCAAAGTCGAAGCGCCCGGTGTTGAGGATCTTGGCCAAGGGCACCTGGCCCATGACCATGGGGATGATCTCTGCCTGGGCGTTGAGCCGCCCCAGAATCGCCATCAGCTCCTGGCGCTCGGCGCTGCTGATCAGGTCGATCTTGCTGATGAGGATCACGTCGGCAAACTCCACCTGCTCGATCAGCAAGTCGGTGATCGAACGTTCGTCCTCCTCGCCCAGGGTTTCACCCCGGGAGCCCAGGCTTTGCGCGGCCTGGTAGTCCACCAGGAAGTTCATGCCGTCGACCACGGTGACCATGGTGTCGAGGCGGGCGATGTCCGCCAGGCTCTGCCCGGCCTCATCGCGAAAGGTGAAGGTTTCCGCCACCGGCAGTGGCTCGGAGATGCCGGTGGATTCGATCAGCAGGTAGTCGAAGCGCCCGTCGCGGGCCAGCTTGCCCACCTCCTCCAGGAGGTCTTCGCGCAGGGTGCAGCAGATGCAGCCGTTGCTCATCTCCACCAGCTTCTCTTCGGCGCGGTTAAGGCTGACATCGCGCTGCACTTCGCTGCCATCGATGTTGATTTCGCTCATGTCGTTGACGATCACCGCTACCCGCAGGTTGTCGCGGTTGCGCAGGACGTGATTGAGCAGGGTACTTTTGCCCGCGCCAAGAAAGCCGGACAGCACGGTAACGGGAAGACGCTCGGTCATGGGGGGTTCCTCATCAGGTTCGCGGCTGGGTCAAAGCGCCCGTTGGTGGCGTTCGCGCAGCTCTTGGCGTTCTTTGGCTTCGATACACAGGGTGGCGGTGGGCCGCAGCAGCAAGCGCTTGAGACCGATGGCTTCGCCAGTGTCGCGGCACCAGCCGTACTCGCCCCGGGCCAGGCACTCCAGGGCCTCGTCGATCTTGTCCAGGAGCTTCTTTTCCCGCTCCAGCAGGCGCAGTTGCCATTGCCGTTGCTCTTCGGCGCTGCCGATGTCGGCGGGGTCGCTGTGGGGTTCCTGCTCGCGCAGTTGGTCGAACTCAGCGGCAATGCGCTCCTGCAATTCACTGCGCTGGGCCAGCAGCAGATCGCGGAAGAAGCCCTGCTGGGCGTCGTTCATGTAATGCGCCGAGGGTTCGGCGAGGAGCTCTTGTTCAGTCATGGCGGGATCACGGGTCAGGCTTTATTTAATGTTATATTATAACAATGCACATTAGCCAATACTCCCTTGCCGCCCACGACGAAGGGCGCGATGCTGCGCCCCTGTCGCCACGAGAACTGCCATGCGCCTTGTCCTGCTCACCCTGCTTTCAAGCCTGATGCTGCTGGCCGGCCACGCCACAGCCGCCGTGCCCAGCACCTTGGCCACCTGCACTCGCAGCGCCACCCTGCTGGCCTGCGTCGATCCCTTGGGCAACGCCTACAGCGTCGCCACGGCGGGCAGTACCACTTACTTGCGCGGGTTCGAGGTGATCGGCAAACGCTACTGGGCGCAGACCAACAGTCGCTACGGGCAACTGACCTTCTTCACCGGCCTGGCCTCCGATGGCGAAGCCTGGGTGGGCTACAGCCAGCGCGTGGGCTGGACCACCCGCAATCGCTTCTCCAGCTCCGGCGGCAGCAGCGCCAAGTTCACCTGCAGCCGCATCAGCGGCTGCTAGACGCGCCAACGCGCGCCCGGGG
>NZ_MOAK01000027.1:38832-43459 GCF_003732485.1 Pseudomonas protegens
CTGGCGGCGGTAGGAGCTGGCTTGCCAGCGAAGACATCCTTGGAAACGGCGCAACATTCACTGACCTCTTCGCCGGCAAGCCGGCTCCTACACGGCGCGGTTGTTCTTGGTTTCCTGGAGCCAGGCCATGTAGCTGTTGGCCGGCGGGTGCTTTTCGAAGTAGCGCTGCAAGCCCTTGAACAGGCCGTCGGCAATCGCCTGCTGATGCCGCGTCGTGACCAGTCGCTGGCTGTCGCGGCTGTTGGAGATAAAGCCGGTTTCCACCAGGATCGATGGCACGTCCGGCGACTTGAGCACCGCGAACCCGGCCTGTTCCACGCGCTTCTGGTGCAGGGTGGTGATCCCCGACAGGCTGTCCAGCACCGTGCCCCCTAGCTGCAGGCTGGCGGCAATGGTGGCGTTCATCGACATGTCGAGAATCACTCCCGCCAGCATCGGGTCCTTGTCCTTGAGATTGAGCAGGCTGCTGGCCCCCAGCAAGTCGGCACCGTTCTCCCGCTGGGCCATGAAGCGCGCAGTGGCCGAAGTCGCCCCGCCTTCGGACAAGGCATACACCGAGGCACCGGAGGCCGTAAGGCGCGGCGCCGCATCGGCGTGCACCGAGATGAACATGTCGGCCTTGTACTTGCGGGCAATCTCCACCCGCTTGCGCAGCGGCACGAAGAAGTCATCGTTGCGCACCAACTTCACGTCAAAACCCTTCTCACGCTTGAGCCGCTTGGCCAGCAACTGGGCGATGGATAGCACCACATCCTTCTCCCGTTCACCCTTGGCCCCCACGGCCCCCGGGTCCTTGCCACCGTGGCCGGGGTCCACCACCACGATGATGTCGCGCTTGGGATGGGGCTTGCCCGGCGACGCCTCGGGCTTGGCCAGCGGTGCAGCGGCCGCGGCGATCTGCAGCGGCGCCTTGCCGGTCTCGGACAGGTCCAGCACCAGTCGATGGCCCTGCCCATCCTGGGGCGGCAGGAGAAAACTGTTGAGCTGAACCGGCTTGTTCAGATCGAGAACAATTCGCGTATCGCCCTGGCCAAAATGCCCGGAGCGGATCGCGCGGATCACCGTATGGGCCAGGGACAACTGACTGAAATCGCCACTCAGGCGAGCGCCGTTCAAATCGATGATCAAGCGCTCCGGCGCACTCAGGGTGAAGGTCTTGTACTGCACCGGGCCACTCAGATCGAGCACCAGGCGCAGCTTGTCGGCGTCTTTCCACAGCCGCGCATTACGGATCTGCGCGGCGGAAACAGTCCAGGGCAACATCAGGGCCGTGCCGGCCAACAGCAGGTTGAGCAATTGACGTCTGTGCATGACAAATACCGCAGCTAAGGGAGTGTCCGTACTCACAAGAACAGGCCAGAGAACCGCCGAGGAAAAATCTTTCATCGGAGTTATTGTTATAATATAACATGTCGAAATATTCCTAACGACGGACCTGTTCATGAACGCGCTGACTCTGCCGGATATCGCCGCGCAGGCTTCACGCCAAGCCCTGCCCCTGGAATGGGTGGGCATGTGCGGCATTGCCTTACCTGTAGTGATGGACAGCCAACGGATCGCAGCCAAAGCCGATGCCGGAGTCAGCCTCGACGACGGCGAGGCGCGAGGTATTCATATGTCGCGCCTGTACCTGGCCCTGGAAATGCTCGAACAGGACAACCTCTCGCCTGCTCTGCTGCGCCAAGTGCTGCAACGCTTTCTCGACAGTCACGAAGGCCTGGCCCACAGCGCCTACCTGCGCCTGCACCTCGATCTGCTGCTCAAACGTCCGGCCTTGGTCAGTCCTTTGGCCGGTTGGAAGAGCTATCCGTTGAGCATCGAAGCGCGGCTGAAAAACACGATGTTCCACGTGGAACTAAAAATCGTCGTGCCTTATTCCTCAACCTGCCCTTGCTCGGCCGCCCTGTCCCGCCAGTTGATCCAACAGCAGTTCGTCAAGGATTTCGCCAACCGGCCACTGCAGCACGCCGACATCCTGGCTTGGCTGGGCTCGACCCAAGGCATAGTCGCCACACCCCATAGCCAACGCAGCAACGCCGAACTGCACCTGCGCCTGGACGACTTTCTCGACGAGCTGCCGTTGATTGCACTGATCAACGACGCGGAAAGCGCCCTGGGCACCGCCGTGCAGACGGCGGTCAAGCGCGCCGATGAGCAGGCCTTCGCCCTGGCCAACGGACAAAACCTGATGTTCTGCGAAGACGCCGCCCGCCGGCTGAATCTGGCCCTGCGTCGCTCCCCCGGCGTCAACGCCTTCCAACTGCGGGTTGTACATGCGGAAAGCCTGCACGCCCACGACGCCGTGGCGCAAAGCCGCTGGAACTGGGAGGTCTGATGATCCGTTGTCGAGGTTTGCGCTGGGGCGCACCGGGCCAACCCCTGACCCCGGCCCTGGATCTGCACCTGCCCAGCGGTAGCCTGAGCGCCATCATCGGCGCCAACGGTTCGGGCAAGAGCAGTCTGCTGAAAGTCCTGGCCGGACTGCAAAAGCCCTTGGCCGGCAAGGTCGATCTGGCGACGCCCAAACGGGGCGGCTTGTCATTCCTGCCGCAACAGCAACACCTCGATCGCCAGTTCCCCATCAGCCTGGAAGCACTGGTGGCCGGTGGCTTCTGGGGCAAGCGCGAACCGGCCAGGGCCCGGGCAGAAAAACTGCAGGCCGTACTCGAAGACTGGCATTTGAGTGGTTTGGAAAGTCGCCCGTTGATGGCCCTTTCCGGTGGGGAATTACAACGCGCGCTGCTGGCCCGACTGAGCCTGACCGAAGCACCACTGCTGCTCCTGGACGAACCCCACGCGGCCCTCGATGAAGCGAGCCAGACCCTGCTCTGGCAACACCTGCACAGCTGGCATGCCCAGGGCCGGACCCTGGTGGTGGTTTGCCATGACCTGGCCGCCGTGCGCCGGCACATCCCCCAGACCCTGCTGATTAAAAGCAGCGGCTGTGTATGGGGCCAGAGCCAAGAACTGATCGCCCCGCCATTGCAGACGCAGGTGGCTTGATGCAGTTCGCCGCGCATTTCTGGCAACCCTTCAGCGAATTCGTGTTCATGCGCCGGGCCTTGCTCGGCGGTCTGGTACTGGCCTGCAGCACCGCTCCCCTGGGCGTATTCCTGATCCTGCGGCGCATGAGCCTGATCGGCGATGCGGTGGCCCACGGCATCCTTCCCGGCGCAGCGCTGGGCTTCTGGTTCGCCGGTCTCAGTTTGCCGGCCCTTACCTTCGGCGGCCTGGGCGCCGGCCTGGGCATGGCCGGTCTCGCGGCCTGGATCACCCGCCGCACCGGCCTGCGGGAAGACGCCAGCATCGCAGCTATCTACCCCATCTCCCTGGCCAGCGGCGTATTGATCCTCGGGCTGGCGGGCAAACGCCTGGACCTGTTGCACCTGCTGTTCGGCTCGGCCCTGGCGGTGGACGGCCCGACCCTCAACGGCATGCTGCTGGTCTCGGCCTTCAGCCTGCTGGCCATGGCCCTGATCTACAAACCCCTGCTGCTGGACACCCTCGACCCCCTGTTCCTGAACAGCGTCAGCCGCCTGGGTCCCCTGGCCCACGGTCTGTTCCTGACCCTGGTGGTGCTCAATCTAGTGATCGGTTTCCAGGCCATCGGCGCCCTGATGGTGGTGGGACTGATGATGCTGCCGGCCGCCGCCTCGCGCTTCTGGAGCCGTCGGCTACCGCTGTTGATGGGCATTGCCGCGCTGCTGGGTTGTCTCTCGGTGTGGCTCGGCCTGTTGCTGTCGTTCCATTACTCGCTGCCCAGCGGACCGGCCATCGTACTGGTAGCGGGCAGCCTGTACCTGCTGTCCGTGGTGTGCGGTCCGGTGCACGGCCTGTTGCACCGCCCGCCTTTGCTCACATCCCCATGAGGTGTTTCCCGATGCGCGCTCTACTCGTGCTGTTCAGCCTGCTGCTGCCCCTGTCGTGGTCCACCGCCCAAGCCGCGGACAAGCTGGCCGTGGTCACCAGCTTCAGCATCCTCGCCGACATGACCCGCCAGATCGGCGGCGAGCATGTACAGATCACCAACCTGGTAGGCGCCGACGAAGACGCCCACACCTACGAACCCACACCGGACGACGCCAAGGCCCTGCTCAAAGCGCGGCTGATCATCAAGAACGGCCTGGGCTTCGAACCCTGGCTGGATCGTCTGGTCGCCAGCTCGGCCACCAAGACTCCAGTGATCACCGCCAGTCGCGGGGTGATTCCACGCACCCTGGACGAGGACGGCGAACAGGTGCCCGACCCGCATGCCTGGCACAACCTGGCCAACAGCGAACTCTATGTGAACACCATCACCAAGGCGCTGATTGCCGCCGACCCGGCTCACCAGGCCGACTACCAGCACAACAGCCAGGCCTACCTGCAACAGATCTACCGCCTGCTGGCCGAGGCCAAGACCAAGCTCGGCGCCCTGCCCCCGGGCAACCGCAAGATCGTCACCTCCCACGACGCCTTCGGCTACCTGGGCCAGGCCTATGGCATCGACTTCATGGCGCCCCAGGGCCTGTCCACCGAACGCGAACCCTCGGCCGCCGAAGTCGCGGCGCTGATCACCCAGATCCGTAACGCCAAGGTCAAGGCGGTGTTCATGGAAAACATCAAGGACGCCCGGCTGCTCAAGCAG
>NZ_MOAK01000027.1:43514-63886 GCF_003732485.1 Pseudomonas protegens
CGGCCACGGGCCCGGCCAGCACCTTCATCGGGCTGTTCGAATACAACCTCAACACCCTGTACGACGCCCTGAGCCGACCATGATCCAGCGTCCGCCGCTGTCGCTGCTGGACCTGGAAACCGCCGCCCTGGGCAGTCGTTGGCCGCTGACCGCCGTGCTCGATGCCCTGCCCTGGAACAGCGACGGGCTGATCGCCGCCATCGCCCAGCAACACGACAGCGGCGAGGTGCTGATGCTGGCCTGGATGAACCGCCGGGCCCTGGCCGAAACCCTGGCCAGCGGCCAGGTCTGCTACTGGTCGCGCTCGCGCCAGTGCCTGTGGCGCAAGGGCGAAAGCTCCGGGCATCGCCAGCGTCTGATCGAAGCGCGCCTGGACTGCGATGGCGACGCCGTGTTGCTGCAAGTGGAGCAACAAGGCCCCGCCTGCCACACCGGCCGCCCCAACTGTTTCTACAACGCCATTCGCGATGGCGCGGTGGAAGTCATCAGTTCCCCCTTGAAGGACTCGCGCCATGATTCGTAAAAACCCCTCCGGCGACCTGCCGGTAATCGCCGAATCCGCCTACGTGGACAAGACCGCCATCATCTGCGGCAAGGTGGTGATCGGCGACAACGTGTTCGTCGGCCCCTACGCGGTGATCCGCGCCGACGAAGTGGACGCCAGCGGCCAGATGGAAGCCATCACCATCGGTGCCAATTCGAACATCCAGGACGGCGTGGTGATCCACTCCAAATCCGGCGCCGCAGTCACCATCGGCCAGCACACCTCCATCGCCCACCGCTCCATCGTCCACGGCCCCTGCGTGGTCGGCGACCGGGTGTTCATCGGTTTCAACAGCGTGCTGTTCAACTGCGTGGTGGGTGACGGCAGCGTGGTCCGACACAACTCGGTGGTGGACGGTCGCGACCTGCCACAAGGTTTCTACGTGCCTTCCACCACCCGCATCGGCCCCAAGACCGACCTGGCGCAGTTCCCTCCGGTGAGTATCAGTGCCTCGGAGTTTTCCGAGGACGTGGCCCGCACCAATGTCGATCTGGTCCGCGGCTACAAGGCCCTGCAGAACGAGTTTTGAGCATGAGCCGAATCCTTATCCGCAATGCCCGCCTGGTGAACGAAGGACGAGAGTTCGACGCCGACCTGCTGGTCAATCATGGACGCATCGAAACCATCGGCAGCCTCGACCACTTCAGCGCCGAACTGGAGATCGACGCCCAGGGCCAATGGCTGCTGCCAGGGATGATCGACGACCAGGTGCACTTTCGCGATCCCGGCGCCCCGGAAAAAGGCAGCATCCATAGCGAGTCCCGCGCCGCAGTGGCCGGTGGCATCACCAGCTTCATGGACATGCCCAATACCTCGCCGGCGACCTTGACCCTGGCCGCCCTGGCCGACAAGAAACGCCGTGCGGCCATCGCCTCAGTGGCCAACTACGGCTTTCACTTCGGCGTCAGCAACGACAACCTCGACACCGTCGCCGCCCTCGATCCCACCGAGGTCGCCGGGGTCAAGGTGTTCATGGGCGCCTCCACCGGCAACATGCTGGTGGACGATCCCCAGGTGCTCGACCGGCTGTTTCGCCAGGTACCGACCATCCTCCTGGCCCACTGCGAACACACCCCGAGCATCCAGCTCAAGCAACAACGCTGGCAGCAACTCTATGGCGATCAGATTCCCGCCGCCGCCCACCCGCGCATTCGCGACGCCGAGGCCTGCTACCGCTCCTCGTCCCTGGCGGTGGAACTGGCGAAGAAACACGGCACCCGCCTGCACGTCCTGCACCTCACCAGCGCCCGGGAACTGGCCCTGTTCGAGGACCGGCCCCTGGCCGAGAAACGCATCACCGCCGAAGTCTGCCTGCACCACCTGCTGTTCGATGAACGCGACTACCCGCGTCTCGGCCACTTGATCAAATGCAACCCGGCCATCAAGACCCAGGCCGATCGCGACGCCTTGCGCCAGGCCCTCAACAGCCAGCGCCTGGACATCATCGGCAGCGACCACGCGCCCCACACCTGGGAGCAGAAACAGCAGCCCTATACCCGTGCGCCCGCCGGCCTGCCCCTGGTGCAGCACGCCTTGCCGGCCTTGCTGGAACTGGTGGCGGACCAGGTTCTGCCCCTGACCACCCTGGTGGCCAAGACCAGCCACCGGGTGGCCGACCTGTTCGCCATCCCCGACCGCGGCTACCTGCGCGAAGGCTACTGGGCCGATCTGGTGCTGATCCGTGCCGAGCCGCAAGGCAAGGCTGTGGACAGCCAACCTGTGCTCGCCCAATGCGGCTGGACCCCCTTCGCCGGCCAGCGCTTTCGCCATAGCGTCGCCACCACCCTGGTATCGGGCCAGCTCGCCTGGCACCAGGGGCGTCTGTACGAACACTGTCGGGGCCTGCCCCTGCGCTTCAACCGCTAATCCCCAAGCCTGACCAAGGACCACCGAAGATGATCCGCATCACCCTGCCTGATGGCGCGTGCCGTGAGTACGACCAGCCGTTGTCCGTATTCGAGGTGGCCGCCAGCATTGGCAGCGGCCTGGCCAAAGCCGCCGTGGCCGGACGGGTCGATGGCCGGCTGGTGGACTGTGACCACCTGCTGGACACCGACGCTCGCCTGAGCATCGTTACCGCGACCGATGCCGATGGCCTGGAAATCCTGCGTCACTCCTGCGCCCACCTGCTGGCCATGGCGGTGAAACAGCTGTATCCCTCGGCCCAAGTCACCATCGGCCCGGTGATCGAGGACGGTTTCTTCTACGACTTCGCCTATGAGCGCCCTTTCACCCCCGAGGACCTGGAACTGATCGAGGCGCGCATGTACAGCCTTGCCGCCACCAATCACACCTTGCGCCGCCGCGAGCTGTCCCGGGAGCAGGCGCTGGAACACTTCGCCGACCAGGGCGAGCACTACAAGGTCCAGCTGATCCGCGACCTGCCCCCGGAGGCCGTGCTGTCGCTGTACCGCCAGGGCGATTTCGAAGACCTGTGCCGCGGCCCCCACGTGCGTACCACCGGCCAATTGCGGGCCTTCAAGCTGACCAAGGTGGCCGGCGCCTATTGGCGCGGCGATGCCAGCAACGCACCGTTGCAACGGATCTACGGCACCTGCTGGGCCACCCGCCAGGATCTGGACGCCTATCTGCTGCGCCAGGAACAGGCCGCCAAGCGCGACCACCGCAAGCTGGGGCAGCAACTGGACCTGTTCCACTTCGACGATTGCGCCCCGGGTTCGGTGTTCTGGCACGCCAAGGGCTGGACCCTGTTCAAGCTGTTGATCGGCTACATGCGCCAGCGCCAGGATCAAGCGGGCTACCAGGAAGTGAACACCCCGGATGTGATGGACCGCAGCCTCTGGGAAACCTCCGGGCACTGGCAGAACTACCGCGACCACATGTTCACCACCAGCACCGAGGACCAGCGCACCTTCGCCCTCAAGCCCATGAACTGCCCCGGCGCGGTGGCGATCTTCGGCCACGGCTTGAAGAGCTACCGCGACCTGCCCTTGCGCATCGCCGAGTTCGGCAAGGTCCATCGCTACGAACCTTCAGGGGCACTGCACGGCTTGCTGCGGGTCCGCCACTTCACCCAGGACGACGCCCACATCTTCTGCACCCCGGAACAGATGCAGGACGAATGCGCCCGCACCATCGCCCTGGTGTTCGACATCTACAAGGAGTTCGGTTTCGACGACGTGGCGGTGAAGCTCTCCACGCGCCCGGCCAATCGCATCGGCAGCGACGAGGTCTGGGATCAGCTGGAAAGCGCCCTGGTCGGTGCCCTGCACAGCATGCAGATCGACTATCGGCTCAACCCGGGAGAAGGCGCCTTCTACGGTCCGAAACTGGAGTTCGTGCTGCGCGACGCCATCGGCCGCGACTGGCAGTGCGGCACCCTGCAAGTGGATCTCAACCTCCCCGAGCGCTTCGCCATCAGCTACATCGCCGACAACGGCGAACGCCGGCAACCGGTGATGCTGCACCGCGCGCTGTTCGGTTCCCTGGAGCGCTTCATCGGCATCCTCATCGAGCACCATGGCGGCGCCCTGCCCTTGTGGCTCGCACCACAGCAGGTGGTGGTGCTCAACATCAGCGAGGCCCAGGCGGACTATGCCTGGGAAATCAGCGAGCGCCTGCGCCGACAGGGGCTGCGGTCCAGTGCCGACCTGCGCAACGAAAAGATCGGCTACAAGATCCGTGAACACAGCCTGCAGAAAGTGCCCTATCTGCTGGTGATCGGGGACAAGGAGAAAGCCGGAGGCTACGTCAGCCTGCGCAGCAGAAATGGCGAGGATCTGGGACAGCTGACACTGGAGCAGGTAGTGGAACGGATTGGCTAGCCGGTGTCCGGGCTTGTCGGCGAGGGCCCTGGTGTCTGCAGGGCCGCTTCGCCGACAAGCGCAGCGGCCCTCCGGCCGCTCGCACAAGGTCGGTCAGGAGGCGCGGGGTTTGACCGTGCCGCAGTCCTGGCCCAGCCATACGGCGCGGGTGTCCATGCTGCCCTTTTGCTGCATGCCGGTGGCATTGAAGGTGCCGATCACGTTGGTGGTGAACTCGCGATCACTGATGAACTTGGCCACCCCGTTGCCCTGAGCCTTGGGACAACTGAAGCGAAACTTCCATTGATTGCCGTTGCGCTCGGTGACCTGCTGCTGGCAACCCGATTGCGGGTCCTGCAGCGGAATGGTGTCGGACTTCACCTGGTCCGGCGTCAAGCACACCCGAATACCCTTGCCGCCCATGGTCACGCCCTGCTTCTCCAGCATCGCCCGTTGTTCCGGGGTCATCTGTTGCTGCAACTGGCCAAGAATCAGCGACAGGTCCGGCAAATTCTGGTCATCGACCTTCATGTTGCTGCTGGTCAGCTCCCACAAGCCCGGTTGCAGCATCTGCGCCTGCGCCGCCAGTGGCAGCGCCAATCCCGCCGCCAGGGCCCAACCCAGTAAACGAAGTTTCATCGAATGACTCCTAGACAGTAGTGGCCGTTAGACTTCGGCCAGGGCACGGCGTTGCATGCAGAATAAAATAGCGACATTCGCTGTGGAACATGGTCTGTTAGGCATTGAATCTTCAGGAGCAAGGTTGCCCCATGGATTATTTTGGCCCGCACATCTTCGGCTATCTCATTGCGCTGTTGCATTTTCTCGGGCTGATCGCCGCGATCCACGCGGTGCTCACCGTCAGGACCGCCCAAGGCGCCATTGCCTGGGCCCTGTCGCTGATGTTCATGCCCTATCTGACCCTGATTCCCTACCTGGTGTTCGGCCGCAGCACCTTCGATGCCTACATCCAGGCCCGGCGCCAGGCCAACGTGGAAATGCACAAGGCCATCAATGAGCTGAACTGGCGGCCCTGGGTCGAAGAGGCGCTCACCGCCCGTGCCTCCCAGGCCTATGCCACGCTGAGGGCCATGCCCAAGCTGGGGCGCATGCCATGCCTGGCCAACAATCAGGTGCGCCTGCTGGTCAACGGCGACGCCACCTTCGAAGCGATCTTCAATGCCATCCGCCGCTCCCACAAGGCGGTGCTGATCCAGTTCTTCATCATTCACGACGACGAACTGGGCCGGCGCCTGCAACGCCTGCTGCTGGAAAAGGCCGCCGAAGGCGTCTCCATCCATCTGCTCTACGACCGCATCGGCAGCCATTCCCTGCCCGCCGCTTATGTGCAGACCCTGCGTGACGCCGGGGTCCAGGTGCATGCCTTCGCCACTCGCAGTGGCTGGCTCAACCGCTTCCAGGTGAACTTCCGCAATCACCGCAAGATTGTGGTGGTGGACGGCTTGCTGGGCTTTGTCGGCGGGCACAACGTCGGTGACGAATACCTGGGCAAGAAGCCGCCCTTGGCGCCCTGGCGCGATACCCACGTCCAGGTCAGCGGCCCGGTGGTGGCCTGCCTGCAGGAGTCCTTTGCCGAAGACTGGTTCTGGGCGGCCCGGGAACTGCCGCCGCTGATCCTTCCGGACACTTACCCGGATGACGGCGTGCTCTGCCAATTGCTGGCCAGCGGCCCCGCCGATGCCTACGAGACGTGCTCACTGTTCTTCGTCGAGGCGATCCACGCCGCCAGCGAACGGGTGTGGATCACCAGTCCGTATTTCATTCCCGATGAAGCGGTCTTCGCCGCCCTGCGCCTGGCCGTGTTGCGGGATGTGGACGTGCGCATCCTGCTGCCCTCGCGCCCGGACCATCGCATCGTCTACGCCGCCTCCAGCCTCTACGCCTTCGAGGCGGTGCGCGCCGGGGTCCGGGTATTCCGTTACCAGCCGGGGTTCCTGCATCAAAAGGTGGTGTTGATCGACAACGAGATCAGCGCCATTGGCAGCGCCAACCTGGACAACCGTTCGTTCCGCTTGAATTTCGAAGTGATGCTGCTGACCGTGGATGACGACTTCGCCACCGAGGTGGAACAGATGCTGGAAACCGACTTCGCCAAGGCCCGGGAAATCGCCCGGGAAGAAAGCCGCCAGACCCACCGCCTGCAACAACTGGGCATGCGGGTCGCGCGGCTGATTTCACCGATTCTGTAGAGACTCACTCAGGGTCTGAAGGAAAGCCCGCCGGGCCTAGGGGTGATAGAGGTCGTCCCGGGTCCAGGGCAACTCATGACTGCCATCGGCATGGGTCTTGACCGCGAGGATCTGGTGCAGATTGATCCAGCCCTTGGCAAACGCATAGGCGCAACCCGCCAGGTACAGCCGCCAGATCCGTAGCGCCTGCGGCGGAACCTGCTGACCAGCCGCCTCCAGGTTGTCCTCCAGGCGCTCGCTCCAGTGATCCAGGGTGCGGGCGTAATGCAGGCGCAGGCTTTCGACATCGACGATTTCCAGCCCGGCCTCACTGATCTGCGCCGAAATCATCGCCAGGTGCGGTAACTCGCCATTGGGGAACACGTAACGCTCGATGAAGTCCCCGGCGCCCCGGCCCACGGGACGTCCATCGATGTGCTTGGCAGTGATGCCGTGGTTCATCACCAGGCCACCCTCGCGCACCGCATTGAACAGGGTCCGGCAGTATTCCGGCAGATTGGCATGGCCCACATGCTCGAACATGCCGACGCTGACCACCTTGTCGAAGCGGCCATCCTGAGGCAGGTCGCGATAGTCCAGCAGCTGCAGCTCCACCAGATCGTCCAGGCCTTCGGCACTGACCCGTTCACGGGCCAGGGCCAGTTGTTCCTTGCTCAGGGTAATGCCCAATACCTTGGCGCCAAACTCACGGGCGGCATAGCGGGCCAGCCCGCCCCAACCGCAACCGACATCCAGCAGGTAATCCCCCGGTTGCAGGCGCAGCTTGCGGCACAGGTGGCGGAATTTGGCTTGCTGGGCCTGTTCCAGGGATTCGCTGCCGGTCTCGAAGTAGGCGCAGGAATAGGCCATGTCACTGTCGAGCCAGAGCTGATAGAAGGCGTTGGAAAGGTCGTAATGGTAGGAAATGGCCGCCGCGTCCGTGGCCTTGTCGTGCAGCGTGCGCACCGGCTGATCGTCGTCATCTTCATCCAGCAAGGCCTGGCTCAGTTCGTCGCAAACCCGGATGACTTCACTGATGGAACCTTCGAGTTCCAGCTTGCCCTCGACAAAGGCGCCCCCCAGAGCGTCCAGGCTGGGATGGGTGAATTGCGCGACCAGTTGCGGGTCCTTGACCACAATGGTGACGCTGGGCTCCGGCCCAAGATTGAACTCATGGCCATCCCAGAGCCGCAGGCGCAAGGGTAATTGCAGATTCTGTAAGGCCGGTGGAAGTTGCGCGAGCATGGAAAATCCCCCCTGTTTCAGACGTCTGAAATGAGGGTAGACCATCTTGAAAAATTAGCTGGCTATCGACTTTCCAGCGGTTTTCCAGGACTCGCGGCGTACCACCAGGCCGTCTTCGACCCACTGTTTGAGCCAGGTAACGGCCTGCAACGGGGCCCCCTCAAAGTAAGTGACGGCCAGTTCGGCACAGAGTTCCGCGAAACTCCACTGCGCCTCGATCATGCCTTGCAGGCCTCGGGCTTCTGCTACCGACAGGCTGCGATAGCGGCAGACCCGATCCACCCGCCACACCAGGCAAGGCTGCTGTTGTTCGAGTAAAGCACTCTCGGGGAAATCCGCCTGATCCTTGACCGCACGCCACTGGGCGACGCTGTTGTAACGGCAGTCCAGCCACTGCACACCAGGCGCCAGCTGCAGTTGCAGCAGCGGCCACTCTTCGGCGTCCAGGGCCGCCATGTCCGGCACCGTCAGCACCAGGGCCTCGGCAGCGTCGAAGGCCAGGGTGAACGCCCACTCCAAGCGCGCCAGTTCCGCCAGGGGCAGGCCCTGCTCCGGCACCAGATGGCCCTGGATGAATTCAGCGAAGCCCTGCCCCAACCAGCGCAGGCTGAAATGCCGAGAGGGAGATTGGCGTATATAAGCGGCGGCCAGTGACGCGAACTCCTCATCGCCGAGCCAATGCAGGATCGTCGGAAAGTCCGCCACCATGACTTCCAGCAGCCGCGCCTGGTAGGCGTTGTGGTAAATCGCCAGACCGGTGGCGACATTCAGGGTCGGCCCGCCGATCAGGCTGTTGCCCAGCAGGCTATCCGCCTGGGGCTGCTCGTCCAGCAGGTAGCGCTCAAAGGCCAGCTGCCATTCGTTCAGGCGCATTGCAGCCTCCCGGACAGCGTCCGTTGCCCCAGCGCGCGAGCCTTGTGCAGTTCGTCGAGCAGTTCGCTCAACGGCGGAAAATGATCGTCACGTTCCAGCAGGGTCGCGACCGGCCCAAGGTGTTGCAGGGTGCGCTGGTACAGCTCCCAGACCGGATCGCACACCGGCTGGTCATGGGTATCGATCACGTAGTCGCCATGATCCTGATGCCCGGCCAGGTGCAATTGCCGCACCCGTTGCGCCGGTAGCCCCTGGATGAACTGCCAGGGATCGAAGCCGTGATTGCGCGAACTGACGTAGACGTTATTCACGTCCAGCAACAGCTCGCAACCACTGAGCTGGCTCAAGGCGGCCAGAAACTCCCACTCGCTGAACTGATCCGCCGCGGCCCGCACATAGCTGGAGACGTTCTCCAGCACCAGGGGACGCTCCAGCACCTCCTGTACCTGACGCACGCGGCCTGCCACGTATTCCAGGCTTTCCTCGGTGTAGGGCAATGGCAACAGGTCATGCAACTGATGAGCGTTGCCCCGGCTCCAGCACAGGTGATCGGAGACCCAGGCCGGACCAACCCGCCGGACCAACTGTTTGAGTTGCTTGAGGTAGCCCTGGTCCAGGGCATGGGGGCCGCCAATGGACAGCGATACCCCGTGCATCACGATGGGGTAGCGCTCGGCGATGGCGTCCAGGTAATAGAGGGCCTTGCCGCCTTCGACCATGAAGTTCTCGGACACCACTTCAAACCAGTCGACGTCCGGCGCTTCATCGAGAATCTGCTGATAGTAGGCGCTGCGCAAACCCAGGCCGTAGCCCAGGCTCGAAGGAAAATCAGACATCGCGAACTCCTCGCAAAGTAGCCGCAGTGGTCGTCAGCGCCACTGCGGCAACACAGGCTCGCGGCTTATTCGCCGACTTTGCCGCCGGCTTTTTCGCACGCCGACTGGGTCATGGCCTTGAAGCCCTGGCCTTTGCAGGCGCCCATGCCCTTGCAGGCGTGGTCCTTGGTCTTGCAGTCGTTCTGGCCTTTGCAGCCGTTGACGCCGTAACAATGAACCTGGGCATCGGCCGCCGACACCTGAGTGGCAACACCGGCAAACAGCGTAGCGGCAGCGAAAGCCAGGGCAGCACCGGCAGCGGTTTTCTTCATGTTCATGTTTTATTCCTCAATAGTCGCAGGGGGAGACGGGAGGCGTGTGCAGTCCCGTCATAGCACTAGAGAGAGGAGCCATCCCGGCGTTACAGCCGGGATGAAAAATATCTGCCCAGCCGCGTTTTGCCGGCAAGCCGGCGCCTACAGCTTCAACAGCGGTTCCTGGAAACGCAGCAGACGCCCGGCATTGCCCAGCACCAACAGCGTGCTGAGGTTATGCAGCAGCGCCGCGATCATCGCCCCCGCCACCCCCAGCCAGCCAAAGGCGGCAAAGGCGACGATGGCCAAAGTCCAGCCCAGGCCGATGATCACGTTGACCTGCAACGTCCGCCGGCACTCGCGACTCAAGCGCACACAGGTGCCCAGGCGCCGCAGGTCGCTGCCGATCAGCACCACATCCGCCGACGCCAGGGCGATGTCCGCACCACCGGCACCCATGGCCACCCCCACGACCCCGGCTTTCAGTGCCAGGGAATCGTTGATGCCGTCCCCCACCACCATCGGCCGGAAACCCTTGTCGATCTCCCCCAGCACGCGCTTGAGCTTGTCTTCCGGCAAGGCCTGGGCCTCGACATCGCTGATGCCCACCTCCAGAGCCAAGCTGTCCGCCACGCTCTGGCGGTCGCCGGTCAGCAGCAACTGACGACCCAGCCCCAGTTCACGCAACTCCTCCAGCGCTTGATGGGCCTCGGGTTTGACGCTGTCCGCCAGCAGCAACCAGCCAAGAAACTCGCCATTGAGCGCCAGGCCGGCAATCGGCCCGTCATGGCCGGGCACCGGGCCGGTAGTGATCTGCAACTGAGCGAACAGCTCCGGCCGGCCCAACGCCGCCTCGCCCTCCGCGGTGCGCGCCACCACCCCCAGGCCCTGACGCTCATGGATGTCGCTCAACGGCCATTGCGCCTCCTGAGGCACCAGCCCCGCCAATGCCCGGCTTACCGGGTGACTGCTGGCGGAGCCCAGGCTGGCGGCAAGACTGAGCATGCCCCGCTGATCGTCCAGAGGACTGTCGATGGCCTGCAGGCGCAAAGTGCCGAAGGTCAGGGTGCCGGTCTTGTCCACCACCAGGGAGGTCAGGTCCGCCAGCTCTTCGAGGAACGCCGAGCTGCGGATCAGGATGCCGTGGCGTGCGGCCACGGCGATCCCGGCGATGGCGGTGGCCGGAGCCGACAGCACCAGGGCGCAGGGACAGGCCGCCACCAGCACCGCCAGCATGGCCTGGGCATCGTTGGTGATGAACCAGGTCACCGCCGCCAACAGCAGCACCAGCACCAGATAGCTGCCGGCATAACGCTCCAGCAAACGGGTGATGGGCGGCTTGGCCCGTTCGGCGCTTTGCATCAGGGCGATCACTTTGCCCAAAGTCGACTCTTCGCCCGTGCGGGTCACTTGCAACCGCAGCAAGCCATCGAGGTTGATCGCCCCGCCGAACACCTGCATGCCCACTGAAGCTTCCAAGGGCACCGACTCGCCGGTAATCGGCGCGGTGTCCAGGCTGGCCTGGCCGGAGATCACCAGGCCATCGGCGGGCACCCGATCACCGGCGCGCACCTCCACCCGATCACCGGCCTTGAGGCTGGCGTTGTCCACCTCCAGCACGCTGCCATCGGCCTGGACCCGACGCGCCAGGCTGCGAGTCAGTCTTCCCAAGGCATCGATGGCTTCCTGGGAGCCAATCACACTGCGCTCCTCCAGCACATGGCCGAAGATCATGATGATCGGCAACAAGGCGGCGGTCAGCAGATCACCGGTGGCCCAGGCGCCGAGCATGGCCAGGGCGATCAATTGGTCGGTGATGCCGTGCAGGCTGGGGTAACGCAGGCTGAACCAGGCTGAACGCATCACCGGCACGGCCACCAGCAGCGAGGCCACGCCCAGCAGCAATTGGCTGACGCTCCCCTGCTCCGGGGCCAGCCAGCGCCACACCAATCCAAGACCCAGCAACCCCAGGGCCAGCATGGCCAGGGTCAGTTGGCGCGCGGCGCTGCGTTGCTCGGCGCTGGTCAGCATGCTGGCGGGGGCCGCAGCCTGGGTAGAAGCAGTCATTGTTCGGCTCCCTGAATGATCAGGCGGGAATCGTCTTTAGGGTTGACCGTGGTCACCGAGCCGGCCTGGCCGAGAATCTTCGGCAGGCGCTCGCGGTAGATGCGCAAGAGCATTTGCGGATCGGTGCCGTTGCGCTGCTCCTGGGCCAGACTCTGCACGGTGGCGGTCTGAGCCTGGGCCAGGGCCAGCCGTTCGCTGGCCTGGGCATGGGCCACTTGCAGGCTGCGGTCGGCTTGCTCATTGGCGCCCTGGGTCAGTTTCTCCGCCTCGGTACGGGCATTGGCCACGGCCTTGTCGGCTTGCTGGCTGGCGGTCAACACCGCATTGAAGGCACTCACTGCCGGGCCGGGCAGGCTCGACTGCACATCCACCCGCGTCACTTCGACGCCAATTCCCTGGCCACTGGCCGTCAGTTCCGCCAGGCGCTGATTGATGCCTTGCAGCAAATCGCCCCGCAGCCGTTCACGACGTTCGGCAGCCTGATTGTCACTGCCGATCAATTCCGGACGGGCCACCAGAATGGTGTCCAGATCCCGACCGGCAGTCAGGGCCAGGGCACTGCGGGTCACCAGGCGATCCAGGGCCGGCAGTACATGCTCGCCCTGCAACACATAGGCGTAAGGCTCGCTGACTTTGTAGAACACCCGCACATCCAACTGCACCACCCCGGCGTCACCGGTGAGCAGGTAGCCCGATCCGGCCAGCGCATCGTTCAAAGGTGTGGCCAGAGTGGCCACCCGGTCCCCTTCCCGCGCGGCGTCGGAACGCAGCAAGCCTTCAATCCGGCGTTCCAGGACCCGATCGGCGGCCGGCAGCAATACCACCTGTTCAAAAGGACGAGGCCAGGCCAGCAGCAACCCGGCGTCCTGCACGCGCTGCAAAGCGCCAAAGTGCAGGACCAGGGCCCGATTCTGCGGATCGATTTGCCGCACATTGGAGAATGCCCACGCCACCGCAGCCAGTACCGTCACGGCATACAGAGCGATAAATGCCAGACGACCGGCCTGAATCCACGGGCTACTCAGTTCATTTGTTCCACGTGGAACCTTACTCATGGCTGCGATCCGGATGCTTTGCTCGGCAGGCTCGGCGGGCCATCCACCAGCACCCGGAACGGCGCCGCGTCGGTACGCAGGATCAGTTTGGTACCCGGCGTGACCATGGTTCCCAAGGTGTCCAGGGAACGCAGCAGGTTATACAGCTGGGGTGAACTGGCGTAGGCCCGACCATAAATCTGCGCCGCTTCCACCCGGGATTGCGCTTCGATGTCCGCAGCCTTCACTGTCGCATCGGCCTGGACAATTCGTGCATCGCGCTCAGCGGCGGAACGAATCTGCGCCGCTTCGCGCTTGCCGATGGCGGTGCGTTCAGTGGCGATGGTTTCCCGCTCGGCGCGCATGCGGTCCACGGTGGCGCTCAGCGTCACTGACGGCAGAGTCAGACGCTCGATGCCCACCTGCACCACTCGCACGCCATAAGTGGCCAACAGTTGCCGGTCGATCTGTTTGCGCAGTTGCGCTTCAAAATCGGCAATCCGCACCTTGCCGGCATCGGTGTTCACCAGATCGGCCAGATCGAAACTGCTGGCGGTGGTTTCCAGGGCCGAGCCGACAAAGGTGCGAATCTGCCGCGCCGCTTCGTCGGGCTGGTTCTGCACCGCGCGCATAAAGCGCTGCACGTTGTCCGGATCACCCTGTACCCGCCACGCCACATACGCCTGGACGATAATGCGCAAACCGTCGCGGGTGCCCACATCCTGCAAACCGCTGGAGGTGGTGCGCAGGCGCAGATCCACCGCAATCGCCGCCTCGAAAGGCGCCGGCCAGCGCCAGCTCAGGCCCGGCTCCAGCAGCACTCGCGCCGGGTTGCCGAAACGGGTGATTACCGTGGCCTCGCCCGAGCGCACTTGCACCAGGCTGGCGGCCGCCACGGCAAACAGCACCAGCAGCAGCGCCCAGCCCATGCGCCGCCAGGGAAAAGGACCCGCCTCGGCCGGCGCCCCCTGATGATGGTGGTGATGCCCGTGATGGTGGTGATGGCCATGCCCATGGTCATGAGCGGCGTGATCGTGAGAGTGGGAAGACTGGCTCAATGGACGGCTCCTGGCTGAGCGGCTTTACGCGGCGCCAACGGGTCGGCCGGCAAGGTAAATGTACGCAGGTCGAGGGTCGGCGCACTGTCGCCCCCCAGACGGTGATCGAGGATCAGCAATCTGGCCCGGCTCAGGCCCTGGCTCAGTTGGCTCAAATACTGCTCCAGGACGAAGGCCTGCCCTGCGCTGGCATAGGCTTTTTGCTCGGCAGCAAAACGCAGGTCGGCGGCCTGGGCGGTGGCCTGCACTTCCCGGGCATCGGCCCGGGCCTTGTCGCTGACCACACTGGCCTGCAACTGCGCCTGGTTGGTCTGTTCGGCGGCAGCGCCTCGTTCCCGGGAAATCAGCGCCTGGGCGCCAATCTGTGCCGCTTGCACGCCGTGATAGGCATTAGCGGCGCCGGCCGGCGGATGAATGGCCTCCACCACCGTGGCGAGAATTTCCACGCCACTGTCGAGCCTGGCCAGATCGGCCTGCACGGCCCTGCCGATGTCGTCCGCCAGCGCTGTGCGATCCGCGCCCAGCAAACCGTCGAGGGTGCGCGAGGCAAAGTCGTGCACCAGTACCCGGCTGGCGGTGCTGCGAATCAGGGTCGGCACATCGCTGCTGTTATAGGTGGCGGCCAACGCCGCCTGATCGTCCAGGCCGATGCGATAGACCAAACGCACGTCCATGTTGACGATCTGGAAGCTCTGTTGCTGGGCGCTGCCACTGGCAATCACTTGGGATTTGTCATTCACATGGCTGGCGTCCCACAGGCGATTGGCAATCGAGGGGGCGGGGCCTTCGGCCGAGGCCGGCTGCAGCGGTTGCGGGCTCTCGCCAACGCTGGTGGCCAGCTCGTGGACCACACCGTTTTCCACACTCAAGACCCGCCCCAAAGGCCAGGGCAACCCCACATGCAAGCCGGGACCGAAGACTTCCACCGGCTTGCCAAAGCGCTCGTAAATGCCGCGATTCTGCATCGATAATTCATGAACCCCAGTCAACAGCCAACCCACCAGCAGCACCAGGGCCAACACCGGAGCCAAGGCCCGGCGCATATAGGCAAAGGCCCAGATCTGCCGCAGGTCGATGCCGAACCGGTTATGCAATTCGTGTTGCAGGCTGAGCAGGGGCTGGGGCGGCCAACGCAGCATATCGGCGATAAAACTGTGGGCCAGCAAGCGCGGCTCAAGCTGTTCCCGCTGGGGGCTGAACAGCGACAACAGTGCGCGCAACAGCAACTCACCTGCCACCAGCGCCGGCAGCAAGCCGATCAACACCGCCAGGCGCGCCGGCCACAGCGCCGTCTCACTGCTGAACAACAGGCACAGGGCACTGACCAGCAAACACACAATGGCCACCCGCAGCAGTTGCCCCAGGGCCGCAGCTTCCGGCCACTCCCCTGAGGGCTCCTGAGCCAACTGGCGCTCCAGCACCAGCAGGGCGAAGGCCAGCAGCAACCCGAGCACCGCCGCGACACTGGCACCCAAGCCCAGGCCGGCGGCCGGCAACGACAGATTGAACACCTGCATCGCGCTGTACAGGATCAGCAGCGACCAGCCGGCGAGCCACAAGGTCGGTGCGCCGATCTGCTGCAACAAGCGGCGCCAGCGCACAGCCAGGGCCGCCGTGAGTCCTTCGTGCGGCAGCTCTGTTGCCGGTAGCGCCAGCGCCGGTGAAGGGTTGATCGCCTCCTCCCGCCAGCGGCTGACCCAACAGGCCGATTGCAGGCCCGCCACCGCCACCAGCAAGGCACAGGACAGGTTCACCAACACTGCCGGCCAGATCGTCAGCGCCGCGAACAGGTCGACAAACACCGCCGACACCAGCCCCAGCACCGCCAGCCCGAGCAGGACCGCCCCCCAGCGCTGTAACCGACCGGCGTGGAACGCCGCCCGCTGGAACCGTGGCAACGCAGCCACTTCGGCCCCTTGCGTCTCAAGATCGACTTGCATACCACCCCGCCGCTCTAACCCGGCCCTGTGGATAAATCCGCGGCCGAAGAAAATCGAAATAATTCGTTACTTTATAACGCAGCTAGTGAAATTTTTGTCGCACTCCATGCCTTTTCATCCGGTGCGTGCGTCGTAGACACAGAGACAGCTGTTTGATCTGTGCAAAAACTTCTGATGTCAGCCCCCTGGCATTTAAGGCAATAATCCAGCCCTGCTCACCGCGTGCGACAAGGAACGGTCCCATCATGCTCTCGATCTACCAGCTCAAACCGCGCTTTCAGAACCTGCTGCGGCCGTTGGTGCAGCGCTTGTACGACAACGGCACCACGGCCAACCAGATCACCGTGCTGGCCGCCGTCATTTCGTTGCTGGTGGGCGCACTGATCGCCCTGTTCGCCAGCCACACCTGGCTCTTCGTCCTGATCCCCCTGTGGATGATCCTGCGCATGGCGCTGAACGCCATCGACGGCATGCTGGCCCGGGAATTCGGCCAGCAATCGCGCCTGGGCGCCTACCTCAATGAACTCTGCGACGTGGTCGCCGACAGCGCCCTGATCCTGCCTTTCGCCCTGCTCCCCGACGTCAGCCTGCTGCTGGTGCTGGCGGTGACCCTGCTGGCGCTGTTCAGCGAATACGCCGGGGTACTCGGGCCGATGGTCGGAGCCTCGCGGCGCTACGACGGCCCCATGGGCAAAAGCGACCGGGCCTTCATCCTCGGCGTGCTGGCCACCGGCATCGCCCTGGGCTGGCTCAGCGCCCTGTGGATAAACGGCGTGCTGGCGCTGGTCGCCGCACTGCTGGTCTATACCCTGATCAATCGGGTCCGCCAGGGCCTCAAAGAAGAAGTTCAGCACAACGCTCCCTCTGCATAAGGAAATGGCAATGCGCGACGCTCAACACCAGACGTTCCGGACCCATGACGGCGTCGAACTGTTTTACCGCCACTGGCCGGCCACTGAAGTGGTCCCTGGCGAACCGCGTCAGGCGGTGATGCTGTTCCATCGCGGTCACGAACACTCCGGGCGCATTGCCCATCTGGTGGACGAACTGAACCTGCCACAGTTCGACTTCTTCGCCTGGGACGCTCGCGGCCACGGCCAATCGCCGGGCGCCCGGGGCGACAGCCCGAGCTTCGCCACCAGCGTGCGTGACGTGCAGACCTTCTGCGACCACCTGGGCAGCGCTCACCAGATCGACGAAGAAAACATCGCCGTGGTGGCCCAGAGCGTGGGCGCGGTGATCGCCTCCACCTGGGTCCACGACTACGCCCCACGGATTCGCTCCCTGGTGCTGGCGTCCCCGGCGTTCAAGGTCAAGCTGTACGTACCTTTCGCTCGCCCCGGCCTGGCCCTGATGCGGCGTTTTCGTGGCAACTTCTTCGTCAACAGCTACGTCAAGGCGCGCTTCTTGAGCCACGACCCGGAACGGGTCCACAGCTACGACGCCGACCCGCTGATCACCAAGGCCATTTCGGTCAACGTGCTGCTGGGCCTGTATGAAGCCGCCGACCGGGTAGTGGCCGATGCCCAGGCCATCCAGGTGCCGACCCAACTGCTGATCTCCGGCTCGGACTTCGTGGTGCACCGCAAGCCCCAGGAGCAGTTCTTTGAACGCCTGGGCAGCCTGCACAAGGAAAAACACATCCTTCCGGGCTTCTTCCACGACACCCTGGGAGAAAAGAACCGGGCGCCGGCCATGGCCAGCATCCGCCGCTTCATCCTGCAGAACTTCGCACGCCCGTTGAACCGCCCTGCCCTGCTGGACGCCGACCGCCTGGGCGTTACCTGCGCCGAGTCCGAGGCCCTGGCCGCGCCGCTGCCGCACAACTCCCTACGCGACCTGTACTGGCGCGCCACCCGCGCCAGCATGCGCCTGGGCAGCCAGCTGTCGGCGGGGGTCAAGCTGGGCTTCGACACCGGCTTCGACTCCGGCAGCACCCTGGACTACGTCTACCGCAACCAGCCCACCGGGCATTCCGCGCTGGGTCGGATGATCGACCAGAACTACCTGAACTCCATCGGCTGGCGCGGCATCCGCCAGCGCAAGCTGCACGTGGAAGAACTGCTGCGCCAGGCCATGGAAAAGCTTCGTGAGCAGGACAGCGAAGTACACATCGTCGACATCGCCGCCGGCCACGGCCGCTATATCCTCGAAGCCCTGCAGGGGGTCAGCCCGCTGCCGGAGTCGATCCTGCTGCGCGACTACAGCGACATCAACGTGCGCGACGGCAGTGCCCTGATCCAGGAGAAGGGCCTGGGTGACATCGCGCGCTTCGTCAAAGGCAACGCCTTCGACCGCGAGGACCTCGCGGCCCTCGATCCCAAGCCGACCCTGGCGGTGGTGTCCGGGCTCTATGAACTGTTCGCCGACAACCAGATGGTGGGCGGTTCCCTGGCCGGACTGGCCAGCGCCGTGGAACCCGGCGGCTACCTGGTGTACACCGGCCAGCCGTGGCACCCGCAACTGGAACTGATCGCCCGCGCCCTGACCAGCCACCGCGAAGGCCAGGCCTGGGTCATGCGCCGCCGGACTCAGGCGGAAATGGATCAGTTGGTGGAGGCCGCGGGCTTTCGCAAGATCACCATGCGGGTGGATGAATGGGGGATCTTCAGCGTGTCCCTGGCGCAACGGGTGCAATGATGGCCGCTGGCGCCTTGCCGGCGCGGGAGTCGGGCCTGCTCAAGCCCGCGGTGCTCTGGCTGCTGTTGCTGGCACCGTTGTTCTTCAGCACCTACGGCTTCGCCACCTGGGTCACTGCCCAGCGCGACGACGTCGGCAGCCTGGTCTTCGACTGGGAACGGCACATGCCGTTCTGGGCCTGGACCATCGTGCCCTACTGGTCCATCGACCTGCTCTACGGCTTCTCCCTGCTGCTGCCCCGCAGCCGGGACGAGCTCAAGCGCCACGCTCTGCGCCTGCTCACCGCCCAGGTGATCGCGGTCAGTTGCTTCCTGCTCTGGCCGCTGCGCTTCACCTTCCCCCGGCCGGAGCTGGACGGGGTCTTCGGCTGGCTGTTCGAGGTGCTGGCCGGCTTCGACAAACCCTTCAACCAGGCGCCTTCCCTGCACATCGCCCTGCTGGTGGTGCTCTGGGTCTGCTTTGCACGGCATAGCCAGGGCTTCTGGCGCTGGCTGGTGCATGGCTGGTTCGGTTTGATCGGGGTGTCGGTGCTGACCACTTATCAACACCACTTTGTCGATGTGCCCACCGGCGCCCTGGCCGGGTGGCTGTGCGTCTGGCTGTGGCCCCTGGATCGCCCCAGCCCGCTGTTCAGTGCCCGTCTGGCCCAAGACCCGAAGCGCCGCCAACTGGCTCTGCGCTATGGCCTGGGAGCGGCGCTGTTCACGGGGGTGGCCTTTGCCTGGGGCGGCACCGCGCTGTGGCTGATCTGGCCCGCCGTGGCGCTGCTGCTGGTGGCTTTGAACTACGCCCTGCTGGGCGCCGAGGGTTTCCAGAAGCGCCAGGACGGCAGCCTCAGCCCTGCCGCGCGCTGGCTGCTGGCGCCTTACCTGGCGGCGGCCTGGATCAATTCGCGGCTGTGGACAAGAAAACATCCACAGCCAGCCCCGGTTGTGGATAACGTCTGGCTCGGGCGCCTGCCGACACCGGCCGAGCTCAAGGACAGCCCATTCGGCGCCGTGCTCGACCTGTGCGCCGAGCTGTCCCTGGACAGCCGCGGGCTGCGGGCCTACCAGAGCCTGCCGGTGCTGGACCTGTGCGCCCCCAGCGCCGAGCAGTGCCTGGCCGCCGCCCAGGGCATCGAACGCCTGCGCCAGCAGGGACCGCTGCTGGTGTGCTGCGCCCTGGGTTATTCGCGCAGCGCCACGGCGATTGCCGCCTGGCTGCTGCACAGCGGCCGCGCAGCCACGGTGGATGCCGCCATCGTGCAGATCCAGCGGGCCCGCCCGCAGATCGTCCTGCACCCCGCCCACCGCCAGGCGCTGCAAGCCCTGAGCAGCGCCGGGAGAACGGCCCATGTCCACTGAAATGCAGCTCTACAGCGTCGCCAGCCTGCTGCGCCGGGGCCGCGCCCTGGATCAGTTATCCACAGGCCTGACCCTGCTCGGCGTGCTGTATGGCCTGGGCCAGTACCTGCTGACCAGCGTCACCCTGGGCGGGCTGCTGGTCAGCCTGGCCCTGGTGCTGCTGGGGCTTGTGGAAAAGTACCTGGCGCTGCGGGTAGCCTTCGACGCCGACCTGTTTCAGCGCGTGGCCGACACTCCTGCGTCACTGGAACACAGCACCCAGGCCCTGGACCAGGCCCTGAACGCCCTTGGCCTGCAGCCTGCGCAGCGCGGCGGCCGGCCCTGGAACGAACGCAGCCGCGGAGCCCTTGGCCTGCTGCGCCGCCAGGCGTTACTGCTGGCAGCACAAGTGCTGGTGATACTGAGCGTGATCCTGGTCAGCCCCTGGCTGACCTTTGCCGGATAAGGAATGCCCATGTTCGAACCCCTGGTCGCCAATCTCATCACCTCCGCCGCCCGCAGCATCACCGGCGCCCGCAGCCTGTGGCTAGGCTCGGCACCGCA
>NZ_MOAK01000027.1:63939-73458 GCF_003732485.1 Pseudomonas protegens
TGCTCTGGGCCTCCCTGCCACCGGCCCTGCGGCGCCTGACCCGGCCCGTGGCAGGCGCCGACTACTGGCAGAAAAGCAACCTGCGCCGCTACATCATCAACCGGGTGTTCAACGGCGTGCTGATCGACCGCGAACGCAAGGAGGCTGTGGATAACAATCCGCTGCAACCCATGCTCGACGCCCTGGAGAATGGCGACTCGCTGATCATCTTCCCGGAAGGCACTCGCAACCCCGAAGACGGCCTGCTGCCGTTCAAGAGCGGGATCTACCACCTGGCCAAACGTTATCCACAGGTGGAGGTGATTCCCGTGTGGATTGCCAACCTCAACCGGGTCATGCCCAAGGGCCGCTTCCTGCCCCTACCGCTGCTGTGCACCACCAGTTTCGGCGCGCCGCTGACCCTGGAAGAAGACGAAAGCAAGGAACACTTCCTCGAACGCAGCCGCGCCGCGCTGCTGGCCCTGGCTCCGGAGCACAGCTGAAATGGATAAACAGACCCTGATGTTGTTCGGCGGCATCGGCGCCATTCTGGTGCTGGCCTCGCTGATCGGTTTCATCCTCCAGTGGCGCACCCGTGGCGCGCCCAACCCGGTGATCGACAACCTCAATGCGCGGATCAATGCCTGGTGGGTGATGGTGCTGGTGATCGGCATCGCCTTCTGGCTCGGCACGGCAGCGGTGATCCTGCTGTTCTACGCGGTGTCGTTCTACGCCCTGCGCGAGTTCCTCACCCTGACCCCGACCCGGCGCAGCGACTATCCGGCCCTGGTGGCGGCCTTCTACCTGGCCCTGCCCCTGCAGTACCTGCTGATCTACTCCGACTGGTACGGACTGTTCTCGATCTTCATCCCAGTCTACGTGTTCCTGCTGCTGCCGATCCTGGCGTCCCTGGGGGGCGACAGCACGCACTTTCTGGAACGCGCCTCCAAGGTCCAGTGGGGGCTGATGATCGCGGTGTTCTGTGTGTCTTTCGTGCCGGCCCTGCTGACCCTGGACATCGCCGGCTACGAAGGCCGCAACCTGCTGCTGATCGCCTATCTGGTGATCGTGGTGCAGCTCTCGGATGTGCTGCAGTACGTCTGTGGAAAACTCTTCGGCAAACGCAAGATCGCCCCCAACCTGTCGCCGTCCAAGACCGTCGAGGGCTTTGTCGGCGGCATCCTGCTGGCTTCGATGATCGGCGGGGCGCTGTTCTGGATCACTCCGTTCAACATCTGGCAGTCGTTCCTGATCGCTCTGCTGATCAACCTGCTGGGCTTTGCCGGCGGTATCGTCATGTCGGCGATCAAGCGCGATCGCGGGGTCAAGGACTGGGGGCACATGATCGAGGGCCACGGCGGCATGCTCGATCGCCTGGACTCGGTGTGCTTCGCCGCGCCGATCTTCTTCCACCTCGTGCGCTACTGGTGGACCTGAACCACCGTGGCGAGCGAGCTTGCTCGCCACAACAGCTCCTCAGCTGGGCAGGTGCCCCAATGGCAGGGGCCCCGGGGTTTTCACCGTGTGAATCGCAAAGTTGCTACGGATATCGCTGACCCCGGGGATCTTCAGCAAGTGGCCGGTCAGGAAGCGGTCGTAACCGCGCAGGTCCGGGACCACCACCTGCAGCAGGAAGTCCGATTCGCCGGATACCAGGAACGCCGAGATCACCTCCGGCAATTGCAACACCGCCTGGCGGAAGGCTTCGGCCTCGGCGTCGTTGTGCCGCTCCACCTTGACCCCGACGAACACCGTCAGCCCCAGCCCCACTTCATCCCGGTCCAGGGTCGCCTGGTAGCCACGGATCACTCCGGCCTCCTCCAGCATCCGCACCCGGCGCAAACAGGGTGACGGCGACAGGCCGATCTCCTCCGCCAGTTGCACATTGCTCAGGCGGCCGTCGCGCTGCAGGGCGGCGAGGATCTTGCGGTCGTAGGCATCGAGTTTCATGTTTGGCATATCCGCATGGTCAGCCCATTGAAAGTTGGAAGATTATGCCAATTTCCGCCGTCTTGCTGGTTGATTACGCAAGCACCTGCCTGCCCCTGCGGCTCTAAACTGGGCGCACCGACTCGACAACGAATGGGGTGCAAGGTGGCGCAACTGTGGATGTATTTCCTGGCTCTGGCGGTGGTCTACCTGCTGCCCGGGCCCGACATGATCCTGCTGCTGCAGACCGGTGCCCGCCAGGGCAAGGCCCAGGCGCTGGCCACGGCCCTGGGACTGGCTGTCTCCCGCGGCTGTCATGTGGCCCTGGCCGCCCTGGGCCTGGCGGCGCTGTTCAAGGCCGCTCCCTGGACCTTCGATGTGGTACGCCTGGCGGGCGCCGCCTACCTGCTGTGGATCGGTATCCAGTGCCTGCGGGCCAACCTGTTGCCCAACCTCGACAGCGCCAGCGCGGCGGCCACGCCCCTGCGCTGGCGTCAGGCGATCCAGCGTGGCCTGCTGACCAACCTGCTGAACCCCAAGGCGCTGCTGTTCTGCTCGGTGCTGCTGCCGCAGTTCATCGATCCCCAAGCCGGCGCGGTAGCCCCCCAATTCGTCACCCTGGGTGTGTTGCTGGTGGCGGTGGGCGGACTGTTCGACTGCTGCTACGCCCTGGCCGGTGCCGGGCTGGGCCGCTGGATGCAGCGCAGCCCCTCGGCCCAGCGCTTGCAGCAATGGCTGTTCGGCAGCCTGCTGATCGGCTTTGCCTTGCGCCTGACCTTCGTCCAGCAGGCCTGAGCCCAGCCCCACCTCAGTGGCGCGCGTGCCGCTGAAAGCCCCCAGGGCGCCATCAGGCCGTTCGGCGGCGGCGCCACAGCAGGTAGGCGCCAGCCAGCAGGACGCCACCGCCACCAACCGCTGCCAGCTTGTGCTGCACCAGGGCCGAACGGGATGCGTCCAGCCACTGGGTCAGGTAACGCTTGTTGGCGCTGGCGAAGTCCGGTTCCTGGCAGTTCATGCCAAAGTTGCCGGCCCATTCCACAAAGGGACCGTTTTCCACATAGCGCTGGTAGTAGGCGATCTCGGCATCGCTGCCACGGGTCCAGCGCGCCGCCTTGCACAACACCGCGGCATAGGCCTGGCTGGTGTGAGGCAGGAAGTCCGCAGCCTGGTTGCCCAGTTCCCCGGCCAGGTAGCGGTAGTGGTAACGCACGTCGGGCTCGGCGGTGGTGGCTTGCTGACGCTGCACTTCGTCGGCACTGATAAAGGGCCCGACCTGCACCGGTGGGATCTCCAGGCTGTAGCTGCCCCAGAGGCTGTGGTAGTCCGGGCCCATTTCGTAACCCAGGATCTCCATCCCCGAGGCACGGGCCAGCTTGCCGGCCTGGTAAAAGGCCTCTGCCCGGCGTGTGGGCAGCCAGGCCGACTCGGCACTGCGCCGGTATTCGCCGTAAGCCTTGGCGATGGCCTTGCGCTCCGGGCTGTCGAAGTAACCCCAACCCTCTTCGTAGCGGCCTTCGCGCAACAGGCGGCGACCCAGCACTTCACGCAGTTGGGCGGCGAGCGGCAGGCTCTCGTAGTAGGAGTATTCCGGCTTGGGCGTCGGTGGCGGTGCCGGTACCTGGGTATCGATGAACTGCTTGAGTTCATCCAGGGTCAGCACCCGCTCCGCCACCGTGGCCGCGTCGTGCCAGTAGATCTCGCCACTGCGGTAGAGCAGTTCGAAGGCTTGCACGTAGTCGCCGCGATCCAGGGCCAGCAGGGCGCTTTCGCCTTCTACCCGGCAACCGGGCTTGAGGTCTTCGTAGTTACCGTCATAGTCGCCGCGAAAGCCCCAGCTCTCGTCTCGGGGAAAGGCCGCGGCGGCCTTGGCATAAGCCGCGGCGGCGGCGACCTTGTCGCCATCACGCAGGGCCATCTTGGCCCGCAGCCACCAGGCCAGGCCGCCATCGTCGGCATGCTCGAGCAACTGCTTGGCGGTGGTGAAATCGCCATTCTGGTAATTCAGCGCCGCCAGCCGGTCGGCGTTGTCGAAGCTGCCCGCAGTGCCCTGGCTCAGCAGCTTGATCAGTTTCACCTCCGACTCGGGCCGCTCGCCGAAAGACCAGGCCTGGTGCGAGATCAATGAGGCAGTGAGCAAGCGGGCTACGGAAGGATGCTTGAGCTGCTCCAGCAATTGCGCGGCCGGCAGGCCGCTCAGTTCGCCCACCACCTGCTTCAGGGAGCTGTAGCCGACGTCCGAACCCAGCTGGTTCTGGATGGCATACAGATCGATGGCCTGGCTCCAGTCGTTCTGATCCTTGAGGATACGGGCCTCCTCTCCCAGGCTGGCGACGCCCAGGCTCAGGGGGTCGCTGAAGGCGTCGATGCTCAGCTGACGGGTCTGGGCGAATGCCTGGCGCGCCGCCTGTCGCATGTCGCGCCGACCCTGATCGTCCAGTTCGTTGGCTTGCTCGCTGACAAAGGACAGGGCCCGCCCCAGGGAATAGGCGGCCCAGGTGCTGCGCAAGGCGCGCTGCTCGGCGGGCAGCGCCAGCACCTTGCGGAAATACTCCGCCGCCAGCTCATGATCCCCGGCGCCGAAAGCCACGGCGCCCGCGGTGTAGAGGTTGATCTCCGGCGGCAGGCTGGCCCCTTGTTGCTCCGCCACGCGTGCGTCGTTGAGCTTGCGCAACTGGCCGACCAGGGTTTGCTGAGCCTGGTCCAGCCCTTGCTGTTCGGCCCAGTTACGCTCTTGCACCGAATAGCTGTCAGGCAGGCTGTAATCGACACTGAAGCCGTTGTTGGCGACCGGCATGAGCCCGGCGATGGGCTGACCCAGGCGGCTGATTTCGAACTGGAAACTGCCTTCGGGCAGCTGCGCCAGCGTCTGTGGGCGGTCGTTCAGCAGGCGCATGGGGAAAGTCGGTCCGCAGGCCAGGGCCGGAGCCAGGGGCAGGCACAGGCTCAGGCACAGCAGGTAACGGGATCTAGGGACGAACATGCGCAGCTCCTTGGTCGATTTTTGTACAGCGGGCCCAGCCCACGGCGCGGCTGGCGCCTGCGACCAGGCGGCCGCTCTGTTGCCGGGTCAACAGCAGTTGGCCGTCGCGCAGCTGTGCGGAATAACCGCCCAGCCCGTCGAATCCGTCGCATTGGGCAACGGCCAGGGTCAGTTGTTCAGGCAAGGGCCGATCGAGGTTGCCCGCGTTGCTCAAGCGGATGTCGAACAGGCCGTCCTGTTCATCCAGGCGGATGCCCAGCTCGCCGGCCAGGGCATCGCCCCGGGCCACCGCCCGCAGGGTGTCCAGGCTCCAGGCCCGCACATCGCCCTTGAGAGGCAGGCGAAACCAGATCAGGCCGGCCAGATGCGGCGGCGGGTCGTTGCGCAAGGTCCTGGCCAACCGGCTCAGTTGCTCGGGGTCGGCCATCAGCTCCTGGCGCTGACCGCTCCGTCGCAGCGGCGCCTCGCTTTCCACCAGGGGCGCGCCTTCGGCAGCGGGGAGCAAGGCGACGCCGTAGGCGGGCAAGGCCAGGTAGAAGGGTTTGTCGCTGATACGCGCCCAACGCCTGGCCCACTGCTCGGCTTGTTGCGGATCGAACAGGCCGTGCCGAGGATCACTCACGGCGTGCACCTGCAGCACGCTGCTGTCGACCTTGGCCAGCAGGCCCGGCAACTCGCGACTGTCGAGCCAGGCCGGCAAGGCGGTGATGCTCAGGGCCAGTTGGCTCGGCAGCACAGCCCGCAAGCGCTCAAGCAACATGGCGTAGGCGGGCAATCGCGCGGTGCCGGCATCGTGGTCGATCTCGATCCCGGCCAGGGTCAGGCCCTGCTCCTGCCAATCCGTCAGCAGTTGCTGGACCTGACGGATGATCTCGTCCTGATCCAGGGACGGCAGTTGCCCGTCGAGGCGGATCACCGCGATCAGTGGACGAGCATCCTGCTTGAGCAAGGCGGCGTCGATCCGTGCGCGGCTCCAGCCGGCCTGTGGAAAAGCCTGCAGGGCCAGGACCCGGGCTGTGGAAAAGTCGGCCCGGGAACCGGCCAGAGCGTCGGCGTGGGCGGGCGTCCACTGCCGTTGCCAGATGTAGAGTTGTTGATCCAGAGGGGGGGCGTCTTGGTTGCGGCAGGCGCTGAGCAGCACCGGGCAGAGCAATAAGGCGAAGAGGCGGAGCAGGACCCGGGGCAGCATGAATCGTTGATTCCCTTTAACGCAACAAAGCCCTGGCATGCCGGGCGCTCTGCAGATGATCAGCCTTGAGATCGCGCCAGCCTACGCAGGGCCGAGGCTGGCGGCAATCGCTGGCGAGGACTTTTTTCTGCAGGCGCCCAGGGCCCGTTACAACCCTCGCAGGGACAGGGCTGCCGGCCGCCGGACCAGCCGCTCCACGGTAAAGCGCCACACGCGCTCGGCCCCCTGAAAGGTGCTGACCAATGGGCCGCCTGAGATGATTTCGGTGCGCCCACTGAGTTGCAGCAACTCGCCACTGTGAAAGTCGATGAACAGCAAACCCGCCCGGGGATTGAGCAGCAGGTTGCCCAGGGTATTGAAGTGCAGGTTGCCGGCGAAATCCGGGATGGTCAGGCAGTTGCCTTCGACCCGAACGAACCCGGCCGGGCCGCCACGATGGGAAACATCCACCGCACGCTGGCCTTGCACATCGACATAGCTGGCGACGAAGAAGGTATCGGCGGCGCCGATCAGGGCCCGGGCCGCCGGGTCCAGGTCCTGTCGGTGCTGGGCTGGGCGGCTGGCCGGATCGCTCAAGGGCACACGCTGCAGATCGCGCAACTGGATGTAGCGTGGGCAGTTGCCGAACGACTGCTGCACCCTGAGGCAAAAGCCCCGGCTATCGAGCCCACCGATGCGGCCGTTGAGACGATTGCGTCGCCGGGTATGCAGCTCGATCCCCAACAGTCCCAATGCCGCACCTTCCTGCAATTGCAGCGGATCATCGGCAGCCGGCAGGCTGTCGAGGCGCAGCAGCGTGGCTTGCGGGGCCTGGGCAAAACCGGGCGGACCTTCAAGCAGGCTCGCCCAGGGATCGCCGTGGGCATCCACCGCGCCCACCAGGATGAACGGCAGTTGTCCGTAGAACTGCTGGTGCTGCTCGGGCATGGCAGGACGGATGACTTTGGCGCCGAAGGCTTCCATGCGCTCGGCCACCCCTGCCTGGATCTGCAGTTGCCGTTCGCCGGCATGCCAGGGTGAATGGGTGCTCATGTGGCGGCCTCCGCTGAGTGGCTCTTCAGGCGCTTTTCAAACCCGCTGCCGTGGATGGCATGGGGACAAAGCCGGGCAAGGCTTCGATACGCTGCAGCCAGGCCCGTACATGGGGGTAATCGGCCAGGGACACATTGCCCTCCGGAGCGTGGGCGATGTAGCTGTAGCCCGCGACATCGGCAATGCTCGCCTGCTGCCCCACCAGGAAGGGCCGGCTCGCCAGTTCCTGGTCCATGACCTTGAGCAGCACGTGGGAACGGGCGATGACTTCCTCGGCATTGAAGGACGCACCAAACACGGTGATCAGCCGCGCAGCTGCCGGTCCGAAAGCGATCGGTCCCGCCGCCACCGACAGCCAGCGCTGCACTTGGGCAGCCCCCTCCGGGTCGGTGGGCAGCCAGCGACCGCGACCGTAGCGTTGCGCCAGATACACTAGGATCGCATTGGAGTCCGCCACCACCACGCCCTGGTCATCGATCACCGGCACCTGGCCAAAGGGATTGAGGGCCAGGAAATCCGCCTGCTTGTGAGCGCCCTTGGCCAGGTCGACAAAGATGGTTTCGCTGGGCAGGTCCAGCAGGGACAGCATCAGCTCGACCCGATGGGCATGCCCGGAACGGGGAAAGTTGTAGAACTTGATGGGCAGCAGGGACATGGTGGACTCCGCGAGCAGGAGCGCGGTCGAAGTGCCGCGCCGGGAGCCCCATCTTGATCCCTGGGGAAAAACAACAGAATCACCAGAAATCGCAATCCATCATTTCATCCAGCGCAATAACGCTGATCAAGGATTGAGCGATGGATGCTCTCGCAGGGCCTGCACGGCGAAGTCGACGAAGCTGCGCACCCGCGCCGGCGCCTTGCGCCCGCCCTGGTACACCACATGGATCGGCAAGGGCGCCAGCTCGAAGGCCTGGAGGACAATCTCCAACTGCCCGGCCGCGACTTTGTCGGCAACCTGATAGGACAGCACCCGGGTCAGGCCCAACCCCAGACAGGCAGCGCTGATGGCTGCCTGGTTGGCACTCACCAGCAACCGCGGCTCGGGCCGAATGCTCAAGGGCCGACCGCCATCGTTGAACTGCCAGTTGCGCGCCTGGCCCACGGACGACGGCGCGATCACCGGCGCCTGGCGCAGGTCATCGGGATGCTGGGGACGTCCATGGACGGCAAGAAACTCCGGCGCGGCGCAGACAACGCGGCGCACCTCACCGACTCGGACGCTGTGCTGGCCACTGTCGGGCAACTCGCCGATGCGTATCGCCACGTCGATGCCCTCCTCCACCATGCTCGCCACCCGGTCCAGCAGCAGGGCGTTGACCCTGACCTGTGGATAACGTTGCAGGTAGCGCACCAGCAGCGGGGTGACGAACAGGTCACCGAACAGCACCGGCGCAGTCAGGGTCAACTGGCCCCGAGGCTGGGCATGGATGCCGGCGGCCGAAGCCTCGGCGTCCTGGACCTCGGCCAGAATGCGCCGGCAATCCTCCAGGTAGCCTTGCCCGGCTTCACTCAAATGCACGCTGCGGGTGGTGCGGATCAACAACTGAGTACCGATGCGCTGCTCCAGCGCAGCGACGGCTCGGGTCACGCTCGCGGCCGACAGGCTCAGGCGCCGAGCGGCAGCAGCGAAGCCCTGCTCCTGAGCGACGCAAACGAACACCTGCATTTCCTGGAACCTGTCCATGCCCTACCTCAGCTGCCGGCGCCTGCCCGGTGAGCGCCGCGAGCCCGCAGCATAATCCAGGGGCCTGGCTTCAGGGGATACACCAGGTGCCGACGTCATGCCGATCGAACCCCGGGCACGGGTTGTTCTTGGCAATCAGCCGGTAGGGCTGATCTTCGGCGTAGGAAAAATAGAAGTAGTAGTGCCAATCTTCCCCGTACAGCCAATAGGAAGAAGAACCCTGATTGATCAAAGTCGGCTCAAAGGTCCAGATGGAGGATTCAGCGGGAATGAAGTTGGCCCGGTCCTTCAGCAGCAACAGGCTGTTGGACAGCACCGGGGTCAGCCCGCCCAGCAGCAGGACAACCAGCATCAGGACCATCGTCCATCCATGAATCAAGCGCAGCTTCATAAGCTCTCCGGCAGCATCGACAAGAGTAAGGTCTGACGGCTTAGCCTTATACCAACTGGCGGGATTTCCCGTCACATCGAATGCATCCGCTGATGCGACGAGCCGCAAGTCGTCTTGTGTACTCTCAAAGGCGAAAGGTCTCTGGCCGGACATCGTCTATTTTTGAAAGGGTCCGCACACCAGCGACACCCGCTCGTAGTTCAGAGCCTTGTTGCGGTTGGGCAGCGCATAAGGCGCTTCACACCGTTGGTTTTCCCAGACGATGAAGAGGCTGCCGGTGTCGGCTTCAATCAAGGCCAACGCCTTGCCGGTGGGGTCGGCAATCGCAATCTGCT
>NZ_MOAK01000027.1:73500-83093 GCF_003732485.1 Pseudomonas protegens
TCGAACAGCGCGAACTGCACACGCCGCCCGGTCTTGCTGGCGTAACGTGCCAGCACCACTGCACCGCGTCGTGGCACCACTTGCTGGGTCGCACTCTCGATTTCGATATCGCTGTCCAGGTCACGGGTGTCCAGGTTGATCCAGTTCACGCGATAGGGTTGTGCGTTGGGCACCACCGCGAAGCCGTTACTGCCGGTTCTGGCCCCGGAGAAGCTACCGATTTTTACGCCTTTCGTCCCTTCGACCTGCGCCAGCGCGAACGTCTCACCCACAGTTTGTCCCAGGTTGATCCCTCCGGCATGACCCACGACCGAACCTGCCAGGTTAAGGTTTTGCGAGTCGTAACCGCGCCCCTGGCTGTAACCGGCACTGATATCCATCACCGACGTGCGGGTACTGAGGTTGACCGAACCGGTACTGCCGCCGGTGCTGCTGTTTCCGCTTTGCACCGAGTAATAGGTGTCGCTGTTCTCCGTCAGATAGCCGTTGATGCCGACCTGTGTGGTGTTGTCGGATTTCTGCGAGCTGGCGGAAACAAAGGCCCGTGGCGCACGGGGTTTTGAGCCAAGGGGGAACGACACGGACAGGTTGACCAGCGTGTTATCGTTCGACGGCCCGTAGTTGCCGACATCCTTGGAGTAGGTGACCCCGAGGTTGTAACTCACATCCCCCCAATAGTTGCTGTAACCCGCCGACAGGCTTTGCGAACCACCGCGCGTCCAGTAACGCTGGTCGCTGGCGTTGACGTAGACGCTACCGTATTGCTGGTTAGGCCCCAGGCTCTGGTTGACGGTCAGGTCGGTGCGGGTTTTCGAGTTGCCGGTGCGTTTCTGGCCATCGCTGCTCAGTTCTTCAACGTGGTCGGTGAGGGTGCGATAGCCTTCGGTCGAATAGCGGTAGGCGGCGAGCGTGAAGTTGGTATCGGTTCCGGTGAACGTTTTGGCATACAACGCGCGCAAACTGTTGCCCTTGACCGTCTGGCCGAAGGTGCGACTGCTGGAATGGGTTACGTCCAGCGAGACCGCACCAATGGGAGTATTGCGACCTGCGCCCAAGGACAACGCCTGGAAATCTTCCGTCGCCTGTACACCGACAATCCCGGACAAGTTGCTGCTGACGCCATACGCCAGCGTACTGCTGACAAACTGCGGCGTCTGCATGTCATCGCTGTTGCTATTGTATCGGCCGGCCGAGACGCTGTATTTGAGCTGGCCTTGGCGCACCATGATCGGCAGGCTGGAAAACGCTTGCACCATCACCCGGCGCTGACCGTCAGCTTCGATAATCGTCACTTCGAGGTCGCCGTTGGAACCGCTGGGATAGATATCACTGATCTCGAAGGGACCCGGCGGCACATTGGCGGTGTAGAGGATGTAGTCGTTCTGGCGAATCTCCACGGTGGCACTGGACTGCGCAATGCCGCGAATGACCGGAGCATAACCACGCTCACTGTCAGCACGCATGCCGTCGTCGGAAGCCAGTTTCAGGCCGCGATAGCGCACGCTGTCGAACAGGTCGGCATCGGAAAATATATCCCCGGCGCTGAACTGGCCCTTCAGGGCGGTTACGTCATGTTGCAGGTAGCTGCGGTTGCTCTTGAAGACGCTGGGGCGGCCGGTGCTGCTGTTGAAGTTCGATTCGTTACGCAACCGCCAGCCACCCAGGTTGATACCGTTGCGCAAACCCAGGTTATTGGACAGTGTGTTTCCAACCTGGGTGCTGTTGCGGCTGCTGCTCAATTGGTAGTTGATAAATGCTGCGGGCACACCTTCGTCCCACAAGGCCTGGTCGACATAGCCGCGCCGGCCACGTTCCATGTCGCGTTGCGGAACACTGACCATCAGGCGCAAGCGTGGCACGTCGTAACGCACGGAGGCATTCTCGATCAACGCGGGCAGATCGAGACAAGCGTTCGGGTCGTCGCCAACCAGTTTGCCGGCGGCTTGCAGTTTGCCGATGTCTACACCCAGCTGCTGCACCATCTCCAACGTCAGGCAAGCTTCGACTTTGCCCGTGTCAGGGCGATGACGGAAGTCGATATCGCGACGGCCGACCAAGGTTTCGTTGCCGTAGAGGTCTACCCGGTAGATACCGGGGAGCACGCGGCTGTTGGCGAGCAGTGATTGCAGATCGACGGAGGAAGCGGCGCCTTTGAGAAATGATGTACTGAATTGCTCATCGCCTTCGGCACGGCAGGTCGTGCTGAACACGAGGACCATAAATAACGGCACCAATCTGTCGCGCTTGAATAATAACATTCAGGGACCCTATATCACCTCCGATGCGAACTAACGGAGCGAAGAGAAATACAGTGAAACTGCAGCTTTGACAGCGGCAGGTAACTTATGGGGATTCTTTATTCAAACTGGCTCGGGTATCTGTGCTGTTTGAAAGTTGCGCGCTATAACGATCTTGTGCGCCATAGTCATTAATACTGCTGAACAAAAGTCGGGCCGTATTGGTGTGGTGAAGCTTTTTGAGAGCGAGCTCTTTTTGCTCACCGGGAGCGATCATCATCGAATCAAATGGATGTTCACTGAGTGCGCCGGATTGCAGTGTTATTTCAGCAATCGACACGTGATACTTGCCGGTGTTATTCACCACCAGAACACTTTTTCCACCGCGCTCTTTCAGTTGCCATGTCAGCTCGGTCGGTGCCAGGTAAGCATCGTTTTTCAATTCTGGCGGGCGGAAAAACACCTTGATGCGCTGACGCACGGCAAGCTGCAAGGTGTTTTGGACTTTCGACGCCTGAGGGATTTCCTGCACATTGAGCCACACTACCGACTCGCGATCGGTCGGCATGCCCGTACCTTCGTAGATCACTCGCAATATTTGCTGCTCATCACCGCCGACACGCACCAATGGCGGTGTGACAGCAAAGGGTACAGAGGCGTTGTCAGTGGAATCGGTGTCGATCCAGGACTGGATCAATACAGCTTCACCGCTGTTACGCACGGTGATACCTGCTTCTTTGTGCTGGCCATCGAAGACCACGCGAGTGCTGCTCAATGAAATACCGGCCATGGCCAGATTGGCCACGAACAGGCCCAAAAGGCCTACGCAAAAAGACAATGAATGACGATAAAACATGAGGGGTACCGCGCAATTGAATGACAGCGCAGGGCCAATCGGCCCCGCACCAGACTTGAGGCGTTCGCGCGAGTTACTCGTAACGCAGCGTGAACGGCAGGGTGGCGTCACCGCGACCGGGAACGGCCGTTGCCGGATCGACAGTGGTGACGTAGGCCGCTGAGAATTTCAGCGTAGTGTCGCTGCCTTGCAGAGTGTTCTCGATCTTCGCCGTGCTCTCCGACCTCAAGTCGATCACCTCGCCATTGGAATCAAGCAAGGCGATACCGATGCCTTTCGCAGCCCCCAAACCGTCAATCAGGCGCAGCACTTTGGTGCCGGCAACGAGGCCCGAACCCAGACCAGAGGTCGGTTCGAAGGTCATCGACACTTTGGTGCCGGCATTGCAGTTGATCTTCATGTTGAAGTTCTCAACGCTCAGCGTGCCGTTGCCTTTAGGTGCAGTGGCGGTGCCCATGTCTTTGATCGACACTTCACCCATGTCGACCGAAATGGTTTTTTCCTTCCCTGCACCTTCAACCGAACAGGCATCGTTGTTGATAGTGCCGGTGAAGTTGATGGTGCCGGAACCGGCCTTGACTGATACAGGCGGATCCTCTGCCAGGGCATTACCTGCAGCAGCGAGCATTGAAAGAGCCAGAAGTGTGCGAGACAGTTTCTTCATGTTGTTCACCATTGGTGGATTAAAAACAACACGATAAAGTTCCAGCTCTCAGTAGAGAACAAGAAAACTCTCAAAAGCCACCAGGCTTATGGATTCACCTCATATTCCATTAGTTGAACAATTCGCGTTCTATGCGGTAAGCCCCTAACTTCCGGGCACTTCCTGCTTGCTCAGCGCCGATACTTTCTGAATGTCGAGGGTTTTGGCACTACTGCTCAATTCCCAGACAATGTCGAACAGCTGCTGATGATTTTAAAACAGCAGGAAGTTGTACAGCCCGCCGAGAATACCCACCAGGGACGGCCAGAAACCGAAGAAGAACGAACGCTCCTTAGTTTGTTACAGGTAATTCACGATAAAGGTGACTTCGGTATTGGCACTACCGGCCTTGAGTTCCTCCGTCGCCAAGCGGTAATACGACGCGGACAAGGGGATATTGAAATTGGTGCCAGTAGTGGTGAAAGCGTCGAACGGGTAGGTGGCATCCAGTGCCATGGGCTGCCCGACGTCATTCATCAATTGCAGGCCGATGCCCTTGGCAGTGGAGTTGTTGTTGAGCGCGACGATACCTTTTACGGCGTCGATGACCGGGGTGGTGGCCTTGAGCGAGTAGGTCATTTTCTTGATCCCGGTCTGGCACTGATTCAAGCCGATGTTGCACCGCATTGTCCGTGGTTTGGAGCGCAACGTCGCCAAAACCAGAGTAATCAGAGGGCACTGAAGTTTTAAACGCCTCATGAAGAGAACTATACGGAGTGATCAAGGAGCGTTGCAGCCTAATCAACTGAAAGGGCGCTGGACATCAGATAACTCTCAGAACCGGTCGCCGGATGTTCCGATAGTCGGCGTTAGAGGAGGTCGAGGTTCAGCGGTACGAGAGCTGCTGACTTGCTTCGTACAGCACCAGCCATGCCTTCAGAACGGGCTTTCAGGCGCGTCCATTGAGAAGAAGGCTTCGCCTCACATACGAAGTCAGCGACTCATCGGACTGAATATGCAAAAGCGTCGGAATGCGCAGGTTCAGGGCTGCCGGATAGGTAACCGGCAAGCAGGGGATCCATCAATGGAGGGAGCCGCAAGCCGGCTCCCTTTCACACGGCGACAGTTTTTATTATCTAAATCCATCTCGCAGAAAGCTGTGGATAACTCACTCCACGGTCACCGACTTGGCCAGGTTGCGCGGCTGGTCAACGTCAGTGCCCTTGAGCACGGCGACGTAGTAGGACAGCAACTGCAGCGGGATGGTGTAGAGGATCGGCGAGAGGATGTCGTGGATGTGCGGCATCTGGATCACGTGGGTGCCTTCGCCATTGGTCATGCCGGCTTGTTCGTCGGCAAACACGATCAGCTCGCCGCCACGGGCACGCACTTCCTGCAGGTTGGATTTGAGTTTTTCCAACAGCTCGTTGTTCGGCGCCACGGTAACCACCGGCATGTCGTTATCCACAAGCGCCAGCGGGCCGTGCTTGAGCTCACCGGCCGGATAGGCTTCGGCGTGGATGTAGGAAATCTCCTTGAGCTTGAGCGAACCTTCCATCGCCACCGGGTACTGGGCGCCACGGCCGAGGAACAGGGTGTGGTGCTTGTCGGCAAATAGCTCGGCGGTCTTCTCCACCACACCGTCCATGGCCAAGGCTTCGCCCAGACGGATCGGCAGGCGGCGCAGCTCTTCCACCAGCTCGGCTTCGACGCCGGCGGCCAGGGTGCCACGTACCTGACCCAGGGACAGGGTCAGCAACAGCAGGCCCACCAATTGGGTGGTGAAGGCCTTGGTGGAGGCCACGCCGATTTCGCGCCCGGCCTGGGTCAGCAGGGTCAGGTCGGATTCACGCACCAATGAGCTGATGCCGACGTTGCAGATCGCCAGGCTGGCGAGGAAGCCCAGCTCTTTGGCATTGCGCAAGGCCGCCAGGGTATCGGCGGTTTCGCCGGACTGGGAGATGGTCACGAACAGGGTGTCGGGCTGCACCACCACCTTGCGGTAGCGGAACTCGCTGGCCACTTCTACCTGGCAGGGGATGCCGGCCAGTTCTTCCAGCCAGTAACGGGCGACCATACCGGCATGGTAGCTGGTGCCGCAGGCGACGATCTGGACATTGCGCACCTTGGCGAACAGCTCGGCGGCTTGTGGACCGAAGGCCTGGACCAGCACCTGATTGGCGCTCAGGCGACCTTCCAGGGTGCGCTGCACCACGGACGGCTGTTCGTGGATTTCCTTGAGCATGAAGTGACGGAACTCGCCCTTCTCCGCCGCTTCGGCACCGTCGCGGTACTGCACCGCTTCGCGTTCCACGGCCTTGCCGTCGACGTCCCAGATCTGCACGCTGTCGCGGCGGATTTCGGCGATGTCGCCTTCTTCCAAGTACATGAAGCGGTCGGTGACCTGGCGCAGGGCCAGTTGGTCGGAGGCGAGGAAGTTTTCCCCCAGGCCCAGGCCGATCACCAGCGGGCTGCCGCTGCGGGCAGCGACCAGGCGGTCCGGCTGGCTGGCGCTGATCACCGCCAGGCCATAGGCGCCGTGCAGCTCCTTGACGGTAGCCTTGAGAGCCACGGTGAGGTCGCCCAGGTCCTTGAGCTTGTGGTTCAGCAGGTGGGCGATGACTTCGGTGTCGGTGTCCGAGGTGAACGCGTAGCCCAAGGCGCTGAGCTGCGCGCGCAGGGCTTCGTGGTTCTCGATGATGCCGTTGTGCACGATCGCCAGGTCGCCGGAGAAATGCGGGTGGGCGTTACGCTCGCACGGCGCGCCGTGGGTGGCCCAGCGGGTGTGGGCGATGCCCAGACGGCCGACCAGCGGCTCGCTGGCCAGAGCCTGTTCCAGTTCGCTGACCTTGCCCGGGCGGCGCATGCGCTCAAGCTTGCCGGCGTTGGTGTAGACCGCTACACCGGCGCTGTCGTAGCCGCGGTATTCGAGGCGCTTGAGGCCTTCCAGCAAAATGGCGGTGATATTGCGTTCAGCAACGGCGCCAACAATTCCACACATGGTTTCTCTCCTAGCTGACAGCCGCGCAAATCAGAGTTATGCCGCGGGCCTGGATTTGGTCGCGGACCTCAAAGGGCAGGCGATCATCGGTAATAAGGGTATGGACGCTGCTCCATGGCAGCTCCAGGTTGGGAATCTTGCGGCCGATCTTGTCGGATTCGACCATCACCACCACTTCGCGAGCCACTTCGGCCATGACCCGGCTCAACCCCAGCAACTCATTGAAGGTGGTGGTGCCGCGGGCCAGATCGATACCGTCGGCACCGATAAACAGCTGGTCGAAGTCGTATGAGCGTAGAACCTGTTCAGCCACCTGGCCCTGGAAGGACTCGGAATGGGGGTCCCAGGTACCGCCGGTCATCAACAGCACCGGCTCATGTTCCAGCTCGCTCAGGGCATTGGCCACATTCAGGGAGTTGGTCATGACCACCAGGCCCGGTTGCTGGCCCAGTTCGGGGATCATGGCGGCGGTGGTGCTGCCACTGTCGATGATGATTCGTGCGTGTTCACGGATGCGCTGTACCGCTGCCCGGGCAATCGCCTGCTTGTAGAGGGACACAGGCTGGCCAAGGTCGCTGACCAGTTCCTGGGGCATGGTGATGGCGCCGCCGTAACGACGCAGCAGCAGGCCATTGCTTTCCAGAGCGGCCAAGTCCTTTCGAATCGTAACTTCAGAGGTTTCGAAACGCTTGGCCAAGGCATCAACGCTCACTTCGCCCTGTTCATTGAGCAAGGCAAGGATATTGTGGCGACGTTGGGGAGTGTTGCGCTTCGACATGGCGGCTTAAGTTTCGATTCGAAAGATAACAGGCGCAATAAAAACCTATGATCGAAACTTCGTCAAGCGGGGGAGGTGAAAAAATTCGCCGGCAAGCCGGCTCCTACCAATCGGTGCAGGAGCCGGCTTGCCGGCGAACAGGACTCCACGGTTGTGGATAACTTCAGTCCTTCTTGATCTTCTCCGGCCGCTTCCAGCCGTCGATGTTCTTCTGCCGGGCCCGGCCTACCGCCAGTTGGGCTGGCGCCACGTTCTGGGTGATGGTGGAACCGGCGGCCGTGGTGGCACCGGACAAGATATCCACAGGCGCCACCAGGGAGTTGTTGGAACCGATGAACACGTCTTCGCCCATGACGGTCTTGTGCTTGTTCACCCCATCGTAGTTGCAGGTGATGGTGCCGGCGCCGATGTTGGTGCGGGCGCCGATCACCGCGTCGCCCAGGTAGGTCAGGTGACCGGCCTTGGCGCCCTGCCCCAGGTGGGCATTCTTCAGTTCGACAAAGTTACCCACATGGGCCTTGGCCTCCAGCACGGTGCCGGGACGCAGCCGGGCGAACGGGCCGGCATCGCTGCCCTCGCCCATTACCGCGCCGTCGAGGTGACTGTTGGCCTTGATCACCACACCCTTGCGCAGGGTGCTGTCCTTGATCACGCAGTTGGGGCCAATGATCACGTCGTCCTCGATCACCACTCGGCCTTCGAGAATCACGTTGATGTCGATCAGCACGTCGCGGCCGACAGTGACTTCGCCGCGCACGTCGAAGCGTGCCGGGTCGCGCAGGGTCACGCCCTGGGCCATCAGCCGGCGCGCCGCGCGCAGCTGGTAGTGACGCTCCAGTTCCGCCAACTGCTTGCGGTCGTTGGCGCCCTGCACTTCCATGGCGTCATGGGGCTGCTCGGTGGCGACGATCAGGCCGTCGCTGACCGCCATGGCGATCACGTCGGTCAGGTAATACTCGCCCTGGGCGTTGTTGTTGGACAGACGGCCGGTCCAGTCGCCCAGGCGCTTGCCGGGCACCGCGAGGATCCCGGTGTTGCCTTCGGTGATGGCGCGGGTGGCTTCGTCAGCATCCTTCTGCTCGACGATGGCGGTGACCTTGCCATGGGCGTCACGGACGATGCGCCCATAGCCGGTAGGGTCGTCCAGCTCGACGGTGAGCAGGCCCAGTTGTTCCGGTCCCACCTGCTTGAGCAGGCGCTGCAGGGTCTCGACTTCGATCAGCGGCACGTCGCCGTAGAGGATCAGCACCGTGTCAGCCGTGATAAAAGGCACGGCCTGGGCCACCGCGTGGCCGGTGCCCAGCTGCTTGTCCTGCAACACGAAATTCAGGTCATCGGCCGCCAAACGCTCACGCACCGCATCCGCACCGTGGCCGATCACCACGTGGATGCGCTGTGGATCGAGTTGCCGGGCGCTGTGGATAACATGCCCGAGCATGGAATTGCCGGCGACCGGATGAAGCACCTTCGGCAGCGCCGAGCGCATGCGAGTGCCTTGACCCGCGGCGAGGATAACGATTTCGAGAGACATGACTGGCTACCAATCCTGGGTGGTCGGCGACTGCGACCAGAGGGGGTGAATGGCGGAAAATAAAAAGGGTAGCCGAGGCTACCCTTTTTAATCAATCACACAGAAAGCCTGCGGCTTAGCCGCCGAACTTCTTGCGGATCTGCTGGACGGTACGCAGCTGAGCTGCGGCCTCGGCCAGACGTGCAGCAGCAGAACCGTAGTCGAAATCTGCGCCTTTTTCATTCAGGGCCTTCTCAGCAGCCTTGACGGCTTCCTGAGCGGAGGCTTCGTCCAGGTCGGCAGCACGTTGCACGGTGTCGGCAAGAACCTTGACCATGTTCGGCTGAACCTCGAGGAAACCACCGGAGATGTAGAACACCTCGGCTTCCCCGCCCTGCTTGATCAAGCGGATCGGACCTGGCTTCAGGTTGGTGATCAGCGGTGCGTGACCCAGAGCGATACCAAGATCACCCAGTTCACCGTGCGCAACCACCATCTCCACCAGACCGGAGAAGATTTCCCCTTCCGCGCTGACGATATCGCAATGGACTGTCATAGCCATCTGCTT
>NZ_MOAK01000027.1:83157-104064 GCF_003732485.1 Pseudomonas protegens
CGATCGCTTCGTCGATGCCGCCGACCATGTAGAACGCTTGTTCTGGCAGGTGGTCGTAGTCACCGTTGAGGATGCCTTTGAAGCCAGCGATGGTGTCTTTCAGGGAAACGTATTTGCCTGGAGAACCAGTGAAGACTTCAGCCACGAAGAACGGCTGCGACAAGAAGCGCTGGATCTTACGAGCGCGGGATACCAACTGCTTGTCGGTTTCCGACAGCTCGTCCATACCCAGGATCGCAATGATGTCCTTCAGCTCTTTGTAACGCTGCAGTACGTACTGAACGCCGCGAGCGGTCTCGTAGTGTTCGTTGCCGATCACGTTCGGGTCCAGCTGACGGGAGGTCGAGTCCAGTGGGTCTACCGCAGGGTAGATACCCAGGGAAGCGATGTCACGGGACAGAACGACGGTGGCGTCCAAGTGGGCGAAGGTGGTCGCTGGCGACGGGTCGGTCAAGTCGTCCGCAGGTACGTATACCGCTTGGATCGAGGTGATCGAGCCTTGCTTGGTCGAAGTGATACGTTCTTGCAGAACGCCCATCTCTTCAGCCAGGGTCGGCTGGTAGCCTACTGCCGAAGGCATACGGCCCAGCAGTGCGGATACTTCGGTACCGGCCAGGGTGTAACGGTAGATGTTGTCGACGAACAGCAGAACGTCGTTACCTTCGTCACGGAACTTCTCGGCCATGGTCAGGCCGGTCAGGGCTACGCGCAGACGGTTTCCCGGCGGCTCGTTCATCTGGCCGTAGACCAGTGCCACTTTGTCCAGAACGTTGGAGTCCTTCATCTCGTGGTAGAAGTCGTTACCCTCACGAGTACGCTCACCCACACCGGCGAACACGGAATAACCGCTGTGCTCGATGGCGATGTTACGGATCAGTTCCATCATGTTTACGGTCTTGCCTACACCGGCACCACCGAACAGACCGACTTTACCGCCCTTGGCGAACGGGCAAACCAGGTCAATTACCTTGATCCCGGTTTCCAGCAGGTCGTTGCCGCCTGCCTGTTCTGCGAAGGAAGGTGCTGGACGGTGGATGCCCCAACGCTCTTCTTCACCGATAGGACCGGCTTCGTCGATTGGGTTGCCCAGTACGTCCATGATCCGGCCCAGGGTCGCTTTACCGACCGGTACGGAGATGGCTGCGCCAGTGTTGTTGACGTCCAGACCGCGCTTCAAGCCTTCGGTGGAGCCCATCGCAATGGTACGCACCACGCCGTCGCCCAGCTGCTGCTGAACTTCCAGAGTGGTTTCGGCGCCTTGAACCTTCAAGGCGTCGTAGATGCTCGGTACGCTGTCGCGTGGAAATTCCACGTCGATAACGGCGCCGATGATTTGAACGATACGTCCGCTACTCATAGCTGGATCCTCTGAATATTTGAACCGTTAAACCGCGGCAGCGCCGCCGACGATTTCCGAGATCTCTTGGGTGATCGCAGCCTGACGCGCCTTGTTGTAGATCAGCTGCAAATCGCTGATCAAATCACCGGCGTTGTCGGTAGCGTTCTTCATTGCGATCATCCGCGCCGCTTGTTCAGCTGCGTTGTTCTCGACCACCGCCTGGTAGACCTGCGACTCCACGTAACGGACCATCAAGCCGTCCAGCAGCTCCTTGGCATCCGGTTCGTAGAGGTAGTCCCAGTGGTGCTTGAGTTCTTGATCCGGGGTTGCCTCCAGTGGAATCAACTGCTCCACGGTCGGCTGCTGGGTCATGGTGTTGATGAACTTGTTGGATACCACGGACAGGCGGTCAATCCGGCCTTCCAGGTACGCATCCAGCATCACCTTGACGCTGCCGATCAGATCATTGATCGACGGCTCTTCACCCAGATGGCTGATAGCTGCAACGACGTTACCGCCGAAGTTGCGGAAGAAGGCCGCACCCTTGCTACCGACCACACACAGATCGATCTCGACGCCTTGTTCGCGGTTTACCGCCATGTCCTTGACCAGGGCCTTGAACAGGTTGGTGTTCAAGCCACCACACAGACCACGGTCACTGCTCACCACAACGTAACCGACGCGCTTGATAGCACGGTCGATCATGAACGGGTGACGATATTCCGGGTTGGCGTTGGCCAGATGACCAATAACCTGGCGGATGCGCTCCGCATAAGGACGGCTAGCAGCCATGCGCATTTGTGCCTTGCGCATTTTGCTGACCGCCACTTTTTCCATGGCGCTGGTAATTTTTTGCGTGCTTTTGATGCTCGCAATCTTACTGCGAATCTCTTTTGCGCCTGCCATGTAACACCTATCAGGTTAGCAAGCGGGAGCCTTGCGGCTCCCGCTGCGGCTTACCAGGTTTGGGTGGCTTTGAACTTCTCGATACCGGCTTTCAGGCCAGCGTCGATTTCGTCATTGAAGTCACCCTTCACGTTGATCTTCGCCATCAGGTCGGCGTGATCGCGGTTGAAGTAAGCAATCATGGCCTGTTCGAAGCTACCAACTTTGGCAATCTCGACGTCCGTCAGGAAGCCACGTTCAGCGGCGTACAGGGACAAGGACATGTCGGCGATGGACATCGGCGCATATTGCTTCTGCTTCATCAGCTCGGTAACGCGCTGACCATGCTCAAGTTGCTTACGGGTCGCTTCGTCCAGGTCAGAAGCGAACTGGGCGAATGCCGCCAGTTCACGGTACTGAGCCAGAGCGGTACGGATACCACCGGACAGCTTCTTGATGATCTTGGTCTGAGCGGCACCACCCACACGGGATACCGAAACACCGGCGTTCACAGCCGGACGGATGCCGGAGTTGAACATGGCCGATTCCAGGAAGATCTGACCGTCGGTGATGGAAATCACGTTGGTCGGAACGAACGCGGAAACGTCGCCAGCCTGGGTTTCGATGATCGGCAGAGCGGTCAGGGAACCGGTCTTGCCAGTCACTGCGCCGTTGGTGAACTTCTCTACGTACTCTTCGGAAACGCGGGAAGCGCGCTCCAGCAGACGGGAGTGGAGATAGAACACGTCGCCTGGGTAAGCTTCACGGCCTGGTGGACGGCGCAGCAGCAGGGAAATCTGGCGGTAGGCCACTGCTTGCTTGGACAGATCGTCATAAACGATCAGCGCGTCTTCACCGCGGTCACGGAAGTATTCGCCCATGGTGCAACCGGAGTACGGAGCCAGGAACTGCAGTGCTGCAGATTCCGAAGCGCTCGCTGCAACGATGATGGTGTTAGCCAGTGCACCGTTTTCTTCCAGCTTGCGAACCACGTTGGCGATGGTCGATTGCTTCTGACCGATCGCTACGTATACGCAGAAAATGCCGCTGTCTTTCTGGTTGATGATCGCGTCGATCGCCAGAGCGGTCTTACCGATCTGACGGTCACCGATGATCAGCTCACGCTGGCCACGGCCGACTGGGATCATGGCATCGACAGCCTTGTAGCCAGTCTGTACAGGCTGGTCTACCGACTTACGCCAGATCACGCCTGGAGCAACTTTCTCGACCGCGTCGGTCTCGGTGTTGTTCAGCGGACCTTTGCCGTCAACTGGGTTACCCAGTGCGTCGACTACGCGACCCAGCAGTTCCTTACCAACTGGAACCTCGAGGATGCGGCCGGTGCACTTGGCGCTCATGCCTTCAGCCAGACTGGTGTACGCGCCCAATACAACGGCACCTACGGAGTCTTGCTCCAGGTTGAGGGCCATACCGTAGACGCCGCCCGGAAACTCGATCATCTCGCCGTACATGACGTCGGCCAGACCGTGAATCCGCACGATGCCGTCAGATACGCTGACGACAGTGCCTTCGTTACGGGCTTGGGAGGTCACATCGAGCTTGTCGATGCGGCCCTTGATAATTTCACTTATTTCGGAAGGATTGAGTTGCTGCATTGCTCTGCTGCCCCTTCAAACTCAAGATTTCAATGCTTCGGCAAGGTTCGCGAGTTTGCCGCGAATCGAGCCATCGATAACCAGGTCGCCGGCGCGGATTACGACGCCACCAATAAGGCTGGCATCCTCCGCAGCGTGCAGTCGCACTTCCCGGCCGAGCCGTGCACTGAGAACCTTGGCGAGTTTGTCTTGCTGTTCTTGGTTCAATGCGAACGCACTGGTTACATCCACATCCACCGATTTCTCTTGCTCGGCCTTGTACAGGTCGAACAGAGCGGCGATCTCCGGCAACAGCAGGAGACGGTCGTTTTCGGCGGCAACGTGAATGAAATTCTGTGCCTGTGCATCAAACTTGTCGCCACACACTTCGATAAAAGTGTTGGCCTTTTCTGCGCTCGTCAGTCGCGGGGCCTTAAGCACGCGCTGCATGGTGTCATCTTGTGACACCGCTGCAGCCAGGCCGAGCATGGCTGACCAAGAGGCCAGCTGCTGGTGGGCCTGAGCGTGCTCGAAGGCCGCCTTAGCGTAAGGTCGGGCCAACGTGGTCAGTTCTGCCATGATCGCCCTCGCTTAAATTTCAGCAGCCAGTTTGTTAACCAGCTCTGCGTGCGCGTTTTGATCGATTGTGGCACCCAGGATCTTCTCTGCGCCGTTGACTGCCAGGCTGCCCAATTGGGCGCGCAGCGCGTCTTTGACACCGTTCAGTTCCTGTTCGATCTCGGCCTGAGCCTGAGCCTTCACACGTTCAGCTTCGACACGAGCCTGTTCACGGGCTTCGTCGACGATCTGAGAACCGCGCTTCTTGGCTTGCTCAATGATTTCAGCTGCCTGAGCTTTAGCTTCGCGCAGTTGCTGACCCGCTTTATCTTGGGCCAGTTCCAGGTCACGAGCTGCTCGGCTGGCAGCGTCCAGTCCATCCGCGATCTTCTTTTGACGTTCGTGCAGAGCTGCAATGACCGGAGGCCAAATGAACTTCATGCAGAACAATACAAAAATTAAGAACGCAACGGACTGGCCAATCAGGGTTGCATTAATGTTCACGCCAACACCTCGCTCGTTCGTTGTCCGTCACACCAATCAACTCGAAGAATCGAGTGATTAGCCAGCGAGTTGACCAACGAAGGGGTTTGCGAAGGTGAAGAACAGAGCGATACCAACACCGATCATGGTTACGGCGTCGAGCAGACCGGCAACGATGAACATTTTAACTTGCAGCATTGGAACCATTTCTGGTTGACGCGCAGCGCCTTCCAGGAACTTGCCGCCCAGCAGGCCGAAACCAATTGCGGTACCCAGTGCGCCCAGGCCGATCAACAGTGCAACAGCGATAGCGGTTAGACCAACTACAGTTTCCATCTTTCCTCCCGACTTTTACGTCGTATGGTTTAGGTTTTTTAGATTAAAGCGGTAAAACAAATCGTTTCATCGAGCCCGAGACGGGCTCCCTCTCGCCGCAACGAGAGGGACATCAGACTAGTCGAGACTGGTCTTAATGGTTCTCTTCGTGCGCCATCGACAGGTAGACGATGGTCAGCATCATGAAGATAAAGGCCTGCAGGGTGATGATCAGGATGTGGAACACAGCCCACGCCCATTGCAGAACCACACCCATGCCGCTGAGCCACAGCAGACCGCTGCCGAACATCACGGCGATCAGGATGAACACCAGTTCGCCGGCATACATGTTGCCGAACAGACGCAGTGCCAGAGAGATCGGCTTGGCAATCAGGGTCACGAATTCCAGCAGGAAGTTCACCGGAATCAGCAGCGCTTGAACGAAGATGTTCTTGCTGCCGAACGGATGCAGGGTCAGTTCGCCGATGAAGCCGCCGATGCCCTTGATCTTGATGCTGTAGAAAATGATCAGTGCGAACACCGACAGGGCCATGCCCAGGGTGGCATTCGGGTCAGTGGTGGAAACGGCACGGAATGGAATGTGCGGGTCGCCCGAGATCAACATGGCCAGTTGCGGAATCCAGTCCACCGGTACCAGGTCGATGGCGTTCATCAGGAACACCCAGACGAAAATGGTCAGTGCCAACGGTGCGATCACCGGGCTGCGGCCGTGGAAGCTGTCCTTCACGCTGCCATCGACGAAGCCAACCATGACTTCAACGAAGTTCTGCAAAGCGCCCGGCACGCCGGAAGTCGCCTTCTTGGCCGCCATGCGGAACAGAAGAATGAAGATCACACCCAGTGCGACAGACCAGCCGAGGGTATCGACGTGGAATGCCCAGAAGCCCATTTCCTTGGCTTCTGCTGCGGAGTGGGCAAAGCCCCAGCTCCCATTGGGTAGCTGACCGAAGGTCAGGTTCTGCAAGTGGTGCTGGATATAGCCCGAAGCGGTTGTTTCTGCTGACATGGTTGCCTCAAACGCCCTAAGGTCTCGAAAGTCTTGTTCTCATTAGCAGGGGAGCGAACCAGCTGACCAGTTGGGTCAGCACGAAGACGCCGAATACAGCCAGCGGCGCCAATGGCTTCACACCTGCAAACGTCAGTGCAAACAGCACCGCCGTCAAAATCAGTTTGCCCGCCTCACCGGCATAAAAAGACCGGACGATGGCTTGGGCCGCTCGAGCGCCGGAAAACCGAAATGCCCTGTGAGCGAAATACACATTGGGTAGCAAGGCTATCAGTCCTCCGCAAAGGCCTGAGTATCCGGCAACGACTCCACGCCATTGCCAGAGCGCCAGAGCGGCTATCAGTAAAATGACCAACTGAGCCAGTAAAACCGGAAAAACCGCCAAGCGATGAAACGGCAAGCGGTTTGGCGTGCGGGTTTCCATCGCTCTTGCTCCTCAAGGGTCGGCTGCCAGAATTCAATAACTTGGCATAATTTGTGCCGACAAAATGCGCGCAGAGTATAGGGGCGGTTCAGCCCCTATTCAACTGCCGGGTAGTGATTTCCGACTGCGCGCTACATAAGGAAATGTTTCAGCGGATGTGAGCGAGGACGCCTTGCAGCTCATCCAGGGAGTTGTAGCCGATCACCAGCTGTCCCTTGCCCTTCTTCCCGTGGCGAATCTGCACCGCAGAGCCTAGGCGCTCGGCCAGGCGCTGCTCGAGACGAGCAATATCCGGGTCCGGCTTGACCGGTTCAGCAGGCTCCTGTTTGCCGCTCAGCCACTGGCGAACCAGGGCCTCGGTCTGACGTACAGTAAGACCTCGTGCGACAACGTGTCGCGCCCCTTCAACCTGTTGATTTTCCGGCAATCCGAGCAAGGCACGGGCATGACCCATCTCCAGGTCGCCGTGGGACAGCATGGTCTTGATCACCTCAGGCAAGGCAATCAGCCGCAGCAGGTTGGCCACGCTGACGCGGGACTTGCCCACCGCTTCGGCGACCTGTTGCTGAGTCAGCTGGAATTCCTGCTGCAGGCGCTGCAGGGCCACCGCCTCCTCAATGGGGTTGAGATCTTCACGCTGGATGTTCTCGATCAGTGCCATGGCGATGGCGGTTTCATCCGGCACATCGCGGACCATCGCCGGGATGGTTTCCTGGCCGGCCTGCTGGCTGGCGCGCCAGCGGCGCTCACCGGCAATGATCTCGAAACGACCACCACCGATGGGCCGGACCACGATCGGCTGCATCACGCCCTGGCTCTTGATCGAATTCGCCAGTTCTTCCAGCGCTTGCGGGTCCATGTCACGACGCGGCTGGTACTTGCCGCGCTGGATCAGGTCCAGGGGCAGGTGTTGCAGCTCACGCTGGTCGGCCTGCACCGCTTGTTCTTCCAGTGCGATGACAGTCGGACCACTCAACAGTGCATCCAGTCCACGTCCGAGACCTCGTTTCTTGACGGCCATGGGGATTCCTTAAGTTGGCTGGGCGGCTGCGACGCGCGATTGTTTACGTTGCCGGCGAACCATCTCGCCCGCCAGGGCCAGGTAGGCCAGCGCGCCACGGGATTGTTTGTCGTACGCCAACGCCGGCATACCGTAGCTCGGCGCTTCGGCCAAACGGATGTTGCGCGGAATCACGGTGTCATACAGCTGATCGCCGAAGTGTTCCTTGAGCTGTGCGGAAACATCGTTCATCAGGCTCAACCGCGGGTCGAACATGGTGCGCAACAAGCCTTCGATCTTCAGCTCCGGGTTGAGCAGTTCGGCGATGCGCTTGATGTTATCCACAAGGTCACTCAAACCTTCCAACGCGAAGTACTCGCACTGCATGGGGATAATGACCCCATCGGCGGCCACCAGGGCGTTGAGGGTGAGCATCGACAGCGACGGCGGGCAGTCGATCAGGATGTAGTCGTAGTTCTCACGGATCGGCGCAAGGGCGCTGCGCAGACGGCTTTCCTTCATCTGCATTTCCAGCAGCACCACCTCCGCGGCCGTCAGGTCGCGGTTGGCCGGCAGCAATTGATAGCCGCCGTGCTCGGAAAAATGCATGGCCTGGGCCAGGTCGCACTCACCGATCAGCAGGTCATAGACCGAGTTTTCCAAACCGTGTTTATCCACACCGCTACCCATGGTGGCGTTGCCCTGTGGATCAAGATCGATCAACAGCACCCGGCGCTTGGTCGCTACCAGGGATGCTGCGAGGTTGATGCAGGTGGTGGTCTTGCCCACGCCACCTTTCTGGTTCGCTATCGCGAATACCTTAGCCATTCTTGCTTGTGTTCCCAATCATGCCGTGCGGCGCAGTATCAGCAGATGGCGTTGGCCTTGGCAACCGGGTACGGCCAAGGCGTGTTCGCTATCGAGGTGGAAGTCTGCCGGCAATGCTAACAGCTCATCAGAGGGATGGACGCCCTTCATTGCCAGCCAGCGTGAATCGCGGTCGCCCAGGTGGCGGGTCCAACTGGTGAAGTTCTCCATGCTGCTGAACGCCCGGGAAATGATCCCATTGAATGGCAGCTCAGGGGTGAAGGCTTCGACCCGGCTGTGGATAACTTGCAGGTTATCCAGCTTGAGTTCGAGTTTGACCTGAGTCAGAAAGCGGGTTTTCTTGCCGTTGCTGTCCAGACAGGTGACTTGCGACTCGGGAAACAGGATCGCCAACGGAATGCCGGGCATGCCGCCGCCGCTGCCGACGTCCAGCCAGCGACCGTTTTCGATGAACGACATCACGCTCAGGCTATCGAGCAGATGGCGAGACACCATCTCATCGGGATCGCGCACTGCAGTGAGGTTGTAGGCCTTGTTCCACTTGATCAACAGGGCCAGGTAACCCAGCAGCAATTCGTGCTGGGTTGCACTCAGATTGACACCGAGCTGGCGAGCGCCTGTGGATAACTCATCCGCGTGTTGTGGGGTGACCATAGAACTCAAGCGCTTTGCTCCAACTGACGGCCCGCGCCGCGTTTTTTCAAGTGAATCATCAACAGGGAAATCGCCGCCGGGGTCACGCCGGGAATCCGCGATGCCTGGCCCAGGGTTTCCGGACGGGTCGCGCCAAGCTTGCTCTGGATTTCCTTCGACAACCCGGAAATGCCGGTGTAGTCGATATCCACAGGCAATTTGGTATCTTCGCTGGCCCGCAGACGAGCAATTTCGTCCTGCTGGCGATCGATATAACCCGCGTACTTGGTCTTGATCTCGACCTGCTCCGCAACTTGTGGATCTTCAGCGCCCTGCCCGGTCACTTCGACCAGACCAGCGTAGTCGATTTCCGGACGGCTCAGCAGATTCAACAGGTTGTACTCGTGAGTCAGCGGGGTGCCGAACTTCTGAGCAATCGCATCGCCCTGTTCAGTCCCGGGACGAACCCAAGTCGATTTCAAGCGCTGCTCTTCCTGGGCAATACCTTCGCGTTTCTTGCAGAAAGCAGCCCAGCGCACGTCATCCACCAACCCAAGCTCGCGCCCTTTTTCGGTCAGGCGCAGGTCGGCGTTGTCTTCGCGCAGGATCAAGCGATATTCCGCCCGGGAAGTGAACATCCGGTACGGTTCCTGGGTGCCAAGCGTAATCAGGTCATCGACCAGCACACCGATATAGGCTTCGTCGCGGCGCGGGCACCAGCTGTCTTTACCCTGGGCACGCAGCGCGGCATTGGCCCCGGCCAGCAAACCTTGGGCGCCGGCTTCTTCGTACCCGGTGGTGCCGTTGATCTGACCGGCGAAGAACAGGCCGCCGATGACTTTGGTTTCCAGGCTGTATTTCAAGTCCCGCGGATCGAAGTAGTCGTACTCGATGGCATAGCCCGGACGCACGATATGGGCGTTTTCCATGCCGCGAATCGACTGCACGATCTGCAATTGCACGTCGAACGGCAAGGATGTGGATATCCCGTTCGGGTACAGCTCGTGAGTGGTCAGCCCTTCGGGTTCAATAAACACCTGATGGCTTTCCTTGTCGGCGAAGCGGTGGATCTTGTCTTCGATCGACGGGCAGTAACGCGGGCCAATGCCTTCGATTACCCCGGAATACATCGGCGAACGATCGAGGTTCGAGGCGATGATCTCGTGGGTGCGGGCGTTGGTGTGGGTAATCCAGCAACTGACCTGTTGTGGATGCTGTTCTTTCGAGCCCAGGAACGACATCACCGGAATTGGTGTATCTCCTGGCTGCTCGGTCATCACCGAGAAATCCACAGAACGGCCATCGATACGCGGTGGAGTACCGGTTTTCAACCGACCAACGCGCAGCGGCAGTTCCCGTAGACGTTGGGCCAGGGCGATCGAAGGTGGATCGCCGGCACGACCGCCGGAATAGTTCTGCATCCCGATGTGGATAAGTCCGCCGAGAAAGGTCCCGGTCGTCAGGACCACGGATTCGGCGAAGAACCGCAGACCCATTTGAGTCACCACGCCCCGCACTTGATCCTGTTCGACGATCAGGTCATCGGCTGCTTGCTGAAATATCCACAGGTTGGGCTGATTCTCGAGAATCTCGCGAACAGCGGCCTTATACAGAACGCGGTCGGCCTGGGCGCGAGTAGCGCGCACGGCTGGGCCTTTACGACTGTTCAAGACACGAAACTGAATACCACCTTTATCGGTAGCCATGGCCATCGCGCCGCCCAGGGCATCGATTTCCTTGACCAGGTGGCTCTTGCCGATCCCACCAATTGCGGGGTTGCAGCTCATTGCTCCGAGGGTTTCCACGTTATGCGTCAGCAACAGGGTTTTTGCCCCCATGCGTGCTGATGCAAGTGCTGCCTCGGTACCGGCATGACCGCCGCCGATGACGATCACTTCAAAACGGGAAGGGAAATCCACCACGCACCTCGTGCCTGCTTCAAGTAGGAGTAATTAGGAGTAGTTGTCGGGTTGGTTTTTGGACCAAGGCGGCAAGTATAGGGACTTCGACCTTTCTAAAGAACCCTTTGCACAAAATTTAACCAGCTGTGGATGACTGACGGACAATAGAAATTAAAAGAGAGAAATTTATTAAATCTTTGTTTTTATGTTTATTCTTATGCAGCACCACTTCTGTGGATAGATTGCTGAAGGCCTTTATATTCAATATGTACAGAGGTTTTAAACTCTGTGGTTAGGTGCCAGTGAGGCCCTTGGATAAGCGCGTTAAACCTGTGGATGAATGAGGTGGTTATCCACAGACGTGGTTTTCCTCAGCTTTGAAGCCCGGTTATCAACTGAGCTGAGGGGCAGTTATTCACAGGGCTTAATCCACAGAAATGGGTAGCTTTGGCTGAAAGACGCCCACACAGAAGCTCTTCGCAAGAGCCGACTCCGGCAAAGATGCAGTAAAAAAACGTCTGATAAGCGAAACAGACAGGCCTCTGTAGACCTGTCTGTGGATAATCGATCGGGTTTAAGCGGGCTTATGAGGCGAGGCGTGTCAGCCGCGCCTGAATCCACCAGCTCAGTCCCAGTAGCAACACCGCCAGGGCGATCCAGTACCTTTTCAACAATGCGATACCGATCTCCGGCAGGCTGCGTTGGGTGTACTGAAAGGCATTGGCCAGTGCTTCAGCATTGAGCCGGCCAGAATCATTGCCGGCAGCCGTTGCTGTAACGCTCAATGCGAAAGGCCTGTCGACCGAGCTGTCACCCTGTAGCAGAGCCACTATGGGATTTCTCGCTTCAGCGCCGGACTCATTTATCCAGTGTGATGATTGAAGAGGTGCAAAACCCAAGTCTTGGGCATTGCTGGCCTGGACATGCCCGGCGTTGTAGGCGGTTCCCTGTGGATCATGGGCATCCACTGAAACGAACCACTGCTGGGAATGATCTTTGGGAAACACCAGGCCCAGGACTTCGGAGGCTAGCGCACTGGAGTCGAACGTCTGCAGAATCCGAAAGGCTTCCGGCGGTCCGACGAAAACATAGTCCTGGGCCAGTTCCAGAGTCGCCTTGCCCAGGAGCTCGATGCTCGCAGGGCCAACGACTGCGGAGCGGCTGGCCTGCTCGAAGACATTGCTGCGCTCCGTCATCGACACCTGCTCGGGCGAGGTTTGGGCCAGGGCGCCTTGCCATACAAGGACCAGACCAAAGGTTGCGACACAACGACTGAAGCGCATAAACACCTTCTACACAGTTGGTTCATACACTGGCCGGCGACAGATTCATCCGGGCACTACTTCCGGCTGAGCGCGGGTCCATCCCAATACAGCAACCGGCAATGGTGGTCTGCTTTTCAGGGAAGGCATATCGGATAGGTCTGATTTTCAAGACAGAAACACGATGGATACTCCTGCGGCCGGGCTGTTTGTCCACAGCGGCCCGGGAGCCCCGAACCGAACTGTGGATAACCCTTGCTCAGGTCCGTTGCCGAGGCCAGAGCTGTGGAAACAACTCATGCTGCAAAGGCGCGCCGGCCGGGAGTTGCTCGCTCAAGCCGGGGAACTCGGGAGATGTTCGCCAGGGCCTTGGCGCATGTCGCATGTCTTCCCCCAGAAAGCGCAGGGAAAAAGCCCGCCGCCGCCGATCTCCGCTGACGCCACCGGCTGCGTGCAAGGTCAGCATGTGGAAAAACACAGCGTCGCCGGGCTGCAGCTCCCAGCCAAGAATGTTCCACTCCCCGCGATCGGCCTCGATGTCCGGAAGATCCGCCAGGCTGCCTTCCGGAAACCATTTGGCCTGGTTATCCAGAAAGGTGCGGGGCATCAACCAGGGCCCCAGGTGCGAACCGGCGACGAACTCCAGGGTCGACTCCCGGGCAACCGGGTCCACGGGCATCCACATGCTGCAGTTCTGCCGCCCCTCAACGTTGTAGTAAGGCTGATCCTGATGCCAGGGCGTGCGCTGTCGGGTGTTGGGTTCCTTGACCAGCAGATGGTCGTGATACAGCTGCGCTTGCGCACTGCCCATCAGCTGCGCGGCGACATGGCCGACCCGGCTCTCGAAAATGAACCGTCGATAGTCGGGATTCTCGCGCCAGTTGCAGAAATCCTCGAAGAACCAACCCGGATCATCAGGGCCACTGGCGACCTTGGCCCGTTCACTGGGCTGTTCCAGGTTGCGTTCGATGCCCTGCTCCAGCAAGGCAACTTCAGCAGCACTGAACAATTGGCGAATGCACACCGCGCCATCGCGCTGGAAGGCTTCGACGGTAGATAACGGCAATTCGAACGATCCCATGGGCTTATCCTTTTTCATGAGCTTCAATACCGGGCTCGATCCCTGCTTCGCTGAAGGAACCTGGCCTGATCCATATCCAATAGGCCAACGACAACAACGCCAGCCACCCCAACCCCACATACAACGCCAGGCGAGTATCGGGAAATGCGCCCAATACGCCGAAGATGAACAACATGAAGACTGCCGCGCAGAGCTGGCCTCCATTCCCCAGAGGAACCGGAAAGTGCAGCGCCTTGATCTCTTCGACTGTCATGGCCCTACGCATGGCCATCTGCGACAACAGGATCATCAGCCAGACCCAGACCACCGAAAAGGTCACCAGAGAGGCAAAGATCAGGAACAGCTCTTCCGGTACCCAGTAGTTGAGGAGCACCCCGAGCAGCAATGCCACCGACATCACCAGCACCGTCATCCAGGGCACGCCGAATCGCGAGGTGCTGGCAAACACGGCCGGCGCCTGACCGATGGCGGCCATGCCGTACATCATGCGGCCGGCACTGAAAATATCGCTGTTGATCGCAGAAACCACCGCTGAAATCACCACGATATTCAGCACCGTGGCCGCCGAATCTATCCCCAGGCTGCTGAAAATCTGCACAAATGGACTGCCCTGGCTACCGACGCTCGACCAGGGAAGCAACATCAGCAGGATCAGCAAGGTCAGGACATAGAAGATCAGGATCCGCAGCGGCACCGAGTTGATGGCCTTGGGAATCATGCGCTGCGGGTCCCTGGCCTCGCCGGCGGTGATGCCGATCACCTCGATACCGCCGAAAGCGAACATGACGATGGTGAAGGAGGCGATCATTCCTTCCAGGCCATTGGGGAAAAAGCCGCCGTACTCCCAGAGGTTGCTCGGCCCCATGCTGGTCTGGCCCTCCCCCAGCTGGATACCAAAGAACAACAGGGTAAAACCGCCAACGATCATGGCGAGGATGGCGCAGACCTTGAGCAGCGACAGCCAGAACTCCATCTCGCCAAATACCCGCACGCTGCACAGATTCAAGGCGCCGATCCCGAGGACGATGCTCAGTACCCAGATCCACCTCGGCGTATCGGGAAACCAAAGGCCCATATAGACACCAAAGGCGGTGACGTCCGCCAGGCACACCATGAGCATTGAAAAGGCGTAGCTCCAACCGGTGAGAAACCCGGCGAAGCGCCCCAGATAGTGGCTGGCGTAATACCCGAAGGAGCCGGAAACCGGCGTTCTGACAGCCATTTCACCCAAGGCGCGCATGGTCAGGTAGATTGCCGCGCCGCCAATCAGGTAAGCCAGCAGGACCGAGGGGCCAGCCTTCTGGATAGCGGCCGCCGAGCCGTAGAACAACCCGGTGCCTATGGCTGAACCCAGAGCAATGAAGCGGATGTGCCGAGTGCTCAAGCCACGGTGTAAAGCAGAGCCCGCGTTTGCCATGTCTGTTCCTTGAATGCAGATTCATCGGGATCAGCCGGCGTCCATCAGCCGGCCCAGGCCGCACATCAAGGTCAGTTTCCCCAGATGTACGAACCTGTACAGAATCATCGATGCAAATCAGGAACCACTTTTCGAATTCGGTTAAGTTCGGCGATCTGGTAGCTATCTATCGCTTTTAAAACGATAAATTGACGATCTGCAACTTGAAGTTGTTACCCAAGGTTCGCAGATCCATGGTGGGGGGGGATAAAGGTAACGGCTGGAGGCCCTGCGTTGACAGGAGTTACCCACAGGCCAATCACCCCGGCGCTGAGCACCGGGGGTCGATTGTCAGCTACTTGCCGATGCAGAAGCTGGAAAAGATCCGTCCCAACAAGTCATCGGAGCTGAATGCCCCGGTAATTTCTCCCAGGGACTGCTGGGCCTGGCGCAGATCCTCGGCCAACAGCTCGCCGGCGCCGGCCAGGGTCAGTTGGGCCCGGCCGTGTTCCAGCGCGGCACTTGCATAGCGCAGGGCCTCCAGGTGCCGACGGCGAGCACTGAAGCTGCTTTCGGAGGTCTGTTCATAGCCCATGCAAGCCTTGAGATGCTCACGCAACAAGTCCAGGCCGACACCCGCGGACATGGCACTGAGGCTGATGGTGACGTGACCATCGTCACAGGTTTCCAGAGCGATGGGCTCGCCAGTCAGATCGGCCTTGTTGCGAATCAAGGTGACCTTGGCCGGGTCCGGACGCTGCTCAAGAAATTCGGGCCACAGGGCGAAGGGATCAGCCGCCTCTGCTGCAGTGGCGTCCACCACCAGCAATACCCGGTCGGCTTCACTGATGGCTTTGAGCGCACGTTCGACGCCGATCTTTTCCACTTGATCCTCGGTGTCCCGCAGGCCGGCGGTGTCCACCACGTGCAACGGCATGCCGTCGATGTGGATATGTTCCTTGAGAATGTCCCGAGTGGTGCCGGCGATATCGGTGACGATGGCCGCCTCGCGCCCAGCCAGGGCATTGAGCAGACTGGACTTGCCGGCGTTCGGGCGGCCAGCGATCACCACTGTCATGCCGTCACGGAGCAAGGCGCCCTGCCCGGCTTCCTTCAGTACTGTGGATAACTCGTCGCGTACCGCATCGAGCATGCTCAACACGTGGCCATCGGCGAGGAAGTCGATTTCCTCCTCGGGAAAATCGATCGCCGCTTCGACATAGATCCGCAGGGCAATCAGCTGTTCGGTCAAGTTATGCACACGCTGGGAGAAAGCTCCCTGCAACGAACGCAGGGCATTGCGTGCAGCCTGGGCCGAACTGGCCTCGATCAGGTCGGCGATGGCTTCGGCCTGGGCCAGGTCGAGCTTGTCGTTGAGGAACGCACGCTCACTGAACTCACCGGGCCGGGCCAGGCGGCAGCCCAGCTCCAGGCAGCGCTGCAGCAGCATGTCGAGGACAATCGGCCCACCGTGGCCCTGGAGCTCCAGCACATCTTCGCCGGTGAAGGAGTTCGGCCCTGGGAAATACAGGGCGATGCCTTCGTCCAGGACCTCTGCCTGCTCACTGAGAAACGGCCCGTAATGGGCATAGCGTGGTTTCAGCTCGCGTCCACTGATGGCCTTGGCCGCCGCGCCCGCCAGGGGCCCGGAAATCCGGACGATGCCCACGCCGCCGCGACCCTGGGCGGTGGCAATGGCAGCGATGGTTTCACGAGGGACATTCATAACCCGACATCCAGACAAAAGTGACAGATAGCAAAACGCCCCACTAGGGGGCGTCTTGTGTGGTTATCCACAGCGTAGGTCAGGCTTCAGCTTTCTTGGTAGCCGCTTCGATCTTACGAGTGATGTACCACTGTTGTGCGATCGACAGGCAGTTGTTCACTACCCAGTACAGCACCAGACCTGCAGGGAACCACAGGAAGAAGAAGGTGAAGATGATCGGCATCATTTTCATCACCTTGGCCTGCATCGGATCCGGAGGCGTCGGGTTCAACTGCTGCTGGATGAACATGGTGGCGCCCATGATGATCGGCAGGATGAAGAACGGATCCTTGATCGACAGGTCGGTAATCCACAGCATGAACGGCGCCTGGCGCATTTCCACACTTTCCAGGAGTACCCAGTACAGGGACAGGAAGACCGGCATCTGTACCAGGATCGGCAAGCAGCCACCCAGCGGATTGATCTTCTCTTTCTTGTACAGCTCCATCATCGCCTGGGACATTTTCTGACGATCGTCGCCGAATTTTTCCTTCAGCGCGGCCAGTTTGGGTGCTACTGCACGCATACGTGCCATGGACTTGTAGCTGGCGGCCGACAGTGGGAAGAAGATCCCTTTGATCAGCATGGTCAGGAAAATGATCGACCAGCCCCAGTTACCCACCAGGCTGTGGATATGTTGCAGCAGCCAGAAGATGGGTTGAGCGATGAACCAAAGGAAACCGTAGTCCACAGTCAGTTCCAGACCTGGGGACAACTCTTTCAGCACGGCCTGGCTTTTCGGACCGGCGTACAGAATGGCGCTGGTTTCAGCCTTGGCACCTGGAGCAACGGTCATCGAAGGGCCGGTGTAGCCGATGATGTAGTTGCCTTTGCTGTCCTTGCGCGCCAGGACCTGGTTATTTTCGCCTTTTGGCGGAATCCAGGCCGTCACGAAGTAGTGCTGCAGCCAGGCTACCCAGCCACCCTGAACGTTTTCAGTGATAGGGGCCTTGGATTTGTCCTCGTTCACCTTGTCCATGTCTTTCATGGACACTTTTTTGTACGGCTCGGAACTTGTCCACAGGGCGGCGCCCAGGTAAGTCGCGGTGCCGGTGGCGGTGCTGGAGGACGGATCGGAACTGGCGTCGCGCTTGAGCTGGGCGAACATCGCACCGGTCCAAGGTTGCGCGCTTTCGTTGTCGATCAGGTAGGAAACGGTGATGTCATACAGGCCACGCTTCAGGGTGAAGCGCTTGATGTAGTTGACGCCGTCCTTGCTGAACTTCAGGTCGACGACCAATTGGTCCTGACCGTCAGCCAGTTGATAACTTTTCTTCTCTGCCGAGTAGATCGGGCGACCGGCCGGGTTGGCGTCGGGGCCGTTGCTGCCAATCAGGCCACTTTGTGCCAGATAAGTCCGCTCGTTGCCGTTATCGAACAGCTGGAAAGGAATTTCCGGGTGGTCCTGACGACGTGGATACAGTGGCAAACGCAGTTGCGCGATATCCCCACCTTGTGGATCGACAGCCAGGTCGAGCACATCCGTTTTGATCTGAATGAGATCTTTGCTTGCAGCAACCGGCGCTTCTGCGGGTGCAGTGGTATCGCTTGCGGCGCGTGGAATGTCGTCGTTGGCAGCGGAAGTGCCAGTTGGCGTATCCGGCAAGCCCGGAGCGGTCGTGCTGGAAGCAACATTCTGAGTCGGCAGGGCAGCCTGGCCATAATCCTGGTTCCATTTAAGAACCATGACATAGGACACGATTGCCAGGGCGACGATCAGGATCGTGCGTTTGATATCCATGATTACTCGGCCATCGAAGAAGAACGGGAGGTAGGGATAGGTGGAACCGGGTCATAACCACCGGGATTCCACGGATGACAGCGACCTAAACGACGAAAGGTCAGCCAGCCACCGCGTAGAAGGCCATGATTTTCGATGGCTTCCAACGCGTAGCAGGAACAACTGGGGTAGAAACGACAGTGATTGGCCATCAGAGGACTAATGGCATAGCGGTAAAACTGGATCGGAACGAGGGCCAGTTTACGCATCGGGACTGTCTACCCCTACAGTTTCGGATTTGACTGCTGGTTCCGGCTTGTTGCGCGCCAGACGTTTCCAGAGTTTGCCGAAATGCTGAATCAATTCGGGGTTTTCTACATCGCCCAAACCTTTACGCGCGACGATAACGATATCCCATCCGACCAGTGAGTCCTGGTGGAGACGAAACGATTCGCGCATCAGACGCTTGAGGCGATTGCGCTCAACGGAGAGTTTTACGCTCTTTTTCCCGATCACGAGCCCCAGACGGGGATGATCAAGATCGTTGTTGCGCGCAAGGAGCAGGAGATTTTTCCCCGGAACCTTGCCGGTAGGGGAGTCAAAGACCGCCTTGAAGTGCCGGGGTGTAAGCAGACGCTTTTCCCGACTGAAGTCCTGACTCACCTCCAGTGCCGGATTATCAAACTGCCAGACGCGCACGACCTTTGGCGCGACGACGCGACAGGACGGCACGACCGTTCTTGGTAGCCATGCGAGCACGGAAACCGTGGGTACGAGCGCGTTTGATAGTGCTTGGTTGGAAAGTACGTTTCATGTCGTGTTACCTGGTTCGTCCACAACGGGCCGGAATGGCCCCCGTTTTAAGAGATCGGCGATTCTAGAGAAAGCAAGCCTCTAGGTCAATTTCCAACCAGCTTTTCCTTTATCTATGTATGTCCGGGTCCAGGGTTGTGAGGCAGGGTTGGCTAGATATAAAAATAAAGAAGGAAAGTATTTAAAGCTTTTCTGTAAAGCTTATAAAGGCTAGGGACGCTACCTTCTGTGGATAACTGCCTTTAGTCCTTATATTTCGTACTGTACAGAGAATGACAACACGGTTGAGAAGCGGTGTTCTGCCTGTGCTGCGCTATCGGAAAAGCTGTGCGTGGAAAGGCAGGTTATCCACAGGCGAGTTATCCACCGAGTTTCCCCCCGAGTTGTGCAACGACCTCAAGTGGGGTTATCCACAGAGCTTATGCACATACCATTGGTCGTGTTTATTCGGGGTAAGGCGTTGATTCTTAGTGTCCTCAGGACACGCTACATGTGGATAAGTGGACGGCTGATCGCTACAATGGCCGCTTGTTTTTGCCTCACCGGCTTTCAACTTAGGGGATATCCGTGTCAGTGGAACTTTGGCAGCAGTGCGTGGAGCTTCTGCGTGATGAGCTGCCTGCCCAGCAATTCAACACTTGGATCCGTCCGCTACAGGTCGAAGCCGAAGGCGACGAGTTGCGTGTTTACGCACCGAATCGTTTTGTTCTCGATTGGGTCAACGAAAAGTACCTGGGCCGCGTGCTCGAGCTGCTGGATGAACACGGCAACGGCACGGCGCCGGTTCTTTCCTTATTAATAGGCAGCAAACGCAGCTCGGCGCCGCGAGCTGCACCCAATGCGCCGCTGGCCGCAGCCGCCTCCCAGGCGTTGCAGGCCGCAGCGGCCAATGCAGCCCCGGCCGCTCCCGTGCCGACTCCGGCCACCAGCTCTGCTCCGGCCAAGAAAGCCGCGGCGCAGAAGGCAGCCGAAGTCAGTGAAGAACCCTCTCGTGACAGCTTCGACCCGATGGCGGGCGCCAGCTCGCAGCAGGCACCGGTACGCGCCGAGCAGCGCACCGTCCAGGTAGAAGGTGCGCTCAAGCACACCAGCTACCTGAACCGCACCTTCACCTTTGAAAACTTCGTCGAGGGTAAGTCCAACCAACTGGCCCGGGCTGCGGCCTGGCAGGTGGCGGACAACCCCAAGCATGGCTACAACCCGCTCTTCCTTTATGGCGGCGTCGGTCTGGGTAAGACCCACTTGATGCACGCCGTGGGTAACCACCTATTAAAGAAGAACCCGAATGCCAAGGTCGTGTACCTGCACTCCGAGCGTTTTGTTGCGGACATGGTCAAGGCGCTGCAGCTCAACGCCATCAACGAATTCAAGCGTTTCTATCGTTCGGTCGACGCATTGCTGATCGACGATATCCAGTTCTTCGCCCGCAAGGAGCGTTCCCAGGAAGAGTTCTTCCACACGTTCAATGCCCTCCTTGAAGGCGGCCAGCAGGTGATTCTCACCAGCGACCGTTATCCGAAGGAAATCGAAGGCCTGGAAGAACGCCTCAAGTCCCGCTTCGGCTGGGGCCTGACGGTGGCGGTCGAACCGCCGGAACTGGAAACCCGGGTGGCGATCCTGATGAAAAAGGCCGACCAGGCCAAGGTCGAGCTGCCCCACGATGCGGCGTTCTTCATTGCTCAACGGATTCGTTCCAACGTCCGTGAACTGGAAGGCGCACTCAAGCGGGTCATCGCCCACTCGCACTTCATGGGCCGCGACATCACCATCGAGCTGATTCGCGAATCCCTGAAGGACCTGCTGGCCCTGCAGGACAAGCTGGTGTCTGTGGATAACATCCAGCGCACCGTCGCCGAGTACTACAAGATCAAGATTTCCGATC
>NZ_MOAK01000027.1:104125-201963 GCF_003732485.1 Pseudomonas protegens
CCCTGTCCAAGGAACTGACCAACCACAGCCTGCCGGAAATCGGCGATGTGTTCGGCGGCCGCGACCACACCACGGTTCTGCACGCCTGCCGCAAGATCAATGAACTTAAGGAATCCGACGCGGACATCCGCGAGGACTACAAGAACCTGCTGCGTACTCTGACCACTTGATGACTCCAACGCAGCTTATTAAGGCAAGGGACTAGACCATGCATTTCACCATTCAACGCGAAGCCCTGTTGAAACCCCTGCAACTGGTCGCCGGCGTCGTCGAACGCCGTCAGACCTTGCCGGTACTTTCCAACGTGCTGCTGGTTGTCGAAGGCCAGCAACTGTCGCTGACCGGTACCGACCTGGAAGTCGAGCTGGTTGGTCGTGTGCAACTTGAAGAGCCAGCCGAGCCGGGGGAAATCACCGTTCCCGCGCGCAAGCTGATGGACATCTGCAAGAGCCTGCCCAACGACGCTCTGATCGACATCAAGGTCGACGAGCAGAAACTGGTGGTGAAGGCCGGTCGTAGCCGCTTTACCCTGTCGACCCTGCCAGCCAACGACTTCCCTACCGTGGAAGAAGGCCCTGGCTCGCTGACCTGCCAGCTGGAGCAAAGCCGCCTGCGTCGCCTGATCGAACGCACCAGCTTCGCCATGGCCCAGCAGGACGTGCGCTACTACCTCAACGGCATGCTGCTGGAGGTGTCCGCCGGCATCATCCGTGCCGTGGCCACCGATGGTCACCGTCTGGCGATGTGCTCGATGCAGGCGGATATCGGCCAGCCGGATCGCCACCAGGTGATCGTGCCGCGCAAAGGCATCCTGGAACTGGCCCGTCTGCTCACCGAGCCGGATGGCAACGTCAGCATCGTCCTGGGTCAGCACCACATTCGTGCCACCACCGGCGAGTTCACCTTCACCTCCAAGCTGGTGGACGGCAAGTTCCCTGACTACGAGCGCGTGCTGCCAAAAGGCGGTGACAAGCTGGTGCTGGGTGATCGCCAGGCCCTGCGTGAAGCCTTCAGCCGCACCGCGATCCTGTCCAACGAAAAGTACCGCGGCATCCGTCTGCAACTGGCCAATGGTCAGCTGAAGATCCAGGCCAACAACCCGGAGCAGGAAGAAGCGGAAGAAGAAGTGGGCGTGGAGTACAACGGCGGCTCGCTGGAAATCGGCTTCAACGTCAGCTACCTGCTGGACGTGCTGGGGGTGATGACCACCGAACAGGTGCGCTTGATCCTGTCCGATTCCAACAGCAGTGCGCTGGTGCAGGAATCCGACAACGACGACTCGGCTTACGTTGTCATGCCGATGCGCCTGTAATCATGCCCAGCAGAAGCTAGATGTCCCTCAGTCGCGTCTCGGTCACCGCGGTGCGCAATCTGCACCCGGTGACCTTCTCCCCCTCTCCCCGCATCAACCTTCTCTACGGCGCCAACGGCAGTGGCAAAACCAGCGTGCTGGAAGCCATCCATCTGCTGGGGCTTGCCCGCTCGTTTCGCAGTGCCCGCCTGTTGCCGGTGATCCAGTATGAACAGTTGGCCTGTACGGTCTTCGGCCAGGTGGAGTTGGCCCAGGGTGGGCATAGTAGCCTGGGGATATCTCGGGATCGTCAGGGGGAGTTCCAGATCCGTATCGACGGTCAGAATGCCCGCAGCGCGGCGCAGCTGGCAGAGATCCTGCCGCTGCAACTGATCAACCCAGACAGCTTTCGCCTGCTGGAAGGCGCTCCAAAGATCCGTCGACAGTTCCTGGACTGGGGAGTGTTCCATGTGGAACCTCGCTTCATGTCCACCTGGCAGCGCTTGCAGAAGGCCCTGAGGCAGCGGAACTCATGGCTGCGGCATGGTACACTTGACGCCGCTTCGCAAGCGGCCTGGGACCGGGAACTGTGTCAGGCCAGCGCTGAAATCGATGAATACCGCCGCGCATACATCAAAGCCTTGAAACCAGTCTTTGAGCGGACCTTGGGCGAGTTGTTGCAGCTCGAGGGCCTGACGCTTAGCTATTACCGCGGTTGGGACAAGGAACGAGAGCTCAGTGAAGTCCTCGCGACCGCCCTGCACCGCGATCAGCAAATGGGTCATACCCAGGCCGGTCCACAACGTGCTGATTTGCGTCTGCGCTTAGGCGGACACAACGCCGCGGACATCTTGTCCCGTGGCCAGCAGAAGTTGGTGGTCTGTGCCTTGCGCATTGCCCAGGGGCACTTGGTGAGCCAGGCCCGTCGCGGTCAGTGTATTTATCTGGTGGATGATTTGCCGTCCGAGTTGGACGAGCAGCATCGCCGCGCACTTTGTCGCTTGTTGGAAGACTTACGCTGCCAGGTGTTTATCACCTGTGTAGACCACGAATTATTGAGGGAAGGCTGGCAGACGGAAACGCCAGTCGCTTTGTTCCACGTGGAACAAGGCCGTATCACCCAGACCCACGACCATCGGGAGTGAAGGCATGAGCGAAGAAAATACGTACGACTCGACCAGCATCAAGGTGCTGAAAGGTTTGGATGCCGTACGCAAACGTCCCGGTATGTACATTGGCGACACCGATGACGGTAGCGGTCTGCACCACATGGTGTTCGAGGTGGTCGATAACTCCATCGACGAAGCGCTGGCCGGCCACTGCGACGACATCAGCATCATCATCCACCCGGACGAATCCATCACCGTTCGCGACAATGGTCGCGGCATCCCGGTCGATGTGCATAAAGAAGAAGGCGTCTCGGCGGCAGAGGTCATCATGACCGTGCTCCACGCCGGCGGTAAGTTCGACGATAACTCCTACAAGGTCTCCGGCGGTCTGCACGGCGTAGGTGTGTCGGTAGTGAACGCGCTGTCCGAAGAGCTGATCCTCACTGTGCGCCGCAGCGGCAAGATCTGGGAACAGACCTATGTCCACGGTGTGCCGCAAGAGCGGATGAAGATCGTTGGCGATAGCGAAACCACCGGTACCCAAATCCATTTCAAGCCTTCGGCTGAAACCTTCAAGAACATCCACTTCAGCTGGGACGTCCTGGCCAAGCGCATTCGTGAACTGTCCTTCCTCAACTCCGGTGTCGGCATCATCCTCAAGGATGAGCGCAGCGGCAAGGAAGAGCTGTTCAAGTACGAAGGTGGTCTGCGGGCGTTCGTTGAATACCTGAACACCAACAAGACTGCGGTCAACCAGGTGTTCCACTTCAACATCCAGCGCGAAGACGGCATCGGCGTGGAAATCGCCCTGCAGTGGAACGACAGCTTCAACGAGAACCTGTTGTGCTTCACCAACAACATTCCTCAGCGCGATGGCGGCACCCACCTGGTGGGCTTCCGTTCCGCTCTGACTCGTAACCTGAACACTTACATCGAAGCCGAAGGCCTGGCCAAGAAGCACAAGGTTGCCACCACCGGTGACGACGCTCGTGAAGGCCTGACCGCGATCATCTCGGTGAAGGTGCCGGATCCTAAGTTCAGCTCCCAGACCAAGGACAAGTTGGTCTCTTCCGAAGTGAAGACCGCTGTCGAACAGGAAATGGGCAAGTACTTCTCCGACTTCCTGCTGGAAAACCCCAACGAAGCCAAGTTGGTGGTGGGCAAGATGATCGACGCTGCTCGCGCTCGTGAAGCGGCGCGTAAAGCCCGGGAAATGACCCGTCGTAAAGGTGCGCTGGATATTGCCGGCCTGCCGGGCAAACTGGCGGACTGCCAGGAAAAGGACCCTGCCCTGTCCGAACTCTACCTGGTGGAAGGTGACTCTGCTGGCGGTTCCGCCAAGCAGGGACGCAACCGCAAGACCCAGGCGATCCTGCCACTCAAGGGCAAGATCCTCAACGTAGAGAAAGCCCGCTTCGACAAGATGATCTCCTCGCAAGAGGTCGGCACCTTGATCACCGCACTGGGCTGCGGCATCGGCCGCGAAGAGTACAACATCGACAAGCTGCGTTATCACAACATCATCATCATGACCGATGCTGACGTCGACGGTTCGCACATCCGTACCCTGCTGCTGACCTTCTTCTTCCGTCAGTTGCCGGAGCTGATCGAGCGTGGCTACATCTACATCGCCCAGCCACCGCTGTACAAGGTCAAGAAAGGCAAGCAAGAGCAATACATCAAAGACGACGAGGCCATGGAAGACTACATGACCCAGTCGGCTCTGGAAGATGCCAGCCTGCACCTGAATGACGAAGCCCCGGGGATCTCCGGCGAGGCGCTGGAGCGCCTGGTCAACGACTTCCGCATGGTGATGAAGACCCTCAAGCGCCTGTCGCGCCTGTACCCGCAGGAGCTGACCGAGCACTTCATCTACCTGCCGGCCGTGACCATGGAGCAGTTGTCCGATCACGCCGCCATGCAGGATTGGCTGGCCAAGTACGACGCCCGCCTGCGCACCTCCGAGAAGTCGGGCCTGGTCTACAAGGCCAGCCTGCGCGAAGACCGTGAGCGTAATGTCTGGCTGCCAGAGGTCGAGCTGATCTCCCACGGCCTGTCCAACTACGTCACCTTCAACCGCGACTTCTTCGGCAGCAACGACTACAAGACCGTCGTCTCCCTGGGCGCTCAATTGAGCACCCTGCTGGACGAGGGCGCGTATGTTCAGCGCGGTGAGCGCAAGAAGGCCGTGACCGAGTTCAAGGAAGCCCTGGACTGGCTGATGGCGGAAAGCACCAAGCGCCACACCATCCAGCGATACAAAGGTCTGGGCGAGATGAACCCTGACCAACTGTGGGAAACCACCATGGACCCAAGCATGCGCCGCATGCTCAAGGTGACCATCGAAGACGCCATCGGTGCCGACCAGATCTTCAACACCTTGATGGGTGATGCGGTCGAGCCACGTCGCGACTTCATCGAAAGCAACGCCCTGGCGGTGTCCAACCTGGACTTCTGATCCAGGGACACAGCTGAAAATAAAAAGGCCGACGCTTGCGTTGGCCTTTTTTATTGGCAGATTGTTCAATCCCTCATCCATAACGATTTACGTTTTTATCGGCCAAGGCAGTCATGGCGAATGCTCAAGAAAATCATTGAAGATGAATATGCCGGTAATCGTTGCCATACCCATGAGTGGTTGAACCCCGACTCGACGCAGGTGCTGTCCGCGCTCAACCGCCTGGACGGAAAGGCTTTCAGCTCGACGGTTTTTTTCTTCAGCGACGAGACCCTGATGCATATCGGGGGCGGTGCGGCCGATCAGTATGTGGTCTTTATTGCCCAGGACGTCGACCAATCGTTGCAGACCCTGCTCAGCGCAGACAGTCCTGACGATCAGCGGGTTGAATTGGTCGCGGGTGGCCAATCCGGCAGTTACCCGCGGTATCAGTGTGTGGCTAAAGAGCGAGCGAGACAGGCCCTGGCTTATTTCTCGGCCTATGGCTCGGCTGATCCCGATCTGGCCTGGGAAGTGGAAGGCTAACTGGATAATAAGGACGTTGACCTTGGCAGGTACAAGCCGCCACCTATGCGATGAAGCGCGTTACCCCATCGCCTGGCGTTTCAATGCCGCGGATTTTGCCCTGCGCGGTGATTCGTCGTTGCTCTGCGAGCGGTGCTTAAGCCCGGAGGCAGACCTGCTCTGGCTGTTCTGGGGCAGGTGCAGGTACCCAAAATGTTGGGATGCCCCACACCTGTCCTCCATCACCGACGACCAACATATCGCCTATGAAGATACTTGTTTACAGCACGGGGCCATTGAGCCTGCGCGCATGAGCGAGTGCTCTCCACTGGCTTCACTTGAGGTTCAAGCATGACTGTTGAATGGCCTGCCACTTATTTCAGCGCAACCCTGGAAGACGATGTATGGCTTGTGGCTTTTGCCGATGCCGCCGATGAGCCCGAACACTACCTGTTGTTGCAACGCAGCACCGAGTGCGATGAACAGGATGCAGCCCTGGGCCAGGACACTTACCACCTTGAAATCTCCAGCCCTGCCCTCTCCGGTTATGGCGGGGTTGCACAAGTGCGTATCGAACAGGACCGCATCATTTTCAGCATGACCAGCTCCGCCACCTGGTGTGCGGGCCTGGATCGGTTGGTGCTGTTGTTGGCACCTGAGCTGCAAGACGATCCGGCCATCGAACAGGCGCTTCGAGACGTGTTTATCGAGCAGTTGACCCCGCTACGCTGCTGAGCCCGGCTCGGCTCTTTTAACCCTTTGTAAAAACAGCCATCGCTCGGAAATTTGTTATGGATGATGAAAAACAGGAAATATCGATTCGGGTTGTTGCGGGGAAAAACGACCATGGCCCGGTCTATGAGCCGCTGCATGTACGGCGGATCGATGAGGACAGTTACGAGATTCTCTATTCACCGGGGCTGACGCTGAACCTGGCCAAGGGCGACATTATTTCGATCAAGGACCCGCAGGCACCTGCCGTGGTGCTCAAGCGTGGCGGCAACTTCTGCATCCACATTTATTCGAATCACATTCCGGAAGAACACATCGTTGCCCTGGCGGCGGATGTGGTGACCGAATTGGGCGGCATGCTCGACGGGCGCCGTAAGGGCAATCTGACATTGTCGGTGCCAGCGCGAAACGGCATGGACAACATCGCCCGGTTCTTCAACCGCTTCCGCGAGACCACGGGCATCGAGTGGTACTACGCCAACATCTATAAAAACCTCGATGACACCGATGACGAGACCTTGCTCAATTGGTGGCTGGCCGAATGAACGAAAGACAGCAGCTTATCTGTGAACGCTACGACCTCGCTCCCCAGACACCGGAGCCGATGATTGCGCTGGCCATCGGCTCGCTTGCGCAGTCGCCCATCTATGGCACCCGGGTCGAGTTGCCGGAGAACGGCACGGTCAGTTGGTTTATCCACTGCGGCGAACATTCCACAGCCGTGGATTTCTACCAGCCTCTGTGCGCCGAACATCTGCTCGAGCTGTTGCCGGAGGTGATCGATTACCTGTATCTGCCGAGCGGGACGCGCTTCATCATCGACCGCGCCGGCTATGAAGATGTCTGGCAGGACCCGGAATGATATCAAGCCGCTTTTGACGGCAAGCCGTCAGTTGCCCTGCTCGTCAGCCGACGCGACACTTTCCAGCCGGTAGCCGTAACCGTAGATGGTCAGCAACTGCCAGCCACGATCCGCGGTCAGCCCGAGCTTGTTGCGCAGGCGGTAGATGTGGGTATCCAGGGGCCGTGAGGAAACGATTTCCTCATGGGTCCAGAATCGTTCGTACAGGTAATCCCGGGACAGCGGCCGGCCCAGGTTGGCGAACAGACAGCGGGCCAGGCGGTACTCGCGTTCGGTGAGGCTGATGGGCGCACCGGCGCGGGTGACGGTCAGTTCGGCATCATCGAAGGTCAGGTCGTTGAAGCTCAGGACCTCTTCACTGCTGTTGCGCTGCAAGCCGTGGCGGCGCAGTACCGCATTGACCCGGGCCTTGAGTTCATTGGGGCGAAACGGCTTGCTCAGGTAGTCGTCGGCACCGGTGTTCAGGGCCTGGACGATATCGCTCTCGGCATCACGGCTGGTGAGCATGATGGCCGCGGGCGGCGAATCCATGTGTTCCCGGGTCCAGCGCAGCAGAGACAGGCCGCTGAGGTCCGGCACTTGCCAGTCGAGGATCAGCAGGTCGAAGGTTTCCCGGCGCAACTGGCGCAGCAGGTCCTCACCGCGCTCGAAGCTGTGTACGGTCCAGGGCTGTTCGCCGGGGCCGGGAATCTCTCGCAGTGTCTGTTCCACCCGCGCCAGTTCCGCAGGTTCGTCATCCAGTATTGCGACACGCATGCGAGGCAGTTCCTTATGGTTCCAAGAGCGCCCGAGGCAGTGGCTTGCCGGGCTCGGACTGAGGGGAAGTTTAGGCGCCTGACCCGAATCTGAACAATTGTGGCGAATTGCTCTTGAGCCCCGGGTCCCTCGGTACGCTGATATCAAATAGCCGGTAAGGCGCCCGGAGCACGGGCCGCCGGACTATTGAGCAGCACGATACCGGCTCGTACAAACAAGGAAAAGAACCATGGGGAACCTGCTCAGGAAAGGCCAGATCGCGCTTGTCAGAATATTCAGCGGCGATGATCCAGTGCGCCTCTTCAGCTTGATGCTGGCGGCTTATCTGGGGATAAGTGCCAGTGCATTGCCTTCGTTGACTGGCGCCCGCTCTCAGGCAACGAGTGTCGAGGGCTACCACCAGATGGCAGTCTTGCCCATCCGCAGCGAATCGAACCTGACCCTGGACGCCGAACCGGTAATAGGGCGGATAGCGCTACCTTCGGGTCAGCAGCAACCCGCGCCGCGGTGGGTCTTTTAAGAGGGCGCAGCGATGATTCTGAACAAATATTGCAAATCCGTCGCAGCCTTCCGGCCAGCGTTACATTGCCTCCCGCTGAGTGGCACACGGGGGCACCTGGAAGTGCTCCGACACAGGGAGTGTCAACCGCCAGGCTGGCGGCACAACGCGCGCTTGCGTGCGTCGTTGAAGGGGAATACAGGGAGTGCCTCCTCAGGACTTTGGGCCGGGCGACCTGTCGCCCCGGTTCCGACACAGGGACGTGTCACTTTTTTGTCCCTGTGCTCTTCCCTCCCGGTTCCGACTCGCCCCCTCTCCTTGGGCGACGCCCCGCAGCGTCCGGCTTTCTGCCCATGCGCTGCCTCAGGTATGGTGCGTAGGATTTCGCCGTGGTTTTCCCAAAGGCTCAAAGCATATTCATGAATGACCTCTGCCCTTCTCCGTCCGTTGGCCGGTTGCAGGTGGCGTGCGCCGCATTGCTGCTAGCGGGCCTGAGCCTGCCACTGTGCGCCGTGCAGGCCGCCCCGCAACGCCTTCCCTATATAGATGACAACCAGCAATGCCGTGGCCAGCCCTTGCCGGCTACCGTCGAGCACCTGACCGGTGATGCCTGGAAACTGGATGCCAAGGGCCGCGAGGTGGCCCTGGAGGAAGGCATGAGCATCGATGAGCAAGAAGGGGTGAAAACCTCGCCATCGGCTTTCGTCAGCCTGTCCCTTGGCGATGGTTCGCGAGTGGTGTTGCCCTCCAGCTCCCAGGTCACCCTGCAACTGAATACGCAATACAGCATTCCTCAGGTGGTCCTGGAACAGGGCCAGATCGAATCCTATGTGATCAAGCGCAACAGCGACCACGACCGCTTCCAGATCGTGACCCCCGTCGGCGTGTTGGGGGTACGCGGTACGCACTTCCGGGTGCGCAATGACGACCAGCATTCCCTGGTGGAGGTGCTCAACGGTCAGGTGGCGGTGAGCCGTGATGACCAGCCGCCGAGTAAGGCTGCTCGGCGTTCCGGCAAGCGCGTTGTGGATAAACCTGCAGGTCCGCTGCCTGAGGAAGTCCAGGTCATGGCGCGCCAGGGATTGCGCATTCAGAAGCAGGGCGACCTCAAACCGGTGGAACTGCTGGCCGCGCCCCGGCTGCTGGGGCAGGCCGGACAAACCGGCGCCCTGCCCGTCTGGCAGCTGATCCTTCAACCTTTGCCGGGCGCCCGTCGCTATCGGGCACAGGTGGCCACGGACAAGGATTTCCTGAACATCAAGCAGGAACAGTTCTCCAGCACCCCGCAAGTCAACTTCACTGGTCTGAAGGCGTTTTTCTATCATGTACGGCTCTCGGCATTCGACGAGCATGGCCTGGAAGGAGAAACCGGGGTCTATGACATCTTCTACTACCCCAGGACCACACGTGTTCAATAACCCGTCGGCGGGCCGTCGATGAGTCTCTGGAAGCAACGGACCAACGGCCGCGAGCCGACCCAGGCCCAGCGCCTGTTTCGCCGCCTGGTACGTGAATGGCTGTGGGTCGGCCTGATTCTTCTGCCCCTGACCGCAGTGCTTTCCCTGAGCCACGGCCTGGCGTTGAACAACCTGTTCTATGACAACCTGCGACGCTTTACCCCGCTGCCGGTAGACCCGCGAATTCTGTTGGTGACCATCGACGACTACAGCCTGCAGCAACTGGGACGCTGGCCCTGGCCACGGGCGATCCATGGACAGTTGCTGGACCGGCTGACGGACGCCAAGGTCAAGGGCGTGCTGTTCGATGTGATCTTCAGCGAGCCCGGCAGCACTGTGGAAAACGACACGCGGCTGGCCGCCGCCCTGTGTCGCGCCGGCACGGTGTTCCTGCCGGTACTGCGCGAGGGTGTCGCTCGCTATGGCCAGGACCTGGAGGAGATCCCTCCGGTGCCGGTGCTGCGCCACTGTGCTCGGGGCCTGGGGCATATCAACGCCGAAGCCGATGCTGACGGTACCGTGCGTAGCGTCTACCTGCGGGAAGGCCCGCAGCAGGCGCCGCGGGCGCAGTTGACCTGGTTGCTCTACCAGCTCACCGAAGCCGACCCGCTGTCGCCGCTGATGCCGGGCCCCGGGACTCCGCAGATTGCCAGGGGCTGGCTGCGAGCCAACCCGGTACGTATTGCCTTTATCGACAAGGCGGCAGGTTTTCCCAGCGTGCCCTATGTCAGCGTGCTGCGTGGCGAGGTGCCGGCCGAGTTGCTGCGTGACCGGTTGATCCTGGTGGGGTCCACCGCACCGGGGCTGGGCGACCGTTATGTCACCCCGCAGTCCGGCAGCCAGGGCACGACCCCAGGCGTGGAGATCCAGGCCAACCTGCTCAATGGCCTGTTGCAGCATCGCAGTATTGTCGCCCTGGGCCAGTGGTCGGGGATGCTGTGGTCCATGGTCCTGACCGCAGCCTTGCTCGGATTGTTGCTGTGGCGTCCGCGCCACGCCTTGTGGATAACCCTGGGTTGCATGGGGCTGGCCCTGTTGGGGTCGGTGCTGATGCTGCGCTTGGGCTACTGGTGGTCGCCGGTCGCCAGCCTGCTGGGCATGTTGCTGGCGTACCTGATCTGGAACTGGCGTCGGCTCAGCGTGATCCTGGCCTATTTCGGTTGGGAGCTGGAACGCCTGGACAGCGAGCCCAAGGTGTTGCCGGAACGCCGTCGTAGCCAGCCCCCCGGTGATGTGCTGCAAGGGCAGATCGTTGCCCTGGAACAGGCCCTGAGCCGGACCCGGGACACCCGGCGCTTTATCGCCGATGGCTTGGAGTACCTGCCGGTGGCGACCCTGATCAGCGATCCGGACGGCAAGATTCTGCTGGCCAACCGCAATGCCCGGGAAGTGTTCGCCCACTCACTGGTCGGACAGCCGTTGATTGCGCAGTTGGCCGCCCTGGGTTATCCAGGCCTGACGGAACCGGCGCTGTACCCACGTATTGAGCAACTGACAGCGGTGGAGTTTCGCGACATTCAGCAACGCAGCCTGCGCATGGAACTGGCGCCGCTGCTGCCGGTGGACAGTGACAACGCCATCGGTTGGTTATTGAGCTTCACCGACCTCAGCATCGAGCGGGACGCCGAACAGCAACGTGGCGTACTGCTGCGTTTTCTTTCCCATGATCTGCGCGCCCCCCATTCGGCGATCCTCGCGCTGCTGGATGTACAGAGTCGCCAGCCATCGCAGCCCAAGCAGGTCTACAGCCAGATCGAGCAACAGGTGCGTCGGGCCCTGGGGCTGACCGAGGCGTTCGTGCAATTGGCCAAGGCCGAATCGGAGGCCTATCAGTTCGCGCCGAGCATGTTTGCCATGCTGGTCCTGGATGCCTTCGACCAGGCCACGACCCTGGCCCAGTTGAAAAATATCCACCTGGTGCACGATCTGGATGAGGAAGGCGAGAGCATGATCCTGGCGGATCAGTCGCTGCTGACCCGGGCCCTGTTCAATCTGCTGGAAAACGCCATCAAGTACAGCCCGGCGGGGTCCACCGTCAATGTTCAGGTGAGCTGTGCCGAGGGCTGGCTGCGTTGCGAAATCATCGACCAGGGCCGGGGCATTGCGGCCCAGGACCTGCCCCTGCTGTTCGGTCAGTACCAGCGTTTCGCCTCGGCCCAGGGCATCGATGGCCTGGGCCTGGGCCTGTCCATGGTCAAGGCGGTGGTGGACCGGCACCAAGGGCGGATCAGCTGCCGTAGCGAGGTGGGCCAGGGCTCCTGTTTCATCCTTGAGTTGCCCTTGCTGGAGGAGTAGAGGCGCCGGGTTACTTCTGGCGAAAAAAAACCGGCATCAAGGCCGGTTTTTTTTGTTGCGGTAAAACTTATGCACGTTTTTAAAAATTTTATGAGCTTAAGAAATATACATATAAATCAGTGATTTATACGTCTAATTCAGTTGTTGTACGAATAGTCGTACACAGGTTATCCACAGAAGCTCATACAGCAACCTTATCCGTGGAAGTCGCCAATGGTGGCAATGAGCCCATATCTCGCTGGGCCTGTTCGTTCCAGGCTGCTACCCGGTCGTTGAGCTCGGCGATGGCACGCGGGCCGCTGCCTTCGGCGTACATGGGCGCGCCAATGGTCACGGTGATGGTTCCGGGCCGCTTGGCCCAACCGGTCTTCGGCCAGAACTTGCCGGCGTTGTGGGCCACTGGCAGCACCGGCAGATCGGCGTTTACCGCCAGGGCGCTGCCGCTGCGGGAGAACTTGCCAACCGTGCCGTAAGGCACGCGGGTGCCTTCCGGAAAGATCAGCACCCAGACCTTGTCCTTGAGCAGCTCGTCGCCCTTGCTCGCCACCTGCTTGAGGGCCGCCTTGGGGTTGTCCCGGTCGATGGCGATGGGGCGCAGCATGGCCATGGCCCAGCCGAAGAACGGCACATACAGCAACTCGCGCTTGAGCACCTGGCTCAAAGGCTCGAAGTAGGCCGAGAGGAAGAAGGTCTCCCAGGTGCTCTGGTGGTTGGAGACGATCACGCAGGGCCGCTCGGGGACGTTTTCAGCGCCCTTCACTTCCACGCGAATGTTCAAAAACACCTTGGTCAGCCACAGCGCGCAGCGACACCAATAGACGTTGATAAAGCGGTAGCGCGCCTTGAATGGCAGGAACGGCGCGATAAAAAAGCTCAGGGAGCACCACAGCAAGGAACTGGTGCCCAACAGCAGGTAAAAGAAGAAGGTTCTGATGGCCTGCAGGATCGACATAGCGGCATTTACCATTGCGGGCATGCCCGCCTGTTAAAAAGCGCTCTCCCGAACAGTCCTTGGTCAGGATGCCAGAAGGGGCCTAATTGTGGATAAGTTCAGCGGCAACGGCCGCCAGGTCGTCAAAAATCAAGGTGCCTACCGGCAGGGTTTTCCCCAGAGTCTTTTCGCCTTTCCCGGTCTTTACCAATACTGGCTGAGAGTCGACGGCTTTTGCGGCCTCCAGGTCACCGAGACTGTCACCGACAAACCATAGACCTGTCAGTTCTGCCTGGTAATGCTCGGCAATGGTTCGCAGCATGCCCGGTTTCGGTTTGCGGCAGGCGCACCCTTCGTCGGGGCCATGGGGGCAATAGACGATCAGCCCGACCTCGCCGCCCTGCTCCACCACCAGCTCGCGCAGGCGCGCGTGCATGGCGTCGAGGGTGGCCAGGTCGTAGTAGCCGCGAGCGATGCCGGACTGGTTGGTGGCGATCGCCACCGTCCAGCCGGCCTTGCTCAACTGCGCAATGGCTTCGATCGAGCCGGGGAGTGGAATCCACTCCTGCACCGATTTGATGTAGGCATCGGAGTCGTGATTGATCACGCCGTCACGGTCGAGTATCAGCAGTTTCACAGCAGTTCCTTACCTGATCAGCTCAGTACCGAAATGTCCGCCACACCCAGGAACAGGCCCCGCAGACGCGCCAGCAGCGCATAGCGGTTGGCCCGTACCTTGGCGTCCTCGGCATTGACCATCACCGCTTCGAAGAAGGCGTCCACTGGTTCGCGCAGGGCGGCCAGGCGGGCCAGGGTCTCGCTGTACTGACGAGCTGCGGCCATGGGCTGTACCGCCTGGTCCGCCTGCTGGATCGCCGAGTACAGGGAGAACTCGTTGGCGTTGTCGAAGTACTTGGCTTCGACGGTGGTCGGCACATTGCCTTCGATCTTGCTCAGCAGGTTCGACACGCGCTTGTTCACGGCGGCCAGGGCGGCGGCTTCCGGCAACTTGCGGAAGGCCTGCACGGCTTGCACGCGCTGGTCGAAGTCCAGGGCCGAGCCCGGCTTCAGGGCACGTACCGACAGGTAGGTGGCCACATCCACGCCTTCGTCTTCGTAACGGGCGCGCAGACGGTCGAAGATGAACTCCAGCACCTGATCGGCCAGGCCGGCGGCCTTGACCTTGCTGCCGAAGGCGCTGACGGCGAAGGCCACGGCGTCGTTCAGGTCGAGGTCGAACTTCTTCTCGATGAGGATACGCAGCACGCCCAGGGCCGCGCGACGCAGGGCGTAGGGGTCCTTGCTGCCGGTGGGCAGCATGCCGATGCCGAAGATCCCCACCAGGGTGTCCAGCTTGTCGGCGATGGCCACGGCGGCACCGGTCACGGTGCTTGGCAGCTCGGCGCCGGCGCCACGTGGCATGTACTGCTCGTTGAGGGCCAGGGCCACATCTTCCGGCTCGCCGTCATTGAGGGCGTAGTAGTAGCCGGCGATGCCTTGCATCTCCGGGAACTCGCCGACCATCTCGGTGGCCAGGTCGCACTTGGACAGCAGGCCGGCACGGGCGGCGCGCTGAGCGTCGCCGCCAATGCGCGGCGCGATGAAGGCGGCCAGCTTGGAAATCCGCTCGGCCTTGTCGTAGACGCTGCCGAGTTTTTCCTGGAATACCACGTTCTGCAGGCGCAGGTTGAAGTCTTCGAGCTTCTGCTTCTTGTCCTGCTTGAAGAAAAACTCGGCGTCGGTCAGGCGTGGGCGCACGACTTTCTCGTTGCCCTCGATGATCTGGCGCGGGTCCTTGCTCTCGATGTTGGCCACGGTGATGAAGCGCGGCAGCAGCTTGCCGTCCACGTCCAGCAGGCAGAAGTACTTCTGGTTGTCCTGCATGGTGGTGATCAGGGCTTCTTGCGGCACTTCGAGGAAGCGTTCCTCGAACGAGCACACCAGCGGCACAGGCCATTCCACCAGGGCGGTCACTTCGTCCAGCAGGTCGGCCGGGACGATCGCCGTGCCTTCTTGCAGGGTTGCCAGTTCCGCGGTGCGCTTGCTGATCAGCTCGCGGCGCTCGTTGGCGTCGGCCAGCACGTAGGCGGCACGCAGGTCGTTGAGGTAGTTGGCCGGCGAAGTGATGCGCACGCTGTCCGGGTGGTGGAAGCGGTGACCACGAGAGTCGCGGCCGGCCTTCTGGGCAAGGATGGTGCAGTCGATGACGTCGTCACCCAGCAGCATCACCAGCCATTGGGTCGGACGCACGAACTCTTCCTTGCGCGCGGCCCAGCGCATGCGCTTGGGAATCGGCAGGTCGTTCAGGGAATCTTCGACGATGGTCGGCAGCAGGCTGGCGGTCGGCTTGCCCTTGATGCTCTGGCTGTAGCGCAGTTTCGGGCCGCTCTGGTCGATCTCGCTGAGTTCGACGCCGCACTTCTTGGCAAAGCCCAGGGCCGCCTGGGTCGGGTTGCCTTCAGCGTCGAAGGCCGCCTGGCGTGGCGGGCCGTCGAGGTTGATGCTGCGATCCGGCTGCTGGGTGTCCAGCTGGGTGATCAGCACCGCCAGGCGCCGTGGCGCGGCGTAGACATGCTTGGCCTGAAAGCTCAGGCCGGCGCTCTGCAGGCCTTTCTCGATGCCGGCCAGGAAGGCTTCGGCCAGGGTGTTCAGGGCTTTGGGTGGCAGTTCTTCAGTGCCCAGTTCAACCAGAAAATCTTGCGCACTCATTGTGCCGCCTCCAGCTTAGCCAACACTTCATCACGCAGATCCGGGGTCGCCATCGGGAAGCCCAGCTTGGCACGGGCCAGCAGGTAGGCTTGCGCAACGGAACGCGCCAGGGTGCGGACACGCAGAATGTATTGCTGGCGCGCGGTAACCGAGATGGCACGGCGGGCATCCAGCAGGTTGAAGGTATGGGAGGCCTTCAACACCATTTCATAGCTCGGCAACGGCAGCGGCTGATCCAGTTCGATCAGGCGCTTGGCTTCGCTTTCGTAGAAATCGAACAGTTCGAACAGCTTCTCGACGTTGGCGTGTTCGAAGTTGTAGGTCGACTGCTCCACTTCGTTCTGGTGGAACACATCGCCATAGGTGACCTTGCCGAACGGGCCGTCGGCCCAGACCAGGTCGTATACCGAGTCCACGCCCTGCAGGTACATGGCCAGGCGTTCCAGGCCGTAGGTGATCTCGCCGGTCACCGGGTAGCACTCGATGCCACCGGCTTGCTGGAAGTAGGTGAACTGAGTCACTTCCATGCCGTTGAGCCAGACTTCCCAGCCCAGGCCCCAGGCGCCCAGGGTCGGCGATTCCCAGTTGTCCTCGACGAAGCGAATGTCGTGCACCAGCGGGTCCAGGCCCACGTGTTTCAGGGAACCCAGGTACAGCTCCTGGAAGTTCTCCGGGTTGGGTTTCAAGACCACCTGGAACTGATAGTAGTGCTGCAGACGGTTGGGGTTTTCGCCGTAGCGGCCGTCAGTCGGGCGACGACTGGGCTGCACATAAGCGGCGTTCCAGGTTTCCGGGCCGATGGCCCGCAGGAAGGTTGCGGTGTGGAAAGTGCCGGCGCCTACTTCCATATCGTAGGGCTGAAGTACCACACAACCTTGCTCGGCCCAGTATTGCTGGAGGGCGAGGATCAAGTCTTGGAAGGTACGCACGGCTGGCGTAGGCTGGCTCACGAAATTCACCTGTTACTTGGGCTGCGATTTAAGGAGCGGGAGTATACCCGATTCAGTCCTGCGCACGCCCCCTGGAGCCTTATGCCACGCTGCTTTTGGTGTTCCGAAGATCCGCTGTACATGGCTTATCACGATCAGGAGTGGGGCGTGCCGCTGCGCGATGGGCAGCGTCTGTTCGAGTTGTTATTGCTCGAAGGGTTCCAGGCCGGCCTGTCCTGGATCACCGTGCTGAAGAAGCGCGAGCGCTATCGCCAGGTGCTGTTCGGCTTCGATGTGCAGCGCGTGGCGCAGATGAGCGATGCCGAGATCGAGGACCTGATGCAGGACCCGGGCATCATCCGCAACCGCCTCAAGCTCAACGCCGCCCGGCGCAATGCCCAGGCCTGGCTGGAGCTGGAAGACCCGGTGGCCTTTCTCTGGTCCTTCGTCGGCGGCGTGCCGAAGATCAATCATTTCCGGGACCGCAGCGAAGTCCCGGCGGTGACCCCGGAGGCCGAAGCCATGAGCCGCGGCCTGCAGAAAGCCGGTTTCACCTTCGTCGGCCCGACCATCTGCTACGCGCTGATGCAAGCCTCGGGCATGGTCATGGATCACACGCAGGATTGTGATCGCTACGCCATCCTCGCCAACGCGCGGTTAGAATAGCCGGCTGCGACTAGGTCAAGACCGACAGATCAGGAGTCATGTGTGGATAAGTTCAAAGGCGCCCTGCTGGTGGGTGCTCTGCGGTTGTTTGCCCTGCTGCCCTGGCGCGCGGTGCAAGCGGTCGGCGCGGCCATCGGCTGGATCATGTGGAAGACGCCCAATCGCTCCCGCGATGTGGTGCGCATCAACCTGGCCAAGTGTTTTCCACAGATGGACCCCGCCGAGCGCGAGCGTCTGGTGGGCCAGAGCCTGAAAGACATCGGCAAGTCCCTGACCGAAAGCGCCTGCGCCTGGATCTGGCCGGCCGAGCGCTCGATCGCCCTGGTGCGGGAGGTCGAGGGCCTTGACGTACTCAAGGACGCCCTGGCCTCGGGCAAGGGCGTGGTTGGCATCACCAGCCACCTGGGCAACTGGGAAGTGCTCAACCACTTCTATTGCAGCCAGTGCAAACCGATCATTTTCTACCGTCCGCCCAAGCTCAAGGCAGTGGACGAACTGCTGCGCAAGCAGCGGGTGCAACTGGGCAACCGTGTGGCGGCCTCCACCAAGGAAGGCATCCTCAGCGTCATCAAGGAAGTGCGCAAAGGTGGTGCGGTGGGCATTCCCGCCGACCCGGAACCGGCCGAATCCGCCGGGATCTTCGTGCCCTTCTTCGCCACCCAGGCCCTCACCAGCAAGTTCGTGCCGAACATGCTGGCCGGCGGCAAGGCCGTGGGGGTCTTCCTTCACGCCCTGCGCCTGCCGGACGGTTCGGGCTACAAGGTGATCCTCGAAGCGGCCCCGGAAGACATGTACAGCACCGACACCGAAACCTCCTGTGCGGCCATGAGCAAGGTGGTCGAACGCTATGTCGGGGCGTATCCGAGCCAGTACATGTGGAGCATGAAACGCTTCAAGAAGCGCCCGCCGGGTGAGGCACGCTGGTACTGACCGAGCTGGCACGATCTGTGGATAACCCCGCGTAGGGCGTTATCCACAGCACACAGAACAAGGGCGCTGAAGATGTCCGATCACCGCAAGTCGTTCCGTATCAAGATTTCCCACGAGAGCATTGGCGAATGCCTGGGGCAGACCCGCAACCTGTCTGCCAGTGGCGTCTATGTGCAAAGCCCGGCCCTGGCAACACTGCCCAAGGGCGCGGTGGTCTATGGGCAGGTGCAAGGCCTGCCGGTGGTCGCGCCACGGGTGCGCATGGAAGTGGTGCAAGTGGATGCGCAAGGGATCGCCCTGCGCTATCTCTGACCAGAGGCCACTGGCGCTCAGGCCCCGGCTTGGCGCTCGAGCTTCTTGATGAACACGGTCATTTCCTTTTCCGCCTGTTTGTCGCCATGGCCGCGTGCGGCCTCCAGCCCCTGCTCCCAGGCCTGGCGCGCCCCTTGAAGGTCGCCCTGCCCCTGGCAAGCCTTGCCCAGCAGCTTCCAGGCCGCTGAATACTTGGGATCGAAGGCCACGCAGCGTTGCAGGTGCTCAACAGCCTTGGCGTACTCGGCCTGATCCAGATAGCCCTTGCCCAGACCAAAGCGCAGCAGGGCGTTATCCACACCCTTGGCGAGCATTTTTTCCAGCGATTCAAGCATCACCAATACCTCATCTGTAGGAGCCGGCTTGCCGGCGAATGCGCTCTCCTTTCGCCGGCAAGCCGGCTCCTGCGCGTCAGAAGAAGCTCAGGCCGACGTGGAACAGTTTCTCCACGTCGCGAATGTGCTTTTTATCCACAAGGAACAGGATCACGTGGTCCCCGGCTTCGATCACGGTGTCGTCGTGGGCGATCAGCACTTCTTCATCGCGAATGATCGCGCCGATGGTGGTGCCCGGCGGCAGGCCGATGTTCTCGATGGCGCGGCCGATCACCTTGCTCGACTTGGCGTCGCCGTGGGCGATGGCCTCGATGGCTTCCGCCGCGCCACGGCGCAGGGAGTGCACGCTGACGATATCGCCGCGGCGCACGTGGGCCAGCAGGGTGCCGATGGTGGCCAGCTGCGGGCTGATGGCAATGTCGATATCGCCACCCTGGATCAGGTCGACATAGGCCGGGTTGTTGATGATGGTCATGACCTTCTTCGCCCCCAGGCGCTTGGCCAGCAGCGAGGACATGATGTTGGCCTCGTCATCGTTGGTCAGCGCCAGGAAGATGTCGGCGTCGGCGATGTTCTCTTCCAGCAGCAGGTCGCGGTCCGAGGCGCTGCCCTGCAGCACCACGGTGCTGTCCAGGGTGTCGGACAGGTAGCGGCAGCGGGCCGGGTTCATCTCGATGATCTTCACCTGATAGCGGCTCTCGATGGCCTCGGCCAGGCGCTCGCCGATCTGCCCGCCCCCGGCGATGACGATGCGCTTGTAGGACTCTTCCAGGCGGCGCATCTCGCTCATCACCGCGCGGATGTGGGCCTTGGCGGCGATGAAGAACACCTCGTCATCGGCCTCGATCACCGTATCGCCCTTGGGCATGATCGGCCGGTCGCGACGGAAGATCGCCGCCACTCGGGTATCGACATTGGGCATGTGCTCGCGCAACTGGCGCAGTTGCTGGCCCACCAGCGGGCCGCCGTAGTAGGCCTTGACCGCCACCAGTTGCGCCTTGCCCTCGGCGAAGTCGATCACTTGCAAGGCGCCGGGGTGCTCGATCAGGCGCTTGATGTAGTTGGTCACCACCTGTTCGGGGCTGATCAGCACGTCCACCGGGATGGCGTCGTTGTCGAACAGCCCGGCGCGGGTCAGGTAGGCGGCCTCGCGCACCCGGGCGATCTTGGTCGGGGTGTGGAACAGGGTATGGGCAACCTGGCAGGCGACCATGTTGGTTTCGTCGCTGTTGGTCACCGCCACCAGCATGTCGGCGTCGTCGGCGCCGGCCTGGCGCAGCACCGTCGGGAATGAGGCGCGGCCCTGCACGGTGCGGATGTCCAGGCGATCGCCAAGGTCGCGCAGGCGTTCGCCGTCGGTGTCCACCACGGTGATGTCATTGGCTTCGCTGGCCAGGTGTTCCGCCAGCGTGCCGCCCACTTGCCCGGCGCCGAGGATGATGATCTTCATCCAGTCACTCCCTTAAAACCGTTTAGCCGCGAGCTGCGGCGATCTTGATCAGCTTGGCGTAGTAGAAGCCGTCGTGGCCGCCCGCTTGCGCCAGCAACTGGCGTCCGTGGGGCTGCTTGAGGCCGGCCGCAGGCTGCCCCAGTTGGCCGCCGATGTCCAATTCACGAGCACCCGGGGTGCGGGCCAGGAAGGCCTCGATCACTTCGGTGTTCTCGGTGGGCAGGGTCGAGCAGGTGGCGTAGAGCAGGATGCCGCCCACTTCCAGGGTCTGCCACATGGCGTCCAGCAGTTCGCCTTGCAATTGCGCCAGGGCGGCGATGTCTTCGGCTTGGCGAGTCAGCTTGATATCCGGATGGCGACGAATCACCCCGGTGGCCGAGCAGGGAGCGTCCAGCAGGATGCGCTGGAACGGCTTGCCGTCCCACCAGGCCTGAGTATCGCGGCCGTCGGCGGCGATCAGTTGGGCATCGAGCCCCAGGCGGTCGAGGTTTTCCCGCACCCGCACCAGACGCTTGGCTTCCAGGTCCACCGCCACCACGCCGGCCAGCTCCGGCTGCACTTCAAGGATGTGGCAGGTCTTGCCGCCCGGTGCGCAGCAGGCATCCAGCACCCGTTGCCCTGGGGCCAGCTCCAGCAGATCGGCTGCCAGTTGCGCGGCTTCGTCCTGGACGCTGACCCAGCCTTCGGCAAAGCCCGGCAGGCTGCGCACATCACCGGCTTCGTCGAGGACGATGCCGTCCTGGCTGTAGACGCAGGCCTTGGCCGCAACCCCCGCTTCGCTCAACAGCTTCAGGTAGGCATCCCGGGAGTGATGACGACGATTGACCCGCAGGATCATCGGCGGGTGAGCGTTGTTGGCGGCGCAGATGGCTTCCCATTGCTCGGGCCAGAAGGCCTTGAGGGATTTCTGCAGCCAGCGTGGGTGGGCGGTGCGCACCACTGGATCATGTTCCAGCTCGGCCAACAGGGCCTCGCTTTCACGCTGGGCACGGCGCAGCACGGCGTTGAGCAGGGCCTTGGCCCAGGGTTTTTTCAACTTGTCGGCGCAGCCCACGGTTTCGCCGATGGCGGCGTGGGCCGGCACCCGGGTGTAGAGCAACTGATAGAGCCCCACCAGCAGCAGCGCCTCGACATCGGCATCGGTGGCCTTGAACGGCTTCTGCAGCAGCTTGGCCGCCAGCGCCGACAGCCGCGGCTGCCAGCGCGCGGTGCCGAACGCCAGGTCCTGGGTGAAGCCGCGATCACGGACCTCGACCTTGTCCAGCTGGATCGGCAGCGAGCTGTTGAGCGAGGCCTTGCCGTTGAGGACCGCGGTCAGTGCCTTGGCGGCGGCCAGACGCGGGTTCATTGGGCGTCCGCCGTCTGGCCGAGGACGGTGCCGATGGCGAATTTCTCGCGGCGGCTGTTGAACAGGTCGCTGAAGTTCAGCGCCTTGCCCCCGGGCAGTTGCAGACGGGTCAGGCACAGCGCCTGTTCACCGCAGGCGACGATCAGGCCGTCTTTGCTGGCGCCGAGGATCTCTCCCGGGGCGCCTGTGCCTTGGCTCAGAGTGGCGGCCAGGACCTTCAGGGCTTCGCCATTGAGCGTGCTGTGGCAGATCGGCCAGGGATTGAAGGCCCGGACCAGACGCTCCAGCTCCACGGCCGGACGGTTCCAGTCGATGCGCGCTTCGTCCTTGTTCAATTTGTGGGCGTAGGTGGCCAGGCTGTCGTCCTGGACTTCGCCTTCCAGGGTGCCGGCGGCCAGGCCTTCGATGGCTTGCAGCACCGCGGGCGGGCCCAATTCGGCCAGACGGTCGTGCAGGCTGCCGCCGGTGTCCTGGGCGCTGATCGGGGTGCTGACCTTGAGCAGCATCGGTCCGGTGTCCAGGCCGGCTTCCATGCGCATCACGGTCACACCGCTGGTGTCGTCACCGGCTTCTACGGCGCGCTGGATCGGCGCCGCACCGCGCCAGCGCGGTAGCAGGGAAGCGTGGCTGTTGATGCAGCCAAGACGCGGAATATCCAGCACCACTTGAGGCAGGATCAGGCCGTAGGCCACCACCACCATCAGGTCCGGCTTGAGCGCCGCCAGTTCGGCCTGGGCCTCGGCATTGCGCAGGGTGGGCGGTTGCAGCACCGGGATCTGGTGCTCCAGGGCCAGCTGTTTGACCGGGCTTGGCATCAGCTTCTGCCCGCGCCCCGCCGGACGGTCCGGCTGGGTGTAGACCGCAACGATCTGGTAAGGGCTGTCGAGCAGGGCCTTGAGGTGTTCGGCGGCGAATTCGGGGGTGCCGGCAAAGACGATGCGCAGTGGCTCAGTCATGGGAATTCTCGATGTTAAACATGCGGAAAAGAAAAAGGCTTGCCGTAGCAAGCCTTTGCAAGACGGTCATCAAGCCTGCTGGCGATGCTGCTTTTCCAGCTTCTTCTTGATCCGGTCACGCTTGAGCGTGGACAGGTAGTCGACGAACAGCTTGCCGTTCAGGTGGTCGCATTCGTGCTGGATGCACACCGCCAGCAAACCTTCGGCGATCAGCTCATAGGGCTGGCCGTCGCGGTCCAGGGCCTTGATCTTGACGCGCTGCGGACGGTCGACGTTCTCGTAGAAACCCGGTACCGAAAGGCAGCCTTCCTGGTACTGGTCCATCTCGTCGGTCAGGGCTTCGAACTCGGGGTTGATGAATACCCGGGGCTCGCTGCGATCTTCGGACAGGTCCATGACCACGACGCGTTTGTGCACGTTGACCTGGGTCGCCGCCAGACCAATGCCTGGGGCCTCATACATTGTTTCAAACATGTCATCGACCAACTGACGCACTTCGTCGTCCACTACGGCCACTGGTTTGGCGATAGTGCGCAGGCGCGAATCGGGGAATTCGAGGATGTTTAAAATGGCCATAAGCGTAATTGCTACACGTGTGAAGTAAGGGCGGAGTCGGCGTCCTGGCAGGTCCTGGACCTGGGCCGCCGATGCAAAACGTGCTCTGCAAAGGAGCGAGCCGTGCAGGCTCTGGCGTTTTACGCGAACGCACATAATAAAGGGATTCAGCCCCTGAGGAAATGTCTGTTCACCCTGCTGCTATTGGGCTGGACCGCCATCGGTCGGACCTGCAAGCGGCTTCGTCAGGCCTGATTGGCGTGCTTGCGGTTGGCTGCACGGGGTGCCGGGCAGAGCATGGCCGAGGTCGATAGCTCGCGCTCCTGGTGCAGCAGGAAACCTTTCCTCAACAAGTTACCAACAGACTTATCCACAGCTTGTTCCGGCTCTCGCCGGACCTATGACGATCAAGGATGATCCATGTCGCACTCGATCAGTGCTGCCATTTCCCCCGCGGAACTGGAAGCCCGTTTACGTTTGCATGGCCTGCCTGCTCTGGGAGCCATGCGTTTTCAGCGTTTGCTCCAGGCCTTCGGTTCAGCCTCCAAGGCTCTCAGTGCTCCGGCCCGCGCCTGGCACTCCCTGGATCTGCCAATGGCCTGTACCGACGCCCGGCGCAGCGTCGAAGTTCGGGAGGGCGCCCGCCGCGCACTGGCCTGGATAGACAACCAGGCCCAGCATTTGCTGATGTGGGACCAGCCCGACTATCCCCCGCTGCTGGCGCAACTGGAGGATGCGCCACCGCTGTTGTTCGTGGCCGGCGATCCGTCGATTCTTCAACGGCCGCAGCTGGCGCTGGTGGGCAGCCGTCGGGCTTCGCGTCCGGGGCTGGACACGGCCGCAGCGTTTTCCCGGAGTCTGGCCGCAGCTGGATTCGTGATCACCAGCGGCCTGGCCCTGGGAATCGATGGCGCTGCGCACCAGGCGGCCCTGGACGTTGGGGGGCGTACCGTGGGCGTGTTGGGCACGGGCCTGGAAAATTGTTATCCACAGCGGCATCGGGCCCTCGCCAGAGCGATGATCGACCAGGGCAGCGCAGTGATTTCCGAGTTCCCCCTGGACACCGGCCCACGTCCGGAACACTTCCCCAGGCGCAATCGGATCATCAGTGGCCTGTCCCTGGGGGTACTGGTGGTGGAAGCCAGTGTCGCCAGTGGCTCGCTGATCACCGCCCGCCTGGCGGCCGAGCAGGGCCGCGAGGTGTACGCGATCCCCGGTTCGATTCATCACCCCGGTGCCCGAGGCTGTCACCAACTGATCCGTGACGGCGCGGTGCTGGTGGAAAGCGTGCAGCACATCCTGGAAACCCTGCGAGGCTGGCAACACCTGCCGCCGCCCGCTGCAGCGCCGGTGGAGGTCAGTGAGCACCCGCTGCTGGCCCTGCTCCAGGCGGCCCCCCACAGCAGCGAGGCCCTGGCGCTTGCCAGCGGCTGGTCCCTGCCCCGGGTGCTGGCGGCGCTGACCGAGCTGGAAATCGAGGCTCGGGCAGTCAATGAAAACGGCCGCTGGTTTGCGCGTCTGAGCTAGGTTTTATAGGCAGGATCGGTAAACTGCGCACAGCTTTTATCTGGAGATTCGGCAATGGTCAGCAGTTGGCGTGTGCAGCAAGCCGCACGAGAGATTCGCGCAGGGGCGGTGATTGCCTATCCAACCGAAGCGGTCTGGGGCTTGGGGTGCGATCCGTGGAATGAAGAGGCGGTGGATCGCCTGCTGGCAATCAAGTCACGGTCGGTGGACAAGGGCCTGATCCTGATCGCCGACAACATCCACCAGTTCGATTTCCTCTTCGAGGACTTCCCGGATACCTGGATCGAGCGCATGGCCAGCACCTGGCCGGGGCCCAATACCTGGCTGGTGCCCCATCAGAACCTGCTGCCGGAGTGGGTGACCGGGGTCCATGACACGGTAGCGCTGCGGGTCAGCGACCATCCGCTGGTACGTGAGCTGTGCGCCTTGGTGGGGCCGTTGATTTCCACTTCGGCCAATCCCCAGGGACGGCCGGCGGCGCGTACGCGGCTTCGTATCGAGCAGTACTTCCGTGGGCAGTTGGACCTGGTGCTCAGTGGCAGCCTGGGCGGGCGCAAGAACCCGAGCCTGATTCGGGATCTGGCCACCGGCAAGGTGGTGCGACCTTCCTGAACCGCTTCGTCGGCAGCCGTCTCCCACGATGATCCGTAGGAGCCGGCTTGCCGGCGAAAGCGTTTAAGGCAACAGCACGGTCGAGCCGGTAGTACGCCGTGCCGACAACTCGATATGGGCCTTGGCCGCGTCCGCCAGAGCGAAGCGCTGGCCAATCTCGATCTTCAGCTTGCCGCTGGCAATCATGCCGAACAGATCGTCGGCCATGAGCTGCAGATTTTCGGCATTGTTGGCGTAGCTGGCCAGGGTCGGCCGAGTCACGTACAGCGAGCCCTTGGCCGAGAGAATCCCCAGGTTCACCCCGTCCACCGCTCCCGAGGCATTGCCGAAGCTGACCATCAGCCCGCGCGGTGCCAGGCAATCCAGGGAGGTCAGCCAGGTGTCTTTGCCGACACCGTCGTAAACCACCGGGCACTTCTTGCCATCGGTCAGTTCCAGCACGCGCCTGGCTACGTCTTCATGGCTGTAGTCGATGGTTTCCCAGGCGCCGAGGGCTTTGGCGATGGCGGCCTTTTGCGGCGAGCTGACGGTACCGATCAGTTTTACCCCAAGGGCCTTGGCCCACTGGCAGGCCAGGGAACCGACGCCCCCCGCTGCGGCGTGGAACAGTACGGTTTCGCCACCCTTGAGTTCATAGGTCTGACGCAGCAGGTACTGCACGGTCAGGCCCTTGAGCATCACCCCGGCGGCTTGCTCGAAGCTGATGGCCGCCGGCAGATGCACCAGATTGGCTTCCGGCAGTACATGCACATCGCTGTAGGCGCCCAGTGGGCCGCTGCCATAGGCCACGCGATCACCCACCTTGAAGCGTGTCACCGCGCTGCCCACCGCCTCCACCACCCCGGCTCCTTCGGCGCCCAGGCCGGACGGCAGCGCCGGCGGGGCATACAGGCCGCTACGGAAATAGGTATCGATGAAGTTCAGGCCGATGGCCTTGTTGCTGACGCGAACCTGCTGTGGTCCAGGTTCGCCGGGCTGGTAATCCACATACTCGAGTACTTCGGGGCCGCCATGGGCGCGGAACTGGATACGTTTGGCCATCTGCACTCTCTCCTCGGTCGTGTCGTGAAAGTGCTCTATCGGACTCCTGTGCTTGACCTTCGTCAACTGCGGAGCGCCCCGACGCGGTGTTATGCTACGCGCCCATTTGCGCGCGTCCCCTGCTCCATCCCTAGCGCCGCGTAGCTTTGCCCGATTCAAGGTGATGCCATGACTACCCGCACCGAGGCCGTAAAAGCCTACCTGCTCGACCTGCAAGACCGCATTTGCGCTGCACTGGAAACTGAAGACGGCGGCGCACGCTTTATCGAGGACGCCTGGACCCGCCCTGCCGGCGGTGGCGGACGCACCCGGGTGATCGGCGACGGTGCAGTGATCGAAAAGGGCGGGGTCAACTTTTCCCATGTATTCGGCAGCGGCCTGCCACCTTCGGCCAGTGCCCACCGTCCGGAACTGGCCGGCCGGGGGTTCGAGGCCCTGGGCGTGTCCCTGGTGATCCACCCCCACAACCCCCATGTGCCGACGTCCCACGCCAACGTGCGTTTCTTCATCGCCGAGAAGGAAGGTGAAGAGCCGGTCTGGTGGTTCGGTGGCGGTTTCGACCTGACCCCCTACTACGGCAACATCGATGACTGCGTGCACTGGCACCGGGTTGCCGAGCGCGCCTGTGCGCCGTTCGGCGCCGACGTCTATCCACGCTACAAGGCCTGGTGCGACAGCTATTTCCACATCAAGCACCGCAACGAACCGCGGGGCATCGGCGGCCTGTTCTTCGACGACCTCAACGAATGGGACTTCGACACCAGCTTCGCCTTCATGCGCGCCATCGGCGATGCCTACATCGAGGCCTATCTGCCCATCGTCCAGCGCCGCAAGGCTGCCGCCTACACCGAGCAGCAGCGCGAGTTCCAGGAGTTCCGTCGCGGTCGCTACGTCGAGTTCAACCTGGTCTACGACCGTGGCACCCTGTTCGGCCTGCAATCGGGTGGGCGCACCGAATCGATCCTCATGTCGCTGCCGCCGCAAGTGCGCTGGGGCTACGACTGGAAGGCCGAGCCGGGCAGTGAAGAAGCGCGCCTGACCGAATACTTCCTGCAAGACCGCGACTGGCTGGCGGCCAGCAACTAAACCGCACCCACTGTGCAGGAGCCGGCTTGCCGGCGAAGAGGCCTTCAAGGCGGATGCGGTTCCTGCCAGTGTGTTGAGCAAATGGGATGAGAGATGGATCAGTACGTTGTCTTTGGTAATCCGATCGGCCACAGCAAATCACCGTTGATCCATCGGCTGTTCGCCCAGCAGACCGGCCAGCAACTGGAATACAACACCCTGCTGGCGCCTCTGGACGACTTCGCCGGCGCCGCTCGCGGTTTCTTCGCCCAGGGCCGCGGTGCCAACGTCACGGTACCGTTCAAGGAAGACGCCTATCGCCTGTGCGACAGCCTGACCGAGCGCGCCCAGCGGGCCGGTGCGGTGAACACCCTGAGCAAGCAAGCGGACGGCACTCTGCTGGGAGACAACACCGACGGCGCCGGACTGGTGCGCGACCTGACGGTGAACGCCGGGGTCAGCCTCAAGGGCAAGCGCATCCTTCTGCTGGGGGCCGGTGGCGCGGTGCGTGGAGCCTTGGAGCCCCTGTTGGCGCAGCGGCCGGCGTCGGTGGTGATTGCCAATCGCACCGTGGAAAAAGCCGAGTTGCTGGCCGAACTGTTCGCCGATTTGGGGCCGGTGTCGGCCAGCGGCTTCGACTGGCTGGAGGAGTCGGTGGACCTGATCATCAATGCCACTTCCGCCAGCCTGTCGGGGGACTTGCCGCCCATTGCCAGCAGCCTGATCGAGCCAGGCAAGACCGTGTGCTACGACATGATGTACGCCAAGGAGCCGACGCCGTTCTGCCGTTGGGCCAGTGAACATGGCGCGGCGCTGGTGCTGGATGGCTTGGGCATGCTGGCCGAACAGGCGGCGGAAGCCTTCTACCTGTGGCGCGGTGTGCGCCCGGACAGCGCCCCGGTGCTGGCCGAACTGCGTCGCCAGTTGGCGCAGTAAACCCCCGTAGGCGCTGGCTTGCCAGCGAAGGCGGCTTCACGGCTGGCGCCAGGCTCAAGGGCCTCTTCGCCGGCAAGCCGGCTCCTACGTCGGGGGTGGGCAAGGCGCCTGCGGGTTCAGTCTTCGAAGTGGATCGGGCAGTGCTCCGGTCCTTCGAGCTTGATCAATTCCTCTTTCACCGTTTGCCGCGCCCGGCGCAGGGTCAGGCTGCGGTCCTGGCGTTTCAGCCGGCGCGCCTCTTGGTGCAGCATTTCCACCCCTGAGTAGTCGATGAAGTTGATCTGCCGGGCGTCGATCACCAGTTTCGGTGCGTGGCAGCGTTGCATGCGCACTTGCAGGTAATGACTGGCGCCAAAGAAGATCGAGCCGCCCACCCGCAGGATGTCTTCATCGCCCTCGCTGGAATGTTGCACCCGGGGTTGGGAGGTACGCTTGAGGTAGAAGAACAGCGACGCCAGGACCCCGGCATAGATCGCCGTCTGCAACTCCAGGAGCAAGGTGGCGATGCAGGTCAGGCTCATCACCAGGAATTCGGCGCGGCTGACCCGGAACAGCGCGCGAATGCCCCGATGATCCACCAGGCCCCAGCAGATCAGCAGGATGCTCCCGGCCATGGCCGGAATCGGGATATGGGCGATCAGCCCGGCGCCGGCCACCGCGAACAGCGCCACCCACAGCGCCGAGAACACCCCGGCCAGGGGTGAGCGGGCACCGGCTTCATAACTCAAGCCCGAGCGGGTGAAGGAACCGGAGGACAGGTAGCCGGAGAAAAACGCCCCCACCATGTTCGACAAGCCCTGGGCGCGGACTTCCTGGTTGGCGTCCAGCAGTTGTTCCGAGCGTGCCGACAGTGAGCGGGCAATCGACAGGCTGGTCACCAGCCCCAGCATCCCCACCGCCACGGCACTGGGCAGCAGCCGCAGGACCAGATCCAGGTCCAGTGGCAACGGGCTCAAGGGCGGTAGCCGACCCACGAAGGCGCTGACCAGCTTGACGTGGCCGAACACCCCCGGCAGCAGCCAGACCACCAGTGCACTGAGGACCAGGCTGAGCAACAGGCTGGGCCAGCGTGGCGCCAGCAGCTTCAGGCCGAGGCCGACGATCAGCGTGCCCAGCCCCAGCAACAGCGAAGGTTTGTCCACAGCGTCCAGGTGTTCCAGCAGCGAGGTCAGGCTATTGAGGGCGGTGGCCTGGTTCGGCAGGTCCAGGCCCAGGAGGTTGGGCAATTGCCCCAGGGCGATTACCGCTGCCGCACCGAGGGTGAAACCCAGCACCACCGAGTGCGAGACAAAGTTCACCAGGGCGCCGAAACGCAACATTCCCAGCAGCCACTGGAAGACCCCGGCCAGCAGGGTCAGCAGCAGGATCAGGGTGATGTAGTCCTCGGATGCCGGCACCGCCAGAGGGCTGACGCTGGCATACAGAACAATGGAGATCGCTGCCGTGGGCCCGCAGATCAGGTGCCAGGACGAGCCCCAGAGGCAGGCGATCAATACCGGGACTATGGCCGCGTACAGCCCGTACTCCGGCGGCAGGCCGGCGATCAGGGCATAGGCGATGGATTGCGGCAGGGCGAGAATCGCGCCGCTCAGGCCCACCAGCAGATCCCGGCCAACGCTGGCCCGGGTCTGCCGTGGCAGCCAGCTCAGAAAAGGCAGGAGTGAATGGCAGTTGGGCCAGGCCATGGTTACTCGCGGGTGGTTAGATTCAGGGGGGCCAGGGTAAAGCATTGTCCGGCCTTGGGCATGTGGCGAGGCCGGCCCCTCATCCCGTAGGAGCCGGCTTGCCGGCGAATGGCCGGTGCACCTCGGGCTACAACTTGCCCTTCACCGCCGCCAGGGCCTCTTTGTCATCGATGGTCCGGACCCCTTCCAGCCATTGCTCCAGCACCGCCGGATTGGCCTTGATCCAGGCCTTGGCGGCGTCGGCGTTGCTGACCTTCTTGTTCACCACCTCGGCCATGATGGCGTTCTCCATGTCCTGGGTGAACCGCAGATTGGCCAGGAGCTTGCCGACGTTCGGGCAGGCCTGTGCATAACCCTTGCGGGTCAGGGTGTAGACGCTGCCGCTGGCGCCGAAGTACTTCTCGCCCCCGGTCAGGTAATGCATTTTCAGCTGCACGTTCATCGGGTGCGGGGTCCAGCCGAGGAAGGTCACGAAGCGCTGTTTTTTCGTGGCCCGGGACACTTCGGCGAGCATCGCCTGCTCGCTGGATTCGATCAGCTTCCACTGGCCGAGGCTGAACTCGTTGTTCTTGATGATCTCCTGCAGCGACAGGTTCGCCGGAGCACCGGAGCCGATGCCGTAGATCTTCTTGTCAAACTGGTCGGCGAACTTGCTCAGGTCGGCAAAGTCATGCACCCCGGCGTCCCACACGTAGTCCGGAACCGCCAGGGTGAACTCGGTGCCTTCCAGGTTCTTCGCCAGCTGGATCACCTCGCCATTGGCCACGAACTTGTCGTAGAAGCCCTGCTGCGCCGGCATCCAGTTGCCCAGGAACACATCCACCTGGCCGTCCTTGAGGCCGCCGTAAGTGATCGGCACCGCCAGGGTGTCGATCTTGGCCTTGTAGCCCATGCCGTCCAGCAGAAAGCTGGCGATGGCGTTGGTGGCGGCGATATCGCTCCAGCCCGGATCGGCCATCTTCACGGTTTCGCACGAGTCGGCCCAGACGGTTGTGCTGCCCAGGGCCAGGAACCCGACTGCCAGCGCTGTGGATAACTTTTGCATGCTCTTCCCCTTGGATTATTGGTTTTGGCAGGGTTGTGGATAACGAGCCTTGCGCTCCAGATCGTCGAGGTCGATGTGGTTGCGCATGTATTGCGCACTGGCGTCTACCAGCGGCTGGTGATCCCAGCTCTTGCGCGTGCCCCGGCCCAGGGCGTCGGCCACCAGGCGGCGACGGCGCTGGCTGGCCAGGACCTGTTGGTGAAGGGTCGGGATGTCCCACTTGGCCCGGGCTTCGGCGAGGAAAGCGCTGAACAGTGCTCGATGCTCGGCCGACTGGCTGAGGTCGCGGTGTTCCTGGGTGTCGTTGGCTACATCGAAGAGTAGGCAGGGGTCGTCTTCGCTGTAGATGAATTTGTAGGCGCCCCGACGAATCATCATCAGCGGGCTGATGGTGCCTTCGGCCATGTATTCGCCGAACACCTCATCGTGGCCGCCCTGCCCCAGCAGATGGGGAACCAGCGAGCGGCCGTCCAGGGGCAGGTCCGCCTCCACCCGGCCGCCGGCCAGTTCCACCAGGGTCGGCAGCAGGTCGGCGGTGGAGACTGCCGCGCTGACTCGCCCGGCGGCGAACTGCCCCGGTGCGCAGATCAACAGCGGCACCCGGGCGGCCATTTCGAACCAGTGCATTTTGTACCAGAGGCCGCGCTCCCCGAGCATGTCGCCGTGGTCGCCGGAAAACACGATCAGGGTGTCGTCCGCCAACCCGGTGTCTTCAAGGGTCTGCAGCAGTTTGCCGACGTTGCTGTCGATGTAGCTGCAGGCGCCGAAGTAGGCCCGCCGCGCGTCGCGGATCTTATCCACAGGCAGGGGCTTGTCCCACAGGTCGTAGACCTTGAGCAGGCGCTGGGAATGAGGGTCCAGTTCGCTTTGCGGTGGGGTCTGGGGCAGTGGGATCTCGTCGTCGCGGTACAGGTCCCAGAAGGCCTTGGGAATGGTGTAGGGATCGTGGGGGTGGGTCATGGACACCGTCAGGCAGAACGGCTGGTCGCCGTCCTCGCGGACATGGTCGAACAGGTACTGCTGGGCCTTGAACACCACCTCTTCATCGAAATCCAGCTGGTTGGTGCGCACGCAGGGCCCGGCCTGCAGCACCGAGGACATGTTGTGGTACCAGCTGGGACGCACTTGGGGCTCATCCCAGTTCACTGCCCAGCCGTAGTCGGCGGGGTAGATATCGGTGGTCAGGCGCTCTTCATAACCGTGCAACTGATCCGGGCCGCAGAAGTGCATCTTGCCCGACAGCGCGGTGCGGTAGCCCAGGCGCCGCAGGTAGTGGGCGTAGGTGGGCACGTCGGCGGGAAAGTCCGCAGCGTTGTCATAGGCGCCGATCCTGCTCGGCAACTGCCCGCTGACCAGGGTAAAGCGCGACGGTGCGCACAGGGGGCTGTTGCAGTAGGCGGCATCGAATACCACGCCCTGGGCAGCCAGACGGCTGAGGTGCGGCAGCTTGATCGGCGATGAACCGTAGAACGGCAGCAAGGGCGCGGCCATCTGGTCGGCCATGATGAAAAGAATGTTCTTGCGCTTCATGGATTCGCGGCATTCCATAGTCGATGGTTATGCGAAAGTGCTGCGATTGAGCATGGATTCCATGTCTTTGGCGGTAAAGCCCATGCACGGCAATGACTAGGATAAGCACAGCTTATGTATGAAGCCCTTGGCGACTTGTCCCTGGACCTGCTCCGGGTGTTTGAAGCAGCGGCCCGTTTGCGCAGCTTCACCGCTGCAGCGGTGGAACTGGGTACGACCCAGCCGGCCATCAGCCAGCAGATCAAACGGTTGGAGGAGCGGTTGAACGTGCGCCTGTTCGACCGGATCTACCGCGGTATCGAACTGACCGAATCCGGCGCCTTGCTACTGGAACAGGTGCAGGTCGGCTTGCAGAGCATCGATGCCGGCCTCAGTGCCCTCAGCCAGCAGCATCAGCACGAGGTGCTGCAGGTGGCCACGGACTTCGCCTTCGCTGCCTATTGGCTGATGCCGCGCCTGCATCGCTTTCATCAGGCCAACCCCCAGGTGGACGTCAGCCTGGTGACCAGTGAACGCAGCCACAGCATGCTGCGCAGCGATATCGACGTGGCGGTGCTGTTCGGCGATGGGCGTTTCAAGCACGGCGAAAGTCGCTGGCTGTTCAGCGAGGAAGTGTTTCCGGTGTGCAGCCCGCTGCTGCTCAAGGAGCGCGCCGCGCCCTTGTCTGTGCATTGCCTGCCGGAGTTGCCACTGCTGCACCTGCGGGGCGAGAACAGCAGCCACTGGTTCGACTGGAGCGGGGTGTTTCGCGAGCTGGGCCTGGCCAGCGCCCCGGCCCCCGGGCAATTGCGTTTCGACAACTACACCCTGCTGATCCAGGCGGCCATCGGCGGCCAGGGCGTGGCCATCGGCTGGCGTCACCTGGTGGACAACCTGCTGGAGCAGGGTCTGCTGTGTCGGCCCATCGCCGAGACCCTGATCTCCCGCTACGGCTACTACGTGGTGCTGCCCCAGCGTAAGCGCCGTGGCCCGTTGATCCAGCGTTTCGTCGACTGGCTGATGAACGAGCAGGCCGGCAGCGCCCAGTCCCTCAAGGGGCTGACGTTGCCGTCCATTGCCCTGTAGGCGGCGCCTTTAAACCGCTTGAGGAGGGCCCGGCCAGCCCGGCACCAGGATCTTGAACAGGGCGTGGGCGATGCAATGCACTGGGCGCTGGAGGTGGTGGCGACCCTGCAAGCCGAACCGTAGGGGCCGCCAGCAGCCTGACTCATGGCACCATGGCGCATGCACAGCGGCTGGTACGGCCACTGCGCCGCCGGCCTGGGCCAGGACAATTTCATGAGGATTTCGACATGCAACGGATCAAGGGCTATCACGCCCATGTCTATTTCGACGCCAGTACCATCGATCAGGCCCGGGCCTTGTGCGAGCAGGCGGCACAATTGTTCCCGCTGAAAATGGGCCGGGTTCACGAGCGGCCGGTGGGGCCGCATCCGGACTGGAGTTGCCAGCTGGCGTTCAAGCCGGCGCTGTTCGCCGAGCTGCTGCCCTGGCTGATGCTCAATCGCCAGGGCCTGGTGGTGCTGGTCCACCCGATCACCGGCAGCGACCTGCGCGATCATCGCGATTACCCGATATGGATGGGGGCGACCCGGCCGCTGGATCTCTCGGATCTCAGCGACGGACCTGTGGACTACCAGCTCTAGGCTTCAGCCCAGGGCTTGCAGCACCTCCTCGGCGGCCCGCTCACCGGCACGCACCGCACCCTCGAGGTAGCCGCACCAAACTTCGGACGTTTCACAGCCAGCCCAGTGCAGGCTCCCCACGGCGGGCCGCAGGTGCTGGCCATAGCGGCTGAGCACTTGCGGCTTGAGGGCGGTGACGCAGCCGGCACTCCAGGGGTCGCGCGACCAGTCCTGCTCGACATAACCCAGCGGCTGCCGCGCCGTCTCGCCAAACAGGGCCACCAGCTCTTCCAGTACCCGGGCGCGGCGTTGCTGCGGCTGGTCCCGCAGAACCTGCGGGTCGATGAACGCCAGCAGCACCCCGCCCCGGGCCGGATCACAAGTGCTGTCGAAGGTCACCTGGACCAGGCCCCGGTCATTGCTGCTGGCGCCGCTGAGGCCAGCGTCGCGCCAGAACGGCCGTGAATAGTGCAGGTGCACTTTCATGCCGCTGTAGCCGCTCCAGTTTTCCTGCAGCGCCTGGCGCCCCGCCGGCAGCGGCGGCGAGAACTCGATCTGGCGGATATCGGCCGGCATCATCGCCACTATGACGCGGCGGGCATGGATCAGGCCCTGGCTGCAGCACAGGAGCTGCGACTGGTCATCGCGGGTGACGATGCGCTGTACCGGGCAATCCAGCCGCAGACGGCCGTCCAACTGCTCGGCCAGGCGCAGGGACAGCGCCTGGGCACCGCCCTGCAACCGATATTGCTGGGCCTGTTCGTCCAGGGCTTCGAAGCCGCCGGCAGAGGCCAGGTAGAACAGCAGCCAGAGCAACGAGACGTTCCCCGGCTCGGTGCTCAGGGTGGTGCCGATGGTGCGGGCGACGGCTTCCCGTGCGGCTTCGCTCAAGCCTTCGCGGTCCATCCAAGCTTCGACGCTCAGGGCATCCAGCGCCACGGCGTGGGGCGCCAGCCAGGGCGCGCTGCCGGGCACGTGGGCCGCCATGGCTTCCAGGCGTCGTTGCACGTCCTGACGCTCGCGCCGTGCTTGGGCGTCGTCCCGCGGGCCGTCGCCCAGGACCACCGGATCGCCTTCGTCGTATTGCTCCAGCAGCGGGATATCCAACTTCCGGGCCAGCTCCAGCACCCGGCATTGGCTGCCGCCTATCCACTGGCCGCCGCCATCCACCCACAGGTTGTCGCCGAGGGCCTGGTTCCAGGTACGCCCGCCAACCCGGTCGCGGGCCTCCAGGACCAGCACCCGCAGGCCCGCGTCCTGCAAGGCTCGGGCGGCCACCAGTCCGGACAGGCCGGCGCCGACCACGGCCACGTCGACTTCCGCCAGCCATGGGCCGCCCAGGACACCGGCAGCGCCAGGCTGGTCGTGATGGTCAGCCAGCAGCGGCCGAGGAAAACCCACAGGATTCATCAGTTGATAGCGCATGCTGCCTCCGCTTGGTAACCAAGTTGATACGAACAAAAAAAGACCGCATTCAGCGGTCGGGGGTCAAGGGTTCAGCCTCGGGAAGTGCGTACCGAAGCCAGGTAATAGGGCAAGGGGTCCTGCCGGCTCGACAACTGCCTGGCCAGGGTCAGGTAGAACCAGCGCACGGTCTGGGGCTCGCCTTCCTCCGGTTGGGCCTTGTCGCTCCAGCGTTGCCAGAGGGCCATTTCCATTTGCAGGATGCGATTCTTCCCGGCTGCGGTAACGGCCTGCCAGAAGCGCTGGCTCAATTGTTCAGCCTGTTGCGGGTCCAGGTCATCGGGATAGGCTTCCACCAACTGCAGCAGGCGTTGGCGCTGCTGGTCGCTGGCATGGCGCGCGGCGGCCTCCAGCAGCCCGGTGGCATACAGCTCCTGATATTCGGCCAGATCCTGCAGCAGGCCGCGGGCGGCGTCCGATTGCAGCTTGTCGGCATGACGCAGCAGCAGTTCCAATACCCGGGCGTCGGCCTTGGTCGGATCGCAAACTTTGCTCGCGCCGCCCTGGCGGACCTCCACCAGGCCCAGGTCCTTGAGCTTGTGCACCGCCTGGCGCACGGTGATCCGCGAAACCCCGTAGCGCTCGGCCAACAGGCGTTCGGCAGGCAGGGCTTCGCCCGGGGCCAACAGGCCGTCGAAGATTTCCACGAACAGGCCTTGCAGTGCGGCATCGCTGGCGTGTTCGGCAGTTGGGGGCGGAGTGTCGTCGAGAGTGTTCATGGGTGGAAAATCTACTTGGTTACCAAGTTAAGTCAAGGTCATGCTCAAGAATTTTTCCACGCGGTGTCGGTGCCGGTGGGGCTTGAAGGGCCCCCGGGCCCCGCGAGGCTTCAGTAGAGCACGCCGTCGAGGATCTCGTAGACGATGCCGGTGCCTACAGCGATCAGGACGATATCCCCGCCCATGCGGCGCCATTCATAGCCGTGGTACACCGGCAGGCGTGACAAGGCACGGGGGTCCAGGCGTTCGCCGTAGTAGCCGCGTGGCAATGGCTGCCCGCGGACCAGGCGTATCCCCGGTGGCGGTGGCGCACCGCGTACGAAGTAGCCGTGGTTGTCACGGATGGTCTGGCGCACCGGGCCGAAATCCCGGGGCGGGCCGCCACGGTGGTCGTCCCCCGGGCCGCGATGTACATTGCCGCGGTTGTCCCAATGCCCCTGTTGCGGGCCGCCGCGGTCACCACCGCGCTCGTCGGCCATGACCTGCAGCAAGGGGCTGGCGCTGAGCATCAGCAGGACCGCACCGGCCATCAGACGTTTGGGCGTTTTCATCAGGTATTCCTCGGGGCACACACAGCAAAAAAGGGTTCGTAACCTGGATCACGAACCCCCGGATCTTGCTGTTTAGTCTGTGTCTCGAGGCGCTAATTCCTCTGTATCAGGAACTTTACCCTCAGCTGACGCGGGCCTTACGTACCCCTTCGGAAAGGGCCGCGCACAGGCTCAGGACGCCATCCACCGCCTGCTCGGAAGACTCGGCATTGGCGATGTGGTCGATCAGCGCCGAGCCCACGACCACGCCGTCTGCCAGACGGGCGATGGCGGCGGCCTGCTCCGGGGTGCGGATGCCGAAACCGATGCTGATGGGCAGGTCGGTGTGGCGACGCAGGCGGGCCACGGCCTCTTCCACATGTTCCAGGGTGGCGGCGCCGGCCCCGGTCACCCCGGCCACCGAGACGTAGTAGACAAAGCCTGAGCTGCCGTCGAGCACCTTCGGCAGGCGCGCGTCGTCGGTGGTCGGGGTGGTCAGGCGGATGAAGTCGATACCGGCGGCCTGGGCCGGGTCGCACAGCTCGCTGTTATGTTCCGGCGGCATGTCCACCACGATCAGGCCATCCACACCGGCTGCCTTGGCGTCGGCGATGAAGCGCGGCACGCCGTAGTGGTGGATCGGATTGAAGTAGCCCATCAGCACCAGCGGCGTGTCGCTGTTGCCTTCGCGGAACTCGCGGACCATCTGCAGGGTTTTCGCCAGGTTTTGCTTGGCCCCCAGGGCGCGGATGTTGGCCAGTTGGATCGCCGGGCCGTCGGCCATCGGATCGGTGAAGGGCATGCCCAGTTCGATCACGTCGGCACCCGCCGCGGGCAGGCCCTTGAGGATCGCCAGGGAAGTGTCGTAGTTCGGGTCGCCGGCGGTGACGAAGGTCACCAGGGCGGCGCGGTTCTGTTGTTTCAGCTCGGCAAAACGGGTTTGCAGGCGGCTCATCAGTGTTTCTCCTGCTGGGACTGTTGCATGTGGTGCATGACGGTCTGCATGTCTTTGTCGCCACGGCCCGAGAGGTTGACCACCATCAGATGATCCTTGGGCAGGGTTGGCGCGCGCTTGAAGACTTCGGCCAGGGCGTGGGCGCTTTCCAGGGCCGGGATGATGCCCTCCAGGCGGCAGCACTGGTGGAATGCGGCCAGGGCTTCGTCGTCGGTCACCGAGGTGTATTCGACGCGGCCGATGTCGTGCAACCAGGCGTGTTCCGGGCCGATGCCGGGGTAGTCGAGGCCGGCGGAAATCGAGTGGGCGTCGATGATCTGGCCGTCGTCGTCCTGCAGCAGGAAGGTGCGGTTGCCGTGCAGCACGCCCGGTACGCCGCCGTTCAGGCTGGCGGCGTGCTTGCCGGTCTCGATGCCGTAGCCGGCGGCTTCAACGCCAATGATCTGCACGCTTTTGTCGTCGAGGAACGGGTGGAACAGGCCCATGGCGTTGGAGCCGCCGCCGATGCACGCTACCAGGCTGTCCGGCAGGCGGCCTTCCTGGGCTTGCATCTGCTCGCGGGTTTCCTTGCCGATCACGGCCTGGAAGTCGCGGACCATGGCCGGGTACGGGTGCGGGCCGGCCACGGTGCCGATCAGGTAGAAGGTGCTGTCGACGTTGGTCACCCAGTCACGCAGGGCTTCGTTCATCGCGTCTTTCAGGGTGCCGGTGCCGGCCACGACCGGGATCACTTCGGCGCCCAGCAGCTTCATGCGGAACACGTTGGCCTGCTGGCGCTCGATGTCGGTGGTGCCCATGTAGATCACGCAATCCAGGCCAAAACGCGCGGCCACGGTGGCGGTGGCCACGCCGTGCATGCCGGCGCCGGTCTCGGCGATGATGCGTTTCTTGCCCATGCGCCGGGCCAGGAGGATCTGGCCGATGCAGTTGTTGATCTTGTGCGCGCCGGTGTGGTTCAGCTCTTCGCGCTTGAGGTAGATCTTGGCGCCGCCGCAGTGTTCGGTCAGGCGTTCGGCGAAGTACAGCGGGCTTGGACGGCCGACGTAGTCGCGCTGGAAGTAGGCCAGCTCCTTGAGAAATTCGGGATCTTCCTTGGCCTTTTCGTATTCACGGGCCAGGTCGAGGATCAGCGGCATCAGGGTTTCTGCCACATAACGGCCGCCGAACGCGCCAAACAGGCCGTTGTCGTCAGGACCATTACGCAATTGGGACTGGGTCATTGGAGCGCTCCCGGGGAAGTGGGTGGAATGACAGATTCGTGGAAGGACAATGGAGCCCACTCTACCCCTGACACTGGACCCTGAAAACCGATAAGATCGCCGCAACCTGTCAGGAAAACTCACCTATTCCATGAGCCGCGACCTGCCCCCCCTGAATGCTCTGCGAGCCTTCGAAGCCACTGCCCGGTTCAACAGCGTCAGCCAGGCTGCCGAACAACTGCACGTGACCCACGGCGCGGTCAGCCGGCAGTTGAAGGTGCTGGAAGAGCACCTGGGCCTGAGCCTTTTCGTCAAGGATGGCCGTGGCATTAAACTCACAGATGCCGGGGTTCGCCTGCGGGACGCCAGCAGCGAGGCCTTCGAGCGTCTGCGGGACGTCTGTGGCGAATTGACCCGGGGCAGTGCCGATGCGCCCTTCGTGCTCGGCTGCTCCGGCAGCCTGCTGGCGCGCTGGCTGATTCCGCGCCTGGGGCGCCTGAACGCCGATTTGCCGGACCTGCGCCTGCACCTTTCCGCCGGTGAAGGCGACCTGGACCCCCGGCGCCCGGGGCTGGATGCCTTGCTGGTGTTTGCCGAGCCCCCCTGGCCGGCGGACATGCAGGTCTATGAGCTGGCCAGCGAACGTATCGGGCCGGTGCTCAGCCCGCGCTATGCCGGTTACTCGCGCTTGCGCGAAGCGCCGGCGGCGGCCCTGGCGGCAGAATCGTTGCTGCACACCACCTCGCGCCCCCAGGCCTGGCCCAGTTGGGCACGGCACAACGGCATCAGCGCCGAGGGGCTGAAGTACGGGCAGGGTTTCGAGCACTTGTATTACTTGCTGGAAGCGGCAGTGGCCGGGCTGGGCGTGGCAATCGCTCCAGAGCCGCTGGTGGCTGAAGACTTGCTGGCGGGCAGGCTGGTTGCCCCGTGGGGGTTTTCCGACACCCCGGGGCAACTGGCGCTGTGGTTACCCAAGCGCGCCGCCGATGGGCGCGCCCGGCAATTGGCGCAGTGGTTGAAAAACGAACTGCGCCAGGCGCTTTAGTTGCCGCGCTTGCACAGCAGGTAGGCGGCCAGCAAGCCAATGGCACCCACCGCCACACCCGCAGTGGTCCAGGGATGTTCCTGGGCGTAGTCGCGGGTGGCGATCCCGGTCTCACGGGTTTTCACTTTGACTTCTTCATAGGCATCGCTGAGCAGGCTGCGCGAGTGCTTCAGCGCGCTCTCGGCGTTGCCCTTGAGGGCCTTGAGGGTCTTGCGCGATTCGTCAGTCGCATCGTCCTTGAGGCTTTCCAGGGGTTTGAGCAGGCTTTCGATCTCGGCTTCCATACTTTCCAGTGAGGCTTTGCGTAACGAGGTGTTGGCCATGTCGGCTCTCCTGCAGGGTGATGAATAGGCTGTGTAGGTTCCGACTGCGGCCTGTTGGGAAAGTGCAGAAAATCTGAACTTACCCTTTGGCATTGGCGCCCCAAGTAATAAGAAAAATCACTGCTAGGCTGTATTTCACAGCTAAAAAGGAGAGCGCCATGACTGATCATCACACCTACAAGAAAGTCGAATTGGTGGGTTCGTCGCCGAACAGCATCGAAGAGGCAATCAACAACGCGCTGGCCGAGGCGCACAAGAGCATCAAGCACCTGGAGTGGTTCGAAGTGACCGAAACCCGGGGTCATATCAAGGACGGTAAAGCGGCGCATTTCCAGGTCACCCTCAAGGTAGGTTTCCGGATTGCCAATAGTTGAACGCTTGGGCTAGGCTCAGGAACTTGTGCGCTGGCCGAGTGCCATAGGAAGTGGCAAAGCGCTACAACTGTCTTGAGCCTCTGTCAGGCTGGCTTCAACGCCGCCTCTTTTGATCCGACCAGGGAATGTGACCGATGAAAAAACTAGTATTAGCTGCTGCTTTGTTGAGTCTTGCGGGAACAGCCCTTGCCGCCGGCAAGCCGTGCGAAGAGCTGAAAAGCGAGATCGCCGCGAAGATCGATGCCAATGGCGCCACCCATTATTCGCTGGAAGTGGTTGACAAAGGCGCGGCGGCTGACGGCAAAGTGGTTGGCTCCTGCGAAGCCGGCACCAAGGAGATTGTCTACAAGCGCGGTTGAGCCTTTGTAGAAGCCCATTGAAAAGCCGACGCATCAGCGTCGGCTTTTTTGTGCCCGAAAGCAGCCTTAGCCCTTCATCACCTGGGCCAGCAACTCATAGGAGTGCAGGCGATCGGCGTGTTCGTACAGGTCGCAGGTAAAGATCAGTTCGTCGGCGCCGGTCTGCTCGATCAGCACCTCAAGCTTGGCGCGGATCTTCGCCGGGCTGCCGATCATCGCCAACCCCAGGAAACTCGACACCGCCTCCTTCTCATGGGGCAGCCACAGACCGTCCATGCTGTTGACCGGCTTGCGCTGGACCAGGCTCTGGCCGCGCATCAGGGCGAGAATCCGCTGGTACACCGAGGTGGCCAGGTAATCCGCGTGTTCATCGGTATCCGCGGCTACCAGAGGCACGCCCAGCATCACGTAAGGCTTGTCGAGCACCGCGGAAGGCTTGAAGTGATTGCGATAGACACGAATCGCCTCATGCATGTAGCGCGGTGCGAAATGCGAGGCGAAGGCGTAAGGCAAACCCCGTTCCCCTGCCAATTGCGCACTGAACAGGCTGGAGCCCAGCAGCCACACCGGTACGTTGGTGCCGGTGCCCGGCACCGCGATCACCCGTTGTTCCGGAGTCCGCGGGCCGAGGTAGGCCATCAGTTCCGCCACGTCCTCGGGGAAGTCGTCGGCGCTGCCGGAGCGTTCCCGACGCAGGGCGCGGGCGGTCATCTGGTCGGAGCCCGGGGCGCGGCCCAGGCCCAGGTCAATGCGTCCCGGATACAGGCTTTCCAGGGTGCCGAACTGTTCGGCGATCACCAGCGGTGCGTGGTTGGGCAGCATGACCCCGCCGGAGCCGACGCGAATGCTCGATGTCCCGCCGGCCAGATAACCCAGCAACACCGAGGTGGCGGAGCTGGCGATTCCGTCCATGTTGTGGTGTTCGGCGACCCAGAAGCGGGTGTAGCCGAACTTTTCCACGTGCTGCGCCAGGTCCAGGGAATTGCGCAGGGATTGCGCCGGGCTGCCGTCTTCACGGACGGGCACCAGGTCGAGGGTCGAGAATTTAACAGCGGACAGCGGTTTCATAGGCCTGCTTCTCCATAGGGGTGCAGGCCTTTGTCATGAGCCAAAACCTGCCGAAATCTGTAAGTCAGACTCATGCAATGTGGGCATATACCCGAGTTTCAATAGTCAGAGTGAATTTGTCGGGTAAATAGACGTCGTGCACACCGGCTGAACTTTGCCGTCGGATCTATCCTCAGAACCCTTAGGCAACAGAAACAAGCGCGGTGCGACCCTTCGCACCGGTTCTTGAGGAGAAAGAGATGAGTATCAAAAAGAAAGCCTCGGCTCATTGGGAAGGTGATCTGAAAACCGGCATCGGCTCGATCTCGACCGAAACCGGGGTATTGCGTGAGGCGCCCTATGGCTTCAAGGCGCGTTTTGAAGGCGGTAAGGGCACCAATCCGGAAGAGTTGATCGGCGCGGCCCATGCGGGCTGCTTCTCCATGGCGTTTTCGATGATTCTCGGTGATGCCGGGCTCAAGGCGGACAGCATCGACACCCAGGCAGAAGTGACCCTGGACCAGGTGGATGGCGGCTTCGCCATCACGGCGGTGCACTTGATCCTCAAGGCGAAGATCCCCGGTGCCAGCCAGCAGCAGTTCGAGGAGCTGAGCAACAAGGCCAAGGAAGGTTGCCCGGTGTCCAAGGTGCTCAACGCCAAGATCAGCCTGGAAGCGACGCTGCTGGGTTGATCGTTGCGCCGGCAAGCCGGCTCCTGCACCGGTTTGTAGGAGCCGGCTTGCCGGCGAATGCGTCTGTGCGGCGGACAAGAACCTGTGGTCGAATACGCGACTGCGGCTTCAGCGCACGCTCGTGCGCGCCGTAGCAAGGGAGCTTGAGATCATGAAACGTTTTGCCTTGGCGGTTGTTTGTTGTGCGCTGGTCACATCGGCCTTCGCCGCCCCCAAGCCCTGCGAGGAACTCAAGGCCGAGATCGAAGCCAAGATCCAGGCCCAGGGCGTTGCCTCCTACACGCTGGAAATCGTCACCAATGACGAGGTCCACGACAACAACATGGTGGTCGGCAGCTGTGAGAACGGCACGAAGAAGATCATCTATCAGAAGAACGATCGCTGAGCCCCATCAGGGCACGCAGTTGACCATGCGCTCCTCGGCGACGATCTCGCGCCTGGCGTTGTACAGCCGGGCGCTGGGGGTGAACGCCAGGTTGCGCGCCTCCAGGCGATAGCGCTGGCCGGCTGCAAAATGGTCGTAGCGCAGGCTCAGGTAGCACAGTCGTTCCTGGGGATCGGTGGTCATGCCCATGCCGCCGCCGAACACTTCGAAGTCGAAACGCACCATCAACTCGTGGCTGCCGGGGCTGACCTGGAAGAAGCGACCGTCCTGCAGGCGCTGGTTGTCCAGGCGCTCGGCCATGACCAGCTTGCCCCCCGGCGTCGGCGTAGCCAGATCGATCCAGGCCAGTTGCGGATCGACGCTGGGCAGGGGCGTGCTGCAGGCACTGAGGGTGGCAAGGGCAAAGATCAGCAGAAGTGGGCGCATGACGGAGGCCGAATAAGCGAAAGGCCCTCAGCATAACGCCGATCAACTGCGCTGGCAGCCCGCCGGCTGGGCTTTGCCCAACAGGGTGTGCTGCTCATCGTAGAGCCTGGCCCAGGGATGGAAGCCGATGTTGCCGGCCTGGACGCGATAGCGCTGACCGGCGCTGAAATCGGTGAATTTCACATTCAGCTGGCAATCGCGCCATAGCGGCTCGGCATCGGGGCCGATATTGCCCGGCAGCACCGCGAACCGGTAGCGCAGGGTCAGTTCATGGCTGCCGGGCGGCACCTGGAAATAGCGCGGGTCGAGGTTGGCTTTGTCGTCCACCTCCACAGCTTGCAAGTGGCTGTCCTGGGGCGGAGTGAGGTCGATCCAGGCTTGCGCCGGGTCGGGGGCGGGCAGTCCGGCGCAGCCGGCGAGGGACAAGAGTCCGGTGGTCAGCAGCAACACACGCATGGCGAAACTCCAGGCTGGCGAGATAGTCTTGCGGGCAGACTCTCTGTGGATGATTCGAATTGAATAGGCCGCGTTCAAGCCATGGGTTACTTGATCCTCTTTTGCGCCTTTTGTTTCCGGCCCTGACGCTTTTGCTGCTCAACGGTTGCAGCAGCGCTGCGTATTACAGCCAGTTGGCCAGTGGCCAGATGCAGCTGTTGCGGGCTCGCACCCCGGTGGCCCAAGTGGTCGCCGACCCCACGCGCGACCCGACCCTGCGGGCCCATCTGGCCCAGGCGCAACGGGCCCGTACCTTTGCCAGCCAGCATCTGCACCTGCCGGATAACAACAGCTACCGGCTGTACGTCGATATCGGCCGGCCCTATGTGGTGTGGAACGTGTTCGCTACCCCGGAGTTTTCCCTGAGCCCGCAAACCCATTGCTTCCCCATTGCCGGTTGCGTGGCCTACCGCGGCTATTACAGCCAGGGCGCCGCTCGGGGTGAGGCGGCGTTGCAGCAGCAAAAAGGCATGGACGTGGCGATCGGCGGTGTGGAGGCCTATTCGACCCTGGGCTGGTTCGATGACCCGATCATCAGCTCGATGATGCATTGGGGCGATGAGCGCCTGGCGACCCTGATCTTCCATGAGCTGGCGCACCAGCGCTTCTACGTGAAGGACGACACCGAGTTCAATGAGTCCTTCGCCACCTTCGTCGAGCAGGAAGGCACCCGACAGTGGCGGGCCTATCGTGGGCTGCCGCCCCAGGACAACGCCGATGTTCGTCAACGGGATCAGTTCATCCAGCTGTTGCTGGAGGCTCGCAAACGCCTGGAGCAGTTGTATGCCCAATCCTTGTCCGCCGAGCAGATGCGCCAGCGCAAGGCCCAGGAGTTCGAGGTACTGCGCCGGGATTATCGGCAGTTGCGGGACCGCGAGTGGGCCGGCTCCCAGCGCTACGATGCCTGGATCAACGCACCGTTGAACAACGCCCGGCTACTGCCCTTCGGTCTGTACGATCAATGGGTGCCGGCGTTTGCCGCGCTGTTCAAGGAGGTCAATGGCGACTGGCCGGCGTTCTTCCTGGCAGTGGAAAAGCTGGGGCGCCTGCCGGCCGAACAGCGCAAGGCTGATTTGCTAAGGCTGCAGAGCGCCTACTCCGGACCTGCAGGCGCCGGCTTGCCGGTGAACAGCGGTTCTAAGGCCGTAAAAACGCCTGATGCAGCTCGGCCAGCGTCTCAAAGTGATAGGCCGGAGCTTCTGCGCTGAGCTCCTCACGGCTGCCGAATCCATAACCCACCGCCGCCGCATCCAGGCCGTTGCGCTTGGCGCCGATCAGGTCGTGCTTGCGATCGCCGATCATCAGGGTACTGGCCGGGTCCAGCCGTTCCTGCTCCAGCAAATGGGCGATCAACTGCACTTTGTCGGTGCGGGTGCCGTCCAGTTCGCTGCCGTAGATCACTTTGAAGTGGCGGGCGAAGTCGAAGTGGCGGGCGATTTCCCGGGCGAACACCCAGGGCTTGGAGGTGGCGATGTACAGCTGGCGCCCTTGCCCGCCAAGGGTTTCCAGCAGCGGCGCGACCCCGTCGAAGACCCGGTTCTCATACAGGCCGGTGACCTTGAAGCGTTCGCGATAGAAGTTCACCGCCTCCCAGGCCCGGGCTTCGTCGAAACCGTAGAACTGCATGAAGGCCTGCAACAGCGGCGGGCCGATGAAGTGCTCGAGCTTGGTCAGGTCCGGCTCGTCGATCCCCAGCTTGCCCAGGGCGAACTGGATCGAGCGGGTAATGCCCTCGCGGGGATCGGTCAGGGTGCCGTCGAGGTCGAACAGGACGGTTTGGTAATGCATGGCAATTCCTCGGCAGTCAGTAGCAGATCAGGGACGGTCGTAGCCTTCGGCCAGGTGCAGGTCCTTGAGTTTCACGTAGTTGGCGGCGCTGTAGGTGAAGAAGGCGCGCTCCTTGTCGGTCAGCGGGCGCGCCTGCTTCACCGGGCTGCCGACGTAGAGGAAGCCGCTTTCCAGGCGCTTGCCCGGCGGTACCAGGCTGCCGGCGCCGACGATGACATCGTCCTCCACCACCGCGCCGTCCATGACGATGCTGCCCATGCCGATCAGCACCCGGCTGCCGATGCTGCAACCGTGGAGCATGACTTTGTGGGCGATGGTCACGTCATCGCCGATCAGCAGCGGAAAACCCTCGGGGTTGAAGGGACCGGCGTGGGTGATGTGCAGCACGCTGGCGTCCTGCACGCTGGTGCGCGCGCCGATGCGGATGCGGTGCATGTCGCCGCGGATCACGGTCAGGGGCCAGACCGAGCTGTCGGCACCGATCTCGACGTCGCCGATGACCACGGCCGAGTGGTCGACAAAGGCCCGTTCGCCCAGGTTCGGGGTGTGGTTCTGGTAGCTGCGAATGGCCAAGTGCGAATGCCTCTCTGAGATTTATTAATGGGGGCTATAGCTGCGGTGGCTGTCGATTGTAATTAAGATGGCTCAATGTTTCTTCCAGCCAAGGTGCCCACCGTGAGTGTGAACAACCCTCTTCTGCAGCCCTACGACCTGCCGCCGTTCTCGGCGATCCGCGCCGAGCATGTGCAACCTGCCATCGAACAGATCCTGGCTGACAACCGCGCCGCCATCGCTGAGATCCTCAAGACCCAGGCTACCCAGCCCACCTGGGCTGGCCTGGTACTGGCCATGGACGAACTCAATGATCGTCTGGGCGCCGCCTGGAGCCCGGTCAGCCACCTCAACGCGGTGTGCAACAGCGCCGAACTGCGTGAAGCCTACGAGGCCTGCCTGCCGGCTCTGAGCGCCTACTCCACGGAAATGGGCCAGAACCGCGAGCTGTTCCAGGCCTTCGACGCTCTGGCCAAGAGCCCGGAAGCTGCCGGTTTCGATGTGGCGCAGAAGACCATTCTCGAACACTCCCTGCGAGACTTCCGCCTGTCGGGCATCGACCTGCCGCCGGAGCAGCAGCAGCGCTACGCGCAAGTGCAGAGCAAGCTGTCGGAGCTGGCCAGCCGTTTCTCCAACCAGTTGCTGGACGCCACCCAGGCCTGGACCAAGCACATCACCGACGTAGCGGCCCTGGCCGGCCTGACCGACTCGGCCAAGGCGCAGATGGCCGCCGCGGCCCAGGCCAAAGGCCTGGATGGCTGGCTGATCACCCTGGAATTCCCCAGCTACTACGCGGTGATGACCTACGCCCAGGACCGCGCCCTGCGCGAAGAAGTCTATGCCGCCTACTGCACCCGAGCGTCGGACCAAGGTCCTAATGCCGGTCAGAACGATAACGGCCCGGTGATGGAAGAGATCCTCGACCTGCGTCAGGAACTGGCCAAGCTCCTGGGTTTTGCCAGTTTCTCCGAGCTGAGCCTGGCCACCAAGATGGCCGAATCCAGCGATCAGGTGCTGAGTTTCCTGCGGGACCTGGCCAAGCGCAGCAAGCCGTTTGCCGCCCAGGACCTGGAGCAGCTGCGGGCTTATGCCGCCGAACAGGGCTGCGCTGACCTGCAAAGCTGGGACAGTGGCTTCTATGGCGAGAAGCTGCGGGAACAACGTTACAGCGTGTCCCAGGAAGCCCTGCGGGCCTACTTCCCCATCGACAAGGTACTCGGCGGCCTGTTCGCCATTGTCCAGCGCCTGTACGGCATCGAGATTGCCGAGCAGCAAGGCTTCGACAGCTGGCATCCGGATGTACGGCTGTTCGAAATCAAGGAAAACGGCCAGCACGTTGGCCGCTTCTTCTTCGACCTCTATGCCCGCTCCAACAAGCGTGGCGGTGCCTGGATGGACGGTGCCCGCGATCGTCGCCGCACCGTTGACGGTGTGTTGCAGAGCCCGGTGGCCAACCTGGTGTGCAACTTCACCCCGGCCGACAGCGGCAAGCCTGCGCTCTTGACCCACGACGAAGTCACCACCCTGTTCCACGAGTTCGGTCACGGCCTGCACCACCTGCTGACCCGGGTAGAGCATGCCGGTGTATCCGGGATCAACGGTGTGGCCTGGGACGCGGTGGAACTGCCGAGCCAGTTCATGGAGAACTGGTGCTGGGAGCCGGAAGGCCTGGCACTGATCTCCGGTCACTACGAGACGGGCGAACCCCTGCCCCAGGACCTGCTGCAGAAGATGCTGGCAGCGAAGAACTTCCAGTCCGGGCTGATGATGGTGCGCCAGCTGGAGTTCTCCCTGTTCGACTTCGAACTGCACGCCACCCACGGCGACGGCCGCAGCGTGCTGCAAGTGCTGGAAACCGTGCGCGACGAGGTTTCGGTGATGCGTCCGCCGACCTACAACCGCTTTCCCAACAGCTTTGCCCACATCTTCGCCGGCGGTTATGCCGCGGGTTACTACAGCTACAAGTGGGCGGAAGTGCTGTCGGCCGATGCCTTCTCCAAGTTCGAGGAAGACGGTGTGCTCAACCCGGCCACCGGACGGGCGTTCCGCGAGGCGATCCTGGCCCGTGGCGGTTCCCAGGAGCCGATGGTGCTGTTCGTCGATTTCCGCGGACGGGCGCCGTCGATTGACGCACTCTTGCGCCACAGCGGCCTCAGCGAGGACGCGGCAGCATGAGTGACGCCCCCGTGAAGACCAAGAAACGCTTTATCGCCGGGGCGGTGTGCCCGGCGTGCAGTGAGCAAGACAAGCTGATGATGTGGAGTGAGGACGACGTGCCCCATCGCGAGTGCGTGGCCTGTGGCTACTCCGACACCCTCAACGAGCAGGGTCTGTCGGTGCCCAAGGAACTCGGGACCCGGGTCAACAGCCTCGCGCCGAAGGCAGCCGATACCAAGGTGCAATCGGTGCAGTTCTTCCCCAACCCCAAGCTGAAGAAAAAGACCGACTGACCCGCAAGAAAAAGCCGGCTCCCCTGTAGGAGCCGGCTTGCCGGCGAAGCGATTCGCCCCCCTTCTTTCGATCCCTGCGCTTTCGCGAGCAAGCTCGCTCCTACACAGGCTGTTGTGCTCAGTGGCTCAGCGGTTTGCTGACCCCCACCGTCTCGAACCAGCTCTTCACCGAACAGGTGGCGAACACGCTGGTGCTGCAATCGCCGTTGGCCTGCGCAGTGCGCAGTTTGTCGACATCGGCCTGCATCATGTAGCGAATGCCGTCCTTGAAGTGGGAACTGTCGCCAAAACCGCCCTGGGTCATCTCATTCAGCGCTTCCTCTTTGCTCCAGCCCTGGACCACCACTCGATACATGGCCGACATCAGGCCGGTGCGGTCCGAGCCATGTTTGCAGTGCATCAGCACCGGGCCTTGGGCTTCGGCGCTCTGGATCGCGCGCAGGGCCTTGAGCACGTCGGCGTCGTCCACATGGTTGGTGCGGTAAGGCAACTGCACTTGATGGATGCCGGGGGTGGACAGCCAACTGGCGTCAGACTCCGGCAGGAAGTTGATCACGGTCCCCACCTTGAGTTGTTCCAACAGCTGCACGGCGTCTTTGTCCGGCAGGGCGCTGCGGTACAGGGTCGGTGACATCTGGTACAGGTTGTACTGTTTCTCCACGGGCTGGGCCCATTGCCCCGGGCGGTTGGCGAGGGCATCGGCGGCCTGCGTCCGTGGCCCGGCCAGCAGCGCCAGCAACGACAGACAGAGTGCAGAAATGAAGCGGGTTCTCGACATGTGCGGGGGTCACTGATGGGGGGGACAATGCCCGGCAGTGTCGTGTCCGTCCGGTCAAAGCCCCGTGAGCCGGCTGTCAAAGAAACGTGAAGCTGATACGTGATTTTCCGTCGCGTCTGATCTTTTTTTCGCCTGAAACGATTTATCCGAATGCTTAGCCTGCTACCATTTGTAACCAAATTTTGCTGATGTGTTGATAAAAACCGGGTCTTGCCCGGCTTTGCGCGTTGCCAAAACACAAAGTCGCGCCATGACGCGGCTGACCATTCCATCAATGCCTGATGAGGTGCACCCATGTCTGATCAAGATCGAGACAACCCGCGGCGTGAGTTTTTGCGTAAATCCTTGACCTTGATCCCTGTGGTCACTGTCGCCAGTACCGGCCTGGGCAGTTCCATGCTGGCGGCCGCACCCGAGACTGCCGCCCCTGCCAGGCCGGTGGCGTCGGGCAAGCTGCCCAGCGACAGCCAGAACTATGAGCCCAGTTACTTCAGCGCCGAAGAGTGGGCCTTCATCAAGGCGGCGGTGGAACGCCTGATCCCGGCGGACGAAATGGGGCCAGGTGCCCTGGAAGCCGGGGTGCCGGAGTACATCGACCGACAAATGAACACGCCCTACGCCACCGGCGCCCTGTGGTACATGCAAGGCCCATTCAAGGCCGACGCCGCGCCGGAGATGGGTTGGCAGAGCAAGCTGGTGCCCAAGGAGATCTATCGCCTGGGCATTGCCGCTGTGGATGCATGGTGCAAAGACCTCAAAGGTCATGTTTTTGCTGCGCAAGACAGCGCTACCCGAGACGCTTTGCTCAAGCAGCTGGAGGCTGGAATCCCGCAGTTCGATGCGCTCCCGGCCAAGCTTTTCTTCAATCTGCTGCTGCAAAACACCAAGGAAGGCTTCTTCAGCGATCCGATCCACGGTGGCAATAAGGGCCTGGTGGGCTGGACCCTGATCGGCTTTCCCGGCGCTCGCGCCGATTTCATGGATTGGGTGGAACGCAACGAGCAATACCCCTTCCCGGCAGTATCGATTCGCGGCGAGAGGGCTTGAGCATGGCAACAGTGATGAAGAAGGTCGACGCAGTGATCGTTGGTTTTGGCTGGACCGGCGCGATCATGGCCAAGGAGCTGACCGAAGCCGGGCTTAATGTGCTGGCGCTGGAGCGCGGGCCGATGCAGGACACCTACCCGGACGGCAGTTATCCCCAGGTGATCGACGAGCTCACCTACAGCGTGCGCAAGAAACTCTTCCAGGACATTTCCAAAGAGACGGTGACCATCCGCCACAGCGTCAACGACGTGGCCCTGCCCAACCGTCAACTTGGCGCCTTCCTGCCGGGCAATGGCGTGGGCGGCGCCGGCCTGCACTGGTCCGGCGTGCACTTTCGGGTCGACCCCATCGAGCTGCGCATGCGCAGCCACTACGAAGAACGTTACGGCAAGAACTTCATCCCCAAGGACATGACCATCCAGGACTTCGGCGTCAGCTATGAAGAGCTGGAGCCGTTCTTCGACTATGCGGAAAAGGTCTTCGGCACTTCGGGCCAGGCCTGGACCGTAAAGGGCCAATTGGTGGGCGACGGCAAGGGCGGCAACCCTTATGCACCGGATCGCTCGGACCACTTCCCCCTGGAGTCGCAGAAGAACACCTATTCCGCACAGCTGTTTCAGAAAGCCGCCAATGAAGTGGGCTACAAGCCTTACAACCTGCCGTCGGCCAATACCTCGGGGCCTTATACCAACCCCTACGGCGCACAGATGGGGCCGTGCAATTTCTGCGGTTTCTGCAGTGGCTATGTCTGCTACATGTATTCCAAGGCCTCGCCCAACGTGAACATTCTGCCGGCCCTCAAGCCGCTGCCGAACTTCGAGTTGCGTGCCAATTCCCACGTGCTCAAGGTCAATCTCGACAGCAGCAAGACCCTCGCCACCGGCGTGACCTATGTCGACGGCCAGGGCCGGGAGATCGAGCAGCCGGCGGATCTGGTGATCCTCGGCGCCTTCCAGTTCCACAACGTGCGCCTGATGCTGCTGTCGGGCATTGGCAAGCCCTACGACCCGATCACCGGCGAAGGCGTGGTGGGCAAGAACTTCGCCTACCAGAACATGGCTACCATCAAGGCCTACTTCGACAAGGACGTGCACACCAACAACTTCATCGGCGCCGGCGGCAACGGTGTGGCGGTGGACGACTTCAACGCCGACAACTTCGACCACGGCCCCCATGGTTTCGTCGGTGGTTCGCCGTTCTGGGTCAACCAGGCCGGCAGCCGGCCCATCGCCGGGACTTCCAACCCGCCGGGCACCCCGACCTGGGGCAGCGCCTGGAAGAAGGCCACCGCCGATTACTACACCCATCAGGTATCCATGGACGCTCACGGAGCGCATCAGTCTTACCGTGGCAACTACCTGGATCTGGACCCGGTGTACCGCGATGCCTACGGCTTGCCTCTGCTGCGGATGACGTTCGACTGGCAGGAAAACGACATCAAGATGAACCGTTTCATGGTCGAGAAGATGGGCAAGATCGCCGAGGCGATGAACCCCAAGGCCATTGCCTTGCTGGGCAAGAAGGTCGGTGAGCACTTCAACACCGCGTCCTACCAGACCACCCACTTGAACGGTGGCGCGATCATGGGGGTTGATCCGAAAACCAGCGCCCTGAACCGCTATCTGCAGAGCTGGGACGTGCACAACGTCTTCGTTCCCGGGGCTTCGGCCTTTCCTCAGGGCCTGGGCTACAACCCTACCGGCCTGGTGGCGGCGCTGACCTACTGGTCGGCCCGGGCGATCCGCGAGCAGTACCTGAAAAAACCCGGCCCGCTGGTTCAGGCATAAGGAGCGATGACCATGAAAGCACTCGTTATCGCCACCCTGGCGCTGCTGGGCAGCGCCTCTGTCAACGCCGCCGAAGTGGATCAGCAGGCCCTGGTGCAACAGGGCGAATACCTGGCCCGTGCCGGTGACTGCGTGGCCTGCCACACTGCCAAGGACGGCAAGCCGTTCGCCGGCGGGCTACCGATGGAGACCCCCATCGGGGTGATCTATTCCACCAATATCACCCCCGACAAGACCGGCATCGGCGACTACAGCTTCGAGGACTTCGACCAGGCCGTGCGCCATGGCGTGGCCAAGAACGGCAGCACCCTGTACCCGGCCATGCCCTTCCCGTCCTATGCCCGGGTCAGCGACGCCGACATGCAGGCGCTGTACGCCTACTTCATGAAAGGTGTGGCGCCAGTGGTCCGGGACAATCAGGACAGCGACATTCCCTGGCCCCTGAGCATGCGCTGGCCGTTGTCGATCTGGCGCTGGATGTTCGCCCCAAGTGTGGAGACCCCGGCGCTCGCGACCGGCAGCGATCCGGTGATCAGCCGCGGTGCCTATCTGGTGGAGGGCCTGGGCCACTGCGGCGCCTGCCATACGCCGCGGGCCCTGACCATGCAGGAGCAGGCCCTGAGCGCCAGTGACGGCAGCGCCTTCCTGTCCGGCAGCGCACCGTTGGAGGGCTGGATCGCCAAGAGCCTGCGCGGTGACCACAAGGATGGCCTGGGCAGCTGGAGCGAAGAGCAGCTGGTGCAGTTCCTCAAGACCGGCCGCAGTGATCGCAGTGCGGTGTTTGGCGGCATGAGCGATGTGGTGGTGCACAGCATGCAGTACATGAGCGAGGCCGACCTGACGGCGATCGCCCGCTACCTCAAGTCCCTGCCGGCCAATGATCCCCAGGACCAGCCGCAGCCGTACGACAAGCAGGTGGCCGAGGCCCTGTGGAAAGGTGACGACAGCCAGCCGGGCGCGGCGGTGTACATCGACAACTGCGCAGCCTGCCACCGCACCGACGGCCAGGGTTATACCCGGGTATTCCCGGCGCTGGCGAGCAATCCGGTGCTGCAATCGGCGGATGCCACTTCGCTGATCCACATCGTGCTCAAGGGCGGCACCTTGCCGGCCACCCACAGCGCGCCTTCGACCTTCACCATGCCGCCCTTCGCCTGGCGCCTGTCGGACCAGGAGGTGGCCGATGTGGTCAACTTCATTCGTGGCAGCTGGGGCAACCAGGCTTCGGCGGTGAAGCCCGGGGATGTGGCGGCGCTGCGCAATGGCGACCTGCAGAGCACCTCCAATGACGACCTGGGGCAGGTCACCAGCCACTAGCCCCAAGGCCGGCGCTCGCTGCGGGCGCCGGCCCGGGGTGGCTGTTCAGCCCAGGGTGAAGCGCTGGATGCCCAAGCGGCTTTCCAGCTGATAGCCGGCGATGCAGTCCGCCAGCCCGGCGTTCATCAGGTCTTCCCAGCTTGCGGGGAGCAGGCCGATGCCATCGTGGTGGGAGCTCCAGCGCACCTCGGCGAACTTCGGGTCCGCTTCATCGAAGGGGTGCTGACCGCTCACCGCGGCCTTTTCGATGTCCTGGGTGCACAGGTCGAACTCGCAGGCCAGGCCCCAGAGCTGGCCATCGGGTGCCCTGACGATGATCAGGTCGGCGCCTTGTTCGTAGCTCGGGAGGTAGGCATCCGCTGCGTAGAAGATCTTTTCCAGCCTGCCAGGTGTCCTGGACATGTTTGCACTCCTGTTCTTTGAGCCTGCCTTATACCCCAACGCTACAAACCTGTAGGAGCCGGCTTGCCGGCGAAGGTGCGGTACGGCCGGCGTCGCGCTGGGGAGCATTCACTGGCGGGGGTGGGTTTCGGTCCGGCGGTGCTGGTCAGATAAATCCGACTCCATTACTGTATGTTAATACAGTAATGGAGCGCTCCCATGTTCACCCCCCTGCCTCCCCGTGGTCGCGGTACCGCGAGCAATCCGCACAACCGTTTTGCGCCCAATCGTTCGGTGGCCGAGGACGACGGCTGGTACCAGGAGGTGCCGCTGACCCAGGGCACCGAGGTGCGTTTTGAAACGGCGAAATCCATCATTACCCGCAACAGTTCGCCGGACCTGCCCTTCGATCGCTCGATCAACCCCTATCGCGGTTGTGAGCACGGCTGCATCTATTGCTACGCGCGGCCCAGCCATGCCTATTGGGATATGTCTCCCGGGCTGGATTTTGAAACCAAGCTGATCGCCAAGAGCAACACCGCAGCGCTGCTGGAGCAGCAACTGTCCAAGCCCGGCTATCGTTGCGCACCGATCAACCTGGGGTCCAATACCGACCCCTACCAGCCCATCGAGCGCGAGCAGCAACTGACCCGACGCACCCTGGAAGTGCTGCTGCGCTATCGGCACCCGGTGACCATCGTCACCAAGGGCTCGCTGATCCTGCGGGACCTGGACCTGCTGGTCGAGCTGGCCCGGCAGCGGCTGGTGGCGGTGATGATCAGCCTGACCACCCTGGACGATGAGTTGAAGCGCATTCTCGAACCCCGGGCGGCGGCGCCCAAGGCGCGTTTGCGGGCGATCCGGGTGATGCGCGCAGCGGGCATCCCGGTGGGGGTGCTGTGCTCGCCGATGATCCCGATGATCAACGACAGCGAACTGGAAAGCCTGCTCAGTGAGGCCCATGCCGCCGGGGCACAAAGCGCGGCCTACATGATGCTGCGGTTGCCCCTGGAAGTGGCGCCGCTGTTCGAGGAGTGGCTGGCGGCCCATTACCCGCAGCGGGCCGCCCATGTGCTCAGCCTGATCCGCCAGAGCCGTGGTGGTGAGCTCTACGACAGCCGTTTCGGCAGCCGCATGCGCGGTGAAGGGCCCTTCGCCGACCTGTTGGCCCAGCGTTTCGCCAAGGCGCTCAAGCGCCTGGGGCTCGACCGGCGCGAGGGCTTCGATCTTGATTGCTCGGCCTTCTGTCCGCCGGGGGGGCAGATGTCGTTGCTGTGAGAAGCATTGGCCTATGGTTGACTAGCGGACGTTGCTGACGGAGGTCCGCTGGTCATCTTTTGACATCGCCCATAGTGGCGTTCTAGAGCGCTCCATTCAGTTTGAGTTAAGTTTTTGCCGCTACCTTGTTCATCAAGTGACCAGCGGGTCGCGCTCGGCGCCCCGGTTATTTTTTAATCAATTACTGGCGTCGTGCCGGATAATTCTGGAAAATTCACCAAATCCGACAGAGAGGCTGAATCATGAGTGACAAGGATAAACAGCCGTTGGCTGCGTCGGCTCCCGCACCCGCCGAGGTTGCCGAAACTGCCGATGCAGCGCTGCAGCATATCGTTGACGGCTTTTTGCATTTTCATCATGAAGTCTTCCCGCAGCAGGAAGAATTGTTCAAGAAACTCGCCACCGCCCAGCGGCCACGGGCGATGTTCATTGCTTGCGCGGATTCGCGCATCGTTCCCGAACTCATTACCCAGAGCTCTCCCGGCGACCTGTTCGTGACCCGCAACGTAGGCAACGTGGTGCCGCCCTATGGGCAAATGAACGGGGGTGTTTCCACGGCGATCGAATACGCGGTGCTGGCCCTTGGGGTGCACCACATCATCGTCTGTGGGCACTCGGACTGCGGCGCCATGCGTGCGGTGCTCAATCCGCAGAGCCTGGAGAAGATGCCCACGGTCAAGGCCTGGCTGCGGCATGCCGAAGTGGCGCGGACCATGGTCCACGAGAACTGCGATTGCGCCGACGAATCCTCCAGCATGCATGTGCTGACCGAGGAGAACGTCATCGCCCAGTTGCAGCATCTGCGCACCCACCCTTCGGTGGCTTCGCGCATGGCCAACGGCCAATTGTTCATCCATGGCTGGGTCTATGACATCGAGACCAGCTCGATCAAGGCCTACGACGCGGACAAGGGCTGTTTCCTGCCGCTCGATGGCACTCATCCGATCCCCGTGGCGACGCCCAAAGCGCGCTTCTGAATCCTCCTAAACCCCTGTGAGGTTGTGGTCAGGGCCGCCGTTCGCGCGGCCCGGCTTTGCCACGCCTGAAGAAAATGTCGGGAGAAAAGTCATGCGTGCAGCACAGCTGAAAAATGTCCTGCCCCGGGAGCTGCTGGCTTCGGTGGTGGTGTTCCTGGTGGCCCTGCCCCTATGCATGGGGATTGCCATCGCCTCGGGCTTGCCGCCGGCCAAGGGCCTGATCACCGGGATCATCGGCGGCCTGGTGGTGGGCTGGCTGGCGGGGTCGCCCTTGCAAGTCAGCGGTCCGGCCGCGGGGCTGGCGGTGCTGGTGTTCGAACTGGTGCGCCAGCACGGTGTGGCCATGCTCGGGCCGATCCTGCTGTTGGCGGGGCTCCTGCAATTGCTGGCCGGGCGTCTGCGCCTGGGGTGCTGGTTCCGGGTCACGGCGCCGGCGGTGGTCTACGGCATGCTGGCAGGGATTGGTGTGTTGATCGTGCTGTCCCAGGTGCATGTGATGCTGGATGCCGCCCCCCAGGCCTCGGGGCTGGCTAACCTTGTCGGTTTCCCTCAGGCGCTGGCTCAGGCTTTGCCGAGCCTGGGTTGGCAGGCGGGCTTGCTGGGGTTGTCGACCATCGCGGTGATGTGGGGGTGGGACAAGTGGCGTCCACAATCGCTGCGCTTCATTCCCGGAGCATTGCTGGGTGTGGGCCTGGCGACCCTGGCCAGCCTGTTCCTGGCCCTGGAGGTGAAGCGGGTCGAGGTGCCGGCCAACCTGAGCGAGGCCATCGACTGGCTGCGCCCCGCCGACCTGCTCAACCTGGCGGACCCCAACCTGCTGATCGCCGCCTTTGCCGTGGCCTTTATCGCCAGTGCCGAAACCCTGCTGTCCGCCGCCGCGGTGGATCGCATGCACAGCGGCCAGCGTTCGGATTTCGACCGTGAGCTGTCGGCCCAGGGTGTGGGGAACATGCTCTGCGGTTTGTTGGGGGCCTTGCCCATGACCGGGGTCATCGTGCGCAGCTCGGCCAATGTCCAGGCCGGGGCCCAGACCCGCTATTCGACGATCTTCCACGGTGTGTGGCTGCTGGGTTTCGTGCTGTTGCTGTCCAGCGTGCTGCAGAGCATTCCGGTGGCGAGCCTGGCGGGGGTGCTGGTCTATACCGGCTTCAAGCTGGTGGACCTCAAGGTCTTTCGTGGCCTGGGACGCTACGGGCGGATGCCGATGCTGACCTACGCGGTGACGGCCCTGGCGATTGTCTTCAGTGACCTGCTGACCGGGGTATTGATCGGGTTTGCCCTGACCCTGGCCAAGCTGGCGTTCAAGGCTTCACGCCTGAAGATCAGCCTCATCGACCTGACGCAGGACGGCGAGATGGAGTTGCGTCTGGTGGGTGCGGCGACCTTTCTCAAGGTGCCGGCCCTGACTCGGGTTCTGGCGACGATTCCCCCGGCCACCACGGTGCATGTGCCCCTCAGCAACCTCAGCTATATCGACCATGCGTGCCTGGAGCTGCTGGAAGACTGGAACCGGGCCAACAGCGCCAAGGGGTCGCGGCTGGTGATTGAAACGCGGGGCTTGAAGCGGCGCCTGGAGGGGCGGTTGAGCACGACCAGCGGGGTGGGCACGGCTGCGGCGAGAGGTTGAATCAGGAGGCGGGCGCGAGGCGTATCGAGAGGCCTGGCCCTTCGCCACAAGGCTCGCTGCGAGCCTTGCTGGCGAGGAGTGGGTCAGGCGGCGGGTTGGTCGAGTTCCAGTTCCACGCCCAGCTGGCGTGACAGGCAGGGCCAGCGTTTCCAGGCGGCCTCGGTGTCCGGGCTGTTGAGTTTGTCGCGGTAGGCTTCCACCGATTCCAGAGCGAAGCTTTCTTCGTCGAGCATGGCGTCGACCGCGTGGTGCACCGCTTCGTCCAGCTGGTTGGCGAAGGTTTCGCCGATCAGTTGGTGGGCGATGAGATTGGCGACCGTCATGTCCAGAGGGATCAGTGGACGGCCGAAGTGCTTGATGTACAGATCGTTGACCTCTTCCACCAGGCGCAGTGCCAGGTAGGCTTCGTCCAGCAGGCTGTCGAGGCCGATGTGGCCGTCCATGATGGCCGGTGGCTGGAGGAAGAATTGCTCGGCGATCTTCAGTACCGGTTTGATCTGCGACTCGATGCCGGCTTCACGGGCCACCGCATTGGCGGCGTCCAGCAGGTCCGGAACCTGGTCGATGTAGGCGCTGACGAAACGGGTCATGACGCCCTTGGCGTCGACTTCGGGCAGCTGGATGGCGGGGTGCAGGTGAGGCAATTGGCTCTCCAACTGACGGGTCAGGAGGCCGGTACTGGCTTCGTGCTGCTGGGCCAGTTTGATCTGCTCGCGCAATGCGGCGGTGTTCATGAAAACTCCAGGGAACAAGGGCAATTGAATAGGGAGAACATAAGTTAGCCTGCTTACGAAAATGCTTAAGACGCATTTGTCATAATTATTTCATGCTTAGTCACCACGGTTATATCGTTTCGCCATCCAGGGCACTTGACCCCTTTCCCGCCGTGGCCTGCAAACCTCCTTTCCAGTGTTTCAGCTGATTTACGCCCTCGCGTTGCGAGGTGAGAGTCGCTGTCTATACTCGCCATTGTATGAAGTTAGCTGATGACGCCCGACTGCAAATGCAGCGAGGCCCGGCCGGTTTAAGTTCGTAGTCTAGGCAGCCGCTCCCTTGCCGCAGGTGTTAAGCCGGCGGGATAACAAGAACGATAAGGGGAACCCGCAATGATGCGACATCCACATGTCTGGATGGGCCTCCTGTTGTGGTCGATATTCAGCCAGGCGCAAGCCGCCTGGACGGTGAATATGACGCCTGGGGCTACCGAGATAAGCCACGCGGTATTCGACCTGCACATGACCATCTTCTGGATCTGTGTGGTGATCGGCGTCATCGTCTTCGGCGCGATGTTCTGGTCAATGATCGTTCACCGCCGCTCCACGGGCCAGGTCCCGGCCCGGTTCCACGAAAGCACCACCGTGGAAATCCTCTGGACCATCATCCCCTTCCTGATCCTGGTGGCCATGGCCGTACCGGCCACTGCGACCCTGATCAAGATGTACGACACCAGCGAGCCGGATGTGGACATCCAGATCACCGGCTACCAGTGGAAGTGGCACTACAAATACCTCGGCCAGGATGTGGAGTTTTTCAGCAACCTGGCCACCCCCGCCGAGCAGATCCACAACCAGAGCACCAAGGGCGAGCACTACCTGCTGGAAGTCGACCAGCCGCTGGTGCTGCCAGTGGGGGCCAAGGTGCGCTTCCTGGTGACCGCCGCCGACGTCATTCACTCCTGGTGGGTGCCGGCCTTTGCGGTCAAGCGTGATGCCATCCCGGGTTTCGTCAACGAAGCCTGGACCCGAGTCGACAAGCCCGGCATCTACCGTGGCCAGTGTGCCGAGCTGTGCGGCAAGGACCACGGCTTCATGCCGATCGTGGTGGAGGTCAAGAGCCAGGCCGACTACGACACCTGGATGGGCGAGCGCAAGGCCGAGGCGGCCAAGCTCAAGGAGCTGACCAGCAAGGAATGGACCCTCGATGAGCTGGTGGCCCGTGGCGACAAGATCTACCACACCACCTGTGTCGCCTGTCACCAGGCGGAAGGCCAGGGTCTGCCGCCGATGTTCCCGGCCCTCAAGGGCTCGAAGATCGCCACCGGTCCCAAGGAGGCTCACCTGAGCATCGTCTTCCATGGCAAGCCGGGCACCGCCATGGCGGCCTTCGGCAAGCAGCTGTCGGAAGTCGATATCGCCGCGGTCGTCACTTACGAGCGCAACGCCTGGGGCAACAACAAGGGCGACATGGTCACGCCAAAAGAAGTGCTGGCGCTGAAACAGGCGGAAAGCAAATGAGCCGGCTTATTGGGTATTTCCGCAACCGCTCGGGGTGCAGTGTCCCTGAGCGTCCAGCCCACCCGTTTGCAGGAGACAGGGCATGAGTGCAGTGATCGATGACCACGGCCACGCCGGCCATGATGACCACGCCCATGGCCCGGCCAAGGGCCTGATGCGCTGGGTGCTGACCACCAACCACAAGGACATTGGCACCCTGTACCTGTGGTTCAGCTTCTGCATGTTCCTGCTCGGCGGTTCGTTCGCCATGGTGATCCGTGCCGAACTGTTCCAGCCCGGGCTGCAGATCGTCGAGCCGGCGTTCTTCAACCAGATGACCACCATGCATGGCCTGGTGATGGTCTTCGGTGCGGTGATGCCGGCCTTCGTCGGCCTGGCCAACTGGATGATTCCGCTGATGATCGGCGCCCCGGACATGGCCCTGCCGCGGATGAACAACTTCAGCTTCTGGTTGCTGCCGGCAGCCTTCCTGCTACTGGTCTCGACCCTGTTCATGCCCGGTGGCGGGCCAAACTTCGGCTGGACCTTCTACGCCCCGCTGTCCACCACCTACGCCCCGGAAAGCGTGACCTTCTTCATCTTCGCCATCCACCTGATGGGCATCAGTTCGATCATGGGGGCGATCAACGTGATCGCCACCATCCTCAACCTGCGTGCCCCGGGCATGACCCTGATGAAGATGCCACTGTTCGTCTGGACCTGGCTGATCACCGCCTTCCTGCTGATCGCGGTGATGCCGGTGCTGGCGGGCTGCGTGACCATGATGCTGATGGACATCCACTTCGGCACCAGCTTCTTCAGTGCGGCCGGCGGTGGTGATCCGGTCCTGTTCCAGCACGTGTTCTGGTTCTTCGGTCACCCCGAGGTGTACATCATGATCCTGCCGGCCTTCGGCGCCGTCAGCTCGATCATCCCCACCTTCAGCCGCAAGCCGCTGTTCGGCTACACCTCGATGGTCTATGCCACCGGGGCCATCGCCTTCCTGTCGTTCATCGTCTGGGCGCACCACATGTTCGTGGTGGGCATCCCGCTGGTGGGCGAACTGTTCTTCATGTACGCCACCCTGCTGATCGCCGTGCCCACCGGGGTCAAGGTGTTCAACTGGGTCAGCACCATGTGGCAGGGCGCGCTGACGTTCGAGACGCCGATGCTGTTCGCCGTGGCCTTTGTCATTCTGTTCACCATTGGCGGCTTCTCCGGGTTGATGCTGGCCATCGCCCCGGCGGACTTCCAGTACCAGGACACCTACTTCGTGGTGGCGCATTTCCACTACGTGCTGGTGCCGGGGGCGATCTTCGGGATCTTCGCTTCAGCCTATTACTGGCTGCCCAAGTGGACCGGGCACATGTACGACGAAACCCTGGGCAAGCTGCACTTCTGGCTGTCCTTCGTCGGCATGAACATGGCCTTCTTCCCCATGCACTTCGTCGGGCTGGCGGGCATGCCGCGGCGGATTCCGGACTACAACCTGCAGTTCGCCGACTTCAACATGGTGTCCTCCATCGGTGCCTTCACCTTCGGTGCGACGCAGATCTTCTTCCTGTTCATCGTCATCAAGTGCATCCGCGGCGGCAAACCGGCCCCGGCCAAGCCGTGGGAAGGGGCCGAAGGGCTGGAATGGAGCATTCCATCACCGGCGCCGTACCACACCTTCGTCACGCCACCGGAAGTGAAATGAACATCTGTGTTGTAGGAGCGAGCTTGCTCGCGAAGGTGCCAGAAGGTGGTGCCCGGTTCGCCGGCAAGCCGGCTCCTACAGGTTCGGGAGGACGTTGAAATGGCCGAGATCTCGCTGAAGAAGCTGGTCACCCGCCTGTTGCTGGTGGTGGTGGCGATGTTCGTCTTCGGCTTTGCCCTGGTGCCGATCTACGACGTGATGTGCAAGGCCTTGGGCATCAATGGCAAGACCGGCGGGCAGTACGCGGACCAGGGGCAGCAGATCGATGCTTCGCGCCAGGTGCGGGTGCAGTTCCTGTCCACCAATGCCATCGACATGGTCTGGGAGTTCTACCCCAAGTCCGATGACATCGTGGTCCACCCGGGGGCGGTCAACGAGATGGTGTTCATCGCCCGCAACCCCAGCGATCACCCGATGAGCGCCCAGGCCATCCCGAGCATTTCCCCCAGCAGCGCGGCCATGTATTTCCACAAGACCGAGTGCTTCTGCTTTACCCAGCAGGTGCTGCAGCCCGGGGAGAAGATCGAGATGCCGGTGCGTTTCATCGTTGACCGCGACATGCCCAAGGATGTGAAGCACCTGACGCTGGCTTACACGCTGTTCGATATCACCGCGCGTCATCCACCGGTGGCGGCTGCCGCCACCGGTGGATAGACGATCTGGCGTGCCCGATAAGGAGAACAACCCATGGCGACTCATGAGCACTATTACGTTCCTGCCCAGAGCAAGTGGCCGATCATCGCGACGGTGGGCATGTTCGTCACCGTGTTCGGCCTGGCGACCTGGTTCAACGACCTCAAGGCGGCGCGCCCGGAATCCCATGGCCCGCTGATCTTTTTCGTCGGTAGCCTGCTGCTGGCCTACATGCTGTTCGGCTGGTTTGGCGCGGTGATCAAGGAAAGCCGCGCCGGCTTGTACAGCGCTCAGCTGGACCGCTCGTTCCGCTGGGGCATGAGCTGGTTCATCTTTTCCGAAGTAATGTTCTTCCTGGCCTTCTTCGGCGCGCTGTTCTATGTGCGGCACCTGTCCGGACCCTGGCTCGGTGGTGAGGGGCACAAGGGCATCGCCCATATGCTCTGGCCGAACTTCGAGTTCGTCTGGCCCCTGCTCAACAACCCCGATCCAAAACTCTTTCCATCGCCCACGGGCACCATCAGCCCCTGGGGCTTGCCGCTGCTCAACACCGTGCTGCTGGTGAGTTCCAGTGTCACCGTGACCATCGCCCACCATGCCCTGAAGAAAGGCCATCGTGGTGCGCTGAAGATCTGGCTGGCGCTGACCGTGCTGCTGGGGTGCGCCTTCCTCGGCTTCCAGGCCGAAGAATATATCCACGCCTATCACGAGCTGGGCCTGACCCTGGGGTCGGGGATCTACGGCGCCACCTTCTTCATGCTCACCGGTTTCCACGGCGCCCACGTGACCATCGGCACCTTGATCCTGTTCGTGATGCTGATGCGCATCATGCGTGGGCATTTCGACGCCGAACATCAGTTCGGCTTTGAAGCGGCCAGCTGGTACTGGCACTTCGTCGATGTGGTGTGGATCGGTCTGTTCGTTTTCGTCTACGTGCTCTGACGACCTGCTGCGCCCTACCAGGGCGCGTGGGACACCAGCTGGCCGCTGAAGAAACCCCAGGCGATCAAGCCCACGGTGATCGCGGCCAGGCATACCCGAATACTTAAGGCGGTCACCAGGCGTTTGGATTGGCTGTCGTCCTTGACCAGAAAGAACAGGCCGCTGAACAGGCTGATAACCGTGGCAATCAGCATCAGGACGATGGCTGCTTTGAGCATGCTGGGACTCCGGGGGAAACGCGATGTACAGCAGTATAGCGAGTGGATTTCTCAGCCTTGTGGACCGGCCATGAAAGGCTTCCGGCCGGGAGTCGTACCGACCCTGGTGGTGCTGTTGCTGCTGCCTGTGCTGGTTTCCCTGGGCTGCTGGCAACTGAGCCGCGGTGAGCAGAAGCGCCAATTGCTGGCCAGTTACGCCGAGCGCCGCGTGGCCGAGCCGGTGCCTTTGTTCGAGTTGCTGACGGTCGAGGCCCCGGTCTTTCGCCGGGTGCGCCTGCACGGTCATTTCGACGCCGATCACAGCCTGTTGCTGGACAACCGCCTGCACGACGGCAAGGTCGGGGTCGAGCTGCTGCAACCCTTCCTCGATCAGGCCAGCGGTCGCTGGTTGCTGGTCAATCGCGGTTGGCTGCCCTGGCCCGACCGGCGCACGCCGCCGGTATTCAGCACCCCGGAGCAGAGCCTCAGCCTGGAGGCCTGGGTCTACGTTTCTCCGGGCGCGGCGTTCCAGCTGCATGCCGACCCGGTCGGTGCTCGCTGGCCACGATTGATCACCGCGGTGGCCCCGGAGGCACTCTGGGCCGAACTCGGCCGCAGCGGCTTCAACCATGAAGTGCGTCAGGAGTCCGGTGCTGGCGCCTACCTCAGCGCGTGGCCGGTGGTGGCCATGGGACCGGAAAAACACCTGGGCTATGCCGTGCAGTGGTTCGCCATGGCCCTGGCCCTGCTCCTCCTCTATCTCTATTTCGGCTGGCATAACGCACGGGAGAAACGCCATGGGAACGGCCATGAATCCACCCAACATCTCTGACGCCCAGCTGCCCAACCGACGTCGCGGCCGCTGGCAGCTGATCCTGATCCTGCTGATGGTGATCGGTCCGATGATCCTCGCCACGGGCATGTACAAGCTGCAGTTCTGGGTGCCGGAAAGCCGCAGTTATCACGGTGAGCTGATCGGCAATGGCCAGACCCGGGCGCAGATCGGTGTGCAGTCCGAGGAGGATCGCTGGCAGATCCTGGTCACGGCCCCCAAGGCGTGCGATGCCGATTGCCAGCAACTGGTGTACCTGGCGCGGCAGATCCAGGTGGCCCTGGGTCGCGATGCTTCGCGGGCCAGCCATGCCCTGGCCAGCGCCCAGCCGCTGAGCGCCGAATACGAAGCCAGGCTGCAGCGCGAATACCCGCAGTTGCAACGCTATCCCCTGGACCTGGCGACCTTCACCAAGGGTGTCGACGACAAGGAGGCGCCGCAGTTGTGGATAGTCGACCCCCACAGCAACCTGGTGCTGCGCTACGACGCTCGGGTCAAGGGCAAGGACCTGCTCAACGACCTGCGGCACCTGCTGAAACTGTCGAACATCGGATAAGGGCATCGTCATGGCCAAACCTGGATTTCGCCTCGCGTTGTTTGCCACCTTGCTGGCACTGATCGTGGTGCTGCTGGGCGCCTACACCCGGCTGACCCATGCGGGCCTGGGCTGCCCAGACTGGCCTGGCTGCTACGGCTTTATCAGCGTGCCGAAAAGCGAAGCCCAGCTGGCCCATGCCGAACTGCATTTTCCCGACACCCCGGTGGAAGCCCACAAGGGCTGGAATGAGATGATCCACCGTTATTTCGCCGGCACCCTGGGACTGTTGATCGTGCTGCTGGCGGCCCGGTCCTGGACCCATCGCCGGCATCCCGGCCAGCCCCTGAAGCTGCCGCTGTTCCTGATGGCGGTGGTGCTTGCCCAGGCGGCCTTCGGCATGTGGACGGTCACCCTCAAGCTCTGGCCGCAAGTGGTCACGGCGCACCTGCTGGGGGGCTTCGCCACCTTGAGCCTGCTGTTCCTGCTGACCTTGCGCCTGTCCGGCGTGCTGCCGGCGCTGATCGTGCCGCGCCGCTTGCAGTATTGGGCAACGGCCGGGCTGGTACTGGTGATCGGGCAGATCGCCCTGGGCGGCTGGGTCAGCTCCAACTACGCCGCCGTGGCCTGCATCGACCTGCCCACCTGCCATGGCCAGTGGTGGCCGAACATGGATTTCGCCAACGGCTTTCACCTGACCCAGCACATCGGCCCCAACTATCTGGGCGGGCAATTGGACAGTGACGCCCGCACCGCCATCCACATGACCCACCGCGTGGGCGCGGTACTGGTGACTCTGGTATTGCTGGGGCTGGCCTGGCAGTTGCGGCAAACCGGCATGACCCGTCTGGCCGGCCTGGTACTGGTGGCGCTGGCGGCGCAGATCAGCCTGGGCCTGAGCAACGTGCTGTTCCATTTGCCCCTGCCGGTGGCGGTGGCGCATAACGCCGGGGGCGCTGCGCTGCTGCTGACCCTGGTGCTGGTCAACTATCACGCCCGTACCAGCCTGGTACAGGCCCGGGATCGCCTGCCCCTGGGCTGGCGCCTCAGCCCGCGCAAACAGATGGCGGGCCCCATCACCATCAAAGGAGAGATGCCATGGCGACTCTGATCGGCGAACGTCAGCATCCCCAGGCCATCTGGCGCGATTATCTGGAGCTGACCAAACCCAAGGTGGTGGTGCTGATGCTGATCACCTCCCTGGTGGGCATGTTCCTCGCCACCCGCGCCGGGGTTCCGTGGACGGTGCTGGTGTTCGGCAACCTGGGCATTGCCCTGTGTGCCGGTGGAGCGGCGGCGGTGAACCATGTGGTGGACCGGCGCATCGACGCGCTGATGGCCCGGACCCACAAACGACCTCTGGCCGAAGGCCGGGTTTCACCTCGGGCGGCCTTGGCGTTCGCCCTGTGCCTCGCGCTGGCCGGACAGGCGCTGCTGCTGACCTTCACCAACCCGCTCACGGCCTGGCTGACCCTGGCTTCTCTGCTGGGCTATGCGGTGGTCTACACCGGCTTTCTGAAACGCGCGACGCCGCAGAACATCGTGATCGGCGGGCTGGCCGGCGCGGCCCCGCCATTGCTGGGCTGGGTCGCCGCCACCGGGCACATGAGCGCCGAACCGCTGCTGCTGGTGCTGATCATCTTTGCCTGGACCCCGCCGCACTTCTGGGCCCTGGCCATCCACCGCAAGGAGGAGTACGCCAAGGCCGATATCCCGATGCTGCCGGTGACCCACGGCGAGCACTACACCAAGGTGCACATCCTGCTCTACACCTTTGCCCTGCTGGCGGTGAGCCTGCTGCCTTATGTCATCCACATGAGCGGCGTGCTGTACCTGGTGTGCGCCCTGGCCCTGGGCGGGCGCTTCCTGCAATGGGCTTGGGTGCTGTACCGTGGCACTCGGCCGCACGCGGCGATCAACACCTTCAAGTACTCTATTTATTACTTGTTCCTGCTGTTCATCGCCCTGCTCGTAGACCACTACCTATTGTTGAACCTATGACTCGAACTCAGAAAACCGTCTTTATTCTCGTTGCCCTGGTGGCCCTGGTCCTGGGGCTGACCGTCAACAAAGTACTGTCCGGCAAGGGTCAAGGCGACCCCACTGCACTGATTGATGCCGGCATCATCCTGTTGCCGCAAAGCCGCACCCTACCGGCGGTGAAAATGCTCGATCAGGACGGCCAGCCGGTGGTGATCGACGAGTTGAAGGGCAAATGGTCCCTGCTGTTCTTCGGCTACACCTTCTGCCCGGACATCTGCCCCACCACTCTGGCCCAGCTGCGGCAGATCAAGAGCGAGTTGCCCAAGGAGGCGGTGGACAAGCTGCAGGTGATCCTGGTCAGCGTCGACCCCAACCGCGACACGCCGCAGCAGCTCAAGCAGTACCTGGGCTATTTCGACAAGGACTTCAAGGGCCTGACCGCCGCCTCGGTGGAAGACCTGCAGAAGCTCGCCAACGCCGTGAGCATCCCCTTCATTCCGGCGGATACCAGCAAACCCAACTACACCGTGGATCACAGCGGCAACCTGGCGGTGATTGGCCCGGATGGCAGCCAGCGTGGCTTTATCCGGGCACCGCTGAACAATCAGAAGCTGGTGGCTCAGTTGCCGGTGATGTTGCAGCGTCCGTAAGGATGGGGTGGGTTGTCGTTCTTCGCCGGCAAGCCGGCTCCTACGGGGTGTTGTAGGACCATCTGAAACAAAACGGGGCGCCCAAAGGCGCCCCGTTTTGTTTGTGCAGTCGATCAGAACGCTGGCAGCACGGCGCCTTTGTACTTCTCGAGAATGAATTGCTTCACTTCCTGGCTGTGCAGGGCGGCGACCAATTTTTTCATGGCGTCCGAATCCTTGTCGTCAGGACGGGCTACCAGGATGTTCACGTAAGGCGAATCCTTGCCTTCGATCACCAGGGCATCCTTGGAAGGGTCCAGCTTGGCCTGCAGGGCGTAGTTGGTGTTGATCAGGGCCAGGTCGACCTGAGTCAGCACGCGGGGGATGGTGGCGGCTTCCAGTTCACGGAACTTCAGGTCCTTGGAGTTCTGGGTGATGTCCTTGATGGTGGCCAGGATGTTGTTGGAGTCCTTGAGCTTGATCAGGCCGGCCTTGTCCAGCAGCAACAGGGCGCGACCGCCGTTGGTGGCGTCGTTGGGAATCACCACGGTGGCGCCGCCTGGCAGTTCGGAGAGTTGCTTGTACTTGCTGGAGTAGGCGCCCAGGGGTTCCAGGTGCACGCCGGCCACGCTTACCAGGTGGGTGCCCTTGGCCTTGTTGAACTCATCCAGGTACGGCTGGTGCTGGAAGAAGTTGGCGTCCAGGCGCTTTTCGGCCACTTGCACGTTGGGCTGCACGTAGTCGGTGAACACCTTGACCTTCAGGTCCACGCCTTCTTTGGCCAGGGCCGGTTTGACGAATTCCAGGATCTCGGCGTGGGGCACCGGTGTGGCGGCCACGGTCAGGGTTTCGGCGGCGTGCGCGGAGAACGCGGCAACGGCTGCGAAAGCGACGAGTAGTTTTTTCATCGAACAAGCTCCTTGTAAGTCGCCCGACCCCGGGCGCCTGCCGGCTAGGGCCGGCGATTGCAATTATTTGCGGGAAAAGTGCACCACCAGCTTATCGCCAACGGTTTGCAGAACCTGAACCAACACAATCAGCATCACTACGGTAACCACCATCACATCGTCCTGGAAACGCTGGTAGCCATAACGAATGGCCAGGTCGCCGAGGCCGCCTGCCCCCACGACACCGGCCATGGCGGTGTAGCCGACCAGGGCGATGGCGGTGACCGTGATCGCGGCGATGATACCGGGGCAGGCCTCGGGCAGCAGGGCGTTCATGATGATCTGCCGGGTCGTGGCGCCCATGGCCTGGGTGGCCTCGATAATGCCGCGATCCACTTCACGCAGAGCGGTTTCCACCAAGCGCGCGAAGAAGGTGGAAGCGCCCACCACCAGCGGAGGGATGGCGCCCGCCACACCCAGGGAGGTGCCCGTGATGAGGATCGTGGTCGGAATCATCACAATCAGCAGGATGATGAACGGCAGGGAGCGGATGGCGTTGACCACAAAGCCCAGGATCGAATAGACATTTTTCTGCTCCAGCAACTGCCTTGGGCTGCACAGGAACAGCAAGACCCCCAGCGGCAGGCCCACCAGTACGGTGAACAGCAGAGACGTGCTGAGCATGACCATGGTGTCGCTGGTCGCCACCCCGATATCGGCCCAGTCAACGTTGTCGAAGTAATGCAGTAAGCCGCTCATTAGCGCAGCACCTCCATGTGGACATCCGCCGCGGTGAAGCGGGCGAAGGCCGCTTCCATGTCACCGCCGGTGATGGCCAGGGTCAGTTGCCCATAAGGGGTGTCTTTGATGCGGTCGATGCGTCCAGCGAGGATGCTGTAGTCGACCCCGGTCTCCCGGGCCACAGTGCCCAGCAGCGGTGCGTAGGTGGCATCGCCCTGGAAGGTCAGGCGCACGATACGGCCTGGCACGTGGGCGAAGTCGTCGCGTTGCTCGTTCTCGTCGATCTGCTCGTCTTCCTGGACGAAGCGTTTGGTGGTCGGGTGCTTGGGGTGCAGGAACACCTCGGCCACCGAGCCCTGTTCGACGATCTGGCCGGCGTCCATGACCGCCACCTGGTCACAGACGCGACGGATCACGTCCATCTCGTGGGTGATCAGGACGATGGTCAGGTTCAGCTCGCGGTTGATCTCTGCCAGCAGTTGCAGGACCGAGGCGGTGGTCTGCGGATCGAGCGCGCTGGTGGCTTCGTCGCACAGCAGGATCTTCGGCTTGGTGGCCAGGGCGCGGGCGATGCCGACGCGCTGCTTCTGGCCGCCGGACAGCTGTGCCGGGTATTTCTTGGCGTGGTCGGACAGACCGACCCGCTCCAGCAACTCGGCCACACGGCGTTCGATGTCGCTGCGCGACAGCTCGCCGGCCAGGGTCAGGGGCAAGGCGACGTTGTCGGCCACAGTCTTGGAGGACAGCAGATTGAAGTGCTGGAAGATCATCCCGACCTGTTGGCGGAAGCGGCGCAGGCCGTTGGCGTCCAGCGCGGTGACTTCTTCGCCGTCGACGATGATCGTGCCGCCGCTGGGGTTTTCCAGGCGGTTGATCAGGCGCAGCAGCGTACTTTTACCCGCGCCGGAATGACCGATCAGGCCGAACACCTGGCCATTCTCCACCCGAAGACTGGTCGGGTGCAGGGCGGGAATATCCTTACCGGCGACCCGGTAGGTTTTATGGACGTTTTGAAACTCGATCACGTAGCGAACCTTGTGGGGCGCGTTAGAAAAGGATCAGCGGTTAGCCGGGCGCGCATTTTAGCCTGTCCGTATAGAGGTTCTTAGCATTTATTTCGCAATCATCCTGCCATTTGGCAATAACGCGATCAAAGGTCATAAAAAAGGAACGGTGCCTGTTCCTCGTCAGTCACTACTTAAGCCACTCGAAAGCTTCCAGGTGCCGTGCCTGGAAGCCTTTGCTCACGAAGCCCCGGGCACGCCAGGGATTTCGCCAACGAGGAGTTTTTGTCTGATGAGTACGAAAAAGCCAAGTACCCCGAAAAGCCAGATGGCCGGGACCGATACCCTGGACCGGGGCAACAGCAACAGTAAGTTGCAGAGCCTGGAGCCGTTCCGCTCCGACGCCACGGGCCAGGCCCTGCGCACCAATCAGGGAGTGAAGGTCGCGGACAACCAGAACAGCCTCAAGGCAGGTGCTCGTGGTCCTTCGCTGCTGGAAGACTTCATCATGCGGGAGAAGATCACCCACTTCGACCATGAGCGGATTCCCGAGCGCATCGTCCACGCCCGGGGCGTCGGCGCCCATGGCTACTTCCAGAGCTACGACAATCATTCAGCCCTGACCAAGGCTGGTTTCCTGCGTGACCCGGGGAAAAAGACTCCGGTGTTCGTGCGCTTTTCCACGGTCCAGGGACCAAGAGGTTCCGGCGATACCGTGCGCGATGTACGGGGCTTTGCGGTGAAGTTTTTCACCGACGAGGGCAACTTCGACCTGGTGGGCAACAACATGCCGGTGTTCTTCATCCAGGACGCCATCAAGTTCCCCGACTTCGTGCATGCGGTGAAACCCGAACCCCACAACGAAATCCCCACCGGCGGTTCGGCCCACGACACTTTCTGGGACTTCGTCTCCCTGCAGCCCGAGTCGGCGCACATGGTGATCTGGGCCATGTCCGACCGGGCCATTCCCAAAAGCCTGCGCAGCATGCAGGGGTTTGGCGTGCACACCTTTCGGTTGATCAACGCCGAGGGGCGCTCGAGCTTCGTCAAGTTTCACTGGCGACCCACTGCCGGTACCTGTTCCCTGGTCTGGGATGAGGCGCAAAAGCTGGCGGGCAAGGACACCGACTTCCACCGTCGCGACCTGTGGGAGTCCATCGAGGCCGGCGATTACCCGGAGTGGGAGTTCGGCGTACAGATCATTGCCGAAGAAGACGAGCACAGCTTCGACTTCGACATACTCGACCCCACCAAGCTGATTCCCGAGGAGCTGGTGCCGATCACGCCTTTGGGCAAGATGGTGCTCGACCGCAACCCGGACAACTATTTCGCCGAAACCGAGCAAGTGGCCTTCTGCCCGGGGCACATAGTGCCGGGGATTGATTTCTCCAACGATCCGCTGCTGCAAGGGCGGCTGTTTTCCTACACCGATACCCAGATCAGTCGCCTGGGTGGGCCGAACTTTCATGAGCTGCCCATCAACCGACCGCTGACCCCTTTGCACAATGGTCAGCGTGACGCGATGCACCGCACTACCATCGACAGGGGGCGGGCTGCCTATGAGCCGAACTCCATTGATGGGGGCTGGCCGAGAGAAACCCCGCCGGCGGCCCAGGATGGTGGTTTCGAGAGTTACAACGAGCGCATCGATGCCCACAAGATCCGTCAGCGCAGCGAGTCGTTTGGCGATCATTTCTCCCAGGCGCGGCTGTTCTTCAACAGCATGAGCAAGCACGAGCAGGAACACATCATCGCGGCCTACAGCTTCGAACTGGGCAAGGTCGAGCGGCAGTGGATCCGTGAGCGGCAAGTGAACGAGATCCTCGCCAACATCGATCTGCACCTGGCCGCTCGTGTGGCCGAGAACCTGGGCTTGGCCGCGCCGAAGAAAGCCACTGTGGCAGCGCGCAAGACGTCGCTGGCACGTTCGCCGGCGCTGAGCCAGGCGAACCTGCTGCCGGGTCATATCAAAACGCGGAAAGTGGCGATTCTTGCGACCAACGGCGTCGATGGTGCAGCGATTGATGCGCTGAGGAAGGCGCTCAAGGCCGAAGGGGCACACGCCAAGCTGTTGGGGCCGACGTCGGCGCCGGTGACCACTACGGACGGTAAGCGCCTGCCGGTGGATGCTTCCATGGAAGGCCTGCCGTCAGTGGCGTTCGACGCGGTGTTCGTGCCCGGAGGCGCTCAGTCGATCAAGACCTTGAGCGGCAATGGCGTGGCGCTGCATTACCTGCTGGAGGCGTACAAGCATCTCAAGGCGATTGCCTTGCACGGTGAGGCCCGGGAGTTGTTGCACAACCTCAGGCTGGAGGCGGATGAAGGCTTGATCCTGGGGGCGGATGCCAAGGCGCTGAAGGCGTTCTTTGCTGCCATCGCTCAGCATCGGGTCTGGAGTCGGGAGGAAAAGGCCAAGGCAATCCCGGCCTGAACACACCTTCGCCGACAAGCCTGCTCCGCGTAGGAGCCGGCTTGCCGGCGAAGGCTTTACTGCGCCTTGCGCGGAGTCAGCACCATCTGCGCCGGTACATGGCGCACGATCTGCCGGCTGATCTTCTGTTCAAAGTCCGGGTCGAGCTTCTTCACCCGCTTACCGAGCAAGGTCGATAGCCAGGGATAATCCTCGGTGCGCGGCACCTGGATGCTCACGTCGCATTGATAATTCACCACATCGGCGGCCAGGGCATCGAGCTGATGACGCAGCTTGCGGATATCGGTGACGTTCAAGGCAATGGTGGTGCTCTGGGCCGCGGGATCGATCAGCTTGGCCGGTGGGCGGGCCTCGGCGGCCTTCAAGGCGGCTTCGGCCTGGTCCAGCTCGGCCTTGCGTGCATGAGCGATGGCGTTGTTGACACCACCGGTCAGCGCTGGCGCCTTGGGCATCAGCGCCCGGGCGCGACTCAGGGCAGTGGCCGCGGCATTCACATCGCCCTTTTGCAGGACGATCTGGCTGCGCTGCAGATAGGCTTCGGCAATCTGCCGCTGGTATTGCACCAACTGTGGATCGTCAGGCGTTTGTGCCTGCAGTGCACTGAGTTGGTCTTCAGCGGTGGCCAGCTCACTGCTGGCAATGTTTTGTTCCAGCTGCGCGATGGCCGTAGCCCGCGCATCGGGGACCTCGGTGGTCGCCGGTGGCGTGCTTTGGCAGGCCCCCAGCAGCAGGGAGAATGCGACAAGGAGCAGATAACGGGAGGCGAACGGCTTCATTCCTGCGACTCTCTATTTGCGCAAAAAGCGAGCAAGTCTACACCCCTCGACGGGGCAGAACAAAACTCAGCAGAAACAGTGCGGCGGCCGTGACCACGATCGACGGCCCGGCCGGGGTGTCCTTGAACCAGGACAGTGCCAGCCCGCCGCACACCGCGAGCATGCCCAGCAGGCTTGCGCCCAGGGCCATCTGCTCGGGCGAACGGGCGTGACGCTGTGCCGCAGCGGCCGGGATGATCAGCAACGAGGTAATCAGCAACACCCCGACAATCTTCATCGCCACCGCGATCACTACGGCGATCAACAGCATCAGCGCCAGGCGCAGCGAAGCCACGGGCAAGCCTTCGACCTTGGCCAGCTCCTCGTGCACGGTGATTGCCAGCAGGGGGCGCCACAGTGCCACCAGCAACAACAGCACCGCTGCGCTGCCGCCGAGAATCCACGCCAGATCGCCTGGGCTGATCGCCAGCAGGTCACCGAACAGGTAGGCCATGAGGTCGATTCGCACTTCATGCATGAAGCTTAGTACCACCAGGCCCAGGGACAGGGTGCTGGGAGCAAGAATTCCCAGCAGCGTATCGGATGCCAGGGGCTGGCGTTGTTGCAGGGTCACCAGCAGCACCGCCAGCAACAGGCAACCTACGGTGACGGCCACGGCGGGGCTGACATCCAGCAGGAAACCCAGGGCGACTCCCAGGAGCGCAGCATGGGACAGGGTGTCGCCAAAGTAGGCCATGCGCCGCCAGACCACGAAGGACCCCAAGGGGCCGGCAACCACCGCCAGGGCCAAACCTGCGAGCAGGGCGTAGAGCAGAAAATCAGCCATGCTTGCAGTTTTCTCCATGGACATGGGGGTGGCCCGCGGCGGGCTGGGTGACCACCGAGCCATGCAGGTCATGGGCGTGATCGTGATGGTGGTGATAGATCGCCAGGCTCGGCGCGTTCTTGCCGAACAGCTCGACGAAGGCGGGATCGCCGCTGACCTGTTCCGGGTGGCCGGAGCAGCAGACGTGGCGGTTCAGGCAGACCACCTGGTCGGTGGTGCTCATCACCAGATGCAAGTCATGGGAGACCATCAGCACGCCGCAGCCATGACGGTCCCGCAGGCGGGTGATCAGGCTGTAGAGCTCGGCCTGGCCGGCGACGTCGACGCCTTGTACCGGCTCGTCGAGTACCAGCAGTTCAGGTTCGCGCAGCAATGCCCGGGCCAGCAGCACGCGCTGCATTTCGCCGCCGGAAATGCTTTGCACCGGGCTGTCGATCACCTGCTCGGCACCGACTTCCTTGAGGGCTGCCAGGGCCCGGCTGCGATCCACGCCCGGCACCAGGCGCAGAAAGCGCAGCACCGACAGGGGCAGGGTCGGGTCGACATGGAGCTTTTGCGGCATGTAGCCGACCCGCAGCTTGGGCTTGCGCCAGACGCTGCCGCTGTCGGGCTTGAGCAGGCCGAGCACGGCGCGCACCAAGGTGGTCTTGCCGGCACCGTTGGGGCCGATCAGGGTCACGATCTGCCCGGGCTCGACGCTGAGCTGGATATTGTCCAGGACGTTTTGCCCGGCAAAGGTCACCCCGACCTGCTCGAGGCGGATCAACGCAGTGCTCATCAAGCCCCCTGGCAGCCCGAGCAGAGCCCGACCACTTCGACGGTCTGGCCCTCGACCACGAAACCGACGTCACGGGCGCTGGTAACGATGGCGTCGCTGATGGATTTCTGTTCGAGCTCGATGGCGGCGTGGCATTCGCGGCAGATCAGGAACTGACCCTGGTGCGCGTGTTCCGGGTGGTTGCAGCCGACGAAGGCGTTAAGCGAGGCGATGCGGTGTACCAGGCCGTTTTCCAGGAGGAAATCCAGGGCCCGGTAAACCGTTGGCGGGGCGGCGCGACGACCGTCCTGCTCGCTGAGTACGGCGAGAATGTCGTAAGCCCCCAGGGGCTTGTGGCTTTGCCACACCAACTCCAGTACCCGCCGACGCAGGGCGGTCAGGCGCAGGCCTTGCCGTGCGCACAGGGCGTCGGCCTCAGACAGTGCGCTGTGTACGCAGTGAGAGTGGTCGTGTGGACGGCTGGCAAGAGGTGTTTTAGGCATGAGCGGCGACGAGGTTTGTGAGAGACGTTATTATGTTACCCGTTCTCGCCTCTTCGAGTGTCCATCGTGCCCACACTTTTTCGCCTTTTTGTCGCTTTTACCTTCAGCTTGTTCGCGATCGGCTCGGCCCAGGCCGAAGTCCGGGTACTCACCAGTATCAAGCCGCTGCAACTGATCGCTGCGGCGGTGCAGGACGGCGTGGCCGTTCCCGAGGTGCTGCTGCCGCCGGGCGCCTCGCCGCACAACTATGCGCTGCGCCCTTCGGACGTACGCAAGGTGCAGAGTGTGGACCTGCTGTACTGGATCGGCCCGGACATGGAGGGTTTTCTGCCGCGGGTATTGAAGGGCCGTAGCCTGCCGTCGGTGGCGGTGCAGGATCTACCAGGCATGAAACTCCGTCACTTTGCCGAAGATAGCCACTCGCATGCCGAAGAAGCCGACGAACATGATCACGATCATCGCCCGGGGACCCTGGATGCCCACCTGTGGCTGTCGCCGGTAAATGCCCGGGTGATCGCGACGCGCATCGCTGCGGACTTGAGTGCTGCCGACCCGGTCAACGCTGCCCGTTACCAGGGCAACCTGAAAGCATTCAATGAGCGTCTGGATGCCCTGGATACTCGCTTGAAGGCTCGCTTGGCGGGGATCGCCGGCAAGCCCTACTTCGTGTTCCACGAGGCGTTCGATTACTTCGAGGACGCTTATGGCCTCAAGCACACTGGGGTGTTCAGCGTTGCCGCGGAAGTGCAGCCGGGTGCGCAGCACGTGGCGGCCATGCGCGCGCGCTTGCAGCAGGTGGGCAAGACTTGTGTGTTCAGCGAGCCACCTCTGCGTCCACGGTTGGCGGAAACCCTGGTGGCCGGGCTGCCGGTGAAACTGGCGGAGCTGGATGCGCTGGGCGGGTATACGCCCGCGACCGCTCAGGGTTATGAGCAGGTGCTGGAAAAATTGGGGAATGATCTGGCGGGCTGTCTGGAGCAGCTTTAAGCGGGGATTGTTGCGGGGTGTCTTTCGCGGGCAATCCCGCTCCTACAGGTGCGCTCTGTAGGAGCGGGCTTGCCCGCGAAGGATTTACAGGGCGAACGGCAGCGCGAGGCTGACCTGCTGCCGCTGTGCCAGGCGCTGCTGGAACTCCATCGGATCGTGAATCAGTACGTCCTGCCCGGCGAAGCTCTCGGCGGCAATCAACCGTGACAGCCAGAAGCGCACGCAGGCCACCCGCAGCATGGTCGGCCAGAGCTCGGCCTCTGCTGCAGTGAATGGCCGCAGCGCCGCATAGGCGCCCAGCAGAGCCCGAGCCCGCGGGCCGTCGATCACGCCTTCGACGTCGGAACACCAGTCGTTCAAGGCAATGGCCACGTCGTAGAGCATTGGCCCCGAGCAAGCGTTGTAGAAATCGATCAGGCCGGTCAGGTGGGTGCCTTCGAACATCGCGTTGTCGCGAAACAGATCGGCGTGGATGTTGGCCCTGGGCAGGGCGAGGATCCTGATCTTCTGCTCGGTGATTTCATCCAGCGCCCGCTGCAGCAGGTCTTGAGCTCGAGCATCGAGGTGCGACAAAAGTTGGGTGCCCTCTTCCTGCATCCAGTCCAGTCCACGATCGGTCTTGCGTTTGATCATGTTGTCCTTGGTCGCCACGTGCAGATGCCCGAGCAACTCACCCACCTGGGCACAATGCTGGGCGTTGGCTTCCTTGATGTGCTTGCCCGCCAGGCGCGGTTGCAGCAACGCCGGTTTGCCTGCCAATTCTCGCAGGGCCACGCCGTCTGTGGTGCGCAGTGCATAAGGTACCGGCAGGTCGGCCTGGTGCAGCACGTCCAGCAGTTCGATGAAGAACGGCATTTCCTGGACCGGGCCGCGCTCCACCAGGGTCAGGACGAACTCGCCCTGCTCCAGGCTGATGAAGAAGTTGGTGTTTTCGCTACCAGCGGCGATCCCCTGGAAGTCAAGCAGGCGGCCGAGCCCATAAGGGGCGAGAAAGGTTTCCAGCTCGGGCCGAGCCAGGGGGGTGAACACAGACATGGTTAAAAACTGCCAGTACGGGCGCCGCTATCCAGCCAGCGCCATTGAGTTGAAGTCGGAGTGGTTTACCACTCGAAGATTTTCCACGAAGGGATCAGCATATCCGGCTGATCCGAACGGATGAAGTTGCCGTCGGAGCCATCGGCGCGCACCAGGAAGTAGGGTTTACCGCCCTTGGGCGTGACCTTGATGGCGTACAGAAAGCCATTTTGCCGGTATTCCTGGATGGTCTTGTCGCCTTCTGTGCGAATGGTCACTTCCGGGTCCGCGGATGGCGCATCTTCTGCGGCGATCGCGGCCATTGGAGCGATTGCAATCAAGCCGGTCAGCAGCAAGCGATTTAGTGTGCGCATGATAACCTTGTCCCTTTGTCGTCAACGGTCCCGCTATTCTAGCGCCGGACCCGCCGAAAAGGTTGATCGCGCTCATGAGCCAAGCCCCCCTCGTCCTGGTGGACGGTTCTTCATATCTGTACCGTGCGTTTCACGCGTTGCCACCTCTGACCACCTCCAAAGGCCTGCCTACCGGCGCGGTCAAGGGTGTCTTGAACATGCTCAAGAGCCTGCGCAAGCAGTACCCGGACAGCCCGTTCGCGGTGGTCTTCGATGCCAAGGGCGGGACCTTCCGCGATGACATGTACGCCGAATACAAGGCCAACCGCCCGAGCATGCCCGACGATATGCGGGTGCAGATCGAGCCGCTGCACGCCAGCGTGATCGCCCTGGGCTTCCCGCTGCTGTGCGTGGAAGGGGTCGAGGCCGATGACGTGATCGGTACCCTGGCCCGCAGCAGCGCCGCGGCGGATCGTCCGGTGGTGATTTCCACTGGCGACAAGGACATGGCGCAGCTGGTGGATGGGCACATTACCTTGGTCAACACCATGTCCGGTAGCAGCATGGACGTGGAAGGCGTGAAGGAGAAATTCGGCGTCGCTCCCGAGCAGATCATCGATTACCTGGCGCTGATGGGCGACTCTTCCGACAACATTCCCGGGGTTCCCGGCATTGGTCCGAAGACCGCTTCCGGGCTGCTGGTCGGGGTCAATGGCGGCCTGAAGGAGCTCTACGAGCAGCTCGATATCGTGCCGACCCTGCCGATTCGCGGCGCCAAGACCTTGCCCGCCAAGCTTGAAGAGCACAAGGAGATGGCCTTCCTCTCCTATCAGTTGGCGACCATCAAGGTGGATGTGGCCCTGGATGTGGGGCTGGACGACCTGCACCTGCGCGAGCCCGACCGCGAGAAACTGGCAGAGCTCTACAGCCTGCTGGAGTTCAAGAGCTGGCTCGATGATTTGCAGCGGGACGTCAAGCGCGTCGAGCTCAGCTCTGCCGAAGCGCCTGAGGCGGTGGCAGAGCAACCGGCAGCGGTGGAACAGGCGCCGCTTGAGTTGCAGTACGAAACAATCCTCGATCAGGAGCGTTTTGCGGTCTGGCTGGAGAAGCTGAAAAACGCCAAGCTGATTGCCTTCGATACCGAGACTACCGGCATCGATGCACAACAGGCGCAACTGGTGGGCCTGTCCTTCTCGGTCAAGGCCGGGGAAGCGGCCTACGTTCCGTTGACCCACTCCTATATGGGTGTTCCGGAGCAGCTGGATCGCGACACGGTGCTGCTGGCTTTGAAGCCGTTGCTGGAAGATCCCAAGTTGCTCAAGGTCGGTCAGCACGCCAAGTTCGACATGAACATCCTGGCCAATTGCGCCATAGGGGGTGATCAGGCCAACGGCATCACCATGCGCGGCATTGCCTTCGACACCATGCTCGAATCCTATGTGCTCAACTCCACCGCCACTCGCCATGACATGGACAGCCTGGCGCAGAAGTACCTGGACCACAGCACCGTGAGCTTCCAGGACATCGCCGGCAAGGGCGCCAAACAGCTGACTTTCGATCAGATCCCCCTTGAGCAGGCGGGGCCGTATGCTGCTGAAGATGCCGATGTGACCTTGCGTCTGCATCAGGTGCTGTTCGAGAAGCTGACTGCCATTCCGAGCCTGGCCAGTGTATTGACCGATATCGAGATGCCGCTGGTGCCGGTCCTGGCGCGGATCGAGCGTCAGGGCGCTCTGGTGGACGACAAGCTGCTGGGGGTTCAGAGCATAGAGTTGGGGGACAAGATGGTTGCCCTTGAGCGCGAGGCTTTCGAGATCGCTGGTGAGGAGTTCAACCTGGGTTCGCCCAAGCAACTGGGGACGATCCTCTACGACAAACTCGGCCTGCCGGTGCTGAAGAAGACTGCCAAGGGGCAGCCCTCCACCGCTGAAGAGGTGCTGGCCAAGCTGGCGGAAGACGACTATCCGCTGCCTCGGGTGTTGATGCAGTACCGCTCCATGAGCAAGCTGAAAAGCACCTACACCGATCGCCTGCCTGAGCAGATCAACCCGCGCACGGGGCGTATCCATACCTCCTATCATCAGGCAGTGGCGTCTACCGGGCGTCTGTCCTCCAGCGATCCGAACCTGCAGAACATTCCGGTGCGCACCGCGGAAGGTCGGCGTATTCGCCAGGCCTTTATCGCTCCGACCGGCTACAAGCTGCTGGCGGCGGACTATTCGCAGATCGAGTTGCGGATCATGGCGCACCTGTCCCGGGACGAAGGCCTGCTCAATGCCTTCCGCAACAATCTGGATGTGCACACCGCCACGGCTGCCGAAGTGTTCAAGGTGGAGCTCAAGGACGTTACGTCCGATCAGCGTCGCAGTGCCAAGGCCATCAACTTTGGCCTGATCTATGGCATGGGCGCGCAGAAGCTGGGCAAGGATATCGGCGTTGATACCAAGCAGGCCAAGGCCTACATCGATACCTATTTCGCTCGCTATCCGGGAGTTCGCGAGTATATGGACCGTACCCGTGCCCAGGCGGCGGACCAAGGGTATGTAGAGACCATCTTCGGTCGCCGGTTGTACCTGCCGGAGATCAACTCCAACAAGCCGCAGGAGCGTGCCGGGGCCGAGCGTACCGCGATCAACGCGCCAATGCAGGGCACAGCGGCGGATATCATCAAGAAGGCCATGGTGGCGGTGGACAACTGGCTGGAGTCCTCGGGCCTGGATGCCCGGGTCATTCTACAAGTACACGACGAACTGGTGCTGGAGGTGCGTGAGGACCTGGTGGACCAAGTACGTGACGAGATTCGCGGTTACATGAGCGGTGCCGCAACCCTGGATGTGCCGTTATTGGTTGAAGTCGGGGTGGGAAATAACTGGGATGAGGCTCACTAAGGGCTCTTTTAAGCGGTTTTTGCCGCGGCATAGTGTCGCGGTAAAAACTGGCGAGAGGCTATTAGCACGGAAAATTTCATCAATTATTGCCAATAGTTTTTGCAATCCGCTGGAACTAAATCGGTGAAAGTCCACTCAGAGTTACTGAATGGCTGGTGAAGCCCTTCGATGCTCCTATGTTGTGTTAAGTGTTGGCAGATATCTGGACCCCGCCCTAGCGGTCTAGAACTTGAACCCCGAACTTCCCCCTCCCCATACGAAGTCCGGGGTTTTTTTTGCCTGAAAACCGCCTGGGAAATGATCATGCTGCGTTAAAAGCGCGGCGCGAAATGCTCATTTACAGCCAGTAAACTCCGCTTTCGCACCGCGCTTTTGCCTTGCCTGATCATCCCCCAGACGGTTTTCCCGACGGCTCTCAGGCCTCGATTTCGGCGCCTTTGTCGGCCAGTTCCATCCAGCCTGCCAGCACGGTGTAGGCCTCTTCCAGGCCCATGCGCTTGGGGGCCGAGAACAGTTGGATGGTCACCGCTTCGCCCCAGCCCTTGCGGATCTGCGACTGCACCTTGAGCAGGGTGTTCTTGGCTGCGCCGTAGGTCAGTTTGTCGGCCTTGGTCAGCAGGATGTGCATCGGCATGCCGCTGGCGACCGCCCAGTCCAGCATCAACAGGTCGAAGTCGGTCATCGGATGACGGATATCCATCATCAGGATCAGGCCTTTAAGGCTCTCGCGGCTGCCCAGATAGGCTTCCAGATGGCGCTGCCAGTGTTGCTTGAGCGGAATCGGCACTTTGGCGTAGCCGTAGCCCGGCAGGTCGACCAGACGGCGATCGTCGTCTAGCTTGAAGAAGTTCAACAACTGCGTGCGACCCGGGGTTTTCGAGGTGCGGGCCAGGCTGGCGTGGGTCAGGGTGTTCAGGGCGCTGGATTTGCCGGCGTTGGAGCGTCCGGCAAAGGCCACTTCAAAGCCGTCATCGTCAGGGCATTGATCGACTTTGGCGGCGCTGAGCATGAACGTAGCCTGTTGGCACAGACCGAGGATGGGGTTCTTGAGTTGCATGGGATTTCCGATAGGGGCGATGCCGAGAGTGGACGCGGCGAGCGGTGTCGTTTCCGTTTCAGTAACGCCAGTATATAATGCCGCAGATTTTGTGTGCGCTTTGTCCCAGCGTAGGATGAAGTTCACGAGAGCGATAAACCTTGAATGCGCATTAGAACGCAGCACGCTCTCAACCCTGAAAAGGTCGTTTTATGACGAAATGGCTGCTAGCTGCCGGTGTCTTGATGCCGCTTTACAGCGCTCAGGCTACACAGGATCCGGAAGCTGTGTACAACCGTGTTTGTGGGGCTTGTCATTCCGGCCAACTACCCACGGCGCCCCGCAAGGGCGACCAGGAAGCTTGGGCGCCGAGGTTGGCGCAAGGTATGGAGACGCTGGTGCAACACGTGACCCAGGGTTTCAAGGCGATGCCGCCGCGTGGTTTGTGCATGGACTGCAGTGCCGAGGATTACCGAGTCATCATCCATTGGATGAGCGAGTGATCCCGGTCCATAACTCTTAACCCTTAGCCGTAGTTGGATTAGCTGATGAACAAATTACTCGTGAGTCTGCTGTTGACCTTGGGCATCACAGGTGTCGCCCATGCCGCAGGCGACGCTGCTGCCGGTCAGGCGAAAACCGCAGTATGTGGCGCTTGCCACGGCCCTGATGGGAACAGCATGGCGCCAAACTTTCCCAAGCTGGCGGGTCAGGGGGAAAAGTACCTGGAAAAGCAGTTGCACGACATCAAGTCCGGCAAGCGGCAAGTGCTGGAAATGACCGGTATGCTGACCAACCTGAGCGATCAGGACCTGGCTGACATCGCCGCCTACTTCGCCAGCCAGAAAGGCAGCGTCGGTGCCGCCGATCCTAAAGTCGTGGCCCGTGGTGAAGAACTCTTCCGTGGTGGCAAACTGGACCAGGGCATGCCTGCCTGCACTGGCTGCCACTCGCCAAATGGCACGGGTAACGCAGCGGCCGGTTTCCCTCACCTGGGTGGCCAGCATGCACAATACGTGGCCAAGCAGTTGACCGACTTCCGCGAAGGCAATCGCACCAACGACGGCGACACCATGGTCATGCGCAGCATCGCCGGCAAGCTGAGCAACAAAGACATCGAAGCGGTGTCCAGCTATATTCAGGGCCTGCACTGAGGCCGGCTCGATCAAGCTGCCGACGGTGTTGAGCCGCGGCAACGTTAATGATCGATTAATCTGACGGTGCAAGCATAAAGGGTGGCTCAGGCCGCCCTTTTTTATGGCGTCTGCCGCTACACTAGCGAACTCAAGCCCGCCATGATCTGTCTGAATTCAGGTCGCGCGAGGCGCCAAAATTGTCCAGGAGTAAAGCATGCGTAATCTGATCCTCAGCGCCGCTCTCGTCACCGCCAGCCTGTTTGGCGTGACCGCTCAAGCCGCCGAACCGCTTGAAGCCGGTAAAACATATGTCGAATTGAGCAGCGCCGTTCCGGTTGCCGTGCCTGGCAAGATCGAGGTGGTGGAGCTGTTCTGGTATGGCTGCCCGCACTGCTACGACTTTGAGCCGACCATCAATCCCTGGGTTGAAAAACTCCCAAGCGATGTCAATTTTGTGCGTATCCCGGCGATGTTCGGCGGTATCTGGAACGTTCATGGCCAACTGTTCATCACCCTGGAGGCCATGGGTGTCGAGCACAAGGTGCACAAGGCCGTGTTCGAAGCCATCCACAGCGGCAAGAAACTCGCCACTCCAGAAGAGATGGCTGAGTTCCTGGTCGCCGAAGGCGTCGACAAGGACAAGTTCCTGAGCACCTACAACTCCTTCGCCGTCAAAGGCAAGGTCGAAGACGCCAAGAAGAAGGCTCAGGCCTATCAGATCACTGGCGTACCGACCATGGTGGTCAACGGCAAGTACCGTTTCGATCTGGGCACTGCCGGTGGTCCTGAAGGCGCGCTGAATGTCGCCGACCAGTTGATCGCCAAAGAGCGCGCAGCCAAGTAAGCGCTGCCGCCATGCCGCGCTGGGGCTCGGAACGCATCGTTGGCCTGCATGATCCGCAGGTCAACGAGCATCATTTGGCGTCGACCGGGCTGCCGGCGGACAGTCGCCTGCGCTTGCTCAGTTTCAATATTCAGGTCGGTATCAGCACCGAGCGGTATCGCCATTACCTGACCCGCGGCTGGCAGCACCTGCTGCCCCATAACGGGCGTGCGGACAACCTGCAGAAAATCGGCAATCTGCTGGGGGACTTCGATCTGGTAGCCCTGCAGGAAGCCGATGGTGGCAGCCTGCGTTCGGGCTACGTCAATCAGGTGGAGCACCTGGCCCAACTGGGCGCCTTTCCTTACTGGTACCAACAGCTCAATCGCAATCTGGGACGTCTGGCTCAGCACAGCAATGGTGTGCTCAGTCGCTTGCGCCCCTGGGCCATCGAAGACCATCCATTGCCCGGCCCCAAGGGGCGTGGTGCGATCCTCGTGCGATTTGGCGAAGGCCCCGAGGCGCTGGTGGTGGTGATGATGCACCTGGCGCTTGGCGCTCGGGCTCGAACCCGGCAACTGGCCTACATCCGCGAGTTGATCGGTGGCTACAAGCATCAAGTGCTGATGGGCGACATGAACACCCACGCCAGCGATCTGCTGGAGCACTCCCCTTTACGTGACCTCAGCCTGTTGGCGCCGCAACTGCAGGCGACCTTCCCCAGCTGGCGTCCGCAACGCTGCCTGGACCATATCCTGCTCAGCCCCAGCCTGACCCTGGAGCGAGTCGAAGTCCTGGCCCACCCCATATCCGATCACCTGCCGGTCGCGGTAGAGATTCGTCTGCCGGGTTCGCTCACGGCCGATGCATTGCCCGCGTTGAGTCCTGCACCTCGCGGAACCGATGAATGAGCGACGACGCCCAACGCTGGAAAGAGAAATACCTCAAAAGTATCGAACAGCAGGAAAAGCTTGAGCGCCGCTGGGCCGCTCGCCTGGACTTGCTGCGTCGTGGCCTGGTGCGTAGCACCCTGGCGGCTGAGGGCACCGACCGTGCGGTCGACCAGTGCATGAAGGAGATGCGCGAGGTCGTGCGCACCGACGAGATGGATGCCGGGCTTGCGGCGCTGCTGCCCCGCCTGGAAAAAGCCGTGCTGGACTCCGAGCAGCGGCGTGAAACCCGGGTCGACCAGATGAGCAGCGCCCTGACGGCGCTGGTCACCCAATTGCAGTCGCTGCCCCTGCCCCGGGAAGTCAGCCGTCCGTTGAAGGCTTTTGCCAAGCAACTGGATGGCCGGGTCAGTCAGGCACGAGAGATCCCGTTGCTGCTGGGTGAGCTGAGCAATCTCCAGGGCAAGGCCCTGAGCCAGCTGGAAACCCCTGCCGAGCCAGGTCGCCCGAGTCTGCTGCAGCGCCTGTTCGGAACCCGTGACACCGTCGATGTTCCCCAGGCAGAAGCGGCGGCCCCTGGCCCCGTTCCCGCGGTGGACTCCCGTCCCCAGGTTGAAGAGGTCGCAGAAGCGGACGAAGTGGTTCGCGAGCATTATCAGACGCCGACCACGGACTTGCCGGAAATCGCCGAGGTCCCTCCGGCACCCGTCGTCGTGACACCGGCCAAACCCGAGGCAGCCCCTGCTGCGCAGCCCGTTTCCGAGGCCCCTGCCAAGGTTGAGTCCGAAGCCATCAGCGTACCGGTCCCGCCACCGGTGACGGCATTCGTGTCGCCAGTCCTGGCGCAGGAAAAACCCCTTGAACCAGTGCCCCGGGTTGAGACCGAATCTCCTGCTCCTGCTCCTGCTCCTGCTCCTGCTCCTGCTCCTGCTCCTGCTCCGGACTTGGCCTTGGCTCCAGCCGAGGTCGCGCCTCCTGCCTCTGCAGTTGTCGATGTTTTACCGGTAGCGCCCCCGGAGCCGTTGGCAGAAGTCCCCGCCGAACTTCAGCGCGAGCCCGTCCCGCTCAACCCCGATGAGTTACTGCCTCTTCCCGCAGTTTCCCCGGCAGTGCTGCTCGACAGCCTGCCCCTGCCAGCGGTCATGGCCGAGGCCTTGGCCGCCATCGATCCTGAGCAATCCGAGCACGATGTGCTCTACGCCCTGCCGGACTCTCCCGAGCCCTCCTACAGCTCGGTGGCCAAGCATATCGAGCACACCCTGCTGGGACTGCTCGATGACCTGAGTCTGCCGGAACGCCATCGGCCTCAGGCCGAAGCCATGCGCGACCGTCTGCAACATGGGCTGAACTGGTACGAGTTGCTGCCTATCCTCGATGATCTGGCGGTGCTGATGCTGGCAATCACCGACTCGGGTCAGCATGAGTTCGAGACCTACCTCAAACAGCTCAACGAACGCCTCGAGGCCTTCCAGAGCAATCTGCAGGCGGCCAGCGATGGGCATGCCGACAGCAGCTCGGCGGCACGAGCCATGGACACCCAGATCCGTGAGCAGGTCGATGGCCTGCAAAGCAGCGTGCAAGAGGCGGCGGACCTGGATGACCTCAAGCAGGTGCTGGAAAGCCACCTGGAAGGCCTGCTGGGCACCATGGACCATCACCAGAAGCAGCGCGACGAGCGTGAGAAAGAAGTGGCGGCCCGCCTGCAAAGCCTGGCAGAGCGCGTTTCGAGCATGGAGCAGGAGGCCCAGGGCTACCGTGAACACCTGGAGGAACAGCGACAGAAGGCCCTGATCGATCCACTGACCGGGCTGCCCAACCGCGCCGCCTGGACCGAGCGCCTGGAGCACGAGGTCGGTCAATGGCAGCAACATGGCAACAGCCTGTTACTGGCCATGCTCGACCTGGATCACTTCAAGCGGATCAACGACAACTACGGCCATCTGGCTGGGGACAAGGTGTTGAAGATCATCGCCAACGTGTTGCGCAAGCGCTTGCGGGGCAGCGACTTTATCGCGCGCTTCGGCGGCGAGGAGTTTGTCCTATTGTTGCCCAATACTCCATGGCCGGTGGGCGCGCGGATAGTGGAAGCCTTGCGAGCGGCGGTCGAGGCTTGTCCGTTCCACTTCAAGGGCGAGCCAGTGACCATTACCGTGTCCGTCGGCCTGAGTGCCTTCAAGGCCGGTGATCGCAGCGATCTGGTGATCAAAAGAGCCGATCAGGCGTTGTACCGGGCCAAGGATGCCGGTCGCAATCGGGTAGAGGCAGGCTGAGACGTTTGCCGATTCCTGTCTGAAACCGCTGTTTTGCCCATCGCGGTGGGGGCAGTACGTTACACTATTGCATTCTTTTCATCAGCGTATTGCCCTTTGCCATGAAACTCCTTGCTCTTGCTTTTTCGCTCCTGGTCCTCGCTGGTTGTGCCAGCGGCCCGCGCATCGACACCAGCCACCCTTCGGTCAACTACGACCAGCGCGCCCAGTTCATCATCGTCCACTACACCTCGGCATCCCTGGAACGCTCCCTGGCCTTGCTGACCCATGGTCAGGTCAGCAGTCATTACCTGATCGGCGACGACAAGTCCGCCACTGTCTACAAGCTGGTGGACGAGCAGTACCGCGCCTGGCACGCCGGCGAGAGCCAGTGGCAGGGCCGGACCTGGCTCAACTCCAGCTCCATCGGCATTGAAATCGTCAACCCGGGTTTTCGTGATGGTCCCACCGGGCGGCTCTGGTACCCCTACAGCGAGGCGCAGATCCAGAACCTGATCGTGCTGCTCAAGGACATCAGCAAACGCAACAACATCTCCCCGCGCCACATCATCGGGCATAGCGACATTGCCCCCCTGCGCAAGCTGGACCCGGGCCCGCTATTCCCCTGGAAGCGCCTGGCCGACGCCGGACTCGGCCTGTGGCCAAACGCTCAGGCTGTGGCACGCCAGCAGGCGTTCTTTGCCGCGAACCTGCCGAGCATCAGCTGGTTCCAGCAGCAATTGGCGGTCCTGGGCTATGCCACGCCGCAGACTGGCGAACTGGATGTGGCCACCCGCCACGTGCTGGCGGCTTTCCAGATGCACTATCGCCCGGGTCGTTTCGACGGCACACCGGACGCGGAAAGCGCAGCCATCCTGCAGGTGCTCAACCAGACAAAATAATGACGCCGCCGGACGGTTCGGGCCGATTGCTCAATCAGTTGCTATAACTCATTGGTAATCCTTCGGATCTTTCATGATGCCGGCCGCTCGCGAGACCCTGCGCACCTGGTTCCATCGCCCCTGGTTGCTGGCGATGCTGGCGGCTGCGCTGAGCGCGGCGGTATTGTTGCTGGGCAGTGCCGGAGTGGCCATGCATCAGGTCCAGCAGCGAGAAAGCGAACAGATGAACGCCCAGGGCCAGCGTTTCCTGGAGCGTCTGGAGCAACTGTTCGGGCAACTGCGTGAGGGCCTGGATGTACTGGAGGCCCAACCGCTGCGCGAGTGCAGCGCTGAGCTGATCACTGCCTTGCAGCAGGTCAGCTACAGCTATCGCTTCATTTATGAAGCAGCCTATATGGATGCCACCCAGACGTGCTCAAACTGGCCGCGGCAGAACCTCCTGCCCTCCCTCAGGGCTCCGGATATCCGCGGGCCGACCTACAGCTACTGGCTCAACACCTCGACCCAACCCAACGAAAACCTCGCCGCTCTGATGCTGGGACGGGGCAATTTTCGCGTGGCCACCTCCCGCGGGCACTTGACCGACGTGGTCGATCTGCCGGCCGGTGGCAGCCTTATGGTGGTGGTCGACCACGGCGTCCGAGCGATTCCGGTACTGGGTCAGGCTCGGGCCTGGCCACCGGTGGAGCCTTGGCGGGCCGGCCGTGACGGCCCCTTGCAGGTCACCCAGGATCTGTTGATCTATCGCATGCCGACCCGAAACCCCGAATACCAACTGGTGATGATCAGCCCCCGGGCCAGCATGCAGGCGGAGATGCTCGATGGATGGTGGTGGTTGTTGCCGGTCAGCCTGCTACTGGCGCTGTTTATCGGCGGGCTGGTGTATCAGTTGGTGCGTCAGCGCCAGTCGTTGGGAGCAGAGCTACAAGGGGCCCTGCGACGCGGTGAGTTGCAGGTGCTGTACCAGCCGATCTTCGACCTCAACAGCAGGCTCTGTGTCGGGGCCGAAGCCTTGCTGCGCTGGCGGCGTCCGGACGGCACTCTGACCAGCCCCGATCTGTTCATCCCCCTGGCGGAGAACACCGGACAGATTCGCCAGATCACCGACTTCGTCCTGCAACGCCTGCTGGAGCAACTGGGACACGTGCTGCGAGCCAATCCCCAGTTGTACATCTCGGTCAATCTGGCGGCCTGCGATGTGATGGTGCCGCGGATCGGCCTGGTCATGGCCCGGCTCCTGGCGTTGCATCGGGTGGCGGCGCGACAGATCGCCTTCGAGGTCACCGAGCGCGGCCTGATCGACGTGGTGGTGGCGCGCAACAACTTGCAGGCCTTGCGGGATGTCGGGCATCAGGTGCTGATCGATGACTTTGGCACCGGCTACTGCAGCCTGGCCTACCTGCAAAGCCTGCCGGTGGATTGCCTGAAGATCGACAAGGCCTTTATCGACGCCCTGGGCCACGATGCTGCCAGCAGTGGCGTGGCGCCCCACATCATTCGCATGGCCCATGCCTTGAAGCTCAAGGTGATCGCCGAGGGCATCGAGTTCGAGGACCAGGCCTCGTTGCTTAGCAGCGAGGGGGTGAGCTTCGGGCAGGGCTGGCTGTTCGCCCATGCCCTGAGTGCGTTGCAGTTCACTGAGCTGATCACCCGGGGCCGGCGTCTGGTGGCCCGGCGCCTGGATGACGAGGCGTGAAACCCTAGAGCGGCAGGGCCAGATAGAACTGGGTGCCCTGCCCCGGCCTTGAGTAGACCCCCATGCGTCCACCGTGGAGCTGGACGATTTCCTTGCACAGGGCCAGCCCGAGCCCGGCGCCGCCTTTCTTGCGTCCGACCTGAACGAAGGGTTCGAAGATCCGACCCTGCTGACCGTAAGCGATACCCTCGCCATTGTCCTCGACGCTGACAATCACCCGTTCGCCATGGCGCCGGGCCTGCAGGCGGATCTGGCCCCCACTGGCGGTATGGCGCAGGGCGTTGTCGAGCAGATTGTCCAGCACCCGTTCCAGTTGCGGTCGGTCGGCGTGCAGGCGCGGCAGTGGCGCCTGGATCTCCAGCAGCAGGCTGATGTCCTGCCGCTGCGCCTGTTCGTTGAAGCGGCCCTGGGCCTGCTCCAGCAGCTCTTCCAGGGGACAGGGCGCGAGAGTGAGCTTCTGCAGGCCATTCTGATAACGGGAAAAGTTCAGCAGGTCGTTGATCAGTTGCATCAGCCGCTGCATTTCTTCGTTGACCGTATTGAGCAGGTCGGTTTCCCGGGACTCTTCGGCAAAGTGCAGGCGTTCCTGAAGCAGGCCGAAGGCCATGTGCATGCCGGTAACCGGGGTTCGCAGTTCGTGGGAGGCGCGCAATACGAACTCGCTGCGCACCCGCTCGAATGCCCGCTGCTCGGTGACGTCATGAAGCACCATCACCGCGCCGAGAATATGGCCCTGGGTGTGGCTCACCGGGGTCAGGCTGTAGGTCAGCAGGCGCGATTCGCCGTCGACCTCGATATCCAGGTCTTCCGGGGCCCGTTCCAGGTTGCCGCCACGCAGAACCAGCTGCAGCTGTTCATCCAGCTCCGGGCGTTGCAGGGCGCTGCCCAGGCCCTGGCCGAGACGCTCCTGATCCCAGCCCAACTGCCGCTGTGCCACTGGGTTGAGGTGTTCCAGGCGGCCTTGGCGGTCGATCATCAACAAGCCGTCGTCGATGCTGTCGAGCACCGCCTGCAAGCGCTGCTGGCCGGCCAGCAGTTCGTCGACATTGGTCGCCTGATGCTGGCGCAGGGCCTCGGCCATGATGCCGAAGCGTCGGGTCAGCAGGTTCATTTCCGCCGCAGCCGAGATCGGCAGGGTGACGTCGAAATTGCCTTGGCCGATCTTGTCCGCGGCCTTGGCCAGGGCTTCGATCGGTCCGCCAAAGCGCCGGGCAATGGCGTGGGCGGTGATGAAGCCGATGATCAGCACCGCCAGGCCGACCAGTCCCAGCAAGCCGGCTACTAGCAAGGCGCGGTCCCGGGCCTGGCGCTCGACCTGGCTGATGTTGTCCAGGGCGCGCTTGTGTTCGTTGATCAGGCCGTTGCGCAAGGTATTGAAGCGCTCGGCCAGCGCCTCGTTGTTATTCAGGCTGGCAGCAGTGTTGTTGTGCTCGAAGGCCTGGTAGAAGCTCAGGTAGTCGCTGCGGGCCTGCTTGAAACCGCCCACGGTCAGGTTCTGCTGTTCGTGGGCGATGCCCTGGTCGAGGAGGTCCAGATAGCGCTGCCGCGAGGCTTCCAGTGCCGCGGGGTCGGGTTTGTTGCTGAGCATGATGATCAATTGATCACCCAGGGTCTGGCGCAGCTTGAGCCCCAGGTCCAGGGTGATGAAGTTGTTGCGGATCAGCGATTCCTGGGTGCTGGCCATCTGCATCACGCTGACCAGCCCCAGCACCAGCCCCAGCAGGGCCACGGTGATCAGGGCCGAGATGCTCAGAAACAGCCGAGTCCGCAGTTTCATCGCTAACTTCATAGGGTGATGCTCACAGGTTGTACTGTTTGCGCTTGCGGTACAGGGTCGAAGCGTCGATGCCCAGGGTCTTGGCCGCTTGGTCCAGGGTGTCGCTGGTGGCCAGGACGGCGCCGATATGGGCTTTTTCCAGCTCATCCAGGCTCAGCGCGGCTCCGATTCGCGGGGCGTTGTTGGTGGGCTGTTCGGCCATGCCCAGATGGCTGATTTCAACCCGTTCCTGGGGACAGATGATGCTTGCCCGCTCCACCACGTTACGCAGTTCACGGATGTTGCCCGGCCAGCGGTAGTTGAGCAGGGCTTCCCGGGCGTCGTCGCTGAAACCCCGGGCCGGTCGCGAATACTCTTTGACGAAGCGTGCGAGAAAGCGGTCGGCCAGGGTCAGGATGTCTTCGCTGCGTTCGCGCAAGGGCGGCAGGTGCAGGGTGATCACGTTCAGGCGGTACAGCAGGTCTTCACGGAAGCGTCCGTCGCGCACCATGTCCTCGAGATTGAGGTTGGTGGCGGCGAGGATGCGGACGTCGGCACGGCGAGTCACCGGGTCGCCGACGCGCTCGTATTCCTTGTCCTGGATAAAGCGCAGCAGCTTGGGCTGCAGGGTCAGGGGGAAGTCGCCGATTTCGTCGAGGAACAGAGTGCCGCCATCAGCCTGGTTGACCCGGCCCAGGGTGCTTTCGCTGGCCCCGGTAAAAGCGCCGCGGCTGTGGCCGAAGAGTTCGCTTTCCATCAGTTCGGCGGTCAGCGATGGGCAGTTGATGGTCACGCAGGACTTCTTCGCCCGTTTGCTCCAGCCGTGGATGGCCCGGGCCAGTTCGCCCTTGCCGGTACCCGACTCGCCGAGAATCAGAATATTGGCATCGGTGCTGGCCACCTGGCGGGCGGTTTCCAGTACCACTTTCATCGCCGGACTGTGGGAGTCCAGGCCGTCCTTGGGTTTGCGCACCTCACCTTCCAGGGCTTCCAGGCGCGCCGAGAGCTGGCGCACTTCCAGTTGTTTGGCGGTGGCCAGGCGCAGTTGGTCGGGGCTGCAGGGCTTGACCAGGTAATCGGCGGCACCGGCCTGGATCGCGTCCACCGCTGTGTCGACGGCGGAGTGGGCCGTGACGATCACCACCCGCATCCAGGGCGCCTGGGTACGCATCTGGGCCAGCACATCAAGGCCGTTGTCTTCCCCCAGGCGCAGGTCAAGGAAACACAGGTCGAACACCTGGCGTTGCAACAGGGCATCCGCCTGGGCCGCGCTGTTGGCGGTGGCCACGGTGTAGCCCTCGTCTTCCAGGCAGTAACGGAAGGTGCGAAGGATGGCGGATTCGTCATCTACCAGAAGGATGCGGCCTTGATTCTCCGGCGCTGACTCCATTTCCCAGGCTCCTTTAATGAATGATCTTATTTAGTCCCGGATAAATCGGGCAAGTTGCAAGGTTGATTCTGATCCATTCCACGGCCTGAAGGTTAGATATCTCCGCCGGAAATGGCTAACAGACTGAAATCCCAAATGTTTTGCCAAGGCTAGTCCTTGAATGGGTCTGTATCAGGCTGTTCGCCACTGGGCAAAGTTCCCCCTGCGATCAAAAAGCCCTGGACGTTATTCGGGCCGATCGTGCATTTCGCACGGTTTACCGGGCAGCATCGTGCAGGATGCGTATGGGCATGTTTCTTTTTATGTTTATAACTTATTGATTTTATTGAATTTATATTCGAATTCAAAGCTGGCATGCAGACTGCAATATCCCTCTCATCGTGAAGCGCAGCTCAAGGCTTCCATAACAACATCACCACCAGTGTGGGAGGAGTTTCAGGATGAATCGCCAAGGTCTTGCCCAATTGCGTATCGCGCCACTGCATCTCCAGCAAGGCCTGTTCGCCAGCCTGGCGTTACTGGTCACCCTGATCGCCGGGCAACAGTTCCAGCGTTGGCAGGATAGCCAGGTGCCCGCCCCGCGTGTGCCGGCTCATCACTTCACCCAGACCCATTTCAGTTCGGTGAGCAGTCGGCTCAACGATGCAACACCAGTGCAACTGATGGCCGTCGACCAGGCACAACCGGCGCTTGAGGCGCCGCGTCAGGAACGCTGGGTGTTCTAGGCACCAAGGCCTGGCCCGCATTCGGCGGCGCACGGTCGGCTCCATAGGCAGCACCACTAAGCACCACTAATAGAAGAGTAAGGAGAATCATCATGCTGAGCTGGGCAATCACATTCCTGATCATTGCCATTGTCGCTGCGGTCCTGGGCTTCGGTGGTATCGCGGGCACCGCCACGGGTATCGCCAAGATTCTCTTTGTCGTGTTCCTGGTGATGTTCATCGCTTCGTTCTTCTTTGGCCGTCGAGGCCGAGGCTGACCATGAGTCTTTCGTTGAAGACATTGGCTGCCACGCTGCTGCTGGGCGCCAGCGCCCTGGCGTCGGCGGCCAATGATGGCCAGGCGCGTACCAACCAGCTGCTGAGTTCGGACCCGCAGTTTCGTGAAACCTGGCAGGGGGTTGTGCACAAGGAAGAGCGTTTGCCCGAATGGGTGATGAACCTGTCGGGCGATGCTCAGCAACAGATGAATGCAGTAACTGAAGACGGCGATCAGTACCTGGTGGGACCGCTTTGCGAGACTGCGCAGAGTTGCCAGAACCAACGTCTGATCGTGGCCTTCAGCTTCGACAAGAAGCATGCCTACGCGATGTTGGTGGAGGTGCCTGCCGGCTTGCCCGCGGACAAGTCTCCGACCCGTCACGCGAACTACCGCTTCCTCGGTAAACCCGATGAAGGGATGCAGGCGTTGCTTCAGGAGCAGTTGCGCAAAGACCCGAACTGGTACTGAGTTCGAGGTGCCGATACTGCATAACAGATAGAAGAAAGGGCCGCCCTGGCACTTTCGACTGTTGCACCACCCGAGGAGGGTGAGTGCATGACCAAGGGGTCGGGACGTTCTGATCCACCGATGATCGGAGTGACCTAGGGGTACAGGGAGTGCCTCCGCAAGGGCCGGGTCAGGAAAGAGCGGCGGCGTAAGCTCTCAGGTCGCGCATCGACTTGATGAGCTTGCGGCGTGCTTGCCAAGCAAAGTGTTGTCCTAGAGCCATTCGTCCGGCATTTCAGTGACGCGCGCAGGAAAAAATCTTCCTTTGACTCCGATCAAACGTTTCCTGGTGTTTCTCTGCGACCGTATATCGAGAAACTTTGTGCTAATTGCACAGCGTTTCCGGGCACCCGAATCAGCGCAATCCTAATTTTTTTCAGACCTTTTCCTGACCCTCCCGACAAGCCTGCACGCCGCCTGAAATGGCCGTTTCACGGTATTTCTGCCTGCCGAAATGTCGTATTCGAACCGGTTGGGACGCTCGTTTTGTTTGGAAAAACTCATGCCGATTCGGCATAGGGTAGGCGTTTACGGCATTAGACGCGCCTCCCTTGCATCGGAATAGTTGCGCCTTTTTTCGCCCGCAGAGAGCCGTAAATGCTCGTTCGGGATGACCTTATACGGGGGCCGATGCACAAACTTTTCCGCCATTGAGCGTTCCAGTTCGCGCATCAGCCCGAGTCCAACTGAAGTAAGGGTAATGATATGAAGAAGGCAAAATTAAGCCTCGCCTGGCAGATCCTCATCGGTCTGGTCCTGGGGATTGCGATTGGCGCGCTGCTCAATCATTTCAGTGCTGAAAAGGCCTGGTGGATCAGCAACGTTCTGCAACCTGCAGGCGATATCTTTATCCGCTTGATCAAGATGATCGTGATCCCGATCGTCATCTCCTCGCTGATCGTCGGCATTGCCGGTGTCGGCGACGCCAAGAAACTTGGCCGTATTGGTCTGAAGACCATCATCTACTTCGAAATCGTCACCACCATCGCCATCGTCGTGGGCCTGCTGCTGGCCAACCTGTTCCATCCGGGTGCGGGCATCGACATGAGCACCCTGGGTACCGTGGACATTTCCAAGTACCAGGCCACCGCCGCCGAAGTGCAGCATGAACATGCGTTCATCGAGACCATTCTCAACCTGATTCCATCGAACATCTTCGCGGCCATGGCCCGTGGCGAGATGCTGCCGATCATCTTCTTCTCGGTGCTGTTCGGCCTGGGCTTGTCGAGCCTGCAGTCGGATCTGCGCGAGCCGCTGGTGAAGATGTTCCAGGGCGTCTCGGAAAGCATGTTCAAAGTCACCCACATGATCATGAACTACGCGCCGATTGGTGTGTTTGCCTTGATCTCGGTGACCGTCGCCAACTTCGGTTTTGCCTCCCTGCTGCCATTGGCCAAGTTGGTGATCCTGGTGTACGTGGCCATCGCCTTCTTCGCCTTCGTGATCCTCGGCCTGATCGCCCGCCTGTTCGGTTTCTCGGTGATCAAGCTGATGCGCATCTTCAAGGATGAGCTGGTGCTCGCCTACTCCACCGCCAGCTCGGAAACCGTGCTGCCGCGGGTGATCGAGAAGATGGAAGCCTACGGTGCGCCCAAAGCCATCTGCAGCTTCGTGGTGCCTACGGGCTACTCCTTCAACCTTGACGGCTCGACCCTGTACCAGAGCATCGCAGCGATCTTCATTGCCCAGCTGTACGGCATCGACCTGTCCATCAGTCAGCAACTGCTGCTGGTGCTGACCCTGATGGTCACCTCCAAAGGCATCGCCGGGGTTCCGGGCGTGTCCTTCGTGGTCCTGCTGGCGACCCTGGGCAGTGTGGGCATTCCCCTGGAAGGCCTGGCCTTCATCGCCGGCGTGGACCGTGTGATGGACATGGCGCGTACCGCCCTGAACGTGATCGGCAACGCCCTGGCAGTCCTGGTCATCTCCCGTTGGGAAGGCATGTACGACGATGCCAAGGGCCAGCGCTACTGGAACTCGCTGCCGCACTGGCGCAGCAAAGAGCAACTGCCGGCAGGCGAAGCTTCCAAAGGCTAAGCGCCTACTGCGTAGGAGCTGGCTTGCCAGCGAAAAGGTTCTCAAGTCCTCTATACGGCTCAGACGCGCCTTCGCCGGCAAGCCGGTTCCTACAGATGACAGACCCCGGGTAATCCGGGGTTTGTCGTTTCTGCAGGCCCCGCTATCATTCGCCGCATCTTCCGAGGGATATGACCGATGCTCAATGGCCTGTGGCTTGGCTTCTTTATCGTGGCGACCGTGTCCGCCCTGGCGCAGTGGCTGGTGGGCGGCAACGCCGGGATCTTCGCCGCCATGGTGGAAAGCATCTTCGCCATGGCCAAGCTGTCGGTAGAGGTGATGGTGCTACTGTTCGGCACCCTGACCCTGTGGCTGGGCTTTCTGCGGATCGCCGAAAAGGCCGGCATCGTCGATTGGCTGGCCAAGGTCCTGGGCCCGCTGTTCAAGCGCCTGATGCCGGAAGTGCCGCCAGGGCACCCGGCCCTGGGGCTGATCACCCTGAACTTCGCCGCCAACGGCCTGGGCCTGGACAATGCCGCCACGCCGATCGGCCTCAAGGCCATGCGCGCCCTGCAGGAACTCAACCCCAGCGCCACCACCGCCAGCAACGCGCAGATTCTGTTCCTGGTGCTCAACGCCTCGTCCCTGACCCTGCTGCCGGTGACCATCTTCATGTACCGCGCCCAGCAAGGTGCGGCAGACCCGACCCTGGTGTTCCTGCCGATCCTCCTGGCGACCAGCGCTTCGACGCTGGTGGGCTTGCTGTCGGTGGCGGTGATGCAGCGCCTGCGTCTCTGGGACCCGGTGGTGCTGGCCTATCTGATTCCCGGAGCCCTGGCTCTGGGCGCCTTCATGGCGCTGCTGGCGACCCTGTCGGCCACGGCCTTGGCGTCGCTGTCGTCGATCCTCGGCAACCTCACCCTGTTCGGCCTGATCATGCTGTTCCTGGTGATTGGTGCGCTGCGTAAGGTCAAGGTCTACGAGGCCTTTGTCGAAGGGGCCAAGGAGGGCTTCGACGTCGCCAAAAACCTGTTGCCGTATCTGGTGGCCATGCTTTGCGCGATCGGTGTATTGCGGGCTTCCGGGGCCCTGGATTTCGGCCTCGACGGGATTCGTCATCTGGTGGCCTGGGCCGGCTGGGATACGCGCTTTGTCGACGCCCTGCCCACCGCCATGGTCAAGCCGTTCTCCGGCAGTGCGGCCCGGGCGATGCTCATCGAGACCATGAAGACCCAGGGCGTGGACAGCTTCCCGGCCCTGGCGGCAGCGACGATCCAGGGCAGCACCGAGACCACCTTCTATGTGCTGGCGGTGTACTTCGGTGCGGTAGGTATCCAGCGGGTGCGGCACGCTGTGGGTTGTGCCTTGCTGGCGGAGTTTGCCGGGGTGGTGGCGGCGATTGCGGTTTGCTACTGGTTCTTTGGCTAAGCCTTCGCCGGCAAGCCGGCTCCTACGGAGGTTGTAGGAGCCGGCTTGCC
>NZ_MOAK01000027.1:201989-202867 GCF_003732485.1 Pseudomonas protegens
CCGTTCATTTTTTCAGCGCCAGGTTGCCCTGCCCCACCGCCCAATCCACTACCTGCCGGGTCAGCGCGTCGCTGGCTTGGCCAAACCCTGTCACCACCGCCGGCACTTGGGGTTCGCTCAGGGGTTGGCGCACTTCAAAGCGCCGGCTGGCGAGGATTTTCTGGTCATAGCCACGAATCAGTCGCGCATCCAGGCGAATCACCACCTGGGCGTCAGAGCCCTGATACTCGGTCTGAAAGGCTTGCAGGTCGCCGCCCAGGGCGAGGTCGCTCTGCAGGTTACTGTCGTCGGTGCTCAATAGCTGCACCCGGCCATCGCGCTGGAAGCCGTCCAGCAGGCGGTTGCGCAGCAGGATCGGTGCTGGGTCGCTCCAGCGCGAAGCCTTGTAGCTGCTGATCAGGTTGCCCTGGGGGATCACCGCGATTCGCGCGCTGTTCAGTGCATCGCCGGCCTGAGGCTTGAGCAGCTGCAGCGACCACGACAGCGCCTTGCCGGTGACGGGGGTCGTGCTCTGGCCCACCGGCAGCCGATAGATATCCAATGGCTCGCCCTTAGGCAGGATCGAGCAGGCACTGGTCAGGGCCAGGGCGGTCCCCAGGGCCAGTGGCGCCAGTAGATGACAGACACGCTTCATGGCGTGAACTCCTTGTTCTTCTCGTTACCCAGCAAGTAACCGCCAGGGTTGGCTTCGAGGCGACGGGTGATGGCTCGCAGCGAGCTCAGGGTCTCGCGCAGCTCGCGCACCGCCGGCGCCAGGCCGTTGAGCCCTTGCATGCCATTGTTCAGCGAGTCCTGGTTGTCGCTCAGCAGTTTGTTCAGGGTGGCGCTGCTCTGTTCCAGGTTGCGTATGGCGTGCTCGGCGCTGCCGAACATCTGCT
>NZ_MOAK01000027.1:202974-204273 GCF_003732485.1 Pseudomonas protegens
GCGATGCTCGCCGAGGTCTTCTGCAGGTTGTCCAGGGTGCTGCTGACCCGCTCCACGTTGTCCGGGGAAAACATGCGATTGGCGTTGTGCAGGAGCAGGTTGACCCCGGTCATCAGGTCATTGCTGTTGTTCAGCAGGCGGGCAATGGGCGATGGCGAGGCGACTATGGTCGGCAGTTGGCCGTCCTTGCCCTTGAGCACCGGGCTTTGCGGTGTACCGCCGCTGAGCTGGATGATCGAGGTGCCGGTGATGCCGGTCAGGGCCAGCTTGGCCTGGGTGTCCTCCTTGATCGGGGTTTCACTGCCCAGGCGGATCTGCGCCAGCACCCGGCGCGGGTCCTTGGGGTCCAGGCGCAGATTGACCACGTCGCCGACCTTGATCCCGCTGTACTGCACGGCACTGCCCTTGGACAGGCCGCTGACCGCTTCATTGAACACGATCTGATAGTCCTGGAAGGCGCTGTCGACGCTGGACTTGGCCAGCCACAGGCCGAACAGCAAGGCGCCGGCCACCACGATCACGGTGAACAGGCCGATCAGTACATGATGGGCTCGGGTTTCCATGTCATCCCTCGTTGGTCTGTGTAGCGGCCTGATAGGCCGCGCGGCCGCGTGGGCCATGGAAGTACTGGTGAATCCATTCGTCCGGGGTTTGCGCGACGATGTCGATGGCGTCCGCCACCAGCACCTTTTTCTGCGCCAGCACCGCCACCCGGTCAGTGATGGTGTAGAGGGTGTCGAGGTCGTGGGTGACCAGGAACACGCTCAGGCCCAGGGCATCGCGCAGGGTCAGGATCAGTTGGTCGAAGGCTGCAGCCCCCACCGGGTCGAGGCCGGCGGTGGGTTCGTCGAGAAACAGGATGTCCGGGTCCAGGGCCAGGGCGCGGGCCAGGGCCGCGCGCTTGATCATGCCGCCGGAGAGCGAGGACGGGTACTTGTCCGCTGCCGACAGGGGCAACCCGGCCAGGGCCAGTTTCACGGCTGCCAGGTGTTCGGCGTCGCTGCGGGACAGGCCCGCATGCTCGATCAGTGGCAGGGCGACGTTCTCGGTCACCGTCAGCGAGGTGAACAGCGCGCCCTTCTGGAACAGCACGCCAAAGCGCCGTTCAATCAGTGAACGTTGCTGCTCCGGCAGGCTTGGCAGGTCCTGGCCGAAGACCCGCACCGAGCCTTCGCTGGGCTGGCGCAGGCCGACGATGCTGCGCAGCAACACCGACTTGCCGCTACCGGAGCCGCCGACCACGCCGAGGATCTCGCCCTTGTACACGTCCAGGTCGAGATTCTCATGCACGCTCTGCTT
>NZ_MOAK01000027.1:204322-205674 GCF_003732485.1 Pseudomonas protegens
CGCGTCGGGCGGCTCACCAGCCCATCTCCATGAAGAACAGCGCGGCCACGGCGTCGATGACGATCACCACGAAGATCGACTGCACCACGCTGGACGTGGTGTGGGCGCCCACCGACTCGGCACTGCCGCTGACCTTGAAGCCCTCCAGGCAGCCGATGGCGGCAATCAGGAAAGCGAAGATCGGTGCTTTGACCAGGCCCAGCAGAAAGTGCTTAACGCCGATGTCCGAATGCAGCAGCGAAAGGAACATCGCCGGGGAAATATCCAGGGACAGGGCACAAACCACGGCGCCGCCGATGATGCCCGAGAGCATCGCCAGAAAGGTCAGCATCGGCAGCGCCACCAGCAAGGCCAGCACCCGGGGCAGCACCAGCAACTCCATCGGGTCCAGGCCCAGGGTGCGAATGGCGTCGATCTCTTCGTTGGCCTTCATCGAGCCGATCTGCGCGGTGAAGGCGCTGGCGGTACGCCCGGCCATGAGGATCGCGGTCAGCAGCACGCCAAATTCCCGCAGGAAGGAAAATGCCACCAGGTCCACGGTAAAGATGCTGGCCCCGAAGTTGGCCAGCACCGTGGCCCCGAGAAAGGCCACCACCGCCCCCACCAGGAAGGTCAGCAGGGCGACGATGGGCGCGGCATCGAGGCCGGTCTGTTCGATATGCGCCACCACCGGGGTGATACGCCAGCGCTTGGGGTGCAGCAGGCCCCGGGCCAGGGTTTCGAGGATCAGGCCGATAAAGCCGAGGACTTTCAGGCTGTCTTGCCAGACGGTGTAGACCGCACTGCCAATGCGTGAGAGCAGTTGTACGCTGACGGCAATCTCCGGTTCCTTGACCGGTACACAGAAATCGTTGAGCGAGCTGTAGACCGTATGCAGCAATGCGCGGTCGGCGGTGGACAGGGTGCAATCAGGGTGTTCGGCGGATCGCTCCAGGCGTTCGGCTCCCAGTAGTTCTACCAGCAGCGACGCGCCGGCGGTGTCCAGGGCTCCCAAGCCATTGAGGTCGATGTGGGTGCTGCTGTCATAGCGGTCGCTGAGGGTTTGGCTGAGACGCTTGAGGTCACTGTAGTGCGCCAGCGTCCAGTCCCCGGAGATGCGCAGTTGCGCCGGGGAGAGGGCAAGGTCCAGTTGAGCGGTGCCGGGCGTCACGCTGGTAGTCATAAGCTCCGAGCTTGTGTGGCGATTACGCAGTGCTACGTAATAGCACGATCCCGACTACTTTGCCTCGCCGCTCTTGGCGGCGTCTTGATCTGGGTCGGTGATCTCGAAGCGCAACACGCCAATTACCTGGCCGTCCTCGGTGATCACCCGCACTTGCCATTTTCCCGCCGGGTTGCCGGGGAAATTCTGC
>NZ_MOAK01000027.1:205740-208711 GCF_003732485.1 Pseudomonas protegens
ATGCGGTCCACTTCGCTGCCGTTGAACTGCCAGATGTGATAAATGCGCTCGTCCAGGCCTCGGGGAGCATTGATCGCGGTGTAGGCGTACAAACCGTTGCTGCGCACCTGGCTGGCACTGACCTGTTCCAGGCTGTCCCCGGGCGTGCGGTCCTGGAGTTGGGTGCTGATGGCATCCTCGGTCAGCCACAGGGTGGCCGGCGGCACCCAGGAGCGCAGCAGCCAGCCGGTGCTGCCAATGGCCAGGGTGATGCACAGCACCGCCAGTGCGCTGCGCACGCTGCGGATCGGCAGGATCGACGCCAGGCTCGGGAAGGACAGGAGCATGGCGATGCCCAGGGCCAGCTTGAAGCTCTGGGCTGTGGTCAGGTGCAGGATCAACGGCAGGGCCGTGAGCAAGGCGGCGAACAGGGTCAGGGTGTGCAGGGCGAGGAACAGCCAGCGCCGCGGCGCCAGCCACTTGTAGTACAGCGGATCGGTGATGGAAATCAGCGCCGCTGCCCCCAGCAGCCCGGTGAACACCAGTTGGCCGCTGTTCCAGCTGGTGGTGATGAAGAAGAACGGCAGGACGAAGAACAGGCTTTCCTGGTGGATCATTTGCGTCGCATAGCGCAGCAGCGGTTGCGGGATCTCGCGCTTGAAGACCTTGGTGAACAGTTGGGTCAGGCTGTTTTCCAGCATCAGCCAGACCCAGCTCACCAGCAGGATCACGGCGATCCACGAGGCCAGGCCCTGTTGCCGGTCCACCAGGATGAAGCTGCCGACTCCGGAGATGAAACCGCCGAGCGCAATGACCCCCGGGTAGCGCTTCATCAATTCCAGAATGCGCTGAATGTAGTGGGTCAGGTTAGGCATCGGGTGGGGTCACAGTCTTGGCAGGAAAAACCGCGACAGGATACCTGTTGGCCGCTGCCTGTGGCGAGGGAGCATGCTCCCTCGCCACACCGGCTAGAGGTTACGCCGGCGATGCAGCAGATAGCCGCCCAGGCTGGCGAGGACGATCAGGGCCAGCAGGCCGCCGGTCAGCCAGAGTAGCTGCTCGTCCCCCAGCAGGGGCTTTTCGATTCGCAGGTAGCCCGGTTGTTGCAGCAATTGCCTCAGCGCCAGGTTGGCCTGCTTCAGGCTCACCGCCCGCAGGCGCTTGGCCGGATCGCTGAAGCGGCCGTTGTCGAAGTCCCCGAGGGCACTCCAGTAGTAATCCGCCAAGGCGCTGTTGCCCTGTACTGCCCAAGCCTGGCGATCAATGGCGGCCTGCTTCAGGCGTTCAAAAGTCGCGGGGTCCAGACCGTCCTTGAGCAGTTTCGCCTTGAGCTGTTCGACCACCTGTCGGGCCTGGGGCAGGTCATCGCGTTCGAGGTCGGCATTGAGGCTGAGAAAACCGACGCCGCCAAACACTTCACGGTCGCTCCAGGGGCCGTAGGACAGCTCATGCTCCAGGCGCAACTGACGGTATAACGCCCAGTCCAGATAGTCCTTGAGCAGGTCGAAGGTCTCGTCGTGCTGCTGCTCCAGCAGAGGTTCGGGAAACAGCCAGTGCAATTGTGCGCTCTGCCCTACCCAGCCATGGATCAAGTTGCGCTCGGCGGCGGCCGTGCCCTGGATCTGTGGCAGCTCGCGGTGCTCGCTGGGCTCTACCGGTTCGAGGGCGCCGTAGGTGCGCTCCAGATAAGCCGGCAGCAGGCGATCCAGTTCGCCGACGACGATCAGGCTCATGTTGTTGGGGGCGTACCAGTCTCTGCGCACTTGCTCCAGCTGGGCCAGGGTCAAGTGCCCGACTTCGGCGCGTTCGGCGCATTTGAGCCCCAGTTCCACCGCCAGCTGGTTGCCGGCCTTGTGGCCCAGGTCCTGGCGGTCGAGCCAGCGCTGCAGGTGCGAGTAATGACCGCCGTCTTCGCGTTCCACCACCTGTTTGGCGGCGGCCACGGCGTTGTCGTCAAGGCGGGTGCGGGTGAGCAATGACAGCAGCAGGTCGAGGACCTTGCGCTGGTTCTTCGCCGGGGCTTCGATGACGAAGGTGGTGTCGGCATTGCTGGTATAGGCGTTCCATTCGCCGCCCAAGGCTTGCATGCGCTCTTCCAGGCCGCCTTCGCCGCCGGCGTCGATGCCGCTGAACAGCAAGTGTTCAAGCAGGTGCGGCAGTTCCTTGTCGGCACAGGCGAAATCGTCCAGGCCGACGCCCACCACCAGGCGGATCGCCACGTGGCCGCGTTCGCTGCCGGGCTTGAGCAGCAGCTGCAGGCCGTTGGGCAGGGTGTAGCCTTCGACCTGGAAGCGATCCAGGGCCCATCCTTGTGCACTGCCCAGTAACAGGCAGGCGAATAACAGACAACGCATAACAAGCTTCCTTACGGCGTGCGTAAGTTTTAGAGACTTCAGATCACTCTGGACGTTCAGGGTGAATGGGTGATGTCAGCCATGTCCTCGACTTCCAGCGCCCCGGTGTCCGAGGTTTCCAGGACCACATAGGCGCTGCTGCAGAACAGCGAGTTGAGACGCTTCATGTCGGCAATCAGTTCCAGGTGCAGGGAGCTGGTCTCGATGCTCTGGACGATCTTGCGCTGCAGCCGGCTGACGTGGGCGTGGGCCAGACGCCGTTCCTGGGCGCGGAAGCGGCGTTTCTCCCGCAGCAGTTGGCGGGCGCTTTCCGGGTCGGCGCTGAGAAATACCGAGAGTCCCAGGCGCAGGTTGGCGATCAGTTGCGAGTGCAGCCCGGTCAGTTCTTCCAGACCCACTTCGGAGAAGGAGCGGCGTTGCGATGTCTTCTGCTGCTGGACCTTGCGCAGCATGCGTTCAATCAGGTCGCTGGCCAGCTTGAGGTTGATCGCCAGTTCGATGATTTCCGCCCAGCGCCGGCTGTCCTGCTCGCTGAGGTCCTCACGGGGCATTTGCGCCAGGTACAGCTTGATGGCGCTGTACAGTGCTTCGACATCGTCGCTCAGGGCGCGCATTTCCTGGGTAATGGCGGTCTGCTT
>NZ_MOAK01000027.1:208786-226116 GCF_003732485.1 Pseudomonas protegens
TGCGCAGGGTTTCCCGGGCGGCGTTGGCCAGGGCCAGGCTCGGGGTGGCCAGCGCGGTGGGATCGAGGTGCCGTGGTCGTGCACGGCCGTTGTCCTGGGGGCGCTCGGGCATCAGCCAGGCGCAGAATCGGGCCATGGGGCCGACAGTGGGCAGCAGCAACAGGCAGCGGGCGGTGTTGTACAGCAGGTGGAAGCCGATCACCACCTCCTGGGGACTGAAGTCCAGGCTGTCCATCCAGTGGGCCAGCGGGTCGAGCACCGGAATGATCAGCAGCAGGCCGATCAGTTTGTACAGCAGGCTGCCCAGGGCCACCTGGCGTCCGGCAGTGTTCTGCATGCTGGTGCTGAGGAAGGCCAGCACCCCGCTGCCGATGTTGGCGCCGATCACCAGGCCGATGGCCACCGGCAGGCTGATCACTCCGGCCCCGGCCAGGGTGGCGGTCAGCAGCACCGCCGCCAGGCTGGAGTAGGACACCATGGCGAACACCGCCCCCATCAGCGCATCCAGGAGGATATCGCCGGTAAGCGAGGCGAACAGCACCTTCACCCCTTGAGCGTGAGTAATCGGCGCTGCCGCTTCGACGATCAGTTGCAGGGCCAGGATGATCAGGCCCAGGCCGATGCCGACCCGGCCCAGCTGGCCGGCGCGGGTCTGTTTGCGCGACAGGAAGAAAATCACCCCGAGGAAGATCAGCAGCGGCGACAGCCAGGACAGGTCGAAGGTCAGCACCCGGGCCATCAACGCGGTACCGACGTCGGCGCCGAGCATGGTTGCCAGTGCTGGGGTCAGGGCCATCAGGCCCTGGCCGACAAAGGACGTCACCAGCATCGCCGTGGCGTTGCTGCTCTGGACCATGGCGGTCACCAGGATGCCGGCGACGAAGGCCAGCGGTCGCCTGGCCATGTTCTGACCGATCACGTGGCGCAGGTTGGAGCCGTAGACCCGCAGGATGCCGGTACGGACGATGTGCGTGCCCCAGATCAGCAGGGCCACGGCGGAAAGCAGATTGAGCAGGGTCAGCATGAGAGGCCCCCCCTGGGGTGAAGAGCCCCAAGCGGGGCCAGTGGACGTTGTTGCGCGAGGTTCTACGTTATGTATTTAAGCTGTAGTTGGCTAACGCACAGGACGCCAGCATCGCATAGCTAAACCGGTGATTGAAACAAAACTGTCATGAAAACAGCTGCCTGCAGACGTGAAAAAGGGGCTCGAAAGCCCCTTTTTCTTTAGCGCGTTCGCGGTTTATTGACCAGGAACGTCCTTGCGCAGTTTCACCGGGTCCTGCTGTTTTTTCTTCTTCGCGATGGCGGTGCGCATCTTGATGTTGATGGCTTCCACCGCCAGGGAGAAAGCCATGGCGAAGTAGACGTAGCCTTTTGGTACGTGCACTTCGAAGGCCTCGGCGATCAGTACGGTACCGACTACCAGCAGGAACGACAGCGCCAGCATCTTCAGCGACGGATGCTTGTCGATGAATTCGCTGATGGTGCCGGCCGCCAGCATCATCACCAGGACCGCGACGATGATCGCCGCCACCATGACCGGTACATGGGACACCATGCCCACCGCAGTGATGACCGAGTCCAGGGAGAAGACGATGTCGATGATCGCGATCTGGATGATGGTGTATAGGAAGTTGCCGCCCTTGCCTTTGGGTTCATCAAGGGTTTCGTCCTCACCTTCAAGGGCGTGGTACATCTCCTGGGAGCTTTTCCACAGCAGGAACAGGCCGCCGAAGAACAGGATCAGGTCCCGCCCGGAAATGCCCTGGCCGAAGACCACGAACAGGTCGGCCGTGAGGCGCATGACCCAAGTGATCGACAGCAGCAACAGAATCCGCGTGACCATGGCCAGCGCCAGACCGAAGATCCGAGTGCGCGCCTGCATGTGCTTGGGCATGCGGCTGACCAGGATCGAAATCATGATGATGTTGTCGATGCCCAGGACGATTTCCAGGGCGGTCAAGGTGAAGAAGGCAACCCAGATTTCCGGGTTGGTCAGCCATTCCATGTGTATTCCTTTGAGCGGTTGTTATGGCCCGGACCGGGAAGCCGGCCCGAGCGAAGAATCATTGCCTTTATAGAGTGCTGAACAGTGGAAAGATCCCCATCAGCAAAGCGGCGAACATTATGCACAGGCAGACCAGCACTGCCCACTTGAGGGTGAAGCGCTGGTGATCGCCGAACTCGATACCGGCCAGGGCCACCAACAGATAGGTCGAGGGTACCAGCGGGCTGAGCAAGTGCACCGGTTGGCCGACGATCGACGCGCGGGCCATTTCCACCGCCGTGATGCCGTAATGACTGGCGGCTTCTGCCAGCACCGGCAATACGCCGTAGTAGAAGGCGTCGTTGGACATGAAGAAGGTGAACGGCATGCTCACCAGCGCGGTGATCACTGCGAGATAGGGCCCCAGGGCGTCAGGGATCACTGCCAGCAGGCTCTTGGACATGGCGTCGACCATGCCGGTACCGGACAGGATGCCGGTGAAGATACCGGCAGCAAAGATCAGCCCGACCACTGCCAGCACGCTGCCGGCGTGGGCCGCGACCCGGTCCTTCTGCTGCTGCAGGCAGGGGTAGTTGACGATCATGGCAATACTGAAGGCCACCATGAACAGCACGGGCAACGGCAGCAGCCCGGCGATCAGTGCGCACATCAGGGCGAAGGTCAGGGCACCGTTGAACCAGATCAGCTTCGGACGACGGGCGTCGGGGTACTGCGAGACGCTGATTTCACTGTGATCGATCTCATCGCCCGCCAGGTGCAGTTCGCCCAGGCGTGCGCGCTCACGTTTACCGTACAGATAGGCGATCGCCAGGATTGCCACCACGCCGGCCAGCATGGCCGGGATCATCGGTACGAAAATGTCCGACGGGTCCACGTGCAACGCGCTGGCGGCACGGGCGGTAGGACCGCCCCAGGGGGTCATGTTCATCACCCCGCCGGCGAGGATGATCAGGCCGGCCATGATCCGCGGGCTCATGCCGATGCGGCTGTACAGCGGCAGCATGGCGGCCACGCAGATCATGTAGGTGGTGGCGCCGTCACCGTCCAGGGATACCACCAGGGCCAGCACGGCGGTGCCGACCGAGACCTTCAGCGGGTCGCCCTTGACCAGCTTGAGGATCTTGCGCACCGCCGGGTCGAACAGGCCGGAGTCGATCATCAGGGCGAAATACAGAATGGCGAACATCAGCATCACGCCGGTGGGCGCCAGCTTGGTGATGCCTTCGAGCATCATCGGGCCGATCTTCGGCGCGAAACCGCCGAACAGGGCGAACAGGATCGGCACGATGATCAGGGCGATCAGCGCGGACAGGCGCTTGGTCATGATCAGGAACATGAACGTGATGACCATGGCGAAGCCAAGGAAAGTCAGCATGGGAGTACTCCAGGCGTAGCGCGGCTAGGGAATGGCGAACCGGGTGGGATCAACGCAGAACGGCAAGCACGAGGCGTACGGGGGGAGTCGAAGCGAACAGGCGGGTACGAGCGGACATCAGAATCACCATTGTTGTTGTTAATAGGGCCGGGAGCGCCAGAAACGCCCGCTGTGGCCAACCGGTCTTTTGCCGGTAGTGGAGGCGATCCTAATCGGGGAAGCTTTCAGCCAGCTTTCGGCATTGAAAGGAAACGGTGGATGTTGCTGCAGGCGACCAGCGGCATAAAGTGACGGGCATGGGCCCACAGGAGGAATGCACATGAGCGAGTTGCACACCGGAGGCTGCCACTGCGGGCGGCTGCGTTACCAGTTCAGCGGGCCACTGCGGGATATCGCCCACTGTCATTGCTCGATCTGCCGCCGGGTCAGTGGCGGTCTGGTGACCACCTGGATCACTTTGCCCGCCTCGGCTTTCAAGTGGCTGGAAGGCGTTCCCGCGCGCTACGACTCATCTGCAAGTTGTGCGCGCTATTTCTGCGCTGACTGTGGTGCTCACTTGGCACTGGTTACCCACCTGAGCCCGGACAGCATCGATGTCACCATTGCCACTCTGGATCACCCGGAACGGGCGCCTGCGGACCGGCATATCTGGACCGACAGCCGCCTGCCCTGGTTGCATCTGGATGAGCAGTTGCCAGGTGAGGCGCAAGAGACGCTATAGCGCCATGGGCTGTAGGCGGTCAGGGGGCTGACGCTGTTAAGGTTCCTGGCAAGGTTCGGACAGGTCCGTTCTTGGGGGCTTCAGTGGGTGGAAGCCAGGATGGCACAAGCCAGGACAAGATCATCGTAGTGATCCAGGTCGCCCTTCTGACGCAGCATCAGCAGGGCCGACTCAAGTAGCGCCCCACGAACGGCGGTATCGGTGGCGACAAAGGCCGCGGCGTCATCGCGGGCTAGCAGCAGTAGCTTCTGATCGCTGTCACTCAGTTCGTTGAATGTCACTGTTGTGCCGATAAACGGGCCGGTTGTGGTGAAGGCTCCCCAGAACACCGTGGCCAGACCAGGCTCTGTATCGAAATCGGGGACTACCTTGATGGCCTGGGCAGGGGTGGCAAGTGCCAGGGTGCCTAGAATGCTGAAGCCTAAACGCGCGGCGATAGTCTTGGGGCTTTTCATGGTGACGTGCATCCTGTAGCCGTAGGTGTGGACCCGCTGCAAACGAGGTGCTTTCTGGCGGCTAGCAGGCACAAAGCACCGAATGTAGATCAGGGAGTCAAGGCAGTTCCAGGCCGCCTGCGGCCTTGTGCAGTGTGCGCAGATGCTCGCCCACCTGCTTCAGATTGGCCTCGTTGGCGGCAATTTCCGCCGCCCGCGCCGGCTCCAGCAGGGCCCGCACTTCCTTGTCCAGTTCGCCGGTCAGGGATTGCAGCTGTTTCTGTCGCTCGCTGCTTTCGGACTCCAGGCGCTGCCATTCGCCGGGCTGGGGCAAGCCATAGCCGCTGCTACCCAGCAATTCCGCCGGTCGGCTGAGGAAGCCGCTGTTGGCGAGAATTTCCTGCAAGGTCTTGTTGGCTTTCTCCATGCCGCCATTCTTCAGCTCCCGGGCGCCCAGGTAACGTTGTTTGACCTCGTCCTGGGCCAGTAACAGTTGTCGGCGATAGCTGGCCTGCTCCAGGAGCAGCAAGGCCGCGCTGGTACGCAGGTCGGCCCGATCGAACCACTGGCGGCGTTCCTCGGCGTTCAGCGACAGCCAGTCTTCGACGCTGGCCTGCTTGATCGGCAGGTGCTTTTTGATCACCTCGAACATCGCCTGGTAGCGGTCGCGGAAGGAGTCGAAGCGATAGCCCAGGCGCAGCGCTTCCCGGGGATCGTCGAGCACACTGGTGTCCGCCAGTCCCCTGCCCTTGAGCACTTCCAGCAAGCCGTTGGGCATGATGCTGTCGAGGCCGATCAGTTGTTTGTTGTTGCTGCCGCTGCGTAGGAGCTTGAGGCTCTCCACGGCGCAGTTGTTGGACAGGAAGTAATAGTTGCCGTCATAGCTCCAGTGCATCTCGGCGGCGTGCTCCACCACTTCCTCGATCTCGCTGCGTGACAGCTTCAAGGGCACGGACGCCAGGCTGCGCAGCTCGGTCTTGGTGTATTCATCGATGACTTGCGACAGCGGCAGGACGAACAGCCGTGAAGGATACTTGCCCACCAGGCCATCCCAACTGGACAACTGCACGTCACCTACAAAGGCGCGATAGGACAGCACCAGGTGCTGGTCCAGGTCCAGTCGGCAATCCGGGCCGCGGGGCCGGCCCGGGGCACAGATCACCAGGCGCAGCATGCTGTGGCCCCAGCGGCTGACCCAGTTCTGATTGGCCTCGGCCAGCAGGTAGTCCACCGCATAGACCCGCTCCGGGTCCACCTTGCCCAGGGGCGTCTTGGCGAAGTCGTTGCCGGCGTTGAGGAAGGCGAAGGACTGGGCACAGCTGTCCTTGGCGGCAGGGGCCCAGGCGAAATGCTCCTGGTAGTAGCGATACAGCGCCGGACGCCGGCAGGCGTAGCTCGGATCGAGGAGGAAGTACTCCATGTTCACCGCTACGAACTCTTTCGGGTTGGTGGTCTCGTAGAGGTCCGGACTGCGGGCAATCTGCCGGTTGTGCTGTTCCCGCTCTCCGCGGCGGCCGACATATTGCGGCCAGCCGGCCAGGTCCAGCAGTCGCGGGTCGTCGCTGAGGGTGAAGCGGCGATTGTTCTGGCCCCGGCATTCATCCGGCAGTCCGATCAGGCCGGAGGTGCCGGTCTTGCGGGTGCAGCGCTGGATCAGGCTGCGTTCGGCGCTGGGCCATAAACGCGCACGATCATAAATGTGGGTCAGTTCATGAAGTACGGTGGCGAGTAACTCCCGGCGCACGGTGCCGTGAGGGCGGCTGGTCTTCTGGGTCGCCGCGGAGCCATCGGCCAGGCTCGGCAGCAAGGCGCGGTTAAGGTCCAGTTCCGCAACCAGGGATGCCGCGCCATAGGCGTTGTCGGGCATCTGGTCGGTCCAGCCGACATCAATGGTGCGATCCAGTTGCTGGATGAAACGCGGCGGCAATGCCTGCATCGCTTCATCCAGCAACGCCTGGCTGGCGTGTTGTTGCGCCGGGCTCAAGCCATCGGTCTTGAGGCGCAATTGCAGGTCGGCCTGGGCGGTACCGCAGAGCAGCCCCAGGGTCCCGGCCAGCAGCCAGGCAAGGAGTGATCTCACAGGGCGAGGATGGCTTCGGCGAGAACCTGATCGCTGGCGTCGCGGGCTTCCGGCAGTTGAGTGCGCAGGGCATTGAACGCAGCTTCCAGTTGCGCTCCACGGATATCACCGTTGCTGGCGACGAAGCTGGCGGCATCGTCGTGGGCTTCGCGCACGACTTTGGAGTCACGGATCGAAGTGGTGGTGTCCGAGGTGAAATCGATCGTGCGGCCAGAGGCGCGGACGATGATATTACTGGTGGCCACCAGGGTGTGTGCCTGGGCCACGTCGGCCAACAACAGCAGGCCAAGGGTGGCGGCAATCAGCGGGCTACGCATGGAACGACTCCGGAAGAACAGGGATGGTTATTGGACGAGAATTGCCTGCGCCAGTTCAAGGTCGCTGGCATGAAGTTTTGCCTGGTGCTGCCGCAGATATTTCAGCGCGGACTCCAGCCGTGCTCCACGCAGTTGGCCGTCGGTCGCAATGAAGGCGGCGGCGTCATCCTGGGCGGCGAGCAGCAGTTTATGGTCGAAGGGCGCCGAGGTCACCTGGCTTGTAGCGTAAGCCGTGATGACCGAGCTCTGGGTCGTCAGGTCGAATGCCTGCACCCAGGAGGCCCAACAGACAGCGATCAATAATGGAGCGAAAAGCGTAATTCGGAACAAACCCTAGAGTCTCGACAACTGAAAACCAGCGCCAAGGCTAGCGCAATGGCCCGGGCAGGGCCAGCGCAGAGGGTTTCAGGTGCGTATACGCACCTGAAACGGCAGGTCAGATCGCCAGGATTGCCTGAGCCAGTTGTGTGTCAGTGGCTTGCAGTTGAGGGGCTTGCTGGCGAATGTGAGCGAAGGCACTTTCCAGCTTTACCCCGCGAATCGCACCGTCGGTAGCGACAAAACTGGCGGCGTCATCCCGGGCGGCACGGACAATCTTGTTGTCGCGCAGGGAGGAAGTGGCGTCGGAGGTCGCATCGGTCGTGGCCTTGAGGGCGCCGACAATGGCATCAGTGGTCACGATCAGGCTAGTGGCGTGGGCATTGGTAGCTAGGGCCAGCAGTGCGGCAGCGCTGAGCAGGCGAAGACGGGACATGGGTAACTCCTGTGAATGAACAGACAATTAAAGGGCGCTGAGTGAGACGCCGGGCAGCCACTGCAAGGTGCTGTGTCTGATGGATCTGACGCAGCTCGGACGAGAATCGCTACGTCACTTCAGATATTAGGCTGAGCTGTTCTATTCGCACAGATCTGTGTCAGGGCTGAGGGGCAACAATGAGTTCCTGACGCAGTCCTTGCTGAGAAGTTGAGCGATTGGTTTGCAGCATCATGGTGTCGGATTGAAAGGCGACTGTAGTCACACGTCAGAATAAAATTGTACTGGTTGTATTTTGGTTTTCTTAAAACTGTACCTATCATGCTCTGATACAGGCTCTACTTCACCTCTAAACGTTTGTCATCGGTCCAGAACGACAAAACCCGTCGCGGTTTCCCACGACGGGTTTTGTGTGTGCAATTCGGGGTGCTGGCGGTGGACCCGGAGGGTCAGGGCCAGCGACGCTGCGTTAGCGCCAGAACGGCTTGCTCAGCTCTTCGTAGCGTTGTGCTTCGCTGATCCCGGCATCGGCCAGCAGACGCGAATCCAGGCGAGCCAGTTGATGGCGGCTGGAGATGCGGCGCTGCCACAGCATCAGGTTGGCGATAACGCGCAGAGGCAGGGAAGCCTGGGTTTTTTCAGCTTTGTCTTCGAAGAACAGTTCGGAACTGAGTGTACGTTCCATGGTTGACATCCTTCCGCTTGTGGCGGGATCAGGTAGTGGTTTAACTGGTGCCCATGATCCTCTTCCCGCGCAAGACTCTGTAGATACAGTTCACCTGTATTGTGAGGGACCAGTTAACTGTTTATAGGGGCTGTACTGTTCGGAAATGGCGCAACTGTACCTGTCAGCACCTTTTTGGTGCATTTAGGTGATTTTTGATTGGGGATTAACGGTTTCAGGCGAGGAAAAGACCGGTACAGCAGTACAGTTTTTGTCGGCCTTTGGTGAGCGGCTGGCGAGCTGACGAAACTGTGTTTGCGTCAGCTGCCAACTGTATCAATTACTCGGCGAGCATTTTCCCGGTTTCTTCCAGGTTGATGTGCCAGCTCAGGGCATCTCGCAGGATGTGCGGCGTGTGACCACCCAGGGTGCAGGCCTTGGTGAAGTAGTCATTCAGCGCTTCGCGATAGGACGGATGCACACAGTTGTCGATGATCACCCGGGCCCGCTCACGCGGTGCCAGGCCACGCAAGTCGGCCAGGCCGACTTCGGTCACCAGGATGTCGACGTCATGCTCGGTGTGGTCCACGTGGCTGACCATGGGCACCACGCTGGAAATCGCCCCGCCCTTGGCAATCGACTTGGTGACGAAGATCGCCAGGTGCGCGTTGCGAGCGAAGTCGCCGGAGCCGCCGATGCCGTTCATCATCCGCGTGCCACAGACGTGGGTGGAGTTAACGTTGCCGTAGATGTCGAACTCCAGTGCGGTGTTGATGCCGATGATGCCCAGGCGGCGCACCACTTCCGGGTGGTTGGAGATCTCCTGCGGGCGCAGCACCAGCTTGTCCTTGTAGCGTTCCAGGTTGCCGAACACATCGGCGTTGCGCCGGCTCGACAGGGTGATGGAGCTGCCCGAGGCGAAACTGAGCTTGCCGGCGTCGATCAGGTCGAAGGTCGAGTCCTGCAGCACTTCGGAGTACATGGTCAGGTTCTCGAACGGCGACTCGATCAGGCCGCACATCACGGCGTTGGCGATGTTGCCGATACCCGCCTGCAGCGGGCCGAGTTTGTTACTCATGCGCCCTGCGTCCACTTCCTGCTTGAGGAAATCGATCAGATGATTGGCGATGCCCTGGGTTTCGCTGTCCGGGGTGGACACGGTAGACGGCGAGTCGGACTGGTTGGTGATGACGATGGCAACGATCTTTTCTGCGGGGATCGGAATCGCGGTGCTGCCGATGCGATCGTCGACCTTCACCAGGGGGATTGGGGTGCGGGTTGGACGATAAGTCGGGATATAGATGTCGTGCAGGCCTTCCAGGTTCGGGTTGTGCGCCAGGTTGATCTCGACGATCACCTGCTTGGCGAAGATCGCGAAGCTGGCGGAGTTGCCCACCGAGGTGGTCGGCACAATATGCCCCTGCTCGGTAATGGTCACGGCTTCGATCACCGCAATGTCTGGCAGCTTGAGCTGCTGGTTGCGCAGTTGCTCAACGGTTTCCGAAAGGTGCTGGTCGATGAACATTACTTCGCCGGCGTTGATCGCCTTGCGCAGGGTGCTGTCCACCTGGAACGGCATGCGCCGGGCCAGGACGCCGGCTTCGGTGAGTTGCTTGTCCAGGTCGTTGCCCAGGCTGGCGCCGGTCATCAGGCTGATTTTCAGCGGGGTTACCTTGGCCCGTTCGGCCAGGGCATGGGGCACGGCCTTGGCTTCACCGGCGCGGGTGAAGCCGCTCATGCCGACGGTCATGCCGTCCTCAATCAGGGCGGCAGCGTCGGCGGCGCTCATCACCTTATCCAACAACGAAGGCAAGCGGATACGATCACGGTACATGGATTGTTATCTCGGGCAACGGAAGCAAGAAGCGCAGTCTAGTGATTTCAAAAAAAAACGCCCCGCGACAAAGGTCGAATGAAAGGCCCTGATCTAGAGCCTTTTGTCGGCTTTATGGTGTAAATAAAAAACCCCAGCCTACTAAAGGCTGAGGTTTTGGGTATTGCGCTACAGCAGCTTTATTCGACGGCTTTGACCATGTCTTCGATGACCTTCTTCGCGTCGCCGAAGACCATCATGGTCTTGTCCAGGTAGAACAGTTCGTTGTCCAGGCCGGCGTAGCCGCTGGCCATGGAGCGCTTGTTGACGATGATGGTCTTGGCCTTGAAGGCCTCGAGGATCGGCATGCCGGCAATCGGCGATTTCGGATCATTCTTCGCCGCCGGGTTGACCACGTCGTTGGCACCCAGGACCAGCACCACGTCGGCCTGGCCGAACTCGGAGTTGATGTCTTCCATTTCGAACACCTGGTCGTAAGGCACTTCGGCCTCGGCCAGCAGCACGTTCATGTGACCGGGCATGCGCCCTGCCACCGGGTGGATCGCGTACTTCACGGTGACGCCGCGATGGGTCAATTTCTCGGTCAGCTCTTTCAGCGCGTGCTGGGCCCGTGCTACCGCCAGGCCGTAGCCGGGAACGATGATCACCGTGTCCGCGTTGGTCAGCAGGAAGGTCGCATCGTCGGCCGAGCCGGATTTCACCGGACGGGCTTCCTGTGCACCGGCCGGGCCGCCCGCATCGGCGCTGTTGCCGAAACCGCCCAGCAGCACGTTGAAGAACGAACGGTTCATCGCCTTGCACATGATGTAGGAGAGGATCGCACCGCTGGAGCCCACCAGGGAGCCGGCGATGATCAGCATCGAGTTGTTCAGGGAGAAACCGATCCCCGCCGCCGCCCAGCCCGAGTAGCTGTTGAGCATCGACACTACTACCGGCATGTCGGCACCGCCGATCGGGATGATGATCAGCACGCCCATGACGAAGGCCAGGGCCAGCATCAGGGCAAAGGCGCCCAGGTTGCCAGTGGCCATGAAGGTCACGCCCAGGCCGAGGGTGGCCAGGCCCAGCACCAGGTTGAGCTTGTGCTGCCCGGAGAACTGTACCGGTGCGCCCTGGAACAGGCGGAACTTGTACTTGCCCGACAGCTTGCCGAAGGCGATCACTGAGCCGGAGAAGGTGATGGCGCCGATGGCGGCGCCGAGGAACAGCTCCAGTCGGTTACCGGCGGGGATCGCATCGCCCAGGTGCTTGACGATACCCAGGGACTGGGGCTCGACCACGGCGGCAATGGCAATGAACACCGCGGCCAGGCCGATCATGCTGTGCATGAAGGCCACCAGCTCCGGCATCTTGGTCATTTCTACGCGTTTGGCCATGATCGAACCGGCGGTGCCGCCGATCAGCAGGCCGACAATCACGTAGCCGATGCCGGCAGTCGCCAGCTCAGCGCCCAGCTTATAAATGAGGCCGATGGTGGTCAGTACCGCCAGGGCCATGCCCAGCATGCCGAACAGGTTGCCGCGGCGGGACGTGGTCGGGTGCGAAAGGCCCTTGAGCGCCTGGATAAAGCACACCGAGGCGATCAGATAAAGGGTTGTTACCAGGTTCATGCTCATTACTTCTGCACCTCTTCTTTCACGGCTTTGGGCGCTTTCTTCTTGAACATTTCCAGCATGCGACGGGTGACCAGGAAGCCACCGAACACATTGACCGCAGCAAGGGCCACGGCCAGGGTGCCCATGGTCTTGCCCAGCGGGGTCACGGTCAGGGCGGCGGCCAGCATGGCACCGACGATAACGATTGCGGAAATGGCGTTGGTCACTGCCATCAGGGGGGTGTGCAGTGCGGGTGTAACGTTCCAGACCACGTGGTAACCGACATAGATCGCCAGCACGAAGATGATCAGGTTGTAGATACCGGGGGAGATAAGCTCTTCCATCGTCTGAATCCCTGCTTAGGCGTTTTTGCGAATGACTTGGCCGTCGCGGCACATCAGGCACGCGGCGACGATGTCGTCTTCGAGGTTGACTTCGAACTGCCCTTCTTTGGTGAAGACAAGCTTCAGGAAGTCCAGCAGGTTGCGTGCGTACAGTGCCGAGGCGTCGGCAGCCACGGCGCCGGCCAGGTTGGTTGGGCCGACGATGGTCACGCCGTTTTCGACCACAACCTGATCCGCGACGGTCAACGGGCAGTTGCCGCCCTGTGCGGCTGCCAGGTCGATGACCACCGAACCGGGTTTCATTTGGGCGACGGTCTCGGCGCTCAGCAGGGTCGGTGCCTTGCGGCCCGGGATCAGCGCGGTGGTGATGACAATATCGGCCTGCTTTGCACGCTCGTGGACCGCCTGGGCCTGACGCTGCATCCAGCTGGCCGGCATGGGACGGGCGTAGCCGCCGACACCGACAGCGCACTCGCGCTCTTCGTCAGTCTCGTAAGGCACGTCAACGAACTTGGCCCCCAGGGACTCGATCTGCTCCTTCACCGCCGGGCGCACGTCCGAGGCCTCGATTACCGCACCCAGGCGCTTGGCCGTGGCGATGGCCTGCAGCCCAGCCACACCGGCGCCGAGGATCAGCACGCGGGCCGCTTTGACGGTGCCGGCGGCGGTCATCAGCATCGGCATGAAGCGCGGATAGTAGTGGGCGGCCAGCAGCACAGCCTTGTAGCCGGCTATGTTGGCCTGGGACGACAGGACGTCCAGGCTCTGGGCCCGGGAAGTGCGTGGTGCCGCCTCCAGGGCGAAGGCGGTAATGCCGCGTTCGGCCAGCTTGGCGATGGTTTCATTGCTGAACGGATTGAGCATGCCCACCAGTACGGTGCCGCTCTTGATCAGAGCCAGCTCGCTGTCGCTGGGGGCCACAACCTTGAGGATCAGTTCGGCGCCAAAGGCATCGTTGGCGTTGCCAATGGTTGCCCCTGCCGCTTCATAGGCACTGTCGACCACGCTGGCGTTAATGCCGGCGCCGCTTTGCACAGTGACTTTATGACCCTGGCCGATCAGCTTCTTGATGGTTTCCGGGGTTGCAGCTACCCGTGTTTCACCCGTCTGGGTTTCGAGAGGAACACCAATGTGCACGTCAAATCTCCTGCTTGATCTTATTGCTTTCGATCTTTCTTAGAAGGCCAGCGCACTGAGGAGGGTGCGGCTGGGGCGGCCGATCAGCACGATCCCGCTGAAATCACAGCGGGGCGCGGCATTTTGCAGGCGAACTTTGAGGCCTTCAAGGGATTCTGACTAGTGACGGAAAATTAACTACAAGTCACCCCGTGACCGAATGTCGCAACGTACAGGCTTAACCCCTTGTAAGCCGTGCCTTTCAAGGCTTTAACCATGAAATTAAGATTTTTCTCATCGGTGGCGTGAATAGTCTTGCATCGCCTCTAAATAAACCCTACAAGCCGCGTGGTTAGGCGCTTGTAGGACGATTGTCCGAGGTGTCGGTACAGTCTGTTTAAATGCGACAAATAGTTATATCTGTAGTGCTTTAAGTTATTTGACTACGCGGTCAACTATTGGCTTGGTGCCTTCATTTACCAAGGTTGTAGCTGTTCGCCTGGCTCACCAGCCAATCGCGAAATGCCCGTAAAGAGGCTGACTCCACCTTGCGCTCGGGAATCATCAGGTAATACGCCTTGATGCTCGTCAGTGCCTGAGGGTTGGCAATCACCAGGCGTTTTTCCGCCAGTTCGCGTTGAATGAGAAAGGCTGGAATCAGGGCGATGCCCATGTCGTGTATGGCTGCCTGGGCGAGCATGGAGAATAGCTCGTAGCGTGGCCCTGTCATGTCGCGGGGGACGTTCATTTGTAGTGAGTTGAACCACTGTCGCCAGGCATAGGGGCGAGTGGTCTGCTGCAGCAGGGGCAGCTCGGCGATGGTTTCGGCACTCAGTTGCTGGCGGCTGCCCAGTATGGCCGGGCTGCACACCGGCACTGGATGCTCGCCCATCAGGCGATGGGACTGAGTGCCGGACCAGTCGGCGTCGCCGAAGTAGATGGCCGCGTCGAAGGGGGTGTCGGCGAACAGGAAGGGGCGTGTACGGTTGGTCAGGTTGACGGTGACTTCGGGGTGTTGCTGCTGGAAGTCCTTGAGGCGTGGCAGCAGCCATTGAGTGCCGAAGGTCGGCACCACGGCCAGTTCGATGACATTGGCGCCTTGCTGACCCATTACGGAAAGGGTGTCGCGCTCTACTGCATCCAGTTGAGTCGCGACCCGTCGGCTATAGGAAAGACCGGCTTCGGTGAGTTTTACTCCCCGCCGCGAGCGTCGAAAAAGTTCTACGCTGAGGAACTCCTCCAGGCTGGCGATCTGTCGGCAGACGGCGCCCTGGGTCAGGGAAAGCTCCTGTGCCGCCTTGGTAAAGCTCTCGTGACGGGCGGCTGCCTCGAAGCTGATCAGGGCGGCGGTACTGGGGATCTTTCTGCGCATGTACGGCTATCTCACTAATGGTGGCTGTAGATGGCACTTTTTGCCGTTACGAAGTGAGAAATTAGCACAACAGTATGCAAAATCCTCGTTTGCCGGAAGGCTCCTGCTGGGCCTAGGATCAGCCCACGATAGTTGACCTACTTCACGAGGAGTCACTCATGGGCGGCAAAGCAAGCTTCAACTGGATCGATCCCCTTCTGCTGGACCAGCAACTGACCGAAGAAGAGCGCATGGTCCGCGACAGTGCCGAGCAGTTTGCTCAGGACAAGCTGGCGCCACGGGTTCTGGAAGCTTTCCGCCATGAGAAGACCGACCCGGCCATCTTCCGTGAAATGGGTGAGGTCGGCCTTCTGGGCGCGACCATTCCCGAGCAGTACGGCGGCAGTGGCTTGAACTACGTGTGCTATGGCTTGATCGCCCGGGAAGTGGAACGTGTTGACTCGGGTTACCGTTCGATGATGAGCGTGCAGTCCTCCTTGGTGATGGTGCCGATCAATGAGTTCGGGACTGAGGCGCAAAAACAGAAGTACCTGCCGAAACTGGCGTCCGGCGAATGGATTGGCTGCTTTGGTCTGACCGAGCCGAACCATGGATCCGACCCGGGTGCGATGATTACTCGTGCACGCAAAGTGGACGGTGGCTACAGCCTGACTGGTAACAAGATGTGGATCACCAACAGCCCGATTGCTGATGTATTCGTGGTTTGGGCCAAGGATGATGCCGGCGACATTCGTGGTTTTGTCCTGGAGAAAGGCTGGAAGGGCCTGAGTGCACCAGTGATTCACGGCAAGGTCGGCCTGCGGGCTTCGATCACTGGCGAAATCGTCATGGATAACGTCTTTGTGCCGGAAGAGAACATCTTCCCGGATGTGCGCGGTCTGAAAGGTCCTTTCACTTGCTTGAACTCGGCACGTTACGGCATCTCCTGGGGGGCTCTGGGCGCAGCGGAATTCTGCTGGCACACCGCGCGTCAATACACCCTTGATCGTCAGCAGTTCGGTCGTCCTCTGGCCGCCACGCAGTTGATCCAGAAAAAGCTGGCGGACATGCAGACCGAAATCACCCTCGCCCTCCAGGGATGCCTGCGCCTGGGGCGGATGAAGGATGAAGGGACTGCGGCGGTGGAGATCACATCGATCATGAAGCGCAACTCCTGCGGCAAGTCCCTGGATATCGCCCGCATGGCTCGTGACATGCTGGGGGGCAACGGGATTTCCGATGAGTTCGGTATTGCCCGTCACTTGGTGAACCTGGAAGTGGTCAACACCTACGAAGGTACTCACGATGTGCATGCGCTGATTCTCGGGCGTGCGCAGACCGGCATCCAGGCGTTCTATTAATAGGAGAGCGGCCATGGGCGCGTTATCGCATCTGCGGGTACTGGATTTATCGCGGGTACTGGCTGGGCCTTGGTCCGGGCAGATCCTTGCGGACCTGGGGGCCGAGGTCATCAAGGTCGAGCGTCCGGGTAATGGTGACGATACACGCGCCTGGGGGCCGCCCTTCCTTAAAGATGCCTATGGCGAGAACACCACGGAGGCTGCCTATTACCTGTCGGCCAACCGTAACAAGCAGTCGGTGACCATCGACTTCACGCGCCCAGAGGGGCAGCAACTGGTGCGCGAGCTGGCAGCCAAGTCGGATATCGTCATCGAGAACTTCAAGGTCGGTGGGCTGGCGGCTTACGGTCTGGACTATCAGTCGCTCAAGGCCGTCAATCCGCGGCTGATCTATTGCTCTATCACCGGTTTTGGTCAGACCGGGCCCTATGCCAAGCGCGCGGGTTATGACTTCATGATCCAGGGCTTGGGTGGTCTGATGAGCCTGACTGGGCGACCTGAGGGTGATGAAGGGGCTGGACCGGTAAAAGTGGGTGTGGCCTTGACCGATATCCTCACCGGGCTCTACTCCACTGTGGCGATTCTGGCGGCCCTGGCTCATCGAGATCAGGGTGGCGGTGGTCAGCACATCGATATGGCATTGCTGGATGTGCAGGTCGCTTGTCTGGCCAACCAGGCCATGAACTATCTGACCACGGGGGTCGCTCCCAAGCGTTTGGGCAATGCGCACCCTAATATAGTGCCCTATCAGGATTTTCCGACGGCGGATGGCGACTTCATCCTCACCGTGGGTAATGACGGGCAGTTTCGCAAGTTTGCCGAGGTAGCAGGTCAGCCGCAGTGGGCGGACGATCCTCGGTTTGCCACTAACAAGCTGCGGGTGGCCAATCGGGCGGTGCTGATTCCGCTGATTCGCCAGGCCACGGTATTCAAGACGACGACTGAGTGGGTGAGCCAGCTGGAGCAGGCTGGGGTGCCTTGTGGGCCGATCAACGATCTGGCACAGGTGTTTGCCGATCCTCAGGTCGTGGCTCGAGGCCTGGCTGTGGAGCTGCCACACGCGTTGGCTGGGATGGTGCCTCAGGTGGCTAGCCCGATTCGTCTTTCTGAAACTCCCGTTGAGTACCGTAACGCCCCTCCTCTATTGGGCGAACATACTGCAGAGGTTCTGCAGCGTGTGTTGGGGATGCGGGTCGAGGCTGTGGACGCCTTGAGGCATTCGCGAGTGGTGTAGCGCTGCCCTTCTATATATAGAGGCGCATCCTGTGCCTCTATATAGCCTTGTAGAAGCACCCTTAAAGGGTTCTTTTGAGCTTATTCATAGAAAATGCAAATTAAGGGTTGACGGCAGATTCTACAGGTCTATAATTCGCCCC
>NZ_MOAK01000028.1:0-3077 GCF_003732485.1 Pseudomonas protegens
CCTGTTACCGCCGTGAAAGGGCGGTGTCCTAGGCCACTAGACGAAGGGGACACGCTACAACATTCACTTCCTTCAACGTTTTGCTATTTGCTTTCCGTTGAAAGTGGCGCGCATTCTATGGATGCTTTGGGAGGCCGTCAACCCCCAGATATAATTTTATTTAAATCAATGACTTCGGAGTGGTTTTAGGCCCAGTTCGGGCTTTTCTGCCGTCCGCGCTTTGACGCCTATATTCTGGCACTCGACAAGACGTTATAGTCCTGCGCAGCCGGTGATGGCAATTTGAACCCAGGTCTCACCCCAGTGGTTCTATACCTATATAAGCAGCACAACTCATGCCCGGCTCGTCGAGCGGCGCTATGCGTCGAAATGCCAAGCCACTACACTCGCACGCGAATCCCATAACGAGGTTTTAACGGTGACACCACTCATGATCACCCTGCTGGTAATAGCCGGGATCGCACTATTGATCGCCATTGGCTACATGAACCATGTGGTGGAAAACAACAAACTGGAAAAGGCCCGCACCAAAGTCGAACTCAATGATCGCCTGCGCCGCTGCGGCGAGATCACCGAAACCTTCCCCGGCCAGTTCATGTCACCGGCCCTCAAGCTGCTGCTGACACGACTGGAACTCAACGTTGTGCAACGCATGCTCAACCTCGACAAGACCGACACCGCTCTCAAGGCGCGTCAGGCCGAACTCAATACCTTGGTGGGTCAGGGCGAGTCGATTCCGGTGAACAATCCGCCATCGCCAATACAGACCGAAGCCAAGGCCAAGGATGTACGCTTCCTGCTGGAGGCCATGCACGGCCAGGTAACCCGTGCCGCCCACGACGGCTTCCTGCAACCCAATGAAGCCAAGCGCTGGATCAAGGAGATCCGCCATATCCTGGTGCTGCTGCATATCGAGTTCTTCAACAACCTGGGGCAATACGCCCTGCAACAGAACCAGCCGGGCCAGGCCCGCCTGGCCTTCGAACGCGGCGTGCAATACCTGCGCAAGCAACCGGACCCGGCGGTCTACAAGGAACAGCTGGAATACCTGGATAAGCTCCTGGCCCGCGCCAACGCCATGGTGCTGTCGACCCTGGAGCCGGCGCCAGACGAGGACAACGAGCTGACCCAGGGCCTGAAGACCGTGGAAGCCGACGCCGACTGGAAGAAGAAAGCCATCTACGACTGATATGAAAAACCCCTGCCTGACGCATCCGGCGTCAGGCAGGGGTTCGCCGCAACAGCGCCCTCCTCGCCGCTACAAGCGGAAATGCCCCACCATCCCCTTCAACTCGACGCCCAACTGCGCCAGCTCGATGCTCGACGCAGCGTTGCCTTGCATGGCCAGGGAAGACTGGTCGGCACTGGCACGAATACTGGTAACGCTGCGATTGATTTCTTCAGCCACCGAACTCTGCTGCTCGGCAGCGGCGGCAATCTGCTGATTCATCTGCTGAATCAACGACACTGCGGCGGCAATGCTGCCCAAGGCACTTTCAGTCTGCAGGGCATCGCTGACCGCCAGCTTCACCAGCTCGCCGCTGCTCCGGATCTGCTGCACTGAAGAGTCGGCAGCCACATGCAATGCAGTCACCAGACGCGCGATCTCCTCGGTGGACTGTTGGGTACGTTTGGCCAGGGCCCGCACTTCATCGGCCACCACCGCAAAGCCCCGGCCCTGTTCCCCCGCCCTTGCCGCTTCAATGGCAGCATTGAGGGCCAGCAGGTTGGTCTGCTCGGCAACGCTCTTGATGACATCCAGCACGCTGCCGATGTTGTCGATCTCTGCGCTCAGGCTCTCGATGCCGCTGCTGGCACGGGTCGCGGAATCCGCCAACTGCTCGATCCGCTGCATGCTCTGGCGCACGACCTGCTGGCCACTCTCCACCTTGTCATCCGCCGCCTGGGCGGCCAGGGCCGCTTGCTCGGCATTGCGCGCCACATCGTGCACCGTGGCGGTCATCTGGTTCATGGCGGTGGCCACCTGCTCGGTTTCTTCCTTCTGGGTACTGACTTCAAGGTTGGTCTGCTCGGTCACCGAGGACAGTGACTGGGCCGAACTGGCCAGTTGTTCGATCCCGGCCTGCAGGCCACTGACGATACCGCTCAGGCCACTGCCCATCTGTTGCATCGCCTGCATCAACTGGCCGATCTCGTCACGCCGGGTCACCGCCACCGTGGTGCTCAGGTCCCCCGCAGCGATCTGCTGAGCCACATGCATCACACTGCGTAGCGGACGAACGATCAGGCGAGTGATGCACAAGGCCGCCAGCAGCCCCACCAACAGCGCCAGGGCTGAAGAGCCGATGATCAGCAGGGTGTTCTTCTCCAGTTCCCCCTGCATCGACAGATCTTCGGCGGCATATGCCTGGTCGACCCGTGCCATCACCTGAGCAGCGCGCTCATGCAACGTCTGATAGACCTGTTTCTCCTGGGCCAACAGACCGGTGTATTCGTTGAGTTTTTCGCTGAAGTTGCCGATGTGCCCAGTGACCTCGTTGAGCACCGTCTGATAGCCCGCATCCTTGACCGCGGCCTTCAACTGTTCGGCTTGGACCAGGGCCTGTTCGGCCTGTTCGATCTTGCCCTGCTCGCCACCGCCCTGCTCATCGCCCTTGCGATTCTGGTCCAGGCGCACTCGGGCTTCGTTCATGGCTTGCAGCATCAGACGCGAGACCTGGCTGATCTGGTTGGCCTGCTCGATGAACTCCGCGCCCTCCTTGCCCTGGGAGTCCTTGAGCGTATAGGCACCGTCATCCGCCAGCCCGGCCTGCAGCACATCGAGGTTGTTGGCCACACTGGACACCGACCAACTGGCCATTTCCAGGGCCAGGTCCTTGGCCTGGGTCAGCTCGACGAACTCATCGAAGGCCTTGCGATAGTCCGCCAGCGCCAGCTCGACCTCCCCCATCACCGCCTGGTTGGCGGACGACTGCCCCTGGAGCTGCCGGGCCAGGAGCAATAGTGCATCCAGGCTTTCATGCAGGCTGTCCACCGTCTTGCTGTCGCCGTGCAAGGCATAGTCCTGCTCCAGCAGTCGCACCTTGAGCACACCACTGTTGAGCTGGGACATCTGC
>NZ_MOAK01000028.1:3141-5466 GCF_003732485.1 Pseudomonas protegens
GCCACCAGGGCCGTCAAGAGCAACACCAGGGCAAAACCGATACCCAGTTTCTTTGCCATGCCCAGGTTGGCAAAACGTCCACTCGTGGCCGAAGTCATGGTGCGCAGTCCCCTTCCAATCCCCAATGGCAATACGGCCATTTTGTCTTTGTGAAGGGTCGCAACGGCGTGCACCGGCGCACAAGTCTCTGATGTCGGAATAATGGCAAAAAGCTACGCCGAGGTCGTTTTCAGGACGCTGAAGGTCGATTCCATCGGGCCCCGGCTGGCTGCTGCGCCAAGGCCCGAGCTGGCATTCAGATGGCCGTGGCGCCGCCGTCGACAGCCAAGGCGTGTCCAGTGGTGAAAGCGGCACCGTCACTGCACAGATAGAGCACCGCACTGGCAATCTCCTCGACCTTGCCGATACGCCCCACCGGGTGCATCGCTGCGGCAAATTCGGCCTTCTTCGGGTCAGCCTCATAGGCACGGCGGAACATGTCGGTGTCGATCACCGCCGGGCAGACGGCATTCACCCGAATCTTCTTCTTGGCGTACTCGATGGCCGCCGACTTGGTCAGGCCGATCACGGCATGCTTGGACGCGGCGTAGATGCTCATCTTCGGAGCGGCGCCCAGACCGGCCACCGAGGCGGTATTGACGATCGCGCCGCCGCCCTGGGCAAGCAGCAGCGGCAGCTGGTACTTCATGCACAGCCAGACCCCTTTGACGTTGACCCCCATAATGGCGTCGAACTCATCCAGGGAGCCTTCCGCCAAGCGCCCCTTCTCGATTTCGATCCCGGCATTGTTGAAGGCGTAGTCCAGACGGCCATAAGCCTCGACTGTCCGAGCCATGAGCTTCTGCACATCCGCCTCATGGGTGACGTTGCACGGTACGAACAGCGCCTCGCCTCCAGCCGCCTGGATCAGCGCCACTGTCTCTTCGCCTCCGAGCACATCCAGATCCGCGACCACCACTTTCAAACCTTCTGCAGCGAACGCCTGGGCTGTCGCCCGGCCGATACCGTTGGCCGCGCCGGTCACCAGGGCCACCTGGCCGGAAAACCTCATGCTCATTGCTCAGATCCTCGATCAAGTACGGGTCAGCTACCCAATCCAATCTAGCCACAGCCGGCCATGGTCGCGTCAGCACTATCAAAAGGCCGGTTGAGGTCTTATGCATCCTGATGATGAAACCACCCCCATCTACATCACCACACTGGATCGCCTCCCATTCGCTGGACTGGCAAACCTTGCGGCAAGGTCCTTGAGGGTCTATCAACTAGAGCTTCATTCACCCCTTGAGTGCCTGCCATGACCACCCTGACCAATCGCCAGTTCCTGCTCGCCAAACGTCCCGTCGGGGCGGCCACCCGCGAGACCTTTACCTACCAGCAGGTCGCCGTCGGCGAGCCCGCACCGGGGCAGATTCTGGTGAAGAACCAATACCTGTCCCTGGACCCGGCAATGCGCGGCTGGATGAATGAAGGCAAGTCCTATATCCCGCCGGTGGGGATTGGCGAGGTCATGCGCGCCCTTGGGGTGGGCCAGGTGATTGCCTCGAGCAACCCGGGATTCGCAGTCGGCGATTACGTCAATGGTGCCCTGGGCGTACAGGACTATTTCCTGGGCGAGCCCCGGGGCTTCTATAAGGTCGACCCCAAGCTGGCCCCTCTGCCGCGCTACCTGTCCGCCCTGGGCATGACCGGCATGACCGCCTATTTCGCACTGCTGGATGTCGGCGCGCCCAAGGCCGGTGACACCGTGGTGCTGTCCGGCGCGGCAGGCGCGGTGGGCAGCATCGCCGGGCAGATCGCCAAGATCAAAGGCTGCCGGGTGGTGGGCATCGCCGGCGGCCAGGACAAGTGCAAGTTCCTCATCGACGAACTGGGCTTCGACGGCGCCATCGACTACAAGAGCGAAGATGTGCACGCCGGGCTCAAGCGTGAGTGCCCGAAAGGCGTCGATGTGTACTTCGACAACGTCGGCGGCGACATTCTCGATGCCGTGCTTAGCCGCCTGAACCTCAAGGCCCGGGTGGTGATCTGTGGCGCCATCAGCCAGTACAACAACAAGGAAGCGGTCAAGGGCCCGGCCAACTACCTGTCGCTGCTGGTCAACCGTGCGCGCATGGAGGGGTTCGTGGTGATGGACTATGCCGCGCAGTTCGCCGCCGCCGGACAGGAAATGGCCGGCTGGATGGCCAAGGGGCAACTCAAAAGCAAGGAAGACATCGTCGAGGGGCTGGAGACGTTCCCGGAAACGCTGACCAAGCTGTTTCGCGGTGAGAACTTCGGCAAGCTGGTACTGAAAGTCTGAATCTGTAGGAGTCGGCTTTTCGGCGG
>NZ_MOAK01000028.1:5500-25571 GCF_003732485.1 Pseudomonas protegens
GGGCCAGTTCGGCCACTACGTCGGCCAGGGCCTTGGCCGGATCGGCAGCCTGGCTGATGGGACGACCAATCACCAGGTAATCGGAACCGGCGTCCAGAGCCTGACGCGGGGTGAGAATCCGCCGCTGGTCGTCCTGGGCGCTGCCCGCCGGACGAATCCCCGGGGTCACCAGTTGCAGGGGCGGATGGGCGCTCTTCAGGGCCTGGGCCTCCAGGGCCGAGCACACCAGGCCGTCCATGCCGGCCTTTTGCGCAAGGGCGGCCAGGCGCAGGACCTGCTCCTGGGGCTCGATGTCCAGGCCGATGCCGGCCAGATCTTCACGTTCCATGCTGGTGAGCACGGTGACGCCGATCAACAGCGGTTTGGGACCTGTACGTTGATCCAGCACCTCGCGGCAGGCTGCCATCATGCGCAGGCCGCCGGAGCAATGCACGTTGACCATCCACACGCCCATTTCTGCGGCAGCCTTGACCGCCATGGCGGTGGTGTTGGGAATGTCGTGGAACTTCAGGTCCAGGAACACTTCGAAACCCTTGTCGCGAAGGGTCCCGACAATCTCGGCGGCACAGCTGGTGAACAGCTCCTTGCCGACTTTGACCCGGCACAGTTTCGGGTCCAGTTGATCGGCCAGTTTCAGTGCGGCGTCACGGGTGGGGAAATCCAGGGCGACGATGATAGGAGTCTGGCAGGCGGACATGAAGGGGCTCTCAGGCAAGTCGAAATCGGCGCGGATTGTAGCGCAAGCCGTGGCGATCCGGGACCCGATGCAAGGTAAATCATCCTCAACGGTGGTCGAGAATGCCGATCCGGCCGACAAATCCCCCCGGTGGCGCGGTCTTTGTATCAATCCGGATACACTGACGACACGTCAGCAACAATCCCCGACGCTACCCTCCCCAGCCGCAATACCCTCGAACAGCACTTCCAGCCCCCGGGCCGGACGCCTATGCTGAAGCCACAACCTCGCCGTCACCGTCTGGTGGCCGGCAGCCTACCTGGCAGATGAACGCCCCATGCATAACACTCCAGCCCCTCTCAACGACGACTCCAAAGCTGCAGTCAATGGCGACGACAAGCGCTGGAACACCCGGGCCCTGATCGTCGACGACGACGTACCGATCCGCGAACTGCTGATCGACTATCTGGCGCGTTTCAACATCCACGCCAGTGGCGTCACCGACGGAGCCGCGATGCGTCAGGCCCTGCAGGCCGAACACTTCGACGTGGTGGTACTGGATCTGATGCTGCCCGGAGAGGACGGCCTGTCCCTGTGCCGCTGGCTGCGCACCGAATCGGATATTCCGATCCTCATGCTCACCGCCCGCTGCGAACCCACCGACCGCATCATCGGCCTGGAACTGGGGGCCGACGATTACATGGCCAAGCCCTTCGAACCCCGAGAGCTGGTGGCGCGAATCCAGACCATCCTGCGCCGGGTCCGTGATGATCGCAGCGAACAGCGAGCCAATATCCGCTTCGACAACTGGCGCCTGAACAGCGTCCTGCGCCAGCTGATCTGCGCCGATGGCCTGGTGGTGCCGCTGTCCAATGCCGAGTTCCGCCTGCTCTGGGTATTCATCGAGCGCCCGCGCCGGGTATTGAGCCGTGAACAACTGCTGGACGCCGCCCGGGGACGCTCCATCGAAGCCTTTGATCGCAGCATCGACCTGCTGGTCTCGCGCCTGCGGCAGAAGCTCGGGGATGATCCGAAATCACCGCAGTTGATCAAGACCGTGCGCGGTGAGGGCTACCTGTTCGACGCCCGAGATATCGGCTGATGCGTGGGCGTTTCGATACGCTGTTCGGCCGCCTGTTCGGCGTCCTGCTGATCGCGATCGTACTCGCCCACCTGTTGGCGTTCTTCTGGTTTCACTATTACGGGCCACGGCCACCGCCACCTCCCCCCAATTCGGCGGTGCTCAACAACGGCCAGCCTCCAGCTCGGCCGCCGCATTTCCCGAGACGCCCGCCACGTCCCTGGTTCGGTGGTCCGCTGGTGCCCCTGACCTTCCAGTTCATCTCCTTGATCATCGCCGCCTGGTACGGCGCCAAGCTGCTCTCGCGACCCATCCAGCGTCTGAGCGATGCCGCCGAACGTCTGAGCGAAAATCTCGACAGCCCGCCCCTGGAAGAAGTCGGCCCCCGGGAAGCGCGACAAGCGGCCAGCGCCTTCAATCAGATGCAGAAGCGCATACAGGAACAGGTTCAGCAACGGGGGCGCATGCTCGGCGCCGTGTCCCATGACCTGCGCACTCCTCTGTCACGACTCAAGCTGCGCCTGGAACAGATCGAGGACAGCAAGCTGCAAGGACAGATGCGCCAGGACCTGGACGACATGATCAAGATGCTCGATGCCACCCTCAGCTATCTGCATGAACAACGCACCAGCGAGGCCCAGCAATGGATGGATGTGCAGGCGCTGGTGGAGTCGCTGTGCGAGAACGCCCAGGACCAGGGCGCCGACGTCCAGGCCCAAGGCCATTGCGCGCCCCTGCTGGTGCAGCCAATGGCCCTGCAGTCCTGCCTCAACAACCTGCTGGACAACGCCTTGCGCTATGCCGGACAGGCCACCCTGGCCCTGGAAGACAACCGTGAGCAGTTGCTGATCCGGGTCATCGACCACGGGCCGGGGATTGCCGCCGACAAGCGTGAGGCTGTGTTCGAGCCCTTCTTCCGCCTCGAAGGCTCGCGCAACCGCAACTCCGGCGGCGTCGGCCTGGGCATGACCATCGCCCGCGAGGCGGCGGAGCGCATGGGTGGACAATTGCTGTTGGACGAAACCCCGGGCGGCGGCCTGACTGCAGTGTTGCACCTGCCTCGTCCCTGAGCGCCTTGTGTAGCGACGGGTAGAAAATTCAAATACCCAGGACAACTCCCCCCTGAGACTGCAAGAGCCGGTGCCTCCCTATGGCAGTGACGGTATCAACAGCGATGGCGCTGCAAGCCGGACGCAATCAGCACAGCGGCTCCCAGGCCCCGCAGGCGAATATCGCCGAAGCCCTGGGCAAGATGATCGCCAACTTGAGCAAGCCGTATCAGTTGAACACCAGCAGCGTCGGCAACAGCGTCAACGTCGCGGCTTGAAGCAATTGCCGCTCCCATGGGAGCGGCAATCGGAAGATCAGCGCGGTTCCTGGGTCCGGGCCTGGCTGGCGCTCCAGTCCAGCAACAGGCTGTAGGCCACCGCCAGCAGGGTCGGGCCGATGAACAGGCCGATAAAGCCGAAGGCAATCAGGCCGCCGAACACGCCGAGCAGCACGATCACCAACGGCAGGTTGCCGCCGCGGCTGATCAGGTACGGTTTGAGCACGTTGTCCACGCCGCTGATGATGAAGGTGCCCCAGATTCCCAGAAACACCGCCATGCCGTACTCGCCTTTCCAGGCCAGCCAGGCGGTAGCCGGAATCCATACCAGGGGCGGTCCCATGGGAATCAGGCTGAGCAGGAAGGTGACGATCCCCAGCACCAGCGCCCCGGGAACGCCGGCAATCAGAAAACCGATCAGCGCCAGCACGCCCTGGGCTGCTGCGGTACCTATGACTCCGTTGACCACCCGTTGCACGGTGCCGGCCACCAGATCGATGTAATACCCGGCCCGGTCACCGATCAGGCGTTCCAGCAGCTTGTGCACGAACAGCGCCAGGCGCGGACCGTCGCGGTAGAAGAAAAACACGAAGACAATGCTCAGGGTCAGCTCAAGAATGCCCCCGCCAATCTGTGCACTGCGGGCCAGCAACCAGTTGCCCACCTGCCCCAGGTACGGTTTGACCGCCAGCATCAGGGCCGCGCCCTGCTGGTCGATGCTGTCCCACAGCGCCACCAGGCGCTCCCCAACCAATGGCAAGCCACCGAGCCAGGCGGGAGCCTCGGGCAACCCGTCCACCTGCACGTCCTTGATAAAGGCCGTGGCATCGCGCACATGGTCCGCCAGATTGAGCCCAAGCCAGACCAGGGGCGCCGCCACCAGGACCATCCAGCCCAGGGTCAGCAACGCCGCGGCCAGGGATTCGCGGCCATTGAGCCAACGGGTCAGCAATCGCATCAGAGGCCAGCTGGCAAAGGCCAGCACCGCCCCCCAGAACAGCGCCGACCAGAAAGGCGCCATCACCCAGACGCTGGCACCGAACAACACCAGGAGCAGGATCTGCACCAGCAGGCGATCGTTATTGGGCATGAAATGTCTCGCGCAAGAAGAATCAGAGAAGAGTAGGCGAACCCGCGAGTGCGGGCCGCCTGAAACAGCTTAACGCAGCAATTCGAAGTGCAGGCCGGCCACTTCGGTGTTGCCGGTCTCCATGCGCGCGGCCAGCACGCCCTGGCCGATCAGGGCCTGGCGCCAGGCTTCAGCCTGTTTGCCGGACAGGCTGACCCGCATCGTGGTGTCCAGGTTCAAGCCGCGGGAGAGCAGGTTGAGCCAGACGGGCTGGGGGTCCGTCAGTTTTGGCAGATCCAGTTTTCCCGTGTCCTTCAACTGCCGTAGCAGGGTCGCCGAGGTGGGCAGCAAGTCGCCTAGAGGCGCTCCAGCATCGAACTGCTCCACATGGAGGTAGGCCCGGCGATTACCCCGGGTGATGCTGTACAAGGCCACCAGGCTGTTGTCCTGGGGCGCCGCCAGGCGCAACAGCAGATAGGCCTGCTGCTCATCGGCGCCGTACAGCTTGGCGTTGCCGAACACTTCATTGGCCCACAGGCTGCTCTCGCCGCAATCGCGCGCCTGGCACCAGAACAACAGCTCGGCCCCCTGCTTCTGCAGGGCCTCCCGGGCCAGGGTGAAGGCCTCGTTGGAGCTGCGCTCGGCGGGCAATTGGTAGGTAATGGCGGTGAGCTTGCCCCGGGCATTGACCTGACCGTCAAAACGCAGCTGGCCGCTGATCCTGCGGACTGACCCCAAGGGGTAGACGCGCTCCTGCTCCACTTCTGGGCGGTAGTCGACGATTTGTGCGTCGGTCAGACGGGGAACCAAAGGCAGGTCATGACTGCCCGGCAGATCGGCGGCAAGCGCCAGCGAACTTAACAAGGCCAAGCCCGAAACACTGATTGAACGCATGAAAACTCTCATCGGATAAGCATGGCCTGGGCGCCTTTGACGACGCTGGCGTCGTCACTGCGTTGCGGAACCTGCAAGCCGCGCTGGACGGCAGGCCGGGCCTCCAGGGCCGCCATCCAGCGTTGCAGGGCCGGCAATCCCTGCACCGAGACACCGGACCATTCATGACCACGCACCCAGGGGAAGGTGGCGATGTCGGCAATGCTGTAGTCCCCGGCCAGATAGTCGACCTGTTGCAGGCGAGTATCGAGCACCTCGTACAGGCGCCGGGTTTCATGCTGATAGCGGTCGATGGCGCCCTGGAGCTTTTCCGGGAAATAGCGCAAGAACACGTTGGCCTGGCCCTGCATGGGCCCCACCCCGCCCATCTGGAACATCAGCCACTGCATGACGATGGAGCGGCCCTTGGGATCGGTGGGCAGCAACTGGCCACTGCGTTCGGCCAGGTACACCAGGATCGCGCCGGATTCAAATACCGGAAAATCACCATTGTCGCGGTCGACGATGGCCGGAATACGCCCATTGGGATTGATCTTCAGGAACGCTGGGGCTTTTTGCTCCTTCTTGTCGAAACTCAGGGCATGCACTTCATAGGGCAGCCCGAGTTCTTCAAGCAGGATGGAAACCTTGTGACCATTGGGGGTCGCAGCGGTGTACAGATCTATCATGGTTGTCTCCCATTTCAACCCGCCCAGCCTCGACAGTTGCCCCCGTCAAGTCAAGGAACGGCGAAAAACCGATTGAAACAGTCTGCGACAAAGCCGGCACCGGTCTCATCATTGAGATGCAGATGGTGGCCGCCTGGCAGCTGTTCACGGCTAAAGGGTAGACGCTGCAACAGCGCTTCGTGCTTGGCCAGCATGCCATCGGCCGCTACCACCAGCTGGGTTGGACAACTGATCCGCTGGACGAACGACATGGCCTGCTCTTCGGTCAGGCGCAGCGGCGAGGCCAGGGTCAGGCGACTGTCACTGCGCCAGGTGTAACCGCCAGGCACCGGCATCAGGCCACGCTGGGCCAGCAGTTCGGCAGCCTCGCGACTGACCGCCACCAGCCCCTTCATCCGCGCCTCGATGGCCCGCTCCAGGGTGCTGTAGACCGGCTTGCGCTTGTCCTGCAGGTTGATTTGCGCCTGCAGGGCCATGCCCAGGCGTTCGGCGGCGTCCTCACCCTTGGCGGTTGGAGGAATGACCCCGTCGATCAAGGCCAGGTGACTGACCCGCTCCGGCAGCGCGGCCGTCAGCACCAGGGATACGATCGCCCCCAGGGAATGGCCCATCAGGGCGAAACGCTTCCAGCCCAACTGTTCGGCGACTTGCAGCACGTCGTACACGTAGTCCCACAAGGCGTAGCCGGCTCCCAGGGGGCGATGCCCGGAATGACCATGGCCGGCCAGGTCCAGGGCAACGATACGCAGCCCCTTGAGCTTGGGCGCCAGCCGGGCAAAGCTGTTGGCGTTGTCCAGCCAGCCGTGCAGGGCGATGACCGGCAAACCGTCTTCGGGGCCGAACAGATGAGCCGCCAGTTCGATGTGAGGCAGACTCAGGCGCACTTCCTCGACGGTATGGCTCATGCACAACTCCGTTGTTGGCGATCGTCCCAGCGGCTGAACAGCTCCTTGAGCAAGGCCGCCGTGGCATCGGGCCGTTCAAGGGGAAACATGTGGCCGCCGGGCATGGTCAGCGACTCACCCTGGGGCATGCGCCCCACCGCACTGGTGTGATGACGCATCACCACCCGGCTCTGCTGCCCCCGCACCACCGCCAGAGGCACCTTTAGCTGGCGGGCGCTGCCAGGGCTGGTGTGGGGCACACCGCGATAGATACTGATCTCGGTAGCCGGATCGAAGCGCAACCGCAGCCGGTCGCCCACTTGCTGCAGGCCATGCTGCAAGTACGCGTCCAGACAGTCCGGGTCGAAAGCGCGAAACAGGGTCTTGCGCGAGAAGTAGCTGCGGGCCGCTTCGATATCGGCAAACTCCTCGCGACGTCCCAGGGTGCGCCCGGCGGGAGTCAAGCGGTCGATGAAGCCAAAACGCTTGGCGGCGCGGATCACCCATTGATCGGCCCGGGTCAGCACCGGGGAGTCGAGCATGACCACGCCCCGATACAGCTCCGGACAACGCAAGGCCGCATGCAAGTGCAACACCCCGCCCAACGAATGTCCGACGCCCCATACCGGCTGGGCCTGCTGTTGCAGGTGGTGAATCAATTCGTCCACCAGGCTGCGCCAGTTGTCGTCCACCGGAAAGCGCGGGTCATGGGCATGCTGCTGCAAGTGGCTGACCTGGAATTCAGGCGCCAAGGCAGCGAACAACTTGCCGTAAGTCCCGGAGGGAAACCCATTGGCGTGAGCGAAAAACACCTGTTGCGACATACCGACTCATCCATCCACCAAACCAACAACGATTGTCCGCAAGGCCCTGTACCAGGGCAATGACCGTAACGGACAGGAATGCTGACACCCGGGCTCAGCCTATGGCCCGTCGTCTCAAGGCGCCGGCGGCTTCTGCCCCAGCGGCACCACCGCCATGGTCAGGCGCGAGACGCAACTGGCCTTGCCTTCATCACTGCTCAAGCGGATGTCCCAGACGTGGGTGGTACGCCCGATATGAATGGCCCTGGCCACCGCTGTCACCCGGCCGCTGCGCAAGCCCCGCAGATGGTTGGCGTTGATCTCCAGGCCCACGCAATAGAACTGGCTGGCATCGATGCACAGATAACTGGCCATGGAGCCGACGCTCTCCGCCAGCACCACCGATGCGCCACCATGCAGCAGGCCATAGGGCTGGTGGGTGCGATGATCGATGACCATGCTCGCCGTCAACGACTCCTCGTCATAGGACTCGAAGCGAATATCCAGCACTTCGCCGATGGTGTTCTTCTGGATTGCGTTCAGTTGCTCAATGTTCGGAGTGGTACGCCACAGACTCATCGCCGCTTCCTTCTTTCGGGTTGTTCTTGTCGATCAATCCTGCCACAGCACGGCTTCGCTACGCTCGCTCCAGGTTTGAAAACTCCCGCCATAGGTGGCCTCGATCACATTGCGCTTGATCTTCAGGGTCGGGGTCAGAAAGCCGTTCTCCACGGCCCAGTTGTCCTTGACCACCACCAGCCGGTGCAAACGCTCGTGCTTGTCCAGGCTGCCGTTGACCCGGGCCAGTAGGCTTTCCAAGCTGTTGTGCAGTCCTTCCCGGGAGCTGCCGCCAGCGGCCTGCAAGCCGGCCGCCGAAAGCACACACAAGCCCATGGGCGCGCTCAACCCATCACCCACCACACATACCTGCTCGATATGGGCATGCACCGCCAGGCGATTCTCGATGGGGGCCGGAGCCACATACTTGCCCTTGCTGGTCTTGAAGATTTCCTTGAGCCGGCCAGTCAGGCGCAAATTGCCGGCGGCATCCTGCTCGCCCTTGTCACCCGTGCGCAAAAAACCATCCTCGGTGATGGTTTCCGCGGTTTTCTGCGGATCCTTGTAATACCCCAGCATGGTAGCCCCGCTGCGCACCTGGACCTCCCCCGCCTCATCGATACGCACTTCGACCTCCGGACAAGGCCGGCCGATCCAGCCCGGAACATGCTCCCCGGATCGCCCGATATGGGAATAACCGCAGCTTTCGGTCATGCCGTAGACCTCCAGCACGTCCAGGCCCAGACGGCGATACCAGTGCAACAGGGTCTGGGGCACCGGCGCGGCCCCCGACAAGGCCAGACGCAATGCGTCGAGCCCCAATCCGGCCAGCACCTTGTGACCGACGCGCCTGCCGATAAAAGGCAGGCCCAAAAGAAAATCCAGGCGCTTGGCCGGCACCTTGCTGTAGACCCCCATCTGGAACTTGGTCCAGATCCGCGGCACGCCAAATAGTGCAGTGGGCCTGGCTCGCTGCAGGTCAGCCAGGAAGGTGTCGAGGCTTTCGGCAAAGAACACGGTCTGCCCAGTGTAGATCGCCGCCATCTCGACGAACATGCGTTCGGCCACATGACACAACGGCAGGTAGGACAGCAACCGATCCTCGGGGCCCAGGCCGAAAAGCCCGACGCCGTGGCTGGCGGCAAAGCCCAGGTTGCCGAAACTGTGCATCACGCCCTTGGGCAGACCGGTGGTACCGGAGGTGTAGATGATGGTGGCCAGTTGATCCGCAGGCGGGCAAGGGCTGTCCGCCTGCGGTTGGCAACGCTGCACCTGGTCCCAGTCGAAATCGAAATGCCCCTCGGGGCCCAGCGGCAGACGGATGGTGGGCAACCCGGGCTTGACCCCCGGGGCCATGCCCGGCCAGTCATCGAGCTTGCCGATGAACGCCAGGGCCGACTCGGAATGCTCCAGTACCTGGGCCACCGAATCGGCTGTGAGGTTGGGATACAGCGGCACCGACACATGCCCGGCCATCCAGATCGCCAGGTCGCTGATGATCCAGTGGGCGGAGTTCTTGCCGATGATTGCAATGTGGCTGCCGGGGGCCAGCTGGCGCTCCCGCAACCACTGGGCGGCACGACGGGCCTGTTGGCCGACGTCGAACCAGCTCAACGCCTGCACCTGCCCTCCGGCGCTGGGCTGAACCAGGAAACGTTGGTGGGGATGACGAGCTTCGCGCTCGTAGAACACTTGCAGCGGCAAACTAAAAGCAGCAGACATGACTCGCTCCTTTGTTTTTATTCTGTTCGTGATACCAACCAAGCACTTGCTTGGCTGACTATTCCACGCACAAAGGAGCGCTGCAAGTTAAGAAATGTAGCGGATCACGACCCGATACCGACCGGGTGCAAAAGGTGATGGCGGCCGGATGATTCCCGGCCGCCGACAGCATCAAGGGTGCTTGACGCCGTTGAGGGTCATCAGTCCCGCCAGAGGCCAGTCGCCCTCCAGCTCCGCAAGGCTGGCGGTGTTCATGGGCTGGGGATCACGCAGATGGCCATGCTGCAACAGGCCGATCAGGCTACCCACCAGGGGTTGATGGCTGACCAGCAGCAAATTGTCCGCACTGTCCAGTTGCTGCAGCACCTGCAGCGGATTGGCCTCCGGCGTCAGCCAGGACACGGTGCGGACCTCTCCTTCGAACCCCAGCGCCTCGCGTACCAGCTGGGCAGTCTGCTGGGCGCGTACATAAGGGCTGGCGATGATTGCGCTGATGGGCTGGCCAATCAGTTGCGCGGCGCTGCCCAGCACTTCCTCACGGCCATGGGCGGTGAGATTGCGCTGAGCATCGGTGGCCGCGTGGGATTCGGCCTGGCCATGGCGCAGGACCCACAGTTTCACAGCTTGGGCTCCTCATCGCGCACCGGATGGGGCGCTGGCGGCACGCTATGGGGAGCCTCCCCTTCAGGTGCCCGTGGGGTTGGCCAATCCGAGAACGGCCAGGGCTTGTGCTCGGTATGGAAGCTGCCGAAACGGCCGATCTGAGCCAGGAACTGGCTCAGGCTGTCACCGAAGTTCATCAGGCTGGCATTGGGTGCGCCATAGATCAACCGATAAACAAGCTGCACCAGGACCAGGGTGCCAAGGAGGAACTGCGCCACCTGCCACACCATCACGAACACCAGCATCCACAGCACGCGCAGGAGGATGGATTCGTATTTGGCTTCGGAATTCGTATCGTTCATGTCTGGCTCCTGTGCTACTCAGTTGAATCCGCTGGTGGAGATAAAGTCGACGTCGGTTTTCGGCTCGCCGCGCATCAGGAGCTCGATCACCTGATTCAGCGTACGCCCTTCGAACAGAATCGCGTGCAGCCCGGCTACCAGCGGCATGTAGACCCCCAGTTCCTGGGCCTTGACCTTGAGCACCTTGAGGGTGTTGACGCCCTCCGCCACTTCGCCCAGGCGGGTCACCGCCTCTTCCAGGCTCAGGCCCTGGCCCAGGGCAAAGCCCACCTGGTAGTTGCGGCTCTTGGGCGAGGAACAGGTGACGATCAGGTCACCAACACCGGCCAGACCGAGAAAGGTCATGGGATTGGCGCCCTGGCTCACGGCAAAGCGGGTCATTTCCGCCAGGGCGCGGGTAATCAGCATGCTCTTGGTGTTTTCACCCATGCCCAGGGCCACCGCCATGCCGGCGATGATCGCGTAGACGTTCTTCAGCGCCCCGCCCAGCTCCACGCCAAAGCGGTCGGCACTGGCATAGACGCGGAAGGTCCGGCCATGCAGCGCGGCCTGGACCCGCTGGCACAGTTCTTCGTCTTCACTGGCGACCACGGTAGCGGTCAGGGCGTGTTCGGCCACTTCACGGGCCAGATTGGGCCCGGAGAGCACGCCGATTCGCGCTTGCGGGGCGATATCCTCGAGGATCTCGCTCATCAGCTTGAAGGTCTGGGCCTCGATGCCCTTGGTCAGGCTGACCAGCATCTTGCCGCTCAACAGTTGCGCGTGGGGCGCCAGCACCGAGCGCAAGGCGCTGGACGGCAAGGCGACAAAGCACAGGTCACTGTCATTCAGGGTGGCCAGCAGGTCGGTGACCGGCTCCACCGCCGGATGAATCTTGATGCCCTTGAGATAGCGCGGATTCTCGCGATTGACCCGAATGGCCTCGGCCTGTTCGGGATCACGCATCCACTGCCGCACCGGGTGACCGTTCTCGGCCAGCAGATTGGCCACGGCGGTACCAAAACTTCCGCCTCCCAGGACCGCAATAGGGCGCTGTTGTGTCATATGCAATCCGTTTATCCATAGCAGTGGCGATGGCGGCATTATACGGAGCGGTTTTCCCACCACCAGCCCCAGCGGCCATTCAGACGATCTGTCGGGAACGGGCGGGGTCATTCGGGGAATGTCGGGCTTATCGACTGGAAAACTCGACTGTCTCGGTTAACATGCGCGCCATCTTTCAAGATTCAAGGCTGTGCCGTGTCCGTTGGCCCCTCACCCCTTCGATTGTCATTGCTGCTGGGCATGCTGTTCGGCCACTCGGTGCTGGCCGACGATCTGTTTCTCGACGGTTCCGCCCTGCCGCAAGTCTTGACCGCCACCCGCCTGAAACAATCCCCTGCCGCGGTCCCCGGCAGCATGACCGTGCTCGACAATGAACTGATCAAGGCCAGCGGCGCCCGGGACATCAGCGAACTGCTGCGCCTGGTGCCGGGCATGATGGTCGGCGCCATCAGCGGCAACCAGGCCACCATCAACTACCACGGCACCAATGCCAGCGAAGCCCGACGCATGCAGGTGCTGATCGACGGGCGTTCGGTGTATCGCGCGGGCCTGGCCACGGTGGACTGGAGCGATATCCCAGTGGCCATGGAGGACATCGAGCGCATCGAAGTGTTTCGTGGCCCCAACACCGTCAGCTACGGCGCCAACGCGCTGATGGCGGTGGTCAACATCATTACCCGCTCACCCGCCAACAGCCACGGCACGCGCTTCAAGGTGACCCGGGGCCAGCGCGGTATCAACGATTGGTACGCCAGCCAGGGCACCGGCTGGGAAGGCGGCGACCTGCGGCTGTCGTTGTCGGGGCAGGAAGATGATGGCTTCGACAAGAATCGCCTGGGGGCCGACTACCGCGACAGCAAGCGCTTGAACCGCTTCAGTCTGTCCGTGAGCCAGATGCTCAATGAACAGCAGAGCATCGACTGGCAATTGAATGCCAAGGAAGGCACCAACCAGCGGCCCTATACCTATCAGCCGGTGTTCCACGGGGTAACCCAGCAAGGCAACAACTCCGATGTGGTGGCCAAGGACTACGCCGGGTCACTGCGCTGGAACCTGGAGCTCAATCCACAGCACAGCCTTTATATCCAGGGCTCGGCCCAGCACTGGGACCGCCAGCAGACCTGGCGTGCCTGCGACGCGGCAATTTCCTTCAGCCCCGAGCTGACACGCCTGTGGCAACTCAACCCGAACTACGCCGAGCGCCTGGCGCGCCACATGCCCGATTATTTAAGCGCGGCGCCCGGTGGAACCCCGACGGAACAGGCATTGGCCAACCAGGTCATCGACCAATGGAAAACCGGCGGCGGCAAGAATACCGTCTGCGGCAATATCGACCAGAGCGCCCGGGAAACCCGCTACGACCTGGAGTTGCAGGACACCCTGAGCCTCAGCGATAACCTGCGGCTGGTCAGCGGCATGAACTATCGTTACGACCGGGCCGACTCCGAAACCTACTTCAACGGCACCCTCGACGACACCACCTGGCGCCTGTTCGGCCAGTTGGAGTGGCGGGCCAGCGAACACTGGCTGATCCAGGGCGGGGCTATGTACGAAGACACCCAGCTGACCGGCAACTCGCTGACGCCACGGATCGCCGTCAACTACCTGATCAACCCGCGCCACGGGCTGCGCGCAGTGTATTCGGAAGCCATCCGCTCTGCGGACATGTTCGAGAACAACGTCAACTGGAGCTACCGGGTCACCGGTCTGAGTGCTCCGGTCTACGGCCAGAACAGCGCCCAGTACTTCGTCAGGACCCGTGGCCCCGGCAATCTTGACCAGGAGCACATGCGCTCTCGGGAGCTGGGCTACAACGGCTATTTCATCGACCAGGCACTGAATCTGGACATCAAGCTGTTCTACGACGAAATCAGCGGAATGATCAGCGAACCGCTGCGCAACAACCAGTACATCGCCAGCAACAACAACTCGTCGCGCTTCTCCGGCACCGAGAGCCAGCTGGACTGGCAACTGAGCCGCGCCGACCGCCTGCGCCTGACCTACGCCTATGTCCATGCGCAAGCCAGCAATCGCCTGGACCAGCACCTGACCGCCAGCAACAGCGGTTCTGCCGGCTGGCTGCGCAATTGGGGCCAGGGCTGGTCCAGCGCCCTCTTCTACTATGGTGACAACGCCCTCAACGGCTACCGCTTCCAGCGCATCGACACCCGCATCGCCAAGCGCCTGGTACTGGGCAAGGCCAGCCTGGAGCTGGCGGGCACGCTGCAACAGCGGCTTGACCATGAGCCCACCACCTTCGCCGACAACCTCTACGACTCACGGCACGTGGCCTACCTCAGTGCCGAGCTGGAGTTCTAGCATGAGCCAGCGCGGGCCCTGGAAGGCCCTGGGCATTCATCGCTGTCTCGGTCTCTGCCTGATCCTCCTGGGCATGCTGCTGGCGACTCCGCTGCGGGCAGCCGAAGTGCTGCTGACCGCCAGTGAAGACAACGACAGCGTGCGTACCTTCACCGAGGAACTGGCCACCCTGCGGCCTCAGGACCAGGTGCGCTTCGTGCCCTTGGCACAACTGCCGGCACCGAGCCAACTGCCCGGGGCCACGCGCCTGATCCTGCTGGACCCGCAAAGCCTCGATTGGCGCCTGCAAGACCCGCAAGGACCGGCCACCCTGGTCCTGCGGATCAGCCGCCTGCAGGCCCAGCAGCGCCTGCAAGGCACGCCTCACCCCAAACTCAGCTTGCTCTGGAGCGACCCGCCCCTGAGCCGCCAACTGAGGTTGATCCACAAAGTGTTGCCCCAGGTGCGCCGGGTCGGCGTGCTGTACAGCGAGGACAGCCAGTTCCTGCTCAAGGAGCTGCGCGACGCAGCGCAATCCATGGAAATGGAAATCATCGCCGAACCCTGGAACAGCACCAATGACAGCCGCCCGCTGCAGAACCTATTGCGCAACAGCGAGGTGTTGCTGGGCCTGGACGACCCCAGGCTGTACAACCCAAAAACCGTGAAGAACCTGCTGCTGAGCAGCTACGCCCGGCAACAGGCGCTGATCGGGCCCAATGCCGGCTTCGTCAGGGCCGGCAGCCTGGCCAGCACCTACAGCGACCAGCAGGACTGGCTGCAGACCCTGGACAGCCTGCTGGATCAACCACCGCCCCGCTGGCCCAGGGAGCTGTACCCGGCGGCCTTCAAAGTACTGAGCAATCCACAGGTGGCACGTTCCCTGGGCATCGAGGAAATCGACCCGGAAACTCTAGCCCGCCAGTTGAGTGAAGGAGAGAAACACCCATGACATTGCGTCGCCGATGGGATATCCAGACCCGCACTCAGCTCATCAGCCTGGGCCCGGCCCTGCTCCTGACCCTGTTGCTGATCAGCTTCTTCACCTTCGTGCGTCTCCAGGATCTGCGCCAAGAGCTGAACCACACCGGCCAACTGATAGCCAACCAGTTGGCCCCCGCCACCGAGTACGGGGTGATCTCCGGCAACAACGAAGGCCTGGAAAGCCTGTTGCAAGCCACCCTGGCCACGCCCCATGTGCACTTTCTGGAGGTCCAGGACAGCGCCAACAACATCCTGGTGTATGTCGAGCAGCCGTCCGCCAGTCACAACCATGCCCAACAGATCAAGGTATTCCAGGCGCCGATACGCTTGCAGCGCATCCAGGTGCACAACGACTTTCTGCAGAATGATCCCGCCAGCCTGAGCCCCCAGGGTGACGGTTACCTGGGGCGGGTCATTGTCGGCATGTCCAATGACGCCTTCAGCCAGCGTCAGCAGGAAATCCTCCTCAAGGCCGGGATTCTCGCCCTGTTCGCCTTGCTGTTCACCTTCTTCCTGGCCCGACGCCTGGCGGCCGGCCTGGCGCAACCCATCCGCGCCATGGGCCACGCGGTGAAGGCGATCCAGGAAGGCGACTTCAAGACGCCGCTGCCGATTGTCGATGACGGCGAGCTGGGCAATCTGGCGCGACATATCAACAACCTCGCCGCCGGCCTGGAACTGGCCAGCCGTGAGCAGCAACAGGCAATGTCACAACTGATCCAGACCCGGGAAGATGCAGAGCGGGCGAACAAGGCCAAATCGGACTTCCTGGCGATGATGAGCCATGAGTTGCGTACCCCGATGAACGGCGTGCTGGGCATGTTGCAACTGCTGGAAACCACCGAGATGACCCAGGAGCAGAGCGAGTACGCGGCATTGGCTTCGGAATCCACCGAGCATCTGCTGAAGGTGATCAATGACATCCTCGATTTTTCGCGCATCGAGCGCTCGGCCCTGGAACTGGAACACATTCCGTTCAACCTTGCCGAATTGATCAGCAGCTCGGCCCAGGCCTTCCAGCACAGCGCATTGCAACGAGGCCTGGACCTGCAGCTGCGGCTGCCGCCGGGCATGGAGTCGCTGCAGGTCAAGGGCGACCCGACGCGAATCCGCCAGATCCTGGTCAACCTGATCGGCAACGCGCTGAAGTTCACCGAACAGGGCAGCGTCACCATCGAGCCCCAGTGGCAGGCCCTGGATCACGAACTCCTGTGGTTCACCTGCTCGGTGCGCGACAGCGGGATCGGCATCAGCCCCGCCAGCCTGGAACTGATGTTCGATGCATTCCAGCAGGCCGACAGTTCGATCTCCCGACGCTACGGCGGCACGGGCCTGGGCCTGCCGATCGCTCGGACCCTGGCTGAACGCATGGGCGGCACCCTGCGCGCCCAGAGCGAGGAAGGACAGGGCTCGGTATTCACCCTGGAAATCCCCCTGGCGCTGTTCCAGCAAAGCCTGCCAGTGCTGGCCCCTCGGGTGAGTACCAGCGCACATCAGGGCGATGGCCGCAACGTGCTGCTGGTGGAGGACAACCCGGTGAACCAGACCGTGATCCAGGCCATGTTGCGCAGCCTGGGCTTCACCGTGAGCATCGTCACTGACGGTGCCCAGGCGGTACGCAGCGCCGAAAGCCTGATTTTCGAGGCTATTTTGATGGACTGCCGACTGCCACTGGTCGACGGCTATGAAGCCACCCGGCAGATCCGCCAACTGCCCGGCTGTGCCGATTTGCCAATCATCGCCCTGACCGCCAATGCCTTGCAGGGCGACCGTGAAGCCTGCCTCGCCGCGGGCATGAACGACTACCTGGCCAAGCCGTTCAAGCGTGCGGATCTGCAGCAAATTCTCCAACGTTGGGTGCAATAACCGGCTATTTTCGAACAGCTACGACTGGCGTGACGGGCGAAAGTGCGGCAGTCTTAAGCACCCGACGGGGCCCTGAAAAGGCCCTCAAAAAAAATTTCAGTGCACAAGTGTACATTCATGCCCTTTGTGCTGTGACTTTCACTACAACGCAATAGTCTATGAGTAGGCTGCCGGCTCGAGGCATGAACGCTTCGATCGGCCGGGAAGATTGCCCAACCCTGCCGCACGGGACTATTGAGGAGCTCGCATGACCAAACAAAACGCCTTTACTCGGGAAGACCTGCTGCGCTGCAGTCGCGGTGAGCTGTTCGGCCCAGGTAACGCGCAACTGCCCGCCCCCAACATGCTGATGGTGGATCGCATCACCCATATCAGCGAAGAGGGTGGCAAGTACGGTAAAGGTGAATTGGTCGCTGAGCTGGATATCACTCCAGACCTGTGGTTCTTCGCTTGCCACTTCGAAGGCGATCCGGTGATGCCGGGCTGCCTGGGCCTGGATGCCATGTGGCAGCTGGTCGGTTTTTTCCTCGGCTGGCAAGGCCTGCCGGGCCGCGGCCGTGCCCTGGGTTCGGGGGAAGTTAAATTCTTCGGCCAGGTACTGCCGACCGCGAAAAAAGTCACCTATAACATTCACATCAAGCGCGTGCTCAAGGGCAAGCTGAACATGGCCATCGCCGATGGTTCGGTCAGCGTTGACGGCCGCGAAATCTATACCGCCGAAGGCCTCCGGGTCGGCGTGTTTACCTCAACTGACAACTTCTAAGGGTTATCCGCATGCGCCGCGTCGTTATCACAGGTCTTGGCATTGTTTCGTGCCTGGGCAATGACAAAGAGACCGTCTCCGCTAACCTGCGTGCAAGTCGCCCTGGCATCCGCTTCAACCCGGAATATGCCGAAATGGGTCTGCGTAGCCAGGTTTCCGGCTCCATTGACCTGAACCTTGAAGAGCTGATCGATCGCAAGATCTATCGCTTCGTCGGCCACGCAGCGGCTTATGCCTACCTGGCCATGAAAGACGCCATCGCCGACTCCGGCCTGAGCGAAGAGCAAGTATCCAACCCCCGCACCGGCCTGATCGCCGGCTCCGGCGGTGCTTCGACCCTGAACCAGATGGAAGCGCTGGACATCCTGCGCGAGAAAGGCGTCAAGCGCGTTGGCCCATACCGCGTTACGCGGACCATGAGCAGCACCGTTTCCGCCTGCCTGGCCACGCCGTTCAAGATCAAGGGCCTGAACTACTCCATCGCTTCTGCCTGCGCCACCAGTGCTCACTGCATCGGTACCGCCATGGAACAGATCCAGATGGGCAAGCAGGACATCGTCTTCGCCGGTGGCGGTGAAGAAGAGCATTGGACCCAGTCGTTCCTGTTCGACGCCATGGGCGCCCTGTCCACCCAGTACAACGAAACCCCGGAAAAGGCCTCCCGCGCCTACGACGCCAAGCGTGACGGTTTCGTCATTGCCGGCGGTGGCGGCATGGTGGTGGTCGAGGAGCTGGAACACGCTCTGGCCCGTGGCGCCAAGATCTACGCGGAAATCGTCGGCTACGGCGCCACTTCCGATGGCTACGACATGGTGGCTCCAAGCGGCGAAGGCGCAATCCGCTGCATGGAAATGGCCATGTCCACCGTCGACGCACCGATCGACTACCTGAACACCCACGGCACTTCGACTCCGGTCGGCGACGTTGCCGAGATGAAGGGCGTGCGTGAAGTGTTCGGCGACAAGGCCCCGGCCATCAGCTCCACCAAGAGCCTGTCGGGTCACTCCCTGGGCGCCGCCGGCGTTCACGAAGCGATCTACTGCATGCTGATGATGGAAGGCAACTTCATGGCCGGTTCGGCCAACATCGACGAACTGGATCCGGAAGTGGCCGACATGCCTATCCTGACCAAGACTCGCGAAGACGCCACCATCAACACCGTGATGAGCAACAGCTTCGGCTTCGGTGGCACCAACGCCACCCTGGTGCTGAAACGCTGGCAGGGCAAGTAAGCCCCGCCGCTTCGCCGAATGAAAAAGCCCCGACTGGTTCGGGGCTTTTTTTTCGCCTGGAGTTCGCCGGCAAGCCGGCTCCTACGCCTCCTGTATGAGGCGGATTGCCGGCCAAACAGCCTCACACCGAGAAGCGCGCCACCATGGTGTTCAGATCCACGGCCAGCCGCGACAACTCCTGGCTGGCGGCGCTGGTCTGGTTGGCCCCCGCCGAGGTCTGCAGCGCCAGATCGCGGATATTCATCAGATTGCGATCCACCTCCCGCGCCACCGCTGCCTGCTGCTCCGAGGCACTGGCAATCACGATATTGCGCTCGTTGATCAGGGTGAAGGCCGTAGCGATTTCCTCCAGCGCCTGCCCTGCCGCCTTGGCCACTTCCAGAGTCGAGCGAGCCCGGTTGTTGCTGTGCTGCATGGAACTGACCGCCTGGTCGGTGCCTTGCTGGATACCGCCGATCATCTGCTCGATTTCCTGGGTCGACTGCTGGGTCCGATGGGCCAGGGCCCGCACTTCGTCCGCCACCACGGCAAACCCGCGCCCGGCATCCCCGGCCCGCGCAGCCTCGATGGCCGCGTTCAGTGCCAGCAGGTTGGTCTGCTCGGCGATGGAGCGAATCACATCCAGCACCTTGCTGATGCCATAGACCTTATGCGCCAGGTCTTCCACCTGACTGGCATTGGTCGTCACATCCTCAGCCAGCGACTCGATGGACAGCACCGTCTGATGCACCTGCTCACGCCCATGCTGGGCGATCCGGTCCGACTCCCGGGAGGCTTCGGACGTGGCTACGGCATTGCTTGCCACCTCCTCCACCGCCGCGGTCATCTGATTCACCGCCGTGGCCGCCTGCTCGATTTCCAGGCTCTGCTGATGCAGGCCCCGGGTCGCATCCTCGGTCACGCAACTGAGCTCTTCCGAAGCGGAGGCCAACTGGCTGGAAGAGTCGGAAATACGCCGGATGGTTTCCCGCAGACTGTGCTGCATCGCCTTGAGCGCCTGCAGCAGGCGTGCCGGCTCATCCTTGCCAACCACCGTGATGTCCCCCGTCAGGTCACCGCCAGCCACCACCTCGGCGACACTCAGGGACTGGGCCAGGGGCAGGACAATGCTGCGGGTCAGCAACAATGCCAGACCAATGGTCACCAGCGCCGCCACCACGATCATGCTCACCACCCAGACCCGTGACTTGCTGAACACGGCCTGGGCCAGATCCGTGGCCTGGGTCGCGCTCTGCTT
>NZ_MOAK01000028.1:25611-53036 GCF_003732485.1 Pseudomonas protegens
TTCATTTCGCCATTGACCATCTTGACCGCCTCTTCCAGCTGGTTCTGGCTGGAAAAGGCCATGACCTGGGCCTGGCGCTGCAGGTACTGTTTCTCAATGGCCTTGAAACGGTCGAACAGGACCCGCTCCTGGGGCAGCACGATCAACGACTCATAGCGCCCCTGGGCAACACTCAGGCCACTCTTGATGTCGTTGATCTTGTTTTCGTTCTGGGCAATCGCCTGCGGGTCGCGATTGATCAGCAGACGCAGGGTCAGGGCGCGAATGCGTAACAGGTCCTGACTCATGTCACCGACGGACATGACGCTGGGCAGCCAATTGCTTTCCACTTCATCGGACTGCTGGCGCATATTGGCCATCTGCATCAGGGCGAATGCCCCGAGGGCAAACACCATCAGCGCCAGCAAGCCGAAACCCAGGCTTGCGCGCGGTGCGATATTGAGGCTTCTGAGGCTCATTCCTCTGGCTCCTTCCTAGAGCGCTGCAAGACCTTGCAGCAGGGTGCTCTTAGACGGTATCGGGCCGTTGGAAAATTGCGTAAGACAAAAACGTGATATCAAAACGCCCTAGCACTCCAATACTTGGGCGTAAAACGATTCAGCGCACAGAAAATCGCTGTTCTGCCAACAATCGGTCACCCTGGAAGACCATGAAGTGCCATTCGCCGGGCACTACTTCGTGGCTCTCCGTGAATTCGTAGGCCATCACATCCTGAGGCGCATTGGGCACCAGCTTCTGGGTGATCTCGAACTTGTCATGGCGCGCACCGTCCGGGGTACGGATACCCGGAGTCAGGTAGAGCAGAGTCAGGGGCTGGTCCTCGGCCACCTTGCCCTGCAATTGGTAGCGCATGCCGAACTTGGTCCCCAGCTTGGCGGGCACCACGGAAGTCTGCTGGATCTTCTCGTTGCTGCGGCGCAGCACCCGCTCCCCCGACTGCAGCTCGGCCTTGGGCCCTTCGAACAGGCCATATTCCACAGGGCCTTGCAGATGAACTTCGGCACTGGCCAGGCCACTGAAAATCATCAGCGCCGCCAGGGCGCCGGTACGAGTGAAGTGCATATCGCGCTCCTTGATTGAGATGGCGCGAGCTTATGAAGCAGGCGTGACAGGCTGATGACAGTCTGTGGCCTGGGCGAGGCGCCTACCTGCGGTGGCGGGCGGGGAGGATCGCGAGGAAGTTGTCATGGGCCACCTGACGCGCCACATCCTCGGGCAAGGCATCGAGGAAGACATCGAAGCTGTGCAGCTCCCGCCCCAGCTTGTTGAACCGTCCCACCACATCCGACCCCAGCATGAAACGCTCCGGGAAGCGCTCCACCAGCTGCAGCCACTCCTGGCGGGGCTTGCCCTGCTCATCCAGCAGATAGGGCGTGAGCAGGCTCCAGGACAGGTCTATGTAAAGGTTCGGGTAGCTGTCCAGCAGCCGCGTCAGGGTCGGCAGCAAGAACTCCAGGCGGGTCTGGTGACGATGGATCTCGGCGCTGGTGCCGGCATGGGCCCAGATAAAGCGCGTATGGGGGTGATTGCGCAGCGGCTCTTCGATTTCTGCCAGGTACAGCGGGTTGCGTTCGCGCTTGGAGGTGATGTTGGAATGCAGCATGACCGGGAGATCGTTTTCCGCCGCCAGGTGATAGATCTTGGTCATCGCCTCGTTATTGGCCCGTGGCGTATCACCGGCAGTCAAGGCCGTGAGGTCGTCATGGCGGGTGAAGACCTCACCGATGCCCTGCCACAGGCCCGGATCAAGGTCGAGCATGCGTTGGATATGCGCCGCAGAGTTCTTGTCATTGGGATTGAAGCCGGACAGGAAGGGATGAAAACGCTGGCGCTGCTCAGGGGACAGTTGCTTCACCGCAGCCGCCACCAGCACGTCGGTGGCGCTGTACCAATAGGCATCAGCATCATCACCGGCGTAATAGCGTGGACGCTTGGGTTCATCCTCGTGCCATTTCTTGGCCACCGGAATTCCGGAAATCATGACCTGTTCGATGCGGTTGTCGGCCATCGCCTTGAGCAAGGCGTCCATGCCCGCGGACTCCTGGAAGAAGTCCACGTAATGCAGGTGCGCGTCGCTGTACACATAGTCCCGCGCCTGGGCCACCGCCAGCGGCAGCATCAGCAGCGCCCATAGACCGCTTGCGTGAAAATGACTCCAGTGCACCGGTTTGCCTCCCAGGGTTCGAAGCAGGATAGACCGCGACGCCGAGCCGCAGGTTCAGAAAAGGGGAACGCCCGCGCCTCGATATGCTCTATAACTTCAGCACCTTTACAGCCTGATCCTTATTCATCACTGCCTGAGGTTTGCCATGACCATCACCGTCAACACCGAGTCCAGCGAAGGTTTCCGCCACAGCATCCAGGTCGATGACCATCAGTTGTTCACCGACCTGCCCAAGTCCGCCGGTGGCGAAGGCACCGCCCCCGAGCCCCACGATTACTTCGATGCCGCCCTGGGCGCCTGCAAGGCCCTGACCCTCAAGCTCTACGCGCAGAAGAAGGACATCCCGCTGACCGGAGTCACGGTGGAGATCAAGCACGACAACAGCGAAGAGCAGAAAGGCAAGTACGCCCTGCATGTGAAGCTGACCCTCAAGGGCGTGCTCACCGATGCCCAGCGTGATGAACTGCATCGGGTGGCCGACCGTTGCCCGATCCACAAACTGATGACCACCAGCGAAGTCAGTATCGAGACTCATCTCTCCGAAGGCGCCTTCAGCCAATAGCGCCAAGGCTGGCACAAGCGGGTTATGCTCCCGGGCATAACCCGATCAGCCTGGAATCCACCATGAACTCCCCCCTCGTGATCCGGCCCCGTGCCGAGGACGTTGAAGGCCAGCCCATCCTGCGCCCCCTGCCTTCGGCCCAGTGCCGCAGCGTCGGGCCCTTCGTGTTCTTCGACCATATGCTGGAAACCCGCTACCCGCCGGGCAAGGGCATGAATATCCGCCAGCATCCGCATATCGGCCTGTCCACCCTGACCTACCTGTTCGCCGGGCAGATCCAGCACAAGGACAGCCTGGGCTCCGACCAGGTCGTGGACGCCGGGGACGTCAGCTGGATGACCGCCGGCAGCGCCATCGCCCATGTCGAACGCACGCCAGCGCCCTTGCTGGCCCAGGGTTTCGCCATGCACGGCCTGCAGGTCTGGCTGGCCTCACCCAAGGAGCAGGAACAAGGCCCGGGGCATTACAGCCATCATCCGGCCAGCAGCCTGCCGGTGAGCGACAACCTGGGGGTGAGCATTCGGATGATTGCCGGCAGCGGTTTCTGCCTGGAGTCGCCGGTGCCGGTGCTCTCCCCCACCCTGTATGCAGAGCTGCGGCTGCAGACCGCCACCAGCCTGCTGATTCCCACCGAGCATCAACAGCGTGCGCTGTATGTACTGGAGGGCGAGGCACGACTGGACGGCGAGCCATTACCCGTGCACTCGCTGGTGGTATTGCCAGAGGGGGAAAACGCCACGCTGTTCGCCGAGAGCGACTGCCACGCAGTGCTGATCGGCGGCGCGCCCCTGGACGGACCGCGGCGGATCAACTGGAACTTCGTCGCCAGCGATCCGGCGCGTATCGAGGAGGCGCGCCAACGCTGGGCGGCCGGGGATTGGCCGCAGGTGCCGGGAGAAAGCGAGCGTATCGAATTGCCACCCGCCCGCCACTGATCGGTAGGGGCCGGTTTGCCGGCGAACAGGCCCGTGAGTCTGGCGTTGCTCTCACTGACGCCTTCGCTGGCAAGCCAGCTCCTACGGGATCAGGGTCGGTGGGTCAGCCGCTAAAGACTTCGTCCAGCAGGTAATGCATGGTGGCGAAGGCCCGCGCCGCGGTCTTGGCGTCGTACATCATCTTGCCCGGCACATTGGCGTGGGTATCGGTGAAGGAATGCACCGCACCGCCATAGCTGACCAGTTGCCAGTCCACACCCGCCGCATCCATTTCCGCCTCGAAGGCCGGCAGTTGCTCCTTGGCCACGAACGGGTCCGCCGCACCGTGCAGTACCAGTACCGAACCCTTGATATTGTTCGCATCGCAAGGGTTGGGGGTGTCCAGGGTGCCGTGGAACGACACCGCCGCCTTCACTGGCGCGCCACTGCGGGCCAGCTCCAGGGCGCAGCAGCCGCCAAAGCAGAAACCGAAGGTGGCCAGCTTCGAGCTGTCCACGGCAGCCTCGGTCTGGCTCTGCAAGGCGCTGAACGCCGCTTGCATGCGCTTGCGCAACAACGCCCGGTCATCCTTGAGAGGCATCATCGCTGCACCGGCCTGGTTGGCGTCACTGGGACGTACCGCCTGCCCATACAGATCAGCGATCAGTACCACGTAGCCCTTGGCCGCCACCGCCTCGGCGATCTTCTCCGCGCCGGCGCTGACACCCATCCAGTTCGGCGCCATCAGCAACCCAGGGCGAGCGCCCTGGTGGGCGGCATCGAAGGCCAGTCGACCTTCATAGGGCTGACCATCGATCTGATAGAGCACGGAACGCACTGTGATTTGACTCATGACGCATCTTCTCCAGTAGGGGGACACCAGAATGAAAAAACCCGCCGAAGCGGGTTTTTCTTGCAACGTGGTTAAACCGACAGTTCAACCAGCAGCTTGTTCAGTCGGCGCACATAGGCCGCCGGGTCTTTCAAGCTGTCACCGGCCGCCAGGGCCGCCTGATCGAAGAGGATGTGCGACAGGTCGCCAAAACGCTCTTCGCTCTGCTCGCCGTCGAGTTTCTCGATCAGCGGGTGAGTCGGGTTGAATTCGAAGATCGGCTTGGAATCCGGAACCTTCTGCCCGCTGGCTTCAAGGATCTGGCGCATTTGCAGCCCCAGGTCCTGCTCGCCGATGGCCAGGATCGCCGGCGAATCGGTCAGGCGGTGGGAAACCCGCACTTCACTGACGCTCTCGCCCAGGGCGGTCTTGATCCGCTCCACCAGGCCCTCCTTGGTCTTGGCGACTTCCTCGGCAGCCTTCTTGTCCTCTTCCGAGTCCAGGTTGCCCAGGTCCAGGTCACCACGCGCCACGTCGACAAAGCTCTTGCCGTCGAATTCGTTGAGGTAGCTCATCAGCCACTCGTCGATACGGTCGGTGAGCAGCAGCACTTCGATGCCTTTCTTGCGGAAGACTTCCAGATGCGGGCTGTTCTTCACCTGGGCGTAGGACTCGCCGGTGAGGAAGTAGATCTTGTCCTGACCTTCCTTGGCGCGGGCCAGGTAGTCGGCCAGGGACACGTTCTGCTCGCCGTCGTCGCCCTGTGTGGAAGCGAAGCGCAGCAGGCCGGCAATCTTCTCCTTGTTGGCGAAGTCTTCGGCCGGGCCTTCCTTCATCACCTGGCCGAAGTTCTTCCAGAAGCCCTTGTATTGCTCAGGCTCGTTCTTCGCCAGTTTTTCCAGCATGTCCAGCACGCGCTTGGTCAGTGCCGACTTCATCGAATCGATGATCGGATCTTTCTGCAGGATTTCCCGCGAGACGTTCAGCGACAGGTCGTTGGAGTCCACCACGCCCTTGATGAAGCGCAGGTACAGCGGCAGGAATGACTCGGCCTGGTCCATGACGAATACGCGCTGCACGTAGAGCTTGAGCCCCTTTGGCGCTTCACGCTGGTACAGGTCGAACGGTGCGCGGGCCGGTACGTACAGCAGCGAACTGTACTCCAGCTTGCCTTCGACCTTGTTGTGGCTCCAGCTCAGCGGGTTCTCGAAGTCATGGGCGATGTGCTTGTAGAACTCCTGGTATTCCTCGTCCTTGATCTCGGTACGCGGACGGGTCCACAGCGCACTGGCGCGGTTGACGGTTTCCCACTCCAGCGCCGGTTTCTCTTCGCCTTCAGCGGCAGCGGCTTCTTTGGGCAGCTCGATCGGCAGCGCGATGTGGTCGGAATACTTCTTGATGATGTTGCGCAGGCGCCAGCCATCGGCGAACTCGTCTTCACCGGACTTCAGGTGCAGCACGATGCGGGTACCGCGCTCGGCCTTGTCGATGGTCGCAACTTCGAACTCGCCCTCGCCCTTGGACGACCAGTGCACGCCTTCGCTGGCGGGCAGACCGGCACGACGGCTGAACACTTCAACCTGGTCGGCGACGATGAACGCGGAGTAGAAACCCACGCCGAACTGACCGATCAGGTGCGAGTCCTTCTTCTGGTCGCCGGTGAGGTTCTTCATGAAATCGGCAGTGCCGGACTTGGCGATGGTCCCCAGGTGGGTGATCACATCTTCACGGCTCATGCCGATACCGTTGTCTTCGAGGGTGACGGTTTTCGCGTCCTTGTCGAAGCTCACACGGATTTTCAGTTCGGCGCCACCTTCCAGCAACTCGGGCTTGGACAGGGCTTCGAAGCGCAATTTGTCGACGGCGTCAGAGGCGTTCGAGATCAATTCGCGAAGGAAGATTTCCTTGTTGGAATACAGCGAATGGATCATGAGGTGCAGCAGTTGCTTCACCTCGGTCTGGAAGCCCAGGGTTTCCTTTTGAGTTTCCACACTCATGGTCATCAAACTCCAATCAGATGGCTGTGGCCGCGTTCCGGAAGCGGAGGGCGGCGGGATGACATGAAAGTGGGGGTCGCTCGCAGGATTTCAAGGGGCGAGACTCTCTTCGATCTTGAAATGTGCCCGGGCGGTCGCAATTGGCTCGTCGGCGGTGCTCTGCCAGGCCGTGATGGCGACGTTGGCCACCCTCCTCCCCTGCCGACATACCTGGCAGCGAGCGAAGGTGTCACGAAACTGTCCGGCACGCAGGTAGTCCAGGGAAAAATCGATGATCTTCGGCACGCCGGGCGAACCGGTGAGAATCAGCAAATGCAAGGCTGCCGCCAGCTCCATGAAACCGGCGATCACCCCACCATGCAGGGCCGGCAGCAGGGGGTTGCCGATATTGTCCTTATTGGCCGGCAGGCGAAACAGCAACTCATCCCCCAGTGGCGTGCACTCGATGCCGATCAATCTGGCGTAGGGAATCTGCTCCAGCAACGCGGTGTAATCGCTCTGCTGGCGAGCCTGCTCCAATAACGCTGGAAGACTCACGCTCATGCCCGCTCTCCCTTGATGGAACTGGCGAGCCCGCGACTACCCTTGAGCCCCTTGCCCATGCGCATGAAGGTGCCGACCACGTGAGCCACGGGGCGTTCGGGATCATCCTGATAGGCAAAGCCACGGGTAAAAATCACGTCAGTGGTGACCCGGTAACACTGGGCAAAGCCGTGCACGTCGTGATGAGGCATCGCCGGATGCATATAGTCTATGCGCAGGTCCAGGGTCGGACACACCTCGAACTCAGGCAGCACGCACAGGGTGGCCATGCCACAGGCGCTGTCCATCAACGTGGTCAGGGCACCGCCATGAATGATCCCGGTTTGCGGGTCACCGACAATCTGCGGGCTATAGGGCAAGGTCAGAGTCATGCCTTCCACAGAGGCGCTATGCACCCTGATATCCAGCACCTGACAGTGGCGCAGAGCGGAAAGAAAGCGCGTCGCACGCTCGAAAATTGGGTTCTGCACCATGGCTTATGCCTCTTGTTATTGTCAGGAATGTGCATTGAATGAAGCAGACAAAAGTTCCGTGAAACGAATACTTAATATATCTGTGAGTCTCAAGGAACTTAAATCACAAGGCCATGATCGAAAGGCCAGTAGATATCTTCACTAAGGAGAAACACCCCATGCGTAAGACTTTAGCTATTGCCCTGATGCTGACCGCTTCCCTCGGTCTGGCTGCCTGCGACAAAAAATCCGAGGACAAAGCTCAAGATGCCAACCAACATGCTGAGCAAGCTCAACAGAAAATGAACGAAGCTCAGGATAAAGTGAACGAGGCAGCGAAAGAAAACGCCGAAGCCGCCAAAGATCAGGCTGAATCCAACAAGGCCGCTGCTGAAGAAAGCGCCAAGGAAGCAGCCCCTAAAACCAACTAAGTCGGTTTTAGCGCAACACAAAAAAGCCCGCCAAGTGCGGGCTTTTTCTTGTCCGCAAAACAGCGGCTCAATACAACCGTGCTTAGTTGTCGAACATGTAACTAAGTCCTGAAGCTCAATACCCTGATTCCAGGAACAACTCGCCCTGACGCGGCTCTGCCTGCAACGGGTATCCCGCCACTCCATTGTCTGAAGACTCCAACGCATAGTGCAAGGAACTGGATGCGGGCAACAGCCTGATGGGAAAGTCATAGTGGGCGCTAAAAGGCGCCAACCATTGGCGAGCCTGGTAATCGGCCGCGGTGATACTCATGTAGCAAGGGTGCGGGGTGTCCTGAGGCCCGCGGCCGGCCAGCACCATCACCAGCTCCCAGTCGGTTGCTTGCTCGACCTTGAAGCGTCCATCCTCGCCTGTCAGGAACTCCACCCCACACAAGGCACCTCTGGCCCCGACGATCGGGATACCGCTCAATGCATCCACCACCTGCCCCCGCGCGTCGCCATTCAGATACAGGGTTTGCACCCGGCAGCCCGACAGCAACATGAAAGAAAAGCACAGGCACATCAGGGCACGCAGATTGCTCATTGGCCAACTCCGTTTAACCGGACAACAGATCAATCGATAAGCCCTCCCCCCTCAGACTGCGTCTTTGGGGCTATCGGACAAAGGCTGTTCAGTCGGGGTATAGACCATGACGTCAAGTACGTCGGAGTGAAACTCCCGCCGATACAGGACAAATACCACGCCTGCACTCATTAGCATGAACAGCCAGGGACTGACGAACCAGGCCAGCATGGTCATGCCGAAGTAATAGGAACGCAATCCAAAGTTGAACTGGTTGGCCGCCATGGAAATCACCCGGGCTGCCCGCGAAGCAAACGCCTTGCGCTCCTGTTCGGAGACATGTCGCTCGCCGATCATCGGCGCCGATCCCACCAGCACCGCGGCGAAGTTGTATTGGCGCATGCACCAGCTGAAGGTGAAGAAGGCATAGACGAACACCAGCGCCAGGCACAGTAACTTGATCTCCGACATGCCCTGGGAGGCCTGCTGGACCATCGGAATGTCCGCCAACAGCGACACCGCGCGCTCCGAGGCCCCGAGCACGGTGAGGATGCCCGCCAGGATGATCAGGGTACTGGAGGCGAAGAACGAAGCGTTGCGCTCCAGGTTGCCGATCACGCTGGCGTCGGCGATACGGTTGTCCCGCAGCAGCATGCGGCGCATCCAGTCCTCGCGATACAGGTGCAGGACACTGGCCAGGCAGGCGGTATCGCGGCCCTTCCAGCTGGCATAGCGAGTGTAGCCACCCCAGCAGACGACGAACCACAGGGCGGCCAGCAGATGGATCAGATTGGCTTGGACGAACGACATGCAAATTCCTGTAAGGCGTTGGCAGAAGACAAAAGCAAAGGGCACTGCTTCGACGCCCCACCGAGGAAAAAGACACCGACCCGCGCCCATAAAAAATGCCCCACATCCATCGATGCGGGGCATTTTCATGGGTGCTCAAGGGCCGCTTGTGGCGCCCCCGAACATCGGTCTCGGGTCAGGCCAGGGCTTCGCTGCGCTTGCCCAGCAGGCGATCGCAGATCACCGCAACCACCAGCACGATCACCGACGGCACCAGCCACGCCAAGCCCTGCTCGCTCAGCGGCAGGTGCGACAGCTCGGTTGGCATCCAGCCGGCCAAGCCTGCGCCCTTGAGAGCATCGATCAGGCCAAACACGAAGGACACCAGCATCACCGGGCCGACGATACGGCGCTGGTCCTGCCAGAAGTCCTTGCAGAAGCTCAGGGCCACCAGGGCAATGCACGGTGGGTAAATCGCGGTCAGTACCGGGATCGAGAAAGCGATCAGCTTGGTCAGGCCCAGGTTCGATACCAGCAGCGAAAATGCCGCGAGGATCACTACCAGAGTCTTGTAGGACAGCGGCAGGACGCGGCTGAAGTACTCGGCGCAGGCACAAGTCAGGCCCACGGCAGTCACCAGACAGGCCAAAGAGATCAGCACCGCAAGGAAACCGCTGCCCAGGGAACCGAAAGTGTGCTGCACATAGGCGTGCAATACCGCGGCGCCATTGCTGGCGCCGGCGGCCACTTCATGGCTGCCCGAGCCCAGGCGGAACAGGCTGACGTAGACCAGCGCCAGGCCAACGCCGGCGATCAGGCCGGCGATCACTGCGTAGCGAGTGATCAGCCTGGGCGACTCGACCCCACGGGAACGAATGGCATTGACGATGACGATGCCGAACACCAGGGCGCCCAGGGTATCCATGGTCAGGTAACCATTGATAAAGCCTTGAGAGAACGGCGCTGCAACGTACTCGGGAGTGGCGGTGCCGATGTCGCCGGCCGGCAGAGCAAAGGCGGCAATACCCAACACAGCCAGGGCGATGATCTTCAGCGGTGCCAGGAAGCGCCCGACGGTGTCCAGCAGGCGGCCCGGGTACAGGGAGATGAAGAACACCAGCAGGAAGTACACCGAGCTGTAGAGGAACAGCGCCAGCGGGCTTTCGCCGGTCAGCGGCGCCAGGCCCACTTCAAAGGACACAGTGGCGGTACGCGGCGTAGCGAACAGTGGGCCTACAGCCAGGTAGCAGACCGCGGCCAGCAGGCCGCCGGCCACCTTGCCGATAGGCGTGCTCAGTGCGTCCATGGCGCCACCGACCTTGGCCAGGGCAACCACAGTGATCACCGGCAGACCGACCGCGGTGATCAGGAAGCCCAGCGCCGCCATCCAGACATGGGGTCCGGACTGCAAACCGACGATAGGCGGGAAGATGATGTTGCCAGCCCCGACAAACAGGGCAAAAGTCATGAAGCCGAGTGCCAGAATGTCCTGGCCTTTCAACACTTTCATTAAGGAAATACCACACTACTGAATCGGAATTTAGAGAGGGATTTCCCTTATGGGTGAGGGAAATGCTGTCAATCTGTATAAGACTGACCCGTTTAGCGCGCAGCTACCTTGTGGGCAGCAGACGCAAAAAGAGGCGGCTAGCCTACCGAATCTGCAAGACGAACGCACCGACGCAGTAAGAATTTTCTGATATGCGACATTGGGATGTCGCATTTTCGAAATAATATTTCCACCGGACTTAATCCCACCCCGCACAACAGCCAGCATGCTGGGAACCCAATCGCGGAGACCAGCTTGTGCAGGAGCTGGCTTGTGTAGGAGCTGGCTTGCCAGCGCAGCTCTCCCCCAGGTCAGCATCGGACCTGAAGGCCTCTTCGCCCGCAAGCCGTCTCCTGCACCAGAAAGCACAAAGGCCACCCGAAGGTGGCCTTTGCTGGTTTTGCGTCAGCTAAGCGCGAGGCTTACTTGACAGCCCAACCGGTCAGCTCGGCCAGGGCCTTGCCGATGTCTGCCAGCGAACGCACGGTTTTCACGCCTGCGTCTTGCAGAGCAGCGAATTTCTCGTCTGCAGTGCCTTTGCCGCCAGAGATGATTGCGCCAGCATGGCCCATGCGCTTGCCCGGAGGAGCAGTCACACCAGCGATGTAGGAAACAACCGGCTTGGTCACGTGAGCCTTGATGTAGGCAGCCGCTTCTTCTTCAGCCGAACCGCCGATCTCGCCGATCATCACGATCGCTTCGGTCTTCGGGTCTTCCTGGAACAGCTTCAGGATGTCGATGAAGTTGGAGCCCGGGATCGGGTCACCACCGATGCCGACGCAGGTGGACTGACCGAAACCGGCGTCAGTGGTCTGCTTCACAGCTTCGTAAGTCAGGGTGCCGGAACGGGAAACGATACCGACCTTGCCTGGCAAGTGAATGTGACCTGGCATGATGCCGATCTTGCATTCGCCTGGAGTGATCACGCCTGGGCAGTTAGGGCCGATCAGGGTAACACCCAGCTCGTCGCACTTAACTTTAGCGTCCAGCATGTCCAGGGTAGGAATGCCTTCGGTGATGCAGACGATCAGCTTGATGCCGCCGAAAGCAGCTTCCAGGATCGAGTCCTTGCAGAAAGGAGCTGGAACGTAGATCACGCTGGCGGTGGCGCCAGTGGCAGCTACAGCGTCTTTCACGGTGTTGAACACCGGCAGACCCAGGTGCTCGGTGCCGCCTTTGCCAGGAGTTACGCCGCCAACCATCTTGGTGCCGTATTCGATGGCTTGCTGGGTGTGGAAACTACCTTGCGAACCGGTAATGCCCTGGCAGATAACTTTGGTGTCTTTATTGATCAGGACGCTCATTATTTGCCCTCCGCAGCTTTGACAACTTGTTGAGCAGCGTCGGTCAGGCTGGTAGCAGCGATGATGTTCAAGCCGCTTTCTGCCAGTACTTTAGCGCCCAGTTCAGCGTTGTTGCCTTCAAGGCGAACAACAACCGGGATTTTCACGCCGACTTCTTTCACGGCGCCGATGATGCCTTCGGCAATCATGTCGCAGCGAACGATGCCGCCGAAGATGTTGACCAGTACTGCAGCGACGTTGGTGTCGGACAGGATGATCTTGAAGGCTTCGGTCACGCGCTCTTTGGTCGCACCGCCGCCCACGTCGAGGAAGTTGGCTGGCTTGCCGCCGTGCAGGTTGACGATGTCCATGGTACCCATGGCCAGGCCGGCACCGTTGACCATGCAGCCGATGTTGCCTTCCAGGGCTACGTAGTTCAGTTCGAACTTGGCAGCGTGCGCTTCGCGCGGATCGTCTTGCGACGGATCGTGGAAAGTCTTCAGCTTAGGCTGACGGTACATGGCGTTGGCGTCGATGTTGATCTTGGCGTCCAGGCAGTGCAGATCGCCGTCAGCCTTGATCACCAGCGGGTTCACTTCCAGCAGGGCCAGATCGTGATCCTGGAACAGTTTGGCCAGACCAACGAAGATCTTGGCGAACTGGGCAACTTGCTTGCCTTCCAGACCCAGCTGGAAAGCCAGCTCGCGACCCTGGAATGGCTGAGCGCCAACCAGTGGATCGATAGTGGCTTTCAGAATTTTTTCTGGAGTGTCGTGAGCGATTTTCTCGATGTCCACGCCACCTTCGGTGGAAGCCATGAACACGATACGACGGCTCGAACGGTCAACGACAGCGCCCAGGTACAGCTCTTTAGCGATATCAGTGCACGATTCAACCAGGATCTTGGTGACAGGCTGGCCATTGGCATCAGTCTGATAGGTCACCAGACGCTTGCCCAACCACTGCTGAGCGAATGCCTTAGCGTCTTCTTTGCTGCGAACCAGCTTAACGCCGCCCGCTTTACCGCGACCACCGGCGTGAACCTGGGCTTTGACAACCCACTCGGAGCCGCCGATTTTGTCGCAAGCTTCTGCTGCTTCTTCCGGGGTGTCTACCGCGTAGCCTTTGGATACTGGCAGGCCGTATTCAGCGAACAGCTGCTTACCCTGATACTCGTGAAGATTCATGCTTTTTACCGTCTTCGTTAGGTACTGCGCATTCGGCGCTGCGCTCAAGATTGAGTGCCGCACCACCTGTGACCGCTCCTCTCAAACCAGCGCCACACCTGAACCTGGAGCCTGGGCCCCGGTCCAGTGTGTGGCGCTACCCTGAGAGGTCGAGTCCAGCGGATATTCCGCGGTGAGTCTTGCGCACAAGGCTCACGACGGGCCAACCGCCGTGGTTTCTTATTATTGCTTAGCGTTTCTTGCGGTTGGCAATGTGGATGGCAGTGCCATTCACAGCCAGAGCTGCTTCGTGCAGGGCTTCGGACAGGGTCGGATGGGAGAAAACCATCATGCCCAGGTCTTCGGCGCTGGTGCCGAATTCCATGCCGATCGCACCTTGCTGAACCAGTTCCGCAGCGCTTGGGCCAATCACGTGGACGCCCAATACGCGGTCAGTCTTGGCATCGGCGATGACTTTGACGAAACCGCCGGTGTCGTTGGCTGCCATGGCACGGCCGCTGGCGGCAAACGGGAAGGTGCCGACGTTAACTTCAACGCCTTCAGCTTTCAAGGCCTGCTCGGTTTTACCGACCCATGCAATTTCCGGGTGAGTATAGATAACCGAAGGGATCAGGTCATAGTTCATCTGGGCTTTGTGGCCCTTGATGCGCTCGGCAACCATGATGCCCTCTTCCGAGGCCTTGTGAGCCAGCATCATGCCGCGCACCACGTCACCGATGGCATAGACGCCCGGTACGGTAGTAGCGCAGTGATCGTCAACGTGCACGAAACCGCGCTCGTCGAGGGTCACGCCGCAGTCGGCGGCCAGCAGATCGGTGGTCACCGGACGGCGACCAACGGCTACGATCAGCTTGTCGAAAGTGATGGTCTGTTCGCCGTTGGCATCGGTGTAGGTCACTACGACTTCTTCGCCGTTGACCTTGGAGCCGGTCACGCGAGCGCCCAGCTTGATGTCCAGACCCTGTTTGGTCAGGGTTTTCAGCGCTTCCTTGGAGACAGCGGCATCAGCGGCCATCAGGAAGGTGTCCAGGGCTTCCAGGACGGTCACTTGCGCGCCCAGGCGCGACCAGACCGAGCCCAGCTCCAGACCGATCACGCCAGCGCCGATCACGCCCAGACGTTTTGGTACGGCCTGGAATTCCAGAGCGCCGGTGGAGTCGACGATGACATTCTGATCGACGGGAGCCGGTGGAATGTCGATTGGACGCGAACCTGGAGCCAGGATCACGTTTTCGGCTTCGATCACTTCAACCGAACCGTCAGGCTTGGTGACTTCGACTTTCTTGCCAGCCAGCAGTTTGCCGTGGCCTTGGATCGAGGTGACGCCGTTGGCTTTGAACAGGGTGGCAACACCGCTGGTCAGGCCTTTGACGATGTTGGCCTTGCGACCCACCATGGCCGGTACGTCCATGGTCACGCCAGCGTGGTTGATACCGTGGATGGCAAAACCGTCCTGGGCTTCGTGGAATTTCCAGGAGCTGTCCAGCAGCGCCTTGGAAGGAATGCAACCGACGTTCAGGCAAGTACCGCCGAGGGCCAGCTTGCCCTCTTTATCGGTGTACTTCTCGATGCAAGCGGTGGTGAAACCGAGTTGTGCGGCCTTGATTGCGGCGACATAACCGCCTGGGCCCGCACCAATCACTACCACGTCGAATTTCTGAGTCATAAAAGGTTCCTTTTAACGGCAAGCTAGAAGCTGCAGCCGCAAGCTTAAGCCTCCGGCCCTGAGGGCCCGAGGCGGGTCGCCTGCAGCTTGCAACTGCTTTTTAGATGTCCAGGAGCAGACGCGCTGGGTCTTCCAGCAGGTTCTTGATGGTCACCAGGAACGTCACGGCTTCTTTACCGTCGATCAGACGGTGATCGTAGGACAGCGCCAGGTACATCATCGGACGGATTACCACCTGACCGTTGATTGCCATAGGACGTTGCAGGATGTTGTGCATGCCCAGGATCGCTGCTTGCGGCGGGTTGACGATCGGGGTCGACATCATCGAACCGAAAGTACCACCGTTGGTGATGGTGAAAGTACCACCGGTCATCTCTTCCATCGACAGCTTGCCGTCGCGGGCCTTCTTGCCGAAGGTGGCGATGCCGCCTTCGATTTCAGCCAGGCTCATCAGCTCGGCGTTACGCAGAACCGGAACCACCAGACCACGGTCGCTGGACACCGCAACACCGATGTCGGCGTAGCCGTGGTAGACGATGTCGGAGCCGTCGATCGAGGCGTTCACAGCCGGGAAGCGCTTCAGGGCTTCGGTAGCGGCCTTGACGAAGAACGACATGAAGCCCAGGCGTACGCCGTTGTGGGACTTCTCGAACAGGTCCTTGTACTTCGAACGCAGAGCCATGACTTCGGTCATGTCGACTTCGTTGAAGGTGGTCAGCATGGCCATGTTCGACTGGGCTTCAACCAGACGCTCGGCAACCTTGGCACGCAGGCGGGTCATAGGTACGCGCTTCTCGACGCGATCGCCGGCAGCGAAGACTGGAGCAGCAGCGGCTGGAGCCGGAGCCTTGGCAGGCGCGGCAGCCGGAGCGGCTTTCTTGGCGGCAACAGCAGCCACCACGTCTTCCTTGGTCACACGACCGCCTTTGCCGGTGCCGGCAACGGAAGCGATGTTGATGCCGTTCTCTTCAGCCAGCTTGCGCGCGGCAGGAGCAGCGATTGGATCGTCTTCGCCGTCGGCAGCAGCCGGGGCAGCAGCGGCAGCGGCCGGAGCGGCGGCGGCAGCAGGAGCAGCAGCGCCGCCCTCAACGATGGAGCCCAGAACTTCGTCGGACAGAACGGTGTCGCCTTCGTTCTTGACGATAGCGCCCAGTACGCCGTCAGCGGTGGCCAGAACTTCCAGCACAACCTTGTCGGTCTCGATGTCGACGATCAGTTCGTCGCGCTTGACGGCCTCGCCCGGTTGTTTGTGCCAGGTGGCAACGGTGCCATCGGCAACCGATTCCGGGAAAGTGGGGGCTTTGATCTCAATAGCCATTATCTGTGGTTCCTTAAATTCGGTTTCAGGTGCGCGAAGGCGTTAAACAGTGAAGGCATCTTGCAGCAGTTTTTCCTGCTGCTCAGCGTGCATCGATGCGTAACCACAAGCTGGGGCAGCAGAAGCGTCACGGCCCGCGTACTCGAGTACGAGCGACTTGTTGTGACCGCTGATGATGCGACGCATGTGATGCTGGCTGCAGTACCAGGCACCCTGGTTCATCGGCTCTTCCTGACACCAAACGATGTGTTTGACGTTTTTGTACGGAGCCAGGACTTCGATCAGGTCGTCCTCAGGGAATGGATACAGCTGCTCGATACGCACGATGGCGATGTCGTCACGACCTTCGGCACGGCGCTTTTCCAACAGGTCGTAGTAGACCTTGCCGCTACACAGAACGATACGACCCACGTCTTTCGGATCCTGGGCATCGATTTCCGGAATAACGGTCTGGAACGAACCTTCCGCCAGATCTTCCAGGGTCGAGATGGCCAGTTTATGACGCAGCAGCGACTTCGGTGTCAGCACGACCAGCGGCTTGCGCAGCGGACGAATCACCTGGCGACGCAGCAAGTGGTAGATCTGAGCCGGCGTGGTCGGTACGCACACCTGAATGTTGTGCTCGGCGCACAGCTGCAGGTAACGCTCCAGACGAGCCGAGGAGTGCTCAGGGCCCTGACCTTCATAACCGTGTGGCAGCAGCATGGTCAGACCGCAGAGACGGCCCCACTTGTGCTCGCCGCTGGTGATGAACTGGTCGATCACTACCTGTGCACCGTTGGCGAAGTCGCCGAACTGGGCTTCCCAGATCACCAGCGCGTTAGGCGTGGTGGTGGAGTAGCCGTATTCGAACGCCAGTACCGCTTCTTCGGACAGGAACGAATCGTACAGATCGAAACGTGGCTGGCCTTCGTACAGGTGCTGCAGCGGGATGTAGGTACCGGCGTCCTTCTGGTTGTGCAACACCGCGTGGCGGTGCGAGAAGGTGCCGCGGCCGATGTCCTGGCCGGTCATGCGGATCGGGTGACCTTCGAACGCCAGGGTCGCGTACGCCATGGTTTCGGCGTAACCCCAGTTGATCGGCAGGCCGCCGGCTTGCATTTTCTGACGGTCTTCGTAGATCTTCGCGACCTGACGCTGAACCACGAAGCCTTCTGGCAGCTCCAGCAGCTTGGCGGACAGTTCCTGCAGAGTCTTGAGGTCGAAGGTGGTGTCGTGACGCGCGGTCCAGGTGTGGCCCAGATATGGACGCCAGTCCACGAACAACTCTTTGTTCGGTTCCTTGACCAGGCTCTTCACTACGTGCAGACCGTTGTCCAGCGCATTGCGGTATTCATCGACTTTCGCCTGAACACGCTCTGCGTCGAGCACACCGCTCTGGGTCAGACGATCGGCATACAGCTCACGGGTGGTGCGCTGCTTGGTGATCTGCTGATACATCAGAGGCTGGGTGCCGCTCGGCTCGTCGGCCTCGTTGTGGCCGCGACGACGGTAGCAGACCAGGTCGATTACCACGTCGCGCTTGTACTGCATGCGGTAGTCGATGGCCAGCTGGGTCACGAACAACACGGCTTCCGGATCATCGCCATTCACATGGAGGATCGGCGCCTGGATCATTTTCGCAACGTCGGTGGCGTACTCGGTGGAGCGCGAGTCCAGCGGGTTGCTGATGGTGAAACCAACCTGGTTGTTGATCACGATGTGCACAGTGCCGCCGGTACGGAAACCGCGGGTCTGGGACATCTGGAAGGTTTCCATCACCACGCCCTGACCGGCAAATGCCGCGTCACCGTGGATCGAGATCGGCAGAACCTTGTCGCCGGTCTGGTCATTGCGACGATCCTGACGGGCGCGCACCGAACCTTCGACCACTGGCGAAACGATTTCCAGGTGGGACGGGTTGAACGCCATGGCCAGGTGAACTTCACCGCCGGCGGTCATCACGTTGGACGAGAAGCCCTGGTGATACTTAACGTCACCGGAACCCAGCTCGACCTTCTTCTTGCCTTCGAACTCGTCGAACAGCTCGCGCGGGTTCTTGCCGAAGGTGTTGACCAGCACGTTGAGACGGCCACGGTGGGCCATGCCGATCACGACTTCCTTGGTGCCGTAGGAACCGGAACGCTGGATCAGCTCGTCGAGCATCGGAATCAGGCTCTCGCCGCCTTCCAGACCGAAACGCTTGGTGCCCGGGTATTTGGTACCCAGGTACTTTTCCAGGCCTTCGCCGGCGGTGACGCGCTCGAGCAGGTGGCTCTTGATGTCGGCGGAATAGGTCGGACGGCCGCGTACGCTTTCCAGACGCTGCTGGAACCACTGACGCTGCTCGGAATCGGTGATGTGCGTGAATTCAGCGCCGATGGTGCGGCAATATGTCTGCTGCAACGCTTCGTGAATTTCGCGTAGGCTCGCTTCCTCTTTGCCGATGAACAGGTCGCCGGCACGGAAGGTCGTATCAAGATCGGCATTGGTCAAGCCGTAATGATTGATCGACAGGTCTGCAGGTGCAGGACGCTGCCACAGCCCCAGCGGGTCCAGCTGGGCTGCCTGGTGGCCACGCATCCGATAGGCCTGGATCAATCGCAGCACTTCAACTTGCTTCTTCTCGTGCTCACTGCTCACGCTCCCGGCGGATACCGGTTGGGCGCGGCGCTGGTTCTTTGCCAGCAAGACGAAATGATCGCGGATTGTCGAGTGCGAAACATCGATGGCAGTGCTGCCGTCGGTAGGCAACTTCTGAAAGTAAGTGCGCCACTCTTCTGGCACAGCGTTAGGGTCGTGCAGGTAGAGCTCGTAGAGCTCTTCCACATAGGCAGCGTTACTACCGGATAGGTAGGCGCTGTTCCACATGCGCTGCATCACGCTTTCTTGCATGCTTGGTCACCCTCGGTTAGGGGAACACCACCGGCGACGACACCGAGCAAGCTTGCAGAAGTCCGAATGCAGCGACCAAAACAAGCCACTTAGGATCACGCTGATAGTCCGGGTACCAGCCCGGATGCCCCTGCTTGTCTCATTTCTTCAAAAATAAGAGCAGCCACTTTGTGAGCTGCTGCTCAGGTTAGAGCCATGACGCGGGTTGAAGCCCGCGCCTTGGCTTTTACGGGTACAGCGGTCCTACGGGTACAACAGCTGAATCACACGCCACTCTGCAGCAACATGTTACGAATGTGACCGATGGCCTTAGTCGGGTTCAGGCCCTTCGGACAAACGTTGACGCAGTTCATGATCCCCCGGCAGCGGAATACGCTGAACGGGTCATCCAGGGAAGCCAGACGCTCGGACGTCTTGGTATCACGGCTGTCTGCCAGGAAGCGATAGGCTTGCAGCAGAGCAGCCGGACCCAGGAACTTGTCCGGGTTCCACCAGAAGGACGGGCAAGAGGTCGAGCAGCAAGCGCACAGGATGCACTCGTACAGACCGTCGAGCTTTTCGCGCTCTTCCGGGGACTGCAGACGTTCGATGGCCGGAGCCGGCGTATCGTTCTGCAGGAATGGCTTCACCTTCTCGTATTGCTTGTAGAAGATGCTCATATCGACGACCAGGTCACGGATAACCGGCAGACCTGGCAGCGGACGAACAACCAGCTTGTTCTTCTTGACCACGGCGGACAGCGGCGTGATGCACGCCAGGCCGTTCTTGCCGTTGATGTTCATGCCATCGGAACCGCAAACGCCTTCACGGCAGGAACGACGATAGGAGAAACCCTCGTCCTGCTCTTTGATCAGCGCCAGCACGTCCAGCACCATCAAGTCCTTGCCACCGGTGTCGACCTGGAAAACCTGGGTTTTCGGAGCCGAATCGGTGTCAGGGTTGTAACGATAAACTTCAACTTGCAACATATCGATCACCCTTTAGTAAGTCCGGACTTTTGGTTCGAAAGTCGGAACAGTCTTCGGCGAGAAGTTGACCGCACGCTTGGCAACGCGCTTCTCACCCGGGAAGTACAGGGTGTGGCACAGCCAGTTTTCGTCGTCACGGTCTTCAAAGTCTTCACGGGCGTGAGCGCCGCGGGACTCTTTACGCACTTCGGCAGCGATGGCAGTGGCTTCAGCCACTTCCAGCAGGTTCTGCAGCTCAAGTGCTTCGATACGCGCAGTGTTGAAAGCTTGAGACTTGTCGTTGATCTTGACGTTGGCGATACGCTCGCGCAGCTCAGCCAGCTGGGCAATACCCTTCTGCATGTATTCGCCAGTACGGAATACACCGAAGTAGTTCTGCATGCAGTTCTGCAGCTCGCGGCGCAGGGTTGCAACGTCTTCACCGGTGGTGCGCTCGTTGAGCTTGGCCAGGCGGTTCAGGGCAACGTCGACGTCGGTGTCGCTGGCATCGCGGTATTCGATACCGTCGGTCAGCGCTTTTTCCAGGTGCAGGCCAGCTGCACGACCGAACACCACCAGGTCCAGCAGCGAGTTGCCGCCCAGACGGTTGGCGCCGTGAACCGATACGCAAGCCACTTCACCCACTGCGAACAGGCCAGGGATGATGGTGTCTTCGCCAGCAGCGTTCTGAGTGATCGCCTGACCATGAATGTTGGTGGCGACGCCGCCCATCATGTAGTGGCAGGTTGGAACGACCGGAACTGGAGCAACGACCGGGTCAACGTGTGCGAAGGTCTTGGACAGCTCGCAGATACCAGGCAGACGGCTGTGCAGCACTTCCTCGCCCAGGTGATCGAGTTTGAGCATCACGTGGTCGCCGTTCGGGCCACAGCCGTTGCCGGCGATGATTTCCTTGACCATGGAACGCGCAACAACGTCGCGGCCAGCCAGGTCTTTGGCGTTCGGAGCATAACGCTCCATGAAACGCTCGCCATGCTTGTTGATCAGGTAACCACCCTCACCACGGCAACCTTCGGTTACCAGTACACCGGCGCCGGCGATGCCGGTCGGGTGGAACTGCCACATTTCGATGTCTTGCACCGGAACGCCGGCACGCAGCGCCATACCAACGCCGTCACCGGTGTTGATCAGGGCGTTGGTGGTGGAGGCGTAGATACGACCTGCGCCGCCGGTGGCCAAAACGGTGGCCTTGGAGCGGATGTAGGTGGTTTCGCCGGTTTCGATGCAAATAGCGATCACGCCGACAAAGGCGCCATCCTGGTTCTTCACCAGATCAACCGCGTACCACTCGTTGAGGAACGTGGTGCCGGCTTTCAGGTTGCCCTGATAAAGGGTGTGCAGCAGCGCGTGACCGGTACGGTCGGATGCGGCACAGGTACGAGCGGCCTGGCCGCCCTTGCCGTAATCCTTGGATTGACCACCGAAAGGACGCTGGTAGATACGACCGGTTTCGGTACGGGAGAACGGCAGACCCATGTGGTCCAGTTCGAAGACCGCAGCCGGGCCTTCCTGACACATGTATTCGATAGCGTCCTGGTCACCGATGTAGTCGGAACCCTTGACGGTATCGTACATGTGCCAGCGCCAGTCATCGTTCGGGTCCGCCGAGGCGATCGCGCAAGTGATGCCGCCCTGGGCAGACACAGTGTGCGAACGGGTCGGGAACACCTTGGTGATCACTGCAGTCTTGTGGCCGCCCTGGGCCAGCTGCAGTGCGGCGCGCATGCCGGCGCCGCCGCCGCCAATGATGATGGCGTCGAAAGAAATGGTTGGAATGTTAGCCATGAATCAGATACCCCAGAGAATCTGCACACCCCAGACGAAGTAAGCGAACATCGCGACGCCGCATACTGCCTGGAAAAGGAAACGTACTGCTGTGGCCGACTTGCCCAGCGCCATCGGCGTCAGGTAGTCAGTCGAGATGGTCCACATGCCGACCCAGGCGTGAGCGCCCAGGGCCACCATGGCCAGCAGACTGAAGATACGCATCCAGTTGTTTGCGAACAGGCCATGCCACTGGGTGTAGTCAATGCCCGGGTTCGCTACGAGGTATCCGATCAGGAAAATGAAATAAGCCGCGAGAACGACCGCAGACACACGCTGTGCCATCCAGTCATAAAGGCCCGAACGCGACAGGTTCGTAACGCTGGTTACCATATCCAAACTCCCGCCAGAACGATTACCACCACGGATACGGCGATAACGATTTTCGAGCCCAGCTTGCCGCCTTCCAGCGTCTCACCGATGCCCATGTCCATGATCAGATGGCGTACACCGGCCACCAAGTGATACAGCAAGGCGGACAGGAGGCCCCATGCAACGAATTTGGCCAGCGGACTGGTCAAGCACGCCTTCACCTCGGCATAGCCTTCCTCGGAGCCCAGGGACTTGCTCAATGCGTAAAGCATGATGCCGATGCCCAGGAAGAGGATGATGCCGGAAACACGGTGGAGAAACGACGTAACGCCGGTGATGGGGAGTTTGATGGTCCTTAGGTCTAGGTTTACAGGTCGTTGGCTATTCACGGCTTTTTTCACACTGAAGAGCCCCTAACAATCAGGGCAAAGTTGTTGGGGAGTGCACTGGTCAGGCAACCACTACCCAGGGAGTGCGACCCCCAATAAAGCGGGCCCAGAAGCCTACGGAGGTCGGTGGCCGAGTATAGACAGTTAGGCTACTAATGACAACGCAAACACCTTCCCCTAATAGCTGATTGCGTTAGCCTTATAAAAGGCGTAAATGGCAGTGAATTTCGCTAAAAAATCCCTCCCAAAGCCTTCTGGGACAAGACTTTAGGCAAATTGACATTCAGATTTATCTCACTATAGTGGTGCGGGCCCTGCGTGGGGGGTCTGTCTGATGATTTCAAGCATAAATAGGAGGCCACATGGCTGACAAAAAAGCGCAGTTGATCATCGAGGGCGCAGCCCCCGTCGAGCTGCCCATTTTAACCGGCACCGTTGGTCCCGATGTAATTGATGTTCGGGGCCTGACGGCCACGGGCCGCTTCACTTTTGACCCGGGTTTCATGTCGACCGCCTCCTGCGAGTCGAAAATCACCTATATCGACGGCGACAACGGCATTCTGTTGCACCGCGGCTACCCGATCGAACAACTGGCTGAAAAGTCGGACTACCTGGAAACCTGCTACCTGCTGCTCAACGGTGAATTGCCTACCGCCGAACAGAAGGCCCAGTTCGTCAGCACCGTGAAAAACCACACCATGGTTCACGAGCAGTTGAAGAGCTTCTTCAACGGTTTCCGCCGCGACGCCCACCCAATGGCGGTAATGTGCGGCGTAGTAGGTGCACTCTCGGCGTTCTACCACGACTCCCTGGACATCAATAACCCGCAGCATCGCGAAATCTCCGCTGTGCGCCTAGTAGCCAAGATGCCGACCCTGGCAGCGATGGTTTACAAGTACTCCATGGGCCAGCCGATGATGTATCCACGCAACGACCTGTCGTACGCGGAAAACTTCCTGCACATGATGTTCAACACCCCGTGCGAGATCAAACCGATCAGCCCGGTACTGGCCAAGGCAATGGACCGGATCTTCATCCTCCACGCCGACCACGAACAGAACGCCTCGACTTCCACCGTGCGTCTTGCCGGCTCTTCGGGTGCCAACCCGTTCGCCTGTATCGCTGCCGGTATCGCCGCGCTCTGGGGCCCTGCCCACGGCGGCGCCAACGAAGCCGTGCTGACCATGCTCGACGAAATTGGCGATGTATCGAACATCGACAAGTTCATCGCCAAGGCCAAGGACAAGAACGATCCGTTCAAACTCATGGGCTTCGGTCACCGCGTGTATAAAAACCGCGACCCGCGCGCAACCGTGATGAAGCAGACCTGCGACGAAGTCCTGAAAGAACTGGGCATCAACAACGATCCTCAGCTCGAACTGGCCATGCGCCTGGAAGAGATCGCCCTGACCGATCCGTACTTCATCGAACGCTCCCTGTACCCGAACGTCGACTTCTACTCGGGGATCATCCTCAAGGCGATCGGCATTCCGACCAGCATGTTCACCGTGATCTTCGCCCTGGCGCGTACCGTCGGCTGGATCTCCCACTGGAAAGAAATGCTCTCCAGCCCTTACAAGATCGGCCGTCCCCGTCAGCTGTACACCGGCTACGAGTCGCGCGACATCACCAAGCTGGAAGACCGCAAGTAAGACCTGCCTTGCGCACACGTCTTAGCTGCACCGGATACGACCTCTAACAGAGGTCGTATTTGTTTCTGCCCTCCTCCTCCTCCTCCTCCTCCTCCTCCTCCTCACAGCACGACGCCAACACACTCGTAGGAGCCAGCTTGCCGGCGAAGAGGCCCTCAAGCCCCGTACCACCTCCACCGACGCCGTCACTGGCAAGCCCGCACCTGCACCTCCGACGCCAGGCAAAAAAATGCCCCGGTCTCTCGACCAGGGCATTTGGCTACTACACAGCCTCTATATAGAAGCCGCTACACAAGACCCACTCAGTGCGACACCGCCCCACTGGCGCCCAGGCCGGTTTGCGAACGCACGAACTGCGGGAAGAACAAGGCCCGCTCATTGGCCGCCGAAGCCGACTTGTCAGTGATGGAGAAGAACCAGATACCGACAAAGGCAATGATCATCGAGAACAGCGCCGGGTACTCGTACGGGAAGATCGCCTTCTCGTGATGCAGGATCTGCACCCAGATGGTCGGGCCGAGAATCATCAATGCCACCGCACTGACCAGGCCCAGCCAGCCGCCAATCATGGCGCCACGGGTGGTGAGCTTCTTCCAGTACATGGAGAGCAGCAGCACCGGGAAGTTGCAACTGGCAGCGATGGAGAACGCCAGGCCCACCATGAACGCAATGTTCTGGCTCTCGAAGAGAATGCCCAGGCCGATGGCCAGCACGCCCAAGGCCACGGTAGTGATCTTGGAAACGCGAATCTCATCCTTCTCGTTGGCCTTGCCCTTCTTGATCACACTGGCATAGAGGTCGTGGGACACCGCCGAAGCGCCTGCCAGAGTCAACCCTGCCACTACCGCCAGAATGGTGGCGAAGGCGACCGCCGAGATGAAGCCGAGGAACACGCTGCCACCCACTGCATTGGCCAGGTGCACCGCCGCCATGTTGTTGCCACCCAGCAAGGCGCCTGCGGCATCCTTGAAGGCCGGATTGGTGCTCACCAGCAGGATCGCGCCAAAACCGATGATGAAGGTCAGGATGTAGAAGTAACCAATGAAGCCAGTAGCGTAGAGCACACTCTTACGGGCTTCCTTGGCATCGCTCACGGTGAAGAAGCGCATCAGGATATGCGGCAGGCCGGCAGTGCCGAACATCAGCGCGAGCCCCAGGGAGAATGCCGAGATCGGGTCCTTCACCAGACCGCCAGGGCTCATGATCGCCTCACCTTTGGGGTGAACCTTGATCGCCTCGGAGAACAGGGTGTTGAAATCGAAGTTGACGTGCTTCATCACCATCAGCGCCATGAAGGACGCACCGGACAGCAGCAGCACCGCCTTGATGATCTGTACCCACGTGGTGGCCAGCATGCCGCCGAACAGCACATACAGGCACATCAGGATCCCCACCAGAATCACCGCCACATGGTAGTCGAGGCCGAACAGCAGCTGGATCAGCTTGCCGGCACCCACCATCTGCGCGATCAGGTAGAACGCCACCACCACCAGCGAGCCACAGGCCGACAACGTACGGATCTGGGTCTGGCCTAGGCGATAGGACGCCACGTCGGCAAAGGTGTACTTGCCCAGGTTGCGCAGGCGCTCGGCGATCAGGAACAGAATGATCGGCCAGCCCACCAGGAAGCCGATGGAGTAGATCAGGCCGTCATAGCCGGAAGTGAACACCAGCGCGGAAATCCCCAGGAAGGACGCCGCCGACATGTAATCACCGGCAATGGCCAGGCCGTTCTGGAAGCCGGTGATCTTGCCACCCGCCGCGTAATAGTCGGCAGCCGACTTGTTGCGTTTGGATGCCCAATAAGTGATGCACAGAGTGGCCCCGACGAAGACCACGAACATCACGATCGCCGATACGTTGAGGGGTTGCTTGTGGACTTCGCCAGTCAAAGCGTCTGCGGCCCAGAGGGCAGGAGCGAAAGCGGCAAGACCGAGTGCTGCGAATAGACGTCGGATCATTGCTGAGCCTCCTTCAGGATCGCATTGTTCAGGTCATCGAACTCGCCATTGGCGCGTCGCACATAGATGGCCGTCAGGATGAAGGCCGAGACAATCAAGCCCACACCAATGGGAATGCCCCAGGTGATGGACGAGGTTGGACTGAGTTTGGCGCCCAGGATCTGGGGACCGTAAGCGATCAAGAGAATGAAAGCCGAGTAAAGCCCAAGCATGATCGCCGAGAGAATCCAGGCGAACCGCTCTCGCTTGCTGACCAGCTCCTTGAAGCGCGGGCTGTTTTGAATCGAGAGGTAAATGCTGTCGTTCATTGTTTTTATCCTCGCAGCACAGATTTTAGGTAGAACCTAATCCACTCTATGCGGCTGTGAGGCAGGTTCCAGACGACCTTAGTATTAGAACGACATTAGCCACCTCGCCAGCTTTCCACCCCAAAAAACACAAGGCCGCCCGCTGATTTCAGCGGGCGGCCTCGCAACCCTTGTTCTAGACGCCTGGCTACTATTTAGCTGTCCACTCGGCAACCCGATCCGGGTGCTTGCTCACCCAGTCCTTGGCCGCCACATCCGGTTTTGCGCCGTCTTGAATGGCCAGCATGACTTCGCCGATTTCATCCTTCGACGCCCACTGGAACTTCTTCAGGAACGCAGCCACTTCCGGCGCTTTCTTCTCCAGCCCCTTGCTGCCGATGCTGTTGACGGTTTCAGCGGCGCCATACACGCCTTTCGGATCTTCAAGGAAGCGCAGCTTCCACTTGGCGAACATCCAGTGCGGCACCCAGCCGGTCACGGCGATGGAGTCCTGTTTCTCTTCGGCCCGGGTCAGTTCGGCAATCATCGCCGCTCCGGAGCTGGCCTGCAGCTTGTAGTCCAGGCCGTAGTCCTTGATCGCCTGGTCGGTCTTGAGCATCACGCCGGACCCGGCATCGATGCCGACAATCTTGTTCTTGAAACTGGTATCGGTCTTGAGATCCTCAATGGTCCTGGCCTTGACGTACTCCGGCACGATCAAGCCGATCTTGGCGTCCTTGAAGTTGGGACCGTAGTCCACCACCTTGTCCTTGTTCTTGGTCCAGTACTCACCATGAGTCACCGGCAACCAGGCCGAAAGCATGGCGTCGAGCTTGCCGGTGGCCACACCCTGCCACATGATCCCGGTCGCCACCGCCTGCAACTTGACGTCATAACCGAGCTTCT
>NZ_MOAK01000028.1:53088-65172 GCF_003732485.1 Pseudomonas protegens
ACGTAGCCGATGCTCAGGGTTTTGCTGTCGGCACTGGCCAGAGTGGAGCTGATGGCAAGTACCAGTGCGGCACCTGCGCCTAAGAGTCGTCGCATCTTCATCGTTACTTCCCCGAAAAGTGCAGTGCCGGGCGGCTGCCGGGCACGTCAACGTATGGTTATGGTGTTCAGCGCCTCCATCACGCCTCACCGCGAACGCGTTCGATCATCAGCGGAGTACTGATGCTTCGATCATCAACCCGACACCGCCCGCGACCTGCTCTGCCTGCGACCTCAAGGCAACCAGCAACGACATCAGATAGCCAGTAACCAGGCGCTGCGACCTCTCCGACAGAGGGCCCGCCCAAACTTTGCATGTCAAAATCATGCGAGCCACCAAGCTGTGGACAAATGCGGGTAAGATGCCCCGCTTTGTTCCCCTACGGCCTGACCATGCCCGCCACAGCCCGCTTCCCCACCCTAGCTTATCTGTTCGCCTGCCTGCTCGGCCTGCTGGCCCTTTGTGGCTACTGGTACGGCCTTGGCCGGCCGGTATCGCTGCCGGACGTCGCCAGCGCCAGCCACAAACTGCAATGCGCCTCCTATACGCCGTTCGACAAGGACCAATCGCCCTTCGACCAGCCGTTCAAACTGCGCCCCGAACGCATGGACGCCGACCTGGCGCTGCTGGCAACTCGCTTCGAATGCATACGCACCTATTCCATGACCGGCCTCGAAGCCCTGCCCGAGCTCGCGCGCAAGCACGGCCTGAAGCTGATGATCGGTGCCTGGGTCAATAGCAACCCGGTAGACACCGAGAAGGAAGTCGAGCTGCTGATCGCCTCGGCCAATGCCAACCCGGATGTCGTCAGCGCGGTGATCGTCGGCAACGAAGCCCTACTGCGCAAGGAAGTCACCGGGCCGCAACTGGCGCGGCTGATCCTCAAGGTCAAGGCCGGGGTCAAGCAGCCGGTCACCTATGCCGATGTCTGGGAGTTCTGGCTCAAGCACCCGGAGATCGCGCCGGCGGTGGACTTCCTCACCATTCACCTGCTGCCGTACTGGGAGGACGACCCCTCGAATATCGACGCGGCCCTGAACCACGTGGCCGAGGTACGCCAGGTCTTCGGCAACCGCTTTGCCCCCAAGGACGTGCTGATCGGTGAAACCGGCTGGCCCAGCGAAGGCCGCCAGCGGGAAACCGCACTGCCGAGCCGGGTCAACGAAGCCAAGTTCATTCGCGGCTTCGTTGCCCTGGCAGAACAGAACGGCTGGCACTACAACCTGATCGAAGCCTTCGATCAGCCCTGGAAGCGCGCCAGCGAGGGCGCAGTCGGCGGTTACTGGGGATTGTTCGATGCCGATCGCCAGGACAAGGGCATCCTCGCAGGCCCGGTGTCCAACCTGCCTTACTGGCCACAATGGCTGGGCGCGGGCGCGGTGATATTCCTCGGCACCCTGATCCTGGGTGGCCGGGTTCGCGGTCGACGTGCTGCGCTGCTATTGCCGCTGCTGGGCGCACTGGCGGCCTGCACCATCGGTACCTGGGGCGAACTGGCGCGGGTCACCAGCCGCTTCACTGGCGAATGGTGCTGGGCCGGACTGCTGCTGGGCCTGAACCTGCTGATCCTGGCCCATGCCGCCCTGGCCTTGAGCCCTCGCGATGGCTGGCGCCTGCGGGCCTTCAATACCCTGGAAAAGCGTGCAGGCTGGTTGCTGGCAACGGCAGGGTTCGCCGCCGCGGTGATGATGCTGGAGCTGGTGTTCGACCCGCGCTACCGCAGCTTCCCGAGTGCGGCCCTGCTGCTGCCGGCGGTGGTCTACCTGTGCCGCCCGGTGCGTGTGCCACGCCGCGAAATCGCCCTGCTGACCTTTATCCTGGGTGCTGGCATCGCTCCGCAGCTGTATCAGGAAGGCCTGGCCAACCAGCAGGCCTGGGGCTGGGCCCTGGTCAGCCTGCTGATGGTGGCCGCGCTATGGCGCAGTCTAAGGGCCCGCATCGCCTGATCCACACCCCCCGGCCGCAGGTTTTGCCTGCGGCTAGGGCTTGGCGGCGCGCACCAGGCGCAAGGCCGCAATCACCACCGCGAACACCGCCAGCGTGGTGTTGTACAAGGCCAGGGCCGGAATACCCACCAGCAAGGCCAGCACCGCCAGCCCCCAGCCAGCACGACCGGGCACGACAAACCCCAGCAGCGCCGCGCCCAAGGCACTCCAGCCCAGCACCTTGAAGTGGATCATCCAGCCCAGGCTGGAACGTAGCGAACACTCCCAGCGACCGGCCTCATCGACACAGACGCCCACCCACTGAGCATCCTCCATAAAGCCATAGCGCAGGCCATAACTGGCAGCCAGCCACAGCGGCAGGACAACGAGCAGCAGTATCACGGGAAGGCGGCGGGACATGAAACACTCCGAACAATCAAAACGGCGCCCAGCATAATCGTCCACGGACGCTTGGCAAGCACGACGCACAGATTACTGTTCAGCAAATAGCGGCAAAGTGTATCGTCCGGCTACTATCACCTCCCGGCAGGCCTGTGGCCGGGGTTATTTGTGCCCATCCATGGCACTTCGGCAGCAGCGCGGTGGTCATAGCCTGCGAACCTCATTCGGTACCTTCCTTCTAGGGATACAGTCATGCTTCGTTCCTTGCGCCTCGCTGCCTTATTCGGCGGCCTTATCCTGAGTGCGTCCGCACTGGCGGTGGATGTCGACCCGGCCAGCTATGGCTACCCGTTGACCAACCCCTTTGAAGCCACCATCGCCACCACCCCCCCGGAGCTGCGCCCGGAACTGCCCGCCAACGATGACATCCGTCAGTCCGACTACAGCCTGAACCTGCGGCCGGAGCGCGAGTTCATCCTCCCGGACAATTTCTGGGCGGTGAAGAAACTCACCTACCGCATCGCCACCCAGGACCACGCCGCGCCACTGATCTTCCTGATCGCCGGTACCGGCGCGCGCTACGACAGCAGCCTCAACGAGTACCTGAAGAAGCTCTACTACAAGGCCGGCTACCATGTGGTGCAGCTGTCCTCGCCCACCAGCTTCGACTTCATCAGTGCCGCCTCGCGCTTCGCCACCCCCGGGGTGAGCCAGGAAGACGCCGAAGACATGTACCGGGTCATGCAGGCCGTACGGGCCCAGCATCCCAAGCTGCCGATCACCGAGTTCTACCTTACCGGCTACAGCCTCGGCGCCCTGGACGCAGCATTCATCAGCAAGCTGGATGAGACCCGACGCAGTTTCAACTTCAAGAAGGTGCTGCTGCTCAACCCGCCGGTCAACCTCTATACCTCGATCACCAACCTCGACAAACTGGTACAGACCGAGGTCAAGGGCATCAACAACAGCACCACCTTCTATGAACTGGTGCTGGGCAAGTTGACCCGTTACTTCCAGCAGAAGGGCTACATCGACCTCAACGACGCCCTGCTCTATGACTTCCAGCAGTCCAAGCAACATCTGACCAACGAGCAGATGGCCATGCTGATCGGCACTTCCTTCCGCTTCTCGGCAGCGGACATCGCCTTCACCTCGGACCTGATCAACCGCCGCGGCCTGATCATCCCGCCCAAGTACCCGATCCGCGAAGGCACCAGCCTTACCCCGTTTCTCAAGCGCGCCCTGCAGTGCGACTTCGACTGCTACCTGACCGAACAGGTGATCCCGATGTGGCGCGCCCGCACCGACGGCGGCAGCCTGCTGCAACTGATCGACCAGGTAAGCCTCTACGCCCTGCAGGACTACCTCAAGGCCAGCCCGAAGATCGCCGTGATGCACAACGCCGATGATGTGATCCTCGGCCCCGGCGACCTGGGCTTCCTGCGCAAGACCTTTGGCGACCGCCTGACCGTCTACCCCCATGGCGGCCATTGCGGCAACCTCAACTACCGCGTCAACAGCGACGCCATGCTGGAGTTCTTCCGTGGCTAAACACCTCCTGCTTATCGCTGCGTTGCTCTGCGCAGGCTATGCCCAAGCCGACAACAGCAAGGCCCACACCCCCACGGTTCACGACCCCGACGGTTTCACCGAGCCGTTGAAGAAACTCAAGTTCAACCCGGGGCTGGACCAGCGCGAGTTCGAGCGTTCGACCCTCAATGCCCTGAATATCTATGACCCGCTGGAGTCATGGAACCGTCGGGTCTACCACTTCAACTACCGCTTCGATCAGTGGGTGTTCCTGCCGGTGGTGGACGGTTACCGCTATGTGACCCCGAGCTTCCTGCGCACCGGAGTCAGCAACTTCTTCAACAACCTCGGCGACGTCCCGAACCTGATGAACAGCCTGTTGCAGTTCAAGGGCCAGCGGTCGATGGACACCACGGCGCGCCTGCTGCTCAACACCACCATCGGCGTTGCCGGCCTGTGGGACCCGGCCACCAAGATGGGCCTGCCACGCCAGAGCGAAGATTTCGGCCAGACCCTGGGCTTCTATGGCGTGCCCGGCGGCGCCTATCTGGTGCTGCCGATCCTCGGCCCGTCGAACCTGAGGGACACGGCCGGCCTGGCGGTGGACTACACCGCCGAATCGGCGATCAATTTCCTCAACGTCTCGGAAGTCAGCAGCAACCACCCCGAGATCTGGGTGCTGCGTGGTGTCGACAAGCGCTACCAGACCAGCTTTCGATATGGCCAGCTGAACTCGCCGTTCGAATACGAGAAGGTGCGCTACGTGTACACCGAATCGCGCAAGCTGCAGATCGCCGAGTAACCCTGCCTCGCCCCGCCATCCGGCGGGGCGTCCGCTCCCCGTCAAAGCCCCTTCCTTCCCCGCTCATTGAAAAGCCGATTGGCACACCCCGGCAAAATCGATACGATACTAATCATTAGCTAGCTATCGACATGCCTGAAAGATGAAACTGCCGACCTTTTTCCGCGCCGATATCTGGCAAGCCCTCTTCGCCCCCACCCCTGCCGACCTGCTGTTCGCCGCGCGTAACCTGATTGCCGGCGGGCTGGCCCTGTACCTGGCGTTCCGCCTGGATTTCGCGCAACCGCAATGGGCCCTGACCACGGTGTTCATCGTCAGCCAGTCCAGCAGCGGCATGGTCCTGGCCAAGGGTGCCTATCGCCTGCTGGGCACCCTGGTGGGGGCCGTGGTTTCGATTGTGCTGATCGCTACCCTGGGCCAGGCGCCCCTGCTGTTCCTGCTGGCCATGGCCCTGTGGCTGGCCTTCTGCACCACGGGCGCCTCGCTGCTGCGCAATCATGCCGCCTATGGCTTCGTACTGGCGGGATACACCGCTGCCATCATCGCCCTGCCCGCCACCGCCGCACCGCTGCAGGTATTCGACCAGGCGGTGGCGCGCTGCTCGGAAATCGGCCTGGGGATCATTTGCGCCTCGGTGGCAAGCATCGTCCTCTGGCCACGTCGGGTCGAACAGACGCTGGCGCTCCAGGGGCGAGCAGCCTGGCTTGCCGGGCGCCGCGCCGCCGCCTCGGAGCTACAGGGAGAGGATCAGCGCAAGGGCTTGCTGGAAGCCCTGGGACGCATTGTCACCGTGGACGCACAGCGCGATCACGCTTGGTTCGAAGGCCCGCAGGGGCGCCGCCGCTCCCAGGCGCTGCGGGTACTGAGCCGCGACCTGCTGGGCTTGCTCAGGTCCGCCCGAGGCGTGGCGCGGCAACGGCAGATGCTCGATGCTGCCACCGCGCAGCAACTCCAACCCTTGCTCGGCGAAACCATCCAGGCTTTGCAGGCCGAACATGACGCGGCCCTGCCGCCCTTGTTCCAGCGCCTGCAACAGGCTCTGCAGGACCCATCGTTGCCCGCCGAGGGTCACCTGTGCCTGGTGCAACTGGCCCAGGTCCTGGAACGGGTGGAACAGAGCGCCCTGAGCGTCGGTGCCGTGGAACAGGGCCAGGTCCCGCCCGGCGCTCCCGGCGCCCTGTCCTGGCACCGGGATATCCGCCAAGGGGTGCTGGGAGGCCTGCGCAGTGCACTGGCCTTTCTCGCCGTCGCCAGCTTCTGGCTGCTGTCCGCCTGGCCCTCGGGGCTGGGGGCCGTCTCCATCTGTGGCGTGGTGCTGAGCCTGTTCGCCGGACGTGAGAACCCCGCCGCGTCTTGCCTGAACTTCTTCAAGGGCATTGCCCTGTCCATTCCCGTGGCGGCATTCGTCGGCCTTGGCCTGCTGCCGGCCTGGGACGGCTTACCCCTGCTGTGCCTGGGGCTGGCGGTGCCGCTGTTCTTCGCTTCGCTGTGCATGAGCCGGCCGAAGCTCGCGCCGATCGCCTCGGCGTTCTGCATCTTTTTCGTCAACAACGTCGGCCCCAGCAACCTGATGAGCTACGACCTCGGGGCGTTCCTGAACAAGGCCATGGCTACCCTGATCGGTGTCGGCATCGCCGTGGTGGTGCTGCGCCTGGTCAGCCTCAACCCGGGCGAGCAGCACTACCGGCGGATGTTCAAGGCTTCGCTGTTCGATCTGGCGCAGCTCACCTCACGCCCGCCGGAGCAGGCCGAAAGCTGGTTCGGCGGGCGCATGGCCGATCGGCTGATCCGGGTGTCGCGGTATTGGCAGATGCAGCCCGAGAACCGCCGCAGTCACTGGGACAACGGTCTGCTGGGGCTGGACCTGGGGGATGAGCTGCTGCAATTGCGCAGTTGCCTGGACCCGGCCCGGGGCACCCTGGCCACGGAACGCGAGCATTATCTCGCGCACCTGGCGACGCTGCTCAGGCACGGCGGCCCCAGCGCCAACCGCAGCGAACAGCTGGATGCGGTCTCGGCGGCCCTGCTCAAGGCCCTGGATGGCGACCGCGACCTGCCCCTGCAAGCCCGGGAGATGGCCCGGGCGGCGATCCTGCAACTGCAGTTCACCTGGCACCGCTGGTGCCGGCAGCAACCAGACACACAGCCAGCAGCCCGAATACTGGCCCAAGGATGAAGCGCCAGTTCGATGTGGTAGAACCCAACAAAGCTTGAATCACAGAGATCATTTCCACGTATGACGGCGGGCTGTACTTGGCCCTAGGGTCTGTTCCCGTTTCACATGGGGTAGCCAGAGATAGGCGCAGGCCATCGCTGAGCAGTAATCGGGGCATTGCAAGCTCATTTCGCTGTTGGGTCAGGTTGCGTAGCATGAAACGCAAACCCAGGCAGGGCTTGCCCTGGCGGTTTGATCGCCCCAGATGCCGGCAGCGCAATATCATTGGGCGCATGTTCGGATGGCGGAAGGAGAACCGCCGCATCCTTACGCGTTTCGATAAGCTCGCAACAAGTTTTACGGCAATGGTCTCATTGGCTTGTGCCATGCGGTGTTTGCGACGGTACTTTTCGTACAGAGCCTAGTACGGGATCTATTTTCTCGGCAGGTCGCTGGCTAGCCAATGAAATCGCAGATGAGCAGTGGCTTGGCTATTGCTGCGTTATTGATGGCGACTTCAATGCGTAAACCGAAACAGGCGACGATTGCTCACTCCGACCCAGTACAGCCGTTCTGATTAGTGCAGTTTTCTAACCTGTTGTCGCCGATGGAGTTTGAAAAACGTCACACAGTGCACTTGAAAATCCTAGAGTGCTCGGGAAAACTCAGTTTACAACACACATAAATTCGTTAAATAGCAGCACATGCATAGAGGCTGGCAACATTACTATTCGCCAACGACAAACGAAATGGCACCTGCATTTTGAGTTCGATCATGGCCCTAGAACTGACTCCACCTCAGAAACACCAAGAATTCCAAGCAGTCAGCCGAGAACTTTCCCGCATGCACCTGATAGTGGTTTAAATCGATGAGATGGATCAGTATTAGTAGAAACACCTCCAAATAATAACGACCTTTACTCAGCGCATCATTCCATCGAAGAATGATGCGTTCGATAAAGCCTGAGACCATAGATAGAAATGTCCAGACGCCTAGCCCCCTCCATTATGGCCCTGCAGTGCTTCGAAGCATCGGCTCGTCACTTGAGTTTCACTCGAGCATCTGAAGAACTGCATCTGACCCAAAGTGCTGTAAGCAAGCAGGTCGCACAATTGGAGGAGATGCTCAGAAACCATCTCTTCCATCGCGTACGCCGCCGCCTTCAGCTAACTTCGGCAGGTGAGCTCTATCTCACTGAAGTCGACAAAATACTGACCCAAATTGACATGTCGAGCCGATACATCCTTTCGTATGGGGGCGAAACCGAAGTGCTGCGAGTGGCCACACAACCCACTTTTGGCGCGCGCTGGCTCATACCGCATCTAAAAGGATTCAGCAAACGCTTCCCAAATATTCAGCTCGATATACGCAGCGAACTTGAACCATTCGACTTGCTCAAAGCAAAGGCAGATGTCGCTTTTTTCTTCGGCCCAGGATCCTGGCCAGGGGCCATCTGCATCAAACTTTTCGGCGAGGAGGTGGTGCCTGTTTGCTCTCCTGAAATACTGGCCGATCTATCGATCAGAAGCGCTGCTGACCTGACCGACCTTGTGTTGCTGCAATGCGCATCTCGACCCGAAGCTTGGCACGAATGGTTCCTCGAACAGCAGTTACATACAGAGAAGAGTTACCACGGGCCTCGCTTTGATACTTTTTACCTCTGTATACGCGCCGCCCAGGCAGGCTGTGGCGTCGCATTGATACCGAGATTTCTGGTCGCCGACGAAATATCCGAGGGCAAACTGGTGATTGCGTGGGACTACTCGGTATGCAGCACCGAATCACATTTCATGGCCTACGCAGAGCACGCGGTCGAAATACCCAAGGTGACGGCGCTGGTTGAATGGGTGCTTGAACGAGTGCAGCTTGAGAGGGGTACACTTTAAGAGTTCCGCTGTGCGCAAGATCATGCATTCATTTTCCCGCGTCATAGCCAGACGTTCTTCGCTTACATAGAAAAGACCATACAACAGAAACTTTCAATGCCCTGCCTCACCAACCCTACAAGCAACTTATAAATCGACTATCCAAGTCTATCCCCGTGCCCTGTCCGGTCACTAACAGTGGCACGGAGGCTACCGAAAACGCGCTGCAAATTGTGCGTACTACTACGGATCGCATGACTGTCATTGCATGACATGTCGCCTTTACTGGCGTACTTTTTCCACTCTAAACTTGAACGAAAAAGTCGCACCCTATATGCAACATATCGGCACTTTACCTGCCCCCCATTTATCATCTGCCTACCCGACTTCGCTGTTCACCCAATGACATATCCACATCATCAATTACAGTCGCGCAGAACCATTTAGTACCGGTACGTGCGCTCAGTCAGTGCAGTAATGGTAAGAGCCACCTGCCTTTGCAGCAGATACTCTAAGATCATTCGCTCGCGTAGCTGCCGTCGGCATTATGCGTCTCATTACCTGTCAGGGGCGGGGTGAATACACAGACGAGTAGCAAGTCTCCCTTCGTAGCTCGCAAAATGTGTGGATCATTTTCGTTGAGCGAATAGATCGTTCCCGGTCGGATTGGAAATACCTCTCCAGTGATCTTATGTTGAACTTCCCCTTCGCCTTCGATGCAGTAATTGCTCTCGAAATGATTCTTGTAATGCAGGTGCAGCTCTGAACCCTCCATGATGCGAGTCTCATGAACCGAGTGCCCCATGCCATGCTCGCGCACGATCATACGACGGCTCTGCCAGCCTGGACCGGAGACATTCCGCGAAGTACTGGCAATTTCCTGTGAGGTGACGACGATCATTTCAAACTCCTTATTTTGTTTTTAAATTCAAGTATTTATCGCGAGAAATGGCTCCAGCGCACAGGCCATAGCCAGAAGATTGCTGTCTGATGCGCGGCGGCCGGTCAGCATTAATCCGATCGGCAGACCTCCGATCGGGAGCGTTATGCTCGGCAGGTCAATCCGGTTCGCGAACTCAGTGAGCGAAAAAGAGCGGCTGTTCACTGCAAGATAGTGCGAATGCTCCTCAAGTGCGTCAACACAAGGTGGCATCATCGGTACAGTGGGAAGCAAAAACGCATCGAAGTGCTCGATCTCCCGATCGACTTGTTCTCGACAAGCCTGCAACGTCTCCAGTGCATCCTGATAGAGTTTTTCAGGTATCGCCTCCCCCAGCTTCAGCCTGACGGCAATCAATGGGTCGTAGAGTTGAGGCGACTGCTGCAACAGCTCCCTGTGCTGCCGATAGGCTTCGTAAGCTATGATCCGCCCTTCGGCGGCGATCTTCGTACCAAGCTGCAAGCTTTCTAGTGGAATCTCACTGATCGTTACCCCCGCGCCCGACAGCACGTTGATGCAATGTGACACCGCGTTCCGAACCTCCTCGTCAACGACAACTGCGTTGTAGAAAGCCGGCACCGCCAAGCGAATATCACGAGCCTTGGGGAGCGGAACATCAATAGGGTTGCCGCAGAGAACGCCATCGACCATCTGGCACATTTGCGCAGAACGAGTCATAAAACCAGGCACGTCGAATGACGTGGATAACCATTTCATGCCGTCGGCCGGATAACGGCCACGGCTCGGTTTGAAACCCACTACGCCGCAGAATGCTGCGGGGATACGGGCTGATCCGCTCGTGTCCGAACAGACCGATATGTCGCAATACCCCCTCGCGACGGCCACCGCAGCCCCGGAGCTGGACCCACCAGCCACCCGCTCTTGCTTTGCATCGAGGGGCGTACGAGGCGTCCCGAAGCTGGTATTTACGCCAAGGGCACCGTAGGCAAATTCCGTCATGTTCGTCTGCGCTATCAGTGTCGCCCCAGACGCTTCCAGCAAAGTCACGATCGTGGCGTTTTCCTCCGCCGTAGGCGAATGCGCCAGCACCTTGGACGCGCAGCTGGTCGGCCATCCCTTGACGTCAAAACACGCCTTCACCGTCATCGTCAAACCGGCAAGCGGTGGCAGCGGATTTCCGGCCAGCCGACGTTGCTCCCAATCCACGAGTTCCTCGTGTGCTGTCGCAAAGCGCTCGGCGAGGAAAACAGCCCGTCCCTCCCAAGAGCGCGCCTCATAGTCGGACAAGGCCGCGGTAAACGCAGAGACGCCCGAAGGTGGATTCTGTTCGAATGGCAGCGGCATTTTCCGGCTTACCCCATCTGGATGCACGTGTGAGCCTAAATGAGCTTCATCAGCATCGCTTCGGCGTCGGTCAGGTAGGCTTCAAGGCGCTCTGCGGCCTGATCACACTGGCTCGCGGAGAGCAAAGCGTGGATTTCAGTCTCCCGCTTTAGCCAGGGATCCTGGAATGTGCGCTCCTGTGCCCCGGTCACAAAAACAAGTCGCAACTGGGTAACCAGCAAAGAGAACATCTGGTCGAAGATCGGGCTCTCATGCAGAGCGACAATCTCCTGATGAAAACGCAGGCTTGTCGTTGCCGCTGCCGGCCAGTCCAGCCGTGCGACCGCCTGTTCGCTTTCGCGCGTCACATCTCCTAGCCGCCGCAACCAATCTGCCGGCACCTCCTTGCGGCCACGTAGCGCTGTCAGCTCGACGGCGCGGCGTACAACAAAGATATCTTTCAGTTCCGCCGCAGAGAGACGTTTCACACGAACGCTCTTGTTGCGCTCCTGTGATAGCAAACCCTGCTGCCGAAGCAATTGCAGGGACTCACGCAGGGTATTGCGCGAAACACCATAGACGTCGATCAATTCGGCTTCGATCAAGCTCGCCCCACTGAGAATCCGCCCACAGAGAATTTCGTTGCGGATCTCGTTTGCGACGCGGACAAAAGCGGGAATATTCGGGGTGTTTTCGATCATGCTTGGCTCTCATTTGCCGTCAGGTTTTTCAGGAACGTCCTGAGCTGAGGGTACAGGCCGGCCTTGATATGGGTGGGCGTATCGTCGCAAATCACCTGGCCGCTTTCCATGAACAAGATCCGGTCAGATACGTCGAACGCGAAATTCATCTCATGCGTGACGATGACCATAGTGACCCCCTCATTCGCCAGCGAACGTATGACGGCCAGCACTTCGTCCACAGTCTCCGGATCAAGCGCAGACGTCGGCTCATCAAAGAGGATGATGCTCGGAGACATCATGAGGGTGCGAGCAATCGCCACACGTTGCTGCTGACCACCAGAAAGCTGGTGCGGATACTTGTCGGCATGGGCCGCCATGCCAACTCTTGCCAGGGCGTGGAACGCCCGCGCCTTGAGCGCGGCTCTCTCGCCGAGGCGATGAAAAAGCGGGGCAAGCAG
>NZ_MOAK01000028.1:65219-87670 GCF_003732485.1 Pseudomonas protegens
ATGCCGATGTCGCGAATGAGTTTGAAGTTCTCCTTGAATGAGAGGTGCCCTGATGCGCAGGCATCGGCTGAAATAAACTGCTCCCCGTGCAGAAGTACCTGCCCCTGGTCCATACGCTCCAGCCCGTTCAAAGTGCGGATAAAGGTGGTCTTGCCTGATCCGGATCGGCCAATTATCGAGATGACTTCGCCTGATTTGACTTTCAGGCTCACGCCTTTGAGCACCTGCTGCGCCCCAAAGCTCTTATGAACGTCTCGCGCCTCCAGCGCGAGCACGGCGGTGTCGGCCTGCCGGGATACCAGAGGAGTTGCATATTGCGCAGTCTCTTTGGCCAGTTCCTCTTCAGACAAGGTTTGCGCCTTCTGTCCAAGACGGTTTACGTCCACCGACCGCTCAACAAAGGACAAGCTACGGTCCAGCACCGTGACGATGAGAATGTAGAAAAAGGCGACGGCCGCCAGCGTTTCGAGGATCAGGAAATTCTGTGTGTAGAGCCGTTGGCCAACCAGCAGGATCTCCGTCAGCGAGATGACGGAAACCAGCGAGGTCAGCTTGATGATCGTGACAAGCTCATTGGACAGGGCCGGAAGAGCGACTCGGACTGCTTGCGGGACAACGATCAGACGCTGGATCCCGAGAAAAGAAAGTCCAAGCGCCCGACCGGCTTCGATCTGCCCCTTAGGGATGGCGAGAAGACCGCCGCGATGAATTTCGGCCATGTAGGCTGTTTCGCTGACGACCAGAGCGATGAACCCCGCCGTGAATGCGTTCGACAGCCCTGATCGCAACGAGGGGAAGACCTGCGGCAAACTGTAGACGAAGATCAGCAAGACAAGCAGTGGCAGGCTTCTGAAAAACCATATGTATGTCTGAGCTGTCTGCGCCACGGTTTTCCATTTGGACTGTTTTGCCAGGGCGAGTCCGAAACCAAAGATCGCCGCGGCGAACCAGCTGGCTAAGCTCAACTGGACGACAGTCCAGGATGCTTGCCAAAAATCCTTGTCGGCCAGAAGACCTACGGTGTATTGCCAATCGAAACCCATGGAAAACCACTCTGAGAATTACAGAAGGTACGCCGGCACCTAAGCGCCAGCGCTCGATTGCTCTTTAGGATGCAAGAAGCAGCAGATCAGCGGGCAGAGGAAACGACGCTTTCTATCTCGGCATCACTGACCGTCGACATGCCATATGCATCCGCAAGCACCTCATAGGTTCCGTCCTTGCGCGTCTGGGCAAACGCCTTGTTTACGGCGGCAAACAGTTCTTTGTTCTGGGGACTTATCGCAATGCCGATCAGCACCGGATAGATCAACTCTGTCGATGTCACCTCGTAGTTGCCGGGAAACTTCTTGAGCAGGCTTGCCGCAACCACACTGTCCATGAACTCCACGTCGACGGAGCGGGAGCGCAAAGCTTGTGTGACCTGAGCATCCGTATCGAACTCGCGGGTCTCAATGGCGCCGAGGCCGTTCGCCACGCAGTACCCATCCGAAAGCGCTTTCAGTTTCGGCAGCCACGACGCGCCCTGCATCGAGCCGACGATCTTGCCGCAGAGTTGCTGCTCCGACGTCGGGCGAAATGGCGCATCTTTAAGCACTAGCAACGACGAGCCGGCTTTGATGTAGGGAACAAAGTTCAGAATCCTCTGCCGCTCGGGGGTGACGTAGAGTGCGGAGGCGACGACGTCAAAATGATTAGCCCGGATACCCGTTATCAAGCTGGTGAACCTGGTGTCGACGAACTTCACCGTCAGGCCCATTTTTCTAGAAATCGCCTGCATGACTTCGACGTCGAAACCTGCCGGCGTGCCGTCTTTTAAATAGACAAATGGCGGATACGTCAGATCCGAGCCAACGGAGAGCACCCCGCTACTAACGGTTTGTGGCGCCGAATACGCCGACTGGGGAATTGCAATCGCAAGCAATGCTGATGCGAGCGCCGTAAATGCGCGCCATGTAGACAGAGTAAACATATTAGTTCTCCATTCTTATTTTTGTTCAACAATATTGTTGAGCAATAAGTTTTGGACTGTCAAGCACCTCGACCCTTTCACGAGAGTGTTCGCAAATCAGCGGGTGGATAAAAAATGCAAGGCGCGCCTGCCAGACTGGCGGGCTTGTTGGTTTGCTGTCCGACGTTGTCGGCTGCTGGCGGCGGGAAAGCTGCCGAGGCTTCAGGCATCACGGGTGCCGCCGTCGGTCAACGGCGCCGTCCCCGGTACCGGCGCCGGCCTAAGTCGATAAATCAGCCGCGCAGTGCGCGCCAGGCCTTGCCCGCCAGGGTGACTGCCAGCAGCACCACGGCACCGGCAATGATCCCGGCCACGGCATTGAGCAGGGTCGGCATCAACGCCGATACCGGGCCTATGACCCCGGCGCTGCGCTCGGCCAGCCCTTCTATCAGGTGGTGCACGGCGGGCACACCGTGGGTCAGGATGCCGCCGCCGACCATGAACATCGCCGCCGTACCGATCACCGACAGGCTCTTCATCATCAGCGGCGCTGCCCGCAGGATCGCCCCACCGATGCGTTTGGCCAGGGCAGCGGGCTTGTGCACCAGCCACAACCCCAGGTCATCGAGCTTGACGATGCCGCCCACCAGTCCATAGACGCCAACGGTCATGACAATCGCAATCCCCGAGAGCACCACCACCTGCTGGCTCAGGGATGCGCCTGCCACCGTGCCCAGGGTGATGGCGATGATTTCCGCGGAAAGGATGAAGTCGGTACGAATCGCGCCCTTGATCTTGTCCTTCTCAAAGGCCACCAGATCCACCTGAGGGTCCGCCAGCGCCTGCAGGGTCTGCTCATGTTCGGCGGCATCGTCGCCGTGAGGCAGGTACTTGTGCGCCAGCTTCTCGAAGCCCTCGAAACACAGGTAGGCACCGCCGATCATCAGCAGCGGCGTCACCAGCCAGGGCGCCAGGGCACTGATGGCCAGCGCCGCCGGCACCAGAATCAACTTGTTGCGAAACGAGCCCTTGGCCACGGCCCAGACCACGGGAATTTCCCGCTCGGCGCGAACCCCGGAAACCTGCTGGGCATTGAGCGCCAGATCGTCGCCCAATACCCCGGCGGTCTTCTTCGCCGCCATCTTGGTCATCAAGGCCACGTCATCGAGAACGGCGGCGATGTCGTCGATCAAAACCAGCAAACTGCTTCCTGCCATGGGCCAGGCTTCCCTGCGTGAAATAAGGCGTGCAGCATACCGCGCCCGGGGGCGGACAGGCGAGATGCCGGAAGCAGGAAAACCACGGCCAACGGGCATTCTTGAGCCCCTCGCGACGCCGGTGCTACCATGCGCAACCGCCCGAACAGGCAAGGAATCCCCCGGTTTATGAGCACCATCCGCGAGCGCAATAAAGAACTGATCCTGCGGGCCGCCAGTGAAGAGTTTGCCGACAAGGGCTTTGCAGCGACCAAGACCAGCGACATCGCCGCCAAGGCCGGGTTACCCAAGCCCAACGTCTACTACTACTTCAAGTCCAAGGAAAACCTCTACCGCGAGGTGCTGGAAAGCATCATCGAACCGATCCTCCAGGCCTCCACTCCGTTCAATGCCGACGGCGTGCCCAGTGAAGTGCTCAGCGGCTACATCCGCTCAAAGATCCGCATCTCCCGCGACCTGCCCTTTGCCTCCAAGGTGTTCGCCAGCGAAATCATGCACGGTGCGCCGCACCTGAGCCCGGACCAGGTGGAACAGCTCAACGCCCAGGCCAAGCACAATATCGAATGCATCCAGAGCTGGATCGACCGCGGCCAGATCGCCCCGCTCGACCCCAACCACCTGATCTTCAGCATCTGGGCCGCGACCCAGACCTACGCCGACTTCGACTGGCAGATATCCGTAGTGACCGGCAAGGCCAAGCTCAGCGAAGAAGACTACGAAGCGGCAGCCCAAACCATCATCCGCCTGGTGCTCAAAGGCTGCGAACCGGACCGCTGACAGCGCTCCGGCCACGTATCCACATCCCTATAGCTGCTGTCGCAGGCCAGGGCCCACGACAGCGCGCCCAGGTCACGCGGTAACGCCAGCATCCGCCGCCAGGCCCTGGGCCTCGATGGCGCTGATCGCGCATTGCTCATCGATGTCCGAAGTGTCGCCACTGATGCCGATGGCACCAATCACCGCCCCCGTCTGATCCCGGATCAACACTCCGCCCGGGGCCGGCACCACACTGCCCTGCCCCAAACCATTCAAGGCACCGATAAACGCCGGGCGCTGCTGGGCGTCCAGGGCCAGCAGGCGCGAGCCCTTGCCCAAGGCAATCGCGCCCCAGGCCTTGCCAATGGCGATCTGCGGCCGCAGCAGGCTGGCGCCATCCTCTCTTTGCAAGGTCACCAGATGCCCACCGGCATCCAGCACCGCAATGGTCAGCGGGGCTGCGCTGATCTGGCGTCCCGCACTGATGGCCTGATTGGCCAGGTTGACTGCGACTTTCAAGGTTAAAGCGCTCATAGGTGCCGTCCTTATCTTGTTATTGAGAAAGCCTGGAGGAAGCTTCTTGTAGGAGAAGTCCGATACCGCAAATAGAACACAATGAATTTATTTTTTGTATACAATAATTCTCGAAAACCAACCCATGCGACAAAAGGACGCCGGTTTATCGAGGCTTTGGCAAAAGCCGTTACCCCTCAAGAAAATCCATTGACCTGCGCCGTCCGCCGTGAATACACTTTGCAAAAAGCCACTTGTATACAATTACAAAACGTAAGAGGCACAAAACCATGAGCAAAATGAGAGCAATCGAAGCCGCCGTTCTGGTGATGCGCCGCGAAGGGGTCGATACCGCTTTTGGCATCCCGGGTGCCGCCATCAACCCGCTGTATTGCGCGCTGCAGAAAGTCGGAGGCATCGATCACGTCCTCGCTCGCCACGTTGAAGGCGCCTCGCACATGGCCGAGGGCTACACCCGCACCAAGGCCGGCAACATCGGCGTATGCATCGGCACTTCCGGCCCGGCCGGCACCGACATGGTCACGGGCCTGTACAGCGCCTCGGCCGACTCGATCCCGATTCTCTGCATCACCGGCCAGGCGCCCCGGGCCCGCCTGCACAAGGAAGACTTCCAGGCCGTGGACATCACCAGCATCGTCAAGCCGGTGACCAAGTGGGCCACCACCGTGCTGGAACCGGGCCAGGTGCCCTACGCCTTCCAGAAAGCCTTCTATGAAATGCGCTCCGGCCGTCCTGGTCCGGTGCTGATCGACCTGCCATTCGACGTGCAGATGGCGGAAATCGAATTCGATATCGATGCCTACCAGCCCCTGCCCCTGGCCAAGCCGACCGCGACCCGGATCCAGGCCGAGAAAGCCCTGGCCCTGCTGGATCAGGCCGAGCGCCCGCTGCTGGTGGCCGGTGGCGGTGTGATCAACGCCGATGCCAGCGACCTGCTGGTGGAATTCGCCGAGCTGACCGGCATTCCAGTGATCCCGACCCTGATGGGCTGGGGCACCATCCCTGACGATCACCCACAGATGGTGGGCATGGTCGGCCTGCAGACGTCCCATCGCTACGGCAACGCCACCCTGCTCAAATCCGACGCGGTGCTGGGCATCGGCAACCGCTGGGCCAACCGTCACACCGGCTCGGTGGACGTCTACACCGAAGGCCGCAAGTTCATTCACGTGGACATTGAGCCAACCCAGATCGGCCGGGTATTCACGCCGGACCTGGGTATCGTCTCCGACGCCGGCAGCGCCCTGACCGTACTGCTGGAAGTGGCTCGCGAATGGCAGACCGCCGGCAAATTGAAAGATCGCAGCGCCTGGCTGCATGACTGCCAGCAGCGCAAGGCCAGCCTGCATCGCAAGACCCACTTCGACAACGTGCCGGTCAAGCCGCAACGGGTCTACGAAGAGATGAACCAGGTATTCGGCAAGGACACCTGCTACGTCAGCACCATCGGCCTGTCGCAGATCGCCGGTGCGCAGTTCCTCCACGTCTACAAGCCACGTCACTGGATCAACTGCGGTCAGGCCGGCCCATTGGGCTGGACCATCCCCGCCGCCCTCGGCGTGGTCAAGGCCGATCCGAATCGCCAGGTGGTGGCCCTGTCCGGCGACTACGACTTCCAGTTCATGATCGAAGAGCTGGCAGTAGGGGCGCAGTTCAACCTGCCGTACATCCATGTCGTGGTGAACAACTCCTACCTCGGCCTGATCCGCCAGGCCCAGCGCGGCTTCGAGATGGACTACTGCGTACAGCTGTCCTTCGACAACCTCAACGCACCGGAGCTCAACGGCTACGGCGTGGACCACGTTGCGGTCGCCGAAGGCCTGGGCTGCAAGGCCCTGCGGGTGTTCGAACCCAAGGACATCCAGCCAGCCCTGCGCCAGGCCCAGGAAATGCTCAAGACCTTCAAGGTACCGGTGGTCGTGGAGATCATCCTGGAGCGCGTGACCAACATTTCCATGGGCACCGAAATCAACGCAGTGAACGAGTTCGAAGACCTGGCGCTGGTGGGCAACGACGCCCCTACCGCAATTTCCCTGCTCGACTAAACCCTGTAGCCGTAGCCCCAGGCTGCCGTCAGGTTCGCAGAACCTGGCCGGGATCTGCCCCGCACCCTCTTCAAGAGGCGCTGCCGGGGCAGCCCGAGCGCAGCCTTCGCCCGCTCTACAGGCTTCACCGATTCACAGGAGATCACCATGCCGCGCTTTGCCGCCAACCTGTCCATGCTGTTCACCGAACAGGACTTCCTCGGCCGCTTCAAGGCCGCCGCCGATGCCGGCTTCAGTGGCGTCGAATACCTGTTCCCCTACGAATTCAGCTCTGCCGAGATCAAGGCTCAACTCGATGCCCACGGCCTGACCCAGGTGCTGTTCAACCTGCCCGCCGGCGACTGGGGCAAAGGTGAGCGCGGAATCGCCTGCCTGCCCGACCGGGTGGAGGAGTTCCGTGCCGGAGTCGACCTGGCCATCGCCTACGCCCAGGTCCTGGGCAATACCCAAATCAACTGCCTGGCCGGCATCCGGCCCCAGGGGGCTGACGCCGCGTTGCTGGAAAAGACCTTCGTCGCCAACCTCAAGTACGCCGCTGACAAGCTGCAGGCCGTCGGCATCAAGCTGGTGATGGAAGCCATCAACACCCGGGACATTCCCGGCTTCTACCTCAACAACACCGCCCAGGCGCTGTCGATCCGCGAGCAGGTGGGCAGTGCCAACCTGTTCCTGCAGTACGACATCTATCACATGCAAATCATGGAAGGTGACCTGGCGCGGACCATGGCCAACCACCTGGGCCAGATCAACCACATCCAGCTGGCGGACAACCCCGGGCGCAACGAGCCGGGCACCGGCGAGATCAACTACCGCTTCCTCTTCGAGCACCTGGACAGCATCGGCTACCAGGGCTGGGTCGGCTGTGAGTACAAGCCGCTGACCACCACCGAAGCGGGCCTCGGCTGGCTGAAAACCCACAACGCAATCTGACCCTGTACCTGCGTAGGAGCCGGCTTGCCGGCGAACAGGCCCGCAAGCCTTGCGCCGCCCTCGTGGCCGCTTTCGCTGGCCAGCCAGCTCCTACAAGGTCCCGTTGAATAGAGGATTTTTATCATGGCTAAAATCGGATTTATCGGCACCGGCATCATGGGCCACCCAATGGCCGCCAACCTGCAGAAGGCCGGCCACAGCCTGCTGCTCTCGGAACACCATGGCAAGGCTCCGGCCGACCTGATCGCCGCCGGCGCCATCGCCCTGGCCTCGCCCCGGGACGTGGCCCAGGAAGCCGAATTCGTCATCATCATGGTCCCCGATACCCCCCAGGTCGAAGACGTACTGCTGCGCGCCGACGGCGTGGCCGCCGGGATCGGCAAGGGCAAGATCGTCATCGACATGAGCTCCATCTCCCCCACCGCGACCAAGGCCTTCGCCGCCAAGGTCAACGAAAAAGGTGCTCAGTACCTGGATGCGCCGGTGTCCGGCGGTGAAGTCGGGGCCAAGGCCGCGACCTTGAGCATCATGGTCGGCGGTGACAGCCAGGCTTTCGAGCGCGCCCTGCCGCTGTTCCAGAGCATGGGCAAGAACATCACCCTGGTGGGTGGCAACGGTGACGGCCAGACCGCCAAGGTCGCCAACCAGATCATCGTCGCCCTGAACATCCAGGCCGTGGCCGAAGCCCTGCTGTTCGCCTCGAAAAACGGTGCCGATCCGGCCAAGGTGCGTGAAGCGCTGATGGGCGGCTTCGCCTCGTCGAAGATTCTCGAGGTGCACGGTGAACGCATGATCAAGGGCACCTTCGATCCGGGCTTCCGCATCAACCTGCACCAGAAGGACCTGAACCTGGCCCTCAGTGGCGCTCGCGAGCTGGGGATCAACCTGCCCAACACCGCCAATACCCAGCAAGTGTTCAGCACCTGCACCGCTATTGGTGGCGGCAACTGGGACCACTCGGCCCTGATCAAGGGCCTGGAACACATGGCCAATTTCTCGATCCGCGAGAAGAAGTAAGCCGCATTCGTAGCCGCTGCCACAGGCTGCGCCACGGTTCGCAGGAAACGCCTCACGGCGGGCCAGGGACAGGCCCTGCTGACCTTGTCGCCGCCTGAGGTGGCGGCTACACCCGTTTCAAGCCCCCCATAACAAGAAATCCGGGAGCCCGCCATGTCGGTCGATCCGCAACAATTCCTCCGAGAGCTGTTCGCCACAGCCATCGACGCCGCCCACCCGCAACAGGTTCTGCAAGCCCATCTCCCCAGCGACCGCAGCGGCCGCGTCATTGTCATCGGTGCCGGCAAGGCAGCGGCGGCCATGGCCCAGGTCGTGGAGCGCAGCTGGCAAGGCGAAGTCTCCGGGCTGGTGGTCACCCGCTACGGCCACGGCGCCCCCTGCAACAAGATCGAAGTGGTCGAGGCCGCTCACCCGGTGCCCGACGCGGCCGGCCTGGCCGTGGCCAAGCGGGTACTGGAACTGGTCAGCAACCTGTCGGAACAGGATCGGGTGATTTTCCTGCTGTCCGGCGGCGGTTCGGCGTTGCTTGCGCTGCCCGCCGCGGGCATCACCCTGGCCGACAAGCAGGCCATCAACAAGGCCCTGCTGAAATCCGGCGCCACCATCGGCGAGATGAACTGCGTGCGCAAGCATCTCTCGGCGATCAAGGGCGGACGCCTGGCCAAGGCCTGCTGGCCGGCCACGGTCTACACCTATGCAATTTCCGATGTACCCGGCGATCTGGCCACGGTCATCGCTTCCGGCCCAACCGTGGCCGATCCGAGCACCTCGGCCGAAGCCCTGGCGATTCTCAAGCGCTATGCCATTGAAGTACCGGCAGCGGTGCGCAACTGGTTGCAGAGCCCCGATTCGGAAACCGTCAAGCCCGGCGACCCGTGCCTGGAACGCAGCCACTTCCAGTTGATCGCCCGCCCCCAGCAATCCCTGGAAGCCGCCGCGGTGAAAGCCCGCCAGGCCGGCTACAGCCCGTTGATCCTCGGCGATCTGGAAGGCGAGTCCCGGGAGGTGGCCAAGGTCCATGCCGGCATCGCCCGCCAGGTGGCCTTGCACGGCCAGCCCCTGGCGGCGCCCTGCGTGATCCTTTCCGGCGGTGAAACCACGGTTACCGTGCGCGGCAATGGTCGGGGCGGCCGCAATGCCGAGTTTCTCCTGAGCCTCACCGACAGCCTCAAGGGTCATCCCGGGATCTATGCCCTGGCCGGCGATACCGACGGCATCGACGGCTCCGAAGACAATGCCGGGGCGATCATGACCCCGGACAGCTACGCTCGTGCTGCGGCCCTGGGCCTGAGCGCCAGCGACGAGCTGGACAACAACAATGGCTATGGCTACTTCGCAGCCCTGGGCGACCTGATCGTCACCGAGCCGACCCGTACCAACGTCAACGACTTCCGCGCCATCCTGATCCTCGAGAACCCCAAACATGACGCCTGACAAGAAAGTCAAAATCCTCGCCACCCTGGGGCCAGCCACCGACAGCATCGAGGACATCCGCGAACTGGTGCAGGCCGGCGTGAACATCTTCCGGCTCAACTTCAGCCACGGCAGCCACGCCGACCATGCCCAGCGTTATGAGTGGATTCGTCAGATCGAGGGCGAGCTGAACCATCCCCTGGGCATCCTCATGGACCTGCAAGGACCGAAACTGCGAGTCGGCACCTTCGCCGAGGGCAAAGTCCAGCTGGTGCGGGGCCAGGCCCTGCGCCTGGACCTGGACCCGGCGCCGGGAACTGCACAGCGGGTCAACCTGCCGCACCCGGAAATCATCACGGCCCTGGAGCCCGGAATGGACCTGCTGCTGGACGATGGCAAGCTGCGTCTGCGGGTCATCGTCAAGCACCCGGACGCCATCGAGACCACGGTGCTCAATGGCGGCGAGCTGTCGGACCGCAAGGGCGTCAATGTGCCCCAGGCAGTGCTCGACCTCAGCCCGCTCACCGCCAAGGACCGCCGCGACCTGAGCTTCGGCCTGGAGCTGGGCGTGGATTGGGTGGCGCTGTCCTTCGTGCAACGTCCGGAAGACATCCGTGAAGCCCGCGCCCTGATTGGTGACAAGGCCTACCTCATGGCCAAGATCGAAAAGCCTTCCGCGGTGGCCCAACTGCGGGAAATCGCCGAACTGAGCGACGCGATCATGGTGGCCAGAGGCGACCTGGGGGTGGAAGTACCGGCCGAAAGCGTGCCGCAGATCCAGAAGAACATCATCAGTACCTGCCGTCAGCTGGGCAAACCCGTAGTGGTGGCCACACAGATGCTGGAGTCCATGCGTTTCTCCCCGGCGCCAACCCGAGCCGAAGTGACCGACGTCGCCAACGCCGTGGCCGAAGGCAGCGATGCGGTGATGCTCTCGGCGGAAACCGCCTCCGGGGAGTACCCGCTGGAAGCGGTGCAGATGATGAGCAAGATCATTCGCCAGGTGGAAACCGGCCCGGATTACCAGACTCAACTGGACGTCAGCCGTCCCCAGGCCGATGCCACGGTATCCGACGCCATCAGCTGCGCGATCCGCCGGGTGTGCAGCATCCTCCCCGTGGCGGTGCTGGTGAACTACAGCGAGTCCGGCAGTTCCACCCTGCGCGCCGCCCGGGAACGTCCTTCGGTGCCGATCCTCAACCTGACACCAAACCTGCAGACCGCACGCCGCTTGAGCCTGGCCTGGGGGGTGCACTCGGTGGTCAATGACCGTTTGCGCCAGGTGGACGAAGTCTGTGCCACGGCCCTGGAAATTGCCCAGGCCCAGGGGCTGGCCAAACGCGGGGATACCGTGGTGATCACCACCGGCGTGCCGTTCGGCCAGCCGGGAACCACCAACTCCCTGCGCGTCGAAACCCTTCTCTGACCCGCCGCCACTGCCGCCGCAGCGCCCCCGGCCTGCAGTGAGCATCCCGAAGAGGATGCCGCTCGGGTCGAACGCTGCGTGCGACGGCCGCCGCATCCGCCGACTTTCGTCATGCCTACACAGTCTTTCAATGCCTTCTGCCCCGACTGGGCCACTGCCTTGCTCAACGGTTTCAGTCAGATTTTCCTCCAGCGCCACCCGCTGTGCGGCCTGCTGTGCCTGCTGGCGATCCTGATCAGCGCACCCGCCCTGCTCGGGGGCGCCCTGCTCGGTGCCCTGGCCGGCCTGCTCACCGCCCAGCAACGGGGCTACGCCAAGGCCGACCGACAAGCCGGACTCTTCAGCTACAACGGCGTGCTCCTGGGCCTGCTGCTGAGCCTGTACCTGCCCTGGTCGGCGCTGCTGCCGCCGCTGATCATCGCTGCCGGCGGCCTCAGCGCGATCATCACCCAGCAATGGCTGAAACGGGCCCGCAACCCCGCCAGCCTGCCGGCCTACACCGCCCCCTTCGTGGGCCTGGGCTGGCTGTTGCTGGGCCTGATGGCCCCCTTGCAATCCATGCCCCAAGCAGTGCCCGGACTGTCCCTGTGGAGCCTGCTGAGCGGCCTGCTCCAGGGCCTGGGCCAGATCATGTTCCTCGGCCAGCCATTGGCCGGGCTGCTGATTCTCCTCGGCCTGCTGCTGGCCAACCGCCGCGCAGCGACCTGGGCCCTGATCGGTTCCGCCAGCGGCCTGGCCATGGCGCTATTGCTGCATGAACCCGGCCAGGCCCTGCTGGGCCTGGGCGGCTACAACTGTGCACTGGCGGCCCTGGCCCTGGGCCAAGGGTCGCGACGTCCGTGGCGACCACTGGCCGGGATGTGCCTGGCGCTGCTGATCACCCCGGGCATCGTCGCCCTGGGGCTGGCGCCCCTCACCGCCCCCTTCGTCCTGGCCTGCTGGCTGGTGCATGCCGCCACCCGGGTCCTGGGCCGTACGCCTGGGGACAACGCACCTTGCGCTCCCCCGGCAACTCCCCCTAGGCTTCGCTGATCTTTGATTCAGGCGACTCCCATGGTTAACCGCGACAACTGGCGCCAGCGCCTCTACGTGATGATCTTCCAGACCGATACGGTGGCCGGAAGACGCTTCGATACGACCCTGCTGCTGATCATCCTCGCCAGCCTGGTGATCGTGATTCTCGACAGCATCGACGAGGTGCACAGCAACTACGCCGACGTCCTGGCCTACATCGAATGGGGCTTCACCCTGATCTTCGCCATCGAGTACGGACTGCGCCTGTATTGCTCCCCCAAACCCCTGCGCTACGCCTTCAGTTTCTATGGGCTGGTGGACCTGCTGGCGATCGTCCCCGGCATCCTCGCCCTGTACTACAGCGACGCCCAGTACCTGTTGATCATTCGGATCATCCGCATGCTGCGGATCTTCCGCGTGCTCAAGCTGTCGCCCTACCTCAAGCAGGCCCATTACCTGCTCGATGCCCTGCGCGGCAGCAAACAGAAGATCCTGGTGTTCCTGCTCAGCGTCTGCACCCTGGTCACGGTGTTCGGCACCCTGATGTACGTGGTGGAAGGCCCGGAGCATGGCTTTACCAGTATCCCCAAGGGCATCTACTGGGCCATCGTTACCCTGACCACCGTGGGCTATGGCGATATCGTGCCCAAGACCGTGATCGGGCAGATGATTTCGTCCATGGTGATGATCACCGGTTACTCGATCATTGCCGTGCCTACCGGGATTTTCACCGCGGAGCTGGCCAGCGCCATGCGCGGTGAACAGCTCAAGCACGACTGCCCGGTGTGCCGCAAGAACAGCCACGAGCCGGCCGCCGCCTTCTGCTCTCGCTGTGGCAATGCGCTGTTCAAGAAACTGGAATAAGCAAAGTACTTTTTAATCTTTAAAGAGATATAGCGCCCCGGCTATAGTCGGCGGCAAATTGCCTTCACTCTCGAACAAAAGGAATGTGCAGTGAAAAAACTCTTCAGCGCCTCGCTTCTGGCCGCCGGCCTGGCCCTGGGCAGCGTCGCCCAGGCCGCACCGACCCTGCTCAACGTGTCCTACGACGTGATGCGCGACTTCTACAAGGATTACAACGCGGCCTTCCAGAAACACTGGAAAGCCGAGCACAACGAAAACATCACCCTGCAGATGTCCTTCGGCGGCTCCAGCAAACAGGCGCGCTCGGTGATCGACGGCCTGCCGGCGGATGTCATCACCATGAACATGGCCACCGACATCAACGCCCTGGCGGACAACGGCAAACTGGTGCCGGACAACTGGGTGACCCGTCTGCCGAACAACAGCGCCCCCTTCACTTCGGCCACGGTGTTCATCGTCCGCAAGGGCAACCCCAAGGCCCTGAAAGACTGGCCGGACCTGCTCAAGGATGGCGTGCAAGTGATTGTGCCCAACCCCAAGACTTCGGGTAACGGCCGCTACACCTACCTCTCGGCCTGGGGCTACGTACTGAAGAACGGCGGCGACGAAAACAAGGCCAAGGACTTTGTCGGCAAGCTGTTCAAGCAGGCGCCGGTGCTGGACACCGGTGGCCGCGCCGCCACCACCACCTTCATGACCAACCAGATTGGCGATGTGCTGGTGACCTTCGAGAACGAAGCGGAAATGATCGCCCGCGAATTCGGCCGCGATCAGTTCGAAGTGATCTACCCAAGCGTTTCCGCTGAAGCCGAGCCACCGGTGTCGGTGGTGGACAAGGTGGTGGAGAAGAAAGGCACCCGCGCTGCCGCCGAGGAATACCTGAAGTACCTGTGGTCGCCGGAAGGCCAGGAAATCGCCGCCAACAACTACCTGCGCCCACGGGACCCGAAAGTCCTGGCCAAGTACACCGACCGCTTCCCGAAAGTCGACTTCCTGTCGGTGGAAAAGACCTTCGGTGACTGGCGCAGCGTGCAGAAGACTCACTTCAACGACGGCGGGATCTTCGACCAGATCTACACCAACGCCAAGTGACGCTGGTGGCCCGATGAAAAAAGCGACCGTGAAGGTCGCTTTTTTTATGCCGCCAATCCGGGACTCAGAGAGCCCGCGCCGAACTGAACTGCGCAGCTTCGGCCGCCTGATAACGCTCATCCAGCACCGCCTCGGCCTCGACTTCGATCAACCACTCCGGCAGCGACAACCCGCTGACGATGATCCACGAGGACGCCGGTGGCTGGCTGGCAAAACGCTCCAGCAATACCGCGCTGATGTGCTCCTGTTGATCCCGCGCCGCTTCGGCGATGTAGATCCGCAACATCACCACATCCGCCAGTTGACCTCCCGCCTCGGCCAGGACCCGCTCGATATTGTCGAAGGCCTGCTCGGTCTGCTGCCGCAGGCCCGGTCCCACGGTGCGCTCCTGCTCATCCACCCCCACCTGACCGGACAGCAGCAGGCGCCGGCCACCCCGCACCTCCACCGCCTGGCTGAAACCGTATTGCAGGGAATTGAACACACTGGCTGGGTTGAACGTTGACTTTTCCATAAGGGACTCCCACCGCACTGAACGACCGGGAACCCTAAACCAAGGCCTCAGCGACTTCCACTGCAACTGCGGCGCAGCAACATTTGGCAACGCAAGCTTGCCAATGCGACAACACAGTCCCGTGCGAAGCGCCCTTACATCGGCGGTGCGACTCCGTCCTTGCCAGCGGAAATCGACTGCGCCGTGAGTTTGCCGTCGGCGCTCTGGGTGACGAACATCACCACCTTGACCCCCGCCTTGAGCAGGCTGCGATCTCCCGGCACCAGATTGACGATGGGCACATCGTCCGGCACCAGGATCTTCTGCTGCCCGTCCTTGTAATTGACGGTGAGGGTGCGGCCATTGCTCACCACCAGATCACCAACGCTGCCGTTGGTCATGCTGCTGCCCTTGACCAGGTCGAAGGGGCGATGACCATCGCCGGTACCGGCCAACTGCGGTGGAAACACATGCACTTCCAGGGCCTTGAGGGTGCCGTCGGCCATGGGCATCGCGGCCGAGCCGATATAGCTGCCGGGCTTGATGTCTTCGATGTTGGCCAGGGTCACGGCGCGCACCTGAGTCTGGGGCGTCAGCTCGATGCTGACATTCTCCCCACTGTTGACATGCACCCGCACCACGTCGCCACTGACCCCGGTGATTTCCCCTCGCACGCCAATGCGCATGCCCGGAGCATCCTGGGCCTGGACCCCCACGCCGCCCAACATGAGCATCAGGGCCAGGCATTGAGCCCTGCACAACAGACCAAGCAAAGACCGATTCATGGAACGGATTCCTTCAACTGAAAGCGTGCAAGGAAGCAGCATGCGCCCCCCGGGGCCCTGAAGAACATGAGCATGCTATCGAACAAGATGTAAGTAAATGTATCATCAGCCCTCGGCAGCGGCACGCACCGGCAATCTCCAGAGCGCCATGAATCAGACATTTATTCCCAGCAGGAATGAATGCTATCGCCCCGCCCTCTCTACTGCGTTACCGCGCGGTCTCTTAACCTCGCTCCATCCTTTCGCCGCCAAGAGAATCCTGATGATTTCCACAACCCAGGTGCTGCCCGCCAGCAATGTGACAATGACCCGAGGCATGGTGCTGCTGTTCGCCTTCTGCTGCGGCGCCATTGTTGCCAACATCTACTACGCACAACCGATCATCGAGCTGATCGCCCCGGACCTGGGCCTGTCCAGCTCCCTGGCCAGCCTGATCGTGTCCCTGACCCAGATCGGCTATGCCCTGGGCCTGTTCTTCCTGGTGCCCCTGGGCGACCTGCTGGAAAACCGCCGGTTGATGATCACCACCACCCTGGTGGCCATCGCCAGCCTGCTGGGGGCTGCGTATACCCAGCAGCCCAACGCCTTCCTCCTGGTATCGCTGCTGATCGGCTTCAGTTCGGTATCGGTGCAGATCCTTATTCCCCTGGCTGCGCATCTGGCCCCCGAGGAGTCCCGGGGACGAGTGGTGGGCGGCATCATGGGCGGCCTGCTGCTGGGTATTCTCCTGGCCCGCCCGGTGTCCAGCGTGGTGGCCGACCTCTTCGGCTGGCGAGCGATGTTCATCGCCGCCGCCGTGCTGATGGCCGGCATCAGCCTGGTATTGATGCTGACCATGCCCAAGCGCCAGCCGGCCCACAGCGCCACCTACGGCCAGTTGCTGCGTTCCCTGGGCGGCCTGCTGCGCCAGCAAGCGGTCCTGCGCCAGCGAGCCTTCTATCAGGGCTGCATGTTCGCCACCTTCAGCCTGTTCTGGACCGCCGCGCCCCTGGAACTGGCACGGCATCACGGCCTGTCACAAAGCCAGATTGCGATCTTCGCCCTGGTGGGCGCCATCGGCGCCATCGCCGCCCCCATCAGCGGACGTCTCGCGGATGCCGGCCATACCCGCATCGCCTCGCTGCTGGCCATGCTCCTGGCAGCCCTGAGCTTTATCCCGACACTGATCCATCCCGCCTACAGCGTCATCGGCCTGGCAGTGACCGGGGTGGTCCTGGATTTCTGTGTGCAGATGAACATGGTGCTCGGCCAACGGGCGGTGTATGCCCTGGACGCCCACAGTCGCAGTCGCCTCAACGCGCTGTACATGACCAGCATCTTCATCGGTGGCGCCTTCGGCTCGTCGATTGCCAGTGCGGTGTACGAACATGGCGGCTGGCTGGGAGTGGTGCTGGTGGGCAGTGGGTTTCCACTGCTGGCCCTGCTGCGCTTCCTGCTGGTGGCGGACAACCGCCGCGCAGCCCGCACCTAGGCCGTGCTCCCAGGACCCGATAAACGTTTTGGCGCACACTCCCCAAGTGCCCCTTCTCAACCCAGCAAGGACAACCGATGGACCGCCTGGCCGCGATGGAAACCTTTGTACATGTGGTGGAAAGCGGCTCCTTCTCCGCTGCCGCCCGGCGCCTGAACCTGGGCCAGCCCGCCGTGTCGAAAAGCATCGCCCAGCTGGAGGCCTATCTTCAGGTGCGACTGTTGCTGCGCTCCACCCGCGGCCTGAGCCCCACCGAGGCCGGCCTGGCCTTCTTCGAACGGGCCAAGCGCACACTGGAGGAAGCCAGCGAAGCGGAAAGTGCCGCCCGGGGCTCGGCCTCCCAGTTGCGCGGCACCTTGCGCGTCTGTGCTGCGGTGACCTTCGCTCGCCTGCATATCGTTCCTCACCTGGGCCCCTTTCTCGAGCGCCACCCCGAGCTGCAGATCGACGTGGTGATGGATGATCACACCATCAATCTGGTGGAGGCTGGGGTGGATGTGGCCCTGCGCATGGGCAGCCTCGCCGACTCGACCCTCATCGCCCGCCAGATCGCCGAGTGTCCGCGCCTGCTGCTGGCCACTCCCGAGTACTTCGCCGAGCACGGCGAGCCACAGCATCCCGGTGAACTGACCGGGCATCAGGCGGTGATCTACAGCCGGGGGCCCGGCAATCTCTGGCATTTTTCCCAAGGCGACGACGAGCAACGGGTAAGTGTCAGTGGCAGGGTTCGAGTGAATGCCGCGGAAGGCTTGCGTGAGTCGGTGCTGGCCCACCAGGGGCTGGCAATGGCCTCGCAATGGATGTTTGCCCCGGAGCTGGCCCAGGGTGCGGTCAAGGCCGTGCTCACGGATTGGCAACTGCCCCGGCAACAACTGTGGGCCGTGTTTCCCGGCGGGCGCCTGGTGAGTGCCAGGGCCCGGGCGTTCGTGGACTATGTGGAGCAGTTGCTGGAGCGTCTGTGAAACCCCGGCCTCAGATACGCTCGCGCACCAGTACTTCGATGTTCGCCGCCTCACCCCAGCGCCGCAGCCGGTCGATCAGGTTCAGGTCGGTTTCACCCACCAGATACAGGACGTCGATGGTCTGGATTGCGGCCCACTGGACGAACTCACTGCTGTCGAACTCGCCCAGACTGGCCAGCTGGAACTCGTTCTCGTAGAAACCTGGAGTCACCGGGACCGGTGCATCCTGGGGACTGGCCCCGGCCAGGAACGGGCAGGACAGATGCACCACGCCCCATTGAGCCACACGCCAGTTCCTCAAGGCTTCATCCAGGCGCGCGCGGGCACCGCGGACAAATCCCAGGCCGTCGATCACTACCCGCCGGTTGACGATCAGCCACAACTTGCGTCGGCGTGGCGCCTTGAGCAGTACCTCGCCGGTGACCTTGGACGCCCGCAGCGCCAGGGCGATCACCAGCAGCAAAGGTGCGCAGTAGCCATAGAGCCTCTCGGTCTGGCTGACCTCGGTCAGGCCATGCAGGCGATGCACCTCGGCCCGCTGCTGCTCCAGTTCACTGAAGGTTTCCCCCAGGCGCTGCAGCCATTGCTGCACCACAGGCGCTGAATATTCACCGCGAAGGTCACCCAGGGCCTGCTGCACCTTGATCACGGCCAAAGCCGACAGACGCCCATCGGCAGAACGTTCCAATGTGCCAAAGCGTTCGCACAGATTGCTGACCTGGGCAGCATCCTGGGGCTCATGCAGCTCCAGCGCCGCCTTGCAGTGGGCGCTGCCGAGCATGTCGTCGATCTCGGCCAGCACTCTGCGCTGCAATCCGTCCCGGGCACTTTGTGCCAGCTGGTAGTCACTCTGGAACCAGTCCACCCGCACCGCCTGGGTGGCGCTGATCAGGGCCAGGGAAGCCAGCAGCAGCCAGCCGTAGTCGACTTTCTTCCAGCCGATCTCTCCCAAGCGGAAAACCGAGATCAGGCTCCAGCAAAAGACGTAGTACATGAAAGCGAAGGCCACCAGCAAGTACACCGGTGCCAGGGACAGATAGATCAATTCCGGCACGTCCGCCGGCCCCAGGCCGTACAACAGCAGCAGGACGCAGACCACAGCCAGCCAAAACACCATCGGCGCGACATAGGGTTTGTTCAGGTCATTCTTCATCGGGCGCTCAACGGCTGATACTCAGGAACACCCCGCTGTATCGGCCAGCCTGCGCGGGGCTTAAATAATCCGCCGACCGTGGCAAGGCCGGTGCGGGCTCTGGCCCGCACCTGTGCAGTCAGGCAATGGCGTTGCAGATTACTGGAACTGTCGCCCCAGCCCTGCGGGAACACCATGGATGTCGGTGTCTTCCCAGGGCCCGTCGGGGCTGATGGAACGGCTCCAGCCGTTGTTCCAACGGTAATAGGTGCGCTGGCGATAGAAGGTGTTGTTCTGGTTATCCAGCACATAGACCCCCAGCCGCGCATCCCAGTGGCTGTGCCCGCCGGGTGGCGGAGCAAAGCTGGCGGAGGTGCGTGGCAGGGGCTTGGCGGCGGGAACCGGGGCGCCGGGCTTGCCGGGAGCGGGAGCCGTGGACGGCACCGGGCGCGTGCTCGGCCCCGCGGGCGGGATGGGTTCAGAGGAGGTCGGCGCCGGCCGGTGGACCGTACAAGCGCTCAAACCCAGGACCAGTGACAACAGGGTGATACGAGCGATGGCGGTCATGGCGGCTTCTCTGATTATTGATCCGGACTGTCGATGGTCAGCTGTTGCGCGGCAGTGGTGCTGCTGGGCAGGGGCTGGCTCTGCCCGATCCACTCACCGGCCGTTGGCTGGCCGGCACGGGAAATGCGCGCAACCAGTTGGACTTCAGGGAAGTTCGACAGTTTCAACTGCGGCATCATCGCGTCGCTATCACCCAGCTCCACAGTGGCCGGCAGATCGGCAACGGTCAGGCGCTTGGCCGCCAATGGCGCGGGCGGGCCCTGGGTGGCGCGGGCGAAGATGAACACGCTGTCACCCGGCTGGACCTTGGCCTTGAGCTCCGCGGCCAGATCGACCCGGACCTTGAGCAAGGCGCCCTTGGCCTTTGCCGCAGGCTCGGCTGCGACCTTGCCACCGGCCGCCAGCAGTTTCTCGCCGGCGCGGTCGATGCCCCCCTGCAACGCGGCACGGGAGTTGTCCTGCGGCGGCAATTGAGCCTGCAGGCGCTTCCAGTAATCGATGGCCTCCTGGAAACGCCCGCCCTCGAAGGCGGCGATACCCAGCAGCCCGAGACTGGTGACTTCGTTGGGGTCGGCCTTCAGCGCTTCATCGGTCAAGCCCTGGACCTTGTCCGACCATTGCTTGTTATCGGCGAAGTACTGCGCCTGGGCCCATTGCCCCAACAGCTCGGGCTGGCGTCCGGCCAGGGCCACGGTGCGTTCGAAGATCTTCGCCGCATCCGCTGGTCGGTCCTGGGCCATGTAGGTACGCCCGAGGAAATACAGGCCCTCGGCCGAGTCCGGCTGGGCCGCCACTGCGCGCTCCAGGCGCCGGGTCATTTCTTCCATGGACTGCGGTGCCTGGGCGAATTCCCGGGTCAGCTCGACCTTGTCGCTGGCACCGAAGTGCAGGTACAGGCCCAGGCCCAGCACCGGTACCAGCAGCGCCGCCAGCAACGGCAGCGGCTTGCCCAGGCGCGAGGTCCGCGCCGGGCCGCTGCCTTCGGTGTCCGCCAAGAGTTCCCGGGCCGCCTCCGCACGCCCCGCGTCCATCTGTTCGGCACTGAGCACGCCCTCCGCTTGCTGGCCTTGCAGCTCGGCCACGCGCTCTTCATAAAGCGCCACGTTCAGCGCGGTACGATCCTCTTCACGTTGGGCACGACGCTCACGCAATACCGGGATCAACAGGAAACTCAGGGCGATCAGGAGCAGCAGACCTGCTGCAAGCCAGAAATCAATCATGGGTGGTTTTTATCCAGCAGTTGGTCGAGGCGCTGACGCTCTTCGACGGAAAGCGTGTTCGGGCTGTCGCTGCGCTCGACGCGACGACGCCGGACTATCACGACAATGATCACCAAGCCGCCCAGCAGCAGGCCGGCAGGACCGAACCAGAGCAAGGCGGTCTTGCCGGTCAGGGCCGGCTTGTAACGCACGAAGTCACCGTAGCGATCCACCATGAAGTCGATGATCTGCTGATTGTCCTTGCCCTCGCCGAGCATGCGGAAAATCTCCTTGCGCAGGTCGGCGGCAATCGGTGCATTGGAATCGGCGATGTCCTGGTTCTGGCACTTGGGGCAGCGCAGTTCCTTGGTCAGTTCGTGAAACCTTTCGCGGTCGGTGTCATTGGCGAACTGGTAGGTATCGATGGCAGCGTGGGCCACACCGACGATGCTCAGACCGAGGATGGCGGCGGCTAACCAGCGCTTCATGGCTTGGCCTCGTCGACCAGGGCCTGGTACTTGGCGGCCAGCTGTTCGCGCCACACCACTTCGTCGATCACCCCGACGAACTTGTCGCGGATGATGCCCTTGGCATCGATGAAGAAGGTTTCCGGGGCGCCGTAGACACCCAGGTTGAGCCCCAGGGAACCCTCCTCGTCACGCACGTCGAGCAGATAGGGGTTGTGGAATTCGGCCAGCCACTTCAGGGCGTCGGCGTTGACGTCCTTGTAGTTGATGCCGTAGATCACCACGCCCTTCTCGGCGAGCTTGTTCAGCACCGGGTGCTCGACCCGGCAGGAAATGCACCAGGTGCCCCAGACGTTGACCAGGGCCGGTTTGCCCAGCAGGTCGGCGCGGGTCAGGGTCTTGTCGCCCTGCACCGACGGCAGGGAGAACTCCGGGAACGGCTTGCCGATCATCGCCGACGGCAGCTCGGCCGGGTCCAGATACAACCCGCGATAGAGGAACACCGCCACCACCAGGAACACCGCCAGGGGCAACATCATCATCCAGCGTCTCATGCGGTGGCTCCTGTCATGCCCAGCGCTTCGCGCACCCGGCTTTTAACCTTGACCCGATAACGCCGATCCATGGCCGCCAACAAGCCACCGAACCCGGTGAGCAGGCCGCCGAACCAGATCCAGCGCACGAACGGCTTGACGTGCACTCGCACTGCCCAGGCGCCATCACCCAGGGATTCGCCCAGGGCGACATACAGGTCACGGGTAAAACCGGCATCGATACCGGCTTCGGTCATCATCGAACTCTGCACGGTGTACAGGCGTTTTTCCGGGTGCAGCACCGCCACTTCCTTGCCGTTGCGGACCACGCGCACGGTGCCCTTGTCGGAGGTGAAGTTCGGCCCTTCGAAATGCTTGGCGCCTTCGAAAATGAAGTGATAACCGGCCAGTTCCATGGACTCGCCCGGCTCCAGGCGCAGATCGCGCTCGGCGCTGTTCTGGCTCGACAGCACCACGCCCAGGGCGCAGACCGCAATGCCCAGGTGCGCCAGCTGCATGCCCCAGTAGCTGCGAGTCAGGCTCGGCAGGCCCTTGATCAGGCCCTTGTGGCGGGGGTTTTTGG
>NZ_MOAK01000028.1:87724-95029 GCF_003732485.1 Pseudomonas protegens
AAGGTCGCCAGCACCGCCCAGTTGAAGTCGCCGTAGGCAATGCCGGCCACCACGGCCAGGGCCACGCTGCCCAGCAGCACCGGACCGAGCATGCCCAGCAGCCACTTCACCGGAGTATCTTTCCAGCGCACCAGCACGCCCACCGCCATCACCACCATCAGCAACGCCATCAGCGGAATGAACAGTGAATTGAAGTACGGTGGGCCCACCGACAGCTTGGCCCCGGTCAGGGCGTCCAGCACCAGTGGATACAGGGTGCCCAGCAGGATCATCGAGGCTGCCACCACCAGCACCAGGTTGTTGCCCAATAGCAGGGTTTCCCGGGACCACAGGTTGAAGCCCACCTGGCTCTTGACCACTGGTGCGCGCAGGGCGAACAGGGTCAGCGAGCCGCCCACCACGAACAGCAGGAAGATCAGGATGAACACGCCGCGCTCGGGGTCCGAGGCGAAGGCGTGCACCGAGGTCAGGACCCCGGAACGCACCAGGAAGGTCCCCAGCAGGCTCAGGGAGAAGGCGGCAATGGCCAGCAGCACGGTCCAGCTCTTGAATACCCCACGCTTTTCGGTGACCGCCAGAGAGTGGATCAGCGCCGTGCCCACCAGCCAGGGCATGAAAGACGCGTTCTCCACCGGGTCCCAGAACCACCAGCCACCCCAGCCCAACTCGTAGTAGGCCCACCAGGAGCCCAGGGTGATGCCGATGCCGAGGAAGGCCCAGGCGACGATGGTCCAGGGCCGCGACCAGCGCGCCCAGGCAGCGTCCAGGCGACCGCCGAGCAGCGCGGCGATGGCAAAGGCGAAGGCTACCGAGAAACCGACATAGCCCATGTAGAGCATGGGCGGGTGGACGATCAGGCCGATGTCCTGCAACAGCGGGTTGAGGTCACGACCGTCCGCCGGCACCTGGGGCAGGATCCGCGAAAACGGGTTGGAGGTCATGATCAGGAACAGCAGGAAGCCGGTGCTGATCATGCCCATCACCGCCAGCACACGGGCCAGCATCACTTGCGGCAACTGGCGCGAGAACACCGACACGGCGAAGGTCCAGCCCCCGAGGATCAGCGCCCAGAGCAGCAGCGAGCCTTCGTGGGCGCCCCACACCGCGCTGAACTTGTAGTACCAGGGCAAGGCGCTGTTGGAGTTGCTGGCCACATAGGCCACCGAGAAGTCGTCGCTCATGAAGGCGTAGGTCAGGCACCCGAAGGCGAACACCAGGAACGCGAACTGGCCCCAGGCGGCCGGCTGGGCCAGGCTCATCCACAGGCGGTCGCCGCGCCAGGCGCCCAGCAATGGCACCACGGCCTGGACCAGGGCAAAGCACAGGGCGAGGATCATCGCCAGGTGACCGAGTTCGGGAACGAACAGTGCGGAACTCATGGCTTAACCCTCTTTCGCTGGTGTCGGTGCCGACTGGCCGCTGTCTTTCAGGGCCTTGGTGACTTCCGGCGGCATGTATTTCTCGTCGTGCTTGGCCAGCACTTCATCGGCCACCACTACGCCATCGGCGTTGAGCTTGCCCAGGGCGACGATACCCTGCCCTTCACGGAACAGGTCCGGAAGGATGCCGCGGTAGGTGATGGTCACGGATTTGTTGAAGTCGGTGACCACGAATTTCACGTCCAGGGAATCGGCGGAACGCTGCAGGGAGCCGGCCTGGACCATGCCGCCAGCGCGAATCCGCGTATCCAGTGGCGCTTCACCGTTGGCGATCTGGGTCGGGGTGTAGAACAGGTTGATGTTTTCCTTCAGCGCACTAAGGGCCAGGCCGACGGCGATGCCGACGCCGACCAGAATCGCCAGGATGATCAAAAGACGCTTTTTACGCAGCGGATTCACTTACCGTTCTCCCGGCGCAGACGACGCGCCTCTTGTTGCAGATAACGCTTGCGGGCCAGGATCGGCGCCACCAGCTCACGAGCCAGGACGACCAGGCAAATGCCATAGGCCGACCAGACATAGAGGCCGTGATGGCCCATGGCGAGAAAATCGCTGAAGGATGCAAAACTCATTGTGCGGCCTCCAGACTGCGTTGGACTTCGGCCTTGACCCAGCTGGTCCGGGCTTCGCGCTTGAGCACCTCAAGGCGCATGCGCAGCAACAGCAACACGCCAAAGAAGCAATAGAAACCCAAGGACGTCAGCAGCAGCGGCAGCCACATTTCCACCGGCATGGCGGGCTTTTCGGTGAGAGTGAAGGTCGCCCCCTGGTGCAGGGTATTCCACCACTCCACCGAGTATTTGATGATCGGGATATTCACCACGCCGACGATCGCCAGCACCGCGCAGGCCTTGGCGGCGCTGTCACGATTGCTGATGGCGGCATTGAGCGCAATCAGACCTGCATACAGAAACAGCAGGATCAGCATGGACGTTAGTCGCGCATCCCAGACCCACCAGGAACCCCAGGTCGGCTTGCCCCAGATCGCCCCGGTTACCAGGGCCAGGAAAGTGATCGAGTGCCCGATAGGCGCCGCGCATTGCAGGGCGACATCGGCCAGCTTCATTTTCCACACCAGCCCGACCACACCGCACACCGCCAGCATTACGTAGCAGGACTGGGCCAGCATCGCCATCGGCACATGGATATAGATGATGCGAAAGCTGTTGCCTTGCTGGTAATCCGGTGGCGCAAAGGCCAGGCCCCAGACCACGCCGATACCGATCAGCAACACGGCGGCGACGCTCAGCCAGGGCAGCAACTTGCCGCTGATGCCGTAAAACCATTTAGGCGAGCCGAGCTTATGAAACCAAGTCCAGTTCATTCATTGCTTCCATCACGGTTGCTCTTCGCTTTCACGAACAGCCAGGGTCTTTACTGGTTGAAAAACAACCAGACCTCATTATTCGCCGACGCTAATCTTCAGGCCAGCAGCTATTGCAAAGGGTGTAAGGGTCACTGCCAGGGCGGTCAGGCTCCCAAGCCACAGCAGATAACCTGTCGCCGGCATGCCCTGCAGTGCCGCCTGCAGGGCGCCACTGCCGAGAATCAGTACCGGGATGTACAAAGGCAGGATCAGCAACGCCAGCAGCAAGCCACCACGCTTCAACCCCACCGTCAGTGCTGCGCCCACTGCACCAAGCAGGCTCAGCACCGGAGTGCCCAGCAGCAATGACAGCAGCAACACTGGCAGGCAGGCGGTAGGCAAACCGAGCATCAAGGCCAGCAAGGGTGCAAGCAATACCAGTGCCAGGCCGGAAAAGGCCCAGTGTGCCAGTACCTTGGCCAAAACCAGAAGAGGCAGGGGGTGCGACGAAAGGACCCACTGCTCAAGGGATCCGTCCTCGAAATCACTGCGAAAAAGCCCGTCCAGCGAGAGCAGGACGGACAATAAGGCCGCTACCCAGACCAACCCCGGAGACAAGGTTTGCAACAGATTTGTCTCAGGTCCCACGGCCAATGGGAACAGCGCAACGACAATGGCGAAAAACACCAGGGGGTTGGCCAGCTCCGCCGGGCGGCGGAACAGCAAGCGCGCTTCACGGGCCAGCAATTGGGCAAAGACGCTCATGCCGCCCACCGCCCCAGATCCACATCGCGGTAGCCCGCCGGCATGCGGGTCAGAGTGTGGTGAGTGGTCAGGACCACCATGCCGCCACGTTCACAATGATGGGCCAGGTGCTCCTCGAGCTGGGCCACCCCCTGTTTGTCCAGGGCGGTGAAGGGTTCGTCAAGGATCCACAGCGGCGGGCCGTCCAGATACAGCCGGGCCAGGGCCACACGGCGCTGCTGGCCGGCGGACAGGGTGTGACAGGGGACGTCCTCGAAGCCGCGCAGGCCGACGGCAGCCAGGGCCTGCCAGATGGCGTCGCGCGTGGCCGACTGGTGCAGAGCACAGAGCCAGTTGAGATTCTCCTCGGGGGTCAGGACATCCTTGATTCCGGCGGCATGGCCGATCCACAACAGATTGCGCGCCAGTTCGACACGCTGGGCATGCAAGGGCTGGCCATTGAGCAGTACCTGACCACTGGTGGGTTGCATCAGGCCGGCCAGCAGACGCAGCAGGCTGGTCTTGCCACTGCCGTTGGGGCCACTGATCTGCACCATGTCTCCGCCCGTCAGACGCAACTCGAGGTGTTCAAACAGCATCCGCCAGTCGCGCTCACAGGCGAGTGCTACGGCTTCGAGAAGAGGGCTGGTCAAGGGATAGCGGGCCTTTACGGGTTCAAGTCGGCAGTGGAGCGGCCGTTAAAGAGATGCAGGATAAATGCATTGGCGGCCTGTTCTAGAGAGCTGCGTCAAACATTTGCAATGTTTTCACCACTCCCCCAAAGACGGGCGGCATTATACATGCGAAGCCCTACTCTCAAGAGGGCTAATTTCCACAGGTTGTGTCCGAATGACAGGCGAAATGAACATCCTCCCGCTGCCCCAGGCGCCCGCTCCCGGCACCTCGCGCCCGCAGGTGATCAGCGGCGAACTGCTCAAGCTGGTGCAACCCATCGAGGGCCTGATTGCCGCAGGCCAGAGCGCCAAGGCCGAAGTACTGTCGCTCAAGCAGGCCGACCAGACCTTCCAGCTGCTGCTCAAGGTCACCCTGGACAACGGCCGGCAAGCCACTGTGCAGGCCACCAGCAGCCAACCGCTGCCCCAGGGCACCAGCCTGGCGGTCACCCAGCCGTCTGCGGGCAATCTGGCGATCACCGTGCAGCAGGCCATCGCGTCCAACGTTGCCGCCCTGACTCGCCTGGATACCACCCAACTGCCCGCCGGCACCCTGCTCCAGGGCAAGGTGCTGACCACCCAGCTCCTGCCTCAGGGCAGCAATCAGCCGGCGATCTACCGTTCCCTGGTGAGCCTGCTCAACACCGCGCAAAGTGGCGCTACCCTGAGCATCGACAGCCCGCAGCCGCTGCGTATCGGCAGCCTGCTCAGCGCCCTGGTCTCAGACTCGCAAACCTTGAATTTCGTCCCCCTGAGCAACCGCCAGGAACAACTGGCCATCGCCGCTCAGCTGTCTAGCCAGCAAAGCCGCCAAGGCTCCCTCAGCGGACTGATCAACGTCCTGCAGAACCTGCCAGCCGACAGCCCACTGCCCACTGTTTCAGCCGACCTGCGGGCCGCCGTGGAGCGACTGCTGGCCGGCCTGCCGGACCCGCAGCAATTGAGCAGCCCCCGGGGCGTGGCCCAGGCCCTGCTGGGCAGCGGCCTGTTCCTGGAAGCCAAGCTGCTGGCCGGAGCCAACCCGGGGCAGGCTCCGGACATGAAGGGCGACCTGCTGCGCCTGATCGCGCAGTTGACCCCGGCCCTGCCCGCCTCCAGCAGCTTCAACGCGATCATTGCCGCCAATACCCTGGCGCAGTCGTTACCGAGCTTCGTGCGCAGTGCCCTGGGCACCCTCGGCCAGGTCAGCGCCAAGACGCCGCCCAGCGGCTTCCCGCTGCCGGCACGGCTGCTGCAAAGCCTGGAGGGTGAAGGCGATCTGGAGCACTTGCTGCGCCTGGCCGCCGCCGCGATATCGCGCCTGCAAAGCCATCAACTGGCGAGCCTGGAACAGAGCGGCCAGACCGACGATGGCCGGCAACTGACCACCTGGCAGTTGGAAATTCCCATGCGCAACCTGCAGGACATCGTGCCCTTGCAGGTCAAAATGCAGCGTGAAGAAGCGCCGGAGCCGGAGCCACAACAAAAACGTGAAGAGCGAGAAACCAAACAGCCTTTGTGGCGGCTCGACCTGGCCTTCGACCTGGAGCCCCTGGGCCCCTTGCAGGTCCAGGCACAACTGATTCAGGGCCGGCTGTCCAGCCAGCTATGGGCCGAACGCCCCTACACCGCGAGCCTGATCGAAAGCCACCTGGGCAGCCTGCGCGAACGCCTGCTGGCTTCAGGGCTGGATGTCGGCGACCTGGACTGCCACCTGGGCATCCCGCCCCAGGGCCCGCAAACCCGATTGGAACAACGCTGGGTCGACGAAACCGCATGAAGCACACACCTCCTCCGCGCCAGGCCATTGCCCTCAAGTACGATGGTCAGCAAGCCCCGACCCTGACCGCCAAGGGCGACGATGATCTGGCCGAAGCCATCCTGAAGATCGCTCGGGACTATGAAGTGCCGATCTATGAGAATGCCGAGCTGGTGAAGCTGTTGGCGCGCCTGGAGCTGGGCGAGAGCATTCCACCGGAGCTGTACCGGACCATCGCCGAAATCATCGCCTTCGCCTGGAACCTCAAGGGCAAGTTTCCGGCCGGGCATGATCCGCATCAGGTGGAACTGGAGAAGGACATCACCGAACTCGGTGACGACTATTGAAGAGAAACCGCAGCAAGCGCTAAACCGCAAGCTTCCAGGGGGGAAGCCCGCGGTTTGTGACTAGCCTTTGTGCAGCTTGCTGACCAGCTCCGCCTCGGCCTGGGTCAGGCCGCAGGACTGGGTCAGCTCGTCGACACTGGCGCCCATGCCCACCAGGCGCGCGGCCTGGGCGAAGGACAGGCTGGAGGGGTCACGCTGCTCCAGCTGGGCCAGTTTGTCCGGCAAGGGACCCACCACCGCCCGCAGTTCGTGCAGATCCTCGCCCATGCGCACCGTACCGCTCTGGTAATGGTCAACGCGCTTGGCCAGTTCCTTGATCCGCTGGTCGCGCACGGCATCGCCTTCGGCCTGTTGCGCGGCGATCTGCCGCTGATTGCGGGTGTACGACAGGAATAGCGCCACAGTGGCGACCCAAAGGATCGCCAGGACAATCACCGCTACCTCGAGGATCAATCAGATACTCTCCAGTTCCGACCATTCCTCTTCGCTCATCATCTTGTCCAGCTCAACCAGAATCAGCAGCTCGCCGTTCTTGTTGCACACGCCCTGGATGAACTTGGCCGACTCTTCGTTACCGACATTGGGCGCGGTCTCGACTTCCGACTGACGCAGGTAAACCACTTCCGCCACGCTGTCGACCATGATCCCGACTACTTGCTTATCGGCTTCGATGATGACGATCCGGGTGTTGTCGTTGACTTCGGTAGGCACCAGGCCGAAACGCTGACGGGTGTCGATCACGGTGACCACATTGCCCCGCAGGTTGATGATCCCCAGCACGTAGCTTGGAGCACCCGGTACCGGAGCGATCTCGGTGTAGCGCAGGACTTCCTGCACGCGCATCACGTTGATGCCGTAGGACTCGTTATCCAGCTTGAAGGTGACCCATTGCAGGATCGGATCTTCGGAACCCTGTGCAGACGACGACTTATTCATACCCTGACCCCTCAAAAAACCGTTGAAAACGGCGTGTGTTCTGTGTGGCCACGTCCGACGGACGCGGCCTGTTGTTGATTTACTTCGGCTTGTGGGCCGCTTGACTGATAGCCATCTGCTT
>NZ_MOAK01000028.1:95074-98574 GCF_003732485.1 Pseudomonas protegens
GCGCACATATGTTCAATCACCGTGCCGGCCAGCCACGGACGCTGGCCACGATGACTGCGCCACTTGATTTCGTTGGGGTCCAGGCGCAGGGAGCGACTGACCTGATGCACTGCCAGCCCCCACTCGTAGCCCTGGACCGAGATCACATACTGCAGGCCCTGGCGGAAATCATCGCGGTAGCGATCCGGCATGACCCAGCGAGCGGTATCCAGGACTTTCAGATTACCGGCCTGGCTCGGCAGGATGCCGAGGAACCATTCCGGCTGGCCGAACAGCGGTGTCAGTTCCTGCCCCGCCAGGGAGTAGATCGACCCCAGGCATACCAGCGGCACCGCCAGGGTCAGGCCGGCAACATCGAACAACAGGCATTCGAAAGGCTCGGCCGCCCAGCTGGGACGGTCGCTACCGGTGACCGGAGGCGGTGTATTGCTCGGCGGCAGGTGAACTTCCACCAACGGCGGCACCAGGGCCTGGAGCATCGGCACCACTGGCGAGATCGAACTCGGCAAGGGTTCCGGTGCTTCCATTACTGCAGGTGTCAGCGGTGCAGGTGCAGCTTCCCGGGCAGCGGGTGCCGCCTGGTGCTGGACCTGTGCGTCCCGCGCCTGCTCTTCCAGTACCGCAGCCTGGAACTCATCCAGTACTTCACTGGAGGCCGCAAGCGTTACTGGCGGGACCGGCGGAGCAACCTGGACCGGCGGCTCCGGTACCTGTTCCTCTTCGGTAGCATCCTGCAGCAAAGCGTCCAGGTACGACTGCAGCGCCAGCTGGGGCCGGCTCTTGGTATCCAGAGGACGGTTCATGAGGATGCCCACGCAAAAACCCCGATACAGTGATCTGTAGGGGTTATCGGCCGGGCTGTCGAGTGACTTGAATAACGCTTCACGTCAAGCCACCTGCGCCACGAGTTGTTGGGCCAGCAGATGCTTGAGCAAGGCCTTGTAGGCCAGTACACCGCGGCTCTTGCCATCGAACTGAGAAGGAGTGACCCCTGCCCGGCTGGCATCCCGCAAGCGGGTATCCACCGGGATATAGCCCTGCCAGATCTCTTCGGGGAACTTGTCCCGCAGGATCCGCAGAGTGCCCAGGGAAGCCTGGGTCCGGCGATCGAACAGGGTCGGCACAATGGTGAACGGCAGCGGCTGCTTGCGCGAGCGATTGACCATCGCCAGGGTGTTGACCATGCGCTCCAGGCCCTTGACCGCCAAATGCTCGGTCTGCACCGGAATCACCAACTGCTGGCTGGCCGCCAGGGCGTTGACCATCAACACGCCGAGCAACGGCGGGCTGTCGATCACCGCGTAATCGAAATCCTGCCACAGCTGCGCCAGGCTCTTGGCGATCACCAGGCCCAAGCCACTCTGCCCCGGCGACTGGCGCTCGAGGGTGGCCAGGGCAGTGCTCGACGGCAACAGCGAAATGCGCTCATGGCTGGTGCCCAGCAACAACTGGCCCGGCAGGTCCTGGGGCACATTGCCCTTGTGCAGGAACAGGTCGTAGCTGCTGTGCTCCAGGCTGTCCGGGTCATAGCCGAAGTAGCTGGTCATGGAACCGTGGGGGTCGAGATCGACCACGACCACGCGCTTGCCCGCCTCGGCCAGCAAACCGGCTAAAGCGATGGAACTGGTGGTTTTACCGACACCACCCTTTTGATTGGCAACTGCCCAGACTCTCATTCGGTTTGTTCCTCCCGCCCGGCCACAGCGGGGCGAGACATAGCGCTTAGTTATAAAGCGGGTGACGGAGAATTGACGGCGCTTCCCTGTACCGGCGTTTTCACTGGGGTTGGTGCAGTTTGTGTGCCAGCACGCTTGAGTGCCGCATCCGGTGTCGCATTGGCGGTTCCGGTGCCGGTCAGGCTGCGGCGCACATCGAGATTGCGCGACACCACCAGGACCACTCGGCGATTACGCGCCCGACCTTCGGCAGTGGCGTTGTTGCCCACCGGCTGGAACTCGCCATACCCCACAGAAGCCATGCGCGCAGGGTTCACCCCCTGCATCGCCAGCATCCGCACGATGCTCGCCGACCGGGCCGAGGACAACTCCCAGTTGGTCGGGTACTGCGCGGTCTGAATCGGCTGGTTGTCGGTGAAGCCTTCGACATGAATCGGGTTGTCGAAGGGTTTGAGGATCTTCGCCACCTTGTCGATGATGGTGAATGCCTGGTCGCTGGGCATGGCATCGCCGCTGCCGAACAACAGACTGGAGTTGAGTTCGATCTCCACCCACAACTCGTTGCCACGCACGGTCATCTGGTTGGAGCTGATCAGGTCGCCAAAGGCGGCGCTGATGTCATCGGCGATGCTTTTCAGTGGATCGCTGCCACCGGAGATGCCGGCGTCGGTCTGCTCGCTGTCCTTGACCAGCGGCTTGGCCGGGGTCACGGTCTTGGGCCGCTCGTCACCGATGGGAATCGGCTTGAGACTGCGATCGGAGTCGGTGAAGACCCCGACCAGGGCTTCGGAAATCACCTTGTACTTGCCCTCGTTGATCGAGGAGATGGAGTACATGACCACGAAAAACGCGAACAGCAAGGTGATGAAGTCGGCGTAGGAAACCAACCAGCGTTCGTGGTTGACGTGTTCTTCATGCTGGCGACGACGAGCCATAATCAGTCCATGAAGCCTTGCAGCTTCAACTCGATGGAGCGGGGGTTTTCGCCTTCGGCAATCGACAGAATGCCTTCGAGCAACATTTCCCGGTAACGGGACTGGCGCATGGCAATGGCCTTGAGCTTGGCCGCGATCGGCAACAGCACCAGGTTGGCGCTGGCCACACCATAGATAGTGGCGACGAAGGCCACGGCGATACCACTGCCCAACTGCGACGGGTCTGCCAGGTTGCCCATCACGTGAATCAGCCCCATCACCGCACCGATGATGCCGATGGTCGGCGCATAGCCGCCCATGCTTTCGAAGACCTTGGCAGCCTCGATATCGCGGCTCTCCTGGGTGTAGAAGTCCACTTCAAGGATGCTGCGGATGGCTTCCGGCTCAGCACCGTCGACCAACAGCTGCAAGCCTTTGCGCGAATAGGTGTCCGGCTCGGCATCCGCCACGCCTTCCAGGCCCAGCAGCCCCTCCTTGCGCGCGGTCAGGCTCCAGTTGACCACCCGATCGATACCCCCGGGCAGATCCACCCGAGGTGGAAACAGAATCCACACCAGAATCTGCATGGCCCGCTTGAAGGCACTCAACGGCGACTGCAGCAAGGCCGCGCCAATGGTCCCGCCGAGCACGATCAGTGCCGCCGGGCCGTTGGCCAGAGCCGACAGGTGGCCACCTTCCAGGTAGTTGCCGCCAATGATGGCGACAAACGCCATGATGATCCCGATAAGGCTGAGCACATCCATCAGAGACAGGCCTCGACCAGATGCCGGCCGATGTCGTCCAGGCTGTACACCGCATCCGCCAGATTGGCTTTGACGATGGCCATGGGCATGCCATAGATCACACAGCTGGCTTCATCCTGGGCCCAGACCGCACTACCGCTCTGCTT
>NZ_MOAK01000028.1:98642-98768 GCF_003732485.1 Pseudomonas protegens
GCCAGAACTTTGTCGCTGTAGGATTTGGCTGCAGAGCCGAAGGTGATGTCCACGCACGGCTTGTAGTTCAGGCGCTCGTCGCCGGGAAGAATCTTCACCGCACCACGACCGTCGATCATCATCTGC
>NZ_MOAK01000028.1:98828-100849 GCF_003732485.1 Pseudomonas protegens
GCTTCCTTGACGCTGATACGGCAAAGCTTGTCCAGACGCTCGGCAAAAGCCTTGGTGAAGGCCGCCGGCATATGCTGAATCAGCACGATAGGTGCCGGGAAGTTGGCCGGCAGTTGGGTCAGGACCCGCTGCAGCGCCACCGGGCCACCGGTGGAAGTACCGATCGCCACCAGCTTGTAGGCCTTGCGCTTGGGCGCCGGCGATGCCGGACCGGCAGCCGGTGCCGGAGCACGAACTGGAGCGGGTGCAGGTGCCGGGCGACTGCTGCCAAAGCTCGACGGTGCCGGAGCCGGGGCAGCCGGCTGCGGCGCCGGGGCGCTGTAGCTGCTGAAACGGCGATTACTGCGCGAGATGCTGTGGACTTTCTCGCACAGCAGCTGCTTGACCTTCTCGGGGTTGCGCGAGATGTCTTCGAAATTCTTCGGCAGGAAATCCACAGCCCCGGCATCCAGCGCGTCGAGGGTCACTCGAGCGCCTTCGTGGGTCAGGGAAGAGAACATCAGGACCGGCGTCGGGCAGCGCTGCATGATGTGCCGCACTGCGGTGATGCCATCCATCATCGGCATCTCGTAGTCCATGGTGATCACGTCCGGCTTGAGGGCCAGGGCCTGATCGATCGCCTCTTTACCATTGGTCGCCGTACCGACGACCTGGATATTCGAATCCGCGGAAAGAATTTCCGAGACGCGGCGGCGGAAAAAACCCGAATCGTCCACCACCAGGACTTTGACTGCCATAAACACTCCGTTAGGTGGGGCGAGGCCAACCGCCCCTCCCCGCCGAATCAAATACGCCGTGCGGCGTAACGCTTGAGCATGCTCGGAACATCGAGAATCAGCGCAATGCGGCCGTCACCGGTAATGGTGGCGCCGGACATGCCCGGGGTTCCCTGAAGCATTTTGCCCAAGGGCTTGATGACCACTTCTTCCTGGCCTACCAGTTGGTCGACGACAAAGCCGATCCGCTGGGTACCCACCGAAAGGATCACTACGTGGCCTTCACGCTGCTCTTCATGAGCGGCGGAACTGACCAGCCAGCGCTTGAGGTAGAACAGGGGCAACGCCTTGTCACGCACGATCACCACTTCCTGACCGTCCACCACATTGGTGCGCGACAGGTCGAGGTGGAAAATCTCGTTGACGTTGACCAACGGGAAAGCGAACGCCTGGTTGCCGAGCATGACCATCAGGGTCGGCATGATCGCCAGGGTCAACGGCACCTTGATGACGATCTTCGAGCCCTGGCCCTTGGTCGAGTAGATGTTGATCGAGCCGTTGAGCTGGGAAATCTTGGTCTTCACCACATCCATGCCCACGCCACGACCGGAGACGTCGGAAATCTCGGTCTTGGTGGAGAAACCCGGGGCGAAGATCAGGTTGTAGCACTCGGAATCGCTCAGGCGGTCGGCGGCGTCCTTGTCCATCACGCCGCGCTTGACGGCGATGGCGCGCAACACGTTCGGGTCCATGCCCTTGCCGTCGTCGGAGATCGACAGCAGGATGTGATCGCCTTCCTGTTCCGCCGCCAGCACCACCTTGCCACCGCGGGACTTGCCCGAGGCTTCGCGTTCTTCCGGCGATTCGATGCCGTGGTCCACCGCGTTGCGCACCAAGTGCACCAGCGGGTCGGCCAGGGCCTCTACCAGGTTCTTGTCGAGGTCGGTTTCTTCCCCCACCAGTTCCAGGTTGATCTCTTTCTTGAGCTGCCGGGCCAGGTCGCGAACCAGACGCGGGAAGCGCCCGAAAACCTTCTTGATCGGCTGCATGCGGGTCTTCATCACCGCGGTCTGCAGGTCGGCCGTCACCACATCGAGGTTCGACACGGCCTTGGACATGGCTTCGTCGCCGCTGTTGAGGCCCAGGCGCACCAGGCGGTTACGCACCAGCACCAGCTCGCCCACCATGTTCATGATTTCGTCCAGGCGCGCGGTATCGACCCGCACCGTGGTTTCCGCTTCGCTGGCAGGCTTTTCCGCTGGCGGCGCAGCCGCCGCGCGAGCCGGAGCCGGGGCTGGAGCCGCG
>NZ_MOAK01000029.1:0-1969 GCF_003732485.1 Pseudomonas protegens
TGCAAAGGCAGCTAAAAATTTCGATCGGCCTGTGGGAGTTGATAACCCTCACTGCGTTCCCAATTCACCTGCTTGATGATGAAAACCGAAAGCTGGTCAATCCGATTGTTGATGCATCAGGACTGAATCCTACCAGTGGGGGCTACGCTGAAGGTGGCGGAGTTATCACAACGCCTCATACGGGTGGTACTCAGCTGGATGGAGTACAGAAGGATGGTGCCTATGTAACTCCGGAGCACAAGCTGAATCCGGGGGTGATGTATACTATAAATGGTATTACTCCTCGTAATGCACGAAATTTAGTTGGAGGGCCTCTTGAGGGTGGGACTCAAGTTAGTCGAAATTTCATATTGGAAGGTGGTCCCGTGAATGGAGTGTTATATCGGGCTGATAATCAAGGGAACATAACTAGCTACGCTACTTATGATTCGGTGGGTATGGTGTTGAAAAGAGTCGATGTTACAGGTAAGCCTCATTTGTCTGTTCCGACGCCACATGTAATAGAGTATGGTAGGAATACACTTCCTGATGGAACTGTTAGAGTGCAGTCACCATCCACGAAGTTAGCCCCAAGACCGATTAGACCAGACGAGGTTCCATGATGAGTGTTAATACAATTAAACCTTTTGTAGGCTTGAGTAGATATGAGTCATGGAAATCGCAGTGGGCGGAAAAAAGTACAGTTGATATATTTTCCTATGTGAGTGAAATTTGCAGCCCTGAAGATGTTATGTTGTTTTGTAGATTGTTGTTTCCCGATTTTGTTGTTAGGGATGATGCGGTGTTTCTAGAGAGTCGATACGACGCTGCGATATTCGATGTTTGGCTCGAGCAGTTGAATGGTGATGTCAATGCCGTTGAGAGGGTGATGAATCAAATTCATCTTTATGATGTTTTTTCTGGAACGGCAAGCGATGTTGGTGATGTAATATTTGAACAGTTGGCGGATATTTTTGCAGTTTCATGGCGTTTGGTTTTAAAAGATAAGTTTCCCGAGAAGAAGTTCTCTGTTGAAGTCTCAAATACCGAGCAGGATTACGGTCCAACGATAATTTTTTTTCAGATTTGTTAGTTGTGTTTTAGAGTTGGCGGTATGAGTTTTTGAGTTGAGTGGTTTTGTGTGTGAGTTATTAGGCTGTATGTGTCGTGGGTGGTGTATTGCAGAGTGATATTTAGGGGGTGTTAAGAAGTTTTTTTGTATGTTGCTTGTCTGGAAGAAGAGTGGGTTGTTTCGTGTTAAATAGTTCTGCTCTTAGTGTCCGCGTAAAAGATGAGTGATTCAGTTCTAACTCTATATATGTCGCGAGAGAAACGAGTGGCTTTGGCACTCTGATCTTTGCCGACAACGGCAACCTCAAGCTGGACACCGGCACCCTGGGCTTCAGCGATATCGCCGGCAAGGACAAGGAACACGGCTATTACCTGAACGTGGGCGGCACCTACAGCTCCGGTAGTGGCACCACACAAGACAGCAGCCAGGTGGGTAAAGGCAAGGAAGGTGAAACCGGCTGGAGCGTCAGCGGCTGGGATTACCAGAAGGACCGCGAGCAGATCGTGCGCGCCACCGTCGGGGCGGGCGAGATCGTGGTGCGCAAGGATGCCGAGACCGGAGCCGATTCAACGGCCGGGCTGAATCGGGATGTGAACAAGGCGTATGAGATCACCAAGGATGAGGAGTCGCGTACGGATTTGTATGCGAGCAGTTCTTCCCTTGGGGCGGTGGCGAGCCCGAAGAAGACGTATGAGCAGTGGAAGAAGAGTGTTGAGTTGTATGGGGAAAAAAGCCGGGAGACGATGGTAAAGCTGACCCTTCTCTTGGGCAGCATGGGCGTTCTAATCGCGTCGCCAGACAATCTTCAGGGCACATCCGAAGACATTAATAGAGTTCTGGTAGAAACCGAAAACTATCTAAAAGCCTTCAGCAAGGATGAGAACAGACGTGCGGAGGCTATTGAGTTTCGACTCAAGC
>NZ_MOAK01000029.1:2014-3934 GCF_003732485.1 Pseudomonas protegens
AGGAAATTGCCCGTCAGAGCCCTGAGAAGTCAGTTGAACTGACAGCGCTCATCGGCCGCCTCAGCGATTCTCCTGCAGGCGCAAATAACTATGCTCAGGGGCTCGCTAGTTCGGGGGTTATGCTTGCCCTGGTTGGCGCACTGGCTTATCAAGCGTCCACACCTGAAAATCAAGCGCGGATGCGTAACGCGGCCAGCTCCATGATTGAAAGTGTCAGCCGGGGCGTCTCTGAAACAAAGGAGCAAGTGCAGAGTCGGCTGAGGGTTTCGATGGGGCTTTGGGAGTTGGTAACCCACATGCCGTTTCCAATTCACTTGCTTGATGACGAAAACCGAAAGCTGGTCAATCCGATTGTTGATGCATCAGGAGGGAATCCTGCCAGTGGGGGCTACGCTGAGGGTGGCGGAGTTATTACAACGCCACATACCGGCGGTACTCAACTGGATGGGGGGCAGAAGGATGGTGCCTATGTGACTCCGGAGCACAAGCTGAATCCGGGGGTGATGTATAGTGAGGGTGGGACAGGAAAAGGTGATGCAACTATCATTGATAGTGCCATCCTTGCACAAAGAGTTATGGATGCTCGAGCTGGACTACCCTCTGACTTGAGACGCGGTGGTAACGTTGCCGTTGCTGATATAGATATCCCAGGAATATCGAGGCAGATGGCTGCACATAGTGGGATTTCTGTCGCAGGTAGAGGATTTATTGGTGAGGGAAGTGGGAATTTTGTAGCTCAAATTGTCCCCAATAAAGCAGGGGATCCGGTTTATCGAGGGACAGACTCTGAATATAAAATTCTTGATAATATCGCCGATCAGCTAGGTGGTAATAGGGCGGTAAGTGGGGTTGTAAATATATTTACAGAAAAGCCAGCATGAGTAAGTTGTCTGGGGGCGGGAGAACAATTTAATGAGAGATATCCTAATATAACTGTTAATTTTATAGATAATCAGGGGGTTATGCTCCGACCTCCAAGGAGAATTCCGTAATGGAAGATCGAGTGACTTATAGTGAGGTTAGGGCTTGTTTTTTAGCTCTCTATTATAATTATTGTAGGGTGAAACTTCGTCATAATAGTTTGTGGATAGAAGGAGAGAGCGAGGCTGGTTACGCATATGCAGAGCTTGAAGGGAGTTTTGATAAGCCTGTTGAAATTTTGATGTTGGAAGTTGTCGCTCTGGTGCTGAGGGGGGGGCGATCTTCAGAAAGGGTTCATGATTATCATCGGGCTGTTATTGAAGAAATATTAAGAGATAATGATCTTCTTGGTATTTTAGAAGGGTTGCCACAAGAAGAAGCAATGGAGTTCAGTTCTGATCTCAGGCTGTTAGGAATGATTTAGTCTATGGGTGTTCTTTTTGTATGAGGACATTTTGGGAGGCTTCGCGGGTTGCGGGTGAGGTGTTCTTGACCTTTATGAAAAGGAACTCGCTGTCCCGATAATTTTAAGCTATTCGCTTGACCTGTTCGCTCCACTAGATAACGAATGTTTCCGCACTATAGTGTCTAGGCTGAAGGGGGCGGCTTTATACCGCCCCTTTCTGTTTATACGGATAGCCTGCTTTGCATCCGTTGCCCCGTTATATCCATCAAGTCATACCCATCGCACAGTAAAATGCTGTACACCAGCGACAGTTCCTGCAGCACCACTGCACATTTGGGCGCTTCATCAGCAATCGCGAAGTTTTCCATTAGTTGAGTCACAGCGCGAATGCGATACGCCGCGGCATCGCGCAGGACGTCAATCGGGGCTTGGTTATCGATCAGCAGCGAGGGAATGTTGCAGTCGTGGCCGGTATGAGATCACCAAGGATGAGGAGTCGCGTACGGATCTGTATGCGAGCAGTTCTTCCCTTGGGGCGGTGGCGAGCCCGAAGAAGACGTATGAGCAGTGGAAGAAGAGTGTTGAGTTGTATG
>NZ_MOAK01000030.1:0-2790 GCF_003732485.1 Pseudomonas protegens
TGCAAAGGCAGCTAAAAATTTCGATCGGCCTGTGGGAGTTGATAACCCTCACTGCGTTTCCAATTCACCTGCTTGATGATGAAAACCGAAAGCTGGTCAGTCCGATTGTTGATACGTCAGGAGGGATTCCTGCCAGTGGAGGCTACGCTGAGGGTGGCGGAGTTGTTACAACGCCACATACCGGCGGTACTCAACTGGATGGGGTGCAGAAGGATGGCGCCTATGTGACTCCGGAGCACAAGCTGAATCCGGGGGTGATGTATAGTGAGGATGGCTCAGTAAAAGGAACTGGGGTATTACCAAAGCCATTAGTCTCAAAAGGTTCCGATGTAACGCCTGAAATTATTAAACAAGCATTGCAAGGCGATTCGGCTATTAGTACGCAAAAGGCTGTGTCACTTCCCATGATTCAGCGATATGTTGATAGGCTTTTGAAGGGCGATATAGCACCAGCAATTGATATGGATGAAGATGTGATTGTCGAAGGGAATCATCGATATATAGCGGCAAAGATATTGGGTAGAGAGCCTAGCGTAAAGCCTGGAGCGTTATCTCCAAATAAAGTTGAATTAAAAAGGCCGGTTGGTGAATTGAAAATTGATCCGGTAGATTGGGGTGGTTAATGATTGTTTTAAAATTTGAGACTGGAGAAAGTTTAGAGTTTGAGTTCGATAGCTTTGCTGGTTCAGATTTGAGGGGGGTGAATTTACATCGTGCAATATTTGAAAGTCTAGACCTCGTTGGTACAGACTTTACTGGTGCGAATTTGAGAAATGCTGTTTTTGATTTCTGTACTTTGAGTGGAGCTAAAATGGGTAAGACTGCATTGATGAACGCTACATTCAGCTGCTCAGTAATGAGAGGTGTTGACCTTTCAGACTCAATTGCTGCGTATGCTGATTTCTCTAGAAGTGATCTTTCAATGTCGAATTTGAAAAATGCAGATGTGGGAGGTGCTGATTTTAGAGGTGCTGACTTATGCGGCGCTAATGTTGACGTCAAGCGAATAGAGGAAGCTGATTTGTTTGGTGCTAAATATGATGAAAAAACTCTATGGCCAGAAGGGTTTTATCCTGAGCTCCACGGTGCAGTTAAGGTTAAGGCTTAGTGTTGGGTTTTTAAGTAAGTGTTTGCGGCGATAGCTCTATTTTATCGATGGAGAGATACATTTTGAGTCAGGTAGAGTTAACCGGTCCAATAGGTGCTTATGATCTGGCAAGCTCTATAAAACGTCTGGCTGGATACGTTGTTGATATGGCGGTTGTATTCTTTATTCTGCTTTTTGAAAAGTTTCATGCTGCATTTTTCTGTTCGCTTCAGCTCAGAACTGGGTCTGACGGTTTTTCAGGGTGTTGATTATTTCTTGACTTTGCTTGCTCTCGCCTACTTTTTGTTTTGCGATGCGCTGCCCAATGGGCAAAGTCTGGGGAAGCGTCTATTCAAGATGACTGTGGTTGGCTTTCCTTATGGACATCCTGTACCCCTCTTCAATCAGCCTTGACAAATTTTCCTAAAGCGTTATTCAGTATTTTGGATGGTGTATTTGTATTGTTTGGTTTGCGTCGAAGACTTGGCGATATGTTGGCTAGAACTGTTGTTATCAATTTGTGAAAGTTGAGGCCGAAAAGAACGGTGCCAAAGGAAAAGAGGGCACTGATGCAGCTTTACGCTGGAGTCAATTTGTGGCTAAGGGTGAGCGAAGTAAGATCTATTTTTAATTTTGTTAAGAGTATTAACGAAATGTTTGAATAGTATGGGGCTTGTCTTGTACGTGCGGAGTGTTTGACGAAGTACGAAGGTGCTGGGCTATTTGGGAGGCCGTTATCTGATCAAGGATGCAGCCCAAGGCAGCTATCGCCAAGAAAAGCAAGTAAGCCTTGCTTCAAGGAGATGGGGCTTTCGCAAACTCTCCAATGACAAAGCAGCTTCCAAGTATGTCGAAACAAACGGGAGGGTGGGATCAAAAAAATTCTCGCTTTAAAGTGGAGGCGACTGGAGAGGCTCATGTAAGTGGCGGTGCCGGAGTGTTGAATACTCAGTTGGGCAAGGGGGCTGTATTGGATATTTTTAATGAAAATATTCTTCGTGTTGAAATATTACGTTAGGTGGGGGTGGGGATGTTTTTATCTTTGGCTGAGAGTCGTGTGCCCATGAGATTAGTTTATCAATTGGCTGAGGAGCTTAGGCGTGATCCAGAGCAGGTTTTTTTAGTGCAGTCGTTGACTTTGGATAAAAATAGACCTTTGTTAGGGCTTAAGAGCAGTTTTGGACTTTTTGGTTCTAAGGAGTGGTGGGGTAATATTAGTTGTGGCGTTATGCCTGCAAAGAAAATTTCTGGTGTTATAGTTAGGACCTATTATTCTGGTCAGGATGGTGATATGCCTGATAATACAATGGATGTGATGCTGGATGAAGGTGTTTTGTGTACTGAGGGTATTTATGTTCATGATGAAGAGGATGTCAGTTTTTATCAGGTTGGCTCACGTGTTGAAGTTTTTTATGTGCTTGATCCACTGAAGGATGAAAGTTTGTCTCGTGATCAGTCTGGCGCTTCTAAAATAGTAATAGAGGTTGCGGTTTCGGTTGGGAGGGCGAACGTTTGATTAGTTGAAATCACAGGCAGATATTGATTTCGGCAGTGGAGCGATTTTTCTAGTTTGTAGGAAATTATAAAACTACGTGTAATAGGGAAGATTTACATGATTAAGATTGTCTGCAAGGTCGCCTCTGTTGTCTCTATAGTCTTGCTTTATGGCTGTGCCTCAGCCCCATCTATGGAAAAGATGCAAG
>NZ_MOAK01000030.1:2850-8112 GCF_003732485.1 Pseudomonas protegens
ATACGTCGTTCGTCCTAGCAATGTGGGAATGATGGTACGTTTCAATGTCTTCCTGGATGACAAGGAAGCCGACTCGGAAATGGGCTACAACCGTGGTAACCAATACATTTATTTCTACGTCACCCCTGGTCAGCACGTTATTAGCTCCAAGGCTGAAAACTGGGCAGACATGCCTGTGACGGTGAAAGCAGGCGAGGTTATCTACCTCAAGCAAGAAGTGGAAGTTGGTGTGATGATGGCTCGCAACAGCTTAAAGGTGTTAAGCGATGTGGAAGGCCGTTATCTGGTCAAGGATGCAGGCCTGGGCACTATTGCCAAAGAAAGCAAGTAAGCCTTTGACCGATCGGTGTACGATCTACTGCGAGAGAAAAAGGGCGACCTTCAAGCCGCCCTTTTTTGCTTACTGGAGCACCTGCTCCTGCATCCGTCTCGTTGTTACATCCATCAAATCACACCCATCGCGCAGCAGAATGCTGCACACCAGCGACAGCTCCTGCAGCACCACTGCACCTTTGGGCGCTTCATCAGAAATCGCGAAGTTCTCCAGCAGTTGAGTCACAGCGTGAATGCGATACGCCGCTGCATCGTGGAGGACGTCAATGGGGGCTTGGGTATCGATCAGCAGTGAGGGAATGTTGCAGTCGTGGCCGGTTATAGCTTGATAACGCGTCATTTATTGAGCCTCTTTAGTTTGACTGAGGACTCTGTAAATCAGGTCGCCAAACCCGGTCGTCCTTTCAACGACCCCTCGACTATATCCAGCGTTCCCCCTGTCCTTAAAGCCCCATTCCTACTGGATCGTCTGCTTCTGCCGTAAGGCAATTCCTAATTTGCCGAGAGTATCTTTTCGAGCCGGTCCGCCGCGATTTTCCTGGCTTACAATGCCGCCGCTTATCGCCATGCCACAGGTGGTTTTCAGGTGGCGGTGCGTTGTTGAAAACCTTCTCAAGGAAGATCCGTCATGCGCCTGTTGTCTCTGCTGTTCACCCTCGTTCTGCTCGCCGGTTGTGTTTCCAAGCCGGACTATTACATCTCGCCCAAACCGGTGCAGATTCCCGCTACCGCCACTTACTGGATCGATACCTTCAACCTGCAGTTGGTTGGCGAGAGCGAGCGCTTTCTGCCCGAGGACAAGCTGCGCCAACAACTGGGCATGGAGTTGATCCGGCAATTGGGCAATGCCAATCGCTACGCCGCCACCAAGGACAGCGCCGACTACCTGCTGGATGTGAATGCGGTGTACAAACGTCGGCTCAGCGATTCCCAGGGCGGGCTGGTGTCGATGGTCGTCGATGACAATACGATCCTGGCCAGTGTCGACTTTGGCTATAAGGTCCAGGTCAAGCGCGACGGCGCCGAGGTGTTGCATTTCGCCCAGGAGCGCGATGGTTTGCAGCCTGCCGGGGCCATGGGCCAGTTGCGCAATATGAAGAGCATGTTGGGGGCGATCACCAACAGCGGTAATTCGGATGTGGAGAACTTCTACATTCGTGCTCTGCCGAAGTTCATCGTTCGCGATATCACGGCCATTCCTTCTCGTTGAGTCAGTGTGTGGAGGGATTGTAGGAGCGAGCTTGCTCGCGATGAGCCCCAGGGCGTCGCGTTCTTTCAGTAGCGGCGCGTTATCGTTGGCGTTGTTCGCGAGCGAGCTCGCTCCTACAGGGGGATCAACGTGCTTTTTGGGTTATAGCTTTTTCACCGGAATGCAGATCTCACACTCCAGCTCCCCGGTCTTGACGTCGTAGAAGGCATCCGCCGGGTAGCGTTCGAAGGCCGGGCGCGGGTCGAATTGCAGGCCGCTCTTGGGTAGCCAGTCGCGGCACAGTTCGATCCAGGCGTCGGCGATAGCCGGGCCCAGGCCGCGGTAGTGGGCTACGGCGTAGAGGCCGCCGGGCAAGGTGGTGACGACGGCCGGGGCGCTGGCCTTGAAGTCTTCGGGTACTTCCACGCAGGCGTCGTAGCGGCATTTGTCGGCGGGGGTGAGGTCCGGGTCGTCGTGGCCGATGCCGTAGCGCACGCGGTTGAACAGTTGATGTTCGAGCATCCACGGCGCGGCGGTTTCGCGCCAGAAAACGCCAATGCCCGGGCCGTAGGCGCCGATGTAGCGCAGGTAGGCCACGCGGGTCGCGGGCAGTTGTTGCAGGGTGACGTTCATGCTGGTTTCCTTCAGATGAATGAAGGCGTCAGGATCGTCGAAGGCGGGGATGTGGGTCTGATCAGGATTGCGCAATTCACGCAGGCGCCGCTCACGGATATCGTCGAGGCGACGGTGCCAGCGTTTGGGTTCGGTATCGCGCCAGGTGCTGGGTGAGACCGAGAAGTGTTGCTTGAAGGCCCGGGAGAAGGCTTCGCCGGAGCCGAAGCCCACATCCAGGGCGATTTCCAGGACCGAAGCTTCGGGTCGGCTGGCCATCAGATAAGCACCACAGGCCAGGCGCCGACGCCGCAGGTAGGCCCCGAGGGGCTCGCCGACCCAGGCGCTGAACAGGCGATGGAAGTGGTAGGGCGAGAAATGCGCCACCCGCGCCAGATCCGCCAGCTCCAGGGGCTGGTCCAGGTGTTGGTCGATGTGCTCCAGCACCCGGCTCATGCGCAGGGTGTATTCGTGGAGGCTGTGGTAGGCGGCGCTCATGTTTGCAGATTAGTTGGCTGTGGAGGAGGGGCGTGCAGTTTGCCGTAGATTTGTACTGTCGATCGGTACGATTCGCCGGCAAGCCGGCTCCTACACATGTCCTGTGGGAGACGGCTTGCCGGCGAACAGGATCTCAAGCGTCACCACAGCAAGGGTGGCTTCCCTTGCCTTCGGGCGTCTGTTCATAGCGGTCATGGAGGCGAACCCAGTCCATAATCTGCTCTTCATTGCGCCCTTTGGGTGTCAGGTCGAGGAAGTTATAGGCCCCCACCAGCAGATCCAGCCCGCGGGCATAGGTGGAGTAGGTGTGAAAAATCTCACCCTGGTCGTTGCGATAGAACAGGCTCAGGCCGGGTAGCTCGGCCTCATCGCCACTGGCCTGTTCATAGTTGTAGGTCGCGGTGCCCGCGGCCAGCTGTTGGGCGCTGAGGCTGACACCGAAGTCCTGATTGAAGTCGTCACCGGCACTGGAATACCAGTCGAAGCGCCAGCCCATGCGTCGACGGAAGCTCTGGAGTTGGGCATAGGGCGCGTGGGAGACAGCCACCAGCGTTACGTCGTGATGGGCCAGGTGCAGGTTGGCGCTGTCGAAGTGGTCTGCGAGAAAGGAGCAGCCCTTGCAGCCTTCTTCCCAGCCAGCGCCGAACATGAAGTGGTAGACCAGCAACTGGCTACGCTCGCCGAACAGTTGCGCCAGGCTCAGTGGCCCGTCGGGGCCTTGAAAGCGGTAGGGCTTGTCGATCTTGACCCAGGGCAGCGCCCGTCGCTCGGCACTGAGCTGGTCGCGCTGGCGGGTAAAGGCCTTTTCATGGATCAGGTGCTGTTTGCGTGCGAGCAGCCATTGTTCCCGGGAGACCACGGGGTGATCGGTAGTGCTCATGGCGTTTCTCCTCAAGGCAGGGGGCATGGGTCTTACACACGCTAGTCGTTTGGCGCAGGGCTGGATCGACAAGCTGCCCAGCGGCTTTCCGATCAGGGGTTTGGCTGGCGCGGCGTATTTCCTGAACGGCTGAAAATCCGGCCGGTCACAACCTATGAAAGGCATTTCATTCTCATGTCTGGAGGTTGAACCGCGATGACCACTTATAACTGGGATCTGATCGAACGACTGCTGCACGAAGTGCAGAACGGCGCCGGCCACAGTTTCACGCCTCGCCCCTACGCCGAGCAGCATGCGGCGGCCAAGGAGGCGGAAGGTGAGCCCACCGGCAATCTGGATGAGCTGAAAGTCACCGCCACCCAGTACGAAAAGTTGCTGCTGGACCGGGGTTTTATTGAAACCAGGCCCGAGGAAGAGGGCGGCAACGGCGAGAACTTTGTACTGACCCCCCGCGGCTCGAGCCTGCTGTGTCTGATCGACAGCAGTATTCCGGGCAACGATCACCCGCGTCAGGTGCTGGATGAACAGGCCGATGCCCTGGCCCCGGATACCTTTGACGAGGTGGCCTCCAAGGCGCAGATCGCCTAGTTCCGCGCCGCTAGCCCTGGCCGGCGTTCTGCAGGCATTTCAGGGCGGCGAAGTCCTTGCGTACGCCGTCGATTTTCTTCAGCAGGCGCTGGCGTTGGTCCGGGCTGCTGGCAGCCATCAAGTCCACCAACAGGCTGCGTGCGGCCTGTTCGGTGTGGGCGTAGGCCTGGCGGTAGTCGTCTGTCCATAAACTCTCGCGGTTGACCAGCAACTGCTCGATGCGCTGTGGGAAATCGCTGTCTCGGCGTTGCACCACCGCAGCACTGAACTGCACCTGCCAATGGACACGGTTGGCGATCCACTGCTGGTTCTGTTCCCCCAGGGATGCGGACCATTGCTCGATTCGTTGTTGCTGGCTGGGGTTCAGGGGGCCGAGCCAGGCGTTCAGGCGCTTGCTCATGCGCTGGCTGCGCTGCTGGATCTGTTGCGCCAGTGATGGCGTGAGGTATTGCTCCCGGTGTTCCTGCTGGTCCTTGGCGAAGGCATTGTTCATTTCTTTGACTTGCCCGTCGTCCAGGCCCTGGAGCAGCTCCACAGCGGAAGGGGTGATCTGCCGTGCAGTCTCGGCGATGGCCTGCTTGGCTTCCCGGGTTCGTGCCAGCAGGTCCTGATCACTGACCTGATTGTTCTGCACCATCAGTTGCAGGCGGTCGAGCCAGTCCAGATAACCGGGTAACTGGGTGCTGCAATGCCAACTCAGGTGCTGCTGCAGACGCTGGTTGAACCAGCTTTTCTGCTCGCTGTTCATGTCCAGGTAGTCGTTGAGGGTCCAGGGGATGATCACATCCAGGTTGCGATAGGCCAGGCCGACCCGGCTGCAGGCACCGAGCAGCAGGCTGAGGATCAGCAACAGGATAAGCAGGGGCCACCGGCGCGCCATGTTCGAGTCCTTGCGAGTGCGGGTTCCTGCATCTGAACCCGAAAGGCCTCCGGCAGTTCAGCCGCTGGGTGGCAGGCCGGCAGTGATGAACTGGGAGTTGGCTGAAACTATTGATCCGGAGAGCTGCAAGGATAGCGGCCAGGGACAGCGGATACGGGCCGCTGGTCGACTTTTAGTGCTAGGGGGAGGGGAGAAGGGTGCCAGTCCTAGCGCTTTGAGGGCAAAGCGCTAAGGGACCAGGATAACGCGGGGGAATTACTTCTTGCCGAGGCTGATCTGCTT
>NZ_MOAK01000030.1:8209-12798 GCF_003732485.1 Pseudomonas protegens
AGCTGGTTTTGCTTTGCTGTTGGAGGCTTTTACTCGCATGGCGGCCATTTAACCTTTGGGGAAAATTAATTTGGCCAGGCATCTTATCAGAAATACTTGACAATTGCTTGGTAAATATCCTCTGAAACAGAAGGCCGCTTTTTGGGCTTTTTTCCTAAGTTGATCTCGCTGACATCTTCCTAAGTGGCTGTTTTAAATAAAGACCGGCTTCTGAAAATGCTGACTGGTGGCTGTTTGCCCTTAGCCGGCAGGTCGCTGTTTGCCTGACGAATGGCCGCTTGATCGCCAGTGAAGCTAGAAAAACCAAGGCTCTTCACGGATTTTTCCGGTCCGGGACTCAGGAGCGCCAACCTGCGCGTGGAAAACAGGTAGAATGCCGCCCACGCAATGAGGGTATTGGAAATGGCTTTAGTCGGGCGCTACAACAGTTTGCAAGTGGTTAAACACACTAACTTTGGTTTGTATCTGGACGGAGGGGCGGACGGCGAGATATTGCTGCCCAATCGTTATATTCCCAAGGATATTCCCAGTGAAGATGAAGACTGGTTGAATGTTTTTGTTTATCTGGACAGTGCCGACAAGTTAATCGCAACTACCGAAAAGCCGAAAGTTCAAGTTGGTGAGTTCGCCAGCCTTAAAGTCGTCGAAGTTAACAGTATCGGGGTATTCCTGGATTGGGGATTGCCCAAGGACCTGTTGCTGCCCTACTCCGAAGAAAAGCGCCAGATGAATGCCGGCGAATACTGCGTGGTGCATGTCTATCTGGACAAGCACACCCGCCGTATCACCGCCACGGCCCGCCTGGACCGCTACCTGGACAAGACTCCGGCCAACTACAAGGTTGGTCAGGAAGTCGACCTGCTGGTGGCCGAGTCCACCGATATGGGCTTCAAGGCGATCATCAACAACAAGCACTGGGGCCTGATTCACAAGAACGAAGTGTTCAAGTTCCTGCGCTCCGGGATGCAAGAGAAAGGCTTCATCAAGGAAGTGCGGGCCGATGGCAAGATCAGCCTGAGCCTGCAACCGGTGGGTGAAGAAGCGGCCACCAGCCTGAACTCGAAGATCCTCGCCAAGTTGCGGGAAAACAATGGCTCTCTGGCGGTCAGCGACAAGAGCGATCCGGCATTGATCAGCAGTTTGTTCGGGGTCAGCAAAGGCAACTTCAAGAAGGCCATCGGCGCGCTCTATAAACAGGGCCAGATTGTCATTCACGCGGATCGTATCGAGCTAAGCTGATACTCATTTCGCCCAGGGGTGGATGTATGTAAACCCACCTCTTCTATGTCCCGGGTTGTTGGTCTTTCCTGGTGCGGCCCGTCTTGCAGCACGACGGCTGGCCGCGCGCCCGGTGGCGTTGTCTTTTCCACAGCGGGTAGCTGTCATGTCGATGAATCAATCTGAGGGACTGCGGTGAGCATCGAGCGGCGCAACGCCGATGGCTTTGCCCTGCAGGTGATGCTGGGGTTGTGCCTGATCTGGGGCGTACAGCAGGTGATGATCAAATGGGCGGCGGCGGATATTGCCCCGGTGATGCAGGCGGCTGCCCGTTCGGGGATTTCGGCGCTGCTGGTGGCCCTGCTGATGTGCTGGAGAGGTGGCTGGTCCCAGGTCTCCAGTACCTGGCGCGGCGGTTTACTGGCCGGCGCCCTGTTTGGCCTGGAGTTCCTGTTCATTGCCGAGGGGCTGAAGCTGACGAGCGCCGCGCACATGTCGGTGTTTCTCTATACCGCCCCGATCTTCACTGCCCTTGGGGTCAATTGGCTGCTGCCCAGTGAGCGGCTGCGGCCGTTGCAATGGTTGGGGATCATCCTTGCTTTCATTGGCATCAGCATCGCCTTTGCCGGTGGGATCTCCCTGGACAATCTGGATCGGCGGATGCTCCTGGGCGATGTATTGGGACTGCTGGCGGGGCTGGCCTGGGGCGCGACCACGGTGGTGGTACGCGCCTCGCGACTGTCGGAAGCGCCAGCCACACTGACCCTGTTCTATCAGTTGATCGTCGGCTTCGTCGGCCTGCTGCTGATTGCGGTGCTCAGCGGCCAGGTGACCCAGGTCAGCCTGACCCCGGTGGCCGTGGCCAGTGTGTTGTTCCAGGGGCTGGTGGTGTCGTTCTTCAGCTACCTGACCTGGTTCTGGCTGCTGCGTCGCTACCTGGCAGCGAACCTGGCGGTGTTTTCCTTCATGACGCCGATGTTCGGCGTGACCTTCGGCGTATTGTTGCTGGGTGAGCCCTTGAGCCTGAACTTCGTGCTGGGGGCGCTGTTGGTGCTTTTGGGCATCACCTTTGTCAGCGCCGAGCAATGGTTGCGTCGGCGGATCAAGCGCTTTCTATAAGTCGCTGCCTAGGAGACCGCCGGGCAGCCTTGTGTCACGGGCCGCGGTTGCCAGAGCAGGCCACCGCTGACCAGCAAGCCGGAACCGGCGATCACCAGCGCCAACTGCAGACTGGCGCTGAAGTGAGTGCTCAGGGCCGCCAGCAACGGGCCGCTCAATTGCCCCACGGCGAAGCAGGCGGTGAGCAGGCCGGCGTTGCGTTGGGCCGACTGCGGCGCGAGTTCCCGGGAGCGCTGCATGACCAGTTGCATGCAGGCCAGGAACGGCGTGCCACACAACAGCACCCCCAGCACCAGTCCCAGGCCGCTGCCCAGCAAGCAGGCGAAGACACCGGCGGCCTGTAGCCACAGGGTCGCCATCAGCCAGCGACGGGTGCTGTTCGGGGTGTGCCGGCGCAGGCTGACCAGGCCCACTCCCAGGGCGGCGGCGAGGCCGAAGCCGGGCCAGAACAGGTCGGCTTGCCACTGACCCTGAAAGCGCGCGCTGGCCATTTGCGCAAGAAAGGTCGCCGGGATGATGTAGCCCACCCCGTACAAGCCATAGACCAGACCCAGGCGGCCCACGCTCTGCTCATTGCTCTTCGAGTCCTGGGGGGGCGGACTGAGGCTTTTCGAGGCCTGTGGCAGGATCGGCAGGATCACCAGCAGCATCAGCAGGGCCACCAGCCCATACAATAGCCACAGGTTGGCGGAGCCTTGGCCCAGCAGGTTGGAGCCCAGGGCCAGCAGGCCGGTGAGCATGATGCCCAGCCCGGGACCGGCGAACACCAGGGCTCCCAGGCGAGGCCGGCCCGCCGCCAGGGCCAGGGGCTGGCTCAGAGCGGTGATCATCACCAGCACCCAGGCACTGGCCACCCCCGTGCCGAAGCGCAACAGCAGGTGCGGCCAGAAGCCCTGGGCCCAGAATGAGGCCAGGGTCAGCAACACGCACAGCCACAGTCCACCCAGCAGCCGTGCCCGTACCTGTGTCGGCTGGCGGGCGAACATGGCGTCCAGTGCACCGCAGAAGTAGCCCAGGTAGTTGGCGGCGGCGATCAGGCCGGCGGCGGTCAGGTCGACCTGGCCTTCGCCGATCAGGTGCGGCAACTGAGGCGTCAAGGCAAAACGGCCAATGCCCATGGCCATCATCAGGGCAATGAAACTGGCGAGCAGGCGCAGCAGAGGGGACATGGTGGGGTTTCCATCGGCAAGGACAATGACCGTCAGGCTAGGACCGATTGACTTTCTGTAAAAATGAATAATAGTGAGAAACTTGTTCAGTTTTGGAGAAGATCATGGAGTTCAGCCAACTGCGCATCTTTCAGGCCGTGGCCGAGGAAGGTTCCATCACCCGGGCCGCCGAGCGTCTGCACCGGGTGCCGTCGAACCTCTCGACCCGGCTCAAGCAGTTGGAGGAGCAACTGGGCGTCGAGCTGTTCCTGCGCGAGCGTCAACGCTTGCAACTGTCGCCGGCGGGCAAGGTGCTGCTCGATTACGCCGCGCGGCTGTTCGCCCTGCACGATGAAGCCCATGCCGCCGTACAAGGCGGTCAGCCGGCCGGGGATTTTGTCCTGGGCACCATGTACAGCACGGCGGCGATTCATCTGCCGGCGCTGCTGGCGCGTTACCACCGGACCTATCCGGCAGTGAACCTGCAGGTGCAGTCCGGGCCCAGTGGCGAGCTGCTGGAAGGCCTGCTCAGCGGGCGCCTGGACGCGGCGCTGGTGGATGGCCCTCTTGAATTGGCAGGGTTGGATGGGGTGCCCTTGTGCGATGAGACCCTGGTGCTGATCAGCGAGGCCGATCACCCGCCGGTGCGCACCGCCCGGGATGTGGAGGGGCGTGCGGTGTTCACGTTTCGCCAGGGTTGCGCCTATCGCATGCGCCTGGAGTCCTGGTTCGCCCACTATCACGCGGCGATGGGCCGGGCCATGGAGATCGAGTCCTATCAGGGCATGCTGGCCTGTGTGATCGCCGGTTCCGGGGTGGCGCTCATGGCCCGGTCGATGCTCGACAGTCTGCCGGGACGCGAAAGCGTGGCGGTGCATGCCCTGGCCGAACCGTTCGCCCAGACCACTACCTGGCTGATGTGGCGCAAGGGCATGCTCGGGGCCAACCTCAATGCCTGGATCGAACTGCAGCAGGGGGGCACCGGGCAGACGCCACAGGCGCTGCGGGCCCATGGCTGAATAGCCTTGGCCGATTCGCTTCAATCCAGTAACAGTTCATTGCTATTGCAAGGCAGCGCGCGGGAAAAGTTAGGACTATTATCTG
>NZ_MOAK01000030.1:12864-23119 GCF_003732485.1 Pseudomonas protegens
AAACTGCAAAGCTGGCTTCACGACCTTGGCGTCGCACTGGGCCTGATCGAGCCACCGCTGCAACCGGTGCCGATTCCTACCGACGAAGAACTGCGGCGCCGTCAGCAACGTCGTCGTTGAGCTTGAGGCGAGAGCGGAGTGCCGACTCCGGCTCTCGCCAGTGTTTTCTGGCCGGCAGTCGCTCGGCCTCCCACCCGGGACAATCGGGTCAATCCTGATTTTGCCGGGACTTTTCCAGCAACCATTGCACCAGGTCGTCGACCTTTTCCAGGCGCCAGAGCGCTCGCTGCTCTTCCCGAGGGGAGATGCAGAGGTCGAACCTGTCCTCCAGGCGCCAGAGCAGCGCTTCGATATCTTCCCGGTCCAGCCCGAGCGCCTGCAAAGTGCTGTGGTCATCGAAGTCGATGAGTTCACCCAGTCCCCGGCGGATGAGCAGGTGCACGGCCTCGCGCGCTTGGGCCCGAATCATAGTGTTACTCCCGAGGGGTTAGCGGGTCAGGCGGGACGGGCAGCGTCGGCGCGGGTCTTTTCCAGGATCACCTGGCTGAGCGCGCTGATGGAGTTGATCCGGTACAGATCGAGGTCCGGATCAAGGCGGATGTTGAACTCGCACTCCAGGCTGTAGAGCAGGGCCTTGAGATCCAGGGAGTAGGTGTCTTGGGCGCGGGCCTGGCAGGCGGGGACTGGCCACTTCTGGGCCATCTGGGTCTCGATGGCGTGGCGGATGCTTTGCTGGATGTCGAAACGGTCCATAAACACCTCGGGGCAGGAGGAGGTTCTTATTGTTTTATGACCCCGTCCAAGGGTGAAGCGATAGCGTGCCCTGAGGCTGCCAGCGATCCTTGTACTGTTCAGGAACAGTCGTCGCTGAGTCAGATTACAGCACAGGTTTTTTCCGCCGGTGGTGACCACTCGTCCAGTGGCTGGCTTCCGGGACCGGCCTGCAGGCCACGTCATTCGGCGTTATGGCACTTTTTCGCGGACGAAAAAAAACGGGTGCGGCCACCGACGCCGCACCCGTCGAAGAAAAGCTTCAGGCGTCCGACGTCAGGTCAGATCGCATTGGCCAGAGGCGCCGAGCGCCGGGACATCAGGCTCACCACCACGAAACTCACCAGGCCCACGGCCAGGCTGTAGTAAATCGGCGTGTTGGCGTCCAGGCCGTCCTTGAACATGAACAGTAGAGCGGTGACGAAGCCCAGGCCCATGCTGGCGATGGCTCCGGCGGTGGTGGCGCGTTTCCAGAAGATGGCGCCGATCAGCGGGATCAGCATGCCGCCCACCAGCAGGTTGTAGGCCAGGGTCAGGGCGCTGATCACGTCGTTGACCACCAGGGCAATGCCCAGCACCACGATGCCGGTGAGGAAGGTGAACAGGCGGTTGATCCCCAGGCTCGACTGTTTGCCGCCGCGCAGTCGTGGCAGCAGGTCTTCGGTCAGGGTGGTGGAGGCGGCCAGCAGGCCGGCGCTGGCAGTGGACATCATGGCGGCCAGGGCGGCGGCGATCACCAGGCCACGGATGCCGTCCGGCAGCGAGGCTTTGACGATGGCGGCGAAGGCGTTGTTGACGTTGTCCAGGTCCGGCAGCAGGACGTGGGCAGCCATGCCGATCAGGGCACAGGCCAGTCCGTAGAGGATGCAGTAGAAGCCCGCCAGGGTGCCGGCGTATTGCGCGACTTTTTCGGTCTTGGCGGTGAACACCCGTTGCCAGATGTCCTGGCCGATCAGGATGCCGAAGAAGTAGATCATGAAGTAGGTGATGATGGTGTCCCAGCCGATAGCGGTGAAGCTGAAACTGGACGCTGGCAGCTTGGCCACCAACTCATCCCAGCCGCCTACGCGGTACAGGCAGATCGGCAGCAGGATGAACATCAGGCCCACGGTCTTGATCACGAACTGGACGATGTCGGTCAGGGTCAGGGACCACATGCCGCCGATCGCCGAATAGACCACCACCACGCCGCCGCCCAGCAGGACCGAGATCCAGAACGGCAGGCCGAACAGCACTTGCAGCACGGTGCCGATGGCGAGGATCGAAGTCACCCCGATCATCAGCGCATAGGCCAGCATGATCACCGCACTGGCCTGGCGGGCCATGGGGTTGTAGCGCTTTTCCAGGACCTGGGTGACGGTGAAGATGCGCAGCTTGAGCAGCGGCTTGGCCAGCAGCAGGTTCAGGGCAATGATCCCCGCACCCAGGGCGGCGCACAGCCAGAAACCGGAAATGCCGTGGACGTAGCCCAGGCGCACGGTGCCGACGGTGGAGGCGCCGCCCAGGACCGTGGCAGCCATGGTGCCCATGTACAGGGTCGGGCCCAGGTTGCGGCCAGCCACCAGGTAGTCCTCGTGGGTCTTGGCCTTGCGCATGCCGTAATAGCCGAGCACGAGCATGCCGGCGGCATAGATGAGTACGACAAATAGATCTAAAGCCATGGTGGCGTGTCTCCGATTATCTTTTTTATGTGAAACAAACGGTTCATGCAGGTGCTGGCTGCTCAGCGAAGGCGGGGTCAAGTCTTGTGCAAGACCCAGGAGCTCTATCGCGAGGCCGGCCGCTCCAGGAGGTTATCCGGGCAGTAGGGCGCGACTTGCCAGCAGCCTGCCGGTACAGCGGCTGGCCATACTGGAGTGCGCAGTTTTGAGGGTGGCGATGGCAGTGCTGGCCGGGCTGGAGGGCAGACGAAACAGGTCGCAAGGCCTGGTGTCGCGCTGGTGCTCGAGGATCTGGCCGATCCTGTTGGTTGCGATGTTGCTAAGGTTTTTTTCTTTGTTGTTATTCATGATCTGCTCCGATCACATTGGCTAAGGGGGTGGCAGCCCTTCCGACATCGCGGACAAATGGTTGTGACAGGCCAGCCAGAGGCCTTGTTGTTTTGTGCGAGACCCAATGGTTTCGCGTTCCTGGCTGAAGTCTTGCTCCCCTCGCATGCGCAGCTTCGTGGCCACGTCATGAGTCAATCCGGCGCCGTCCCCTTGTGGGCGGACGACGACGTTGTCCGGGATGCGTCACCGCACCTCGGAACCATCCTTGGCCCGTCATCGGCCCGGCTGATGCCTGGCAGGCATTGCGCAACAGCAGCCGAGGACGGGGTAAAGATGAAGCGGGTAGCACCGCTTTGCGCCGCAAACGGTCTGGCGGCGCGCAGCATGTGCTGAGACTCAGCGATGGGCTACGCCAGGCAGTACGCAGAGCATTTCGTACAGCAGGTTGGCGCCCAGCAGTGAGGTGTTGCCGGTGGTGTCATAAGGTGGCGAAACCTCCACCAGGTCGCAGCCCACCAGGTCCAGGCCCTGGCAGCCACGGACGATCTCGATGGCCTGGATGGTGGTCAGGCCGCCGATTTCCGGGGTGCCGGTACCCGGAGCCCAGGCCGGGTCGATGCCGTCGATGTCGAAGCTCAGGTACACCGGACCGTTGCCGACCTTTTCCCGGACTTCGGCCATCAAGGGTTCCAGGGACTTGTGCCAGCACTCTTCGGCCTGGACCACACGGAAGCCCTGCTTGCGGCTCCAGTTGAAGTCTTCAGCGGTATAGCCCTGGGCGCGCAGGCCGATCTGCACCACACGGTCGCAGTCCAGCAGGCCTTCTTCCACCGCGCGGCGGAAGGTGGTGCCGTGGGCGATCTTCTCGCCGAACATGTGGTCGTTGACGTCTGCGTGGGCATCGATGTGCACCAGCCCGACCTTGCCGTGTTTCTTGTGGATGGCCCGCAGGATCGGCAGGGTGATGGTGTGGTCGCCGCCCAGGGTCAGGGGGATCACGTTGTGTTCGAGGATGCCGTCATAGGCTTCTTCGATGATGCGCACCGCGTCCAGCAGGTTGAAGGTGTTGATCGCTACGTCGCCGATGTCGGCCACCGACAGCGAGTCGAACGGGGCGGCACCGGTGGCCATGTTGTAAGGGCGGATCATTACTGATTCGGCACGGATTTCCCGCGGGCCGAAACGGGTGCCGGCGCGCAGCGAGGTGCCGATGTCCAGGGGTACGCCGACGAATGCAGCGTCCAGGCCGGCAGCGGATTGCAGATGGGGAAGACGCATCATGGTGGCGATGCCGCCGAAGCGCGGCATTTCGTTGCCGCCCAGTGGTTGGTGGAGAATCTTGTCCACGGGATAGGCCTCATCGTTGTTTTATATTTATGGGGTCGGCGGCGCAGCCCAAGCTGCCCGTGCAACCGAGTGGGGCCGATTCTGCGAAATGTAGTGAGGGGAAAGAATCGCTACGAACAAATACTTAGTTCAGATTTTTCTAAACTAATGGCCGGGCTCGCGCTAGACTCCCGCGCTGCTTCCAGGGCCCCGCGTGGCTCGGGAGCGAGCACCCGCTCGGTGACGTAGTCACCGTTATCCGGGTTGCAGGGTCAGATTGAAAGTGCACATGGAGGTCATCGAGGTTGCTTGGCCGCCCGGCGGGAGCAAGCTCTCTTGGCACAGGGAAGTGGTCGTTTTGCCTGTTATCGGAGCCTGTCATGGCCAACGCTTTACCTGATCTGAAACTATTGCGCATCTTCGTCAGCGTGGTGCGACATCAGGGGTTCGCCAATGCCCAGCACGAACTCAATCTCTCGACGTCGGCCATCAGCACCTACATGAGCCAGCTCGAAGGCGCCCTCGGGCTGGTGCTCTGTCACCGTGGCCGTGGCGGATTCAGCCTGACCAGCAAGGGTGAGCTGTTCCACCAGGAAACCTTGCGTCTGCTCGGGGAGCTGGAGGGCTTCGAACAGTACGCCGCGGCCCTCAAGGGCGAGTTGCGCGGTACTTTGAACCTGGGGGTGATCGACTCCACCGTCAGCGACGAGGCCCTGCCGTTCGCCGAGGCCATCGGTGCCTATAGCCAGGAGCATCCCGCGGTGCATCTGCACCTGTCGGTGATGAGCCCCCATGAACTGCAACTGGGGGTCCAGGACAACCGGCTGGACCTGGCCATCGGTGCCTTTTCCACGCGCATGAGCGGCCTGGTGTACATGCCGCTGTACCGCGAGCAGCACTGGCTGTATTGCAGCAACCGGCATCCGCTGTACAGCGAGCGGCGCATCCCGGAGCAGGTCATCACTCAGCAGCGCATGGTCGGCCGCGGCTACTGGAGCCAGGCGGAACTGGCCCGGCACGGCTTCAAGCACAGCGCGGCGACCGTAGAGAGCATGGAGGCGCAGTTGATCCTGGTGCTTTCCGGCGCCTACATCGGCTACCTGCCGGAACACTACGCCCAGGCCTGGGCCGACAAGGGCGACCTGCGGGTGCTGCTGCCGGCAACGTTCGGCTACCAGGCGCCGTTCTCCATGATCATGCGTCGTGGCCGGGGCCGTGAACCCCTGATCCAGACCTTTCGCGATCTGCTCAAGGCCCAGCTCAACCAGTCATAAGGAATTCCCATGTCCAGAGCACGCTGCGAGCGCTGCCTGCGTCCCTCAGGCCATTGTTTGTGCCCGCTGATCCCGGATTTGCCCAGCCGCACCCGGGTGCTGTTGCTGCAGCATCCCAGCGAGGTCAACCACGCCTTGAACACGGCGCGGCTGGCGGCCTTGGGGCTGAACAATGCGCAGTTGCGGGTGGGCGAGGTGTTCGAGGATCTGCCGACGCTGCTCAACCAACCGGGCTACCAGGCGCGCCTGTTGTTTCCGGCGGACGATGCCCAGCCGTTGCAGGCCTATGCCGAGAGGGATGAACCGCTGCTGCTGGTGGTGCCCGACGGCACCTGGCGCAAGGCCCGCAAGCTGTTGCACCTCAATCCGCTGCTGGCGGCCTTGCCGCGAGTGACCCTGGCCGCCGCGACGCCCTCGCGCTATCGCTTGCGCAAGGCTCCGGGGCCGGGTGCGCTGTCGACCCTGGAAGCCATTGTCCAGGCGTTGCAGGTACTGGAGGCGCCGGTCTCCTTCGAACCCTTGCTGCGCCCCTTCGAGGCCTTGATCGAAGGGCAGATCGCGGCGATGGGCGAAGACACCTACCAACGCAACCACGGCGCCAAACCCTGACCTCTTGTCTGTAGGAGCGGGCTTGCCCGCGAAGGCACCCTCAAGTCTGCTGCAAGGTCAGAGGGGTTCTTCGCCGGCAAGCCGGCTCCTGCGTACGCTGCAGTCAGCGTTCGCGCATGGCTTCGGTGCGGGCCTTGAGTACGGGCTTGAGCAGGTAGTCCAGCACGCTTTTCTCGCCGGTGATGATGTCCACCGTGGCCACCATGCCGGGGATGATCAGCAGTGGGTTGACGTCGCCTCCCAGGTGGTTCTTGTCGGTGCGCACCTGGATCAGATAGAAGCTGTTGCCCTTGTCGTCGGTGGTGGTGTCGGCACCGATCAGCTCCAGCTTGGCGCTCAGGCCGCCGTAGATGGTGTAGTCATAGGCACTGAACTTGACCATGGCTTTCTGTCCGGGGTGGAGGAAGGCCACGTCCTGGGGCCGGACCTTGGCCTCGATCAGCAGGTTGTCTTCCATGGGCACGATTTCCACCATGTCGCTGCCGGGCTGGACCACGCCGCCGATGGTGTTGATCTTGAGCTGCTTGATCACGCCATGCACGGGCGATACCACGGTGGTGCGGTTGACCCGGTCGTCGATGGCGATCCCCGACGCGGTGATCTTCGACAGGTCGGTGCGTTTCTCGTTGAGTTCCTTGGCGGCATCGGAACGGAAGGTCTGCACCGATTCGTCGATCTTGCTCTTGATCTCGTTGATGGCCGATTCGGCCCGTGGAATGGCCAGGGTGGTGGCGTCCAGGGAGCCGCGAATCTCCACCGCGCTGCGCTTGAGCCGCAGGATTTCCACCGGTGACACGGCGCCAGTGCTCACCAGCGGTGTCGACATGTTCATCTCTTGATTGAGCAGGGCCAGGCTGGAGCTGTATTGCCCCTGCTTGGAGCGAAACTCCGCCAGTTCCTGGGTCTTCTGCCGCAGCTGTTCGCTGAGGGTGCGCTGCTCGCTGGCCAGGCGCCGCTGGCGCTGGTCGTACAGCGAGCGTTCGTCTTCCGCCACTTGCGGCGCCTTGCTCACCACTTCGACGGACGGGCTGAAGGGCTTGCCCTCGGCTTCGGCGGACAGCCGCTCGACCTGGGCCATCAAGGCGAAGCGATCAGCCTCGCTCTCGCCCTTGTTCGAGCGAAAACGCGTGTCATCCAGGCGCAGCAGGGTCTGGCCCTTGTCCACCATCTGCCCTTCGCGGACGAAGATCTCGGTGACAATGCCGCCTTCCAGGTTCTGGATCACCTGGACCTTGCTCGAAGGAATGGCCTTGCCTTCGCCCATGGTGACTTCCTGGAGCACTGCGAACCTGGCCCATACCAGGGCGCAGAGGATCAGCGCGGCGGCGATCCAGACCGTCAGCCGTGATCCGCGGGGCGAGTCCTGCAAGGAGGCGCCGGCGGTTTCCGGCATGAATTCGCTTTCCGCGCTGCGGCGAAAACTGCCCAGGTAACCCCGGGGCGACGATGGTGTAGACATGCTCGGCACTCCTAGACGGCTGCAGAGCCGACACGGCCCTTGCGCAGTGCATCGATTACCGCGTCTTTCGGTCCGTCGGCGACGATCCGCCCTTCGTCCAGAACCACCAGGCGGTCCACCAGGCTGAGCATCGAGGTGCGGTGGGTCACCAGCAGCAGGGTCTTGCCCTGGACCTTGGCGTGCAGGCGCTGACGCAGAGCGTCCTCGCTGCTGTTGTCCATGGCGCTGGTGGGTTCGTCCAGCAGCAGGATCGGCGGGTCCAGCAGCAGGGCCCGGGCCAGCAGCACCGCCTGACGCTGGCCGCCGGACAGCAGTTGCCCGCGTTCACCCACCGGTCTGTCGAAGCCCTGGGGGTGCTGGCGGGCCAGCTCGGTAACCCCAGTGAGTTCGGCGACTTCGAGCATTCGCGCATCGCTGACGTAGTGTGCGCCCAGGGTCAGGTTGTCCCGCAGGCTGCCGGCCAGCAGTGGCAGGTCATGGGCGACGTAGCCGATCTGCTGGCGCAGGTCGGCCACGTCCAGTTGCCGCAGGTCCAGGCCGTCCAGCAGCAGTTGGCCTTCCTCCGGGGCGAGAAAACCCATCAACAGCCGGGCCAGGGTACTTTTCCCCGAGCCGCTGCGGCCAATGATGCCGACCCGCTCTCCGGGTTTCAGGCTGAAGCTGATGTTGTTCAGTGCCGGGGTGCTTTGCCCCGGGTAGCGAAAACTCACTCGGCTGACCTCCAGGGCGCCTTGCAGTTGAGTGCGCTCCAGCGGCCGCTGGCGGGCATCGCGCTCCTGGGGCAGGGCCATCAACGCGTCGGTGCTGCGCATGGTCAGTTGCGCCTGTTGGTAACGGGTGATCAGCCCGGCGATCTGTCCCAATGGCGCCAGGACCCGGCTGCCGAGCATGTAGCTGGCCACCAGGGCGCCGACGCTGAGATTGCCGGCGATGATGCTGTAAACCCCGGCGACGATGGTGGCCATGCCGGACAATTGCTGAATGAACAGGGTGCCGTTGGTGGCCAGGGCCGAGAGATTGCGGGCGTGGCTGTCGAGGCGGGTCAGGGCACCATGGGTGCTTTCCCACTTGTGCTGGCGTTCGCTTTCGGCGCTGCAGGCCTTGAGGGTTTCCAGGCCACCGAGGGTCTCGATCAACAGCGCCTGGCGTTCGGCGCCCAGGGCCAGGCTTTTTTGCACGGTGTCCCGCAGGCGCACCTGGATCAGCATGGCGAAGACGATGGTGATGGGGAACGCCAGTACCGGGATCACCACCAGCCAGCCCCCGAGCAGGCCGATCACCACCAGCATCAGTAGGGCGAAAGGCAGGTCGATCAGGCTGGTCAGGGTCACGGCGGTGAGAAACTCCCGCAGCCCCTGGAAGTCATGGATGCTCTGGGCGAAGCCGCCGATGGTGGCCGGGCGGGCTTTCATGTTCATGCCAGTGATGCGTTCGAACAGGGTGGCCGAGAGAATCACGTCGGTCTTTTTCCCGGCCTGGTCCAGCAGATGTGCCCGCACCACCCGCAACACCAGCTCGAAGCCGGTGCCCAGCAGCAGGCCCAGGGTCAGGACCCAGAGGGTCGAGGTGGCCTGGTTGGGCACCACGCGATCGTAGGTCTGCATCACGAACAGCGGCACCATCAGGCCCAGCAGGTTGATCAGGAAGCTGGCGAGAATGGCGTCGCTGTAAAGCCAGCGAGAGAGCTTCAGGGTGTCGCGAAACCAGGCATCGACCCGGGGCACCAGGGGGCTGCGCAGGTCTTCGAGCTCATGGCGGGGGCGGGCGAACAGGGCCTGGCCGCTGTATTCCTGGGCTAATTCCTCGCGGCTGACCCACTGCTCGCCACCTTCGGCCTCGCTGGGCAGGAGCAGGGCCTGGCCATCCTCGCCCCAGCGCCTGAGCACCGCGCAACGGCCGCCATGGAGGATCAGCAGCACCGGCAGGTTGAGCGCGGAAATAGCCCCCAGCTCCCGGCGCAGCAGGCGTGCCTGAAGGCTGGCCCGGGCCGCGGCCCGGGGCAGCAGGTCGAGACTCAGGCGTTGCTTGTCCAGGGGCAGGCCTGCGCTGAGGCTGCCGCGGCTGACGTTGCACCCGTGAAGTCGGCACAGGATCAGTAATCCGTCCAACAGCGGGTCATCGAAGCTGGCACGCGGATCGGCGTGCGGGCTCTCGGGTTCGAGGCTGGTCAAATCGAGTCCTCCACGGGACTACTTCATTTCCGGCAGGCGCGCCTCGCTTTTCACTTCGCTCTGGGCGATGGCTTCGGCCGGCACCACGACTTTTTCCTTGCTCAGCAGTTCGCCCATGTTGGCCAGGACCCGGTACATGGAGAACTCTTCGGTGTAGCGCACTTCGGTGTAGCGGCGGTTGGCGTTGTACAGCTCGTTTTCACTGTCCAGAACGTCAAGCAGGGTGCGTTGGCCGAGGCCGAACTGGTCCTGGTAGGCGGCCCGCACCCGGGTGGTGGTTTCCGCATATTCCCGGGCGGTGGGGGTCTGTTTCTTGGCGTTGAGCATGGCGTTCCAGGCCAGGGTGATGTTTTCGTTGAGCATGCGCAGCGCGTTGTTGCGGATGTCCATGGCCTGGTTGATCTTGTGCGCGTCGGACTGCAGGCGGGCCTTGTCACTGCCGCCGCGGAACAGGTTGTAGTTCATGATCACCCCGACCCGCCATTCATTGTCGTGGCCCAGGTCGCCCTGCACATTGTCGTTGGCGTTGACTGCGGCCTCGGCGTCGAAGCGTGGATAGAAGGGCGACTTGGCTACCTCGTACTGACTCTCCGCCGCCTGGATGTCAGCCTGGGCGGACTTCAGGTAGGGGTTGTTCTGCAGCATGCTCTGCTT
>NZ_MOAK01000030.1:23164-24805 GCF_003732485.1 Pseudomonas protegens
AGCTCGTCGGGCAGGCGTCCCACTGCGCTGTAGAAATTGGCCTCGGCATCGGCCAGGTCGACCTGGGCGGTGTCGTAGTTGTTTTCCGCCAGGGCACGCCGGGCCTTGGACTGGTCGAGGTCGGCGGTACTGCCCACGCCCTGCTGGCTGCGCAGACCGATCTGGTCGTTGACCCGCAGGTGGGCCTGCAGGTTGTTCTTGGCCAGGGTCACCAGTTCACGGCGCTTGAGCACCTCCAGGTACACCTCGATGGTGCGCAGGGCCAAACTTTCGGCGGTGCCGCGGGTGTAATAGGCCCGGGAATTGACCACCGACTGGGTGCGGCCCACTTCATTGGCCGTGTTGAAGCCGTCGAAGAGCATCTGCCGCAGGCGCAATTCCGACTGGGTGTAGTTCAGCGTCTCGGTGTTGTGGTTGCCGGTGCCGCGCGCTACGCCGTAGCCGCGGGTGGTGGTGTTGTCGCTGTAGCCTCGGCCGTAGCCGGCATTGAGGTCCAGGCTGGGATAGAAGCCGCCCTTGGCCACTTTCACATCCTCATCGGCAGACAGCCGGTTGTTCTGGCTGGCGCGAAGTTCGGGGTGGTTGTCCAGAGTGCTCTGGATCGCTTCAGTCAATGACATGGCCTGGGCCGGATTGGCGCAGAGTGTGGCCAACAGAACAGCGCTGCTGAGGGGGGTGAAAACGCGCATGGGTGTCTCTCCCTGATCCAGTGAAACAATGTTTTCGTCAAAAATATGACTAAAAAATTGAGACTTAACCGTCTCATCTTGTTTACAACAGAGCTAAGAACATCCAGAAGGATAGCTAAGAAAAAAATCTCATAAGTTTTATGCCAAAAAAAACTTATGCATGTTTGTCAAAGCAAGACATTGTTCCAAGCGAAGGCCCGGATTTTTCAGGCGTTGAGGCATTTCCTGCAGTTTCTGGGGACGTTCAAATTTCAGGTAGTTCAGGGCGGGGAAGTGGTTACAAGGAAGGAGGTGCGGAGCAGGATGTGGCGGCATTTTTTTGGCGAATCCGTCTTTTGACCTGTTCCGCAGGACGTAGTTGGTGAGCGATCCGAGGCGCGGATGAGGCAGTTTTTTCCGCAGCCCTGGGGTATCAGCCATCCGACTGGTAGCAAGGGAGGGCGGGACATCAGGACTGGCGCGCTTCGCCATGGGTGCGGGGCTGCCAGGCACAGGGTCTGTTCAACCACGGGTCAACGCCGTCTGTACTGCCGCTAGCAAGCGGATGCCGATTGTTCTCGGCATCGGAGGAGTGCACATGGCAACGTTAATCGGCATTGTGACCAAGGTGATCGGGCAGGTTTATGCGGTAGCGGCGGATGGTGCCCGCCGGGCCCTGGTGGAGGGGGACCGGCTGTTTGTCGGTGAGCAGTTGGTCACTGGAGCCGAGGGTGCGGTGGCCGTGCATTTGCAAAATGGCCAGGATCTGACCCTGGGCCGTGACAGCAGCCAGCAACTGACGGCGCAACTGCTGGACCATCAGGCCACCCATGTCGATACCCCGGAAGTGCCGGCGCCCACTGATGCGCAACTGAGCGATGTCGAGCAACTGCAAAAGGCCATTGCCGCCGGTGATGACCCGAGCCAGAACGCCGAAGCCACTGCGGCGGGCCCCACCGGTACCGGCGGCAAT
>NZ_MOAK01000030.1:24832-32918 GCF_003732485.1 Pseudomonas protegens
GCGGTCACAGCTTTGTCCTGCTCGAAGAGGTCGGGGGCCGGGTCGAGCCGGTGATCGGCTTTCCGACAGCCGGCTTCAACGGCATCCCCGAATTTGTCCCTGAACGCCTCGATGGCCTGCCGCCGCTCAATGGCGCGACACCCAATAACCCGGTGAGCCTGAGCGGGCTTTCGGTGGAGGGTGGCGAACTGACGGTCAATGAAGCCAACCTGGAGCAGGGGTCGGCAAGCAACCCGGCGGCCCTGACCCAGAGCGGCACCTTCAGTGTCTCGGCCCCGGATGGGCTGTTCAGCTTGAATGTCGGTGGCATCAATGTGGTCAGCGGCGGCGTGGCGGCAGTCTTTCCGCAATCCATCGCCACCGGCCTGGGCAACACCCTGACCATCACCGGCTTCAACGCGGCTACCGGAGTGGTCAGCTACAGCTACACCCTCAATGGCAATGACCTGCATTCCGCGGGGGATGGCACCAACAGCCTGAGCGAGCACTTCAGTGTGGTCGCCAGCGATAGCAACGGTGACTCGGCCAGCAACTCCCTTGACGTCAATATCACCGACGATGTGCCGACGGCGGTCAATGACAGCAACGCGGGCACCGCCTCGGAAAGCCAATTGACCCTGAGCGGCAATGTGCTGACCAATGATGTGCAGGGCGCCGATCGGCTGGCTTCCGGCCCCATCACTGCCGGCACCTTCAATGGTACCTACGGCACCCTGGTGCTGGCGGCCGATGGTAGTTACACCTACACCGTTCACCCCACTGATCCGGCCTTCCTGGCGCTCAAGGGCGGCGGCAACGGCACTGAAACCTTTGCCTACACCCTGACCGACGCCGATGGTGACGCCAGCACCGCCAACCTGGTGCTGCAGGTGCACAACAATGATGATCCGGTGCTGCTGCGAGGCCTGGAAGTCCAGGGGGGCGAGCTCAGCCTCTACGAGAAGAACCTGACCACCGGCAGCAGCCCGGATACCCTGGCGCTGACTCAGAATGGCACCTTCACGGTGACCGCTCTGGACGGCCTGCAAACCTTGAGCGTCGGCGGTATTACCCTGGTCAGCGGCGGCAGTGTCAGCGCCGTGCCGCAATCGATCACCACCGGGCTGGGCAATACCCTGACCATCACCGGCTTCAACCTGGCCACCGGAGAGGTCAGCTACAGCTACACCCTCAATGGCAGCGATGTCCACCCGAGCGCCAATGGCGCCAACAGCCTCAGCGAGCAGTTCAATGTAGTGGCCACCGACGTGGATGGCAGCAGTGCCAGCGCCTCACTGGATGTGAACGTGGTGGACGATCTGCCCACGGCGGTCAACGACAGCAATCCCGGGACCGCTTCGGAAAGCCTGTTGAGCCTGACCGGCAATGTGCTGGGCAACGACGTGCAGGGGGCTGACCGGGTCGCTTCCGGGCCGATCACTGCCGGCACCTTCACGGGAACCTACGGCACCCTGGTGCTGGCAGCGGATGGTTCGTACACCTACACCCTGCACCCCACCGAGCCGGCGTTCCTGGCGCTGGGCGGGGGCGGCAATGGTACCGACACCTTCACCTACACCCTGACCGACGCCGATGGCGACCCCAGTACGGCCAATCTGGTGCTGCAGGTGCATAACAACGATGACCCGGTGACCTTGAACGGTCTGGAGGTCAATGGTGGCGAGCTCACCGTCTACGAGAAGAACCTGACCACCGGCAGCGGTCCGGATACTCCGGCTCTGACCCAGAGCGGCAGCTTTACCGTGACCGCCCTTGATGGTCTGCAGAGCTTGAACGTAGGGGGCATCAGCGTGATCAGCGGCGGGGTGGTGGCAGGGTTCCCGCAATCCATCGCCACCGGGCTGGGCAACACCTTGACCGTCACCGGTTACGACGCCGGCACCGGGGTGGTCAGCTACAGCTACACCCTCAACGGCAACGATGCCCATCCGACGGCCAATGGCGCCAATAGCCTCAGCGAGCATTTCAGTGTGCTGGCCACCGATGTGGATGGCAGCAACGCCAGCGGCTCCCTGGACGTCAACGTGGTGGACGATCTGCCCACCGCAGTCAATGACAGCAACCCGGGCACCGCCTCGGAAAGCCAATTGACCCTGACCGGCAATGTGCTGACCAATGATGTCCAGGGCGCTGATCGGGTGGCTTCCGGTCCCATTACCGGCGGTACCTTCACTGGCACCTACGGCACCCTGGTGCTGGCGGCGGACGGCAGTTACACCTATAGCGTGCACACCAGCGATCCGGCTTTCCTGGCGCTCAAGGGCGGGGGCAGTGGCAGCGAAACCTTCACCTACACCCTGACCGACGCCGATGGCGACCCCAGCACAGCGAATCTGGTGCTGCAGGTGCACAACAACGATGACCCGGTGACCTTGAATGGTCTGGAGGTCAACGGTGGCGAGCTCACCGTCTACGAGAAGAACCTGACCACTGGCAGCAGCCCGGATACTCCGGCCCTGACCCAGAGCGGCACTTTCACCGTGACTGCCCTGGACGGTGTGCAGAGTTTGAGCGTCGGCGGTATCAGCGTGGTTGCCGGCGGTGTAGCGGCGGGGTTCCCGCAAAGCGTCACCACCGCCCTGGGCAACACCCTGACGATTACCGGCTACAACGCCGGTACCGGGGTGGTCAGCTACAGCTACACCCTCAATGGCAATGACGCCCATCCGACGGCCAATGGCGCCAACAGCCTCAGCGAGCACTTCAATGTGGTGGTCAGCGATGTGGATGGCAGCAGCGCCAGCGGCTCCCTGGATGTCAACGTCGTGGATGACTTGCCCACTGCGGTCAATGACAGCAATCCGGGCACGGCCTCGGAAAGCCAACTGACCCTGACCGGCAACGTATTGACCAATGATGTGCAAGGCGCCGATCGGGTGGCATCGGGCCCCGTCACGGCGGGTACGTTCACTGGCACCTACGGCACCCTGGTACTCAACGCCAACGGTTCCTACACCTACACGCTGAACACCGCGGATGCCGATTTCAAAGCCTTGCACGGCAATGGCAATGGCACTGAAACCTTCGCCTACACACTCACCGATGCCGATGGTGACCCCAGTACCGCAAACCTTGTGCTGCAGATCCATAACAATGACGATTCGGTGACCTTGAACGGCCTGGAGGTCAATGGCGGCGAACTCACCGTCTACGAGAAGAACCTGACCACCGGCAGCAGTCCGGATACCCCGGCGCTGACCCAGAGCGGCACTTTCACCGTGACTGCCCTGGACGGTTTGCAAACCCTGACCGTGGGCGGCATCAATGTGGTCAGTGGTGGTGTGGCCGCGGGTTTCCCGCAAAGCGCTACCACTGCTTTGGGCAATACCCTGACCATCACCGGCTACAACGCCGGCACCGGGGTCATCAGTTACAGCTACACCCTCAACGGCAATGACGCCCATCCGACTGCCAACGGTGCCAACAGCCTCAGCGAACACTTCAACGTAGTGGCCACCGATACCGATGGCAGCAGTGCCACCGGCTCATTGGATGTGAATGTGGTGGACGATCTGCCTACGGCAGTCAGCGACAGCAATCCGGGTACGGCTTCGGAAAGCCAGCTGACCCTGAGCGGCAACGTATTGACCAACGATGTACAAGGCGCGGATCGGGTGGCTTCAGGCCCCGTCACGGCGGGCACGTTCACCGGCACCTACGGCACCTTGGTACTCAACGCCAACGGTTCCTACACCTACACGCTGAACACCTCTGATGCCGATTTCAAAGCCTTGCACGGCAATGGCAACGGCACAGAAACCTTCACCTACACCCTGACCGACGCCGATGGCGACCCCAGCACAGCGAATCTGGTGCTGCAGGTGCACAACAACGATGACCCGGTGACCTTGAACGGTCTGGAGGTCAACGGTGGCGAACTCACCGTCTACGAGAAGAACCTGACCACCGGCAGCAGCCCGGATACTCCGGCCCTGACCCAGAGCGGCACGTTTACCGTGACGGCGCTGGATGGCGTGCAAACCCTGACGGTGGGCGGTATCAATGTGGTCAGCGGCGGCGTCGCGGCGGGCTTCCCGCAATCGGCAACGACGGCGCTGGGCAATACCCTGACTATCACCGGCTACAACGCCGGCACCGGAGTCATCAGCTACAGCTACACCCTCAACGGCACTGACGCCCACCCGACCGCCAACGGCGCCAACAGCCTCAGCGAGCACTTCAATGTGGTGGCTACCGATACCGATGGCAGCAGCGCCACGGGGTCGTTGGATGTGAACGTGGTGGATGACCTGCCCACCGCAGCCAACGACAGTAACCCCGGCACGGCCTCGGAGAGCCAGTTGACCCTGACCGGCAACGTCTTGACCAACGATGTACAAGGTGCGGACCGGGTGGTTTCCGGCCCCGTCACTGCCGGTACGTTTACTGGCACCTACGGCACCCTGGTACTCAACGCCAACGGTTCCTACACCTACACGCTGAACACTGCGGATGCCGATTTCAAAGCCTTGCACGGCAATGGCAACGGCACCGAAACCTTCGCCTATACCCTGACCGACGCCGATGGCGACCCGAGCACGGCGAACCTGGTGCTGCAGATCCACAACAACGACGACCCGGTGGTCCTGAACGGCCTTAACGTCAACGGTGGCGAGTTGACGGTCTATGAGAAGAACCTCAGCGATGGCAGCAGCCCCAATACCCCGGCCCTGACCCAGAGCGGCACGTTTACCGTGACCGCGCTTGACGGCCTGCAGACCCTGACCGTGGGCGGCATCAATGTGGTCAGTGGCGGTGTGGCCGCGGGCTTCCCGCAATCGGCAACGACGGCGCTGGGCAATACCCTGACCATCACCGGCTACAACGCCGTTACCGGCGTGGTCAGCTACAGCTACACCCTGCTGGACAACGAGGCCCATCCAACGGCGCTGGGCGCCAATAGCATTGCCGAACACTTCAATGTGGTGGCCACCGATGGCGACGGCAGTACGGCGTCCGGGGTGATCGACGTCAACATCGTCGACGACCTGCCCGGCGCGGTGGCGGACACTGCCAGCGGGATGGAAGGCGCCACCATCAATGTCAGTGTACTGGGCAATGATGTGCTGGGCGCCGATGGCGCAGCCGTTGGTGGCGCGGTGGTCGGTGTGCGCGCCGGCAGCAATACCGCCACCTCGGCCATCGGCGGGCTGGGCAGCAGCATCGCCGGCACCTACGGCACCCTGACCCTGGATGCCGCCGGCAACGCGGTCTACCACAGCAATCCGAACTCGGTGAGCCCGCCCGGGGCCAGTGATGTCTTCACCTACACCATCCGCGACAGCGATGGCGACGAGAGCACCACCACCCTGACCATCAATGTCACCGACAGCGGCCTCAAGGCGGTGACCGATCAGGACGTCACTGTCTATGAGAAAGCCCTGGACCTGAATAAGGATGGCCAGGACCTGGCCGCCGGCACCGTGACCGGCAGCGATCCGGGCTCCACTGCGGAAACCGCCGGCGGTACCCTGGTGGGGTCGGTCAGCGGCGGCTCCGCAGGCATCACCTTCAGCCTGGTGGGCAGTGCAACGGGCAGTTACGGGCAGATTCTGCTCAACCCCAATGGCACCTATACCTACACCCTGACCTCGGCGCCGAAAACCACCCCCAACGCCAACGATGGCGCCAATACCCTGAGCGAGAGCTTCACCTACAAGGCCACCGATGCCCTGGGCAACAGCACCACCGGCAGCATCCTGGTGAGCATTGTCGATGATGTGCCCAAGGCGGTGGCCAGTGAGCGTTCGGTGACGGCAGTGGAGGTGGACTCCAACCTGCTGCTGGTGATCGATGTGTCGGGCAGCATGGCTGATCCTTCCGGGGTCTCCGGGCTGACGCGGCTGGACCTGGCCAAGCAGGCCATCAGCGCCTTGCTCGACAAGTACGACAACATGGGGGATGTCAAAGTCCAGCTCGTCACCTTCAGCAGCACCGCTACCGACCGGACTCCGGTGTGGGTCGACGTGGCCACGGCCAAGGCGATTGTCGCCACCTTGGTGGCAGGGGGAGGGACCAACTACGACGCGGCGGTGGCTGCGGCGAAACTGGCCTTTGTCACCAGTGGCCAGCTCAGTGGCGCGCAGAATGTCGGTTACTTCTTCTCCGATGGCGCACCGACCTCGGGCCAGGAAATCGGCACTGCGGACGAGACGGCCTGGAAAGCCTTCCTCGATGCCAATGGCATCAAGAACTATGCAATCGGCCTGGGCACCGGGGTCAGCAATGCCAACCTCGATCCGCTGGCCTATGACGGCAGTACCCACGTCAACACCAACGCGGTGGTGGTCACCGACCTGAACCAGCTCAATTCGGTGCTGGCCGGTACGGTGCAGGGTTATCCGGTCACCGGCAGTCTGCTGGGGGATGGCGGTAGCTTTGGCGCCGACGGCGGGTTCATCAAGTCGATCGTAGTGGATGGCGGTACCTACACCTACGACCCCAAAGGCAACAGCAACCAGGGCTCGCTGACCTTTAGCGGCACCACCAACAACGGCACCTTCAATACCGTCAACAACAGCGTCAGCATCGCCACCAGCAATGGCGGCACCCTGGTGGTGAACCTCGATACCGGGAACTTCAGCTACAGCTCGCAGAAGGTCACAGGCTCGGTGATCACCGAGACCTTCGGCTATACGGTGAGCGACAACGACGGTGACCTGGCGAGCTCGACCCTGGTGGTCAAGGTCAATCCCAATGCGCCTCCGGTTGCCGGGGATGACCACATCATCACTAACGTGCTGTCCAGCAGTGTGGCGATTCCCGGGGATGTGCTGCTGGCCAACGACAGCGACGCCAATGGCGATCCTCTGAACGCGGCGCCCACCACCTTCAACACCGGCTGGGCTGCCAGGGGCGCGGAGTTCACGGCAAGCAGCCAGCAGACCATCGGTTTTGCCGGGAATGGCAACAATGGCGCCAACCAGGCCATCACCATCGACCGCGCCTCGTTCAATGCCAACGCCGCGACCATGACTGCGGTGGTGCTGGTCAGCGGTTACCTGGGAGCCGTCACCAACGCCAATGCCAACGATGAGGATGTGATCACCGTCAATCTCAAGCAGGGGGAAACCCTGAATCTGGATCACAACCTGGTAGCCGGCCACGTCACCATGGAATATGCCTTCAACGGCGGTGCCTATACGGCGATCGCCGATGGCGGCACTTTCACAGCGGCGGCGGACGGGCCTTACCAGATCCATATCGTCAACATCACCAACACCAGCGGCAGCAACACGACGGCCGCGGAAGGCTACCAGCTGACCATGACCGTGAATTACTCCGGGGCGCAGAACGTTACGCCGGATTACCACGGCACCTACACCGCCAGCGATGGTCACGGTGGCAGCGATGTGGCGGCGGTGAGCATCTCCTACCAGGATGGACACACCCTGACCGGTACTGCCGGTGACGATGTGCTGGTGGCGGGCAGTGGCGACAACATCCTCAATGGTGGCGATGGCAACGATGTGCTGACAGCGGGCGCGGGCAACAACACCCTGCATGGTGGCAACGGCAATGACCTGCTGTTCAGCGGGCCGGGCAATGATCTGCTGGATGGCGGCCCGGGTATCGATACCGCCAGTTACGCCCATGCCACGGCGGCGGTGACAGTCAGCCTCGGCCTGGTGGGGGCGCAGAACACCCTGGGCGCGGGCACCGACACCCTGACCGGCATCGAGAACCTGGTGGGTTCCAGCTACAACGACACCTTGACCGGTGATGGCAACGCCAACGTCATTACCGGCGGCCTGGGGAACGATGTGCTCAATGGCGGTGGTGGCGATGACCTGCTGATCGGCGGAATGGGCAACAACACCCTGACCGGAGGCAGTGGCAGCGACACCTTCCAGTGGCTGCTGGGCAACAATGGGCACGATGTGGTGACCGACTTCACGCCGGGCACCGACAAGCTGGACCTGTCCCAGCTGTTGCAGGGGGAGAATGCGACTTCCGCTTCCCTGGATGACTACCTGCACTTCAAGGTCACCGGCAGTGGCGCAACCCTGGTCACCAGCATCGATGTCAGCGCGGTGGCGGGGGCCACGCCGACCCAGACCATTGACCTGGCGGGGGTCGACCTGGC
>NZ_MOAK01000030.1:32978-35385 GCF_003732485.1 Pseudomonas protegens
ACGGCCACCATCATCAACGGCATGCTCAACGATCATTCGCTGAAGGTGGATACCGTCTGATGGTCGTCAGGGTCCTTGAGGCCGCTGCCCAGGCAGCGGCTGCAGGGGCGGCTCAGGGGCGCTGCAAGGTTTTCTGGCGCAGGATGTAAATGCTGACCAGCACGGCGCTGGTCAGCATGAAGCCTCGAGCCCAGGGCAGTGGCACCAGGTAGCACGAGAGTCCAATGCTCAGCCACATCAGGCCGATCGCATACACCTTGCCCTTGAGCGGAATGCCGTTGCCATCCAGGTAGTCGCGGATCCATGGACCCAGGCGCGGGTGTTGCACCAGCCATTGGTAGAAGCGCGGAGAACTACGAGCGAAACAGGCGGCCGCCAGCAGCAGGAAAGGGGTGGTGGGCAGTACCGGAAGGAAGATGCCGAGTACCCCCAGCGCTACGCTCAGCCAGCCGATGGCCAGCAGAACGTAACGCAACACCAGGGGGCGTTGGCCTATGGGCTTGGCCATAGGCGCCGACTCAGTGGTGGCGAGGCTTGAGCAGCGCCGGCTTTTCGTCGGGGGCGTTGCACAGCAGGTACAACGCGGTCAGGGCTTCGGGGATCTGCACGATCATGTCGTCCATCAGGTTGGCATCGCTGGCGATGTCGGAGAATTCCGGCTGCTCGTCGAACAGGCCGGAACCCACCATGATCGGCAGCAGCATCTCGCTGACTTCTTCCTCTGCGGTTTCGAACCAGGCCGCTTCCCGCAGGAACACGCCTTCCATGAAACCGATGCACCAGCCGCGCAGGTCGGAGTCGTCCGGGTCGTCGCCCAGGTCGAGTTCGCAAGGCAGTTCGAACTCTTCGTCGGAGGCCAGTTGGCGCGCGATGTGCGCCTTGAGGGCCAGCAGGGTGGATTCGATGGCTTCGCGCTCGGCGTCGTCGCGGTAATGCGGCTCTTCGGCGAACAGGGCGTCGATCCATTCACGGTCGGGAACGCTTTCCGAGCAGATCGACAGCGCGGTCAGGTAGCCGTGAGCGGCCACGTAGTCCAGCGCCTCGTCGTGCAGATCATCTGCGTCGAGGAAGACTTGCAGGCGGGTTAGTTGCTCAGCGAAGGACATTGACGGGCTACCTTGGGGAATAAACGATGCTGAATTCTAGGCTTTCTTGAGCGCTCAAGCCAGCCACGGGGCAGATTTGAGCGGTTCTAAAGGTTACCAGCGGTCCATTGTCGGCGCCCTCTGCCGGGAAGGGCTCGGGTATACTCGCGCGTTTTGTGATGCCCTGCAGGCCCGACGGCAAGAGCGGACAAGTCCGCTAACGCATTTGTCGGTGAACCGCGCCGGCTTTTCGGCCAGTCTGCACCCAGGGAAATCGGCGATTTTTGGAGTTTTTCATGCTCGAACAGGCTCAACGCGTCCTCAAGGACATCTTCGGCTACGACAGTTTCCGTGGTCGCCAAGGTGCGATCATTGAGCGTGTGGCCAGCGGCGGCGATGCCTTGGTACTGATGCCCACCGGCGGTGGCAAGTCGCTGTGTTTCCAGGTTCCGGCCCTGCTGCGCGAAGGCCTGGCGGTGGTGGTATCGCCGCTGATCGCGCTGATGGACGATCAGGTGGCCACCCTTGAGGAACTCGGTGTTGCGGCCGCCGCCTTGAACTCGACCCTGAGCGCCGAGCAGCAGCGTGACCTGGCGGCGCGCATTCGTCGCGGCGAGGTGAAAATGCTCTACCTGGCCCCGGAGCGCCTGGTTCAGCCACGTATGCTGGCGTTCCTGCAGAACCTCGATATTGCGCTGTTCGCCATCGATGAAGCTCACTGCGTGTCCCAGTGGGGGCACGACTTCCGTCCCGAATACCTGCAGCTGGGGCAGTTGGCGGAAATGTTCCCGAACGTGCCGCGCATTGCCCTGACCGCCACGGCCGACAAGCGTACCCGGGAAGAGATCGTCAATCGCCTGCACTTGCAGGACGCCGAGCGTTTTCTTTCCAGCTTCGACCGACCGAACATCTTCTATCGCATCGTGCCCAAGGAGCAGCCGCGCAAGCAGTTGCAGGCGTTCCTCAACGAGCGGCGCAGCGATGCCGGGATCGTCTACTGCCTGTCACGCAAGAAGGTCGACGAAGTGGCGGCCTTCCTCTGTGAGCAGGGCTTCACCGCGTTGCCGTATCACGCCGGCCTGCCCAACGAATTACGCGCCTATCACCAGAAACGCTTCCTTAATGAGGAAGGCCTGATCATGGTGGCGACCATTGCCTTCGGCATGGGCATCGACAAACCCAACGTGCGGTTTGTGGCCCACATGGACCTGCCCAAGTCACTGGAGGCGTACTACCAGGAAACCGGTCGTGCCGGCCGTGACGGCCTGCCGGCGGACGCCTGGATGGCCTATGGACTGCAAGACGTGCTGATGCTCAAGCAG
>NZ_MOAK01000030.1:35433-44904 GCF_003732485.1 Pseudomonas protegens
CTCGATGCGATGCTGGCCTTGTGCGAGGAAACCCGTTGCCGGCGGCAAACGTTGCTGGCCTATTTCGATGAGGACATGCCCCAGCCCTGTGGCCATTGCGACAACTGCGTCGATGGCGTGCAAACCTGGGACGCCACCGAGCCTGCGCGCCAGGCACTGTCGGCCATCTATCGCACCGGTCAGCGTTATGGCGTCGGTCATCTGGTGGACGTGCTGCTGGGCAAGGATACGGAAAAGGTCCGCAGCTTCGGTCATCAGCACTTGTCGGTGTTCGGGGTCGGCAAGGCCCGCAGCGAAGGCGAATGGCGCTCTCTGTTCCGCCAACTGGTGGCTCGCGGGCTGGCGGACATCGACCTGGAAGGTTACGGCGGTCTGCGCCTGAGCGACACGTGCCGGCCTTTGCTCAAGGGCGAGGTAACCCTGGAGCTGCGACGCGATCTCAAACCGCAAAGCACTCCGAAGAGCAGCACCAGCCAGGCCAGCCAACTGGTACGGGGCGAGGAGCGCGAGCAATGGGAGGCGCTGCGAGCCCTGCGGCGCAAGCTGGCGGAAGAGCATGGTGTGCCGCCCTATGTCATTTTCCCCGATTCCACCTTGCTCGAGATGCTGCGCAGCCAGCCCGGCTCCATGGCGGAAATGGCCGAGGTCAGCGGCGTGGGTGCGCGCAAGCTGGAGCGTTATGGCGCAGCCTTCCTCGAAGTTCTGGGGGGTGGTGTCGAGGCGCCGAAGGTGGTTGCCGACCTCCGCCACGAACTGATCACCCTGGCGCGTGCCGGGATGACCCCGGTGCAGATTGCCGGCCAGTTGCAGTGCACGGAAAAGAACGTCTATACCCTGTTGGCCGAGGCGATCAGCAAGCAACAACTTTCCCTGGAACAGGCCCTGGACTTGCCGGAGGACCTGCTGGGGGAAATCCAGGACGCGTTCCTCGACGGCGAGGGCGAGTTGCCGCCGGTGGCCGAAGTTATCCCGGTGTTCGCCGGACGAGTGCCGGAAGGGGTGTTGTATTGCGTGCGTGCGGCCTTGGAGTCGGAGTTTGAAATGTGAAGGGGTGCGTCAATGTTGTAACGATTCAGTCCCTTACAGGCCTTGCCTCCGGGCAAGGGTCATGCTTAGCTGACTAATAATTAGTTTTTCTTCATTTTCAGTCTGATCATGAGTGTTTTATGCCGTTAACCGATGAACACCGTTTTGGTATGCAGCTGGCGCATATGTCTCGCGGCTGGCGTGCTGAACTGGACCGCCGTCTGGCCGGGCTTGGCCTGTCCCAGGCCCGCTGGCTGGTGCTGCTGCACCTGGCCCGTTTCGAAGACGCGCCAACCCAGCGTGAGCTGGCGCAAAGCGTTGGCGTAGAAGGACCCACCCTGGCTCGGCTGCTGGATAGCCTGGAAACCCAGGGCCTGGTCCAGCGCCAATCGGTGGTGGAAGATCGCCGAGCGAAGAAAATTGTCCTCTGTCCTTCGGCGCGGCCCTTGATCGAGCAGATCGAGACCATCGCCACTGCCTTGCGCCATGAGTTGTTCATTGGCGTCGACGACGAAGACCTGCGGGTCTGCATGCGCGTTCATGGGCGCATCCTGGCTAATCTGGAAAAATCCTGATGCCTTCAGCCGGGGTTGCCTGACCCCGGTTCGTCCTGTCTTCGCGTTCCCCTGAATCTTGCTGATTGCGCTGTCCGGTGCGGCACTTGTGCGCCTGTCAGAAGGTCTGGCCAAGGTTCAGCGACAAGGCCTTCTGGTTGTCGTCGTTGAAGCCGTAGCTGAAGTTCAATGGCCCCAACGGTGTGTCGAAGCCCAGGAAGATGCTCGCAGCATTGATATAGCCGCTGTCGAAGGCGTTGTCGTTGTTCCACACCCGCCCGCGCTCCAGTGAGCCGCCCAGGTAGAGCGGGAAATCCAGTGGCAGGTAGGAGCGCGGTGTGAGTCGGCGAAAGTACACGGCACGGGCCAGGGTGATGTTCTGCCCGGACAGGGCGTCCTGACGGAAACCGGACAACTGCCGTGCGCCCCCCAGGAGGAAACTGGAGGTCACGACATCGGCATTGTCCAGGGTTCGGCCATAGCGCCCTCCCAGGACGAAGGTATTGGGGCCGCTGCTCAAGGCCTTGTCGAGCTTGAACTCCCACTGTCGGTAGCGATTGTCCGAACCCAGGCTCGGTTCGAACTGGCGCAGGGTCAGGCCGATGTCTTCACCAGAGTGGGGAAAGTAGACGTTGTCCAGGGAGTCGAAGGAGTACTGCAGCTGGTAGTAACCCTCATTGAAATTCTCGCTGGGCAGGTTGTGGTCGCCGATCCGTACATCGGCTTTGCCCCAGGCCTCGCCCACACCGAAACGCACTTCGCCGCTGTTGCCGATCTGCCGCCCCAGATTGAGGCCCAGGCCGTAGCGTTCCAGGCGGTATTCGGCGATCGGGTCGTTATCCAGCACCGCCTCGACGTTCTGCGCTTCGGCAGCAATAAACGGCGCAATGAAGTAGCGTGAACCGGCATCCAATGGTTGATAGAACTCGCTGTAGATTTCCTGCTGGTCGCCGATCTGCACCCGGGTCAGCCATTCCGCGCCGAGGCTGTTGATACCGTTCATGCGATAGCTGGCGCCGATGTTGAAGGCGCTGTCGCCGCGCATGTCGTCGGACAGGTTCAGGCCCAGGCGCAAGTAGTCAGTACCGCTGCGTTTGCCCCGAGCGCTGATCACCAGGGTGTTGTCCTGGCCTTTGTGCACTACGCGGTATTGCACCTGCTCGAAGAAGTCCAGGCCGTACAGGGTGCCCATGTCGGTTTCCAGGCGGCCCAGGTCCAGCGGTTCACCGATGTGCTGGCGGATGTAGTAGCGGATCACGTCATCGCTGACCTTGGAGTCGTTCTCCACCTTGATCGCGCTGATGATCGGCGTGCGCTGGCTGGGCTGGCGCGCGGCGGTCAGCTCTGCATCCAGCGGATGGGCCGGACGCAGGCGTGCCAGGCGGGCATCAAGGATGCGCGTGGCACGATAACCGGCGTCGATCACCTCCTGGGCACGGCCGAAGTCGGTGACGCCGAAACTCGACAGCGACGGCTGAATCAGCACGTCGTCCTTGTGCAGCGCCGCCAGTTGCACCTCGGAGTTGCGCCGGGTCATCAGGGTGATGGACTGGTTGAGCACGTCGACCACGGTATTGAGCTGCTTGCGTGAGCGCAGCGGGGTGCCGATGTCCACCACGATGGCAATGTCGACCCCCATGTCCCGGGCCACATCCAGGGGAATGTTGTCGGTCATGCCGCCATCCACCAGCAGCCGGCCATCGAGCTCCACCGGTGCGAACACCGCCGGGATCGACATGCTGGCGCGGATCACCTGGGGCAGGTGGCCCTTGCGGAACACCACCTTTTCGCCGCTGGCGATGTCGGTGGCCACGGCCCGGAAGGGGATCGGCAGCTTGTCGAAATCCCGGGTATCGCTGGCGTGGGCCAGCTTGCTTTCCAGCAGCAACGCCAGGTTCTGGCCCTGGATCACCCCCAGGGGCAGGCCCAGGCTGCCGTCGTCACGAAAGCTGAGTTTCTGTTTGACCAGGAAATCCCGATCGTCCTGCTTGCGCCGGAAGGGCACGTCTTCCCGGGGCGGGGCATCGGACAAGGCCTGTCGCCAGTCGATGTCCAGGGCCAGTTTTTCCAGCTCGTCGATCTTGTAGCCCGAGGCATAGAGGCCGCCGATTACTGCACCCATGCTGGTGCCGGCAATAGCGTCGATGCGGATCCCTTGCTCTTCCAGGGCCTTGAGTACGCCAATATGCGCCAGACCGCGGGCAGCGCCTCCCGACAGCACCAGACCGATTTTCGGTCGCGGCGCTTCACTGGATTGAGCGAGCAGGGGTAGCAGGCAGAGGAACAGGCAGGACAGCAGGCGGCGCATCGTGGTTCTCGGGGACGGGCGATAAAGCCGGCTATTATAGCGACGCCCTTGAACTCAGGAGTCGGCCGTACCATGACTGAACGTAAACCCGAAGTGGTCATCACCTATTGCACCCAATGCCAATGGCTATTGCGAGCTGCCTGGCTGGCCCAGGAGTTGTTAAGCACGTTCAGCGATGACTTGGGCAAAGTGTCCCTGGAGCCTGCTACCGGTGGCACGTTCCGCATCACCTGCAACGGCGTGCAGATCTGGGAGCGCAAGGCCGACGGCGGCTTTCCCGAGGCCAAGGTACTCAAGCAAAGGGTCCGCGACCAGATCGATCCGGAACGCGACCTGGGCCACAACGATCGTACTCAGTGAGAGCCGGCTTCAGCCGTGGCCGCCTTGCTGCCCGAGCCCGCCGACAGGCGGCTTGAAACCACAATGGCAACGATGATCAAGGCCCCGCCCATCAGCATGCGCAGCGTCGGATTTTCGCCGAACAGCAGCCAGGCCACGGTAATCCCGTAGACCGGTTCCAGGGCGAAGACCACCGCCGCGGTGCGTGCCTTGATCACTGCCAGGCTGGCCACAAACAGGCTGTGGGCCAGACCGGTGCAGAAGATTCCCAGCAGACTGATCCACAGCCAGTCCATGGCCCGGACCTGGCCAAGCTCCGGTGCCGCCACCGGTAACAGGCACAGGGCTACCACCACGTTCTGGCAGAGGGCCGCCTGCACCGCAGGAATACGTCCGGAGCTGGCGCGGTTGTTCAGTGACAGCAGGGCGAACAGCAAGCCCGAACCCACGGCCCAGAGCAAGCCGGTGGTGGCCTGGCTGGCCAGATCGAAGTTCGGGGTCACCAGCACCAGGCCGATGCTCACCAGGATTACCAGCAGAATCTCGTTGAAGCGGATTCGCTCGCGGAAGATCAGGCCCTCGAGAATCACCGTGAAGGCCGGGAAGCTGGCGAAACCCAGGGTGGCAATGGCCACCCCGGCAACTTTTACCGCGACGAAGAAACTCACCCAGTGACCGGCCAGCAGCAGGCCGCTGAGCAGCAGGCGCCGCCAGTCGCCGGCGACGAGTTTCTGCCAGGGAGTATTGCTGGCCAGTCGGGCAAAGAAGCCCAAGGCAAGCACGGCAAAGGCGGCGCGGCCGAACACGATAACGGCAGGCGAGGCGGCGGCCAGCTTACCGAACACGCCGGTGAGGCCGAACATCAGGGCGCCGATATGCAGGGCACCAAGAGCGGTACGCGGAGTCATTTCTTTCCTTAACCACAAGACGGGCAGTAATGGCCTTAGGCGGCAATGGGCTGAGTCTACGGGCAGGCGACCTGCTGGTCTGTCGCGATCCTGGCGTTTTTTGTCGAGGGATTAGCGTCTGCCCCCTGGCGCAGTTGGCGCGGCGAGTGGCCGTACTGGCGCAGTATCGCCGCGGCAAAGGCACTCTGGGAGCTATAACCCACGCGGCTGGCGATTTCGCCCATGGGCAAGGCGGATCCGCGTAACAGTTCCAGGGCCATGTGCAGGCGCCGGCGTCGCACGTACTCCATGGGACTGGCCCCGCACTCGGTGATGAACCGTGCATGCAGACGGGCAGCGGACAGCCCGGCGATACGGGCCAGGTCGGCCACCTGCAAGGGGTGGGCGGCGTGGCGATCGATATGGGCATTCAGGGCGCTATACGGTAGGCGGCGCTCGCCAGGCTGGCTGTCGGCGCAATGGTTGAGGCTGGCCAGCAGCAGGACTGCGCCTTGTTGGGCAATCAAGGGGTCGTCCACCGGGCTGTCCGCCAGCCAGTTGACCAGGCGGCTCTGGCTCGGCCCCAGGACCCGATGCCGGGGTGCATCGAGCAAACGCCGGCTGGCCTCGGCATGTTCGCCCAAAGATTGTTGCACCCAGTGTTCACCGGGTATGTCCAACACCAGGCAATGGCTTCCGCTGGGGCTGCCGCAGACATGCCGGGCACCGGCCGGCACCACCACAAAACTCTGCTGCTGCACCTGGCTGCCCTGGCCTTCGACTTCGAAATCGAGCTGGCCACGCAGGCCGAACACCAGTTGCGCATGTTCGTGGCTGTGGGCGATCAGGTCGTGGCTGTAGTGGCGCAGGGTGAGGATAGATTCCATCACGGTCTCCTTGGCAGATCCGCAGTCTACACCGGTGGTCGGACGGTTCGCGCTGTCATCGCACTGCCGCATTTTTGTCATGGGCTATTAATCGCTGGGGCGCAAGCTCGCAAAAAATCCCGGAGAGCGTCCATGACCCATGCCGAACTCGCCAAGCCCAGCCGCAAGCAACGGGTACGGACCCTATGGATTTCAGACGTGCACCTGGGCACCCGGGATTGCCAGGCGGAACACCTGGCGCAGTTTCTCAAGGGGTATCAGGCCGACCGCATCTATCTGGTGGGCGACATCATCGATGGCTGGAAGCTGCGGGGCGGCATGTACTGGCCCCAGGCCCATACCAATGTGATCCGCCGCTTGCTGACCATGAGCAAGCGCGGCACCGAGGTGATCTACGTCACTGGCAATCACGATGAATTCCTGCGCCGTTACTCCAAGCTGATACTGGGCAACATCCAACTGGTGGACGAAGCCGTGCACGTCACCGCTGACGGTCGCCATCTGCTGGTGATCCACGGTGACCAGTTCGACGTCATCACGCGATATCACCGCTGGCTGGCCTTTCTCGGCGACTCGGCCTACGAGTTCACCCTGACCCTCAACCGTTGGCTCAATCATTGGCGGGCGCGCTATGGCTACGGTTACTGGTCGCTGTCGGCCTACCTCAAGCACAAGGTCAAGACTGCGGTGAGCTTTATCAGCGACTTCGAGGAGGCCATTGCCCACGAGTGCGTCAAGCGCGAGTTGCACGGGGTGGTCTGCGGCCACATTCACCATGCCGAGATCCGTAAGGTGGGCGAGGTGGATTACCTCAATTGCGGCGACTGGGTAGAGTCCTGCACAGCCCTGATCGAGCACTGGGACGGCAGCATCGAACTCTATCGCCTGGCCGAGGCCCAGGCCCGGGAAGCGCAGCTCAAGGCCGAGCGCATGAAGGTGGCGGAGCCGGCCTGAGCGATAGCTTGTCGATCAGGCTTCAGGTGGGGCTGGACTGTTCCATCGCGGCCTTGTACAGCGACGTTCGGGGCTGGGCAAACAGCTGTTGCAGCATCGGTTCGAAGAAGCTCAGGGGCAGGCTTTCGTAGTCGGGATCGAAGGCTGCGGCATCGTACTTGGCGCAGAACTCGGCGGTGCGCTGGTACAGCGGATGCTCACGGAATTGGTCCCGCAGATGGCGGTCCATGCCCAGGTGATGAAAGAAGTAGTAGCCCTGGAAGATTCCGTGCTTTTCCACCATCCACAGGTTTTCCGGGCTGACAAAGGGCTTGAGTATGGCCGCGGCGATATCCGGATGGTTGTAGGAACCCAAGGTGTCGCCGATGTCATGGAGCAGGGCGCAGATCACATACTCCTCGTCGCGTCCGTCATGCCAGGCACGGCTGGCGGTCTGCAGGGAATGGGTCAGGCGGTCCACCGGAAAACCGCCGAAGTCGCCCTCCAGCAATTGCAGATGAGTGAGGATTCGCGCCGGCAGTTGTTTGGCGTAGGCGGTGAAATCCGCAGCGATGATCGCCCAGTCTTCCTGGGTACCGTCCTGCATGTGGGTGAAGCGTGCGTGAGCATTCATCGGCCAGGCTCTTGTTGTTATGGGCTGGACTGGAGTGTATGCCTGCATCCCGTCACTGCAGTGGCTGTACGGGACGGCTTGCTGTCCGGCCGGGCCTAGAAGGGCACCTTGCCGAGAATCATGTCGCGGTACATGACGAAGTCCCCCAGCAGGCTGTACAGCGGATGCTGGAAGGTGGCCGGGCGATTTTTCTCGAAGAAGAAATGCCCGACCCAGGCAAAGCCATAACCGGCAACCGGCAAGGCCAGCAATAGCAGCCAGGCGCCTTTGCCGATGGCAAAGGCCAGGAGGAAAATCACCAGGCTGGTGCCGATGAAGTGCAGGCGACGACAAGTGCTGTCGCTGTGTTCACTCAGATAATAGGGGTAGAACTCGGCGAAGCTGTTGAACTGTCGGATGTTTTCCATGGCCGCGATCTCTGTGCTTGTTGTTCTGTGAGCGGATGTTCTGCGGGGAGCTTATTTGAGTCTAGAGTCCTTGGCGGCGCTGGCCAGTGACAATAGGCGCCACTTTAGTATCCTTGGGAAATTGGCCGTAGCATGCGGCTCATCATGTAAGAAATCCTCATGAGCGAACGAACGACTTCTGCAAGCTGGGCCTTGGGAATAGTCAAGGCCCTGGAGATGGACGGCCTGGATTGCTGCGCTTTGTTCAAGCAGTTGGGGCTCGACTATGGCGCCCTCGACGACCCCGACGCGCGCTTCACCCAGGATTCGATGACGCGGCTCTGGCAGCGCGCTGTCGAGTTGTCCGGCAACCCGGCGATTGGCCTGAACATGGGCAAGGTGGTTCGCCCGGCGTCCTTCCATGTGGCCGGTTATGCACTGATGTCGAGTCGAACCCTGGCAGAGGGTTTTCAGCGTCTGGTGCGTTATCAACGGATCATTGCCGAAAGCGCTGACCTGAGTTTCCGTCTTTTACCTGAGGGTTATGCACTGATCCTGACGGTGAATGGTGATCATCTACCCCCCACCCGGCAAAGCTCCGAGGCCTCGCTGGCCTGCGCCCTGGCCTTGTGTGGCTGGTTGACGGGGCGCGCCCTGCAACCGCGCAAAGTGCTGTTGCAAGGGCAGCAACCGCAGGATGTACAGCCTTACAAAGACATGTTCCATGCGCCACTGGTGTTCGCTGCACCCTTTGATGCGCTGATTTTCGAGCGAGCCGACATGGAAGCGCCCCTGCCTACTGCCAACGAGGCCATGGCCTTGTTACACGATCGCTTCGCCGGCGAATACCTGGCGCGTTTCTCCGAGAGCCGGGTGACCCACAAGGCACGCCAAGTGCTGTGCCGTCTGCTGCCGCAGGGCGAGCCCAAGCGCGAGATGGTGGCGCAGACCCTGCACCTGTCCCAGCGTACGTTGCAACGCCGCTTGCAGGAGGAGGGCACCAGCTTCCAGACCCTGCTCGATGACACCCGCCGCGAGCTGGCCGAGCAGTACCTGGCGCAGCCGCGCATGACCTTGCTGGAGATTGCCTACCTGCTGGGGTTTGCCGATCCGAGCAATTTTTTCCGTGCGTTTCGCCGCTGGTTCGATGTCACGCCCGGTGAGTACCGGGCGCGGTTGCTGGCGCTGCCGGGCTCGATCAGTGACGCCAGAACGCCGGAATGCACAGCACGAACACCGTGATGATTTCCAGCCGGCCCAGGAGCATGCCCAGGGACAGGATCCACTTGGCGGCGTCGGGCAGGGTGGAGAAGTTGCCCGCCGGGCCAATGGTTTCTCCCAGGCCCGGGCCCACCCCGGATACGGTGCTGGCAGCGCCGGTCAGGGCGGTCATCCAGTCCAGGCCCAGCAGCGACAGGGCGAGGGCGATCATGCAGATGGTGATGGCGAAGAAGAACGAGAAGGTCAGGATCGAACGGACGATTTCCTCGTCCAGGCGATGGCCGTTGTACTTCTGC
>NZ_MOAK01000030.1:44958-61318 GCF_003732485.1 Pseudomonas protegens
TAGGCAACCTGGAAGCGGAAAATCTTGATCCCGCCAGCAGTCGATCCCGAACAGCCGCCTACGAACCCCAGGTAGAAGAACAGCATCAGCGAGAAGTTGCCCCACAGGCTGTAGTCGCCCAGGGCAAACCCGGTGGTGGTGACCACCGAGGTCACGTTCAGCGCTACGTGGCGCAGGGCATCCAGCCAGTGCAGGTCGGTGGTCCACCAGTACCAGGTGCCGAGCACCAGCCACGTCACCAGGAGCATGCCGAGCAAGCCCTGGACCTGCTGATCCTTGATCAACGCCTTGCGGTTGCCGCGCAGGGTCGCCACATAAAGGGCAAAGGGCAGACTGCCGAGGATCATCACCACCACCGCCACCCAGTGCACCGCCGGTTGTTGCCAGTGGGCCAGGGATTCGTCGGAGGTGGAGAAACCACCGGTGGAGATCGCCGACATGGCGTGGTTGATGGCATCGAAGATGTTCATTCCGGCCCACCAGAAGGCCAGGCTGCCGAAGATGGTGATGCCCACGTAGGTGGCGACAATCAGGCGCGCCACCATGTGCGAGCGCGGCATGACCTTTTCTGAGCGGTCCGAAGACTCGGTCTGGAACAGGCGCATGCCACCGATACGCAGCAACGGCAGGATCGCCACCGCCATGCCGATGAAGCCGATGCCTCCCAGCCAGTGCAGCATCGAGCGCCAGATCAGGATGCCCGGGGACATGCTGTCCAGGCCACTGAGCACGGTGGCGCCGGTGGCGGTGATGCCTGACATGCTTTCGAAGAACGAGTCGGTGTAGCTGATGTGCTGGGTCAGCAGGAACGGCAGGGCGGCAAAGATACACACCACCACCCAGCTGGAGACCGTCAGCAGGTACATGTCCCGCGGGCGCAGGTGAATATGTTCGGGACGGCCGGGAATCACCAGGGCCAGGCCGGCGATGAAGGTGATCATGCTGGCCCAGAGGAAGGACGGCAGGTCGCCGGTGCGTTCGAAGATCACCAGTGTCGCCATCGGCACCACCATGGCGATGGCCAGGGTGATGAGGAAGATGCCGATGATGAAACCAATGATTCTTAAGGTCGGCAACGCCATGTGTTCCGCTCTGGCTGGTATGAGAAGGGCGCCCATTCTACCTGCGGTGCAGGGCATGTAAACCGGCACCCGGCAGGCAGATACCGCTAGAATAGCCGGACATTTTTTTCAGGAGGTGGCCGATGGAGGCTCTCGACGCTTTGCTCAACCGTGTTTCCGTGCCGCGCCTGGTGGAGCCAGCCCCCACTGCGCAGCAACGGGAAGCACTGTTCGCTGCCGCCTTGCGGGCGCCGGATCACGGGCAACTGCGCCCTTGGCGCTTTCTCACCGTCGAAGGTGAAGCCCGTGACCAGTTGGGCGAACTGCTGGTCGAAGCGGTACAACTGCAAGGCGGCGAAGTGACTCAGGCCGCGTTGGACAAGGCCCGGGCCATGCCGCTGCGTGCACCGCTGGTGGTCGTGGTCGTGGCACGGCTGCAGGAGCATTTCAAGGTGCCCAAGTCCGAGCAATTGCTGGCGGCGGGCTGTGCAGCCCACGGTATTTTGCTGGCGGCCTATGCCCAGGGTATCGGCGCGGTATGGCGCACTGGCGAGTTGTCCTATTCGCCCCACGTGGTCAAGGGGCTGGGCCTGGCGGACGGCGAAGAGATCATCGCCTTCCTTTACCTGGGTACGCCGCTGAACGAACCGCGGGTCGCACCGAAAGTCGACGCCGCCGAGTTCGTCAGCGCCTGGACGGCCAGGGCCTGATTATCCCCTTCGAAAGCTGAGTACCTTGCGGGCAGGCCCGCTGCTGTCGAACCTCGCAGCAGCGGCTTGCCCGCGTTGCATTCAGGCCTGCACCACGGCACCCGGCACCAGGGGCAGCTCCAGCGTGGCGATGAATCCGCCCTGAGGGTGGTTGTCCAGTATCAGGCTGCCGCCATGGCGTTCCGCTGCGCGGCGGGCGATGGCCAGCCCCAGGCCATGGCCCGGAGCACTCTGTCCTGGGGCGCGGAAGAACGGCTCTCCCAACTGCTTCAGGTGTTCGGCATCCACGCCGGGGCCATGGTCGCGCACGCTGATCTGGATCTTTTCGCCATGGCGCAGGGCCGTGACTTCGATCGGTTGCCCCACAGGATTGAAGCGCTGGGCATTGCGCAGCAGGTTGTCTACCGCCCGTTCAAGCATGGTCGGCCAGCCGCGCAGGTTCAGTTGTGGCTGGGCATCTATTTGCACCAGCTGTTCCGGACAAGCCAGTTGCGCGTCTTTCTGCACGGCGACCAGCAAGGCGTTGAGGTCCACCTCTTCGGCGCTGGCGTTGTCCGCATCGACCCGGGCCAGCACCAGGATCTCGCTGATCAGCGCCTCCAGGCGATCGCATTCCCGGGTCAGTCGCGGCCAGAGCTTTTCCCGTTCTTCAGGAGCGGCACGTTCCGCCAATGCCAGGGCGATACGCAGGCGGGCCAGGGGCGAGCGCAGTTCGTGGGACACGTCCCGCAGCAGTTGGCGCTGGCTGCCGATCAGGCTCTGCAGGCGCGAGCCCATGCGGTTGAAGTCCCGGGCCAGTACACCGAATTCGTCGCGGCGGTTGGACAGGCGCGCCAGGCTGTTCTGCTGGTAGGTGGCCTGGCCCAGGTCGTGTACCGCGCCGCGCAGGCGGCTCAGGGGGCGGGTGATGGACAGGGTGACCAGGAGGCTGAACAGGGTCAGCACCACCAGGGCGATGGCCAGGGCGCTGAGGGGCCAGGTCAGGCTGTCGCGGTGCCAGGCGTCCAGTTCCGGATGGGGGATGCGATAGATGAACAGGTAGGTGTCGCCGGTTTTCGGGCTGGTGTATTCCGCCGTCAGGCGGCGCCAGGGCAGGTGGCGGTCATCGTTGTTCTGCCGGGCTTCGAAGGCCGCGGCGCGGCGCGGGAAGGTGCCGCGGACCACCGGGTCGCCGCTCTCGTTGAGCACCTGGACGTCAATGTGGTACTGGCGCTTGCGCTGCTGGAGGATGTCCTGGGCAGCATCTTCGCCCTGGGTCTCGTAGGTTTGCGTCCACTCCTCGGCGAGGCTGTTGAGGCCGGGGTGGCGACTGAGAATCCAGGCGTCCTGGTTGAGCATGTGCCCAAGCAGGATCGACAACCCTGCAACCAGGGTGATGGCCAGCCAGAAACTGGCCAGGATGCGCCAGAACAATGAACGCACAGAGACTCCTCAAACGCGCAAAGCCCAGTGGGGGGAGGCCACTGGGCTGTAGGGTGAACGCTAACGCATTATTGCGCTTTTTGCGGTTGTTGCGCTTTCCAGGCCTTGAATTGGGCCCACTCGGCGCGACGTTCTTCTTGTTTCTTCACAAGGGCGTCGAATTCCTTCTGTTGCTCGGGCTTGAGCAGGGCACGGATATCGGCCTGGGTCTTCTGGTGTTTGGCGCCCAGTTCATCCTTCATGGCTTTCTGGTCGGCCGGGGAAAGTTTCTCCAGGTACTTTTCCACCACTGCCTTGCGGTCGTGCATTTGCTCGCCCATCAGCTTGCCGATTTGCTGGCGCTGCTCGCGGCTCAGGTCCAGTTGGCTGAAGGGGCCTTTGCCGCGCATGTGTTCGCTGTGCCGAGGACCGTCCATGGGGCCCATCGGGCTGTGACCCTCAGGCATGGCCATGGCCACGGTCGGCAGGGCGGCGGCGAACATCAGGGCGATCAGGGTCTTGCGCATGGTGTATCTCCTTGTCTCATTCCCGGTAAGTTCCGGATGAGTTCAGGTTACCCAGATCAAGGTCAGCGGCGGTCAGCGGAGGGTAAAGCTTGGGTAAAGAAGGTATTTCATGGCCCTGACAAATGTGTCAGGGCCCATCGGGATCACAGGCTGTAGTAGTAGCCGCGGCTGCGCAGGGCAACGATCCGTGGGCGGCCGTCGGGGTGCGGGCCGATCTTCTTGCGCAGGTTGCTGACGTGCATGTCCAGGCTGCGGTCATACAGGGTCAGTTTGCGACCCAGGGCGATCTGCGCCAGTTCCTGCTTGTCCAGGGGCTCGCCCGGCTGCTTGAGCAGGGCTTCGAGCAGGCGGCTTTCGGAAACGGTCAGTGTGATGTCCTGATCGTCGATGTTGACCACGCCGCGAATCGGACTGAAGCACAGGTCTCCCAGCTCCATCTGGCTGGACGCTGCCACCGGGTGGCTGCGGCGCAGCACGGCGCGCAAGCGGGCGGTGAGTTCGCGAGGGTCGCAAGGCTTGGCCAGGTAGTCGTCGGCGCCCAGTTCCAGGCCGAGGATACGGTCCAGGGGTTCGCCACGGGCCGACAGCATCAGTACCGGCAGGTCGGGGTGGTCGTTGCGCAGTTGCTTGAGCAGCTCCAGGCCGCTGCCGTCTGGCAGCATCACGTCCAGGACCACGGCAGCCGGGGCCGTTTCCGACAAGGCCCGGCGTGCGCTCAGGCCATCGTGGCAGGCCCGTACTTGAAAGCCTTCCTGGCCGAGCCAGCTGCTCAGGAGCTCGCACAGCTCCTGGTCGTCATCAATCAGTAACAGGTCGCTCATGAATCACTCAATTTAGCCATTGTCGACGCTTGCGATGTCCGCCACTGGCAAAGATACCGCAGAGCAGGGCGATGAGAGCCACGCCGCCGCCGGTGACGAACCATTGCTGCTGGTCGGTCAGCAGGCGCGGCACCGGGTTGGCCTGGGCCTCCTTGAGTTGCAGCTTGAGGCGCTGGTTCTCCTGGCGCAAGCGGGTCAGCTGCGGGCTTTCCCGTTCGGCATCGGCACTCTGCAATTGTTTGCTCAGCTCTTCACGCAGGCGTTCGCTTTCTTTCAAGCGTTGTTGCAACTCGGTGATCTGACTGCCGGCGCTCAGGGACAGCGGCGTTGAATGACCGGGGTCCTGGGTTTCCTCGGCAAGGGCCGGAGCCCCGATCGACAACATGACCAACAGCAGGCACAGCGGACCTTGGCGCATCGAAACTCCTGATTCCAATCGAGTGTTGGGCAGGTTGTCGGCCGTCAAACGAGAATAATGAGCGATTGAGAACGCGATGAACCGGTAAGGTTCATCGCTTCAGGGGGGATTTACGGCATTGTTTGCCGGAACGGCTTGACCAGCACATTGGCGTAGACGCCGGCGGTCGCATAGGGGTCGGCATCGGCCCAGGCCTGGGCGGCGCTCAGGGACTCGAACTGGGCGACAATCAGGCTGCCGGTGAAGCCGGCGGCGCCGGGGTCATTGCTGTCGATCGCCGGGTGCGGGCCGGCCAGCACCACGCGCCCTTCATCCTTGAGTACTTGCAGCCGCTCCAGATGGGCCGGGCGTGCGGCCAGGCGCTTTTCCAGGGAGTTGGCGACGTCTGTGGCAATGATTGCGTAAAGCATGTCAGTCCTCGGTTTTCGGGGTGGTGGGATCGGCATCATGCAGGTGGCGCGACAGGTAGACACCCTGGCCCACCAGGAACAATACAGTCATGCCCAGGCTGCCGAAGACCTTGAAGTCGACCCAGATGCTCTGGAAGGTGAAGGCGACGAACAGGTTGGCGGCGCCGCAGAACAGGAAGAAGGCGATCCAGGCGATGTTCAGGCGGGTCCACACCGGGTCCGGCAGGGTCAGGGCGTGGCCCATGATGCGCTTGATCAGCAGGCGATCACCGATGAAGTGGCTGCCGGTAAAGGCCAGGGCGAACAGCCAGTTGACCACCGGCGCCTTCCATTTAAGGAAGGTTTCGCTATGGAAGGCCAGGGTCAGGCTGCCGAAGACCAGGCAGGCGATCAGGGTCAGCCATTGGCTTTTTTCCAGTTTGCGCTGGGAAATGAACAGCGCCCCGTAGACCACCAGCGAGCTGATGATCAGCACTGCGGTAGCGCTGTAGATACCGCCCACGGTGACTTCGTGACCGGCAAGGTCGACGACCCGGGGATCGATTTTGTAGACGATGAAAAACAGGAACAGCGGGATGAAGTCGATGAATTGTTTCACAGTGGCAGCCAGAAGCAGGATGTGGCGGCATAATAACAAACATCCTTGGTAGCGAAAGCGCCAGCTGACTTGAGGTTTTATCGTCCTGTGAATGTTGATTTGCACTGCCATAGCACGGCCTCCGACGGCGCCCTGGCGCCTGCGGTTCTGGTTGCGCGTGCGTACGAGAGAGGCGTGCGAATCCTGTCCTTGACCGACCACGACACCCTCGAAGGACTGGCGGAGGCCCGCCAGGCAGCGCAGCAATTGGGCATGCAACTGGTCAATGGCGTCGAGCTGTCCTGCACCTGGGGCGGCGCCACCATTCATGTGCTGGGCTATGGATTCGACACCCAGGCCCCGGCCCTGGTGGCGGCCATCGATAAACTGCACGAGGGGCGCTGGCTGCGCTCCGAGGAGATCAGCCGCAAACTGGCCCTCAAGGGCATGCCCGGAGCGCTGGAAGGCGCCAGGGCGATCCAGCAGGAGTTGGGGGACAGTGGCAATGCTCCGGCGCGGCCGCACTTTGCCGACTATCTGGTACGTGCCGGTTTTGTGAAGGATCGTGCCGAAGCCTTTCGCAAATGGCTGGGGGCCGGGAAACTGGGAGACGTCAAGCAGCACTGGCCGACTCTGGAAGACACCGTCGGCACCCTTCGCGAGGCGGGGGCCTGGGTCAGCCTGGCCCACCCCTGGCATTACGATTTCACCCGCAGCAAGCGTCGCCGCCTGATTGCCGACTATATTCAAGCCGGTGGCCATGCAATCGAGGTGGTCAATGGCCACCAACCTGCAGAGCAAGTGGGCAGTTTGGCTATCCTTGCTCGTGAATTCGGACTGCTGGTCAGCGCCGGCAGTGACTTTCATGGCCCGGGAGGCTGGTCCGAGATCGGCGAGTATCGTCCGGTTCCGGAGGACCTGCCGCCACTTTGGTGTCGGTTCAAACATGAGCCAATTATTGCCGCCTGAACAGGTAGAGACAGTGAGTCAATTTTTCCAGATCCACCCGGAAAACCCACAGCCACGCCTGATCAAACAGGCCGTCGAGATCATTCGCGGCGGTGGCGTGGTGATTTATCCCACGGATTCGTCCTACGCCGTTGCCTGCCAAATGGGCGACAAGGGCGCGATCGAACGAGTGCGGCGCTTGCGTCAACTGGACGACAAGCACAACTTCGCCCTGATCTGCAGCGACCTGTCGCAGTTGGGACTGTTCGCCAAGATCGACACCGGCACTTTCCGCCTGCTCAAGGCCCATGTGCCGGGGCCTTACACTTTCATTCTCAACGCCACCCGGGAAGTCCCGCGTCTGTTGCTGCACCCCAAGCGCCGTACCATCGGCCTGCGGGTGCCGAGCAATCCGATTGCCCTGGCGCTGCTGGCCGAGCTGGGTGAGCCGCTGATGAGTGTCAGCCTGATCATGCCCGGCGATACCGAAGCGCTGAGCGACCCTTATGAAATGCGTCAACTGCTGGAGCATCAGGTGGACCTGATCATCGATGGCGGCTTCGGCAGTACCGAGTCCTCCACGGTGATCAGCCTTGCCGATGGCGAACCGGAAGTGATTCGCGTCGGTTGCGGCGATCCTGCGCCGTTCATGGCCGAGGCCTAGATGTCCGTATTGGAAACCGTCGACGAGCAGGCCGGCGCCCAACAGGAGCTGCCATTCGCCATGGTCTACGGCCAGGCGGTCATGGAAATGCCCCTGGACCTGTACATTCCCCCGGATGCCCTGGAGGTCTTCCTCGAAGCCTTTGAAGGCCCGTTGGACCTGCTGCTGTACCTGATTCGCAAACAGAACATCAACATCCTCGACATCCCGGTGGCGGAAATCACCCGCCAATACATGGGCTATGTCGAGCTGATGCAGTCGGTGCGCCTGGAACTGGCCGCCGAGTATCTGGTGATGGCGGCGATGCTGGCCGAGATCAAGTCACGGATGCTCCTGCCGCGTTCCGCCGAGATCGAGGAAGAAGAAGACGATCCCCGGGCCGAGCTGATTCGCCGTCTGCAGGAGTACGAGCGCTTCAAGGCCGCCGCCGAAGGCATCGACGGCCTGAGCCGGGTCGGTCGCGACGTCGTGGTGCCCAAGCTTGATGCCCCGCAGGCCCGGGCGCGCAAACTGCTGCCGGATGTGGCCCTGGAAGAATTGCTGATGTCCATGGCCGAGGTGCTGCGCCGTGGCGACATGTTCGAAAGTCATCAGGTCAGCCGCGAGGCCTTGTCCACCCGCGAGCGCATGAGTGATGTGCTGGAGCGGCTCAAAGGTGGTGGCTTCGTGCCCTTTGTCGAGCTGTTCACCGCAGAAGAGGGGCGCCTGGGAGTGGTGGTGACCTTTATGGCGATCCTCGAACTGGTCAAGGAATCCCTGGTCGAGCTGGTGCAGAATGAGCCCTTTGCGGCCATCCACGTACGGGCGCGAGCCGAATAACGAGCTTAAATCATGAATTTGAATGAACCCCGCGAGCTGGCGCCCCTGCTCGAAGCCTTTCTGTTGGCCTCGGGAAAACCCCAGTCCCTGGAGCGCCTGTTCGAGCTCTTCGAAGAAGCCGAGCGGCCGGACCCTGCGGTTTTCAAGAAAGCCCTGACCCTGCTGGGCAAATCCTGTGAAGGGCGGGCTTTCGAACTCAAGGAAGTGGCTTCCGGCTATCGCCTGCAGATCCGTGAAAAATTCGCCCCCTGGGTGGGTCGCCTGTGGGAAGAACGGCCCCAGCGCTACTCCCGCGCCATGCTGGAAACCATGGCTCTGATTGCCTACCGCCAGCCCATCACCCGGGGCGAGATCGAGGACGTGCGCGGCGTGGCGGTCAATAGCCACATCGTCAAGACCCTGCTTGAACGCGAGTGGATCCGCGTAGTGGGTTATCGCGACGTGCCGGGCAAGCCCGCGATGTTTGCCACCACCAAGGCCTTTCTCGACCACTTCAACCTGAAGAACCTCGACGACCTGCCGCCCCTGGCGGAACTGCGGGAGATCGAGGCCGATCCGGTGCTGGAGTTCGACGACGCGCCGGTGCCCGAGCACCTGCAACAACTGGCCGACGCCAGCGCCGATCCGGAAGAGCCCAAGGAAGAAACCAGCTTCCATACGCTGTTGCTGGAACTGGACTCCATGGAGGAGGGGATCAAGACCGACTTCGAAGACCTGCATCGCGATGGTGTCGTGGAGTCGGAGCAGGGCGAGCAGCATGAGCCTGAGCTGGATCTCCCACAGGAGGAGGTTCTGGCCGAACCTGGCTTCCTCGCTGATGAGCCCGATGAGTTCCCGGTCGAACCCGAGGACGGGCCACCGGTCGAAGCAGAGGACGATGTGCTGGGCGTGGCCGAGGCCCGGGCCAAGTTGCTCGCCGCGGTAGCCGCATTGGAGCCTGCGGCGCCGCAGTTGAGCGAGGAAGAGGCCGAAGCCCTGGCCCTGGCCGAAGCCATCGAAAACGAACGCCGACTGCTGGACGACTAACCTTGTAGGCACTGGCTCGCCAGCGAAGACGTCGGCCGATTCGGCGCAGGGCTACGGGCCTTTTCGCCGGCAAGCCGGTTCCTACAGAGGTGTTAGATGAGTTCTGCCAAGGATCCCTGCATCAGCGTCTGCAAGTTCAGCGACGATATCTGCATCGGCTGCGGGCGTAGCAAGCGCGAGATCAAGGGCTGGAAGAAATTCGACAAGGCCGAGCGCCGCCAGGTGCTGGCCGAAGCGGCCATGCGCCTGCTGCAATTGCGCGCCACCGGCCGGCGGAAAAAGTCCTGAGGGGCGACTTATCAACTAGTCTGTGATGCGCAACCGCCGCCATGAGCGTATGATTCGCGACCCCTTGGCGATCCCTTCGCCAGAGAACCTGTTTTTCACGTCTTCAGGCCGCTCTAGCCTGAAGCGATACACCGGGAGGTGCCCAGATGAGCGATACCGATCAGAACGACCAGGAAATCCGTCCAGCCGGCGAGAAGCTGCAGAAAGTCCTCGCCCGCATCGGCGTCGGCTCGCGCCGCGACGTCGAGTCCTGGATCAGTCAGGGCCGGATCAAGGTCAACGGCAAGGAGGCCACCCTGGGCCTGCGTGTCGACCTGCATGACGCCATTTCCATCGATGGCAAGGTGATCAAGCGCGAAGAGGCCGCCGAATCGGTGCGCCGCGTGATCATGTACAACAAGCCCGACGGCGAGATCTGCACCCGCGACGACCCGGAAGGCCGCCCGACCGTGTTCGACAAGCTGCCGCGCCCGCGGGAAGGCCGCTGGATCAACATTGGCCGCCTGGACATCAACACCACCGGCTTGCTGATGTTCACCACCGACGGTGAACTGGCCAACCGCCTGATGCACCCGTCCTACGAAATGGACCGCGAGTATGCGGTACGGGTCCGTGGTGAAGTCGACGACGAGATGATCGAGCGCCTCAAGGCGGGTGTCATGCTCGAAGACGGCCCGGCCAAGTTCACTGACATCAAGCAGGCTCCTGGTGGCGAAGGTTTCAACCACTGGTACCACTGCGTGGTGATGGAAGGTCGCAACCGTGAAGTCCGTCGCCTGTGGGAATCCCAGGGCCTGGTGGTCAGCCGTCTGAAGCGTGTGCGTTTCGGTCCGGTGTTCCTCAACTCCGACCTGCCCATGGGTCGCTGGCGCGAAATGAGCCAGTACGAAGTCGACGTGCTCAGCGCCGAAGTCGGCCTGACGCCGGTGGCGCTGCCACAGCTCAATGCCAAGTCCAAGGACAAGCTGGAGCGCATGCAACGTAAATCCTCGCGTCCGGTGGGCAAAAGCGAGCGTGTACGCACCCTGCGTCCAGCCAATGGCGCACCGGCCAACTCGCGTGCGTCCCGCGAGCCGCAGATCGAAGGCGAGCGTCCAGGGCGCAAGCCGGCGGCCCGTCAGGATGGCGAGCGCGGGCCACGCGCACCACGTCCGGCAAGCGGTCGTGGCACGCCAGTAGCCGAGCGTCCGGCAGACACCAAGCGTCCGGCCAAACCGGCACCGAAGTCCAAGCGTCCAAGCCTGGTGCTGGACAAGGACGCGCCGTCCGGCAAGCGCCGTGGCGCCCCGGCCGGTAGCGGCCAGCGCCCTGGCTTCGGTCGTCGCAAGCCGGAGTAAGCCCGGCCCGCAGACAAAAAAACGCCAACCTCCGGGTTGGCGTTTTTTTTGCCCGGTGCCTGGTAGGAGCCAGCGCCTGCGCAAGGAGGGGTTGGAAGGCGAACTGGCGGATGCTGGAGTTCTCGATCCACAGCTCCAGCGGAATCTGCAGCCCCCGTATTTGCGAACAAAAGGAATGGTGCTGAGGAAGGTACCGAGGAGCTCACATGGCCATCGGGGCGTGGCTGGGGCAGGCGCGAGGCCTGCTCCGGTCCGGGCGTCTTACATCGGCCACATCGCCGTGCCGAACGGCATCACCGTATCGGCTTGCATCATTTCCACTGCCGCATCATGGGTTGCCGCTTCGAACCAATCGTCCAGTTGCAGTTCGGTTTCCAGGTCTTGTTCCAGTGTTTGCATGGTGACTCTCCTAGATGACACAGGGCACAGCAGTCCATTGGCGGAACGGATCAACAGCGGCGAACGGGATGGTTGCGGAGGCTGCTCATCCACTCCTCGTACTGGTCGGACAAGGCGGTTGGCAAGTGGCTGGACACCTAGTTCAGGGCATTTTTAAGTGCAAAAACATAATTAGATTATTTTCTGTTGAGCGTTGTTTTCTATTTCCAGGGCGGATATTTATCGCCTGAAAACAAAAAGTCATGGCTTTTTCCGGTGTTGGATGGCGTGTGCGTCAATTTGCAGTCGCCGCGCTGGTCGATCTGGTTTGGCAAATCAGCGTTACGCACTGTAAAGAAAATATTACGGAATCTTCCGTGTTTCGCCCTGAATCGGCCAAGGCCGGGACGCTGTAAGGAAAAGCTGCCGCCGGGTGTCGGTTAACCCGCTTGCCAGTGCTCTGGCCCGCTTGTTCCCGGGCGCCAAGGCAGGTGAGATGCACACCTGCCTGCGTACAGGTGCATAACAAGAAGGAGGCGCAATGAACGCCGTAACCGACTTTCACCGACACCCTTCGAAGGGCGATGGTCATCGCACCTTCATCGACGACCCCACTCGGTCCGTCCAATTTTCCGCCGCCGATGCCGAGCATCGGGCAGGCCCCGCAGGATCCCGGTTACCGGCACGCTGATACAGCGGTGTCTGGCGGCAGGGGGTCAGGGGTGTACAATGCGCGGCGTTTTAACTGTGACCCAACTGCGTACCCGCGCACTTTGCGTCTGCGCCGCGTGTTTCAGCCTGCTCCCAGGGCGCTGAAGACACTACTGCCGGGCCAATAAACTCAAGGTTATCCACCTTGTTCACTCCGCCGCGTCACGAGCGTGGTGGGTTCGATTTCGTCACAGATAAAAACAAACAGGTGACGCATGACCGTTAGAAAAACGCTGAACTTCGGGTGCCTGCGCTGGGGTTTGCTCCGCGCCGCTTAAGCCTTCACCGGGCGGCAACGTCTTGCAAACATCATCAAACCTTGCGTGAGAACCTTTTCATGAGTGGACAAAACTCGCATTCGGGCGAGCTGAAACGCGGCCTGAAAAATCGCCATATTCAACTGATCGCCCTGGGCGGCGCGATCGGTACCGGTTTGTTCCTGGGGTCGGCCGGGGTGCTCAAATCCGCCGGTCCATCGATGATCCTCGGTTACGCCATCTGCGGTTTCATCGCCTTCATGATCATGCGCCAGCTGGGTGAGATGATCGTCGAAGAGCCGGTGGCCGGTTCCTTCAGTCACTTCGCTCATAAATACTGGGGCGGCTTCGCCGGTTTCCTTTCCGGCTGGAACTGCTGGATTCTCTACATCCTGGTGGGCATGTCGGAACTGACCGCGGTCGGCAAGTATGTGCACTACTGGTGGCCGGATGTGCCGACCTGGGCCTCGGCAGCAGTGTTCTTCGTGATGATCAACGTCATCAACCTGGCCAACGTCAAGGTGTTCGGCGAGGCCGAGTTCTGGTTCGCCATCATCAAGGTGGTGGCCATCGTCGGCATGATTGCCCTGGGCAGCTACCTGCTGGTCAGCGGTAACGGCGGCCCGCAGGCTTCGGTGAGCAACCTCTGGTCCCATGGCGGCTTCTTCCCCAACGGCGTCAGCGGCCTGGTGATGGCCATGGCGATCATCATGTTCTCCTTCGGCGGCCTGGAAATGCTCGGTTTCACTGCAGCCGAGGCCGACAAGCCGAAAACCGTGATCCCCAAGGCCATCAATCAGGTGATCTACCGCATCCTGATTTTCTACATCGGCGCCCTGGTGGTGCTGCTGTCGCTGACCCCGTGGGACACCCTGCTGGTGACCCTGAATGCCTCCGGCGACGCCTATAGCGGCAGCCCGTTCGTCCAGGTGTTCTCGATGCTGGGCAGCAACACTGCGGCGCACATCCTCAACTTCGTGGTCCTGACCGCGGCGCTGTCGGTGTACAACAGCGGCACCTACTGCAACAGCCGCATGCTGCTGGGCATGGCCGAGCAGGGCGATGCGCCGAAAGTCCTGGCCAAGATCGACAAGCGCGGCGTGCCAGTGATGTCGATCCTCGCTTCGGCGGTGGTGACCTTCGTTGCCGTGGTGCTCAACTACCTGATTCCCCAGCACGCCCTCGAGCTGCTGATGTCCCTGGTGGTGGCGACCCTGGTGATCAACTGGGCCATGATCAGCTACTCGCACTTCAAGTTCCGCCAGCACATGGACCGTACAGGCCAGACCTCGTTGTTCAAGGCCTTGTGGTACCCCTACGGCAACTATGTCTGCCTGGCGTTCGTGGTGTTCATCCTCGGCATCATGCTGATGATCCCGGGCATCCAGATCTCGGTATACGCGATCCCGGTGTGGGTGGTGTTCATGTGGGTCTGCTACGTCATCAAGAACAAGCGCAGCGCTCAGCAGTCGTTGCAGGCAGCCAGTGCTTCGCTGAAGTAAGTGCGGCCCCGGCCATGACAGACCCGGCTCCGGCCGGGTTTTTCATGCCTGTGATTTTTATTGGGCACGAAGATCGCTTTCGCCGGCAAGCCGGCTCCTGCGAGGGCTGTTTGTTGCAGGCGCTGGCTTGCCGGCGAAGAGGTCCGCAAGAGCGTGGGGAATGGAGGTATCCTGTGCGCCCTGAAGACGGATTCCTGTTCCATGCTGGTGATTTCCAACAACGTGCATCTGCCGGATGCCGAGATTGAGCTGACCGCCATCCGCGCCCAGGGCGCTGGTGGGCAGAACGTCAACAAAGTGTCCAGTGCCGTGCATTTGCGCTTCGACATTCCGGCCTCGTCGCTGCCACCGTTCTACAAGGAACGGCTGCTGGCGCTGCGCGACAGTCGCATCACCAGTGACGGCGTGATCATTCTCAAGGCCCAGCAGTACCGCACCCAGGAGCAGAACCGCGCCGATGCCCTGGAGCGCCTGGTCGAGCTGATTCTCAGCGCCATCAAGGTGGAAAAGAAACGTCGCCCCACCAAGCCGACCCTGGGTTCGAAGAAACGCCGCCTGGAGACCAAGGCCAAGCGCGGCAGCATCAAGGCCGGCCGCGGCAAGGTGGACTTCTAGCGGCTCGATCGTTCCTGACGCTGCTTGGGCGCTTGGTGATACAGGTACAGGCTCAGCAGCAGGCCGCAGCACGCGGCGATGGCGGCAAACAGGAAGATCGAGGCAAAGCCGAAGCCGGCGGCAATCGCCCCGGCCAGCGGGCCAGTGATGCCCAGCGACAAGTCGATGAACAGCGAGTAGGCGCCCACTGCTGCGCCGCGGCTGGAGGCTGGCACCAGATTGACCGCTTCCACGCCCAGGGCCGGAAACACCAGGGAGAAGCCAAAGCCGCTCAAGGCCGCGCCGGCCAGCGCCCAGTTGGCATCGGGGGCCAGCCACAGCAGCAACAGGCCGAGGGTTTCCACTGACAGGCAGGCAATGGCCACGCGAAAACCGCCGAGGCGGTTGATCAGGTTGCCGAACAGCAGGCGCGCGCCAATGAAACTGGCACCGAACAGGCTCAGGCACAGCACCGCGTTGGCCCAGTGCTGGGTGGTGTAGTACAGGGTGATGAAGGTGGCGATGGTGCCAAAGCCGATGGAGCCCAGGGCCAGACCGCAACCATGGGGGAAGACTTTGCCCAGCACATGAATGAACGGCAGGCGCTCTCCGGCGACTATCGGCGCGGCGAGTTTTGGCCAGGCCAGCAGCAGGCCGAGCACGGCCAACAGAATGATGCTCACCCCCATGCTCCACAGGCCCAGGCGATTGACCAGCCACACCCCCAGGGGCGCGCCGATGGCCAGGGCGCCATAACTGGCGATACCGTTCCAGGAAATCACCTTGGCGGTGTTCTGTGCGCCGACCCGGCCGATGCCCCAGCCAATCGAACCCGAGCCCACCAGGCTTTCCGCGCTGCCCAGTACCAGGCGGCCGATCAGCAGGCTGATCAAGCTCAGGGTCGGCTGGCCCTGCAGCCAGGCGGAAAGCAGCATGAACACGCCGCTCAGGCCGCAGCCGGCCAGGCCGTACATGACGGCGCGCTTGCAGCCCAGGTTGTCAATGATGCGTCCGGCGTAGGGGCGGCTGAGAAGGGTGGCCAGGTATTGCACGCTGATCACCAGGCCGGCGATTACCGCACCGAATCCCAGGTCGCTATGGACGTAGCCCGGCAGTACTGCCAGGGGAATGCCGATGTTCAGGTAGCCGATAAAGGTGAACAGGACGATGGAGACGACTTGCAGCGTGACCGCCAAGGGGCGCTGGGTATCTGGCATGGGGATGGGTCCACTGCGACAGCTGAATAGATAGGCTGCTTATGATACCGATGTGGACGGGGATTCAGGGGGAGAAATCGATGCGTTTTTCAGAACGTTCCTGAGTGATGGATTGAATCAGGCGTCTTTGGCGTTCAGCAGATGGGTGGTGACCAGGGCGGCCAGGGCGTTTTCCTGGGTGCCGAAACGGGCCAGCAGGGCGGCCTGTTTTTCCGCGCTGAGGCGATTCCAGACCTCGATCATTTTTTCCGCAGTACCCATCAGTACGCTGGCCTGGGTTTCGCTGAAGGAGTCGGTCATGGTTCGGCAGAGGCTCGGAGGGGAGGATTCAGGCGGTGTGGAAAGCGCTTGAGTAGCGCTTTCCACACGGTCTGGTTACAGCTCTTTTTTCAGTCTTCGCTGTCGGCCTTGCGGCTGTCGGCGGCTTCTTGCACTACAGGCTTTTCAGCACTGGCTTGTGGCGTGGTTGTCTGCTCAGTTTCGTGCAGGCTTGGGAAGGGGAGATTCGGGATCTCATGCATGTCGTTGCTCCTCGCAAAGTCTGTTTTTTAAATCGCTGGGTAGGTCCGCGCTTTTAAAAAGCCTGGGCAGGATACAGCACTGGAAATGACAAAAAGATTTTTATCGCGATTTTGGGATGAAAGGACAAAGTCGCTGCAGGAACCGGCTTGCCGGGGAAGGCGCCATCAAGGTC
>NZ_MOAK01000030.1:61358-62841 GCF_003732485.1 Pseudomonas protegens
GCACCGGCAAGCACGCGCTCTGTTTTTAGACGACCCGAGCGATCGCCTCGGCCAACAGGTTCAGGCGCGAAGCGTCGATTCCGGCCACGTTGGCCCGGCCGGAGCTGACCATGTACACGCTGTGGTGTTCACGCAGTTCCTTGACCTGAGACGGGCTCAGGCCGGTGTAGGAGAACATGCCGCGTTGCACGCCGATATGGGCGAAGCGCTCGGCCAGGCCATAGGGCTGCAAGGCTTCCAGCAGGCCGGCGCGCAGTTGGGCGATGCGCTGGCGCATGGCTTCCACTTCGTCGGCCCAGAGGCTTTTCAGCTCCGGGTCGCCGAGGATGGTGGCGACCACTGCGGCCCCGTGATCCGGTGGCGTGGACCACAGGTTACGGGCGATATGGGCCAGTTGACTGCGCACGTCCAGGAGCTTTTCCGCATCTCGGGTGCAGACGATCAGCGCCCCGGTACGATCGCGATACAGGCCGAAGTTCTTCGAGCAGGAGCTGGTGATCAGCACTTCCGGCAGTTCGGCGGCGAACAACCGCACCGACCACGCGTCCTGCTCCAGGCCGTCGCCAAAGCCCTGGTAGGCGAAGTCGATCAGCGGCAACAGGTTGCGCTTGCGAACCACCTCCAGCACCCGTTGCCAGTCGGCCTGGCTCAGATCGAAGCCGGTGGGGTTGTGGCAGCAGGCGTGCAGCAGCACCACGTCGCCCTCGGGCACCCGGTTCAGGGTGTCCAGCATGGCCTCGACGTCCAGGCGGTTGTCGCTGCCCACGTAGGGGTAGTGACTGACCTTGACCCCGGCTGCGGCGAAGATGGTTTCGTGGATCGGCCAGGTCGGGTTACTCAGCCAAACGCCGCGGCCCGGCAGGCACTGGGCGATGAAGTCGGCGCTCAGGCGCAGGGCGCCGGTGCCGCCCGGCGTCTGGGTAGCGCCGGCGCGCTGTTCGGCGATGAGTGTCGAATCGCTGCCCAGTACCAGTTCATTGATCACCTTGCCGAAGGCCGCGTCGCCGTGGCCGCCGATGTAGGTCTTGGTGATCTGGCGGTCTACCAGGCGCTGCTCTGCCAGCTTCACCGATTGCGGGATCGGCGTCAGGCCCTGGGCGTCCTTGTAGACCCCCACGCCGAGGTCGAACTTGCGCGGGTTGGGGTCGTTGGCGTAGGCCTCCATCAGGCCGAGAATCGGATCGCCGGGTACGCGGCCGATGGCATCGAAATGCATTACTTGCGTCCTTCTGCGGTCTTGGCCACTTCGTCGGTGCGGGCCGCCATGATGAAGTCGTTGCGGTGCAGGCCCTTGATCGAGTGGCTCCACCAGGTCACGGTGACTTTGCCCCATTCGGTGAGCAGGCCCGGGTGGTGGCCTTCGGCCTCGGAGATCTCGCCCATGGCATTGGTGAAGGCCAGGGCGAATTTGAAATTCTTGAACAGGAAGACTTTTTCCAGTTGCATCACGCCGTCGCGAACTTCGATGTTCCAGTCGGGGATC
>NZ_MOAK01000030.1:62894-71776 GCF_003732485.1 Pseudomonas protegens
GCTTCGCAATGGGCTTGGTTCAGAGCGGTCATGGTGTGTTCCTGAGTTCGATTCTTGTTGGAAGTTACTATCTTTCGCAGCCGCCCGCGAGGGCGGGCTGCTCAGGCCGCCTTGGGTTTTGGCGGGAACTTGGGTGCGTGCAGACCCAACTGCATGCCCTGGTGGACCAGGGCCATGATGTCTTCATGGGCCAGGTCGAACAGGCGCTTGAGGTTGGGCAGGGCGAAGTAGATGGGTTGCAGGATGTCGATGCGATAAGGCGTGCGCATGGCTTCCAGCGGGTCGAAGGCCTGGTGCTCCGGCTCTTCGGACAGGCTGTACACGGTTTCCTTGGGCGAGGAGAGGATGCCGCCGCCGTAGATGCGCCGTCCGGTCGGGGTGTCTACCAGGCCGAACTCAATGGTCATCCAGTACAGGCGCGCCAGGTAGACACGCTCTTCCTTGGTGGCTTGCAGGCCGAGCTTGCCGTAGGTGTGGGTGAATTCGGCGAACCAGGGATTGGTCAGCAGCGGGCAGTGGCCGAAGATCTCGTGGAAGATATCCGGTTCCTGCAGGTAGTCCAGCTCTTCGCGGGTACGAATGAAGGTCGCCACTGGAAAGCGCTTGCTGGCCAGCAGTTCGAAAAAGGTCTGGAAAGGAATCAGTGCCGGCACCCGGGCCACTTGCCAGCCCGTGGTTTCGCCGAGAACCTTGTTGATTTCACTCAGTTGCGGAATGCGGTCGTGGGGCAGGCCGAGCTTGTCGATGCCGTCCAGGTACTCCTGGCACGCGCGGCCCTCGATCACTTTCAACTGGCGCGTGATCAGGGTGTTCCACACCGCGTGTTCTTCGGGTGGATAGTCGATAAAACCTTGCGCGTCGGGCTCGCGGGCCACGTACTGCGTCTGCTTCATGCTGCTCTCCTGCCAGGGGATGCGTTCTTGTTATGTGTGACCCCAGTGATACCCCAGGGTGCGACGCTTTGCAGCAGTTAGCCGCCGGTGACGGAGGGGCGTAGAGCGTCATTTTGTAAACTAATCGTTACGTTTTTGGCCCGGGCTCCCAATTATTGTGGGTTTTCAGGTTTGAAAAAGCACTTTGCTGTCACATAATCTTGACGATTATCTGCATCACCCAGCAGAAAGTTTGCAAATGCCGGCGTCAAAAGCGTCGGCTTTCGGCGTTTATGCCCTCCATTATCCGCTTCGGGGCTTTCTTCATGCGTATCAAAGTTCACTGCCAGAACCGCATCGGCATCCTGCGGGACATCCTCAATCTGCTGGTGGAATACGGGATCAACGTGGCCCGGGGCGAGGTGGGTGGCGAGCATGGCAATGCCATCTATCTGCACTGTCCGAACCTGATCAACTTGCAGTTCCAGGCGTTGCGCCCCAAGTTCGAATCCATCGCCGGGGTGTTTGGCGTGAAAAGGGTCGGGCTGATGCCCAGCGAGCGTCGGCACATGGAGCTCAATGCGCTGCTGGGGGCCCTGGAGTTTCCGGTGCTGTCCATCGACATGGGCGGCTCCATCGTGGCCGCGAACCGGGCGGCGGCGCAGTTGCTGGGCGTGCGGGTGGATGAGGTGCCGGGGATTCCACTGTCACGCTACGCCGAGGATTTCGATCTGCCGGAGCTGGTAAGGGCCAACCAGTCGCGGATCAACGGGCTGCGGGTCAAGGTCAAGGGCGACGTGTTCCTGGCGGATATCGCCCCGCTGCAATCCGAACACGATGACAGCGAGGCCATGGCCGGCGCGGTATTGACCCTGCACCGGGCGGATCGGGTAGGGGAGCGTATCTACAATGTGCGCAAGCAGGAGCTGCGGGGCTTCGACAGTATTTTCCAGAGCTCGAAAGTCATGGCGGCGGTGGTGCGCGAAGCCCGGCGCATGGCGCCACTGGATGCGCCGCTGCTGATCGAAGGCGAGACCGGTACCGGCAAGGAGTTGCTGGCCCGCGCCTGCCACCTGGCCAGCCCTCGGGGCCAGTCGCCGCTGATGGCCCTCAACTGCGCCGGGCTGCCGGAATCCATGGCCGAGACCGAGCTGTTCGGCTATGGCCCCGGGGCCTTTGAGGGGGCTCGGGCCGAGGGCAAGCTCGGGCTGCTGGAGCTGACGGCCGGCGGCACCCTGTTTCTCGATGGTGTGGGGGAAATGAGCCCGCGCCTGCAGGTCAAGCTGCTGCGCTTCCTCCAGGATGGCTGCTTCCGCCGTGTCGGCAGTGACGAGGAGGTGTACCTGGATGTGCGGGTGATCTGCGCGACTCAGGTGGATCTGTCCGAGTTGTGCGCACGGGGCGAGTTTCGCCAGGACCTGTACCACCGGCTCAACGTGCTGTCCCTGCATATTCCGCCACTGCGCGAATGCCTCGACGGTTTGACGCCCCTGGTGGAGCACTTCCTCGACCAGGCCAGTCGCCAGATCGGTTGTCCGCTGCCGCTGCTGGCTCCGGCGGCCATGGAGCGCCTCAGCCACTACCACTGGCCGGGCAATGTCCGGCAGTTGGAGAACGTGCTGTTCCAGGCGGTCTCGCTGTGTGATGGCGGCACGGTCAAGGCCGAGCATATCCGTCTGCCGGATTATGGCGCCCGCCAGCCGCTGGGGGATTTTTCCCTGGAGGGCGGCCTGGAGCAGATTGTCGGGCGCTTCGAAAAGGCCGTGCTGGAAAGCCTCTTTGCCGAGCATCCCAGCAGTCGGCAGTTGGGTAAGCGTCTTGGGGTTTCCCATACCACCATCGCCAACAAGCTGCGACAGTACGAGGTCGGCAAGGAATCGCCGGAATGAAAAAAGCCCCGCTCATGAAGCGGGGCTTTTCGTTTGGCTCGGGGCTGGCAGTCTTCAGATATGGAAGTAGCCGACACAGGAGTCAAAAGGCAGGCGCTTGAGTTCGATCTTGTTCATGTCGAACACTTCACGCAGGGCCTTGGTTTCGCCCGGGAAGTTGCGGTAGGCGACTTCGTCGAGGACCACGATGGCGCCCTTGGGCATGTACGGCAGGAAGGTTTCCAGGGCGACCTTGGTCGGTTCGTACAGGTCGGTGTCGAGGATCAGCATGGCCACCACCAGGTCCGGGCGCGACTTGACGAATTCCGGCACGGTCTTGCAGATGTCGCCCTTGACCAGCTCGCAGCGCGGGATGCGGTTGACCGGACGCAGCAGGTCGTTGGCGTCGATCATGTCCTGGATCAGCGACTGGTCGGTGTCGGAGAACATGCTTTCGTTGATGTCGGCCGGGTCCTCGTCCTTGTTGATGCTGGTGAAGCCTTCGAAGGTGTCGAAGCCGACGATGGAGCGGTTGATGGCATAGGGTTCGAGAATCATCGACAGGTGCATGTAGAGCATCAGCGAGTTGCCCTTGTACACGCCGCACTCAATGATCGCCCCAGGTACATCCATGACCTTCTTGAACAGCTCCATGCGCGACAGTGCGGCGGTGACGTTGATGCGGTTGGCGAAGACGAAGGGCGCGTCGGCAACGTACTCGGCGTCGACCCGCTTGAGTACGCCGGCGCGGGTTTCGTTGTATTCAGCTTCGGCGGGGGTAAGGCGACGTTTGGTCATGGCTTGAATCCTTGGAAATTCGAGAAGTCGTGGGCGTGGAAGTAGTCTTTGAAGCCGGAGCCGACGTCAGGGCAGGCGCTGTCGACGTTGGGGGCTCCGCGGTTGTGTTTCAGGTCTTCGAGGTGCATCAGGCGGAAGTCCACGCTGAAGCGGGTACGGTCGGTGCGGTTGGGGACAGTGCCGTGCAGGTGCGAGCCGGAGAACACCAGCATCTCGCCTGAGTTGCCGGCGATGCGCAGCTCGGAGCTGTCATCGATCGCCCCCACGGGCACCGGGTGGACCCGTACTTCTTCGGTCAGGTTGTCCTTGGCCTTGTGTCGCTGGTTGCTGATCCAGTCCTTCAGGCTCCAGTCTTTCGAGGTGTTGGCCACCGGCTTCGCGAAGTAGCTGGGGTTGATCATCATGGTCTGGTCCGGGGTGATGGTGTAGACCGGCATCCAGGTGTTGATCTGGCAGTCCACGCTGCCGTACCAGCTGTCGCGATGGGGCTTGTAGGCGTAGCTGACGCCAGCGTGCAGGTAGTCGTAGTTGGGCACGACCCGCAGGCGCGGTACGTCGAAAATGTAGTCCCGAGGATCGATGCCGATCTCGTGAATGAAGCCAAGGATCAGATCCTTGACGCGCTGGCTGTTGGTGAACTGCCCCTTGAGTCGGGTAACCCGGCTGACGAACTCCTCCACCGGCATCATCGTGTGCAGAGCCTGATGGTTGGTTTCACCATCGAACGCCGCGGTGATGCTTTCCTTGGCGAACCCGCAGAGTTCTTTTGCGGTGGCCAGGTCGGTGTCCAGGAAGATATCCCCGGAATAGATGGCTTCCTTGAAGTCAGCTGTCTTGCGCAGCTGATTGAGGTACAGGTTCAAAGTGTTTCTCCTTGGCAGTCACTGGCTTAGGTGTCGGCCACCCCCCCGCAAACTGAAGTCGCGATAGCCAGTCACTGTGCCTTGCAAGATCTGTTCACAAAGTGTCCGGTCCGGGTGAAGGGCTGGCCCGGCTCATGCGACCGATACTTGCCGTTAGCGGCATAAGTCCGCCGTTTTTTCGTCTCTCATTCCGTCCTGAAAATCCCCTTGTTCGCGGCAAAGCCCCGTCCTGCATGGGGGGCGTTGCTGGAAGTGAAAGTTGGTGTAGAAATTGCTTACGCCATGCTCAGTACAGTGTGGGGCGGCAAACGTCCGGCAGATGAGGAACGATTGTGGACAAGTACCTTTATGTGGCAATGACCGGCGCCAGCCAGAATGCTCTGGCGCAAAAGGCTCATGCCAACAATCTGGCGAACATCTCCACCAACGGTTTTCAGCGCGACCTGGAGCAGGCGCGCGCGATGCCGGTGTTTGGTGACAGTTTTCCGGCGCGGGCCTTTGCCATGGGTGAACGGCCGGCAACGGATTTTACTCCCGGCTCCATGGTGGAGACCGGTCGTGACCTGGACGTGGCTGTCAGCGGCAAGGGCTGGATCGCTGTGCAGAGCCCCGACGGCAGCGAAAGCTATGTGCGCACCGGCAGCTTGAATGTCGACGCTCTGGGCGTGCTGCGTGCCGGCAACGGCATGCCGGTCATGGGCAATGGTGGTCCTATCGCCGTGCCGCCCGAGCAGAAGATCGAAGTCGGCCAGGACGGCACCATCAGCATTCGTGCCATGGGTGAAGGTCCGCGGGTCATGGCCGAGGTCGATCGCATCAAGCTGGTCAATCCGGATATCAAGAACCTGACCAAGGGCCTCGACGGGTCGATCAAGACCAAGGACGGCCAGCCGGCGCCTGCCGATGCCAATGTGCAACTGGTGTCGGGTTTCCTGGAGTCGAGCAACGTCAATGCCGTGGAAGAAATGACTGCGGTGCTGGCCTTGTCCCGCCAGTTCGAATTGCACGTCAAGATGATGAACAGCGCCAAAGAAGACGACCAGGCCATGGCTCGGGTCTTGCAGATCAGCTAATTACCAGTATCTAGCGCCGTAAAACAGGCGCGAGAGGAGAATCGAATGCTTCCGGCTCTATGGGTTGCCAAAACCGGTCTGTCCGCCCAGGACACCAACCTGAGTGTTATTTCCAACAACCTGGCGAACGTATCGACCACGGGTTTCAAGCGTGATCGCGCCGAGTTCCAGGACCTGCTGTACCAGATCAAGCGTCAGCCCGGTGCCCAGTCGACACAGGACAGCGAGCTGCCAACCGGCCTGCAGGTCGGTACCGGTGTGCGCATCGTCGGTACGCAGAAGAACTTCACTGCCGGCAGCCTGCAGACCACCGAACAGCCTCTGGACCTGGCCATCAATGGCCGTGGCTTCTTCCAGATCCTGCAGCCCGATGGCACCACGGCCTATACCCGTGACGGTACTTTCCACCTCAATTCCGATGGCCAGATCGTCACCGCCAGCGGTTTCGCCCTGGAACCTGCGGTGGTTGTGCCCGACGACGCGCAGACCTTCACCGTGGGTCAGGACGGCACCGTATCCATCACCATCGCCGGCAACCCGGCTTCCCAGGTGATCGGCAACCTGCAAACCGCTGACTTCATCAACCCGGCGGGCCTGCAGTCCCAGGGCAACAACCTGTTCCTGGAAACCGCCGCCAGTGGCGCGCCGCAGATCGGTACCCCGGGCCTCAATGGCTTCGGCACCACGCTGCAGAACACCCTGGAAGCGTCCAACGTCAGCACCGTTGAGGAAATGGTCAACATGATCACCACCCAGCGGGCCTACGAGATGAACTCCAAGGTGATCTCCACTGCGGACCAGATGCTCTCGTTCATTACGCAGAAGCTGTAATCAAGTCTTGAGGTCGCCACGGGTCTGAAGTGGCGCACCGGCAACATCGTGAGGAAGGGTCATGAATCGGTTTATGTGTGTTCTAGCGCTGAGTGGGAGTGCCGTGCTCGCGGGCTGTGTTGCTCCGCCGCCCAAGCCCAATGACCCTTATTACGCCCCGGTGTTGCCGCGCACGCCGCTGCCTTCCGCGTCCAACAACGGTTCGATCTATCAGGCCGGCTTCGAGCAGAACCTGTACAGCGACCGCAAGGCGTTCCGGGTGGGTGACATCATTACCATCACCCTGAACGAGCGGACCAGCGCCAGCAAGGGCGCCAACTCGGCCCTGAACAAGACCAGCTCCAACAGCATCGGCCTGACCTCGCTGTTTGGTGCCGTGCCCAACACCAACAACCCGTTGGGCGATGGCGACCTGACCCTCAATGCCGGCTACAGCGGCAACCGCGCCACCAAGGGCGACAGCAAGGCCGCGCAGAGCAACAGCCTGACCGGTTCGATCACGGTCACCGTGGCCGATGTGCTGCCCAACGGCATCATCGCAGTGCGCGGCGAGAAGTGGATGACTCTCAACACTGGCGATGAGCTGGTGCGGATTGCGGGCCTGGTGCGGGCGGACGATATCGCCACGGATAACACCGTGTCTTCGACCCGTGTGGCAGATGCACGCATTACCTATTCGGGTACCGGCTCGTTTGCCGATGCCAACCAGCCTGGCTGGTTCGATCGTTTCTTCCTCAGCCCGCTGTTCCCTTTCTAGGTGATGAGAAGCCTCATGTTCAACTTCAAGCACCTGATGGCGGCGGCCTTGTTGCTGTCCACTTCCCTCGGCGTTCAGGCCGAGCGGTTGAAGGACATCGCCAGTATTTCCGGCGTGCGCTCCAACCAGTTGATCGGTTACGGCCTGGTGGTCGGGCTTAACGGCACCGGCGACCAGACGACCCAGACCCCGTTCACTCTGCAGACCTTCAACAACATGCTGTCGCAGTTCGGCATCAAGGTGCCGGCCGGTTCCGGCAACGTGCAGTTGAAGAACGTCGCGGCGGTGTCGATCAGTGCCGATCTGCCAGCTTTCGCCAAGCCGGGTCAGCAGGTGGATATCACCGTTTCGTCCATCGGTAACTCCAAGAGCCTGCGTGGCGGCACCCTGCTGCTGACCCCGCTCAAGGGTATCGATGGCAACGTCTACGCCATTGCCCAGGGCAACCTGGTGGTGGGCGGTTTCGACGCCGAGGGGCGTGACGGTTCGAAGATTACCGTCAACGTACCGTCTGCCGGGCGGATTCCCGGTGGTGCTTCGGTGGAGCGCGCTGTACCCAGCGGTTTCAACCAGGGCAACAGCCTGACCCTGAACCTCAATCGCTCGGACTTCACCACTGCCAAGCGCATCGTCGACAAGATCAACGACATGCTCGGCCCGGGCGTGGCCCAGGCTATCGATGGCGGTTCGATCCGGGTCACTGCGCCTCTGGACCCAAGCCAGCGCGTGGACTACCTGTCGATCCTGGAGAACCTGGAAATCGATCCGGGCCAGGCGGTGGCCAAGGTCATCATCAATTCCCGTACCGGAACCATCGTCATTGGCCAGAACGTCAAGGTGTCGCCGGCGGCGGTGACCCACGGCAGCCTGACCGTGACCATCACCGAAGACCCGATCGTCAGCCAGCCCGGTCCGCTCTCCAATGGCCAGACTGCAGTGGTTCCCCGTTCGCGGGTCAATGCCCAGCAGGAAGCCAAGCCGATGTTCAAGTTCGGCCCGGGTACCACCCTGGACGAGATCGTTCGTGCGGTGAACCAGGTGGGAGCCGCTCCAGGCGACCTGATGGCGATTCTCGAAGCCTTGAAACAGGCCGGCGCCTTGCAAGCCGACCTGATCGTGATTTGAGGTGACAGCCATGGATATACGTAAGAGCGGATTGATCGGCAGTGGCGATACCGGGTCCTATTCCGACCTCAATCGCCTGCAGCAACTCAAGGTCGGCGACAAGGACGGCGAAGCCAACGTGCGCAAGGTGGCACAGGAGTTCGAGTCGCTGTTCCTCAATGAAATGCTCAAGTCCATGCGCAAGGCCACCGATGTCATCGCCCAGGACAACCCGCTCAATACCCCGGCGGCCAAGCAGTACCAGGATATGTACGACCAGCAGTTGGCAGTGTCTCTGTCTCGCGAGGGGGGCGGTATCGGTCTGGCCAACGTGCTGATGCGCCAGATGATGAAGAACAAGCCCGCTCATCCGGGCACGACCCACACGGCCTTGCCGGCCACGACGCCAGTGGCGATTCCGACCCCGATTGCCGCTGGCACCACCGCTCAGGATGGTCCGTTGAGCCGGGTCAATGGTCAGCGACCCATGTGGGCCTCGCGTGCCCAGGACCCATTGCGCAGCACGGTGTCGCATAACGATATGGCGTTGCTCAATCAGCGGCGCCTGTCGCTGCCGAGCAAACTGACCGATCGCCTGTTGACCGGCATCGTGCCATCGGCCGGTGCGACCGCTGAGGCTTCTACCCAGAACCTTGCGCCCACCCGCAATAGCGCAGCCGCCGATGCGGTGCTGCGTGGCGAGTGGCGGGGGAATC
>NZ_MOAK01000030.1:71803-72323 GCF_003732485.1 Pseudomonas protegens
GCCGCGTCCCAGGGCAAGATGCGTGTGTATGGCCGGGCCATGGCTCAGCCGCCGCTGGCGCCGGCCAAGCGCGCCTTCAGTTCCGCAGATGATTTTGTCGCCACCATGTTGCCGATGGCGCAGCAGGCGGCCCAGCGCATCGGTATCGATCCGCGTTACCTGGTGGCCCAGGCCGCGCTGGAGACCGGCTGGGGTAAATCGGTGATGCGTCAGCAAGATGGCAGCAGCAGTCACAACCTGTTCGGCATCAAGGCCAGCAAAAGTTGGCAGGGTGCCCAGGCGCGAGCGATCACCAGCGAGTTCCGCGATGGGCAGATGGTCAAGGAGACGGCGGCGTTCCGTTCCTATGATTCCTACCAGGACAGCTTCCACGATCTGGTGACCTTGCTGCAGAGCAATAATCGCTATCAAGAAGTGCTGAAGGTTGCCGATAAACCAGAACAGTTTGTTCGCGAGTTGCAAAAAGCCGGGTATGCAACGGACCCGGATTACGCTAGCAAGATTTCGCAGATAGCCAAGC
>NZ_MOAK01000030.1:72397-74171 GCF_003732485.1 Pseudomonas protegens
AATCATGAGTTTGCTCAATATCGGGATGTCGGGGCTGGCGACCAGCCAAACGTCGTTGATGACCACGGGTAACAACATTGCCAACGCCGACACCGCCGGGTACTCGCGCCAGCAGACCGTGCAGGGCACCAAGGCCTCCGCTCAATTCGGCAATGTCTTCATCGGCACCGGTACCACCCTGGCGGACGTGCGCCGGGTGTACAACAGTTTCCTCGATGCCCAGTTGCGTACCGCCACGTCCCTGAACAGTGACGTCGCGGCCTACCAGAGCCAGATCAGCCCGATCGACCAGTTGCTGTCGGACAACGGTACCGGCATGAACGGTGCCCTGACCAAGTTCTTCGCCTCGTTGCAGAACCTCAACGCCAAGCCTACCGACGAGGCCTCCCGGCAGTTGCTGCTCAGCGACACCCAGGCCTTGAGCAACCGTTTCAACTCGGTGTCCAGCCAGCTCAACGAACAGAACAGCAACCTCAACGGCAACATGGCGAGCATGGCCGAACAGGTCAACAATCTGGCCAATACCGTCGCCCAGCTCAACCAGAAGATTTCCGAACTCTCGACCAACGGCAACGGCATGCCCAACGACCTGTTGGACGCCCGTAATGAAACCGTGCGCCAGCTGTCTACCTTTATCGGCGTGCAGGTGTCGGAGCGTGGCTCCAGCCTCGACCTGTACCTGGGCAGTGGCCAGCCGCTGGTAATGGGCAACTCCGCCAACACCCTGGAAGTGGTGCAAGGCAAGAACGACCCGACGCGCTCCATGCTGCAGCTCAATCGCGGCACCAGCACCGTGGACATCACCAACGTCACCACCGGTGGCGAGATTGGCGGTCTGTTGCGCTATCGCAGTGAAGTGCTGGACCCGGCAATGAATGAACTGGGGCGCGTGGCCCTGGTGGTTGCCGACCAGATGAACAGCCAGATGGCCCAGGGCATCGACAAGAACGGTGAGTTCGGCGGCAACCTGTTCAACGACATCAACAGCCTGCGGATGATCAGCCAGCGCAGTATGGCCAGCGCCGCCAACAGCGCGGGCTCGGGCAACTTCGATGTGAGCATCAAGGACACCGGCAAGCTGGGCACCGGTGACTACACCGTGACCTTCAGCAGCGCCACGGACTACAGCGTCAAGCGTTCCGACGGCAAGGACATGGGCACCTTCAGCACGACCAACCCGGCGCCCGTGATCGACGGCTTCTCGCTGAAGCTCAATGGCACGGTGGCCGCGGGTGACAGCTTCAAGATCATCCCGACCCGCAATGCCGCAGCCACCATCCAGACGGAAATGACCGACGCCAAGCGCCTGGCTCTGGCTGCGCCGTTGAAGGCCGAGATCGGTGCCGGGGTCAAGAGCTCCCTGAGCATCTCTGCGCAGCCGTCCCTGGCGGTGCCGATCAACAACTACGATGCAGCCAGCAAGCTGGAAATGCAGACCGCCATCAAGAACTCCGGCCCGGTCAAGGTGGTGTTCAATGCGGCGTCCGGCGGCAGCCAGACCTACGATTACTTCGACGCCAAGGGCGTCAAGATGGGCAGTGGCTCTATCGTGCCGGGGCAGAGCAATGTCCTGAACCTGCAGGTCAAGATGCTCGATGCCAGCGGCAACCCGATCACCGACGGCGGCACGCCACCCGTGACCAAGACCTTCACGGTGCAGATGACCGTTGCCGGTTCGCCCAATGCCGGCGACAACATGAACGTTTCGGTGAATGGCGCCGGCTCTTCCGATAACCGCAACGGCCTGGCGCTGTCGGGTCTGCAGACCAAGCAG
>NZ_MOAK01000030.1:74218-80388 GCF_003732485.1 Pseudomonas protegens
GCAAGCTGATCGAGAACGTCGGCGCCAAGGCCAGCCAGGCCAAGCTCGACACCGCTGCCAACGGTTCCATCCTGGCCAACGCCAAGGGCGCCCGGGACTCGTTGTCCGGGGTCAACCTGGATGATGAAACCGGCAACCTGGTCAAGTTCCAGCAGTACTACACCGCGTCTTCGCAGATCATCAAGGCTGCGCAGGAAACCTTCAGCACGCTGATCAACAGCCTTTAAGGAGCCGTAGCCCATGCGCATTTCCACCGCCCAGTTTTACGAGACTTCGGCTGCCAACTATCAGAAGAACTTCTCCAACGCGATCAAGAGCGGCGAAGAGGCCAGCAGCCTGGTCCGGGTCAAGACCGCCGCCGACGATCCGGTGGGTGCTGCCCGTTTGCTGCAGCTGGGTCAGCAGGCTTCCCTGCTTGATCAGTACAAGGCCAACAGCAACTCGATCAAGGCTTCCCTGGGGCAGGCCGAGTCGGTGATGACCAGCATCAACAACGTTCTGGACCGGGCCAAGCAACTGGCCGTCGGCGCCGGCAGCGCCGGTTACACCAATGCCGACCGGCAGGCCAATGCTTCCGAGCTGGGGCAGATCGAAGAGCAACTGCTGAGCCTGATGAACTCTCAGGACGAAAACGGCAAGTACCTCTTTGGCGGCTCCAAGGACGACGTTCCGCCTTTCAGCCGCAACTCCGATGGCACCTACAGCTACAACGGTGACCAGAGCAGCCTGAAGCTGCCGGTGGGCGACACCATGACGATGGCTGCCAACAGCACCGGTTGGGATGTGTTCCAGCAGGCGCTCAACACCAGCCGTAGCCAGGTCACCATGACCTCGCCGGTGGTGGATGATGGGCGGGTTTCCCTGTCCAATGGCCAGATGACCAATAGCGGCAACTACAACAGCCAGTTCCGCGGTGGCGAGCCTTATACCGTGTCGTTCGTCAGCGGCACCCAGTTGCAGATCCTCGATGGCAGCGGCAACGATGTGACAGCCGAGGCCAGCAAGGGCGGCGTGGTCGGTACTTCGACGAATCAGACGGTGAGTTTCCGTGGTGTCGATCTGAACCTGAACATCAATCTCAAGTCCGGCGATGTCGCCAACACGGTGCTGCCGGGGCACAGTTTTACATTGGCGTCGAAGCCGGACACCTTCAACGTTGCGCGTTCTCCGGGCAACCCGAGCATGACTCAGGTCTCGGCCGCCAGCGTGACTGATCCGGTGGCCTACAACTCGACGTTCCCGAGTGGCTCTGCAGTGCTCAAGTTCACCAGCGCCACCAACTTCGATCTGTATGCCGCGCCGCTGACGGCAGACAGCAAGCCGGTGTCTTCGGGTGTGGTAGGGCCGGGCAATATCGCCACTGCGGCAGGCGTGAGCTTCACCCTGACGGGCGCTCCTTCGCCGGCCGCCAACGATCAGTTCAGCGTGGCGGTTAATACCCACGAAACCCAGAACATCCTGGACACCGTGAGTCAGTTGAAAAACGCGTTGAGCACACCCACTGACGGTGACGTCCTGGCGACCCAGAAGCAGTTGGCCGACCTCGCGTCGGGCATGGCCAACCTGGCCAGTGGTGTCGATCAGCTGTCCATCGGCATCAGCTCCATCGGTGGTCGTGGTTCGGCTTTGGCCACCCAGAACGAAATCAATGAAAGTCTGTCGGCAGCCAACGTCACCACCCGTTCTGCCATCAGTGATTCCGATCCGGCCGAAGTCATGACCCGTCTGACCCTGCAGCAGACCATGTTGCAGGCCTCGCAGTTGGCCTTCAGCAAGATCACCCAGCTCGGCCTGTTCAACAAGGTCTGAGAACATGGCGTTCGAGCTGCGGCTCGAACGCCATGACCGTCGAGCCGTCAGCCGTCTTTTTTAAGCGGTCCTGCAGCTCTGGTCCTTCTGGCCAGGGCTCGCCGCTCGAGAGTTTCCAGCCGTGAACCCAGCACCTCTAGTCAGCATCGTCATCCCCGCCTTCAATCCGCGTTTCTTCAGCCAGGCCCTCGACAGTGCCTTGGCCCAAACCTACCGGCCCCTGGAAATCGTTATTTGCGACGACAGTGCCGACGATCAGATCCAGCGTATCGTTGAAGCCGTGGCCGAGCCTGCGCACCCTGTGCGTTACCTGCGCAACCCGCAACGCCTGGGGTTGCAGAAGAACGTTCTGCGTTGCGTTGAAGAGGCGCGCGGCGAGCTGATCAAGGTGTTGTGCGACGACGATCGGCTGTTTGCACCCAGCATCGCCCTGCAGGCGCCGGTGCTGATCGACAACCCGGATATCAATCTGGTGTGTGCACTGCGGGTGTTCAGTGATGCCGGGAATTTCATCCTGCCGCCTCGAGTCGACAACTGCCGTTTCACCTACAACGATGCCGTGCTCAAGGGCGAGGACATGCTGGCGATCTTCGAGAGCACGCCACGCAATTTCCTTGGCAACTTCAGTTCGGCCCTGATGCGTCGTGCCGATGTGCTGGAGCTGCTGCCGGCATTGATCCAGGAGGGCGCAGGTTTTGTCGCGCTGCTGGATTTCGCTCTGTTCATCTGCCTGATGCGCCGTGGCAATCTCGCGGCGCTGGTGACGGTGCTCAGTTGCGAGCGCCTGTACCCGGGGCGCCTGAGCGCGACCCCAGAAATGCTCAAGCTAGCCAAGAATGAGTGGGAGTGGCTGGTGCAGATGCTGGCCGCCCGCAGTGGCGAATTGGCGCCGGCGGCAGGCTGGGTGCGGTATGTCGATATGGCTCGGGAGGCCGGGCAGCCGCGCAACTGGCAGGAGCTGTGCGTGACCCGTGTGCTGGGCAATCGCAGTACCGTGGTCGATGGCCGGGTCGGTGGCGAGAGCATCGGTTACGAGGATTTCTATCGCGAGTGGCTGTCGGTACGCAAGTTCTCGGCGGTGGAGCAGCGGCTGATGCCTCAGCGCATTGACAGCTGGCCGCGGCGGGTACAGCTGGTGCCGGTGGTTCTCGACTTCGAGGGCGATGGCGAGGCGCTTGCCCGGACTCTGGACAGCATTGATGGCCAGCTGTTCGCGCCTGCCGCGGTGCTGGTGTTGTCGGCGGGCGAGGAGCAGATGCGTGAGCGGGTCCTGCACCAGCCTCTGCGCGACGACTGGGTGCAGCAGCTCAATGAGTTGGTGCCACAGTTGGAAGGTTGCGACTGGTTCTATCTGCTGCAGGCCGGTGACCGTCTGCAGGAGTCGGCACTGCTGATCCTTGCCGAGCGCATCGCCAATACCCCGGCCATGCTCTGTGCCTACAGCGATGAAGGCGCGCTGGTGGAAGGGGAGTCGTCGGAGCCGGTGTTCAAGCCTGACTTCAATCTCGACCTGATGCGCTCCTATCCCTATGTCGGTCGTGCCCTGGCTTTTTCCCGCGAGCGTTTCATGGCCGAGGGCGGCTTCGATCCGCTCCATGGCGAGTTGGCACCCCATGATCTGCTGTGGCGGATGGTGGAGGCGGCGGGGCCCCGGACCATCGAGCACATTGCCGATATCCAGCTGGAGTCCGAATTCAGCTTTGCCCAGTGGCTATCCCGGTCCCAGGTGATCGAGGCCAGCGAGGGGTTGGTGGCGGCGCATCTGCAGCGGATCGGTGTGGAGCACCGGATTGTTCACGATGATTTGCCTCTGCTCAACCGCATCGACTACCTGCATGGCAGCCGGCCGTTGGTGTCGATCATCCTGCCGTGCGGCGACTCTCTGGCGACCCTGCAGCGCTGTGTTGAAAGCCTGATCGAGCAGACGGCCTACAACCACTATGAAATTGTGCTGGTGGATGCCGGCAGTCGCGACCCGGCCATGGCCGACTGGCTGACGGCGATGGCCCAGTTGGGTGGTGCAATGCTGCGGGTTCTGCCTTATGTCGGTCCGCACAGCCATGCAGCGCTGATCAACAGTGCGGCGAGCCAGGCGCGTGGCGACTACCTGTTGCTGCTCAATCCGGGGGCGCTGATCTGTAGTGGCGACTGGCTGGATGAGTTGCTCAATCAGGCCCAGCGTCCGGAGGTGGGTGTGGTGGGCGCGCGGATTCTGGCTACCGATGGCTCCATTCTCCATGCCGGTCAGGTGCTGGGCATGGCCGGGCCCGCGAGTTCGCCCTTTGTCGGCGAAGCCGTGGGGGCTCGGGGCTATATGCAACGGCTGCAGGTGGTACAGAACTGGAGTGCGGTCAGTGGCGATTGCTTGCTGGTGCGCAAGGAGGTCTTCGACAGCCTGGGTGGCCTGGATGAGCAAGCCTTCGCCGATGAGTTGGGCGCGACCGACCTGTGCCTGCGGGTCGACCGTAACGGCTATCTGGTGGTCTGGACGCCTCACGCCACCCTGATGCTGCGGCCGGTGTCGCCTGTCAGTGACGACAGCGAGCGGCAGTTGGCCCGCGAAGCCGAGCAGGAGCGTTTCTACCAGCAGTGGATGGCGAAGATCGCTCGCGATCCGGCCTACAACCCGGCCCTGAGCCTGGGGTACTCCAGCTTCAGTCTGGAGCCCTCCTTGCGCAACAACTGGAATCCGTTCTGCAGTCGGGCCTTGCCCTTGATCCTCGGCTTGCCGGTCAACAGCTCCGCAGTCGGGCATTACCGGGTGACAGGCCCCCTGACGGCACTGGAAGAGGCCGGGCGGGCGATTGCCCGGGTGGCCTACGAGTCGCCGTCCACGGTGGACATCGAGCGCCTGTCGCCGGATACCATCATCCTTCAGTGCCGCTACAGCGAAGGGGCGGCCAGCGACATTCTGCGGATGAAAAAATACTCCAGCGCCCTGCGGGTCTTCGAGCTCGACGACTACATCGTCAGTGCGCCGAAGAAAAACACCCACGCTCGGAACAAGCCGGTGAACACCGAGCAGATGCTGCGCGAAGGCATCGGCTTGTGCGATCGCGTGGTGGTGACCACTCAGCCACTGGCCGATGCCCTGTCGAGCATGCACAGCGACATCCGCGTGGTGCCCAACATGTTGGCGTTGGATCCCTGGATCAGTTTGACCAGTCGCCGCGGTACCTCCAGCAAGCCGCGGGTGGGCTGGGGTGGCGGCACCAGCCATACCGGCGACCTGGAGATCATCGCCGAGGTGGTGCGCGAGTTGGCCAATGAGGTCGAGTGGGTTTTCTTCGGCATGTGCCCCGATGCTCTGCGTCCCTACGTGCACGAGTTCCACTCGGCCACCAGCCTGCAAAACTATCCGTTCAAGCTGGCCAGCCTGAACCTGGATCTGGCGCTGGCGCCGCTGGAGTTTCATATCTTCAACGACTGCAAGAGCAACCTGCGGCTCCTGGAATACGGTGCCTGCGGTTACCCGGTGATTTGCACCGACACCGAGGCCTATCGCGGTTTCCTGCCTTGCACCAAGGTCCGTAGCAACAGCACCGAGGAATGGTTGCAGGCGATCCGCATGCACCTGTCCGATCCGGCAGCCAGCTACCGCATGGGGGATGAGCTGCGAGAAGCGGTGCATCGCGACTTCATGCTGCGCGACGACAACCTGCGGCACTGGCTGTGGGGATGGTTGGCGGACTGATCGCCCCCCGGGCCGGCGACTGCCACCGTCGCTGGCGGGTGCTTTGGGCAATCTTCCGTTCGGATGGTTGCTCTCGCTGTCTTCTGCGGCGCCTGCGGGCGCCGCGCACGCAATTGGCGCACTTCCTGCAAGTCCTCGGCAAATCGCCATAAATCCTTCACTGCGGCGCGGTGCAAGGGACCCTTTGGTTGCGATGAATGATCTGCATCTGGCGCCGCGCCAGTCCTGAAAGGGCTGGCCTGGCCCACGAAGAGCAAGAGGACAGCGATGAAGGCAGTAATTCTGGCAGGTGGACTGGGTACGCGAATCAGCGAAGAGTCCCACCTCAAGCCCAAGCCCATGATCGAGATCGGTGGTAAGCCAATTCTTTGGCACATCATGAAGCAGTATTCCGCCCACGGGATTCATGACTTCGTGATTTGCCTGGGCTACAAGGGCTACGCAATCAAGGATTTCTTCGCCAACTACTTCCTGCACACTTCGGATGTGACCTTCGACATGCGCAACAACCGCATGGACGTTCATCAGAATTACAGTGAGCCATGGAGCGTGACGCTGATCGACACCGGCGAGGAAACCATGACCGGCGGACGGTTGCGTCGGGCCGGGCGCTACCTGCAGGAAGACGAGGCCTTCTGCTTCACCTATGGCGATGGCGTATCCGATC
>NZ_MOAK01000030.1:80444-88384 GCF_003732485.1 Pseudomonas protegens
TCACTGCCGTACAGCCCCCGGGCCGCTATGGCGCCCTGGATCGCGATGGCGACCAGGTCCTGGGTTTCACCGAGAAACCCCGTGGCGACGGTGGCTGGATCAACGGCGGGTTCTTCGTGTTGTCGCCCAAAGTGCTGTCCTACATCGATGGCGACAGCACAACCTGGGAGGCCGAGCCCCTGATCCAGCTGGCCAAGGATCAGCAACTGAGCGCCTACGAGCATTCGGGGTTCTGGCAGTCCATGGATACCCTGCGGGACAAGAATCATCTGGAACAGCTCTGGCAAAGCGGGGAGGCTCCGTGGAAGCAATGGGACTGAGCCAGGAGTTCTGGCGTGGCAAGCGCGTCCTGCTGACCGGCCATACCGGCTTCAAGGGCAGTTGGCTGAGCCTGTGGCTGCAAAGCCTGGGGGCCCAGGTCAGCGGATTCGCCCTGGACCCGGGGACCGAGCCGAGCCTGTTCGAACTGGCCCGGGTGGCCGAAGGCGTCGACGATCATCGTGGCGACCTGCGGGACCTGGGCAGTCTGCTGGAGCTGATCGCCCAAGTGCAGCCGGAAATCGTCCTGCACCTGGCGGCCCAGCCCCTGGTGCGCGAGGCCTACCGCGATCCGCTGGGGACCTACTCAAGCAACGTCATGGGCACCCTCAACCTGTTGGAAGCGATCCGTCAGGTCGGTGGGGTACGTGCCTGTGTCCTGGTGACCACCGACAAGGTCTACGCCAATCAGGAATGGCTGTGGCCCTATCGGGAAAACGAAGCCCTGGGCGGCCACGATCCCTACAGCAGCAGCAAGGCCTGTTGCGAGTTGCTGGCCCAGTCCTATGCCTCATCCTTCTTTGCTGCCGAGCGTTATGCCGAGCATGGCCTGGCCCTGGCCACGGCCCGGGCCGGCAACGTGCTGGGCGGCGGCGATTTCGCACCCGAGCGGTTGATTCCCGATGTGCTCAAGGCCTGGTCTGCCGACGAGCCGGTGACCTTGCGTTATCCCCAGGCGGTACGCCCCTGGCAACACGCCCTGGAGCCCTTGGCCGGTTACCTGCAACTGGCGGCCGGCCTGTACGTGAACGGCCCGCAATACGCCGGTGCCTGGAACTTCGGGCCCGGTGAACAGGACATGTGCAGCGTCGGTGAAGTGGTGGAGCTGCTGGCCCGGCACTGGCCGGAGGCCCCGGGCCTGCGGATCGAGCCCAGTGAGCTGCACGAAGCCGGCCTGCTGCGCCTGGACAGCAGTCGTGCGCGCCAGCTGCTGGGCTGGAAACCCCGCTGGACGCTGCAACAGTGTCTGGTGCAAACCCTGGACTGGCACCTGGCCTGGAAGGGCGGCGCGGACATGCGTGCCGTGACCCTTGGGCAGTTGAACCTGTATCGGGGGGCGCTGTGAGCGAGTTTCAGGTCCTGGCTCTGCCAATGGCCGGGTTGTTCGAGGTGCGCCACAAACGCTTCGAGGATCAGCGCGGGCATTTCTCCCGGCTGTTCTGCGAGGGCAGCCTGAGCGCTTTTGACCAGCCTTTCCATATTCGCCAGATCAACCACTCCTGCACACGCGAACGAGGCAGTGTGCGTGGCTTGCACTATCAGACCGCCGTCCGCCCCGAAGCCAAGCTCATCAGTTGCTTGCGTGGCGAAGTCTGGGACGTGGCGGTGGACCTGCGCCCCGAGTCGCCGACCTTTCTGCATTGGCATGCCGAGCACCTGCGTGGCGGCGATGGGCGCAGCCTGTTGCTGCCGGCGGGTTTCGCCCATGGCTTTCAGGCCCTGAGCGACGATGCCGAGCTTCTTTACCTGCACAGTGCCGACTATGCCCCTGAGCACGAGGCCGGGTTGTCGGTGCTGGACCCGCGACTGGCGATCAACTGGCCGTTGCCTGTCAATAATCTGTCGACCCGGGATGCCAGCCACCCCTTGCTCGATGCTGCCTTCGCTGGAGTGAGACTATGAATTGCCGCGGTTGTGGCGCATGCCTGAGCCTGCCTCTGATCGACCTGGGCACCTCGCCGCCATCCAACGCCTACCTGCGTGCCGAGCAATTGGATCAGGCCGAGCAGTGGGTGCCGCTCAAGGTCCAGGTGTGCCAGCAATGCTGGCTGGTGCAGACCGAGGACTACACCCGCGCCGACCACCTGTTCGACGCTGACTATGCCTATTTCAGTTCGTTCTCCAGCACTTGGCTGCAGCATGCCCGGGACTATGTGGCGCAAATGGTCGAGCGTTTTGGCCTGGACGCCCGGAGCCGGGTGGTGGAAGTGGCGGCGAACGACGGCTACCTGCTGCAATACGTGGCCCAGCGAGACATTCCTTGCCTGGGGGTCGAGCCGACTCGCAGTACCGCCCAGGCGGCGCGGGCCAAGGGCTTGCAGATCCGCGAGCTGTTCTTCGGCCGTGGCACTGCCGCGCAGTTGCTGGAGGAGGGCTGGGCCGCGGACCTGATGGCGGCCAACAACGTGCTGGCCCATGTGCCGGATATCAACGATTTTCTCTGCGGTTTCGCGACTTTGCTCAAACCGACGGGGGTGGCGACTTTCGAATTTCCCCAATTGCTGACCCTGATGGCCGGGCAGCAGTTCGACACCCTGTACCACGAACACTATTCCTACCTGTCGCTGACCGCCGTCCTGAGCCTGTGCCAGCGCAACGGCCTGGAAGTCTTCGATGTCCAGACCTTGCCGACCCATGGCGGTTCACTGCGGGTCTTCGTGCAGCGCCTCGATGGCTCGCGCCGGCCGGTGCAGGACAGCGTGGCACAGCAGTTGCTGTTGGAACAGCGCGCCGGGGTGAACACGCCCGGGTACTACCAGACCCTGGCGCCGGCGGCAGAGCGGATCAAGCACGAGCTGCTGCGCTTCCTGCTCCAGGCCAAGGCTGAAGGCAAGCGCGTGGTGGGCTACGGCGCGGCAGCCAAGGGCAATACCTTGCTCAATTACGCGGGGGTCAAGGCCGACTTGCTGGCCTGGGTCGCCGACGCCAGCCCGCACAAGCAGGGCAAGTTCCTGCCGGGTAGTCGCATCCCGGTGGTGGCCCCCGAGCGCATTGACCAGGAGCGACCGGACTACGTGCTGGTGTTGCCCTGGAACCTGTTGGGCGAAGTCAGCGAGCAACTGGCCCAGGTGCGGCAATGGGGCGGGCGTTTCGTGATTGCCGTGCCTGAGTTGAAGCTGCTGTGAACGGCATGAGGGTGCTGGTCACCGGCGCCACCGGCTTTGTTGGCCGGCATCTGGTTGCAGCCTTGCTGGCCCGGGGTTGCCGGGTCCGTGCGCTGGCCCGGGATCTGGACAAGGCGCGGCAGATGCCCTGGTTCGACGCTGTGGAGTTCCGCGCGCTGGATGTGCATGACCCGCACCTGGATATCGCCGCCCTGGTAGACGGGGTCGACGCCCTGGCCCATCTGGCCTGGCCCGGATTGCCGAACTACCAGGCGCTGTTTCACCTGGAGCACAATCTGATGGCCGACTATCGCTTTATCAAGGCGGTGGTCGAGGCCGGGGTGGGCCAGGTGCTGGTCACCGGCACCTGCTTCGAGTACGGCATGCAGAGTGGACCTTTGACTGAACAGACCGAGGCCCGCCCAGGCAATCCCTACGGCCTGGCCAAGCACAGCCTGCACCTGTTCCTCCAGGCCCTGCAGCAGCAACTGCCCTTTAGCTTGCAGTGGGCGCGGCTGTTTTATCTGCATGGCCCGGGACAGAATCCCAAGAGCCTGCTGGCGGCGCTGGATCGGGCCATCGACGCCGGCGATGAAGTATTCGACATGTCCGGCGGCGAGCAGCTGCGGGACTACCTGGCCATCGAGGAGGCGGCCGGTTACCTCGCGGCGCTGCTGCGCCAGCGGGCGTTTTCCGGGGTGGTCAATTGCTCCAGTGGCCGGCCGATAGCCGTGCGTTCCCTGGTGGAACAACGCATCGCCCAGCGCGGTTCATCGATTCGCCTGAACCTGGGGCATTACCCGTACCCGGACTACGAACCCATGGCGTTCTGGGGCTTGAACCAGCGCCTGCAGCAAATAACAGGAGCCGAACATGGCGCATGAGTTGTATCGGGTCGCCGACTTGCCGGTGTTGCAGAACCGTACCTTCGCCGATGCCCAGAGTGCCCGCGCCTCGGCTGCTGCGGACATCGTGCTGGTGCAGGACCTGCAGAGCGGGCTGATCTTCAATCAGGCCTTCGATGCCGACAAGCTCAGCTACGACAGCGACTACCAGAACGAACAGGCCCATTCGGCGCAGTTCCAGCAGCACCTGATGGATGTGGAGGGCATCATCGCCCGGCACTTCAAGGGGCGCGAGCTGATCGAGGTCGGTTGCGGCAAGGGCTATTTCCTCGAACTGCTGCGCAGCGAGGGTTACGCCATCACCGGCATCGACCCGGCTTACGAGGGGACCAACCCCGAGGTGATCAAGGCGCCTTTCACCCGTGGCCTGGGGCTGGCTGCCGAGGCCATCGTGCTGCGTCATGTACTGGAGCATATTGCCGATCCGCTGGCCTTTCTGGCAGAGATTGCCGATGCCAACCAGGGCGGGCAGATCTATATCGAAGTGCCGTGTTTCGACTGGATTCTCGAGCATCGCGCCTGGTTCGACGTGTTCTATGAACACGTCAATTACTTCCGCCTCGAAGACCTGCAGCGCATGTTCGGCACCGTGCATGAGGCCGGGCATCTGTTCGGCGGCCAGTACCTGTACGTGGTGGCGGACCTGGGCAGCTTGAAGCCGTCGTTGCCGGCGCCGAGCCGGCCCTTGCAGATGCCGGCGGATTTCACCGCCAGCATCGAGTGCGCCAAACGCATCATCCGCTCGGCGCCGCACACCGCTGCCGGGATCTGGGGCGCGTCGTCCAAGGGCGTGATCTATTCGCTGTTCCTGCAACGTGCCGGCGTGGCGGTGGATCAAGTCGTCGATATCAACCCGGCCAAACAGGGCCGGTACCTGCCGCTCAGTGGCATGCGTGTGTCATCGCCACAAGAAGCCATGGAGGCACTGCCGGCAGGTGCCAACCTGTTCGTGATGAATTCCAACTACCTCGAAGAAATCAAGCGCATGACCGACGGCCGTTATGTCTATCACGCCGTCGACAGCGCTTCGTTCAGCTAATTTGCCATTGAGATCCGAACATGACCGAGCACAACGTCATTCAAGCCTTTGAACAAGAATGCCAGGCGCAGATCAGCGCCCAGGGCCAGGATGAGAAACTCAAGGGCCTGGCCCGTGACTTTTTCAACGAATCGGCGACCCACAAGTACAGCTATCACTTTTCCTGGATGGGCCGGCCGATCATCCAGCTGCCCCAGGACATGATGGCGATGCAGGAGATCATCTGGCAGGTCAAGCCGGACCTGGTGATTGAATGCGGTATCGCCCACGGCGGCTCGATCATCTACTACGCCTCGCTGCTGGAGTTGCAGGGCCATGGCGAAGTGCTGGGCATCGACCTGGATATCCGTCCGTACAACCGCGAAGCCATCGAGCAGCATCCGATGAGCAAGCGTATCCGTATGATCGAGGGTTCGAGCATCGACCCGGTCATCGCCGAGCAGGTTCGGGCCGCCGCCGCCGGCAAGAAGGTGATTCTGGTCCTGGACTCCAACCATACCCACGAGCACGTGCTCGAAGAGCTGCGTCTGTATGCGCCGCTGGTGTCGGTGGACAGCTACTGCGTGGTCATGGACACCGTGGTCGAGGACATGCCGGAAAGCTTCTTCCCGGATCGTCCCTGGGGCCCGGGTGACAACCCGAAAACCGCGGTCTGGGCCTATCTGGAGGAGAACCGCGATTTCGAGATCGACTACCAGATGCAGAACAAGCTGCTGATCACCGTGGCGCCGGACGGTTACCTGCGTCGGGTTCGTTAACTATCAATGGTTGCAGGTTTAAGGCGTTTGGCCGGTTGTGGGGAAGTACCTATGTGGGTTGGAGACAAAGCAATGAATGACAAAGCACCCCTGAGTGAGCGTTTCACCCTTGTGCTGTTGTCCCACAACCGCAAAGCGTTCATGCGGCGCACCTTGCAGTATTACAGCACCTATCCGTGCTCGATCCTGGTTCTGGATTCGTCGCTGGAGGCGGATGAGTCACTGGCGCAGCTCTATCCCCAGGTCGACTACCGGCATCTGCCGCAGTTCAGCTACAAGGGCCTGCAGGACAAGCTGACCTACGGCATGAGCCTGGTGACCACGCCTTACATGGCGTTTGCTGCCGATGACGATTTTCTTCTTCATGATGCGCTGACCAGCTCCCTGGAGTTTCTCGAGGCCCATCCCGACTACGGGCTGTGCCATGGCTACGGGATGATGTATCTGGCCCGGGCTTCGGAAACCAATTACTACCGCCGTGATCGCCGGGTCATGGAGGACTATGACTCCCATGATGCCCAGGATCGGGTGATGAACTTCATGGGGCATTTCCTGCCGCCGTTCTATGCGGTGACCCGCACCGACCTGCTGCGCCAGTGGTATGAGCTGCTGCCGCCGGGGGTGAGTTTCGAATGGCAGGAAATCGGTCATTCCTTCTTCCTGCTGGCCTGTGCCAAGGCGCGGATTCTGCCGATTCCGTTTGCTGTGCGTGAGGCCAACTACGGGGCCTCGGAGCACAACACCAATGTGCTGACGGTGCTGACCTACAAGGACGCGCAGTCGGTGGCCCAGCGTGAGGCATTCGCCGAATTCCTCGCCTCGCTGCCCACCGGTTTCAGTGGCCGGGACCCCGAGCAGGTGAAGCAGATCGCCCTGGACAGTTTCACTGCCATGGCCGACTGCCTGCTCAGCGGGCGTTCCCTCAAGGGCACGGCGATCTTCTGTTCGGCCTGGGTCGAGGTCGGGGCCGAGCCGATACGCTCCTTCGGTCCCGAGCAGTTCGTCGAGATGCCCTTCTACAACCAGCCGATGTTCGATCTGTTGACCCAGTTGGAATTCCTCATGCATGCCATGCCCACCGGGCGCCTGCAGCTCAAAGAGCTGGAGGGCGTGTTGCTGCGTCAAGAAGAGTTGATGCGGGTTCATCCCAACGACACGCCGGAGAGTCTGCGCGCCCGGTTGTGGGAAGCGCTGACCCTGAACCTGTTCAACCGCGAGGTGGTCAAGCGCCTGGCCGAATCGATGCAGGACAGCGACGAGCCCGAGGAGGCGCGCAAGCTGCAGGCCTGGGCCGAGCGCCTGGCGTCGGTACCGGGGGCGGACAGTCGTGCCCTGTTCAACGCGACCGAGTCGGGACGCTTGCTCAAATGGCTCGAGGCCCGTGCTCCGGAGCCGGCACAGCTGAGTGCCATCGCCGCGCACCTGGCCCGTCATGCCGGTGGCCCGCAGGTGCAGATCCTGTTGCTGGACCTGGACGCCGACCTGGTCAAGTTGCAGGCCACGCTCGACAGTCTGCTGGCCGGTCATTACAAGGCGTTCAAACTGGTGGTGTTCACCACAGGCGAGTTGCCGGCCACCACCACGGCCCAGGACACCTTGCACTTCGTCAAGGTCACGGAAAACAACTACGTCGAGCGCATCAATCAGGCCATGGCCCAGTCCCGTGCCGACTGGGTGCTGTTGGCCGAGGCCGGTGATCAGTTCACCGCCAGCGGCCTGCTGCGGGCGAGCCTGGAATTGCTCGGCGCCGAAGGCATTCGTGCCGTGGCCATGGACGAGATCCAGCGTCGTGCCGATGCCACCTTGAGTTCGGTGTTCCGCCCCGGGGTCAACCTGGATCAACTGCAAGGCACGCCGGCGCTGATGGCCCGGCATTGGCTGCTGGATCGAGAGACGGTGCTGCAGATCGGTGGTTTCTCCCGTGAGCTCAAGCAGGCACTGGAACTGGACCTTGTATTGCGCCTGATCCAGGACGGTGGTCTGGCCGGCCTGGCCCACCTGGCCGAGCCCTTGCTGATTTGTCAGGCCCCGGGGGACAAGGCGGAGGCCGAAGAGCGGCAGGTGCTGACCCGGCACCTGGCCGCACGAGGCTATC
>NZ_MOAK01000030.1:88409-95115 GCF_003732485.1 Pseudomonas protegens
CGCGCTCAGGTCGGTTCGGCGCAGCCGGGCACCTACCAGATCGAGTATCAGCACGCCGGGCGGCCGCTGGTGTCGATCATTCTGCCCAGCCAGGACAATTTCGCCGAGTTGCAACGCTGCCTGGTCAGCGTGCTGCAGCGCACCCGCTACCAGCGCTATGAAGTGCTGATCGCCGAAAACCACAATCAGAGTGCCGAGCTCGACAGCTGGCTGACCAGCCTGGAAGGCCGTGGCGAGCGCATTCGTGTATTGCGTAGCGGCCAACGCCTGAGTACTTCGGCCTTGTACAACATGGCGTGCCGGGAAGCTCGGGGCGAGTACCTGGTGCTGCTCTCGGCCGATGCCGAGGTGTTCAACGCCAACTGGATCGAGAGCCTGCTCAACCAGGCTCAACGCCCGGAAGTCGGGATTGTCGGCGCCAAGCTGGTGAACGAAAACGGCGTGACCACCCAGGCCGGGCTGATCCTGGGTTTTGACGGGCACCTGGGGGCCGCCTTCGCCGGTGAGGCCAAGGAGGCAGCGGGCTACATGAATAGCCTGTGGGTGGAGAAAAACTATTCAGCGGTGTCCGGTGCCTGCCTGATGATCGCCAAGGTGCTGTTCGAGGCGGTGGGCGGGTTGGACGAAGAGCATTTCGACCAGGCCTTCGCCGATGTCGACCTGTGCCTGAAAGTGGCTGATGCCGGTTACCTCACGGTACTGACGCCCCAGGCCCAGGTGCAGCATCCGGGGACTTTGGCGCAACACCCACAGGCGGCCGCGGCCCTGCAGGACAAGTGGGCGGCGCGCTTTGCCCAGGATACTGCCTATAACCAGAACCTGGCGTTGAGCGGCAAGGGCTTTGCCCTGGGTGTTGCCAGCTCGGTAAATTGGGCCCAGTTGCTCGGATAAGGATTCAGTCATGTTCAATGGCAAGTCGATTTTCATTTCCGGTGGCACCGGTTCGTTCGGGCGCAGTTTCATTCGTCGTCTGCTGGAGCAGTATCAGCCCAAGCGGGTGGTGGTGTTTTCCCGTGACGAGCTCAAACAGTATGAAATGCAGCAAACCTTCAATGCGCCCTGCATGCGTTATTTTCTCGGCGATGTGCGTGATGCCGAGCGTTTGCGTCAAGCCATGCGCGGCATTGACTATGTGATCCATGCTGCAGCCCTGAAGCAGGTGCCGGCCGCCGAATATAATCCCACGGAATGCATTCGTACCAACGTCAATGGTGCGGAGAACATCATTGCTGCGGCCATCGACAATGGGGTGAAAAAGGTCGTGGCCTTGTCTACCGACAAGGCGGCCAGTCCGATCAACCTGTATGGCGCCACCAAGTTGTTGTCGGACAAGCTGTTTGTGGCGGCGAACAACATTGCCGGTGAGCAGCCAACCCGTTTTGCCGTGGTGCGCTATGGCAATGTCGCGGGCTCTCGCGGGTCGGTGGTGCCGTTCTTCAGCAAATTGATTGCCGAGGGCGCCAAGGAACTGCCCATTACTGATGAGCGCATGACACGTTTCTGGATCACTCTGGATCATGGCGTGCAGTTTGTTCTGGACAGCTTTGCCCGTATGCATGGCGGTGAGATCTTCGTGCCCAAGATTCCCTCGATTCGCATTGTCGATCTGGCGTCGGGCATGGCTTCTCATCTGCCACAGAAACAGGTAGGCATCCGCCCTGGAGAGAAGCTCCATGAGTTGATGGTGCCTCTGGATGATGCGCGCATGACTCTGGAGTTTGCCGATCACTACACGATTCAACCGTCCATTCGCTTCACCAGTGTCAATGTCGATTTTGCCGTTGATGGGGTCGGGGAGAGGGGCGTTTCGGTCGCGGAGGATTTCGAATACCGCTCCGATACCAATCCACACTTTCTTTCTGTGGGGCAGATTGCCGAGTTGCATGACGGGATTTCGGCATGATTCCGTACGGCCGTCAGAGCCTGGATCAGGCGGATATCGATGCCGTGCTGGCCGTCTTGCAGTCCGACTGGCTGACTCAGGGGCCAACCATCGATGCCTTCGAGCAGGCAGTGGCGGCCCGTTGCGAAGCAGCCTATGGGGTGGCCGTCTGCAATGCCACGGCGGCGTTGCACATTGCTTGCCTGACGGCCGGCCTGGGGCCTGGCGATTGGCTGTGGACCAGCCCCAACACGTTTCTGGCTTCGGCCAACTGCGGGCGTTATTGCGGCGCGGATGTGGATTTTGTCGATATCGATCCGCAGACCTGGAATCTTGATGTTGAGGGCCTGGCCTGCAAGCTGCAGGCTGCCCAGGCCATAGGGCGCCTGCCCAAGGTGGTGGTGGCGGTGGCTTTTTCCGGGCAGAGCTGTGACATGCGCCGGTTGGCTGAGCTGGCCGAGCGTTATGCCTTCATCGTGATCGAGGACGCCTCTCACGCGGTGGGAGCGCGCTATGCCGGCCGACCCGTCGGGTGCGGCGAGTTTGCCGCCATGACTGTGTTCAGCTTTCATCCGGTGAAGATCATTACCAGCGCCGAGGGGGGGATGGTTCTGACCAATCGCCCTGAGTTGGCGGATCGTTTACGGCGCCTGCGTAGCCATGGCATGACCCGTGATCCGCAACAAATGAGTGAGGTCAGCCATGGTCCCTGGTATTACCAGCAGGTGGAGCTGGGTTTCAACTATCGGATGACCGATCTTCAGGCGGCGCTGGGCCTGTCACAGTTGAACAAACTGGATGGCTTTGTACAGCGACGCCAGTACCTGGCGGCCCGATACCATCGCCTGTTGCAGGATCTGCCGTTGACTCTACCCAGGGCTCAGGCTGATGCGCAGTCGGCCTGGCACCTGTATGTAGTGCGGTTGCAGCTCGACGGATTGCAGCACTCCCATCGACAGATCTTCGAGGGGCTGCGTGAGGCGGGAATCGGGATCAATCTGCATTACATCCCGGTGCACCTGCAGCCCTATTACCAGGCATTGGGCTTCGCCCAGGGGGACTTTCCCGAGGCCGAGCACTATTACGCAGAAGCCATCAGCCTGCCGATTTATCCCGGGTTGAGTGATAGCGAGCAGGACTATGTTGTCCAGCAGGTGCGACGCTGGATTCAGGAGCCGTCAATATCGTGAGCGCAATCGCCATCATTCCTGCCCGAGGCGGCAGCAAGCGTATCGCGCGCAAGAACCTCAGGGCCTTCGATGGTGTGCCGATGCTCGCTCGCTCCATCGACAAGGCATTGAGTTGCGGGTTGTTCCAGCGAGTAGTGGTCAGCACCGACGATCCGCAGATCGCCGAACTGGCGCTCGCCTGTGGCGCCGAGGTGCCGTTTGTTCGGCCACAGTCCCTGGCAGATGACTTCACCGGCACGGCAGCGGTGATTGTCCATGCCTTGCAGGTGTTGCAGGAGCAAGGGCAAGTGTTTGAGTACGCGTGTTGTATCTACGCCACCGCGCCCTTGCTGCAGGTGCGTTATCTGCGCCAGGGGCTGGAGACGTTGGTGCAGCACCCGGACAAGGCGTTCGCCTTCTCGGTGTGCAGCTTCGGCTTTCCCGTGCAGCGGGCGCTGACTCTCGATGAGCAAGGGGCGCTCAATGCCCTGTACCCGGAATTTCGTCAGAGCCGTTCCCAGGATCTGCCACCGGCCTATCAGGATGCGGGGCAGTTCTACTGGGGCAGGAGCCAGGCCTGGCTGGAGGGGGAGGTGCTGCTCTCGCCCCGCAGCCTGCCGGTGATCCTGCCCCGTCATCTGGTGCAGGACATCGATACCGAAGAGGACTGGCAGCGAGCTGAATACCTGTATGCCGCGCTGAAGGCCGCAGGAGAGCTGGAGTGAGGGCGCTGATCCGCGCCGACGCATCGCCGGCCATCGGCAGTGGCCACGTGGCCCGCTGCCTGACCCTGGCCCAGGAACTGCGCCGCCAGGGCGCTGATGTGGCGTTCGCCTGTCGGCGTCTGCCCGGCCATCGCCTGGAGGCGCTGCGAGCCGAGGGCTTCCAGGCCTTTGAATTGCCGGAGTGCTACGTCGGCGAGCATCCAGAGTTGGGGATCGAGGCGCCCTTGCCCTGGCAGGCGGACATTGCCGCGCTGCAGCTGGCATTGGCCTCTCAGCCGGCCTTCGACTGGGTGCTGGTGGATCATTACGGCCTCGATCATCAATGGCAGAGCGCCGCTCGCCAATGGGCGCCGAGGATCGCCGCGATCGACGATCTGGCCAACCGCAAGCATGCCGTGGACCTGTTGCTGGATCAGAACTTCAGCGGCAGCGCCGAGGCCTATTCCGGGTTGTACGACGCGTCGTGCCGGACCCTGTTCGGTCCGCATTACGCCTTGCTGCGCGAAGAGTTTCGCCGCCCCCCCATATCGATCCGGCCACAGCCGCGGCGCTTGCTGGTGAACTTCGGCGGTTTCGATGCCGCCGGCCAGACCCACAAGGCCATGTTGGCACTGCTGGATTTTCACGATCTGCAAGTGGACTTCGTCGCCGGCAGCGGCAACCCGGACTGGCAGGCCATGCAGGCCCTGGCTGCCGAACGGCCGCACTGGCGACTGCACAGCTATGTGAAGGATTTTGCCGGGCTGTTGGCCGAGGCCGACCTGTGCCTGGGCGCGGGAGGCGGTACCAGCTGGGAGCGGGCGGTATTGGGCGTGCCTACGCTGTGCATCACCGTGGCCGCTAACCAGGAGGCCAATGCCCGGTTGCTGGCCGAGGCGGGTGCCCACTTGTACCTGGGGGCCTGTGAGCAGGTCAGCGTGGAGCAGGTGCGCCAGGCCCTGAGCCTGCTGCTGGACAATCCGGGGTTGCGTCATAGCCTGTCCCGCCGGGCCCGCGACCTGGTGGATGGTCGGGGCGTGCAGCGAATGGCGGCGGCGTTGTTCACTGCGGCGCTGCGCTTGCGCCCGGCGACTGTGGAGGATGCCCGGCTGCTGTTCGAGGGGCGCAATGCCGAGCCTGTCAGGCGTTGGTCCCAGCAGCCTGAGGCGCTTGAGTGGCCGGACCATGTGCGCTGGCTGGAGGCTGCTGTGAATGATCCGCAGCGGCTGTTGCTGATAGCGGAAATAGCCGCGGGGGCGGTGGGGGTGCTGCGCTATGACCGCCAAGGCATTCAGGCGGATGTGTCGATCTACCTGTTTGCCGAGCACCTGGGGCTAGGTTGGGGGCGGGCGTTGCTGGAGCAGGGCGAGGCTTGGCTGATGCGCCATTGGCCCGATGTGCAGCGCCTGGGGGCTCGGGTGCTGGCAGAGAATCAGGTTTCACTGACATTGTTTCGCCGGGTCGGCTATTGCCAGGCACCTTGTGAATTCACCCGTGTGTTGAAGGAACATCTGGATGACTAGTTTCAAGATCGGCTCGCGCTCCGTGGGCGCCGGTGCGGCGCCGTTGATCATTGCCGAGATGAGCGGCAACCATAATCAGTCGCTGGATGTGGCCCTGCAGATTGTCGAGGCCGCCGCCGGGGCCGGTGCCCATGCCCTGAAGTTGCAGACCTACACCGCCGACACCATGACCCTGGACCTGGATCAGGGGGAGTTTTTCATCAAGGACCCGGACAGCCTCTGGGCCGGCTCATCCCTGTACGACCTTTACCAGCGCGCCCATACGCCATGGGAGTGGCACGAGCCAATCTTTGCCCGGGCGCGGGAGCTGGGCATGCTGGCGTTTTCCACGCCGTTCGACGAGAGCGCGGTGGACTTTCTCGAAAGCCTCGACGTCCCGGCCTACAAGATCGCCAGTTTTGAAAACACCGACCTGCCGCTGATTCGCCGGGTCGCCGCTACCGGCAAGCCGCTGATCATTTCCACCGGCATGGCCAGCATCGCCGAGCTGGACGAAAGCGTGCGGGCCGCCAGGCAGGCCGGCTGCCGGGATCTGGTATTGCTCAAGTGCACCAGTACCTATCCGGCTTCGCCGGCCAACAGCAACCTGTTGACCATCCCTCATCTGCGGGAACTGTTCGGCTGTGAAGTGGGCCTGTCCGATCACAGCATGGGGGTTGGGGTCTCGGTGGCTGCTGTGGCCCTGGGCGCCACGGTGATCGAAAAGCACTTCACCCTGGACCGTTCGGCCGGTGGGGTCGACGCCAGTTTTTCCCTGGAGCCAGGGGAGCTGGCCAGCCTGGTGGTGGAAACCGAGCGGGCCTGGCAGGCCATGGGGCAGGTGCGCTATGGCGCTACCCAGGCCGAGAGCCAGTCGCTGATGTACCGTCGGTCGTTGTATGTCACCCAGGACATGCAGGCCGGGGAGCTGTTCAGCGCCGACAACGTGCGGGCAATCCGCCCCGGACTGGGGCTGGCTCCCAAGCACTACGATGCGCTACTCGGCCGTCGTGCGCGTCAGGCCCTCAAGCGCGGCACGGCACTGGACTGGTCGCTCATCGAATAGGCCTTTGTGTGGCTGATTCGGCAAAATAGCGTGACCTGCGAGTCATAACGTGCATCTTCACTGTATTGTATTGCCCGGGAAGATGGCGCCAGCCCTGCGTGACAGGACCCGTGATAGCCCTTGGTTCTTCCCGATGCCGTTGTGTTCGGCGCAAGTATCTGTGTTTCTTTCGGCAGCCCCTGCTCAGTGATTGAGCGGGGGTATTGAGCTGTTTATTATTGGGAAGCCGTAATGATTGGCATAAAAAGCATTGCGAGCTACGTGCCTGTAGCCGGCGTGGACAATTACGCACAAGGTGCAAAGTTCGCCAAGGATGAAGACTTCATCCTGGGCAAGATCGGTTCCGCTTTCCTGCCGCGCAAAGACTCCGGGCAAGAGACTTC
>NZ_MOAK01000030.1:95176-122424 GCF_003732485.1 Pseudomonas protegens
CCATCGACGTATTGATCGTGGTCACCCAGAACGGTGACGAGGAAGGGCTACCCCACACCGCTGCGATCGTTCAGGACAAACTGGGCCTGCCGACCACGGTGGCGGCCTTCGATATTTCCCTGGGTTGTTCCGGGTATGTCTACGGTATCTATGCCATCAAGGGCTTCATGGAAGCTGCGGGCCTGAAAAATGGCCTGTTGGTCACCGCCGATCCTTATTCGAAGATCGTCGATCCCGAAGACCGCAACACCACCATGCTGTTCGGCGATGCCGCCACCGCCACCTGGCTGGGCGAGGGGGCTACCTGGCAGTTGGGCAAGGCCAAGTTCGGCACTGATGGCTCCGGTGCTCCGCACTTGAAAGTCAGTGATGGCGTGTTCTTCATGAACGGCCGCCAGGTGTTCAACTTCGCACTGCTCAAGGTGCCTGCCCACCTGCACGAGTTGTTGGCCGAGTCGGGCTTGCAGCCTGACGATATCGATGCCTTCTGCATTCACCAGGGAAGTGCCGCGATTGTCGACGCCGTGGCCCGGCGTTTCGAGGGCGATCCGAACAAGTTCATCAAGGACATGATGGAAACCGGCAACACGGTTTCCTCGAGCATTCCGCTGCTACTGGAAAAGCACATGTTCGATTCCAGCTGGAAGCGCGTGGCCTTGAGTGGCTTCGGCGTTGGTTTGTCCTGGGGGTCGGCTATCATTTATCGCTCCTGACGCTCAGCTTCCGGCGGCACACGTAGCGCTCAAGGTGTAATCTTGAGCGCTATTTTTTTGCGCGAGTGATAAGCGAGGCAGCATGAGCGACAGCTTGGAACACAATGCCCAGGTCCTGGGCGAGCGCTGGCCGGTGCTGCTGGAGCGGCTGCTGGCTGAAGACAGTGACGCGCTGCAGGCGGACCTGGTGGAGGGGCTGGGCTCGACCCTGAGCATCGCCGGTATCCAGCTCACCAGCCGTCATGATCGTACCCGTGAGGCGCATACCCAGGCTGCCAGTCTGCCTGAGGCGCCGGTCCTGCATCTGTACGGCTGCGGCCTGGGAGACCTGCAGCGGGCGTTGCTCCAGCGGCCGGAGTTGACGCGTCTGTACGTGCACATCCTCAATGGCGCGGTGTTCAGGCTGGTGCTGCAGCTGCTTGATCAGCAGGACTGGCTGGCCGATCCACGGGTCGAGTTGCTGTATGCCGGCGATCTGCCGGAGATTCAACTGCCGTTCTTCGCCCTGCCGGCCGAGTTGGTGCTGGCCGATGATTACAACGCGAAGATTCGCGACCGGCTGATCAGCGAGACCCATCTGTCTTTCAACAATCGTCTGTTCTCGGCCGATGCGCCGGACATCACTGCGCGTCTGGACGCCATCGAGCCCTGGGTTAGGGCGGATCGCGATGTTGCCGAACTGTTTGATCTTCACGCTGGGCGCGAGGTGTTCGTGATCGCTACGGGACCGAGCCTGGAACAGCATTACCAGGCATTGCGGGTCGTAGCCGAACAACCTGAGCGGCCGTTGTTGATCTGTGTGGATACGGCCTATCTGCCCCTGCTCAAGCAAGGCATCCGTGTGGATCTGGTGGTCAGTATCGATCAGCGAATCTCCACCGTGCACCTGCCGGGCCAGGGCAGTGAAAGCGTCGTTCTGGTCTATCTGCCCCTGGCGGACCCGTTGGTTCTTGAAGGTTGGCAGGGGCCGCGGTATGTGGGCTATTCCTCCAGTCCGGTATTCCAGGCGTTGCGCCAGCGGATACCGCGGGCGCAATTGCATGCCGGAGGCAGTGTGATTCATCCGGCAGTGGATCTGGCGGTGAAGATGGGCGGCAGGCGGATCACCCTGTTTGGTACGGACTTCGCGTTTCCTCAGAATCGTAGCCATGCCGGGTGGCAGGACGGCGACCTGGGTCCCCAGGCCGGCGTGGCCCGGCATTGGGTGCTTGACGGCCATGGGCAGCGGGTCAAGACCCAGCTCAACTTTCGCAGCTACCTGTGCGAGCTGGAGCGTTACATCGCGAGTCGGCCCGAAGTGGTGTTCTTCAATACTAGTCGCAGTGGCGCGATGATCCTGGGCACTACCTTCCATGGATATTTTGTTCAATGAAGCGACTTGAGCCTGTGTTTGATCGTGCCCGGGAAGTTGCCGATCTGTTCCGCCTGGGCCGGGATGTGGAGGCTGTAGAGGGCATGGTCGAGTTGTTCGAGCCCATACAGTTGCGGTTGGATAGTGCGCCGGTGTCGGTTCAGCAGGACTGGGCCCGGTTGCTGGGCCTGATGCTGGCTTGCCAGGAAACGCAGAACTGGTTGGGTCTGGCTGATTATCTCGAATATGAAATGTTGGATTGGCTGCAGGTTGGGCTCGACGGTTGACGGGGTTTCCCGTCTGCAGGCTCAAAGCTGGTTTTTGCGTGGGTTTTCTGGCGACATTTTTTCGCTTGTCGATGGGCTTAACCCCTTGTTTTCCAAGGGGTGGCAGGGTGATGGCAAATATTTTTGAAAAAGCCCTAAAGCAACTTGCATTGGCGACGATAACTATTACGAAGGTTCTCTAGGCCATTACCCGGCGGTTGCCAGGGCCGGAAGCCGCAGTACCCAACCAACGAGGAATTCGTCATGGCTTTAACAGTAAACACTAACGTCACGTCGTTGAACGTTCAGAAAAACCTGAACCGCGCTTCCGACGCTCTGTCGACTTCGATGACTCGCCTGTCTTCCGGCCTGAAAATCAACAGTGCAAAAGACGACGCCGCCGGCCTGCAGATCGCTACCCGTATGACTTCGCAGATCCGTGGTCAGACCATGGCGATCAAGAACGCCAACGACGGTATCTCCATCGCCCAGACCGCTGAAGGTGCGATGCAAGAATCCACCAACATCCTGCAGCGTATGCGTGAGCTGGCTCTCCAGTCGCGAAACGACTCCAACGGCACTGCAGACCGTACCGCTCTGGACAAAGAATTCGCTCAGATGTCCGACGAGCTGACTCGTATCGCCAAGTCGACCAACCTGAACGGCAAGAACCTGATCGACGGTAGCGCTGGCACCATGACCTTCCAGGTTGGTTCCAACACTGGTGCTACCAACCAGATCACCATCACTCTGGCCAGCGGCTTCGACGCTGCGACCCTCAGCGTAGACTCGGCGACTATCTCCATCAGCGCCACCAGCAGCGCCATGGCTGAAACCAACACCAGCAACGCGATCAACGCGATCGAAAAAGCGCTGCAGACCATCAACTCCAGCCGTGCCGACCTCGGTGCTGCCCAGAACCGTCTGACCAGCACCATCTCCAACCTGCAGAACATCAACGAAAACGCCAGTGCTGCACTGGGTCGCGTACAAGATACCGACTTCGCTGCTGAAACTGCCCAGATGACCAAGCAGCAGACTCTGCAACAAGCTTCGACTGCAGTTCTGGCCCAGGCCAACCAACTGCCATCCGCTGTACTGAAACTGCTTCAGTAATAGCTGGCTAAGCTTTGGCGGGGGAGTGCGCTGGTCGTGCTCTCTCGCTTTTTTACTTTAAGAGGTGATGGACATGGATATGAGCGTGAAGCTGAACTTGTCTTATCCAGCGGCCAAGCCGGTGACGCCAGTTGCTGACAAGCCCGTTGAGAAGCCTCGAGAGGTGGTGCCTACTATCGCTGAAACTGCCAGTCAGCACGGTAAGAAAGGTGCTCAGACCGAGCAGGAAAAGTTGAAGATGGCCGTGCAGGAAATCGAGAAATTCGTCCAGTCGGTCAAGCGTAACCTGGAGTTCTCGATCGACGAGCCCTCCGGCAAGGTTGTGGTCAAGGTCATTGCCAGTGATTCGGGTGAGGTGGTTCGTCAGATCCCCAACGAAGAAGTGCTGAGATTGGCCAATAGCTTGAATGACGCCAGCAGCCTGCTGTTCAGCGCGAAAGTCTGATAGCTGGCATGAAACTTGTTGCTGTGTTCTTTTGGGTGTTGTAGTAGTCAAAAGACCGGCGGCACATTGAAGGGAGATACACATGGCAAGTCCAATTCTACCGGGTACCGGTCTGGGTTCCGGCCTCGATACTGGTGCTATCGTCAAGGCGTTGGTTGGGGCTGACAAAGCGGCCAAGCAGGGGCAGATCGACCGTGCAACCACCAACAACAGTGCGAGTATCTCCGGTATCGGCACCTTGCAATCTCTTTTGTCGACTTTCCAAAGCACCCTGTCGGTCACAGGGCTTGGAAGCGCGGTCAATCCTTCCTTTAGCGGTTTTGCGGCGACCTCCAGCGACAGTAAAACCGTGGATGCCACAGCTGACAACTATGCGGTGGCTGGCAAGTACACTGTTGAGGTGACTAATCTTGCAACTTCGTCAAAAGTGGCCAGTAAGGCTTTTGCCGGAGGAAATACCAGTGCCATTCCGAGTGGTGCGTTGAACATCACTCAAAATGGCATTAACTATCCGCTGACAGTCGGTGCAAATGCGACATTGCAGTCGGTGCGTGACTCGATCAACGCCGATTCCAAGATGGCCATGGCCGGGATCAGTGCCAACATCGTGACCGACTCGTTCGGTTCGCGGCTGGTGATTGGTTCTGAGAAGACTGGTGCTGGCTCTGATATTTCTGTCAGTGGTATTCCCGATTTGACGGTTGATGGTACTCAGCCAATGGGTGCTGGTGCCGGCGCATCCGGGAATATTGGCGGACTGGCCAAGGATGCGGTTTTCAGCATCGATGGCATGCAGCTGACCAGCAAGACCAATACCGTTACTCAGGCTGTTTCCGGTCTCAAGCTCAACTTGGTGGCCAAGACTGATAAGCCGATCACTATCACTGTTGCGACCAATACTGAAGGTCTGAAGACTTCGATTCAGAAGTTTGTCGATGCCTATAACGCCGTGGCCAATGGCATTTCGACGCTGACCAAGCCCTCGCTGGACGACAATGGCAAGCTGACGGTTCCTGCTCAATTGACCGGCGACCCTCTTCCTCGCTCGATTCTGGCGGCGATTCGTGCTCCGTTGTCGGAGGTAGGTGCGGGTGACAAGTTGACAGTGCTGGCGCAGTTGGGGATTACCACCAACCAGAAGACTGGTGCGCTGGATTTCGACGATAAGAAGTTCACCGTCGCCATGACCGACAAAAAACTCGGTGGCGAAGTGCAGAAGCTGTTTTCCGGCGATGGCACCAATCCGGGCCTGCTTGATCGCATGACTTCCGCTATCAAGCCGTTCACTCAGGGCGTAGGTACCATGACCGAGGGGATTCTCACCACTCGGACCAAGACGCTGGATATCACCAAGAAAAAGCTCAGCGATCAGCAGGATGCCCTGGATCGCCGAGTGGAGACGCTGACTGCGTTACTGACCAAGAAGTACAACGACATGGATACCCTGGTGGGCAAGTTGAAGGCCACTGCCAGTAACATCACGTCGATGTTCGAAGCGTTGAACGCACAGAAAAAAGGCTAATATCCAGCCTGCGCCAAAAGCCCGGCAGCGTTTTCCAGCGCTCCGGGTTTTTGTATTTGGCCTAAAGTTTTTTGACGTTACGTCGATACATTGCTTATACGAACCCTTGAGTTTTGAAGAGGTATTACATGAATCCGATGTTAGCCCTTCGGCAGTATCAGAAGATCGGTGCGCAGGCACAGACCTCCGAAGCCAGTCCTCATCGCCTGGTGCAGATGCTGATGGAAGGTGGCCTGGATCGTATCGCTCAGGCCAAGGGGGCGATCGAGCGCAAGGATATCGCCAACAAAGGCGTATTCATCAGCAAGGCCATTGGCATCATTGGCGGCTTGCGTGAAGGCCTGGACCTGGAAAACTCCATGGACACCCTGGGGGATCTGGACAGTCTTTACACGTACATGATGACGCGCCTGACTGAAGCCAATATCAAGACCGATCCGAAGATTCTCGATGAAGTCGCCGATTTGCTGCGCACGGTCAAGGATGGCTGGGATGCTATCGCCGCACCGGGTCCGCAGTTTTAAGGAGAAACTCCATGAGTGCTGTCCTGCAACGCATTGAAGAAACCCGTGAGGCGCTGGTTGGCGCCCTGGCTGAGCGCAACTGGCAAGCCATTGGCGAGCTGGACCTGGCTTGCCGTTCATGCATGGAGGACGTGCTCAGCGAGGCTCAGGTCGACGAGGCCGCATTGCGGGACAATCTGGAGGAGTTGTTGGGGGTTTATCGACAACTGCTTGAGGTGGCAACCGGCGAGCGTCAGGCGATAGTCGACGAGATGTCGCAGATCACTCAAGCACAGAACGCGGCAAAGGTTTACCATTTGTTCGGTTGATGTTGAGTTAATCCGAACGTTGCGCGCCATAAATTTGACTGTGCACGCATTTTTGACTTAACTAGTAGCTGTTTTCAGATTTCAGGCGTCTATAAGGCAGAAAATGCCTAAAGGGCGTCTAGCTTGCCCCTCATTCTGGGCATTGAGTTGACTAGGGAAGTTGCTATTGCATGTGGCGTGAAACCAAAATTCTGCTGATCGATGACGATAGCGTGCGCCGCCGCGACCTGGCGGTGATTTTAAATTTTCTCGGTGAAGAAAATTTACCCTGCGGTAGCCATGACTGGCAGCAGGCCGTCGGCTCTTTGTCGTCAAGTCGTGAAGTAATTTGCGTCCTTATCGGGACCGTAAATGCTCCTGGTGCACTTTTGGGCCTGTTAAAGACACTCTCAACCTGGGATGAGTTCCTTCCGGTTTTGTTAATGGGCGAAAATTCTTCCATCGACTTGCCTGAAGACCAGCGTCGTCGAGTGCTTTCCACCCTGGAAATGCCTCCTAGCTACAGCAAGTTGCTCGACTCCCTGCATCGTGCCCAGGTCTATCGTGAAATGTACGATCAGGCCCGCGAGCGCGGTCGTCATCGAGAACCCAACCTGTTCCGCAGCCTGGTAGGCACCAGTCGTGCGATCCAGCACGTGCGGCAGATGATGCAGCAAGTAGCGGATACCGATGCCAGCGTACTGATTCTCGGTGAGTCCGGGACTGGCAAGGAGGTGGTGGCTCGTAACCTGCACTACCACTCCAAGCGTCGTGACGCGCCATTCGTTCCGGTCAATTGCGGAGCCATTCCTGCAGAGTTGCTGGAAAGCGAGCTGTTCGGGCATGAGAAGGGCGCATTCACCGGGGCCATTACCAGTCGCGCCGGGCGCTTCGAGCTGGCCAACGGTGGCACGTTGTTCCTCGACGAAATCGGCGATATGCCGCTGCCGATGCAGGTCAAGCTGTTGCGGGTGCTGCAGGAGCGTACTTTCGAACGCGTAGGTAGCAACAAGACCCAGGGTGTCGATGTGCGAATCATCGCGGCCACCCATAAAAACCTTGAAAGCATGATTGAGGTGGGCAGTTTCCGTGAGGACCTGTACTACCGCCTCAACGTGTTCCCCATCGAGATGGCGCCGTTGCGTGAGCGAGTGGAAGATATTCCGCTGTTGATGAACGAGTTGATCTCGCGCATGGAACATGAGAAGCGCGGTTCGATCCGCTTCAATTCCGCAGCCATCATGTCCCTGTGCCGGCATGGCTGGCCGGGTAACGTCCGCGAGCTGGCCAACCTGGTGGAACGCATGGCGATCATGCATCCGTACGGGGTGATTGGTGTGGTCGAGCTGCCCAAGAAATTCCGCTACGTCGATGATGAAGACGAGCAGTTGGTGGACAGTCTGCGCAGCGATCTGGAAGAGCGGGTGGCGATCAATGGCCATGCGCCGGACTTCGCCGCCACCGCCATGCTGCCGCCGGAAGGCCTGGATCTGAAAGATTACCTCGGTAGCCTGGAGCAGGGCCTGATCCAGCAAGCGCTGGACGATGCCAATGGCATTGTGGCTCGCGCTGCAGAGCGCCTGCGCATTCGTCGCACCACGCTGGTGGAGAAGATGCGCAAGTACGGCATGAGCCGCCGTGAAGGTGATGAACAGGCGGATGATTGACGCCTGTTTTTCAAGTTGTTGAAAAAAGGGCGGTTTTTTTTAGGCACGGGTATTGCTAAGTCTCTTGCAACGTTCCGTTTAACTGACGGTCAGCCACGCGAGAAAGCACGATGCCCCAAGCCGCCCAGATGTCTCCTGTCCCTGTTACTTCGGGGCAATCGTCGTCCGTAGAGCAGGCAAGCCGGCTGGGTCTTGAGCAGGCCTTCGCCTTGTTCAACCAGATGTCGAGCCAACTTACTGACTCCTACAGCATGCTTGAGGCTCGGGTGACTGAACTCAAGGGCGAGTTGGCCGTGGTCAGTGCCCAGCGCATGCAGGAGCTGGCGGAAAAAGAGCGTCTGGCCAACCGTCTGCAAAACCTTCTCGACCTGTTGCCCGGTGGCGTCATCGTCATCGATGGTCACGGTATTGTCAGCGAGGCCAACCCGGCGGCGTGTGATCTGTTGGGGCTGCCGCTGGAAGGGCAGTTGTGGCGCAACATCATCGCCCGCAGCTTTGCGCCCCGTGAGGACGACGGTCATGAAATTTCCCTGCGCGATGGCCGGCGCCTATCGATCGCCACTCGTTCGCTGGATGCCGAGCCCGGGCAACTGGTGTTGCTTAACGATTTGACTGAAACCCGTCATCTGCAGGATCAGTTGGCTCGTCACGAGCGTCTGTCCTCGCTGGGCAAGATGGTTGCTTCCCTGGCGCATCAGATTCGCACACCGCTCTCGGCGGCCCTGTTGTATGCCAGTCACCTCACCGAGCAGGAGCTGCCGGTGGCCACTCATCAGCGATTCGCCGGGCGCCTCAAGGAGCGCCTGCACGAGCTGGAACATCAGGTGCGCGACATGCTGGTATTCGCTCGTGGTGAGCTGCCCCTGACCGATCGCCTGACGCCCAGGTCTTTAATGCAATCACTGCAGGCCGCGGCCCTGACCCATGTCCAGGATGTTGCCGTGCGTTGGCAGTGCGACAGTCATCAGGGAGAGTTGCTGTGCAATCGCGACACCCTGGTCGGAGCCTTGCTCAATCTGATCGAAAATTCCGTGCAGGCCAGTGCCGGCTCGGCGCGGCTCAAGGTGCACCTGTACAGTCGTGGTGACACCCTGCGGCTGTGCATCAGTGACAGTGGCAGCGGTATCGATGCGGCGGTCCTGGAGCGTCTGGGTGAGCCGTTTTTCACCACCAAAGCCAATGGAACCGGACTTGGCCTGACGGTGGTCAAGGCGGTGGCCCGTGCGCATCAGGGAGAATTGTCGCTGCGTTCCCGTCCTGGGCGCGGTACTTGTGCGCTGGTGACATTGCCTCTGTTCTCCAGTGCTCATGGAGTGGAGTGAAGGTAATGGCAATCAAGGTTCTACTGGTTGAAGACGACCGCGCGTTGCGCGAGGCCCTGGCAGACACCCTGCTGCTGGCCGGTCATGCCTACAAGGCGGTCGGCAGTGCGGAAGAGGCGCTGGAAGCGGTCGCCGTGGAGTCCTTCAGCCTGGTGGTCAGCGATGTAAACATGCCTGGCATGGACGGCCATCAGTTGTTGGGGCTGTTGCGTGCCCGCCAACCGCAGTTGCCGGTATTGCTGATGACCGCCCATGGCGCCGTTGAACGAGCTGTGGAGGCCATGCGTCAAGGCGCTGCCGATTATCTGGTCAAGCCTTTTGAACCGCGGGCTCTGCTCGAATTGGTGGCGCGCCATGCCCTGGGTTGCCTGGGGGCGGGCGAGGATGAGGGGCCTGTAGCCTTCGAACCGGCCAGTGCGCAATTGCTGGAATTGGCCGCGCGCGTGGCCCGCAGTGATTCCACTGTGCTGATTTCCGGCGAGTCCGGCACGGGCAAGGAAGTGCTGGCGCGTTACATCCATCAGCATTCCCATCGCAGCGCACAGCCCTTTATCGCCATCAACTGTGCGGCGATTCCCGACAACATGCTCGAAGCCACCCTATTCGGTCACGAGAAGGGTTCTTTCACGGGGGCTATCGCCGCGCAGCCCGGCAAGTTCGAGCAGGCTGACGGTGGCACTATTCTCTTGGACGAAATTTCCGAAATGCCCCTGGGGCTGCAAGCCAAGTTGCTGCGGGTGTTGCAGGAGCGTGAAGTGGAGCGGGTGGGGGCGCGCAAACCCATCACCCTGGATATCCGGGTGGTGGCCACCACGAACCGTGACCTGGCGGGAGAAGTGGCGGCCGGACGTTTTCGCGAAGATTTGTACTACCGTCTTTCGGTGTTCCCTCTGGCCTGGCGGCCGTTGCGCGAGCGAACCGCCGATATCCTGCCGCTGGCCGAGCGTCTGCTGGCCAAACACGTCAATAAAATGAAGCACGCCGCCGCCAGACTCTCGGCCGAGGCTCAAGCGTGCCTGCTGGCCTACCCATGGCCGGGCAACGTCCGGGAGTTGGACAACGCTTTGCAGCGGGCATTGATCCTGCAGCAGGGCGGCCTGATCCAGCCGGAAGATTTCTGTCTGGCCGGGCCCGTGGCCTGTGCGCCACTGCCGGCTCTGGCTTCTGCCGGTCAGTCGGCGTTGCGCGGCGTGGCCGGCGAGGATGAAGGCGCACCTCCGGAGTCGGGTGGCCTGGGAGATGATCTGCGGCGCCGGGAATTCCAGATGATCATCGATACCCTGCGTTCCGAGCGTGGCCGACGCAAGGAGGCGGCGGAGCGTCTGGGGATCAGTCCGCGCACCCTGCGTTACAAATTGGCGCAGATGCGGGACGCCGGAATGGACGTCGAGGCTTATCTGTTTGCGACCTGATTACTGATATGGGAAGCCCTGGATGGGCTTTTGTCGAGTTGGGCCATGGAGCTGGCACCCTTGTTGCTAACACCTCACTAACCGCACGGTGAGCGTCAAAAAATTGCGGGTCGTCAGAGAGAGTAGACCATGAGCCAAGGTGTTGAATTTAATCGGTTGATGCTGGATATGCGGGCCATGCAGATGGACGCGATGTCGCAGCCTAAATCTGCCGCAGTGGCAGAGGTCAGCGGCAGCAGCTTCGCTGACATGCTTGGCCAGGCCGTGAACAAGGTCAACGACACCCAGCAGGCGTCCAATCAGTTGGCCGGCGCCTTCGAGATCGGCAAAAGCGGTGTGGATCTGACAGATGTGATGATTTCCTCGCAAAAGGCCAGCGTGTCTTTTCAAGCCTTGACCCAGGTGCGCAACAAACTGGTTCAAGCGTATCAAGACATCATGCAGATGCCGGTTTAAGGACGAGATTGAGTCATGGCAGAAGCAGTCGCCGATAACGTACCGGCCAAGGCCACCCCGATAGACGGTAAACCGCCGCTGTTCGGTTTGTCTTTCCTGGAAAACCTGTCCCAGATGACCATGCTGCGTCAGGTTGGCCTGTTGGTAGGCCTGGCCGCCAGCGTGGCGATCGGCTTTGCCGTGGTGCTTTGGTCCCAGCAACCCGATTACCGGCCGCTGTACGGCAGCCTGGCCGGGATGGACGCCAAGCAGGTCATGGACACCCTGGCCTCTGCCGACATTCCCTACACCGTGGAGCCCAACTCCGGTGCCTTGCTGGTCAAGGCCGATGACTTGCCCCGTGCCCGCCTGAAACTGGCTGCTGCCGGGGTAGCGCCGGGTGATGGCAACGTCGGTTTCGAGATCCTTGATAAAGAGCAAGGCCTGGGCACCAGCCAGTTCATGGAAGCGACCCGTTATCGTCGCGGCCTGGAAGGCGAGTTGGCCCGTACCATCTCCAGCCTGAACAATGTCAAGGGCGCCCGGGTGCACCTGGCGATTCCGAAAAGCTCGGTGTTCGTCCGTGACGAGCGCAAGCCCAGTGCTTCGGTACTGATAGAGCTGTATTCCGGCCGCTCCCTGGAGCCGGGCCAGGTCATGGCCATCGTTAATCTGGTGGCTACCAGCGTCCCCGAATTGAGCAAGTCCCAAGTCACAGTGGTCGACCAGAAGGGCAACCTGCTCTCCGATCAAGCGGAAAACTCCGCGCTGACCATGGCCGGCAAGCAGTTCGACTACAGCCGTCGTCTGGAAGGCATGCTGACCCAGCGGGTGCACAACATCCTGCAGCCGGTGCTGGGCAACGATCGCTACAAGGCTGAAGTTTCGGCAGACGTCGATTTCAGCGCCGTTGAATCCACCTCCGAGCAGTTCAACCCTGACCAGCCAGCCCTGCGCAGTGAGCAGTCGGTCAATGAACAACGCTCCAGCAGCAATGGCCCGCAAGGTGTTCCAGGTGCCCTGAGCAACCAGCCGCCTGCGCCGGCATCGGCGCCGCAAACCACCGGTGGCGCTACCGCCGCCGCAGGCATGGTGCAGCCAGGTCAGCCGCTGTTGGACGCCAACGGTCAGCAGATCATGGATCCGGCCACTGGCCAGCCGATGCTGGCACCGTATCCGTCGGACAAGCGTCAACAATCCACCAAGAACTTCGAACTCGATCGTTCCATCAGCCACACCAAGCAGCAGCAGGGACGTCTCAATCGCCTGTCGGTGGCGGTAGTGGTGGACGATCAGGTCAAGGTCAACCCGGCCAACGGTGAAACCAGCCGTGCTCCCTGGAGCGCCGACGAATTGGCGCGCTTCACCCGCCTGGTGCAGGATGCGGTGGGCTTCGATGCCAGCCGTGGTGACAGTGTCAGTGTGATCAACGTGCCGTTCTCCGCCGAGCGTGGGGAAGTGGTCGCCGACATTCCGTTCTACTCGCAGCCGTGGTTCTGGGACATCGTCAAACAAGTGCTTGGCGTGTTGTTCATCCTGGTGCTGGTGTTCGGTGTTCTGCGTCCGGTGCTCAACAACATCACTGGCGGCGGCAAGAACAAGCAACTGGCCGGGCTGGGCAGCGACGTCGAGCTGGGCGGCATGGGCGGTCTGGACGGCGAGCTGGGCAACGATCGCGTCAGCCTCGGCGGCCCGCAAAGCATTCTGCTGCCGAGCCCGAGCGAGGGTTATGACGCTCAGTTGAACGCAATCAAGAGTCTGGTGGCTGAAGACCCGGGTCGTGTGGCTCAGGTCGTGAAAGAGTGGATTAACGCAGATGAGTGATAACCGAGCCGCTACCGCCAAACTGACCCGGGTCGACAAAGCCGCGATTCTGCTGCTGTCCCTGGGGTCCACCGATGCCGCGCAAGTGCTGCGCCACATGGGACCCAAAGAGGTTCAGCGTGTGGGGGTGGCCATGGCGCAAATGGGCAACGTGCATCGCGAGCAGGTCGAGCAGGTGATGAGCGAGTTCGTCGATATCGTCGGCGATCAGACCAGTCTTGGCGTCGGTTCCGATGACTATGTGCGCAAAATGCTCACCCAGGCCCTGGGCGAAGACAAGGCCAACGGCCTGATCGATCGCATTCTCCTGGGTGGCAACACCAGTGGCCTCGACAGTCTGAAGTGGATGGAGCCACGGGCCGTGGCCGACGTGATCCGTTACGAGCACCCGCAGATCCAGGCCATCGTGGTGGCTTACCTCGATCCGGATCAGGCCGGTGAAGTGCTGGGCAACTTCGACCACAAGGCGCGCCTGGACATCATTTTGCGGGTTTCCTCGCTCAATACTGTGCAGCCGGCGGCTCTGAAAGAACTGAACCAGATTCTCGAGAAGCAGTTCTCCGGCAACTCCAACGCGTCCCGTACCACCTTGGGCGGTATCAAGCGCGCAGCCGACATCATGAACTTCCTCGACAGCTCGATCGAAGGCCAGCTCATGGATTCGATCCGCGAAGTCGACGAAGACCTGTCCGGTCAGATCGAAGACCTGATGTTCGTGTTCAACAACCTGGCCGATGTCGATGATCGCGGTATCCAGGCCCTGTTGCGCGAAGTGTCCTCCGACGTCCTGGTTCTGGCCCTCAAGGGGTCGGACGAAGGGGTCAAGGAAAAGATCTTCAAGAACATGTCCAAGCGTGCGGCGGAGCTGCTGCGCGACGACCTGGAAGCCAAGGGCCCGGTTCGCGTCAGCGACGTGGAAACCGCGCAGAAGGAAATCCTCACTATTGCCCGCCGTATGGCCGAAGCCGGAGAGATCGTTCTCGGCGGGAAGGGCGGCGAAGAAATGATCTAAGGTCGCTTTATGTCGTCCAGCAGTGATGAGTCCCCAAGCGAACTGATTCGTGCCCGGGACGTCGAGGGTTTTGACGTCTGGGCGCTGCCCAGTTTCGATCCCGAACCGCCCGAGCCCGAGCCCGAGCCTGAAGAAGTGGCGGAAGAAATCGAGGAAGTGCCGCTGGAAGAAGTCCAGCCGCTGACCCTCGAAGAGCTCGAGAGTATTCGCCAGGAAGCCTATAACGAAGGTTTCGCCACCGGCGAGAAGGAAGGCTTCCATAGCACCACGCTCAAGGTTCGCCAGGAGGCTGAAGTCGCCCTGGTCGCCAAATTGCAGGCGCTCGAACAGCTGATGGTCAATTTGTTCGAGCCCATCGCCGAGCAAGATACGCAGATCGAAAAATCCCTGGTGGATTTGGTCAAGCATGTCACCCGCCAGGTGATCCAGCGTGAGTTGGCGATGGATTCCAGTCAGATCGAACACGTCATGCGCGAGGCCCTCAAGCTGCTGCCCCTGGGGGTTGGCAATGTACGTCTGTACGTCAACCCGCAGGACTTCGAGCAGGTCAAGAGCCTGCGCGAGCGGCACGAGGAAAGCTGGCGCATCGTCGAGGACGAGGCGCTGCTGCCCGGCGGTTGCCGGGTGGAGACCGAGCACAGCCGCATCGATGCCAGCATCGAAACCCGGATCACCCAGGCCATGGATCAACTGTTCGATCAGTTGCATGAACAGTCGCTGCACCCGGCGGCGGCGGATTTGAGCTTGGATCTCGGTCCACGGACTCCGGCTTTGCCGGATGTCGACGCCGCAGAATCCACCGTCACAGAGCAAACCGAGCCTGCGGAACACCCCGATGCGCCTTGATCGCACCAGTTTCGGCAAGCGCCTGGGGGGTTACGCCGAGGCCATCACGCTGCCGGGCCAGCCGATCCTTGAAGGCCGTCTGCTGCGCATGGTCGGTCTTACCCTTGAGGCCGAGGGTCTGCGCGCCGCCATGGGCACCCGCTGCCTGGTGATCAACGATGACAGCTATCACCCGGTCCAGGTCGAGGCGGAAGTCATGGGCTTTTCCGGGAGCAAGGTGTTCCTGATGCCGGTGGGCAGCGTGGCCGGGATCGCTCCCGGCGCCCGGGTTGTCCCATTGGCCGACACTGGGCGTCTGCCCATGGGCATGGGCATGCTCGGGCGTGTGCTGGATGGCGCCGGACGTGCTCTGGATGGCAAGGGCGGCATGCGTGCCGAGGATTGGGTGCCGATGGACGGTCCCACCATCAACCCCCTCAAGCGCGACCCCATCAGCCAGCCGCTGGACGTGGGCATTCGCAGCATCAACGGTTTATTGACGGTAGGTCGCGGCCAGCGTCTCGGTCTGTTCGCCGGTACCGGCGTGGGCAAGAGTGTGCTGCTGGGCATGATGACTCGCTTCACCGAGGCCGACATCATCGTGGTCGGGCTGATCGGCGAGCGGGGTCGTGAGGTCAAGGAGTTCATCGAGCACATTCTCGGTGAGGAAGGCCTCAAGCGATCGGTGGTGGTGGCTTCGCCAGCGGACGATGCGCCGTTGATGCGTTTGCGGGCGGCGATGTACTGCACGCGGATTGCCGAATATTTTCGCGACAAGGGCAAGAACGTCCTGTTGCTGATGGACTCCCTGACCCGTTTCGCCCAGGCCCAGCGGGAAATCGCTCTGGCCATCGGCGAGCCGCCGGCCACCAAGGGTTATCCGCCTTCGGTGTTCGCCAAGCTGCCCAAGCTGGTGGAGCGGGCCGGTAACGCCGAGGCCGGTGGGGGCTCGATTACCGCGTTCTATACCGTGCTGTCCGAGGGTGACGACCAGCAGGACCCGATCGCCGACTCGGCCCGGGGCGTGCTCGACGGGCATATCGTGCTGTCCCGGCGCCTGGCCGAAGAAGGGCACTACCCGGCCATCGATATCGAGGCCTCCATCAGTCGGGTCATGCCGGCGGTGATCAGCCCCGACAACATGGCCCGGGCGCAATACTTCAAGCAGTTGTGGTCGCGTTATCAACAGGCTCGGGACTTGATCAGCGTTGGCGCCTACGTCGCCGGTGGCGATCGTGATACCGACACCGCAATCTCCCTGCACCCGGCGATGGTCGCCTATCTGCGCCAGGGGCTTAACGACAACGTCAGCCTGGGTCATAGCCAGACTCACCTGGAATTGCTTTTCGCTCCAGCGACGGGGGGCTAACCGGCCATGGCCGACAGCCGTGCGGCGCGTCTGGCGCCGGTGGTGGACATGGCGGAAAGCGCCGAGCGTACCGCTGCCCAACGTCTGGAGTACTTTCACGGCCAGGTGCGTGTGGCCCAGAGCAAGCTGGGGGATCTGGAGCGTTTTCGTGGCGACTACCAGGAGCAGTGGGTCGAGCGCGGCAAGCTCGGCGTCAGTGGTCACTGGTTGATGAACTATCAGTATTTTCTCAGTCAGCTGGATACCGCCGTGGCCCAGCAGCGGCAAAGCCTTGCCTGGCATCAGAACAACCTCGATCGCGCGCGCGAGGCCTGGCAGCAGGCTTATGCCCGGGTGGAAGGGTTGCGCAAGCTGGTGCAGCGTTACATCGATGAGGCTCGGGCGCTTGAGGACAAGCGCGAACAGAAGCTGCTGGATGAACTTTCCCAGCGCCTGCCCCGTCAGAATCCTTATTGAGAGCGCTCATTTTTCGTCCGCAGGTTGTTCGCCGGGTCAGTGGGTGCTAAACCTTTTAAACGTCGTCAATGACAAGGAAGCAGTCACATGTCGGTCGTTACAGAAATATCCCCGGATGGGCAGAAACTCACGATTTCTATCAGGGGGCGCTTCGATTTCGGACGCCACCAGGAGTTTCGTGAATCCTACGAGCGACTCAACCGGACGCCGGAGTCCATCGTGGTGGACCTCAAGGAAGCCACTTACCTCGACAGCTCGGCGCTGGGCATGCTGTTGCTGTTGCGTGATCACGCCGGTGGCGACAACGCCGATGTTCGGGTGATCAACAGCAACTCGGATGTGCGCAAGATCCTCGCCATCTCCAATTTCGACAAGCTTTTCGACATCAGTTGAGCGGTATGCGCTCGATGGCCGAGCCCCTGTGTGTGCTGATCGCTGAAGATGGCGCGGCGGACCGCTTGCTGCTGTCCAGCATCATTCGGCGCCAGGGACATCAGGTGTTGGCGGCCAGCAATGGGGTCGAGGCCCTGGCGTTGTTCGAACAGCAGCGTCCGCACATCGTGCTGATGGACGCGATGATGCCGGTGATGGACGGCTTTGAGGCGGCGCGACGGATCAAGGCCCTGGCGGGCGAGACGCTGGTGCCGATCATCTTCCTCACTTCCCTGAGTGAAGGGGAGGCGCTGGCTCGCTGTCTGGAGGCGGGCGGCGACGACTTTCTGGCCAAACCCTACAATCCGGTGATCCTGGGCGCCAAGATCAATGCCATGGACCGCTTGCGACGTTTGCAGGAAACCGTGTTGGCGCAGCGGGACCAGATCACTCGTCACCACGATTACTTGCTCAATGAGCAACGGGTAGCCAAGGCGGTGTTCGACAAGGTTGCCCACTCCGGTTGCCTGGATGCGTCGAACATCCGCTACCTGCAATCGCCTTACGCGCTGTTCAATGGTGACTTGCTGTTGGCGGCCTACACCCCGGCGGGCGACATGCATGTGCTGCTGGGGGACTTCACCGGTCATGGCTTGCCCGCCGCGGTGGGGGCGATGCCCCTGGCCGAGGTGTTCTATGGCATGACCGCCAAGGGTTACGGGCTGCCGGAAACCCTGCGGGAGATGAATGCCAAGCTCAAGCGCATCCTGCCGGTGGATATGTTCTGCTGTGCGACCCTGCTGTGCCTGAGTACCCAGCGACGGGCGGTAGAGGTGTGGAATGGCGGCATGCCCGAGGGGTATCTGTATCGCCATGCGGGCAGCGCACGTACGCCCCTGGTGGCGCGCCATCTGCCCCTCGGGGTGCTGAATGCCGAGGCCTTCGAGGATCGCACTGAGGTGTTCCCCATGGCGCCGGGTGATCGGGTATTCCTGCTGTCCGATGGGGTGATCGACACCTGCAACGCCGAGGATGAGTTGTTTGGTGTGGAGCGGTTGCACCAGGTGTTTGCCGCCAATCGCGAGCAGGCGCGACTGTTCGAGGAGATTCAGCAGGCCTTGGAGGACTTTGGCGGCAGTGCCCGGGACGACGTGAGCATGGTCGAAGTCGGCTTGCCGGAGTTTCCCAGGCTTGCGCCGTCGGCCCCGACCTACTCCGACAGCGGCCAGTCCTGCCCGCTGGACTGGTCGGTGAGCTTCGAGTTCCGCGCCGCAACCCTCAAGCGCTTCAACCCCTTGCCGTATCTGCTGCAGTTGTTGCTTGAGGTGCACGGCCTACGCTCCCAGAGCGGGGCTCTATATAGCGTACTGGCCGAGCTCTATTCCAATGCCCTGGAGCACGGTGTGCTCAGGCTCGATTCCCGGCTCAAGCGCGATGCCGAGGGCTTCAGCCGCTACTACCGCGAGCGATCCGTGAGGCTGGCGGAGCTGGAGGATGGCTTTGTCCGAGTGCATTTGCAGGTGCAGCCCCAGGAGACGGGAGGGCGCCTGATCGTGAGGGTCGAAGACAGTGGCGAGGGCTTCGATGTCGCGGCGATCCTGGCCCGGCCCAACGATACCGGGCGCTTGTCGGGGCGCGGCGTCAGCCTGATTCGGCAGATGAGCCGCCAGGCGGTGTGGGCGGACGACGGGCGCAGTGTCTGCGTGGAGTTTTCCTGGGAGGCTCTGGCATAATCCTGGGGTTCTTGATCAAGGAGTGAACAAGTGGCTGAGATACATCTGGACCACGCGGTACTCAACGCATTGCAGGAAGTCATGGAGGATGAATACCCCGTCCTGCTGGACACTTTCGTCTGCGATTCCGAGGAGCGGGTGCGGTTGTTGCGCAAGTCCGAGGATGCTCTGCAGCTAGTGGCAACCGCCCACAGTCTCAAGGGCAGTAGCAGCAACATGGGGGCTATCCGTCTGGCGGAGCTCTGTCATGAGCTTGAGGTGCGGGCCGGACAAACAGCCGTTGATGGCATTCGTCAGCTGGTGGGGGAGATCGATGGCGAGTTCGCCATTGTCCGGCGCTTGTGCGAGCAGGAGCTGCAGCGCTTTCACTGCTGAGAAACGACCTTTTATCAGCTGGTTGATGAAACTGGCTCGACCTTTGCAGACAAGTCTCTCAACTGTACCTATGATCCCCGTGCAGCGGAGACTGTCCCATGGCTGTTACCCCTAATTCGCTTCTCCAGGCCACAGCTCAGGCCAACGCTAAGTCCAAGACTCAAGCGGCCCCTGCCAGTCCTTTGGCAAGCGTTGCCGAACCTGGGGACAAGGCGTCCAGCTTCGCGCAGCTCTATGCCAAAGAGTCCCAGAGCAAACCGCAGAACAAGTCGCTGACCTTTGCCGATAACTCGCCCAAGCCCGTGCGGGACAGGAGCGTAGACAACAGTCCGAAGAAGGGCGTTGCCAGCGATCAGTCTGCCGCGCCGCAGCCAGCGGTTGCCGATAGCGGCAAAACCTTGCCTGCCGACAAGCCGGCGAACAGCGACAGCAAGCCTGCCGCCGCCAGTGATGACGGCAAACCGGCCGACACCACGCAGGCCGATGCCTCGGTGAGTCCGGCGCCGGTGGACCCGAGCCTGTTGCCGGCGATCCAGCCGCAACCTCAGGTCGCTGAAGTGCCGCCGCCGGAAGTGACGGCACAACCTCAGGTTGAAGTGCCTGTGGCGCCGCCGGCTGTGGTGGCTGCTGCGGTAGTGCCGGCGGTGACACCTGTGGCAGAGCCGTCCAAGGAGGCGTTCGATCCCGAGGCCGATCCACTGGATGCCCTGCCGGCGGTGCGTCTGGCCATGGAGCAGGGCGGACACGTCTCGGCTTCCAGTCAGTCTCAGTCCAAGGCCGCGCCAGCGAACGCCAATGCCGACGGTCAGTTGACGTCGGTGCAGAACTTCGCCAATGGCATGGCCGGCATGCTTGAACAGCAAGCCAGCAAGAACAGCACCGAGCAGGGTGGCGAAAAGGCCTTCACTGGATTGATTGCCGACGGCCTGAAAGACCTCAAGGGGGCTTCCAGCGATACCCGGGTGGATGACTTCGCCAATCGTCTGGCGGCCCTGACCCAGGCGGCAACGCCGAAGACCGCCAATGCGGTGCCGGTCAATCAGCCGCTGGCCATGCACCAGAGTGGCTGGACCGATGAAGTGGTCAACCGGGTGATGTACCTGTCCAGCGCCAACCTCAAGTCGGCGGATATCCAATTGCAGCCTGCGGAACTTGGGCGCCTGGATATTCGTGTGCACATGATTCCTGACCAGCAGACCCAGGTGACCTTCATGAGTGCTCATGCCGGTGTCCGTGAAGCCTTGGAAGGGCAGATGCACCGTATGCGCGACATGTTCAACCAGCAGGGTTTGGGGCAGGTGGACGTCAACGTTTCCGACCAGTCCCGCGGTTGGCAGGGGCAGGAGCAGGCGCAGCAGGAGCAGAACCGCAGGAGTGGTTCCAGCACCAATGGCACGCGCCTGGATGGTGTCGACGAAGAGTTGCCCCATGGCGTGGCTGAAGTGGCTGCCCCGGTACAGACCGTGATCGGCACCAGTGCTGTGGACTATTACGCCTGATTGAGTGACAGAAGGGGTGTGGCGAAACAGCCCGCCATGCCCCTTGCTTCTCCCTCCCCGCTGCTTATCCCCCTATTCCAGACAAATCTGGCATAACACTTGCTCTTGCCTTGCCGTGCGACTGTGAACCCCCGAATAGTGACGGATTATTGGCATGGCGAAGAGCGAAGCAGCAGAAAAACCCACCGCAGGGAAAAGCAAACTCAAGCTTATCCTCTTGATTGTCCTGGCGTTGTTGCTGGCCATCGGCTTGTCGGTCGGCGCCACCTGGTACTTCATGCACAGTGCTCAGAGCAAACCTGCGCCGGCTGCGGAGACCGCCAGCAACGTCAAGCCGGCAGCGATTTACGAGTCCATGGCCCCGGCCTTTGTCGCCAACTACACGCAGAACGGCCGTCAGCGCTACATGCAGGTGAGCATTACCCTGTTGGCACGCAACCAGGCAGACCTGGACGCGCTGAAAGTGCACATGCCAGTGATCCGCAACAATCTGGTGATGCTGTTCTCCGGACAGAATTTCGACACCCTGGCGACCCCGGTCGGCCAGGAAATGCTCCGCCAGAAGGCCACTGCCAGCGTCCAGGAAGTGGCGCAGAAAGAGGTTGGCAAAGTGGTGGTCGAGCAGTTGCTCTTTACTAACTTCGTACTGCAGTAGGAACACGACATGGCCGTGCAGGACCTGCTGTCCCAGGATGAGATCGATGCGCTGCTGCATGGCGTCGACGACGGTCTGGTACAGACCGAACACGCTGCCGAGCCCGGCAGTGTCAAAAGCTACGACCTGACCAGTCAGGATCGCATCGTCCGTGGACGCATGCCGACCCTGGAAATGATCAACGAGCGTTTCGCCCGCTATACCCGCATCAGCATGTTCAACATGCTGCGTCGTTCGGCTGACGTAGCGGTAGGTGGCGTGCAGGTAATGAAGTTCGGCGAGTACGTGCACTCGCTGTACGTACCCACCAGTCTCAACCTGGTGAAGATCAAGCCGCTGCGCGGCACTGCGCTGTTCATCCTTGACGCCAAGCTGGTGTTCAAGCTGGTGGACAACTTCTTCGGCGGCGACGGCCGTCACGCGAAGATCGAAGGGCGTGAATTCACGCCCACCGAACTGCGGGTGGTGCGCATGGTGCTGGAACAGGCCTTCGTCGATCTGAAGGAAGCCTGGCAGGCGATCATGCCGGTCAACTTCGAGTACATAAACTCCGAAGTGAATCCGGCCATGGCCAACATTGTCGGCCCCAGCGAAGCCATCGTGGTGTCGACCTTCCACATCGAACTCGATGGCGGTGGCGGCGATCTGCACGTGACCATGCCGTACTCGATGATCGAACCGATCCGCGAAATGCTCGACGCCGGCTTCCAGTCCGACCTGGATGACCAGGACGAACGCTGGAGCAAGGCCTTGCGCGAGGACGTGCTGGATGTGGCCGTGCCGCTGAGCGCTACCGTCGCTCGTCGTCAATTGCGCCTGCGGGACATCCTGCACATGCAGCCCGGCGATGTGATCCCGGTGGAGCTGCCGGAAGACATGATCATGCGCGCCAACGGCGTGCCGTCGTTCAAGGTCAAGCTGGGCTCCCACAAGGGCAACCTGGCGCTGCAAGTGATCGAGCCGATCGAGCGCCGTTGAACGGCGCTCCAACCTGTTTGCTGTTCAATGAATTTTTGCCCGTCGAGGACCCATGATGGCTGACGAAATTAACTCCCAGGACGACCAGGCTCTGGCCGACGAGTGGGCTGCTGCGCTGGAAGAGACCGGTGATGCCGGTCAAGCGGATATCGACGCCCTGCTGGCGGCGGATGCGGGGGCTGCGTCAAGTTCCGGGCGCTTGCAGATGGAGGAGTTCGGCAGCGTGCCGAAGAGCCACGAACCGGTCACCCTGGACGGTCCCAACCTGGATGTGATCCTGGATATCCCGGTATCGATCTCCATGGAAGTGGGCAGTACCGACATCAACATTCGTAACCTGCTGCAGCTCAACCAGGGCTCTGTGATCGAACTCGACCGCCTGGCCGGCGAACCTCTGGACGTTCTGGTCAACGGCACGCTGATCGCCCACGGCGAGGTGGTGGTGGTCAACGAGAAGTTCGGTATTCGCCTGACTGACGTGATCAGCCCCAGCGAACGTATCAAGAAGCTGCGCTAAGTGAACAAGCTGCTTGGCGTGGTTGTGCTCGGCTTGCCCCTGAGCGTCCTGGCTGCAGAGCCGGCGGCCACAGCTGCGGCCGCAGCCCCGGCAGTGGGGAGCGTCAGCGGGCAGTTGACCCAGCTGGTGCTGGGCCTGCTGCTGGTGATCGGGCTGATTTTCTTCCTTGCCTGGCTGCTGCGTCGGGTGCAGCAGGCCGGTCCCGCCGGGAAGGGGCAGGTGATCGAGCTGATCGGCTCCCGGGCCCTGGGGCCGCGGGATCGCCTGGTGCTGGTGCAAGTGGGCAGCGAGCAGATTCTGCTGGGCCTGACCCCGGGCACCATCACCCCGTTGCATGTACTCAAAGAGCCGGTGCAGGTGCCCAGTGCCGAGCAGGCGACGCCCGAGTTCGCCCAGCGCCTGATGGAGCTGTTGGGCAAGGATCAGAAGGATAAGAAGTAATGCCGTTGCGCATCATCTTGACGTTGGCACTGATGTTGGCGGCGCCGCTGGCGCTGGCGGCCGACCCGTTGTCGATCCCGGCGATCACCCTCGGCACCAACGCCAGCGGTCAGCAGGAATACTCGGTCAGCCTGCAAATCCTGCTGATCATGACCGCGCTGAGCTTCATTCCGGCGTTCGTCATGCTGATGACCAGTTTCACCCGGATCATCATCGTCTTCTCGATCCTGCGTCAGGCCCTGGGCCTGCAGCAGACACCGTCGAACCAGATCCTCACCGGTATGGCGCTGTTTCTCACCATGTTCATCATGGCCCCGGTGTTCGATCGGGTGAACCAGGATGCATTGCAGCCGTACCTGGCGGAAAAGCTCACGGCTCAGGATGCAGTGGCCAAGGCGCAGGTGCCGATCAAGGACTTTATGCTGGCGCAGACCCGCAGCAGTGACCTGGAGTTGTTCGTGCGCCTGTCCAAACGCACCGACATCGCCAGCCCCGACCAGGCACCGCTGACCATCCTGGTGCCGGCCTTCGTCACGTCCGAGCTCAAGACGGCCTTCCAGATCGGCTTCATGATCTTTATCCCGTTCCTGATCATCGACCTGGTGGTGGCCAGTGTGCTGATGGCCATGGGCATGATGATGCTTTCGCCGTTGATCATTTCCCTGCCGTTCAAGATCATGCTGTTTGTCCTGGTGGATGGCTGGGCTCTGATCATTGGTACCTTGGCGGGCAGTTTCGGCGGTGTTTAAAACCTTGTTAGCGGGTGCTCGACAATGACTCCAGAAGTCGCGGTAGACCTGTTTCGCGAAGCGCTCTGGCTGACCACCATGATGGTGGCGGTGCTGGTGGTGCCCAGCCTGCTGGTGGGTCTGATGGTGGCCATGTTCCAGGCGGCCACCCAGATCAACGAACAGACCCTGAGCTTCCTGCCGCGCCTGCTGGTGATGCTGGTGACCCTGATTGTTGCCGGTCCCTGGCTGGTGCAAACCTTTATGGAATACATCCGTCAGTTGTACGGCAGTATTCCTCAGCTGATCGGCTGAGCCGATGTCCCTGTTGGCGCTGACCGACACCCAGATCAGTACCTGGGTGGCGAGCTTCATGTTGCCGCTGTTTCGGGTTACCTCGCTGCTGATGGTGATGCCGATTTTCGGTACCACTCTGGTGCCGCGTCGTGTGCGCCTGTATTTCGCCCTGGCGATTACCGTGGTCATAGTCCCGGGCCTGCCGCCCATGCCCGAAGTGCACGCCCTGGATCTCAGTGGCCTGTTGCTGATTGCCGAGCAGATTCTGATCGGTGCGGTGCTGGGGTTTTCCCTGCAACTGTTCTTCCAGTCCTTTGTGGTCGCCGGGCAGATCGTAGCGATCCAGATGGGCATGGGCTTCGCTTCCATGGTCGACCCCACCAACGGTGTCTCGGTGGCGGTGATCGGGCAGTTTTTCACCATGCTGGTGACCCTGCTGTTCCTGGCCATGAACGGCCATCTGGTGGTCTTTGAGGTCCTTACCGAAAGCTTCACCACCCTGCCGGTGGGCGGCGGCCTGATGGTCAACCACTACTGGGAGCTGGCGGGCAAGCTGGGCTGGGTCCTGGGGGCGGCGTTGCTCCTGGTGTTGCCGGCGATCACCGCTTTGCTGGTGGTCAACATCGCCTTTGGCGTGATGACCCGGGCTGCCCCGCAGTTGAACATCTTTTCCATCGGCTTTCCCCTGACCCTGGTGCTCGGCATGGGCATTGTCTGGATCAGCCTGGCCGACATTCTCAACCAGTATCAACCGCTGGCCTCCGAGGCCTTGCAGTTCTTGCGCGAACTGGCAAAGGCGCGCTGAGCCATGGCAGAGAGCGAGAGCGGTCAGGACAAGACAGAAGAACCCACGGATAAACGCAAGAAGGACTCCCGGGAGAAGGGTGAGATCGCCCGTTCCAAGGAGCTCAACACCCTGGCCATCATGCTGGCAGGGGCGGGCGGTCTGCTGGTTTATGGGGGCGGTCTGGCTCAGGATCTGCTGGAAATCATGCGTCTGAATTTCTCTTTGCCCCGGGAAGTGCTGCTCAGCCCGGGTGCCATGGGGTTGTACCTGCTGCACTCGGGCAAGATCGCCATCCTGGCGGTGCAGCCGGTGCTGTTGACCTTGCTGCTCGCGGCCGTCATCGGGCCGATATCCCTGGGGGGGTGGCTGTTTGCGGGCAAGAGCCTGGCGCCCAAGTTCAGTCGGATGAACCCGGCCAACGGCCTCAAGCGGATGTTTTCGTTCACCGCGTTGATCGAGTTGCTCAAGGCCCTGGCCAAGTTCGGCCTGGTGCTGTTCGTGGCGCTTTCGGTGCTGTCGGCGGACATTGACGACCTGCTGCGGATCGCCCACGAACCGCTTGAGCTGGCAATCATCCATAGTGTCCAGGTGGTGGGTTGGAGCACTTTGTGGATGGCTTGCGGGTTGATCCTGATCGCGGCGGTGGATGTGCCGGTGCAGTTGTACCAGGCCCATAAGAAGCTGTTGATGACCAAGCAGGAAGTGCGTGACGAGCATAAGGACCAGGAGGGGCGCCCTGAGGTCAAGCAGCGGATTCGTCAGACTCAGCGTGAGATGTCCCAGCGGCGGATGATGGCGGCGATCCCCGAGGCCGACGTGGTCATCACCAACCCGACTCACTACGCCGTGGCCCTCAAATACGACGCCGAGAAGGGTGGGGCGCCGGTGCTGCTGGCCAAGGGCAGTGATTTCCTGGCCCTGAAAATCCGCGAGATTGCTGTGGCCCATGAGGTGATGTTGCTGGAGTCGCCGGCCCTGGCGCGCTCCATCTATTACTCCACCGAGCTTGAGGAAGAGATCCCCGCAGGTCTGTACCTGGCGGTGGCTCAGGTCCTGGCCTACGTCTACCAGATTCGCCAGCACCGCGCGGGCAAGGGCAAGCGCCCGGACCCGCTCAAGGACTTGCCGATTCCTGCGGATCTGCAGCGCGACACCGCCGGCAAGCAGTCCTCGGGCGGCCCCATCGATCCTATTTAGTTCCAGACATGTAGGCGCTGGCTGGCCGGCGAATGCGCCTTGCTTATGTCAGAAAAATGGCTAATTGCCATTATTCCACCTTGCAACCCTGTCTCTTGCCGTCGACCCTGCGGCGCTTCGTTTGCCGACGAGGGCGGCTGCGCGATGCCGTTCGCAGGCAGGCTGGTTCCTCCCGGTTGAGGGCGGGATTATGCCGCTGCGGCAAAGTTGGAAGGCTTCTTGCAGTAGCCGGCCTGTGCCGCTTCAGGCGTCAAAAGTTTGCTTTACGGAACGGGGTAAATCGGTGGATCGCTCTCAGTTAATCAACACGGCTCGCAGTAACCTGGCTGACCTCGGTCGAGGCAACCTGGGTGTACCGGTGCTGTTGTTGGTCATGCTGGCCATGATGATGTTGCCGGTCCCGGCGTTCCTGCTGGACGTGTTCTTCACCTTCAACATCGCCTTGTCGATCGTGGTTCTGCTGGTCTGCGTGTACGCCCTGCGGCCGCTGGATTTCGCGGTGTTCCCCACCATCCTGCTGGTGGCCACCTTGCTGCGGTTGGCACTCAACGTGGCCTCGACCCGGGTGGTGATGCTCCACGGTCAGGAAGGTCATGCCGCTGCCGGTAAGGTGATCCAGGCCTTTGGTGAGGTGGTGATCGGCGGTAACTACGTGGTTGGTATCGTGGTCTTCGCGATCCTCATGATCATCAACTTCGTGGTGGTGACCAAGGGTGCCGGACGTATCTCCGAGGTGAGCGCGCGCTTCACCCTGGATGCCATGCCCGGTAAGCAGATGGCCATCGACGCCGACCTCAACGCCGGCCTGATCGATCAGAACCAGGCCAAGCTGCGCCGTCTGGAAGTGGCCCAGGAGGCCGAGTTCTACGGCTCCATGGACGGTGCCAGCAAGTTCGTTCGCGGTGACGCCATTGCCGGCCTGCTGATCCTCTTCATCAACCTGATCGGCGGTATGGCGGTCGGTATCTTCCAGCACAACATGACCTTTGCCGACGCCGGCAAGGTCTATGCCTTGCTGACCATCGGTGACGGTTTGGTGGCGCAACTGCCATCGCTGCTGCTGTCCACCGCGGCCGCCATCATGGTGACGCGTGCTTCGGGTTCCGAAGAGATGGGCAAGCAG
>NZ_MOAK01000030.1:122490-128941 GCF_003732485.1 Pseudomonas protegens
ATGGCGGTGATGGGGCTGGTGCCGGGCATGCCGCACTTCTCCTTCCTCAGCCTGGCAGCGGTGGCCGGCGGTGCGGCTTATCTGGTCTGGAGAAAGCAGAATCTGGTCAAGGTCAAGGCTCTGGAAGAGGTCCAGCGTCAGCAGGACCTGCTGCCTTCTCCGGCCCGGGCCATGGAGACCAAGGAACTGGGTTGGGACGATGTGACCCCGATCGACATGATCGGCCTGGAAGTTGGCTACCGCCTGATTCCCCTGGTGGATCGCAACCAGGGCGGACAGCTGCTGGCGCGGATCAAGGGGGTGCGCAAGAAGCTCTCCCAGGACCTGGGCTTCCTCATGCCCACTGTGCATATCCGTGACAACCTGGACCTGGCCCCCAGTGCCTATCGCCTGACCCTGATGGGGGTGATCCTGGCGGAGGCGGAGATTTATCCGGATCGCGAATTGGCGATCAACCCCGGGCAGGTCTACGGCACCCTCAACGGTATCTCCGCCCGTGACCCGGCCTTCGGCCTGGAGGCGGTATGGATCGAAATCAGCCAGCGGCCTCAGGCGCAGTCCCTGGGCTACACCGTGGTGGACGCCAGCACCGTGGTCGCCACCCACTTGAACCAGATTCTGTACAAGCACTCCAGCGAACTGATCGGTCACGAGGAAGTGCAGCAACTGATGCAGTTGCTGGCCAAGAGTTCGCCGAAGCTGGCGGAGGAGCTGGTGCCGGGTGTGCTGTCGTTGTCGCAGTTGCTCAAGGTGTTGCAGGCACTGCTGGCCGAACAGGTGCCGGTACGGGATATTCGCAGCATTGCCGAGGCCATCGCCAACAATGCCGCCAAGAGTCAAGATACTGCCGCTTTGGTTGCTGCGGTCCGGGTCGGATTGTCTCGCGCAATCGTCCAAAGCATTGTAGGGACTGAGTCTGAGCTGCCTGTGATCACCTTGGAGCCAAGGTTGGAACAAATTTTGCTCAGCAGTTTGCAGAAGGCAGGACAAGGCCAGGAAGAAGGCGTTCTGCTGGAGCCAAGCATGGCTGAAAAGCTGCAACGTTCGCTGATCGATGCGGCGCAGCGTCAAGAGATGCAAGGTCAACCGGTGATTCTGTTGGTAGCGGGTCCGGTCCGCGCCATGCTCTCGCGGTTCGGGCGTCTCGCCGTTCCCGGGTTGCATGTGCTGGCGTACCAGGAAATTCCCGACAACAAGCAAGTGACCATCGTTGCGACAGTAGGGCCCAACGGCTGAGGTAGTGGGTTATGCAAGTTAAGCGTTTTTTCGCCGCCGATATGCGTCAGGCCATGAAACTGGTTCGTGATGAGTTGGGCGCTGAAGCTGCCATCATCGGCAACCGGCGGATTGCCGGGGGTGTCGAGCTGACGGCTGCGCTGGATTACAAGTTGTCTGCGTTGTCGCCACGGGTTCCGAACATGGAACTCGAGGACGAGTTGCGCAAGACCCAGTCGCGGATCGTCACCGCCCAGGCCGAACTGAGCCTGCGGGGCGAGGGCGACAGTGCCTCGATCACCAATCGCCAGTTGTTCGCCGGTCTGCCATTGACTGCCGCGGAGCCGCTGATCGAGCCGACCCTGACCGAGCGCCCGCGCCCGGCGCCGGCTCCTGCTGCTCCGGCGCCCGATAACCGGGCCCTGGACTCCATGCGTTTCGAACTCAACGGTCTGCGCGAGCTCTTGGAAGTGCAGCTGGGCTCGCTGGCCTGGAGCCAGTTGCAGGGCAGCCGTCCGGAGCAGGCCAACCTCTGGCGTCGCCTGCAGCGCATCGGCCTGTCGGGCCCGCTGGCCCGCGACCTGCTGGCACTGATCAGCGAAATCGACGAGCCCCGCCAGGCCTGGCGCATGTTGCTGGCGCACCTGGCGCGGATGATCCAGACCCCGGAAGTCGAGCCGCTCGAAGAAGGTGGTGTGATCGCCATGGTCGGCCCTGCCGGCATGGGCAAGACCACCACCCTGGCCAAGCTGGCAGCGCGCTATGTCCTCAAGTACGGCGCGCAGAACATCGCGCTGGTGAGCATGGACAGCTTCCGTATTGGCGCCCAGGAGCAGCTCAAGACCCTGGGGCGCATCCTCAACGTGTCGGTGACCCATGTCGATCCTGGCCAGTCCCTGGCCCAGGCCCTGGACCCGCTGCTGCGCAAGCGCGTGGTATTGATCGACACCGCCGGCCTGCAAGCCAGCGACCCGGCGTTGCGCATGCAACTGGAAAGCCTGGCCGGTCGTGGGATTCGGGCGAAGAATTACCTGGTACTGGCCACCACCAGCCAGAAGCAGGTGCTGACCGCTGCCTACCACAGCTACAAGCGCTGCGGTCTGGCCGGTTGCATCCTGACTAAGCTGGATGAAACAGCCAGTCTTGGCGAGGTCTTGAGCCTGGCCATCAGTCACGAATTGCCGGTGGCCTATCTCACCGATGGCCCACGAATTCCCGACGATCTGCACCTGCCTCGCCGGCACCAGCTGGTGAGTCGCGCTGTAAGCGTGCAGATGCAGGAAGAACCCAGCGAAGAAGCCATGGCCGACATGTTCGCTGACCTCTATCACAGCCCGACCAAGCGGGTCGGCTGAGGTAGACATGAATAGATTGCAGTGTATCTACATCGATGGTCTGCCATGCATTGTTCCAATGGTGAACGCGCAGCCAGTTATGTGGCCCCGTCTAAGTAAGACAAGGTAAAGAAAGAACATGGGCAGCATGCATCCCGTACAGGTGATTGCGGTGACCGGCGGCAAAGGTGGCGTCGGCAAGACTAATGTGTCAGTGAACTTGTCCCTGGCTCTGGCCGAGCTCGGCCGGCGGGTCTTGCTGCTGGACGCCGATCTGGGACTGGCCAACGTCGATGTCCTGTTGGGTCTGACCCCCAAGCGCACCCTGGCGGATGTCATCGAAGGGCGCTGTGAGCTGCGCGACGTGCTGCTCCAGGGGCCTGGCGGCATTCGCATCGTGCCGGCCGCCTCGGGCACCCAAAGCATGGTGCACCTGAGCCCCGCTCAGCATGCCGGCCTGATCCAGGCCTTCAGCGACATCGGCGACAATCTCGATGTGCTGGTGATCGACACTGCTGCGGGTATTGGTGACTCGGTAGTCAGTTTCGTCCGCGCGGCCCAGGAAGTGTTGCTGGTGGTCTGCGACGAACCTACCTCCATCACCGATGCCTACGCGCTGATCAAGTTGCTCAACCGCGACTACGGCATGAACCGTTTCCGGGTCTTGGCCAACATGGCCCAGAGCCCTCAGGAAGGGCGCAACCTGTTTGCAAAATTGACCAAGGTCACGGATCGCTTCCTGGACGTGGCCTTACAATACGTCGGCGCAGTTCCCTACGACGAAAGCGTACGCAAGGCCGTGCAAAAGCAGCGTGCGGTCTATGAAGCCTTTCCTCGTTCGAAGTGTGCATTGGCGTTCAAGGCCATCGCGCAAAAAGTCGATACCTGGCCGTTGCCGGCGAACCCACGCGGGCATCTGGAGTTTTTTGTCGAGCGGCTAGTGCATCAAACAGCGGGACCGGTGCTATGACTGCCAGCGGCTACAACCTCTACAAGAAGTCGGCACGTGACAGTCAATACGAATTGATCGAGCGCTATGCGCCCCTGGTCAAGCGTATTGCCTATCACCTGCTGGCGCGGTTGCCGGCCAGTGTTCAGGTGGAAGACCTGATTCAGGCCGGGATGATCGGCTTGCTCGAAGTGTCGACCAAATACGACGCGAGCAAGGGCGCGAGTTTCGAAACCTACGCGGGTATCCGTATCCGTGGGGCGATGCTCGATGAGGTCCGTAAAGGCGACTGGGCACCGCGTTCGGTACACCGTAATACGCGCATGGTCAGTGATGCCATTCGCGCAATTGAAGCTAAAACCGGTCGTGACGCTAAAGATCACGAAGTTGCGGCCGAACTTCAATTGAGTCTCGACGATTATTACGGGATTTTGAACGACACCTTGGGCAGCCGCCTGTTCAGTTTCGACGACCTGTTGCAGGACGGCGAACACGAAGGGCTGCATGAGGATGGTGCCAGTGCTCACCTCGAGCCGTCACGGGACCTGGAGGATGAACGCTTCCAGGCTGCGTTGGCGGATGCGATTGCCAATTTGCCGGAGCGCGAGCGACTGGTGTTGGCGCTGTACTACGACGAAGAGCTGAACCTCAAGGAAATCGGTGAGGTCCTGGGGGTCAGCGAGTCGCGGGTCAGCCAGTTACACAGCCAGTGCGCAGCCCGCTTGCGGGGGCGTTTGGGGGAGTGGCGAGCGCGCTGACAGGCAGTGTGGGGACACTGCGATCAGGACCGGTGAAGCAAGCGCTGCACCGGTCTTGTGGTATGTGCTCCATGCAGTCGTTGTGTGTTATGCCGGATTGATTGAATGGCGCGTTCAGGTGCTGGATGCGTTTAAGACTGCTTGGAGGTCGAATTGGACAAGAACATGAAAATCCTCATCGTTGATGACTTTTCAACGATGCGGCGGATCATAAAAAACCTGTTGCGTGATCTGGGTTTCACCAACACGGTCGAGGCCGACGATGGCACCACTGCCATTCCGGTACTCAACAGCGGGAGCATCGACTTTCTGGTAACGGACTGGAACATGCCGGGCATGACCGGTATCGACCTGCTGCGCCACGTGCGTGCCGATGAAAAACTCAAGCACCTGCCGGTATTGATGGTCACTGCTGAAGCCAAGCGCGAGCAGATCATCGAAGCTGCCCAGGCCGGCGTAAACGGCTATGTCGTCAAACCATTCACGGCTCAGGCGTTGAAAGAGAAGATCGAAAAAATCTTCGAACGCATCGGTTGAGACGCGTAGCCATTCCGCCACGGGGGAGCTATGGAGCATAACGAATCTTCACTGGGCGACTTTGAGTCGACCCTGAAAAAACATGCGCTGGAACTGGTCGAAAGTCTTGAAAAGGGCAGGTTCGGCGAAGCGGTGCAATTGATCCATGAGCTCAATCAGACCCGTGACCGCGGCCTGTATCAGGAAGTGGGCAAGCTCACCCGCGAGCTGCATAGCGCGATCGTCAATTTCCAGATTGACCCGCACATGCCGCAAGCCGAGGAAGTTTCACAGATCACGGATGCCACTGAGCGCCTGTCCTATGTGGTCCGGCTCACGGAAGCCGCAGCCAACCGCACCATGGATCTGGTAGAGAGCAGCACGCCGTTGGTCAACGGCCTGAGCACTGAAGCCCAGGCCTTGAGCGCAGACTGGGGGCGCTTTATGCGGCGCGAGGTCGGCGCTGAAGAGTTTCGCGAACTGGCGCGCCGGGTCGACAGTTTCCTGACGCGCAGCGAGCAGGAAACCCGCACCGTTTCGGGCCACCTCAACGACATTCTGCTGGCGCAGGATTACCAGGACCTGACCGGTCAGGTGATCAAGCGTGTGACCCAGTTGGTCACGGAAGTCGAAAGCAATCTGCTCAAACTCGTCTTGATGGCCAGCCAGGTCGATCGTTTTGCCGGCATCGAACATGACCGTGAATCGATCCTCGCTGAAAAAGATCCGCAAAAACATCTCGCCAAGGGTGAAGGTCCGCAGATTCATGCCGATAAACGGGAAGACGTTATGTCCGGTCAGGACGATGTAGACGATTTGCTTTCCAGCCTTGGATTCTAGGAGCACCCATTAATGAGCTTCGGCGCCGATGAAGAGATCCTTCAGGATTTCCTGGTTGAGGCCGGCGAGATTCTAGAGCAACTGTCCGAACAACTGGTCGAGCTGGAAAGCCGGCCAGATGATGCGGACTTGCTCAATGCAATTTTTCGCGGTTTTCACACTGTTAAAGGGGGCGCCGGCTTCCTCCAGCTCAATGAGCTGGTGGAGTGCTGCCACATCGCCGAGAACGTCTTCGACATCCTGCGCAAGGGTGAGCGGCGAGTCGACTCGGAACTGATGGACGTGGTGCTTGAGGCTCTGGACGCGGTGAACGGCATGTTCAGCCAGGTCCGCGAGCGCACCGAAATCACTGCCGCGACACCGGAACTGCTGGCCGCCTTGGCGCGCCTGGCCGAACCTGCCGGTGCCGAGGCTCCAGCGCCTGCTGTGGAAGAGGTGGCTGCACCCGTTGCCGAGCCTGAGGCCCAGGGCGGGGATATCACCGATAACGAATTCGAATTGCTGCTCGATTCGCTGAATGCCGCCAAGGCCGACGCCGAGGCGGCACCTGCCGCTGCTCCAGTGGCTGCGGGCGAGCCGGCCAGCGATGAAATCACTGACGCCGAGTTCGAGTCGCTGCTGGACCAGTTGCACGGTAAAGGCCAGTTCGCCGCCGATGCGGTGGCCCCGGCTGCGGCCAATGCCACGGCTGGCGCGGCCGCCGGTGGCGACGAAATCACCGACGACGAGTTCGAGGCCTTGCTGGACCAGTTGCATGGCAAGGGCACCTTTGCCGTGGACGCGCTGGATTCGGCCGTGGCTGCGGCACCTGCCCCTGCAGCGGCAGTGCCAAGCGCGGC
>NZ_MOAK01000004.1 GCF_003732485.1 Pseudomonas protegens
AAGCAGATCATCCTTGAGCGTATGGACTTCCCTGAGCCTGTGATTTCGGTAGCGGTAGAGCCGAAAACCAAGCAGGACCAGGAAAAGATGGGTATTGCACTGGGCAAGCTGGCTCAGGAAGACCCGTCGTTCCGTGTCAAGACCGACGAAGAGACTGGTCAGACCATCATCTCCGGTATGGGTGAGCTGCACCTGGACATCCTCGTTGACCGCATGAAGCGCGAGTTCAACGTCGAAGCCAACATCGGCAAGCCGCAGGTTTCGTACCGCGAGAAGATCAGCAAAAGCAACGTCGAGATTGAGGGCAAGTTCGTTCGTCAATCCGGCGGTCGCGGTCAGTTCGGTCACTGCTGGATCCGTTTCTCGGAGCCGGACGTCGATGCGAACGGCAACATCACCGAAGGTCTGGTCTTCACCAACGAAGTTGTTGGTGGTGTGGTGCCTAAGGAATACATCCCGGCTATCCAGAAGGGTATCGAAGAGCAGATGAAGAACGGCGTCGTTGCCGGTTATCCGCTGATCGGCCTGAAGGCTACCGTGTTCGATGGTTCCTACCACGACGTCGACTCCAACGAGATGGCGTTCAAGGTGGCGGCCTCCATGGCGACCAAGCAGCTGGCCCAGAAGGGTGGCGGTGTTGTGCTCGAGCCGATCATGAAGGTTGAAGTTGTAACCCCAGAGGACTACATGGGTGACGTGATGGGTGACCTGAACCGTCGTCGTGGTCTGATTCAGGGTATGGATGACTCGGTGTCCGGCAAGGTAATCCGTGCCGAAGTGCCACTGGGTGAAATGTTCGGTTATGCAACTGACGTTCGTTCCATGTCTCAGGGTCGCGCGAGCTACTCCATGGAATTCTCCAAATACGCCGAAGCTCCGTCGAACATCGTCGAAGCTCTCGTTAAAAAACAAGGCTGATTCAGTCTCCCCTTTAGGCTAGGAGTTAATTGTCGTGGCTAAAGAAAAATTTGAACGTAACAAACCGCACGTCAACGTTGGCACTATCGGTCACGTTGACCACGGTAAAACCACTCTGACCGCTGCTCTGACTCGCGTTTGTTCCGAGGTTTTCGGTTCGGCTCGTGTTGACTTCGACAAGATCGACAGCGCCCCAGAAGAAAAAGCTCGTGGTATCACCATCAACACTGCACACGTAGAGTACGATTCGCACATTCGTCACTACGCGCACGTTGACTGCCCAGGTCACGCCGACTACGTCAAAAACATGATCACTGGTGCTGCCCAGATGGACGGCGCGATCCTGGTTTGCTCGGCTGCCGATGGTCCGATGCCACAAACTCGTGAGCACATCCTGCTGTCCCGTCAGGTAGGCGTTCCGTACATCGTTGTCTTCCTGAACAAGGCTGACATGGTTGACGACGCTGAGCTGCTGGAACTGGTTGAGATGGAAGTGCGCGACCTGCTGAGTACTTACGACTTCCCAGGTGATGACACTCCGATCATCATCGGTTCGGCTCTGATGGCTCTGAACGGCCAAGACGACAACGAAATGGGTACCACCGCTGTTAAGCGTCTGGTAGAAACTCTGGATACCTACATCCCAGAGCCAGAGCGTGCAATCGACAAGCCGTTCCTGATGCCAATCGAAGACGTATTCTCGATCTCCGGTCGTGGCACCGTGGTAACTGGCCGTGTTGAGCGTGGCATCGTTCGCATCCAGGAAGAAGTTGAGATTGTTGGTCTGCGCGACACTCAGAAGACTACCTGCACCGGCGTTGAAATGTTCCGTAAGCTGCTCGACGAAGGTCGTGCTGGCGAGAACTGCGGCGTTCTGCTGCGTGGTACCAAGCGTGACGACGTTGAGCGTGGCCAGGTTCTGGTTAAGCCGGGTACCGTTAAGCCGCACACCAAGTTCACCGCTGAAGTTTACGTTCTGAGCAAAGAAGAAGGCGGTCGTCATACTCCGTTCTTCAAAGGCTACCGTCCACAGTTCTACTTCCGTACTACTGACGTGACTGGTAACTGCGAGCTGCCAGAAGGCGTTGAAATGGTAATGCCAGGTGACAACATCCAGATGACTGTCACTCTGATCAAAACCATCGCGATGGAAGATGGTCTGCGTTTCGCTATCCGTGAAGGCGGTCGTACCGTCGGCGCTGGCGTCGTAGCCAAAGTTATCGAATAAGCTCTTGAAATATCTCCATCGGGCCGACATAATGGTCGGCCTGATTTTGTTTTTAGGTCAGTAGCTCAATTGGCAGAGCGACGGTCTCCAAAACCGTAGGTTGGGGGTTCGATTCCCTCCTGACCTGCCAGATTCACTCAATGTGTCTGGCTTTCTTTTCACAGGATCTTCATAGATGACTCCTAAGGCTGAAGCTCAAGGCTCTCGCTTCGATCTGCTCAAGTGGCTCGTTGTGGTTGCTTTGGTGATTGTTGGTGTTGTTGGCAATCAGTACTATTCTGCTTCGCCGATCCTGTACCGCGTCCTGGCGCTGCTTGTCATTGCTGCTGTTGCTGCCTTTGTTGGTTTGCAGACTGCAAAAGGCAAGTCGTTCTTTGTGCTGGTTAAAGAAGCGCGCACTGAGATTCGTAAAGTCGTATGGCCAACTCGCCAAGAAACCACGCAGACCACTCTGATTGTAGTGGCTGTGGTTCTGGTTATGGCGTTGCTGTTGTGGGGGCTAGATTCTCTGCTCGGCTGGCTTGTTTCCTTGATTGTTGGCTAAGGGTGTCCCGTGGCTAAGCGTTGGTACGTTGTGCATGCTTACTCGGGTTACGAGAAGCATGTGATGCGTTCGTTGATCGAGCGTGTAAAGCTGGCTGGCATGGAAGATGGCTTCGGCGAGATTCTGGTTCCCACTGAAGAAGTGGTAGAGATGCGCAATGGCCAGAAGCGCAAGAGCGAGCGTAAGTTCTTTCCAGGCTATGTTCTGGTTCAAATGGATATGAATGAGGGTACTTGGCACTTGGTCAAGGATACTCCTCGTGTCATGGGTTTCATTGGTGGTACTGCTGACAAGCCAGCTCCTATCACTGATAAAGAAGCAGAAGCAATTCTGCGTCGCGTTGCCGATGGCAGCGACAAGCCCAAGCCCAAGACTCTGTTCGAGCCAGGCGAAGTGGTTCGTGTTACTGACGGCCCGTTCGCTGACTTTAACGGTACTGTTGAAGAAGTTAACTACGAAAAGAGCCGCATCCAAGTGGCAGTGCTCATTTTCGGTCGCTCTACTCCGGTGGAGCTAGAGTTCAGTCAGGTCGAGAAGGCATAACTGAACGAGAATCCCATACCCCGCAGTCTTAGGCTGTGGGGTTTTGTCGTCACTGGGATAAACGCGCAAGTAACCGGGGAGCCTTTCTAGGCGTCTGAACCCGTAATTGGAGTGCCTCATGGCTAAGAAGATTACTGCTTACATCAAGCTGCAAGTTAAGGCCGCTCAGGCCAACCCAAGCCCGCCCGTTGGTCCAGCTCTGGGTCAGCACGGCGTGAACATCATGGAATTCTGCAAGGCTTTCAACGCCCGTACTCAGGGTCTTGAACCAGGTCTGCCGACTCCCGTGATCATCACTGTTTACAGTGACCGCAGCTTCACTTTCGAAACTAAGAGCACCCCTGCTTCGGTTCTGCTGAAGAAAGCTGCTGGCCTGACTAGCGGTTCTGCTCGTCCAAACACCGTTAAGGTTGGCACTGTTACCCGTGCTCAGCTGGAAGAGATCGCGAAAACCAAAAACGCCGATCTGACTGCAGCTGATATGGATGCAGCCGTGCGTACTATCGCCGGTTCTGCTCGTAGCATGGGCCTTAACGTGGAGGGTGTGTAATGGCTAAGCTGACCAAGCGCCAAAAGGCTATCGCCGGCAAGATTGAAGCAGGCAAGGCCTACAACTTCGTAGAAGCTGCCGCTCTCCTGACCGAGCTGTCGACCGTTAAGTTCAGCGAGTCTGTAGACGTAGCTGTGAACCTGGGCGTAGACCCACGTAAATCTGACCAGGTTGTTCGTAGCGCTACCGTGCTGCCACACGGCACTGGCAAGACCGTACGTGTTGCTGTCTTCACCCAGGGTCCAGCTGCTGAAGCAGCCCTGGCTGCCGGTGCAGACCGCGTAGGTATGGATGATCTGGCTGCCGAAATGAAAGCTGGCGACCTGAACTATGACGTAGTTATTGCTTCCCCGGATGCAATGCGCGTTGTAGGTCAGTTGGGTCAGGTTCTGGGTCCTCGTGGCCTGATGCCTAACCCGAAAGTTGGTACCGTAACTCCAGACGTAGCTTCGGCAGTTAAGAACGCCAAGGCTGGTCAGGTTCGCTACCGTACCGACAAAAACGGCATTATCCACACCTCCGTTGGCAAGGTCGGCTTCGACGCCGTCAAGCTGAAGGAAAACGTAGAAGCCCTGATCGCCGACCTGAAGCGTATCAAGCCAGCTTCTTCGAAAGGTATCTACGTCAAGCGCGTTACCCTGAGCACCACTATGGGCCCAGGTCTGGTTATCGACCAGGGTTCGCTGGACGTATAAGGCATAAACTGGCGCAAGCGATTGCGTCAGTTGAAAAATTGGGGTCCCTGCCTGGCGGGGGCTATCCAAGACCGTAGGCGGCGCAAGTCTTAAACCACAAGCCTACGCAGATGGTGCTCCCGGTTCCTTACCGAATCAGACACCAAAACGACATCCAGCTCCGGTTGGATGAAACGGTAACAAGCAGGAGTTAAACCCGTGGCAATTAAACTCGAAGACAAGAAGGCCATCGTCGCTGAAGTCAACGAGGCTGCCAAAGCCGCTCTGTCCGCTGTCGTGGCTGATGCCCGTGGTGTGACAGTAGGCGCTATGACCGGACTCCGTAAAGAGGCCCGCGAAGCTGGTGTTTATGTACGTGTCGTACGTAACACCCTGCTCAAGCGCGCTGTTGAAGGCACTCAATATGACGTGCTCAACGACGCGTTCGTCGGCCCTACCCTGATTGCATTCTCCAAGGAACATCCGGGCGCTGCTGCCCGTATTTTCAAAGAGTTCGCAAAGGGTCAGGACAAGTTCGAGATCAAGGCAGCTGCGTTCGAGGGCAAGTACCTCGCAGCAAACGAGATCGACGTGTTGGCTTCGCTGCCAACTCGCGACGAAGCTATTGCGAAGCTGATGAGCGTGATCCAAGGCGCTACCAGCAAGCTGGCTCGTACTCTGGCGGCTATTCGCGACCAGAAAGAAGCTGCTGCTGCCTAAGGCACTGCAAGCCCTTTCAAAATCATATGTTTAATTTGATGGCTGCGTAGGCTGTCACCCCAATACAGGAATTTATAGTCATGTCTCTGACTAACGAGCAAATCATCGAAGCAATCGGCCAGAAAACCGTTCTGGAAGTTGTTGAGCTGATCAAAGCAATGGAAGAAACCTTCGGCGTTACCGCTGCTGTTGCCGCTGCTGGCCCAGCTGCTGCTGCCGCTGTTGTTGAAGAGCAAACTGAATTCAACGTCATGCTGACCGAAGCTGGCGAGAAGAAAGTTAACGTGATCAAGGCTGTACGTGAACTGACCGGTCTGGGCCTGAAAGAAGCCAAGGCTGTAGTTGACGGCGCTCCTGCCATGGTTCTGGAAGCTGTTGCTAAAGAAGCAGCTGAAAAGGCCAAAGCAGCTCTGGAAGAAGCAGGCGCTAAAGTCGAGCTCAAGTAAGCATCGACTTCGTGTCTCCAGCCCAAGCGTTAAGCGAACGGCTGATGGCTGGTGGCTTTTGCCACCGGCCTTTTTCCGTTATTGGCGACCGACTGGGTCGGTGCCTTTAACGTGCTGTAACCCACCCTGTGCGGTGGCGCAAACCAAAGGGTTTGCACGATTTTCTGGCTGCTCCCGTCGGGAGGAGCCGAATAAGCAGGTGACCAAGCTGGGGAACGCTGATGGCTTACTCATATACTGAGAAAAAACGTATCCGCAAGGACTTTAGCAAGTTGCCGGACGTCATGGATGTGCCTTACCTCCTGGCCATCCAGCTGGATTCGTATCGTGAATTCTTGCAAGCGGGAGCGACTAAAGATCAGTTCCGCGACGTGGGCCTGCATGCGGCCTTCAAATCCGTTTTCCCGATCATCAGCTACTCCGGCAATGCTGCGTTGGAGTATGTCGGTTATCGCCTGGGCGAACCGGCGTTTGATGTAAAAGAATGCGTGTTGCGTGGTGTGACTTACGCCGTACCTTTGCGGGTAAAAGTTCGTCTGATCATTTTCGACAAAGAGTCGTCGAACAAAGCGATCAAGGACATCAAAGAGCAAGAAGTCTACATGGGTGAAATCCCCCTGATGACTGAGAACGGTACCTTCGTAATCAACGGTACCGAGCGTGTAATCGTTTCCCAGCTGCACCGTTCCCCTGGCGTATTCTTCGACCACGACCGTGGCAAGACGCACAGCTCCGGTAAGCTGCTGTATTCCGCGCGGATCATTCCTTACCGCGGTTCGTGGCTGGACTTCGAGTTCGACCCGAAAGACTGCGTGTTCGTCCGTATCGACCGTCGCCGCAAACTGCCTGCGTCGGTTCTGCTGCGCGCGCTGGGTTACACCACTGAAGAAGTGCTGGATGCTTTCTACACCACCAACGTATTCCACGTGAAAGGCGAGAGCCTGAGCCTGGAGCTGGTGCCTCAGCGCCTGCGTGGTGAAATTGCCGTTCTGGACATCCAGGATGACAAGGGCAAGGTTATTGTCGAGCAGGGTCGTCGTATCACCGCTCGCCACATCAACCAGCTGGAAAAAGCCGGTATCAAAGAGCTGGATGTACCTCTGGACTACGTCCTGGGGCGTACCACCGCCAAGGCTATCGTGCATCCGGCTACTGGTGAAATCCTGGCAGAGTGCAACACTGAGCTGAACACCGAGATCCTGGCAAAAATCGCCAAGGCTCAAGTTGTTCGCATCGAAACTCTGTACACCAACGACATCGACTGCGGTCCGTTCGTTTCCGACACTCTGAAGATCGACTCCACCAGCAACCAATTGGAAGCGCTGGTCGAGATCTATCGCATGATGCGTCCTGGCGAGCCACCGACCAAAGATGCTGCCGAGACTCTGTTCAACAACCTGTTCTTCAGCCCTGAGCGCTATGACTTGTCCGCCGTTGGCCGGATGAAGTTCAACCGTCGTATCGGTCGTACCGAGATCGAAGGTTCGGGCGTCCTGTGCAAAGAAGACATCGTTGCCGTACTGAAGACCCTGGTCGACATCCGTAACGGTAAAGGCATTGTCGACGACATCGACCACCTGGGTAACCGTCGTGTTCGCTGTGTTGGCGAAATGGCCGAGAACCAGTTCCGCGTTGGCCTGGTGCGTGTAGAGCGTGCGGTCAAAGAGCGCCTGTCGATGGCTGAAAGCGAAGGCCTGATGCCGCAAGACCTGATCAATGCCAAGCCAGTGGCTGCGGCAGTGAAAGAGTTCTTCGGTTCCAGCCAGCTGTCCCAGTTCATGGACCAGAACAACCCGCTGTCCGAGATCACCCACAAGCGCCGTGTTTCTGCACTTGGCCCAGGTGGTCTGACCCGTGAGCGTGCAGGCTTCGAAGTCCGTGACGTACACCCGACCCACTACGGTCGTGTATGCCCGATTGAAACGCCGGAAGGTCCGAACATCGGTCTGATCAACTCCCTGGCGGCCTATGCGCGCACCAACCAGTACGGCTTCCTCGAGAGCCCGTACCGTGTGGTGAAAGACGCTCTGGTAACCGACGAGATCGTGTTCCTGTCCGCTATCGAAGAGGCCGATCACGTGATCGCCCAGGCTTCGGCGACGATGAACGACAAAGGTCAGTTGGTCGATGAGCTGGTAGCTGTTCGTCACTTGAACGAATTCACCGTCAAGGCGCCGGAAGACGTCACCTTGATGGACGTTTCGCCGAAGCAGGTAGTTTCGGTTGCAGCGTCGCTGATTCCGTTCCTCGAGCACGACGACGCCAACCGTGCATTGATGGGTTCCAACATGCAGCGTCAGGCTGTACCGACCCTGCGTGCTGACAAGCCGCTGGTAGGTACCGGCATGGAGCGCAACGTTGCCCGTGACTCCGGCGTTTGCGTCGTGGCTCGTCGTGGCGGTGTGATCGACTCGGTCGATGCCAGCCGTATTGTGGTTCGTGTTGCTGATGACGAAGTTGAAACCGGTGAAGCCGGTGTCGACATCTACAACCTGACCAAGTACACCCGCTCCAACCAGAACACCTGCATCAACCAGCGTCCGCTGGTGAGCAAGGGTGATCGGGTTCAGCGCAGCGACATCATGGCCGATGGTCCGTCCACCGACATGGGTGAGCTGGCACTGGGTCAGAACATGCGTATCGCGTTCATGGCGTGGAACGGCTTCAACTTCGAAGACTCCATCTGCCTGTCCGAGCGTGTGGTTCAGGAAGACCGTTTCACCACGATCCACATCCAGGAACTGACCTGTGTGGCTCGTGACACCAAGCTTGGCCCAGAGGAAATCACTGCAGACATCCCGAACGTGGGTGAGGCTGCACTGAACAAGCTGGACGAAGCCGGTATCGTTTATGTAGGTGCTGAAGTTGGCGCAGGCGACATCCTGGTGGGCAAGGTCACTCCGAAAGGCGAGACCCAGCTGACTCCGGAAGAGAAACTGCTGCGTGCGATCTTCGGTGAAAAAGCCAGCGACGTTAAAGACACTTCCCTGCGTGTGCCTACTGGTACCAAGGGCACTGTTATCGACGTACAGGTCTTCACTCGCGACGGCGTTGAGCGTGATGCTCGTGCACTGTCGATCGAGAAGAGCCAGCTGGACGAGATCCGCAAGGACCTGAACGAAGAGTTCCGTATCGTTGAAGGTGCGACCTTCGAACGTCTGCGCTCCGCTCTGGTTGGCCATAAAGCCGAAGGCGGCGCCGGCCTGAAGAAAGGCCAGGAAATCACCGATGAAGTTCTCGACGGTCTTGAGCATGGCCAGTGGTTCAAACTGCGCATGGCTGAAGATGCTCTGAACGAGCAGCTCGAGAAGGCCCAGGCCTACATCGTTGATCGTCGCCGTCTGCTGGACGACAAGTTCGAAGACAAGAAGCGCAAGCTGCAGCAAGGCGATGACCTGGCTCCAGGCGTGCTGAAAATCGTCAAGGTCTACCTGGCAATCCGTCGTCGCATCCAGCCGGGCGACAAGATGGCCGGTCGTCACGGTAACAAGGGTGTGGTCTCCGTGATCATGCCGGTTGAAGACATGCCGCACGATGCCAATGGCACCCCGGTCGACGTAGTCCTCAACCCGCTGGGCGTACCTTCGCGTATGAACGTTGGTCAGATCCTCGAAACTCACCTGGGCCTCGCGGCCAAAGGTCTGGGCGAGAAGATCAATCGCATGGTCGAAGAGCAGCGCAAGGTCGCAGAACTGCGTACCTTCCTGGACGAGATCTACAACCAGATCGGCGGTCGCAACGAAGACCTGGACAGCTTCTCCGATCAGGAGATCCTGGATCTGGCGAACAACCTGCGCGGCGGTGTTCCGATGGCCACTCCGGTGTTCGACGGTGCCAAGGAAAGCGAAATCAAGGCCATGCTGAAACTGGCAGACCTGCCAGAAAGCGGCCAGATGCAACTGACCGACGGCCGTACCGGCAACAAGTTCGAGCGTCCAGTTACCGTTGGCTACATGTACATGCTGAAACTGAACCACTTGGTAGACGACAAGATGCACGCTCGTTCTACCGGTTCGTACAGCCTGGTTACCCAGCAGCCGCTGGGTGGTAAGGCGCAGTTCGGTGGTCAGCGTTTCGGGGAGATGGAGGTCTGGGCACTGGAAGCATACGGTGCTGCATACACTCTGCAAGAAATGCTCACAGTGAAGTCGGACGATGTGAACGGTCGTACCAAGATGTACAAAAACATCGTGGACGGCGATCACCGTATGGAGCCGGGCATGCCCGAGTCCTTCAACGTGTTGATCAAAGAAATTCGTTCCCTCGGCATCGATATCGATCTGGAAACCGAATAACACGTGACGCGAATCGAGAGCGGGGCAGGATTGCCCGCTCTCTGCTCCGCCAGGAGGAAAGGCCTTGAAAGACCTACTGAATTTGCTGAAAAACCAGGGTCAAGTCGAAGAGTTCGACGCCATCCGTATCGGATTGGCCTCGCCTGAGATGATCCGTTCGTGGTCGTTCGGTGAAGTTAAAAAGCCGGAAACCATCAACTACCGTACGTTCAAGCCTGAGCGTGACGGCCTGTTCTGCGCCAAGATCTTTGGCCCGGTAAAGGATTACGAGTGCCTGTGCGGTAAGTACAAGCGCTTGAAGCATCGCGGCGTGATCTGCGAGAAGTGTGGCGTTGAAGTTGCGCTGGCCAAGGTTCGTCGTGAGCGCATGGCGCACATCGAACTGGCTTCGCCGGTTGCCCACATCTGGTTCCTGAAATCGCTGCCGTCCCGTATCGGCTTGCTGATGGACATGACTCTGCGTGATATCGAGCGTGTTCTCTACTTTGAGAGCTATGTCGTTATCGATCCAGGCATGACCACCCTTGAAAAAGGTCAGCTGCTGAACGATGAGCAGTATTTCGAAGCGCTGGAAGAGTTCGGTGATGACTTCGACGCCCGCATGGGTGCCGAGGCTGTCCGCGAGCTGCTGCACGCTATCGACCTGGAGCACGAGATTGGCCGTCTGCGTGAAGAGATTCCGCAAACCAACTCGGAAACCAAAATCAAGAAGCTGTCCAAGCGTCTGAAGTTGATGGAGGCCTTCCAGGGTTCCGGCAACCTGCCAGAGTGGATGGTGCTGACCGTTCTGCCGGTTCTGCCGCCAGATCTGCGTCCACTGGTCCCGCTGGATGGTGGTCGTTTCGCGACTTCCGACCTCAACGATCTGTATCGTCGAGTGATCAACCGTAACAACCGTTTGAAGCGCCTGCTGGATCTGTCCGCTCCGGACATCATCGTGCGCAACGAAAAGCGTATGTTGCAGGAAGCTGTCGATGCACTGCTCGACAACGGCCGTCGTGGTCGCGCTATCACCGGTTCCAACAAGCGTCCTCTGAAATCCCTGGCCGACATGATCAAGGGTAAGCAAGGTCGTTTCCGTCAGAACTTGCTCGGTAAGCGTGTTGACTACTCCGGTCGTTCGGTAATTACCGTAGGCCCGACCCTGCGTCTGCACCAGTGCGGTCTGCCGAAGAAGATGGCTCTCGAGCTGTTCAAACCGTTCATTTTCGGCAAGTTGGAAATGCGTGGTCTCGCTACCACCATCAAAGCCGCCAAAAAGATGGTTGAGCGCGAGCTGCCGGAAGTTTGGGACGTTCTCGCTGAAGTGATTCGCGAACACCCCGTACTGCTCAACCGTGCACCGACCCTTCACCGTCTGGGTATCCAGGCGTTTGAACCGGTACTGATCGAAGGTAAGGCTATCCAGCTGCACCCTCTGGTCTGTGCTGCGTACAACGCCGACTTCGACGGTGACCAAATGGCCGTACACGTACCGCTGACGCTGGAAGCCCAGCTGGAAGCGCGTGCGTTGATGATGTCGACCAACAACATTCTGTCGCCAGCCAACGGTGAGCCAATCATCGTTCCGTCGCAGGACGTTGTATTGGGTCTGTACTACATGACCCGTGAAGCGATCAACGCCAAGGGCGAAGGTCGTGTGTTCGCGGACCTGCAGGAAGTCGACCGCGTATTCCGCGCCGGCGAAGCGGCTCTGCACGCCAAGATCAAGGTTCGTATCAACGAAACCGTTAACGATCGTGATGGCGGCAGCGTGAGCGCTACGCGTATCGTCGACACCACTGTTGGCCGTGCGCTGCTGTTCCAGGTCGTGCCAAAAGGTCTGTCCTTTGACGTCGTCAACCTGCCGATGAAGAAGAAGGCGATCTCCAAGCTGATCAACCAGTGCTACCGCGTGGTTGGTCTGAAAGAGACCGTGATCTTCGCTGACCAGTTGATGTACACCGGTTTCGCTTACTCGACCATTTCCGGCGTTTCCATCGGTGTTAACGACTTCGTTATCCCGGATGAAAAAGCCCGCATCATCGGTGCTGCCACCGACGAAGTGAAGGAAATCGAGAGCCAGTACGCCTCCGGCCTGGTAACCCAGGGCGAGAAGTACAACAAGGTGATCGACCTTTGGTCGAAAGCCAACGACGAAGTATCCAAAGCGATGATGGCCAACCTCTCGAAAGAGAAAGTCATCGACCGCAATGGCGACGAAGTCGAGCAAGAATCGTTCAACTCGATGTACATGATGGCTGACTCGGGTGCGCGGGGTTCCGCTGCACAGATTCGTCAGCTTGCCGGTATGCGTGGTCTGATGGCCAAGCCGGACGGCTCCATCATCGAAACGCCGATTACTGCGAACTTCCGTGAAGGTCTGAGCGTACTCCAGTACTTCATCTCGACTCACGGTGCTCGTAAAGGTCTGGCGGATACCGCGTTGAAAACTGCGAACTCCGGTTACCTGACTCGTCGTCTGGTAGACGTGGCGCAGGATCTGGTTGTGACCGAGATCGATTGCGGCACCGAACACGGCCTGCTGATGACTCCGCACATTGAAGGCGGTGACGTTGTAGAGCCGCTGGGTGAGCGCGTATTGGGTCGTGTTATCGCCCGTGACGTATTCAAGCCAGGTACCGAGGACGTCATCGTTCCTGCTGGCACCCTGGTAGATGAGAAGTGGGTCGAGTTCATCGAGCTGAACAGCATCGACGAAGTGATCGTGCGCTCTCCGATCAGCTGCGAAACCCGCTACGGCATCTGCGCCAAGTGCTACGGTCGCGACCTGGCCCGCGGCCACCTGGTGAACATCGGTGAAGCGGTCGGCGTAATTGCTGCCCAGTCCATCGGTGAGCCGGGTACCCAGCTGACCATGCGTACGTTCCACATCGGTGGTGCGGCAAGCCGGACCTCGGCAGCAGACAGCGTACAGGTGAAGAATGGCGGTACCGTCCGTCTGCACAACCTGAAGCACGTTGAGCGTGTCGATGGTCACCTGGTAGCCGTATCCCGTTCCGGTGAGCTGGCCATCGCTGACGACTTCGGTCGTGAGCGCGAGCGCTACAAACTGCCGTACGGTGCCGTGATCTCGGTGAAGGAAGGTGACAAGGTTGACGCTGGCGCCATCGTCGCCAAGTGGGACCCGCACACCCACCCAATCGTTACCGAAATGAAAGGTACCGTGACCTACGTGGGCATGGAAGAAGGCATCACGATCAAGCGTCAGACTGACGAATTGACCGGTATGACCAACATTGAAGTGCTTGACGTCAAAGACCGTCCAGCTGCCGGTAAGGACATTCGTCCTGCGGTGAAGATGGTGGGTATGGATGGCAAGGATCTGCTGCTGCCAGGTACCGACGTACCGGCCCAGTACTTCCTGCCGGCTAACGCCCTTGTAGGTGTTGCCGACGGTGCGCAGATTGCGATCGGTGATGTTATCGCTCGTATTCCGCAAGAAACTTCGAAGACCCGTGACATCACCGGTGGTCTGCCGCGTGTTGCCGACTTGTTCGAGGCTCGTCGTCCGAAAGAAGCGTCGATTCTGGCTGAAGTCAGCGGCACCATCGCGTTCGGTAAAGAGACCAAGGGCAAGCGCCGTCTGGTCATTACCCCGAACGACGGTAGTGATCCGTATGAAGAGCTGATTCCGAAGTGGCGTCACCTGAACGTCTTCGAAGGCGAACAAGTGAACCGCGGCGAAGTTATCTCCGACGGTCCGAGCGATCCGCACGACATCCTGCGTCTGCTGGGTGTAAGCGCGTTGGCCAAGTACATCGTTAACGAGATCCAGGACGTTTACCGTCTGCAGGGCGTGAAGATCAACGATAAGCACATCGAGACCATTCTGCGTCAGATGCTGCGTAAGGTTGAGATTGCCGAGTCTGGCGACTCCAGCTTCATCAAGGGCGACCAGATGGAACTGACTCACGTACTGGTAGAAAACGAGCGTCTGAGCGCTGAAGACAAGTTCATCTCCAAGTTCACCCGCGTATTGCTGGGTATTACTAAGGCGTCCTTGTCCACTGAGTCGTTCATCTCGGCGGCCTCTTTCCAAGAGACCACTCGTGTACTGACCGAGGCAGCAGTGACCGGCAAGCGCGACTACTTGCGTGGCCTGAAGGAAAACGTGGTTGTGGGTCGTCTGATCCCGGCCGGTACCGGCCTGGCTTACCACAGTGAGCGCAAGCGTCGTCGTGATGCAGACAAGCCGCTGCGCGTGAGCGCGAGCGAAGTCGAAGCAGCACTGACAGAAGCGCTGAACTCCAGCGGTAACTGAGGTCTGCAGTAGATTGAGATGGGGCCCCGGTTTTTCCGACTGAGAATCGAGACACTTTTTGTCGAGGTTCGCTGATCGGAGAGGCCGGGGCCTTGCCTTGACTGGGGGCAAGATCCTCTTTAGACTCTTGTACCCCTAAATTTGGTGGAGCTCCTGCTCTGCCATTTTGTTTATGTCGAAAGACAACAGTGGAGCTAGTAGATGGCAACTATCAACCAGCTGGTACGTCAGCCGCGTAAGCGTATCGTCGAGAAATCCGACGTACCTGCGCTGCAGAACTGCCCGCAACGTCGTGGCGTGTGCACTCGCGTGTATACCACTACGCCGAAAAAACCTAACTCGGCACTGCGTAAAGTATGCCGTGTGCGTCTGACCAACGGTTTCGAGGTTTCCTCGTACATCGGCGGTGAAGGCCACAACCTGCAAGAGCACAGCGTCGTACTGATTCGCGGCGGCCGTGTAAAAGACTTGCCAGGTGTTCGTTACCACACCGTTCGCGGCTCCCTGGATACTTCCGGCGTTAAAGGTCGTAACCAAGGTCGTTCGAAGTACGGTACCAAGCGTCCGAAGTAATCGGTCGTTTTGCAGTTTTTAATTATATTGAGTCGATAAGAGTAAGGTCGGGCACGCGTCCATTGGATCAACTGTCCCGAGCTAACCTGAAGACCGTTTGAGGGCTTATCAATGCCAAGACGTCGCGTAGCAGCCAAACGTGAGATTCTGGACGATCCGAAATACGGAAGCCAGATCCTTGCCAAGTTCATGAACCACGTAATGGAGAGCGGCAAGAAAGCCGTTGCCGAACGTATCGTTTATGGTGCGCTGGAAAAAGTTAAAGAGCGCAAGAACAGCGATCCCCTGGAAATCTTCGAGAAAGCTCTCGACGCCATCGCTCCGCTGGTCGAAGTGAAGTCGCGCCGCGTAGGCGGTGCTACTTACCAGGTTCCGGTCGAAGTTCGTCCGTCCCGTCGTAACGCTCTGGCAATGCGCTGGTTGGTAGACTTCGCCCGCAAGCGCGGCGAGAAGTCTATGGCTCTGCGTTTGGCTGGCGAACTGCTGGACGCTGCCGAAGGCAAAGGTGCTGCAGTTAAGAAGCGTGAAGACGTTCACCGTATGGCTGAAGCCAACAAGGCTTTCTCGCACTACCGCTTCTAATCTCAGCATCATTCATTTTGCGAGGGCTTTATGGCTCGTACTACAGCAATCAACCGCTACCGTAACATTGGTATCTGTGCCCACGTTGACGCGGGCAAGACTACCACTACCGAGCGGATCCTGTTTTACACAGGTCTCAGCCACAAGATGGGTGAGGTGCATGACGGCGCTGCTACCACCGACTGGATGGTGCAGGAGCAGGAGCGGGGTATTACCATTACCTCCGCTGCTGTAACTACCTTCTGGAAAGGTTCGCGCGGCCAATACGATAACTATCGTGTGAACGTTATCGATACCCCTGGTCACGTTGACTTCACCATTGAAGTAGAGCGCTCTCTGCGTGTACTCGACGGCGCGGTCGTTGTGTTCTGCGGTACTTCCGGTGTTGAGCCTCAGTCTGAAACCGTATGGCGTCAAGCCAACAAGTACGGTGTTCCACGTGTTGTTTACGTGAACAAGATGGACCGTGCTGGTGCTAACTTCCTGCGCGTTGTTGGTCAGATCAAAAACCGTCTGGGTCACACCCCGGTTCCGGTTCAGCTGGCTATCGGTGCTGAAGATAACTTCGAAGGTCAGGTTGATCTGATCAAGATGAAGGCTATCTACTGGAACGACGACGACAAGGGTACTACCTATCGCGAGGAAGAAATTCCTGCCGATATGCTGGACCTGGCTAACGAGTGGCGCTCCAACATGGTTGAAGCTGCTGCTGAAGCCAACGAAGAGCTGATGAACAAGTACCTTGAAGAAGGTGACCTGACCATCGAAGAAATCAAGGCCGGCCTGCGTGCGCGCACCCTGGCTAGCGAGATCGTTCCGGCGGTCTGTGGTTCTTCGTTCAAGAACAAGGGTGTTCCCCTGGTTCTCGATGCCGTTATCGACTTCCTGCCTGCTCCTACCGAGATCCCGGCGATCAAGGGTATCCATCCGGATCTCATCGAGAAGCCGAAGGATGAGCTGGTAGAAGCGGATTACGACGAGCGTCATGCTGACGATTCCGAGCCGTTCTCGGCTCTGGCATTCAAGATCGCTACTGACCCGTTCGTTGGTACTCTGACTTTCGTGCGCGTTTACTCGGGCTTCCTGAGCTCGGGCGACTCCGTGATCAACTCGGTCAAGGGCAAGAAAGAGCGCGTTGGTCGTATGGTGCAGATGCACGCCAACCAGCGTGAAGAGATCAAGGAAGTACGTGCAGGCGATATCGCTGCCCTGATCGGCATGAAGGACGTCACCACTGGCGACACTCTGTGCGATCTCGACAAGCAG
>NZ_MOAK01000031.1 GCF_003732485.1 Pseudomonas protegens
ACCTCGGGGTTGTGATCGCCATTGGGGTAGCAATAGACCCCCAGCGGCGCCTGACAGTGTTCCTGCAACGCATGGTGAGAGCGTTGCAGATCGGCCCGCAAGGCGGCGCCGTCGAGCCGGGTGAGAATGCCGTGGCTGGCGCCATGGGGACCAAAGCGCACCAGTGTCGAACGCTCCAGGCGCTGGACCTGGGCCCAGTCCAGGCTGTGGGGCGCGGTGTCGTCGGGGCAACTGTCGGCCAGGGCTTGCAGGGTCTGGGGCGGCAGGCCTTTGAGGTGTTGCAGATAGCCCCCCAGGGCGCGGCTGCGAGCGTGACCGGCGCCGGGCTGCAACAG
>NZ_MOAK01000032.1:0-5053 GCF_003732485.1 Pseudomonas protegens
TCGAACCGTCGACCTCTTGCATGCCATGCAAGCGCTCTCCCAGCTGAGCTATAGCCCCTCGTCGGTGAGGACGGGGCGAATCTTAAGGGGCGAACAAAGGGCTGTCAATTTTTTTTCGGTTTTTTGAAAAAAAATTTGCCGGGATAACAATCACTTACCGGCCCGCCCGGAAAACCCGGGGTTTTGCGCCCTTCCCCGCCTGCGGCAAGTCGCACAAAACCCTCACCGCAAGCCCCAGGGAACCGCCGTAACTTGCAATCAACCCGCCTGGCGCCTGTGTCTCAAGCGTAGTCGAAAAGATCGCCGGCCCCGGCGCGCGCCCCCGCCGAAACAAAAGAGCTTCAGGCAATGGCGCCGAGAAGCTTTTCCCATTCCTTGTTTTCTTTCTTCGACACGCCGCCGAGCAGGTCGATAGCCTGGCGCAGACGGAAACGGGTCAGGTCCGGCCCGAGGATCTCCATGGCATCGAGCACTGACACCGAACTGGCCTGGCCAGTAATGGCGGCAAACATCAGCGGCATGGCGTCGCGCAGTTTCAGCTCCAGGGACTCGACCACCGCCTGAATGGTCGCGGTGATGCTGTCTTTCTCCCACTGACGCAGGCTTTCGAGTTTCCACAGGATCAATTGCATCAGCTGACGCACCTGATCGCCGGAAAGCTTCTTGGACTCGAACAGCTTGGCATCCGGGCTCACGCCACCGGCGAAGAAGAAGCCGGCCAGCGGAGCGATCTGGCTGAAAGTCTCGACCCGGCCCTGCACGTGGGGTGCGATCCTCATCATGTACTCGGGGTTCAGCGCCCAGGTCTGCACCCGGCTGGCGAACTCTTCCACTGGCAGGTCACGCAGCCACTGGCCGTTGAGCCAGGACAGCTTCTCGATATCGAAGATCGGCCCCCCCAGGGATACCCGCGACAGGTCAAAGTTATCGACCATCTCCTGCAACGAGAATTTCTCGCGCTCGTCCGGCATCGACCAACCCATGCGGCCCAGGTAGTTGAGCATGGCTTCCGGCATGAAGCCCATGCGCTCGTAGAAGGTCACCGAGGTCGGGTTCTTGCGCTTGGACAGCTTGCTCTTGTCCGGATTGCGCAGCAGCGGCATGTAGCACAACTGCGGCTGCTCCCAGCCGAAATACTCGTACAGCAGGATCAGCTTCGGTGCCGAAGGCAGCCACTCTTCACCGCGCAACACGTGAGTGATGCCCATCAGGTGGTCGTCGACCACGTTGGCCAGGAAGTAGGTCGGCAGGCCATCGGTCTTCATCAGCACCTGCATGTCCATGCGATCCCACGGGATCTCTACATCGCCACGCAGCAGGTCAGGCACCACACAGACACCTTCAGTCGGCACCTTCATGCGAATCACATGGGGCTCACCGGCCGCCAGGCGCTGGGCCACTTCTTCCTTGGACAGCAGCAAGGCGCGGCCGTCATAACGCGGAGTCTCGCCACGGGCCATCTGTTCGGCGCGCATCTGGTCCAGCTCTTCGGCGGTGCAGAAGCACGGGAAGGCGTGGCCCAGGTCTACCAGTTGCTGGGCGTACTTCTGGTAGATGTCGCCACGTTCGCTCTGACGATAAGGACCATGGGGACCGCCCACATCCGGACCTTCGCTCCAGCTGATGCCCAACCAGCGCAAGGCATCGAAAATCTGCTGCTCGGACTCGCGGGTCGAACGCAACTGGTCAGTGTCCTCAATACGCAGGATGAACTCACCGCCATGCTGCTTGGCAAAGCAATAGTTGAACAAAGCGATGTAAGCGGTACCTACGTGGGGGTCCCCGGTAGGCGATGGCGCGATGCGCGTGCGGACGGTGGTCATGGCATGTCTCGAAAAGAATAGAAAAGCGAGGAATAAACTGGGGGCGAATGGTAACAGGCGACCCCGGCCCGGCTCCAGTGAGGAGGGCATTTAAGCCAAGGTTGCGGCTACACACCGCTGCAGAGCCCATGAATGGCCAAATATCAGCGCTTGGCATTTACCACCCACGGGCTATCTGCCAGATTCGCCCCCTGATAAATTTCCTTACATTTTTTTGACTACAGCCTGCCCATGCCCGCCCAACTCAAGCGTCGCCTGTTCATTTTCCTGTCCCTGGTCCTACTGGTCGCCCTGGGCTTCCTCGCTCATTGGTGGTTTCACGGGCGCTTCTATGAAACCACCGACAACGCCTATGTGCAGGGCGAAATCACCCGGGTCTCCAGCCAACTGAGTGCACGGATCGACGAAGTCCTGGTCCAGGACAACCAGCAGGTGGCAAAGGGGCAATTGCTGGTACGCCTGGAGGGTGCGGATTTTCAACTGGCGGTGGATCGCGCCCAGGCCGCTCTCGCCACCCGTGAAGCCGAACGCTTGCAGGCCCAGAGCAAACTGACCCAACAAGCCAGCCTGATTGCTGCGAGCCAGGCCCAGGTTGCATCGAGCCAAGCCAGCCTTGGCCGTTCGCAGATCGATCTGTCCCGGGCCCAGACTCTGCGCAAACCCGGCTATGTCTCGGAAGAACGGGTGACCACCCTCTCCGCCGACAACCATATCGCCCGCTCCCAGGTGGCCAAGGCCGAGGCCGACCTGCAAGGCCAGCGCCAGCAGGTCAACGCCCTGAGCGCCGAAATCAAGCGCCTCGATGCACAGATTGCCAATGCCCAGGCAGACCTGGCCCAAACCCGACTGAACCTGACCCGCAGCGAAATCCACGCGCCCATCGGCGGCATCATCGGCCAGCGCGCGGCGCGCAACGGCCAGGTGGTGCAAGCCGGTGCGTACCTGCTGTCGATCGTTCCGGACCAGGACATCTGGGTCCAGGCCAACTTCAAGGAGACCCAGATCGGCCACATGCGGCCTGGACAAAAGGCCGAACTGACCTTCGACGCCTACGGCGACACACCGATCCAGGCCCGGGTCGACAGCCTGTTCGCCGCCTCCGGTGCGCAGTTCAGCCTGCTGCCACCAGACAATGCCACCGGCAACTTCACCAAGGTGGTACAGCGCATTCCGGTGAAACTCACCTTCGCCGCCGACAATCCGCTACAGGGCAAGATCCGCCCGGGCATGTCGGTCACCGTCAAAGTGAACGTACAAGACCCTGCCGATGGCCGGTGACCAGTTATTGCGTCCGGCAGGAGAACCCTCCCGGCGCGACTGGATTGCGGTGATGAGCGCCATGCTTGGCGCCTTCATGGCGGTACTCGACATCCAGATCACCAACTCCTCACTGAAGGACATCCAGGGCGCGCTGTCCGCCACCCTCGAGGAAGGCTCGTGGATCTCCACCTCCTATCTGGTGGCGGAGATCATCATGATCCCCCTCACCGCCTGGCTGGTGCAGTTGCTTTCGGCACGGCGGCTGGCGGTCTGGGTTTCCGTGGGATTCCTGATCGCCTCCCTGCTCTGCTCCATGGCCTGGAGCCTGGAAAGCATGATCCTGTTCCGCGCGCTGCAAGGCTTCACCGGCGGCGCGCTGATTCCCCTGGCATTCACCCTGACCCTGATCAAGCTCCCCGAGCACCATCGGGCCAAGGGCATGGCGATGTTCGCCATGACCGCCACCTTCGCCCCGTCTATCGGCCCGACTCTGGGCGGCTGGCTCACGGAAAACTGGGGCTGGGAGTACATCTTCTATATCAATATACCGCCAGGCCTGCTGATGATCGCCGGTCTGCTCTATGGCCTGGAGAAGAAGGAAGCCCACTGGGAGCTGCTGAAAAGTACCGATTACGCCGGCATTTTCACCCTCGGCCTGGGCCTGGGTTGCCTGCAGGTGTTCCTGGAAGAGGGGCATCGCAAGGACTGGCTGGAATCGAGCCTGATCGTGACCCTGGGCAGCATTGCTCTGATCAGCCTCATCACCTTCGTCATCGTGCAGTTCTCCAGGCCCAATCCTCTTATCAACCTGGGCATCCTGCGCAATCGCAACTTTGGCCTGTCAAGCATTTCCAGCCTGGGCATGGGTGTCGGCCTGTACGGCTCGATCTACCTCCTGCCGCTGTACCTGGCGCAAATCCAGAACTACAACGCCCTGCAGATCGGCGAAGTGATCATGTGGATGGGGGTGCCGCAGTTGTTCCTGATTCCCTTGGTGCCCAAGCTGATGCAATTGGTTTCGCCAAAATGGCTGTGCGCCCTGGGGTTTGGCCTGTTCGGGCTGGCGAGCTTTTCTTCCGGAGTGCTCAACCCGGACTTCGCCGGGCCGCAGTTCAATCAGATCCAGATCATCCGCGCCCTGGGTCAACCGCTGATCATGGTCACCATTTCACTGATTGCCACGGCTTATATACAGCCCCAGGATGCGGGCTCGGCTTCAAGCCTGTTCAACATCCTGCGCAACCTCGGCGGCGCCATTGGCATCGCCCTGCTGGCGACCCTGCTGGACGCCCGGACCAAGACCTATTTCGACTATCTGCGTGAAGCAGTGGTGCCGAGCAACCCGCAGGTAGCGGAGCGCTTGGCCACCTTTACCGAGAAGTTCGGCAGTGAAACCGCAGCCCTGGGCAAGCTCAGCGAGATCACCCACCAGCAGGCGCAGATCATGGCCTACAACGATGCCTTCCATTTTGTCGGCATCGCCCTGGGCATCAGCATGCTGGCGGTGCTGTTGACCAAGGCCCTGCCCAAGGGCCTCAAGGCTGGCGAAGTCCACTGACCCACGAATTGCCTGTAGGAGCTGGCTTGCCAGCGAATAGGCTCCCAACCCTTGCACAGGATTTGAGGGTCTCTTCGCCGGCAAGCCGGCCCCTACGAGGGATCGAGCGTCGTTAGACGGTGAGCAAGCGCTCGCGCAGCTTGGTGATTTCGTCGCGCATCTGCGCCGCCGCTTCGAACTCCAGGTCACGGGCCAGTTGGTACATCTTCTCTTCGAGCTGGCGGATGCGCTTGGTGATCTCGCTGGGCGAACGCAATTCGTTTTCGTAGCGAGCACTTTCCTCGGCAGCCTTGGCCATGCCCTTGCGCTTCTTGCTGCGCGAACCCGGCACTGTGGCGCCTTCCATGATGTCGGCGACATCCTTGAACACGCCCTTGGGCGTGATGCCGTTGGCCAGGTTGAAAGCAATCTG
>NZ_MOAK01000032.1:5128-18467 GCF_003732485.1 Pseudomonas protegens
GGTCGGCATAGAGGATCGCCCGGCCATTGAGGTTACGCGCGGCCCGGCCAATGGTCTGGATCAACGAACGCTCGGAGCGCAGGAAGCCTTCCTTATCAGCATCGAGAATCGCCACCAGCGACACTTCCGGCATGTCCAGGCCTTCACGCAGCAGGTTGATCCCCACCAGCACATCGAAGGTGCCCAGACGCAGATCGCGGATGATTTCCACCCGCTCCACAGTGTCGATATCCGAGTGCAGGTAGCGTACGCGCACGCCATGATCGGCCAGGTAATCCGTCAGGTCCTCAGCCATGCGTTTGGTCAGGGTGGTCACCAGCACTCGTTCTTCCACCGCCACGCGCTTGGTGATTTCCGACAGCAGGTCATCCACCTGGGTCAGGGCCGGGCGCACCTCCACCTGGGGGTCCACCAGACCGGTGGGACGCACCACTTGCTCGACCACGCGACCGGCGTGTTCGGCTTCATAGTTGCCCGGGGTGGCAGAAACGAAGATGGTCTGCGGGCTGACGCCTTCCCATTCGTCAAAACGCATCGGTCGGTTGTCCAGGGCCGATGGCAGGCGGAAACCATATTCCACCAGGGTTTCCTTGCGCGAACGGTCGCCCTTATACATGGCGCCGACCTGAGGCACGCTGACGTGGGATTCATCGATCACCAGCAGCGCATCCGCTGGCAGGTAGTCATACAAGGTGGGTGGCGCGGCACCGGCGGGACGGCCGGAGAGGTAGCGCGAGTAGTTCTCGATGCCGTTGCAGTAGCCCAGTTCGAGGATCATCTCCAGGTCGAAACGGGTGCGTTGTTCCAGACGCTGGGCTTCCACCAGCTTGTTGTTGGAGCGCAGGTATTCCAGGCGCTCCTGCAACTCCACCTTGATCCCCTCGATGGCATCCAGCAGGGTTTCCCGCGGGGTCACGTAGTGGCTCTTGGGGTAGAAGGTGAAACGCGGCAGCTTGCGGATCACTTCGCCGGTCAGGGGATCGAAAGCGCTGATGCTTTCCACCTCGTCGTCGAACAGCTCGATGCGGATCGCTTCCAGGTCGGATTCCGCCGGGTAGATGTCGATCACGTCGCCACGCACACGGAAGGTAGCGCGCGCGAAGTCCATGTCGTTACGGGTGTATTGCAGGTCCGCCAGGCGGCGCAGCAAGGCACGCTGGTCAAGCTTGTCGCCGCGGTCCACATGCAGGACCATTTTCAGGTAGGTTTCCGGACTGCCCAGGCCATAGATGCAGGACACCGTGGTCACGATGATCGCGTCCTTGCGCTCGAGCAACGCCTTGGTGGCAGACAAGCGCATCTGCTCGATATGGTCGTTGATCGAGGCGTCCTTCTCGATAAAGGTATCCGAGGACGGCACGTAGGCTTCGGGCTGGTAGTAGTCGTAGTAGGAAACGAAGTACTCCACGGCATTGTTCGGGAAGAAGGCCTTGAACTCACCGTACAACTGCGCGGCCAGGGTCTTGTTCGGCGCCAGCACCAGGGTCGGGCGCTGCACCTGGGCGATCACGTTGGCGATGCTGAAAGTCTTGCCCGAACCGGTCACACCGAGCAGGGTCTGGTGCGCCAGCCCGGCCTCGATGCCTTCGACCATCAGACGGATGGCTTCCGGCTGGTCGCCGGCAGGCTGGAAGCGGGTGACTAGCTGGAATTCGGACATAACGTACCTCTGAGATCATTCGTGCGCGGCGATACCGTACAGGAACGAGAAAGACCGCGTACGACCCATGTCGCCGAGGAAAAAACGTGAATGTGCTAGATGTGGAGCCAAATACCACGGCTTTCAAGGGAAAGGTCTGACACCTGCCTAACACCCAGGATGTTGCAATAAGACTAACGGTCGAAAAATAAAGCGAAAAACTTGCTGCAAAAGGTCAATCGGCTGTCGCCCGCCGCGATGATGGCCTCTATACTAGCTCCCCGTTTGTGCACCGCTCTAGTGCATTCGGCTGGAGCGCGACACGTCCCTCCACACTCCATTCAGAGCCGCCGTAAAAATGAGCCTGTTCTCCGCTGTCGAAATGGCACCACGCGATCCAATCCTGGGCCTCAACGAAGCATTCAACGCCGACACCCGTACCAACAAGGTCAACCTTGGGGTGGGCGTGTACTGCAACGAGGAGGGACGCATTCCACTCCTGCGCGCCGTTGTCGAAGCCGAGACGATTCGCGCCGCTCAACACGCTTCCCGCGGCTACCTGCCGATCGACGGTATCGCTGCCTACGACCAGGCGGTACAGAAGCTGCTGTTTGGCAACGACTCGCCCCTGCTGACCGCTGGCCGCGTAGTCACCACCCAGGCCGTCGGCGGCACTGGCGCACTGAAGATCGGTGCCGACTTCCTCAAGCAACTGCTGCCCAACGCTGTGGTCGCCATCAGTGATCCAAGCTGGGAAAACCACCGTGCGCTGTTCGAAACCGCCGGTTTCCCGGTGCAGAACTACCGTTATTACGACGCCGGCACCCACGATGTGAATCGTGCCGGCCTGCTGGAAGACCTCAACGCCCTGCCGGCCCAGTCGATCGTGGTGCTGCACGCCTGCTGCCACAACCCGACCGGCGTCGACCTGAGCCCGCAGGACTGGAAAAACGTCCTGGAAGTGGTCAAGGCGAAAAACCTCGTGCCATTCCTCGACATGGCCTACCAGGGCTTTGGCGACGGCATCGACGAAGACGCCGCCGCAGTGCGCCTGTTCGCCGAATCGGGCTTGACCTTCTTCGTGTCCAGCTCGTTCTCCAAGTCGTTCTCGCTGTACGGCGAACGCGTTGGCGCCCTGTCCATCGTCAGCAGCTCGAAGGAAGAAAGCGCTCGCGTGCTGTCCCAGGTCAAGCGCGTGATCCGCACCAACTACTCCAACCCGCCAACCCATGGTGCAACCATCGTTGCCGCAGTACTGAACAACCCGGAACTGCGCGCCCAGTGGGAGCAGGAACTGGCGCAAATGCGCGTGCGGATTCGCGGCATGCGCACCCAGATGGTCGACTTGCTGGCCAAAGGCGCCCCTGAGCACGACTTCAGTTTTGTCGGCCGCCAGTGCGGCATGTTCTCCTACTCCGGCCTGACCGTTGAGCAAGTGACCCGCCTGCGCAACGAATTCGGCATCTACGCCCTGGACACCGGCCGCATCTGCGTGGCCGCGCTGAACCAGAACAACATCGACGTGGTGACCAAGGCCATCCTGCAGGTGATCTGATTCACAGCCGTCGCGTAAAAAGGGGAAGCCATGGGCTTCCCCTTTTTTGTGCGCGCTCAGCTATTCCACAGTCCCGCCCCCGCATCCTCTAGACTGAGGCCACGCCTCCCCTGCCGACCGAGAACCCAGATGAAAAACGATGACCTGCGGGCCGACCGCGACGAACTGGAGCACTATCTGCCCCGCTCGCAGAAACGCGAGAAGAGCCTGGTGCTGCAAATCGCCCTCGGCGTATTCCTCGGTGGCCTGGCCCTGTGGCTGGTGCAACTGGCAGCCACATCGCTGATGGCCAAGCTGATGCTCGGCACCCTGACCTTTGGCGGCTGAACCGACTCAAGCCGCCAATTCACGCACTCGCTGACTGGCGGCATCATCAAAGGCCACGTACAACGCCTCGGCGACCTGGCTCTTGATGGCTTTGGCACTTTCCAGCCCCAGGACAAAACCTTCGGCCTTGCCTGCGGCACGGTTCAGATCCGCCGCTGTCGTTGCCTGGGCAATGGCACCCCACAACTTGTCGGCCTGAGGCCCGACGCCCTTGGGCAGGCTGATCTGCTCAATACTCATGACAGCACCCCGCATCGCGGTGCAAAAAAATGACTGGGAACCAGCGATAAATCGAAGCGCATCATAAAAGCGTACCTTTGCGGCTTGAGGCCGGCAGCGCGTGAAACCACTTCCGGGGCGCCATGGTAGCCCCTCTGTGCCACGGGTAAGTGCCAGAGGCGGAAAATTCACTGAAAGAACCCCGGCGCACCATCCAGCTCATCGCCCACCGCGAAAAAAAATCCCCACTTACACTTGACTTCCCTTTTTGAATCAGTAAGATACGGCGCATTCCGCGATAGCTCAGTTGGTAGAGCAAGTGACTGTTAATCACTGGGTCCCTGGTTCGAGTCCAGGTCGTGGAGCCATATTCCTACACTGATTTGCCTTTTCCCTAATGGGAGCACCCTGCTCTTTCGGCGAATCAGCTCAAGCAACAATCCCCCACCGATAAACCATCCGCCTGTCAGTCAGACTTGCGGATGCATCACCGTTGCTCGGCAGAAGTCCCCTCTTACCGATCCTGTTGCGTTGCCGCAAAGGCCTGACGTAGGCTGTGCGCCTCTTTATCCAAGCAGCCAGACGATGTGATGTTTCTGCCAGCACAGTCACCATGCACCTCCCCCTCGATGAGCCCCTCGGCAACCCTGGCCGTTGCCCAGCATGACTGCGCGATCAATCGTCGGCGCCGTAGCGTCCTGTTTGCCTTCACCTTCTCTCCGCACGCGGGCACTCGCTAGCCGCGATTGAGCCCGGCACCGCGCCGCCATCTTTGGCGCCGGTTACAGGAACTGGCTCGCCAGCGAAGACGTCCTGAAGAGCAACGCCCCCCTCAATGACTGCTTCGCCGGCAAGCCGGCCCCTACGCCAATGGCACATGCCCGGCCATCGCCCGTACCTCGACGCGCGTTGTTACGCAGCGTGTGCAACACCGCTATTTTTTGCCGCCTGAGCCTTCAGGCGCGAGTCTTGATCATGAACAAAGCCTTGTTAGCCGCCCTGATCCTGGGCATTTCCATTGTCGGCCTGAGCATCGGCTCCACAGTGCCGATCCTTGCCCTGCGCCTGTACCAGACCGGCGCGTCGAACAACCAGATCGGCATCATGTCAGCCCTGCCTGCGGCGGGCATGATGCTTTCGGCATTCCTGGTCAATGCCCTGTGCCAGCGCCTGACCCGGCGCCAGATCTATCTGCTGTGCTTCAGTCTCTGCGCCCTGAGCGTGGCTGCCCTGGAACTGCCCGACGCCAGCCTCTTCAGCCTGGGATTGGCCCGGGTCGCCATGGGGCTTGGGGCGGGGCTGATCATCATTCTTGGGGAAACCTGGGTCAATGAAATGGCCGAAGACGCCACCCGCGGCCGCTTGGTGGCGGTCTACACCACCTGTTTCACCTTCTTCCAACTGTTGGGCCCGGGCCTGGTGTCACTGCTGGGCACCGAGGGGCCGCTGGTACTCGCCATCGTCAGCCTCGGTTACGCAGTGGCGATCGCCGTGGTCTGGCTGACGTTGCCCCAGGAGGACACCCCCAGCCCTCATGAGGAAAGCCGGACCTTCTCGGTGCTGGGCTTTATCCGCATCGCCCCGGCACTGTGCGTGGGCATATTGTTCTTCGCCTTCTTCGACAGCGTGGTGCTGTCGCTATTTCCGGTGTACGCGGCCACTCATGGCTACAGCATCAAACTGGCAGCACTGATGGTGACCATCATTCTCCTGGGAGATACGGCGTTCCAGTTCCCCCTGGGCTGGCTCTCGGACAAGTTGGGGCGTCCGGGGATCTACCTCGGCTGCGGCATCATCGCCCTGCTGATCGGCCTGTGCCTGCCACTACTGATGGAATCCCCCGGCCTGCTCTGGCCAAGCCTGGTCATCCTCGGCGCGGCGGCGGGTGGTATCTACACCCTGGCGATCGTGCTGATCGGGCAATCCTTCAGCGGAGCGGATCTGGTGACCGCCAATGCCAGCGCCGGTCTGCTCTGGGGCATCGGCAGCCTGCTGGGACCGCTGCTCAGTGGCGCCGCCATGAGTGGCGGCAGTTATGGCTTGCCCCTGACCCTGTCGACAGCCGCCGCAGTGGTGGTGGTATTTGCTCTGTCCCTGGTGCGCCAGGGGCAGTTCAGCAAGGCCACGGAGTAAGCCAGGCATCTCGAAGTGGCGGCCTGGAAAAATTCACAGGCCACCACTTTGTCTTTACCATCGCGCCATCCGAATCCCCTGATGGAAACTCTGCGATGGACCGACCTCTGCGCCTCCTGTCCCTGTGCGGGCTGTTGTCTGTGTTACCCCTGCCGGCCCTGGCCGCCTCCACGGTGGATTGCGCCACCCTGAGCGACAACGCCTCCCTGGAAGCCGGCGAATACAGGCCGCCCCTGGAAGCCAAGGTCATAGGCGAAGGACGGCTGCACTTTCACAGCGCACCGAATGCCGCCTGCGTGAACCATAAGCTCTATGTAATTGCCGGCGACGGCCTGACCCTCTACGCCTCCACCGACAGTGGCTGGGCCCAAGTCATGTACATCGCCAAAAACGGCGAGGACTACAGTGGCTGGGTCGAGGAAAAACGCCTGCAACTGGGCGGTCACTACGGCGGCCCACAGCTGCCGGCCGAGGTCACGGCCTTCATCCAGCGACACGAAGATTGCCAGCACTTTGCCGGCGAGGAAGCGTATGACGAGGAGCGCCGGGCCGAACTGGAGAAAGCCGTCAATGACGTCTGCGTCGGCCATGATCGCCAGCTCGCAACCTTGCGCGAGCAGTACAAGGACAACCCCGAGATCCTGCAAGCCCTGGAACCCCTGGAGAACCTCGAATAATCACTCTTCCATAAAAAACGGCGCCTTGAAGGCGCCGTTTCTTTATGTCGCAATGATTGCATTCAGTGCGTGGTTTGCGCACTGCCTCGAGCATGGCCAGGTGCCGAGCCGCCTCCCGGCGGATTCGAAGACTGCCCCGAAACCTCCGCCACCATCGGCACTTCATTGCCTTGGGCATCGTGCAGCTTGCCACCGCTGAAGTAGTCACCCTCACGCAGTACGGCAATGTCCTGGAAGCGCAGGCTACGCTCGGTGCCGGCGACGAACACCGACTGCTGATCCGAGTTGCCCGCAGTGAAATGGTTGAACGCCAGGTTCAGCAGGATCGCCATGATCGCCGACGAGCTGATGCCCGAATGGAAGATCGTCGCGAACCAGTTGGGGAAGTGATCGTAGAAGCTCGGCGCAGCGATCGGGATCATGCCGAAGCCGATGGAGGTAGCGACGATGATCAAGTTCATGTTGTTGCGGTAGTCGACCTTGGACAAGGTGCGAATGCCACTGGCCGCCACGGTACCAAACAGCACGATACCCGCACCGCCCAGCACCGAGGTGGGCACTGCCGCGATCACCCGCCCCATGAAGGGCAGCAGGCCGAGGATCACCAGAAACACGCCGCCGGTAGCCACCACAAAGCGGCTCTTGATCCCGGTGACCGCCACCAGCCCGACGTTCTGGGCAAAGGCACTCTGAGTGAAGGAGCCAAAAATCGGCGCGATCATGCTCGACAGCATGTCGGCACGCAGGCCGTCGCCCAGGCGCTTGGAGTCGACCTTGGTGTGGATGATCTCACCTACCGCCAGGATGTCCGCCGAGGTTTCCACCAGGGTCACCATGACCACGATGCACATCGACAGGATCGCCGCGACATGGAAGGTCGGCATGCCGAAGTGGAACGGCGTGGGCAGGCCGAACATCGGCCCCTGAGTGACGCTGGAAAAATCCGCCATGCCCAGGAACACCGCGATCACCGTACCGATGATCATGGCCAGGAGAATCGATAGCCGGGAAATCGCCGCGCTGCCGATCTTGCTCAACAGCAGCACCAGCACCAGGGTGAGAGCCGCCAGACCGATGTTCGACATGCTGCCGAAATCCGCCGCGCGGCTGTTGCCGCCCATGGCCCAGCGTGCCGCCACGGGCATCAGCGTCAAGCCGATGGTGGTGATGACAATACCGGTGACCAACGGGGGAAAGAACTTGGTAATGCGAGAGAAGACCGGCGTAATCAGCAAGCCGATCAGCGAAGCGGCAATCACCGCCCCCAGAATTGACTGGAAGCCACCCTCGCCAGAGCTGGTGACAATCGCCACCATGGTCGATACGCCCGCAAAGGACACCCCTTGAACCAATGGCAGCTTGCAGCCGAAAAACGGCACGCCGAGAGTTTGCAGCAAGGTTGCCAGCCCCCCTGCGAACAACGAAGCGGCGATCAGCAGGCCGATCTCCGCCGGCGACAGACCGGCCGCCTGGCCGACGATCAGTGGCACCGCAACGATACCGCCATACATGGTCAGAACGTGTTGCAGGCCATAGGCCATATTCGCGGCAATACCCAAATTTTCATCTTCGGGACGTTGCTGTGAAACCTGGGGCGTATTCATGGTGTGGGGTTCCCTGTTTTTGTTATGCGCACACTGTATGCAACAACAAAGACAACTGTCCATAGGATTGTATACAGTTTATCGATCAACCTTCGGGCACTTCCGCCCTGCCGATTCACCGATAAAAAGCCCTGCGGCGGCTAGGTGGATCACCCTTTTTTCCGCCTCAAGGGCCGCCCCAGAGCCACCAACCCACATCGGACCGGCAGAGCCTGTGTAGCAACCCGACGTCCCCAGGCCCAGCCACACTTGCTCAGATACCACGCAAAAAAAAGGCCGATCCACTCACTGGATCGACCCTTGCTGCACACAAAAAGACCAATCAGTTGCCCGGCACGCGGATCTTGTACACATTGGGTGCGATACGAATCCACTGATCGCTGACCAGCGGATAGACCCGGGTCCGCGCCGACAAACGCAGCAACTGCGAGTTGATAGTGGCCAGGGTCTTCACATTGCCGTCACGCTGATAACTCAGCATGTTGTCGCGCACATTGATGATGGTGTTCCAGGTGTCCTTGTTATTGATGATGTACTGGGCATTGGTTTCGAATTGCTCACCCGGATCATCATTGCGACCGTTCGGACCGAGAAACAGGTTCCAGGGCATCCAGGTGTAGAAGCCATGGAAGGTATCCCAACCCAGGGGCCGCGGCGGCACACCCGCATTGGCCCGCACCACGCCCCGACCGATCTCCTCGAGCAAAGTCTTGGCCTGGTCATAGTCCGCCGCCACCGGCGGGGTGACGTTGACCCGATTGTCCTGGCCATAGCTGAGGAAACGCCCGCCAAAACCGTCCCAGAAGCCCTTCAGTTCCTTCAAGTGCCCACGCTGCACCACGGACATGTAGAAATCCCGCAGTTGGTTATAGGCAATGATGTGGTGTCGGCTCACCGGCACCGTGAACGCCGGCCCGACCCCGGAAGTCTTGAGATCGGCGCTGTAGTTGTCGGACGGTGGATAGGGCGACCCGGCCCGGGCGTCCATGCTCAGGTTGTAGTTGCCGTCGGGGTTGGGGACCGCGAAGCTGCTGGTGGAACACAGGCTGAGCACTGCCAGCAGCGCGGCGAACAGCCCCTGCTTGAAACGCCTCAGCGGTGTTGCGGTACTGCCGGACACAGTGGATCGATGTATTTTTTGCATGATTCTCTCCATAGAAAATTGCCGGTTTGCCGGTGGATTCTATGGAGCACCAACCTGGGAATTTAATCGGGAAGCACTTCCGTATTGGGCTCCCGCCTCCCGATACGGCAGCTTGTGATCAGGTCTCCAGCAAGCGATCGAGCACTCGCGACAGCTCGGGGTGCTCCGGCAGACGCAAGGCAAATTCGTCCCGCAACAACTGCATCAGTTCCTCCGCATCGGTGATCTGCCGCCGCTCGCTGGGCAGCCCCATGCGATGCAAGGCGTAGCTGCCGTTATTCAGGGTTCGACGCACCCCCGGCCCGATCAGCGCCACCTTCAACTGACCGAGGAAAGGCGAATCCCGATGAGTCGAGACGTACCAGTTGCCCATTTCGTAGTCCACATCGCCCTGTATTTGCAGGTCGAAGACGTACATGGCCCGCCACTCATCCGTGACTTTGGCGCGCAGGGTGTAGCTGCCGTCTCGCTCAGTAATGCGATAGGGCTCGTGGGGCGTCGCCTGCTCCGCTTCGGTATCCAGCAGCAAGGGCGCAGTGGGTACCATGCCGCCGAAGCCGACATCGGCGATATAGCGCTGCCCGTCCAGGTGCACCAGCGTCAACCTGTGACTGCGCGCGGTGAGCGCATCTTCCGGCCCCCCCATGACCACCCGCCCGGTGATGCCTCGGGCCTCATAGCCCAGATGCAGCAACAGCACCAGGAACGTCTGATTGAGCTCATAGCAATAGCCGCCGCGCCCCTCCTGGAGAATCTTGCGTTCCACCGTGCCCAGGTCGATGGGCACCGGCAGCCGCAGCAAGGTGGAAAGGCTCTCGAAGGCAAACTCGCAGACATGCCGCCATTGCAGCTCCCGCAGGGTTTCCAGGGTCGGCGGCGGCGCGCTGTGGTAACCCAGTCGGCGCAAATAGAGGTCAACGTTCATCAGGTGCGGCTGGCTCATGCACAAATCCTTGAAATGAGTGTCGCGCAGGGCTCCGGAGATTCTTGTGCCGATCCATTTGTCCGGCACCGGCCCCTGCCAGGTCGAGGATATGTATAAGCCAGAAACGAGGCACTCCAACAATCGATTCGGCTGATATTTTTTATTGCATTGGCCCCGGATTGGCTCTTGCCAAGGGCTGGCGGTGCTTCTGTAATAGCCAGCGCCCTGCCCCCTTCGGCCCACCTGGAGAGCTACACGCCATGCAACCACTGGAAGGCCCGCGGATCATTCTGCGTCCGCTGCAAGCCAGCGATGCCGACGCACTGGTCAATGCCGCACAGGACGGTGAACTGTGGAACCTGCCCTTCACCGTGGTGCCCTCTCCCGGCACCATCGATCATTACCTGGAGGTGGCGCTCAAGGGGCGCGAGGCCGGCAGCGTGCAACCCTTCGTCACACAGCTCAAGTCCACAGGCGAAGTCATAGGCTGTACCCGCTTCTGGAAGATCGACCCGAACAACCGCAAGCTGGAAATCGGCAGTACCTGGATTGCCAGGCGCTGGCAGCGCAGCTTCGTCAATACCGAGGCCAAGTACCTGATGCTGCGCCACGCGTTCGAAGACATGGCCTGCGTGCGGGTGCAGTTCACCACCGACGAGATCAACCATAAATCCCGTGCTGCGATCCTGCGGCTCGGCGCGCAACAGGAAGGCATAGTGCGTCACGAGCGCATCATGCCCGATGGCCGCAAGCGAAACTCCGTACGGTTCAGCATCATCGACGATGAGTGGCCCGCCGTACGCCAGCATCTGCAACACCTGCTCGGCCAATCCTGGCCGCGCTGATTATCGGCAGTACCTACAAGGATGCAGTCATGCCTACCAGCTTCTCCTTGCGTCAAGGCCGCCATGAGGATGCCCTGTGCATCAGCGGCCTCGCCACCCAGGTCTTCCTCGACACCTATGCCACTGACGGCATGCGTGCCGATCTGGCCGAGGAAGCCTTGAGCGTCTACGCACCTCAGCAGTTTCAACAGCGCCTGGCGGAGCCTCACAGAACCCTGCTGCTGGCAGAGCGCAATGGGCACTTGCTGGGCTTCGTGGAAATCGCCGCCAGCACCCGGGCGCCCCAGGCACATCTGGCTCAGGGTATGGAGTTGGTGCGTTTGTATGTACAGCGTCACGCCCATCGACAAGGCGTCGGCCAGGCACTGCTGCGACAGGCCGAAAACCTCGCCCAGGCGCGAGGGGCGCCCTGCCTGTGGCTCACCGCCTGGTCGGAAAATCATTCGGCACAGGCCTTCTACCGGGCCCGGGGATATGACGCCATAGGCACCACCACCTATGAGTTTGGTGGCAATACCTACGCCAATCAGATCTTCTGCAAAGCCTGGCAATGACTCAACGATCGGAGCGCTGCAGCAACTCCTCGGCGCTCTCCGCAGCCAGGGCCATCACCCGGTTGCGCCCCGTGGCCTTGGCCTGATACAGCGCGGCGTCCGCCCGCTCAATGAACACTTCGATACTGTCGCGCCCCGCAGGGACGAAGGAGTAGCAGCCCAGGCTGATGGTCACGCGCCCCACTGGAGAACCGGTGTGGCTGATGTTGCGCTCCATGACGCTCTGGCGAATCTGCTCGGCCATGGCCAGGGCACCGTGGATATCGGTATCGGGCAGTAGCACCGCGAACTCTTCCCCGCCATAACGCACGGCCAGGTCGGTCTTGCGTTGACAGCAGCCCTTCAGGGACTGGGCCACTTGCGCCAGACAATGGTCGCCGGCCACATGGCCGTAGGTATCGTTGTAACGCTTGAAGTAATCGATGTCGGCCATGATCAGGCTCAGCGGTGTGCTCTGGCGCGCCCCGCGACCGAACTCGATCTCCAGGGAACGCTCGAACAGCCGCCGATTGCCCAAACCGGTCAGGCTGTCATGGGTGGCAATCACCTCCAACGCCTCCTGGGCCTTGCGCAGGTCGGTTTCGATCCGCTCGTTGTTGCGCACCTGGCTCACGAACACCCAGCCGAACAGCCCCACTCCCAGCAGCACCAGAGCGACGATGGCCGTGGATTGATAGGCCGAGGCGTACCAGCCCTTGAGAATCGAATCCTTGGAGTTTGCCGCCGCCACCACCAGCGGATACGCCTGCAACTGGCGATAGCCATACAAGCGTGTCACTCCATCCACGATCGAGGTGATCATGGCGTTGCCGGAGGTGGCCTCGGGCAGGTACTTGCTGAAGATCTCGCCACGGGACAGGGAGGCGCCCACCTGCCGCTCCTCGAACGGCCGCCGGGCAATCAGGGTGCCATCGGACAGGGCAAGAAACATCGTGCCCTGCTCATCGATATTGAAGCTTTTGAAGAATTGATCGAAATAAGCCAGCTTGATGCCGGCCATCAGCACGCCCTGGAAGTTGCCGTTCTGGTCATTGATCCGCCGCGAAATGGGAATGATCCACTCGCCGTTGGCGCGACTGCGAATCGCCGGACTGATATGGGCCTGAAGCGAGGCGTTCTGCTGGTGAAACCTGAAGTAGTCACGATCCGCCACGTCCTTGCCGTGAGGCGAATCGTTAAAGGAACTGACCACCCACTGGCCTTGCTTGTCATAAAGAAACACCCCACTGAGCTGCACCAGGGCCTGTACCCGCCGGGCAAAGATCTGTTGCAGGCGCAGCCGCTGCCGGGGCCCCTCGCCGATGGTCTGGATCCACTCGGAAAGACTCATCAGCACCAGGTCGGCTTCCATGAAGGTGTCCTCCGCCTGCTGGGCAATGGCCCGAGTCAGGTTGGTGGAGTTGACCTCTGCCTGCGCCAGGTCATGGCGCCAGGACTGCTCCAGCTGGAGGTAGAGCAAACCGCACAGGCACAGGAACACCGTGGCGATGAAGGCCACCGCAGCCTTGAGCAGCGGCAAGCGTTTCAGGGTACCGCCCGGGGTGTGTTGAGAATCGTAAATGGGGACAGGCAAAAGGATCGTCCTGACGGGAAAGGCCTGGGTTACACGGCAGATCCCTGATTGTTTTCGAGACCGGTCCAATGACCAGCATCCTGTAAAGCATCGGTTCCATGGCGTTCAAGCCCGGGCCGGGGGTCGCTCACAACCGCATCCGAT
>NZ_MOAK01000032.1:18516-55212 GCF_003732485.1 Pseudomonas protegens
TCGGCTGGAACAATATTCGACGATGACCTGAGTCAGCGCCACCACAACGGCCGGGTCCGCATCGGGCGCAGTAAACAGCCGGAACTGTGCCTGAGGCAACTCCGGCAAACCGTATTCCGCCCCCAGTGCACAAAGCCCTGCCCCCAACTGACTGACCGCCATCGGCGCCACGGCGAAGCCCGACAGCACCGCGGCACGCAAGGCCGCGTTGCTGCTGCAAAGCATGGCCGTACGCTGGGCAATGCCGGCCTTGGCCAACCGCCCCAGGGCTACCGCTCGATAAGGACAAGGCTCAGGAAACAGCGCCAGGGGCAAAGGCTCGGGCAAGGCTGCCACTGATTGTGGCAGCCCGGCCCAGACCAGAGGTTCGGACCAGAGCAACTGGCCCGGCTCTGCTGTTTCGCACAAGGACCCCACCACCAGCTGCAAACTGCCCTGGGCCAGAAGATCCAGGAGGGTGCCAGGGATGCTCACCTGTACATCGAGCTGGATGCCCGGGAACTGCCCGGCAAAATCCAGCAATGCGCGTAACAGGCGAGGCTCGGCAAAATCCTCCGACAACCCAATCCCCACACGCCCATGGAACGGTACCCGGGTCAACTCGGTCCAGGCATCGCGGTTCAGCGCCAGAATGGCCCGGGCGTAGGCCATCAGCCGCTCGCCATCGGGTGTCAGTTGCTGTGAGCGGGTGGTGCGTTGCAGCAATGGCTTGCCGACCTGCTGTTCCAGGCGCCGCAGATGGCCGCTGACCGCCGACTGGGTCAAGTGCAGTTTGTGCGCCGCACGACTGAACCCCTGCTCATCGACAACAGCGACAAAAGTACGGAGTAGCAAGGCATCGAACATATTTCAAAACACTATCAATAATGCATCAATTGACAATTTATATTTAAAAAACAGCTATGTTGCAATAGCGGTCATCCCTGTCCACCAAGAGACTCGTTCATGACCCGGCTCCTGCACATCCAATGCTCACCTCGCTTGCGTCGCTCCGCCTCCCTGGAAATCGCCCGCGGTTTTATCCAGCGCTATCAACAACAGGTCCCCGACACTCAAGTCAGCACCCTGGACCTGTGGAGCCTGGAACTGCCGGAATTCGATCAGTCGGCGATGGACGCCAAGTACGCCCGACTCGGTGGCCAGTCGTTGAACGCTGTCGAGCAAGGCGCCTGGGACCGGCTCCAGGAACTCGCCGCCCCCCTGCATCAGGCCGACTTGCTGGTGCTCTCCGTGCCATTGTGGAACTTCAGCATTCCCTACAAGCTCAAGCATTTCATTGACCTGGTATCGCACCAGGGAATCCTCTTCAGCTTCGACCCCGAGCACGGGCTGCAGGGCCTGCTGCGCAACAAGACTGCGGTGGTGAGCTACGCCCGCGGCCTGGACTTTTCAGCCCAGTCGAACACTCCGGCCCAAGCGTTCGATTTCCAGAAACCCTACATCGAGGCCTGGCTGAACTTCATCGGCATTGCCGACCAGCATTCGCTGGTGGTGGAAAAAACCATTCTCGGGCCCGACATCGACCAGGCCTCCCGGCAAGCAACAGCGCGCCTGGCACACGACCTGGCCGAGCACCTGGCAGCACGCCGCCCCTAGTAGCCGAAAAAGGCCGGTGGAGCGCCTGAGCGCTCCACCGACCCCAACCATCCTCAGGCCCTCCCCCAAGCGAAGGGGCTGCAGTCTCTCCCCATCTTTCAACAGTCCTCCCGTCATCGGCGCATCTCATCAAAAACCTCACAAGAACACCGTCGGCGCATGCATTTGTGGTCTATACACAACTGATAAAAATACTCGACTCAAAACATCGCCCGCTCCTCTGAACCTCTAGGTCATGCGCACGGCGGTGTTGGAAGCTGATCACCAAGGAGTGGACGTTGATTGGGGGGAACACGCTTAACCGTTTCACGTTCAGGCCCTGGCGCCATCGGGAACTGCTATTGGCGCTGATCGAGCGTGAGATCACCGGCCGCTATCGCGGCTCGATCGCCGGCCTGCTCTGGTCCTTCCTCAACCCCCTGCTCATGCTGCTGGTATACACCTTCGTTTTCAGCATGGTGTTCAAGGTGCGCTGGGACACCGGCAGCGACTCGAAAAGCCAATTCGCCCTGCTGGTGTTCACCGGCATGATGGTCTTCAACCTGTTTTCAGAATGCATCAGCCGTGCCCCGGGACTGATTCCGAGCAACGCCAACTACGTGAAGAAAGTCGTGTTCCCCCTGGACCTCCTGCCCTGCGTGATACTCGGGGCCGTGCTGTTCCATACCCTGGTGAGTCTCATCGTCTGGCTGGTCTTTCATGTACTGGTCTTCGGCCTGCCCCCGGTCACCACCTTGCTGTTCCCCCTGGTATTGCTGCCGCTGGCACTGTTCACTCTTGGGCTGTCATGGTTCCTGGCTTCCCTGGGGGTCTACCTGCGGGACGTCGGCCAGGTCATTGGGGTGCTGATGTCGGCCCTGATGCTGCTGTCCGCGGTGTTCTATCCCGTGAGCGCATTGCCCACCGCCTATCAGCACTGGCTCTATCTGAATCCCCTGACCCTGGTCATCGAGTCATCCCGCGATGTGCTGATCTGGGGTGTTGTCCCCGATATCAGCCTGTGGCTGGGGCAACTGGTGGGAGCCGGCGCTGTGGCTTTTCTCGGACACGCGTGGTTCGAGAAGACCCGCCAGGGGTTTGCCGATGTGCTCTGATCCAGTGATCAAGACCCAGAGCCTGGGCAAGTGCTATCAGATCTACGACCAGCCTCGGGATCGCCTGCTGCAATTGCTGCTGCCTCGCGGTAAACGGCGCTATCGCGAGTTCTGGGCCTTGAAAGAGGTCTCGCTGGAGATTCGCAAGGGCGAGGCACTGGGCATCATCGGGCGCAACGGCAGCGGCAAATCGACCTTGCTGCAACTGATTTGCGGCACCACGGGTGCCTCTTGCGGCAGCCTGACCCGCCACGGCCGGATCGCCGCGCTGCTGGAGCTGGGTTCGGGGTTCAATCCGGAGTTCACCGGCCGCGAGAACGTCTACCTGAACGGTGCGGTGCTGGGGCTCAAGCGCGCGGAAATCGAAGCGCGCTTCGAGGAAATCGCCGCGTTCGCCAATATCGGTGAGTTTATCGACCAGCCCACCCGGACCTATTCCAGCGGCATGCTGGTACGCCTGGCCTTTGCCGTCTCGGTGTGCGTGGAGCCGGACATCCTGATTGTCGATGAAGCCCTGGCCGTCGGCGACGCGTCCTTTCAGTTCAAGTGCCTGGAGCGCCTCGATCGCCTGACGCGGCAAGGCATGACCCTGCTGTTCGTGTCTCACGACATGAGCCTGATCAAGCGTTTCTGCAATCGAGCCCTGTATCTGCGCAACGGCGAAATCCGCGCCAGTGGCGCGCCGGAAGCGATGGCCGAGCTCTACCTGCTGGACATGCGCGACGAACAGCGACGCTGGGCCAGCGCCGGCGCCATCCAGGTCACGGCCAAGACAGCGCTCAACCCGGAATACGGCATGGCCTTCGGCACCACTGAAGGACGCATCACTTCGGCGGTCTTCAGCAACACCGGGGCGCTGTACTCAAGCTTTGCCCATGGCGACACCATCGAGATCGCCATCGACACGCTCGTCAGCGATGCCGTCACCCGCCCCAACATCAGCCTGACCATCCAGGAGGCCAGGCTGCTGGTGATCAGCGGAGTCAATGCGCCCCTGCACAGCGACGCATCCGAGAATGGCTGGCGCCGCGCGTCGATCCGTTTGCAGTTCGCGGCCAACCTGGCTGCCGGGCGTTACCACATCACCCTCAAGCTGATGGATGGCGAGACCGAAGAAACCTCACAGCTGATTGAAAAGCAGGTCGCCCTGCTGGCCTTCGACACTCTGCCGAGCAACAAGCACTTCCTGGGAATCGTCGATTTGCACATCAAGCCCGTCACCCGCGAAGGGCAAAAAACCATGTCGACCGAGGAACACTCATGAGGGACAAGGAGTGGCAGGTAGCGATCTTCGGTACCTTTGACGTGGCCAACTACGGCGATCTGCTGTTTCCCCTGATCGCCGCAGCCGAGTTGCAGGCGCGCCTGGGCGCTGTGCACCTGCATGCTTTCTCCTATAACACCCGCGCCACACCGCAGTGGCCCTACAACGTCACCTCGGTCAGCGAACTGCCCCGACTGATCGAGACCCTGGACGGGGTACTGATCGGTGGGGGGTTCATCATCCGCTTCGACAAACTGGTAGCCCCGGGGTATTACCCGCCAGACCCGCAGATCCACCATCCCACCGGGTATTGGCTGTCCCCCGCACTGATTGCCCTGCAGCACGATGTACCGCTGATCTGGAACGCCCCGGGCATGCACTGCAACAAGGTGCCGATCTGGGCGGTCCCTCTGGTCAAGCTGGCCCTGGAACTCAGCCCCCACGTGCAAGTACGGGACACATTGTCTCAAGACACCCTGTCGGCGCTGAGCGATCAGGCCCGGGTCGAGGTGCTGCCGGACACCGCATTCGGCCTGCCCAACCTTATCGACCTGCAACAGCCCTCTGTGGAATACCGCCAACTCTGTGCACAGGCCGGCCTGGACGGGCCCTACCTGGTGGTGCATGCGATTGCCGGCCTGGAAGGGTTCCTGCAACTGTGGAAAACCCACAACCCACTGTTTGCCCGGTGGCAGTTGCTGTTGCTGCCCATTGGCCCGGTACTGGGAGACCACGAGTCGGTTCTTGGCGACGACCTGCCAAGGGCCATACGCCTGCCCACCTGGCCAGCACCGCTGCTGCTGGCCGAAATCCTCGGCCACGCCCAAGGCGTGATCGGCCACAGTTACCACCTGGCGATTACCGCCCTGGCCTTCGGCGTGCCCATCTTCAGCTCGGCCAACCTGGACCAGGGCAAGTACACGGCCCTGCGGGACTACGAGGGAATCCACCCTCTGCACGCCGGTCAAGAGATAGACCCCCAGTGGTTCCTCGAGCGCCTGGTACGGCATGCGCCCTGCCCCCGCCTGGTCGATGCCCGAGAGCAATTGCAGCGCCATTGGGATCGAGTCGCCGAACTCATCAGCCAGGGCCGTCGCCCCACCCGCCAGTCAATGGACCGGCTCTGGCAAGCACTGCCTGGACTACTGGAAGAGACCCACCTGGACTGGCGCGAGGAATGCCTGGACAAACAGGCTGAGCTGGAAGCACTGCGCCTTCAGCTGTTGCAGCTCAAGCAATCTCGCCAGCAGCAGTTGGAACTCGCCCACCAGGCACACGCCGAGCTGGCGCGGATGCACCGCACCAACTCCTTTCGCCTGACTGCGCCACTGCGCTCCATTCGGCGCAACCTGCAACGCCTATTGGGAAGATGAATACGATGCTGGATCTGAAGACGCTTACCAAACAGCCTTTGCACAGCCACCCCTTTCGTTGGGGGCAGATCGCTGACCTGTACTCCCCCGAAAACGCGGCAGCGCTGGCCACAACTTACCCTCACGACGCCTTCAAGACCGTTTCCGGGTACGGCGGAGAAAAGGACTATGAGTATCAGGCACGGCAACTGGTCGAGATGGGCACCGGGCGCATTGTCCATGAACACAGCCTGAGCCCGGTCTGGCGCGAGCTGGCGAACGAATTGACAGGGCCCGCCTACCGCCTGGCCCTGTCGACACTGACCGATATGGACCTGCGGACCGCCCCCATGGAGGTCAACCTGTTTCACTACGGACCACAGGCCTGCCTTGGTCCGCATCCGGACCTGGCGGACAAACTGGTGACCCACATCCTGTATTTCAACCAATCCTGGAATATTGAAGACGGCGGCTGCCTGAACATCCTGCACTGCGCAGACCCGGAAGCGGTTGTGGCAGTGATCCCGCCACTCGTGGGCAACTCCGCCGTGCTGGTACGCGCCGACCATTCGTGGCACGCGGTGTCGCAAGTCGTGGACAGCTGCCGGACCTCGCGCCGCAGCATGACCGTAACCTTCTATCGGCCCGGCTCCACCAGCTCAATGTGGCCGGCCGGTGATGAGTCCCCGCTGCACGACTACGCAGGCCCTCATGAATAAGCCGCCCAAGCAACTGCAGGCGTCAACGCCACGGGAACCAGTACAGGCCATCATCGAACGCGATGCAGCACTGGCCCATATCGAACATATGCGGCGCTCACGTTCCTGGCGCTTGACCCGTCCCCTGCGAATGCTCCTGCAGTTGCTACGCCATGGGGTGATCAACAGGGACAGCGAATACCCGTACCACCTGCCGCTGGCGCCCCAACCGCTGCCAGCTTCGACACTGCCGGACCAGGCCGCCAATGCGGTTTCAGCGCCTGCCGTCCACTCGCAGTCGTTCGATCTGCTGTGCTTTGCCAACATCGACTGGTCCGCAAGATTCCAGCGACCGCAACAACTGATGACGCAGTTCGCCGCTCAGGGTTATCGGGTGTTCTACATCATCCTTTCACCAGCACCGGTGCCAGGGGTGCCCTACTGTGTGCAGCAAGTCGCCCCCGGCGTCTTCGAGGTCAGCTTGCGCGGGCATTCGCGCCAGGACTACTACGCCACGTGCATCAACGATGACAACCTGCGCAGCAACGCCGAGGCGTTGCAAGCCCTGGCCAGCGACTACCGGATCAAGACCGCCATTTCGGTGGTGCACCTGCCCTACTGGACACGCCTGGTCCTGGAGCTGCGCCACATACAGGGCTGGCCCGTGCAATACGACTGCATGGATGAATGGCAGGACTTCCCGAACATAGGTCAACCGCTGCTGGCCCAAGAGCAGGTGTTGGTAGCACACGCCGACCTGGTGACCGTCACCGCCTCGATACTGCAGGATAAATGGGCCAGTCTGAGTCGTCGCTGCCTGCTGGTGAGGAACGGCGTTGATTTCGATTTCTTCACGCGCCATTGCGCACCCAATTCGCTGCTGGCGGATCTTCAAGGCCCGGTCATCGGCTTTTATGGTGGACTGGCCGAGTGGGTCGATCTTGAGCTGATCGCAGCCATTGCCAAGCAAAGGCCGGAATGGAACCTGGTATTGGTTGGTGATGTATTCGTCCGTGAGCTGGCCGGCCTTGACTGCCTGCCCAACGTGCACCTGCTGGGACGAAAGCCCTACGCCCAGATGCCCCTGTACCTTTATCGCTTCGATGTCTGCATCATTCCATTTCGCCTCTATAACGTGACCCACGCGGTGGACCCGGTGAAGTTCTATGAATTCATCAGTGCCGGAAAACCTGTGGTCTCGGTGCCGCTGCTGGAAATGCAGATCTACGCGCCCTACCTGTACTTCGCTGAGGACGCGGCAGGCTTTGTGACGCAGATCGAAAAAGCCTTGGGGGAAACCGACCTCCAGCTTTGGCAGCAACGCATCGCGCTGGCCCAAGCCAATGATTGGCAACAACGCTTCGAAGACACTCGCAACGCCTTGATCGACCTGTACCCAAAAGTCTCGGTGGTCATAGTCACCTACAACAATGTGCAACTGACCCAAGGCTGCATCGACAGCCTGTTGCGCAACAGCGCGTACCCGAACCTCGAACTGATCATCATCGACAACGCCTCCGGGGACGATACCCGCAACTACCTGCGTTACCTGGCCCGTACCGAACCTGATGTAAGCATTGTGCTCAATGAGCGGAACCTGGGCTTCGCCGCCGCCAACAACCAGGGGCTGCGCCTTGCCCGCGGCCGTTATCTGGTACTTCTGAACAACGACACCCTTGTGCCCAAGGGCTGGCTGGCCCCCCTGCTACGGCATCTGGAAGACCCACAGGTGGGGTTGGTGGGGCCCACCACCAATGCGGTGGGCAACGAGGCCAAGGTCAGTATCGACTACAGCCATCTTGACGATCTGGAAGATTTCGCCGATCGGCGCGCCCGCCAGTATCGCGGGCGCAGCTTCGATATTCCGATGCTGGCCATGTACTGCGTGGCCCTGCGTCGCGAAGTACTGGAGCAGGTGGGATGGCTGGATGAGGCCTTCGGCATCGGCATGTTCGAGGACGACGACTACAGCCGTCGGGTGCAGGCCGCAGGGTTCCGCACTGTCTGTGCCGAAGATGGGTTCATCCACCATTACGGCCAGGCGTCCTTCAAGGCCCTTATCGCCAGCGGTGAATACCAAAGACTGTGGGAAAAGAACCAAGCCTATTTCGAGAGCAAATGGGGCCCCTGGCAACCCCATAGCCAAGTACGCCAGCGGACAAAGACCGGTGCTCCGGGAGCCAGTCTCACTGAATCACTCCCAGAGCCGGTTCAAACGGAAGGTAGAGGTCGAACGTGCTGAAAAAGATCATGCGCAGATTCAGCGGTCGAGCCGCCCCTCACGCATCTCAAGGCGAAGATGCAGAAGAGCAGCGACGCAAGGCCCAGACCGCAGAGCACTGGTCCGAGAATCAAGCCGGATCGGATGCATTTTCCGCGGATGTGTATTGGCTGGCGGTTCCGGCGGTGCAGCAACGCCATCAGCAAAAGGCAACGGCCGGCAGCGGTCATGCCCACTGGGTGCCCTATTGCCTGAACACCTTCCTCGGCGACCGACTGCCGGTGCAACGCATGCTGAGCGTCGGTTGCGGCACCGGAACCCTGGAGCGTGAACTCTACAGCCTCAAGGCGTTCCAGGACTGCGACGCACTGGACATTGCCCCGGCGGCGTTGGAAACCGCTCGGGCACAAGCGGCGGCAATGGGTGCCCAGACCCTGCATTACAGCCTCACCGACGTCGAACGCGTGACACTGCCCGGAGCCCACTACGACGCCGTCTGGTTCAACGGTTCACTGCATCACATTCGTGAGCTGGAAAAGGTCTGCGCCAATGTTCGCCAATCACTGAAACCGGACGGCTGGCTGTTTTTCAATGAATACGTCGGCGCCAATCACTTCGCTTTCGACGCAACCCAGTGTGCCGCCATCAGTCATGCATTCGCACTGATTCCCCCGAGCATGCGTCGCTCCTTCGTCCGGGGCTCCTACGGCCAACTGCAACACCAGGTGCCCCTGCCCGACCCACGGGAAGTTGTGCAAGTGGACCCATCGGAAGCCGTACGCTCCCAGGACATCCTCAAGGTCGTTCAGGAGCATTTCGAGATCCAGGCACTCAATGTCTGCGGCGGCACGCTGCTGCAGTTCCTCCTGCATGGCATCGCTGGCAATTTCAAGGCCGATGATCCACAGGCCATGCGGATCCTGCGCATGCTCTTCGATATCGAGGATGGGCTGATCGAGTCGGGCACGCTGACCAGCGATTTCGTGATCGTCGCCGCCACCCCGAAAAAAGCCGGAGCCCTGCATTGAAAGCACCCGCGCCAGCGCCTGCCTCACTGCTCAAACGCTTGCGCGGCGTTTATCATCGGCTGCCGTTACCGCACCCCTTGAAAGCCCTGATTCGACATCTGTACCACCGCATCCTGATGCCCACCTGGCGGAGCTGGCGCCGACGCCTGCAGGCCGCCAGGGTCTTTGTCCCCCCCCACAACCCTGTGCCGCCAGCACTTGCCAATCTCCCGGACTATCTGTTCTGGGGAGCCATCGATTGGGAGTTTCGCCAGCAACGCCCGCAACATCTGGCACGAGGACTCAGCCTGGGCGGGCGCCGGGTGTTCTATGTCTCGGCCACACTGGAAGATGACACCCGGGACGGTTTTATATTGCAGCCACTGGATGATCAGGGGCGCCTGTTCGAGGTTCGGCTATTTGCACGCGCCGCGCCGATCATCTATGACGCACGGCCGGAGACTGCGCTGGTGCTGCAACTGCGACGCAGCATCGGTGAGCTCCTGTGCTGGGTCGACTCGACCCGGGTGATCTCGTTGATCCAGCACCCCTTCTGGTCACCCATCGCCGAGACTTTGCCCAATAGCCGGGTGGTCTATGACTGCATGGACCACCATCAAGGATTTGCGCTCCTCGAACCGGGACTCCTGCAACTGGAGCACGATCTGATACGCAAAGCCGATGTGACCCTGTTCGCCTCGGCATGGCTGGAGCAATACTGGCGGGAGCGAATCCCGAGCGCACCGTTTCAACAGCGGGCAGTGTTGCGCAACGCCGCCGACTTCGACTATTTCTCCAAGGTCGCGGAACATTGCTTTCAAGATGCCCCGGGGCGTCCCGTGATCGGCTACTACGGCGCATTGGCCCATTGGTTCGACGTGGACCTGGTGTCTGCCATAGCCGAAGCATTTGCCCACTGCACCGTGCTGTTGATCGGCGCGGATACCGCACGTATCGGCGCGCGCCTGCGGGGCCACACCAATATCAAGCTCACGGGCGAGATTCCTTATGCGCAGCTGTCCGCGTACCTGCAGGCTTTCGACGTCTGCATCCTGCCGTTCCGCATCGAACCGCTCACCCTGGCCACCAATCCGGTCAAGGTCTACGAGTACCTGAGTGCCGGCAAACCGGTGGTGGCGGTGGATCTCCCTGAATTGCACGAGTTCAAGCAACAGGTCGCCATCGCCGAGGACACGCCCTCGTTTATCAATGCCATCGCCCGGGCGTTGCAGGAACCTGAATGCAGTGCTGCGTCTGGGCAACGTCAGGCCTTTGCCGCGCAGCAGACCTGGCAGCACCGGACACAGGCCCTGCTCGCCCTGACTGAGGGCGGTGACCCGCAACCGCTGGTGAGCGTGATAGTGGTGACCTACAACAACCTGGCCTTCACTCGGGACTGCCTGGCGAGCCTGGCCGCCGACCCCCTGGGCGAGCCACTGGAAATCATCGTCGTGGACAACGCCTCCACCGATGGCAGCGTCGACTTCCTCCAGCACTGGTCAGCGAGCAGCGGACACTCGCTGATTCTCAACAGCAGCAACCTGGGTTTTGCCGCCGCCAACAATCAGGGCCTGGCCCTGGCCAGGGGCGAGTTCCTGGCGCTGCTCAACAATGACACCCAGGTCACCAACGGCTGGGCACAGACCCTGCGCCGCCACTTGCAGCGCGCGCCCGGGCTCGGCCTGATCGGACCGGTCACTAACAACATTGGCAATGAAGCGAAGATCGACATCCACTATCAGGACTCACGGGAGATGGCCATCCGTGCCCGCCAATACACCTGGCGCCACGCCGGCCTGACCGTGCCTTGCGCCACCCTCGGTTTCTTCGCGGTAATGATGTCCAGGTCAACCTATCAGCGCATAGGCCCCCTGGACGAAGCCTTCGGGCTGGGCTTTTTCGAGGACGACGATTACTGCCGCCGGGTCGAGCAAGCCGGCTGGTCCTGTGCCTTCGCCGAGGACGTGTTCGTTCATCACCATCTGTCCGCGTCCTTCGAGCAGATGCCCGAGAAGCAGCGCCAGCAACTGTTCACCCGCAACAAGGCTTTCTATGAAGCCAAGTGGGACCGCCCATGGGTTCCGCACACCTCCCGGGAGGAGCCATGAAACTGGTCTATCTGTCGCCTGTCAGTTGGCACAGTTTCGACCAGCGGCCCCATGAACTGGTCCGACAGTTCCATGCCAGCACCCAGGCTCCGGTGCTGTGGATCGAACCCTATCCCACTCGCCTGCCGGTGCCCCGTGACCTGTTGCAGCAGCACTCGCCCGCCCCTCCCAATGAACCTCTGCCCGACTGGCTGACCTTGATCCGCCCTCGGGCCCTGCCGATAGAGCCCCTGCCCGGTTCGGGGTGGTTGAATCGACTGTTCTGGGGACGCCTGATGCAGCAGGTCAGGCACTTCGCTCAGGAACCGACCCTGCTAGGCATCGGCAAGCCCTCGCGACTGGCCCTGCAACTGCTGCGCGAGCCGCTTTTTGTCAGCAGTTTCTATGACGTGATGGACAACGTGCCGGCTTTCTATAGCGGTTGGTCCCGTCGTGCCATGCAGCAACGCCAGTACGAAACGGCCAGAGCCGTGACCACCGCCCTGACCTCCTGCTCGAGCCTGCAGCACTATTGGTTGCAGCGGCAAGTCAATGCCTGCCTGCTGCTCAATGGCTGCGCCAGCGAACGGTTGCCCTCCCTGCCACTGCCTCGATCCGAGGGTCCTGCAGCGCGCCCCGTATTCGGCTACATCGGCACTCTCGCCAAGTGGTTCGACTGGGACTTCGTCCACGCCCTGGCCCAGGCCTTCCCGGAAGCCGAAGTACGCTTGATCGGCCCACAACACAGTGCCCCGCCCGCAGCACTACCCGCCAATATCCGCTGCTTGCCGGCGCTATCGCACCCAGCTGCACTGGCGGCGATGTGCGAGTTCGACGTCGGCCTGATTCCGTTCAAGAGAAACGACATCACCCACTTCGTCGATCCGATCAAGTACTACGAATACCGAGCCCTGGGCCTGCCGGTGGTCAGCACCGCCTTTGGCGAAATGAACGTTCGCCGCCACACACCGGGAGTCTTTCTCAGCGATACCGTCGCGGACATCGCCCAAGTGATGGGCCAAGCCCTGGCATTCAGCGAGCCGCTGGCGAATACCCTGCAGTTTCGCGAGGCCAACTCCTGGGCGAAGCGTTTCGAGGTGGCCCATGCCGCAATCCTGTGACGTGGTGGTGGTCAACTACAATGCCGGCCTTCTGTTGGAGGACTGCGTCGCCTCAGTGCTGGCCCAGGGTGTCGGCAGGCTGGTGCTGGTGGACAACGCCTCCCACGACGACAGCCTGCAACGGGTGCAGACCCGCTACGGCGCCGACAAACGCCTGATTATCCTGCGCAACCTGAGCAACACTGGCTTTGCTGCGGCCTGTAACCTCGGCGCCACACAGTGCACGCAGCCTCATATCCTGTTCCTGAACCCCGACACCGTGCTGCAACCCGGGGCACTTCAAGGACTGATCGGCGCCTTGCGACACTCCGATGATCTCGGCATGGTTGGTGGCTTGCTGTGCAACTTCGACGGCAGCGAACAGCCCGGTGGTCGTCGAGTCTTTCCGACCCCGCGCCGAGCGGTGGTCCGCGCCCTCAACCTCTCGTGCCTGGCCTGGCTCTCGCCCCGCTTGTTTTCCGACTTTCTCCTGCACCGCGAGCCCCTGCCGACCCGGCCAACCAACGTCGAAGCCATTTCCGGCGCCTGCATGCTGGTCAAACGCGAAGCCCTGGACAGCGTCGGCGGTTGGGACGAAGGCTACTTCCTGCACTGCGAAGACCTGGACCTGTGCATGCGCTTTCGCCATAGCGGCTGGAAAGTCGGCTTCGTGCCCCAGGCAAAAATTTTTCACGCCTGGGGTGCCTGCAGCCGCTCACGCCCGTTGTTCGTCGAATGGCATAAACATCGAGGCATGATCCGCTTCTATGGCAAGTTCTTCCGCGATGATTATCCGAAGGTGCTTTCCTGGTGCATTTGCGCGGGGGTATGGCTGAGATTCGGCGCCATGGTGGGGTATTACTCCGCGGTCCGGTTGGGGCGGATAGTTGGCGTAACTCGCTGACTTGCCAATCGCCACCCGTCGATCCCGGGGACAAACAAATTGCCCCTGCGCTTTCCTGATAAACTCCGCTCTATCAGATTTTTTGTTCACGATGCGAAGAAGCTTGCTTCATTTGCCGCCGTAACGCCTCAAAGCAGAACCTCATGTCCTTGAACACCGAAGCCTCCCTACAGCAAACCTTTTCCCGCCGCTTCTCCGTGGCGCCGATGATGGACTGCATATGCACAACATTCGGAGTACCCCACGATGAACATCGATGAAGACACCTGCGAGGGGCTTGAATGCCCTGCACTTTTGGAAATGCACAAGTAGCAGACCGCTTCTTGGAGAGCGACCTTGAGGAGTCTGAGAATGCTTAAAAGGCAACTGCTTAAAAAACAGCTCTTCCAGTCATTGTGACAGCCGCTCTTTATCAATTAGCTGATCCGCCAGCTCAAACATTTTTTTTGCGCCACCGACACCAAGGTCAAATCGGTATTTACCATTCACAACCATTGCTGGCACACCAGAGACCTCATAGGCTTTAGTCTTGTTTTTTGCGTCAGCAACTCTAGTACTCACCACAAAGGAGTGGTAGGTCGTGAGAAATTTGCCCCTATCAACGCCGACGGTTTGAAGAAAATCTGCCATCTCCTCGGGCGTTTTCAGCTTCAGCCGATCGTGAACGGCCTGAAATACAGCGTGATTAACCTGCGGTCCGACCTCCATCACCTCCAAAGTCAAGAACAACTGCCCTTGTACATCCCACTGCCCGCCAAACATAGCGGGAACACGCTTGAACACAACATCAGCAGGAAGCGATGCGACCCAAGAATTCAGCGAAGGCTCCAGCTTGAAACAATGCCCACAGCCATATGAAAAAATTTCAACAACCTCAATTTTTCCTTGTTGCTTTGAAGCGACCGCATTGGGTAATTCGACGTACTGTGGGCCGGCCAAACTCACGGTGCTGAGCAGACCGCCAACAGTCAAAGCAATACCTAAAAAAACCTGACGCATACAACCTCCAGAGCCGTGGTATTAAAATGTTTAGCATTAAGAAAACGCAATAAGTAAAAACGGATGCAATGAACTCATTGCATCCGTCTGTAGGCCATCGGATCGTCAGAACTGGAATGTGAATCCCAGATTGACCGCGCTGCCCGCCCCCTGACTGGAAACCAGCCCAGTGTAGTTAAGCGACACCTGCGTGTCCTTGGTCAAGGCCATTTCTGCCGAAGCTTTGAGTACCGCACCATCACGAGACACTGGCACGCTGCTCACCGCAAACGCAGTTTCGCTGCCGACAAACTTCAAGGAGCTTTCACGATCCAGCTCTGCGTACTGATGCTCCCAACCCAACTCGCCGCGTAGTTTCACCGAGCGAGTCGAACTCACCGGCAATTGCATCTGCCCACGCAGACCGACCGTAGAGACGATAGCATCCTGACTTTGCCTACTGGCATGCAATGTTGCTGCTTTCCCACGTTCTTTAAACGCGTCGTTCTGGAAGTTAATGTAGGTCAGATTTGCAAAAGGCTCGAAGGCTGACCAGGCGGTATATCCGACCTCACCAAATATCTGATCCGTTCGTGCTTTGTAGGCAGCTTTTTTATGAGCGGATTGGTTCCCGTACTCCACATTACGGGAGGTGTCAAAGTGGTGCCAAGTGCTCGCTCCGCCGAAGCGCAGGGCGATGCTATCGAAGCGTTTACCTCCATAGATCGACAGGTGATAGTTTTCGCTATTGACCGACTTTCTGGAGGCCCCCTTCAAGTCGGTCTTCGTGTAGCCAGTGGCCCCGCCGATTCGCCATCCATCACCGATATCCGTGTCCAGACCGAGCAGCACGCCCGTGGTAGAGGTGCTGTAGCTGGTGGCGTTGTGATCGGAGTCGAGTTGCGTATGACCACCGAGTAACTGCACCCAGCCGCCGTTGCTGTTGTCGACTTGAATCGTTGCTTCTGGACTCAACGCTTGCGCCTGTTGCAGACGAGCATTCACCGCATCACGAACATAACGACTGTCGGCGATCTGCGCGGCGGCGGCATCCGCATGGACCTGCCCATCAAGTTGCTTGAAGGCCTGACGGGCCTGTTCAGCGGAGTTGAAGGTCAAGAGACTCTCATACACAGGATTCCCTGGGGCAAGGGTGTCAGCAACAGCGGCAACAGAACGTTCATTCTTGGTCTGCGCCACGCTGGCAAAACTGGTGCTATTGCGTTCAATGGCGACGCTTATGGCCGTCATATCGGGCGTTGCCTGAGCAGGCGCTACATCCACAGGCGTTGACGCGACAGGCACGGGAATAAACACCACGTCAGACACCGGCAGAGCAGACTGAGCAGGTTCTACGGGCACAGTCGTTGTCGTTGTCGGGGCCGGCGTCGGAATAATCGCCACTTCAGAAACTGGCGCAATGGTTTTTTCCGGCGGTACGGGCGCAGCAGGGATAGGAGGCCCATCAAGCAATTGCTGTATCCGTGGTACGTTTACCTGACTATTCAGGAACAGGTAGTTAGGCGTGACGGATTCAAACTGACCGACAATGCCTTTTTTGGCCGTAATAATATTGAAGGTCTGTCCAACCAGTGTTTTTGCCTCGTCCTCCGTCAGGAGGTTTGCGCGGTCCTCCAATGACACCCTGACTTCACCGCCATTGAGGGTCGCGACGCCGGCACTTTCGATCAGGTCGCTGCGTCCGTCCGGGCCTACTTCGACGGAATAAATTGAGCCGGCATCAAATGTCACATCACCGGTGCGCAGCGTACCGATAGAGTTACCGGGCGCTACCGTGCCGCCAGCATTGATCGTCAGAGCACCTACCGTGCCTATACCACCGAGCGTAGCACTCGGGCCCACAGTGACCTGGCTTTCAAGGCGAGCATCAGGATGATCACTATCACCAATGACCAGACGCCCGTCCCGAACCAGGGTTGCACCGGTATAGCTATTCTGACCATTAAGAATGAGCTCACTGCCACCTGACTTCGTGAGTCCGCCGAAACCCTCTATCGAGCCGTTATAGCGTGTATTGAAGCTCTGGTCGATGGTTAGCGAGCCCTTTCCAAGCTGGATGGAGCCACCCTTGCCTTCCAACTTCGAAGCGATTAGATCGAATCCGTTTAGATCAAGTGCTCCACCATTGATGGCATAGGCGGTGTTGTTCACGAACCCACCTGCAATGCCGGCTCTGAGGATGCCCTCCTCGACAAATGTTCCGCCTGTATAGCTGTTGGCGCCTGAAAGCGCGAATGTACCGGCCCCCAGTTTTGTGAGGCTGCCTGTGCCCGTCAAGGCTTTCGTAGCAGACACCACCAAGCTGGACTCGGCAACATCAATCCACCCTTGCTGTTCGAGAACGACCTCACGATCGAGCTCGCCCATGGACAAACCTTCGACCTTGAGCCCGCCATTGGCCAGCCGCAGTTTAGCCTTGCTTCCTCCCAAAGCTTGATCCTCATCAACGACAAGAAGTCCCCCGTCCTTTACAAGGGTTTCACCTATAAAAGAGTGATCATCGATACAATAATCAGCGACTGCCTGCTGGAAACGGCTATCGCTGCCCTTGCAATTGAGAAGGGATGTCTTCTCTTCAATACTCAGCTTCGGTAATGTGGGATTACCTTTACTGTCCGCAACTTGTCCAAGATAGACATCATTACGATAGTTGTTGCGCACGAGGTGGAACGTTTTGTTTCTCCCCGCAAAGTTGTAAGTATCGGCGCCCCACACAAGGCGTGTTTTTTCTTGGTTGCCTGCAACGTCTTTGTAAACTTCAAGCTGCGGCCCCACCCAGCGCAGATTCTGCGCCACGGGTTCGTGGTCCGAAAGGGAACGGTCATCAGGCAACCTGGCTAGCTTGCTGAGATTACCTGATTGCTTGCCATCGTCAGCAATCTCCGTCCATTTGGCGAAGGGGCGAGACATCATAGTATGGTCAATTGTCACCCTGTCCCAGCTAGGCCATTTATTTTCTGCGATTTCACCATCACTCGCCCAGGTAGCGCGTTGGTCGTCTACTTGGCTAGGTTTGAATAGCTCCCGGTGTTGCTCAAGTTGTAGGAGCTGGTATTGTTTTTTGAATACATTCAAAGTTACCGGCAAATTACTGGAAACAGGATAGTTTTCATCCTGAAGCCCAGAATCTATATTATTTTTTATAGCTCCTTTTAGAGCCTCTTCCCACTGGTCCCAAGACAGATTATTGATATTATAACCAATGTACTTATTCTTAATTACTCCAAGAACCTTGTTATACCCTTCCTCACCTCCGGCCCTCATATATTCATAGGCAAGCTTTTTATAAAGCTTACTATTATCAGCACGTTCAATTACAAGTAGCTGTTGCTCTTTCCTGTGCAATCCTCGTTCTGAAATATCACCCGCGTTAAAATCGCCAAGAAGTATCATAGGAACACTGCTTGTTAACGCGGAGGAGTTAAAATCTTCAGCGACCTTAACTCGTCTATCCGGAGAGTCCGAATGGTCTAAGTGGATGCCGGTTACGGTAGCCTTCGGAAAACCATTGCCAGGATCAATCCTAATGCTATCTCCGGGTAAGTCTGTAAAAGGCACGGAAGAGAAAATACTTCCAATACCATTAAAGTATAGCTCCTTCTGATCTTCATTTCTTTTATTATATTCAGGACTCCCCTCAAGATATTTGTCTTCATTCTTGCGAAAATCGACAAAACTATCTTGTTTTCGGGGTTCACTATTCAACACGTCATTTGTATTTCGCTTAAACGCATCATAAACCTGACTGCCGTAATTCGTGTTAACTTTTTTCGCATTGTTATCAAGTTCAGGCATTACAAGAATATCTGGCGACACCCCCAAAAGCAGTTTTCTCATAGTGTCTGAATAGGTGAGATTGTTTATATTTTTTACCGGCTTCCAAATCTTTGAACTCTCCGCCTTATTCCAAACATTAAAAACCATGGTTTTTATGGAGAAATTTTTCGGATTTTTTTCTTCAGCAACAGTTTCGGGCAAATATGCCACTAGTAGAAATGCACTGGTTGTTATTACTGTGGATTTACGATGAAGCTCCCTACCTCTATCCGTGATTTTCATCACATCTCTCCTAGCGCTCTTTGGTTTCAGGTCCTGTGCAATCTTTGCAACGAAACTCTGGTGGCAGGTCAAAGGAGTATGAAATACCCTAGGCTTAAACCAAGGTAAATCTGAGAAACACAAGATGCAGTGCGTACCACGCGGACACTTTGTACCGTGCCTTTTCAGCAAAAGCGCTTTAGATGAAACAAGTTGCATCCGTGCACTTTTTACTCACTGGACTCCCCTAATACTAACTAAACATAATCCAGTCTCTTGTCTTGATACGACAACGTTTAATGGTAAAACGCCAGCAACCCGTCTATTGGCGACATATTTGTTCAAACCGTACTGCCAGCGACATCCTTCTCACCTAAGGAAACGCCGAACAAGTCCCCAGATGTGCTGAAATACACCTTCACCAACTAACCCGAACCACGCATGAGCCAGATGAGCTTTTCCGACGTTGAATACGTAAGCAAGTCATGAGCGCTTCCTTTACGCGATGGATCAGGTGGCGCTCTGGGCCGGCCTGTTGGGGTTGATCGAGCCGTATTACCCAAAGGCAGGCGGTAGCCGTAATCCTTAGTCGCTGAAAACGATGCTGCGCATTCATCTGTTACAGATCGGTTTTCGCTGAGCGGCCCCGCCATGGAAGAGCCGCTGTACGAGATCACACCGATGCGCCTGTTCTCCCGTCTTACGCTGAGTACGCCGATTCCCGGAACACATCACAATCATGAACTTCCGGCACTTGCTGGAGAAGCATCAGTTCGCCCCTGCCATCCTCACGTTCATCAATGATTATTTTTAAGAAAGAGACCTGTCACTACGCTAGGGTACGATCATCAGTGCCACTATTGTTCATGCTCCCAGTTCGACCAAGAACGAAGAAGAAAAGCATGATCCCGAGATGCATAAAACCAAGAAAGGTAACCAGTATTACTTCGAAATGAAGGCGCCTATCGGGTATTCGCCACAGTACCATCCCCATGATGAACCAAACCCAAAATAGGGTTTATATAGACCACCGATTTTTTGAATTTAAAATGGCTGATATATCAAAAAATCGGCGGGTACTTCGGAGCGTCTCTAAGTCAAAATTCCAATGAAGCAAATGCGGAAATGGATTGATCTCTCATACCACTGGCTTTTTCAGCCATATAATCCAAACCTACAGAGAAACCGCCATTAGTTTGCACCGCTACCTTCGCATTAAGCTGAGCAATATTTTTCTTCAATGGCAAACCGCTGATGCGGAAATCATCACCACGTGAATGCAGCGCCATATTTGTATTTGAAGAAATATCAGAAAACGTATGCTTCAAACCCGCACCGGCCTGGAAACTCGCTTTAATATCATCGTTGTACTGGATAGAGTAGTTCACCCGCGCTCCCAGCGTGCTGGCATAGATATCTTTAACATCACGCTTTCCAGATAGGGAAAACAAGTCTTTCTCTTCGGAAAATCTGGAGATATCAAGACGGCTATAAGAAAAACCAACAAAAGGTTCGACACCAAATCGATCAAACTTCAGGTCATACGCCAGCTCTGAAAACAATTGCACGGTATTCCCGTGATAATCAGAATCCGGCGTAGAGACACGCCCTTTGTAATTGACCTTGCGTTTTGTCTCTATATCGTGCCAGGAAAAACTCGCACCGAGTCGCACGGACAATGCCTCGTATCGTTTTGAACCATAGATGCCAAGGTTATAGGTACCGATATCGGCCGAGGAAGCTCGCTGAGACATGGAGGTTTTGCGGTATCCACCGATCACTCCCAAACTCAGGTCTGCATCCTCAACCCACACATCACTGCCGAGAATAAAGCCTTGTGTGTTTCGACTCAGACCGGAAATGCTTCTAGCCCCCTTCTGCCTGCCCTCTGAACCGAACACATAACCCCAAGCGCCTGAGTCGGACCAGCCTTTTTCTGTTTCATACAACCGCTTGGAAATCGAGTCGCGAATGTAAGACGACTCCTGTGCCAGTACGGTTTTTACAGTGGGGTGAATATCACCAGGCAGTAACGATGCAAATCGCGTGAACTCTGACTTACTCATGCCTATGACTACAGCGTTTTCTCTTTCGAACAGATCATTTCTTTCCCCGACTGCGACCAAAGGTTCAACAACTGGAATGACCGGCGTGGCTGCCACCACCGGCTCAACAACTGGAATGACCGATGTGACCGTAGTTCCAGGTTCCGGAACCACAGGTAGTAACTCTGCACAAACCGCCTTCTCATTCACGCCTTGGCAAAGATCGATCGGTTTTACATCATTACGAACGAGCAACAGCGATACGTCTGACATACCGTAGCTCAAGCTCGGATCAAGAAACGCAAAATTAGCAGAGACACTGTCAAACTGACCGTTCACTCCCCCTCTGGTGGAAAGCACGGTGTATTGGCTTGTCGGGCTGTATTGACCCGATTCGGCATCGACCAGAACATCACCGCCTTTGATATCCGCAACACCACCGGCCTTGATCATGTCGCTCAGCCCAGCAGCATTTGCGTCAATTGCATAAACGGAGCCCTTGTTAAAAACAATGTCGTTAATCACATTGAAGGTCCCTATAGAATTGCCAGGAGCAATAGCGCCACCCGCCTCTAGGCTGAGTGAGCGAACAGTACCCCCACCGTACACCACCGCCCCATGGCTCACTTGAACATCTGTAGCGTCGAAGATCCCATTGAATCCTAGCTTTCCTCTTCTGACTTCTGTACGACCAGTAACCCCACCTGAACCTGTCAAGTTCACTGAGCCTGTCCCAATTTTCACAATCGAACCGCTACCATCGATCCGACCATCAAATTGCTGGTTGTCCCCCCTGTTGAATACCATCACCGCGTCATTGACCACGTTACCCTGTAACCAACCTTTGTCGCTGCCATCACCGATTTGTAAGGTACCAGCGCTGATAGTCGTCCCACCGCTGTGAGCATTGTCGCCGGTTAGCGTCAGTACTCCCGTACCTTTTTTCAGCAGCGCGCCAGTGCCCACGACATTGCCTGCAAACGAGTGATCCATGCTGTGATTGAACGCCAGACTAGACTTCTCGTTGATAATCACATCACTGCTAAGTGAACCTGTATCACCAGCATTCCCCACTTGCAAAACACCTCCAACAACAGCGACACCGAATCCCCCTGCGCGCCCCCCATCAAACGAATTTTTTCCCGTCAACACTAACGTCCCCAAACCACTTTTTAACAAAGCAGAACCTGAAGCATTACCTCTGTATATAAACTCCGAAGACATGTTGGCTATTTCAATCCCGGCAAAGCGTTCTTTAATTAAAATATTCGCACTTAACTGATGGGAGTATTGACTGTCCTGATTTTTCTCAACAGCATCATCAAAGCGCAACAATGCACCATTCAATACAACCTTCGGAGTTAAACTATCAACTTGGCTTTTCAGGCTCAGATCCAAGACCCCCCCTACAACATTATGAGTCAGCTCTGAGGCTTCTTTCGTCACGACAACATCAGCGAACGCATCAAAATAGGGATCAGAACTTAAGCTCCCGTCACTCACGCGAGACATCAGCGGTTGGCGGGGGTCGCGCAGATAATACTTATAGGCATTGGCAATAATTTCGCTAGTTTTTTCACTGGGATGTAATCCGTCTTCAGTAAAATATTTTCCGCCCTCTGACGCCCTATCTTCATTGCATTTCGGAACGCTGGCACACGAAATACTTATATCGTTGACGATACCATAACGCTCTCGATCGGCAGCCACGTGCTGGATGAACTTAAAAATGTCAAATAAAGTAACGGTGGTACCAGGATTATCAAGCGTGACACGCAACATAGAAGAAGTTGTCTTCTCATTAGTCTCTAGCAATAAATCTGTAATGCGTGTACGTGCGATACCTGTTTCTCTAGCCACCCCCAAGTGGAGATTATTTTTTCCTCCCGGAGTCCAATTTATTAGCTCTGGGGTAAGTCTAAGATCTGGGAGATTGCCAAAGAAAATATTTTTCGCTCCCAGTTTTGCTATATCTCCAAGTGCCTTTTCCCTGCCTGCATATAGTTCATTTTTTGCAACCTGCAAATCCGCTTCACCGTCATATCCCTGAGCGATAGCGTCATTGCCTCCCGCGAGTAGCATTGCCATATCACGCAGCCCAAAAGAACCTCCTTTATTGCTAAATTCTTTCGGCTGGTCAACAATAGGCTTCAATAAGTTTATATTTCTATCGCCTACAAGTGTAGGTAATACAGACTCAGCGATGCCACTAATACCAACTGGCGCGAACCCCGCTAAAAGGGCACGATTCGTGCCTGGAAAAATTTTGTTCAGTTTTGCTCCACCTTGGGCCATATTTACATTTTTTGTGTTATCTATTTTTTTCTCTGTTAGGCCAACACTATTTATCCTTAGTGTTCCTGTTGTAAGGGAACCGAAAAACGTACTTATAGTCCAGTCTGCCCCCCATGCAAGCGGGTTTGATCTAGTAAAATCATATCCAAATATTTGTTGAGCCGCGTTACCATTACCGGAGGTAAATGGAGCGCCAAGGGGCAACGAAAAAATCTTAGGTAGCGCTTGTCCAGCAGCCGCAGCCGCAAAAACTATAGACCCGCTCCCGCTGACTTCAACAGTCTTAGACACATTATTAGTGTCTAACTGACTATCACCAAACAGCACCGCCCTGGAATACTTTCCCTTAACTGACTTTGTCTCTTCATCAGTAAGAGTCGGACGACCATAGTCTTCCGAACTAGCCGGAAAGATAGCCAGGGAGGAAAAAAAAACTACAACATGGATGAAGATCCTTTTGCAATTGCAACCCATATTAAACACCATTAATTATTTTTAGTAGTCAGTGAAAGGTACAGATTTCATTTATCTATACATAACTAAGGTCTTCCATGTTTTTCCCGTGAAGGTTTCCGATCGAAACATGCGAGCCGACTATCTTGATGTAGGAATTTGACTGAGTTTGTGTAGGATTTTTCCTGATGAATCTCCAGACCAATAGGCAAATGCACTGAAACACGTTTGATCGTCGGATCCGAACAATCCATTAGCCAGATGCCCGACGGGCGCGGTGGCAGCTATCACGACGATTGCAATTGCAACAGCTACGACTCGTCCTTCAGCCTGCAAGCCCAAATGCGGAGCTTGGAAGAAGAGCGCGGCATATTAAAAAACCGCCTCCCCGGCACTCCGCAGCCCATTGGGCTAGAAACACTACGTACTACACTTACATTTCTGGACAGTGGTCGCTGGCTTTTTAGAGGCTAAGTCCCGTTCAAAAAACTGGACCCAGAGGAAGCTGCGGACCCGTTAGTGGTGGCGCTTTCATGACCCCGTTTAGGAATGTAATTTGATCCGAGTCCCCGTCCAGTCCCGCCCTTGACTGGAGGTGCTTATGAAAAAGTCTGACTTAAAAAGCAAAGGGTTACCGGTAATTAGTACTCGAGCGACCGGCGTTTATTGGATTCCGGTTTACGAGATACTCGAAACGCACGGACTTCATGTAGTACTTGCTAGTGCCCGAGATGCTCGCGCAGTGCCAGAGCGTAAAACCGACGTGAATGATGCGCAGTGGATTCAACGACTCCATTCCTGCGGATTGCTTCCGTCCAGATCGCGAAATCCTGGCTTTACGCAGCTATTTAAGATTACGAGAGCAGCACCTTGACTACGCGGCCGCACATATTCAGCACATGCAAAAAGCGCTCACCCATATGAATCTGCAACTGCACCATGTCGTGGCGGATGTCACCGGAGTGACCGGCATGCGAATAATTCGGGCCATTATGGCTGGTGAGCGAAGCCCGTCAGTATTGGCTGCCATGAGCGATACCCGCTGCAAAGCCGGTATCGATGTCATTGAGGCTGCGCTAGTCGGTAACTATCAGCCGGAGCACATATTTGCCCTGTCACAAGCACTGACAATGTATGACGCTTACCAAGCGCAGCTCCTCATCTGCGATCAGCAAATTGTACAAGTGTTCATCAAGCTTTCACCGAATAAGTTGCGTCCGTCAGAACCATTGCCTAAACCGCGTCATAAAACCCGGCAACCGAACGCACTTTCGATCTTCGCACGTTGCTCTATCAACTGGTCGGCGTAGACCTCACGCAAATAAATGGCATTGGCCCCTTTCTGGCACTGCGGCTGGTCGCCGAATGCAGTACAGATCTGCCCCGATGGCGCACTTGTCATCATTTTACTTCGTGGTTGACGCTTGCGCCGGGATGTAGGATCAGCGGCGGTAAGGTGCTTTCCGCTCATACTCGGAAAACCAAGAATCGAGTTACTGCCCACCTGCGCTTGGCTGCTGTCAAAGTAGGGAGAGCGAGTACTGCGCTTGGGGCCTTCTATAAACGCCTTGCAGCTCGAATCGGAAAAGCCAAAGCAGTCACCACGTCCGCCCGAAAAATTGCGATTCTGTTCTACAACGCGATGCGTTTCGGTATGAGCTATCAAGACCCCGGAGCAGACCAGTATGAACAGAGATATCGTTAGCGGGTCGTAAAGGGTTTACATCGCCGTGCTGCCGAATTTGGTTTCACTCTTCAGCCAACGGAGGGTGTTTCTTAGGAAGGCAGCGCGGCACTTCGCCAGGGAACCCGAGTGAAATACCGCTTTATGAACGAGCATCGGCATCAATACGCGATCACTACGCTGTGCCGGGTTTTGCAAGTTGCTCGTGCCGGGCTCTATCAATGGCTACATAAGCCTGTATCTGATCGTGAAAAAGAGAATGGTCGGCTGTCAGGACTGACCCGCGACTCCTATGCAGCCAGCCGAGGTGTGTATGGTGCATGGCGGGTGTATGCTGACTTGCGTGAGGCTAGAGAAAGCTGCGGTAAGCACCGTGTCGCCGGATTGATGCGCACCTACAAAATCAAGGCGCTCAGAGGCTACAAAGCTCTGCGCGCAATCTAAGGGCGGCTATCGATAATTGCCCCTAATCGACTCAACCGGGTGTTCGCGGTCGATACCCCTAATAAGGCTTGGGTGACTGACATCACTTACATCCGAACGTGGCAGAGATGGTTATATCTAGCCATCGTGCTGGATCTCTATGCTCGCAAGGTGGTCGGGTGGTCTATGAAGCCAACGCTAGGTAAGGAGTTAGCGTTGGATGCATTGCTAATGGCAGTGTGGCGCCGTAAACCCAAAACCAGAGTTATCGTGCATTCGGATCAGGGTAGCCCTGGCTGCCTTGGTCGGAATGAACCATCACCTCTTGCTTCGGTTTACGCCTCCAAACCGCCATCAACAACGTATCAACAGCCAAATCACTGGTCATCTGCGACTTCATTGACCAGCCAACGACCTACCGAGAAAACAGATCCAGTACCCCCGCCAAATACAACCCGCCTTCATACGTACGAATGTACGTGATGTCGGTTACCCAAACCTTGCTGGGTTCCACGACATCGAGCTGGCGCTTCAGAAAATTGGGTGAGACGACCGCTGGCTTACCGCCGTACTTTCCAGGGCGGCGTCGATAACCTGTCTGAGAACGCAGACCTTCAAGACGCATAAGCCTCGCCACACGATGACGACCACAATCCTCACCGACCTCGCGCAGATCGTCGTGGATTTTGCGATAGCCATAAACGCCGCCGCTCTCCAGCCAGGAATGCTTGATCAAACCCAGCAGTCGCTGATCGTCTTTGTCGCGTACAGATTGCGGCTTAGAAAGCCAGGCGTAATAACCGCCGGGATGGACTTTCAGCGTCAGGCAAAGCCGTCGAATCGAATAGTCGCCCGCGCAGTGCTTGATAAAGGCGTACTTCAGCCGCACTCCTTGGCAAAGTACGCGGCGGCCTTCCTGGAGAACAATGCCGTCGCCGGCGGCAACCCGGTAAACTGGGTTAAGCGGCTGGGGATTGAAACCAACGAGGGCAAGACGCCGGACCTTGGTGATGACCAGGCTAAATTATTGCTGACGGCACCGGACGGCTGGACGCTGAAGGGGGTTCGGGATCGGGCTATCTTGGCCATGCTTCTGTACCACGGCCCCCGCTGGGAAGAAGTCACGCAGTTGATGACTAGCGACCTGCAGGAGCGTCGACGTATCGAACACCTGCAGACGAATGGGAACAAGACCCGCTATTTACCGCTACACCCGGTGGCGGCCGAGCTCATTCATGAGTACCTGGAAAAGGACAATAAACGAGAGGCCGGAAATGGGCCGCTATTCCGCTCGATCCGCGGACGCACCACTGGTAGCGCGGTTACGGGTAACGGGATCTATACCGTAGTCGCGCAATGGGCGCATGCGGTAGGCATCAATGTAACCGTGCTAGGTGTACCTGGGCTCCGTGCAACCGCTGCGACCAACACCCTAGAGCAAGATGCCGATATCGCCAAGGTCCAGGTATGGCTGGCCCATGTCAGTATCAGCACAACTCGGATGCACGATCGGCGTGGCCAGCGGCGGGAAGACTCACCAACTTACAAAGTTAAATATTGAGATTTACTAATCGCGTGCGCCCGAATAACTATGATGTTGGTCTGACTCATCACTTTTATCACCATTTAATGGATAAGTATTTAGCAACAGCAGCAAAATTCCACCCAACCTTGGTGCCGGTAAGATTTTTCCTAATAGGTTTATTCTCCTTTATGCCTGCGATTCAGTAAAAGCTCAGCCGGAAGACATGAGGCCTATCTGGTATTTCCTTACCTGTCCGAGTGGTCGTTACCACTCCGCACCGAATCAGCCTGTACAGGTGCCTGGAACCTCGCCTACCGAGAAGTTGCACTTGCTGTATCACGGCCAAGAAGCATCATCATCTCTCCCAGCTCTGCATGAGTGGGAAATGGATTAGCCGGACACATACTACGCTACGTATAGGCCCTCAGGCCCCCAGGCCGACCTCGAGAGATCGCAAGCTTGTCAGTAAATCAGCAGCCTAGAGGTTTTCATCATCATTTTTAGCTGCTATCAGACTTTTCCGATAGCAAAAAAATTTGCACCTAGCCACGATGAGGAAAAATCGATCGAGGCTTGAAAAATGTCAGCTCCTATAAAATTGCTTTCGCCAGTCCTGCTATTACTAACTGCGCTTCCCACTACCAGCCATGCCCTTTCCTGCAAAAGCAGCGACGGTTCTGCAAAAATCACCGAAGCACTAGGCACTCCGCTAGCCATTCCCGCAAATGCGCCGAACGGCACAGTTATTTGGGAGTCGGAGGAGAGAACCGTCAATGTGGTCTGTACAGATGACCAAAATATAAAGAGTAAAGAACAAATATTTTTCTATGTAAACCCTGAAAGGAAAAGTATCGGACAAGGTATTCAAATCGGAATTCGCTATAATGATAAAAAAATTGTGCAAAGCAGTGGAAGCTACGCCACAGGGAACAGTACCTGGAACAACTGCTCTGGCACTGGGTGCAACAATTGGGAGGCTAGGTTTTCCCTGAAATTCACTGTGTTCGTCGAAAAATTTGGTACGGCACCCACCTCAGGCAATATCCCAGCACTTAATGATTATCGGGTATTTCAACTCGATGGCAGCGGAGGACTGAATAACAAAAAAGATAGCAACATCAATTATATTGTGAACGGATTAAACAACATTCGTTTTGTAGCGTGCGAGCCAGAAATAAAGATCACACCCGCATCGCTGGACTTCGGTCGCGTTGCCATTACGGCGGTTCAAATTGGCAAGGTCGCCGGTAGCAAGAGCTTCACTGTTGGCCTGAACAGAGGGTGCGACACGCCGTACACCGTTAATGCGCGCTTCACCCCCACCAAAGGCAAAATTTTAGAAGACAAATTAGTACCGAATGATAACCCCTCGGTCGGAATTAGTATTCGCAACTTACAGAACAATATTCAGGTACCTTTTAGCAAATGGTTTAAATTGACTGACTTGAAAGATAAAAGCTACACCAATAATTTTGAAGCCGACTTAATATGGCTACAAAACAAACCTATCGGTGGAAAATTCAATGCTGGCGTAACAATGGACTTATACTATCAGTAATGCTGCATGACTGTTTGGCGCCCCCCTCTTTTGAGGGGCAGCAACAGGCCGAGCACTTAATTTTTTCGAACAAGAAAATTAACAACAAAAAACAATTCTCAAAAAAGTAGAGCTATGCTCTATTCCAGTGTCACGAATTCGATTCTAGGAGCTATACTTGCGATAGCTACAAGTCCACAAAACCAAGTAATTTTACAGAAATGCCCGCATAGTAAAATGCAGAGTCCGATGTGGTTCGAAGAGGCTCAGACAGGAGAGCTCCTCTACTTTAACATCGGGGAAATTTTTAATCTAATCTGGCAGTACGCGAGTAATTAATAGAGATGACATACAGAAACGTACTCGAGGAATACCCCTCTATTAACGTGTAAAATTTTTAAAGGACTGCCGACCATCCAACAAAGAAAATTCTAACGCTAGATCATCATTACCCTTTTTTATTTTCAAAGGTAGTCCTGCTGCGCACAGCAAATCGCACACTCACGCAGCACTACCACATAAAGCGTTTCAACTTTTATTTAGTAATTTAGAAACAAGAAACCCTGTAGAACTCAGCGGACTAAAATGCTGCTTGAAAGCAACAGCACTGCTTGATCCGGCTTTTTAACGGAGCGCACTGACATGCACTTACAGTAGATACTTAAGTCAATGACTTGTGCTCAGCGCTAGTTAAAACTCGTACAGAGGAACGTAACGCCCTTGCTGTAGGAGCTTTCCTGGCTGGATATTGGGTAGGTGGGTCGACTAACATCATCAACTTTTTGAGGATCTGAACATCAAGCCGATGATTGGCGGTCATATGGACACTACCGCCTCTTTGAAAGGATTGCGGCAAATCCTGCGCTACATTGCACCCATAAACAATACTATGCCTGAGCTGCTCAGCGCTTTTACAATATGACAGCAGATCAAAGTCGTCGCAACACTCTTGCTCGGCATTAATAATAAGCAGATCGAAAGGCACAACCGCATCACGAATTGCAATCATGGCTTCGGCGACTGAAGCCATTGGTGCAACACGATAGTAACCCAAGCTATTCATGACTTTCTCAAGAAATAGCTGTTCTAGATGCTGAGCCTCAACGATCAAAATCCGAAGGGTCTTGTTATTCATTTTAGGAGCACCATTAGAACCATGAACGCCCGAATCTTCAATAAACTCATGTCGACCGTACTCAAACTCGACATTCCGCCAATGAAAAACCTCAGATCAATTATCTAGAGCTGCGTTATCATTTATGAGCTTCATCATGTGCTGATAAAACATCGTCGAATACTTCTCCTCCATACCGATAATGCTGATCTAGCCACGCTAAAAAATCATCTCCACTCATTGGGCGGGCGTACAAGTAACCTTGACCATGCTTGCCTCCCAAAGCCAATAGCTCCTGGTGCTGCTCGCGTGTTTCTATCCCTTCCACTACAACGTTCATACCCAATGCCTCGCCCAACGCCAGCGTAGATCTGACAACCGCTCGGCAGCGCGATTCGCGCTCAAAGTTGCGCACAAATTCAGCGTCCAACTTGATTTCGTCGAAAGGCAACCTACACAAGCGCTGCAAAGATGAAAACCCACTGCCGAAGTCGTCAATAGACAAACTACATCCCATCATGCGCAACCTAAGGAGGGTTTCCATGCTGGCAGCAGGCGCTTCCAGCAAACCGCTTTCGGTTAGCTCGAACGTCAATCCGTTGCAGGGGTGACCTCGTGCGGTAAGGACCGAACGAATGTGCAACGCCAAGTCTTCATTGGCCAACTGAGAAGGTTGAAGGTTAAAAGCAATGTTTAGTGAGTAACCTTTCTCCCAGGCGCTACGCTGCAATGACAACCCCTCTTGCAGTTGCTGGAACAGCAATTCATCAAGCAAGCCCCCACGATCCATCTCGGACAAAAACATCATCGGTGACAGCAAGCCTCGGCGGGGATGTTGCCAGCGCGAGAACACTTCTGCACCACGAACCTCACCCGTCTTCAGACACAGTTTTGGTTGGTAGTAAGCGTGTATTTGCCGTCGCGCGAGCGCTTCGCGTAACTCAAGGTCAGTGACCACTTCCTTGCCGACCAACATACTGATGCTTTCGATAGGCTTATTACGCTCAACCTCAAGTAGAATCCGTAGATGAGCCTCAAGCAATGGCTTTCCAGCATCCCCCAACAGTGTTATACCGTGAAGCGAAGCAATCTGCTTAGCCGCTCGGTACAAGTCATCAGGCAGGGCACTACTGAGTATTACTGCCCCAACTAATCCAGAAAGCGCCAGATATTGCAAAAAATCCAGTCCATCCATGCTCTCCATTCGCATATCAAACAGAGCTACGTCTACTCGCCCCAGGCACTGCAACACTTCCATCGCCTGTGCGCCCCCAGCTGCCTCCAGTACCTCATGACACCCCATCTGTTGGAGGGTGTTTACGGAAATGGAACGCTGAAAGGCATGTTCTTCAATAACGAGCACACGTAACGCAAACGTAGTCATCGCATCAACCCGTCCTATAATATATATTAAAAACCACAGTTTAAATTATCGACTGTCACCACCTATACCAATGTAAGACTTTTCCGAATTTTCATAAAATTAGTTCAACGGTAACTCATAAAAAGCACAATGTTGAATTATCAGCACAATCTTGAAAACGATGTCTTAACGGCATTCAACATCCGCTTGAAACAACTGCTTACCTTTATCTTGAAGAGGTGGAAGAGCTAGCGAGCAACGGTGATTAACACTTTCACCCCAGTTAATCAGAAGCTGCGGTACATCCGTGCTCATCCGTACGTAAACTTGTCCCCCCTGGCCTGCGATACCAACAGCTCTACCAGAAGGGTCAGTGACGGATGCACCAAACGGCAACGGACGCCCGTCGGCAAGCTTCACATTCAACAGTACGGCTTTACCTACTGTCGTCCCGTATTTAAGGAACACTACCGCACCAGCTCGCGGTACAATTTGCTGGCTAGTTTCCGTAAAGTCGACATCCATCGACGTACCTTCCGGATCAATTGAGACCTCATTGAGTTGATAAGGACGAAGATACGGAACTACCGCATAGCCCTGTCGATCTAGTTTCATGCCTGTATACCCAACCACCTTTGCACCTTGTGCATCAGGGGCACTGATAACCGCCATAGTTTCTCCGCGGTAGGGGCTCAGTGTCAGGCCTTCTGAATGCGCGACCGCAGTGCCACTTACCGTCAACGACGCAGCACTGTACTCATCACCCTGACTGATGCCTGCGCCCACCGTGGCAGCCTCACTTATATACTGCCCGTTTACCGAGCTGTTGAGTGCACTTGTGGCACTATCATGCCCAACCGTCGCGCCATAGCTGTACTCGCCATCTTCGCCAGTGACACCACTTATCGATGCCTGCTGCTCATAGTTACCTTGGGCGTCACGACCCAGCCGCGCATAAAGTTGCGGCTGCTGACGCCGAGGGCCAAACTCCAACGGCATCGATACCGTGAACAGGTAAGTTGTTTCCATTTCATCCAGCCCAGACTGACCGCGGCTGGCGCTGACTCCATAACCGATATCCCGCACCTGTTTGTAGTAACCCAATTGGTACTGCACATCACGCCCTGATTGATTCCAGTAATTCTGCGTGTAGCCACTGAATGTCATTTGCCCCCAGTCACCCAAACTCTGGTCGGCGGTCAATGACAAACGGCTGCGTGGTCGCCCTATTCCAAAGGTTTCCATTCCCCTTCGTTCAGCGTCGATAAATTGAGCGGCATTGCTCAGATCCAGGTACCCACTAGTAGAAAATCGGTACGCGGCTACGGTGAAGTTACTGCCTGTACTGAGGATGTTTTTGCTGTACGACAGCCGCAGGCTTCGGCCACGCGAAGCGCCGCTGGGCAGATCCGTCTGAGCATGAGTGATATCTACTCCCATCGCACCGATAGGGGTACCAAAGGCTAATCCGGTCATGATAGCCATATAGTCATCGCTAAACTGACTGCCACCATAACCGGTAAACGTGTTGTTCAAACCATATTGCAAGGCGCCTTGCAGCACTTTGAGTTGTTCATGGATATAGCTGTTTCGAGTTTGTCCAGCTGTAGCACTGAAGCGCAGGGTACCGGGGCGCAGCAACTGGCTGACTGACGCGTAGGGCACAATAAACCGCTGCTCACTGCCATCCGCTTCGGTTACCGTCACCTCTAACTCACCGCCGTAGCTGGTGGAGTACAAGTCATCAATGACAAACGCGCCGGGTGATACGGTGGTCTCTAACAGTAAGGCGCCTGACTGCCTCACGGAAACTCGAGCATTGGTTCGGGCGATACCACGGACTATCGGAGCATACCCGCGCAGCGAATCTGGCAACATACGATCATCACTACTTAGTTGCACTCCGCGAAAGGAAAATGTATCGAATACATCTCCACTGGTATAAGACTCACCAATTAAAAGCTGGCTTTTAATACCCGCAACGTCGTGCTGGGCGTATGTATTGATACTGTGATAATCACCACCCTGCCTCTGCTGCCAGTTCAATGAACCGTCATGACGTAAACGCCAGCCATGAATATTTAGACCGCTATTTAAACCTAAGTACATTGAGCTTGAATTCGTACCCATGGCCCGACTGTGATTAGCGTTGAGGTTATAACTAAGTGTGGCCGCGGTAATCCCGTGATCCCATAACTCAGGGCTGACATAACCTCGTGAGTTTTTCCGCATCGCCGCCTGTGGCACACTAACCTCGAGTAGCTGGCTGTCAGGATAGAAGGTCGCATTTGCCCCCTCAATTAGCGAAGACAAATCAGGACACGCTTGCCCCACATCGAACAACTGAATAGTCTCGGGTGAAAGCTTTTCGATGGCTACCCCCATCATTTCTAGCTGCGTGCGCGTAAGACAAACAACTGCCTGACTACCATCTTTCTGCGCATTAATCCTTACATCTTGACGATTGACTAGACGACCATTAATCGAAACATCCGCCCGGTAGTTTCCAGGCCAAACAGGGTTACCAGACCGATATGCCGATAGATCAAGATCTTGCGAACCTTCGGGCAGGAATACATCGTTGAAATGCACTTCCTGTGCGTACGCAACAGACATCGCCAGACCACAGGGTAAAAATGCCAAAGGCCTTACAATAAGCATGCTTAGCAGATTTAAGGCAAAGCGAAAGCATAACTGTGGACTTTCATCCAAGCTGAAATTTTTCATAAGTCACTCTTGCACGGGCGTGCTTATCAAATCTCTAGTGCTGAATCGGACGCTTGGTCACCATCAAGGCACCGTAGTCATTGATTGCACTAAACTCTACTTGCGCGTCTGCTTCAGGAGCCCTCTTCAGAGTCGGTAATGCAAACAATCGACTCTCGCCTGGGCCAATCATTCCATCCTCAGAAGGCACTCTCAGCGCTCCGGTATGCAGACTCAGACCAATTAGTGACACGTGATACGCACTTGGGTTGGTAGCCCGCAAAACAAAACCAGATCCATTACTGCCCGCCTCTACTCGCCACTGCACGGCCTCAATAGCCTGTACGGGATCCCCAGGGAGATCTTTAGGGCGATAGAATACTTTTATCCGAGACCGGAAAGCCATTTGCAGCACAGTTGAGTCTGCTGCCACCTCAGGCCTAGGTGGAATCTCCAGAACATTGAGCCAGAATACCGACTCCTTGCTGCTTGATAGCGGAGCACCGACAAACATTAAACGCAAACTCTGCCCCTTACCCGCATCAATACGCGCTACAGGAGGAGACACAACAAAGGGAGCTTTCGCATTTGTCGGACTAGAATCTCCATCCCCAGTGTCCACCCATGAGTGAACTAGCGCAGGTAGAACACCATCGTTATTTAATCGTACAGTGATCTCTCTTTGCTGCGCAGGATAAATCTGTCGCGTTCCAGTAATAACTACACCAGCAATAGCCTGAGAACAACACAATATAGCTAAGGGTAGCCATAGAAATCGATGCAGCTTACTCTGATACAACATCAACATCTCCATCACGGATGGCCGACATGTCCCTTCACAAGGCAAAAGGACATGTACAGATCTGTTGTAATTATTGGTAGCTGATGTCGTAGGTGACAGAAGCGTTTATTGGACCGGCAGTAGCACCTACATCAGTCGCGTAGTACTGCACAGCGTAAGGCAAAGTAATCGCGCTACCGGAAATTGTCATAGCAGTGGTTGAATCCACTTGAGAGAAATCACCTGCCTTGATTGATTTGCCATTAACCGCATCCACCAATTGCAGATCAACATTCTTAGCAGCACCTGCGTCCTTACTTGTGTTTAGCAAGGTACCAACGCCAGGACGAACGCCGCTACCACTGGCAAAGACTGCCTTTGCAGTACCGGTAGCATTAGTACAACCAGTCAACTCGATGTTGAAGCCAGTCTGAGCCGCGACATCCCCTTTGGCGCTCAACTGGCTCACCGATACTTTCGGCAAGTGAACAGTTTGGCTTTTGTCACCTGCAGAGGCCGAGCAAGTTTGAGCAACCAATTCACCCGTAAAATTAACGGTATTAGCGGCATAGGCAGCTTGAATGCTAATGGCAGAAAATAGTACAGCAAGCGAGAAAGTACTGCGCTTCATGAGAGAGCTCCAAAAAATGAAAAAGTCAAAACGATCGCATCATACGAGCCAACGATCGATATTTTAGATACCGAAGCTATTGGCTCGTTCTTCGTGTGCGACCGGACTATCATCCATATTGAAGCTAACATCACACGTACGTTTTTTTACCAACCGCTGTAGGATTTTTCCCTGCTTCTATCACTAGAAGTGTGACATAGCAATCTAAGCCATTCAGCATAGAACCGTGTTTTTTTGCATTCAACCCTCCAGGACAGCTGCTAGCTCACTCATCGCCATCCGCAGGTTCTTTATCGCAATATCTTGGAGCGCAGAGTCCATAACCGTGCAGGCCTCCTCCAACGCTTCACAGCAATCAATCAAATGTGTGTACTTGATAATACGCGCGCCCCCTTTGACTCGATGAGCCAAATTGGAGAGGCCATTTAAATCACGATTACTTGCTAGGACCTGCAAACGCTCTAGATCTTCCCGGTTGCTACGAGCTAAATCCTCAATTAGACCTCTAAGCAACTCAGTATCTCCACGAGTTAACCTTTCCAATTCACACAAACTTACTCCGTAATTTCTCGGCACTGGCTGCGACTTGCTCGGTAGCATCAAAGACAACGGCACAATTGACGCCAACTGCTTCGCCAAATCATGCAGACTGATCGGTTTGAACAAACAATCATCCATACCCGCTTCCAGACAACGAGCTCTTTCCTCTAATTGCGCATTAGCGGTGAAACCTAAAATTGTGCAACGAGGCGTGATTTTTGTGGATTCAATGTCGCGAATCGCACGAGTCAATTCATAACCATCCATAGTTGGCATGTTGCAGTCTGTAATCAACGCGTCAAAAGCACCATTGCGCCAAGCACGTAGCCCATGAGCACCATCCGGGGCGTCCGTCACACTATGTCCCAAGTAAGACAGCTGCCGCGAGAGCAACTGACGATTTGCGGGATAATCATCAACTACTAATATATTCAGCGAGTGCAATTGAGGAGCTATTTTGCTGAGTACACACTCGTCAAATGGTAAAGGCGAGAGTGATACAAGGCTGAGTATTACTTCCACCGTGGTACCTTTACCCAACTCACTGTACAAGTACAAATTTCCGCCCATCAACTCACATAATGTACGACTAATCATTAGGCCCAAACCTGCACCACTGCGAACTGATTCTTGATTGTTGTTGGCCCTGCTGAACGGGGTGAATAGGTATTGGTAATCCTCACTGGAAATACCAATACCGGTATCCTGCACTTTCAGGTGTACGCTCATACGCTCACTGCTAGCCTCGCTTTCTGCTACCAAAATCAGACGCACTTCGCCCTGCTTGGTAAACTTGATGGCATTGCTCAACAAATTGGACAGTACTTGCTTGAAACGCAACGGATCGATTAAAACATCGCGATCGGCGTCAGACTGTATATCCAGAAGCAGTCTTAACCGCTTCTGCCGAGACTGAGCTTCGAAGATCCGCGCCACCGACTCAACCAGCTCGCGCAGATTGGCTCTCTCAGGGGTTAGCGACAACCGACCCGATTCGATTCGCGCAATATCTAGAATGTCGCCGATCAACTCCATCATCCCGCGTGCGGCACCAGAGGCTACGTCTAGAGCAAAACGATCTGTAATGCCCTGTTCAGATTTCTCCAAAGCCAGCTCTAGCATTCCGATTACCGCGTTCATTGGCGTACGGATTTCATGACTCATATTGGCCAAGAATACAGTTTTTGCATGATTAGCTTCCTCGGCAACTTGTTTGGCCTTTTGCAGTTGATCAAGCAG
>NZ_MOAK01000032.1:55261-56565 GCF_003732485.1 Pseudomonas protegens
CCATTTGAGTCATTAAATGGCAAAGCCCATCCATACAGGGTCAAGGTGCGACCATCATGCCATTTCACCTGACGATCGCCCGACATGTTAGAGCCATCTTGCATCAGTTTAAGATACTCGTCTTGATAAGACTGGGCATCGATAACTTCTGCGTAAGGGCTCTCGCTCACGAGTTTGCCAACAACACTCTCGAAATTGACACCTAGTTCTTTCAAATAACGGTGATTGCACATGACTAGACGGCCAGTTCGATCACGAACATAAATCGGATGAGGCAATCCATCAATCAACACTCGCATTAAATTCAGTTGGTCATTCAGGGCTTGTTCAGCGAACTTACGCGCTCGAATCTGGTAGACCAAAAAAAGTGCCCATCCAAAAACAGCAGCTAACAACAGAGAGAGGTATATGCTTTGCAACCGAGACAGACCATGACTTTCTCTAAACCCGAATACTGAAATGCCGGTTGCATCCGTACGATTTTTCATATCTACCAGCTCCATCGGCGAAATAGCGGTCAGCGCCTTTTCCAGAATAGAGAACAACTCTAACGCCCCTCGACTTGTGGCCAGAGTGATGTTCTCAGGCCCTTCTCCGAGCGCACAATAAATCCGCAGCCGATCATCATATCCACGACTAAGCATGTAACTTGCAACCTTAAGCGGCACCACCGCGGCCTGCATCTTCTTAGAAGCTACGGCTGCAAATAATTTTTCTGCATCATTAAACTCAACAGTAGAGTTCATCGGAGAATGCGCAAATAATCGGCCCTCTAGCTGGTGCCCTGTTGGTTTCGCACACATCGTCAAATACTTATCACTAAGCTGATGAAAATCTAATCCACTGGATTCAGAATTGAGACTGACCAACACGTATGGACTGACTGAGTATGGACGGGTAAAACTTAGACGATACTCGTCATAAGAGTTTGGAATAGCCATTGCCAACAAATCTGCTGCTCCACTGTCGATAAGCGCTAGCTCTTCCTCTGAATTACGGACTGGCACCACCTCGAATTTAAGCCCTGTATGGGAGGTAATATTTTCCAATACACTTTCCGCCAAACCACTGAAGCGGCCCTTACTATCAAAATAGGAAAATGGTGGAACTCCACCATGAGCCGCCACCTTTACAACGGGATTCTTAGCTAACCAACGGCTCTCCTGCTCACTCAATGTGATGCGGTCTTTTTTGACCGTATTATAAGTTTCAGGAACCCAGCGCTGCAAAATCGAGGTGCGTTGAACGTCCAGAATACTTTGCAAGGAGGCATTTATTCCTCGGAGCAAAGGTCCATTCTGCTT
>NZ_MOAK01000032.1:56626-60883 GCF_003732485.1 Pseudomonas protegens
AACTCGGCCTGGAAATTTTCCTTTACCAAGTAACTTGCTCTCAAAAAATCCCCAAGAAATACATCCGCTTTTGTAAAAGCGACCGCTCCAATCGCCGCCAGTGCATTTGGATAGAACTGCACCTCGACTTTAGGGTACAATCGTTTCAAAGACTCTTCTGACAAAAAGCCAGTCACCACGGCCAACCGCTGCCCGTCCAGATCAGTAGTAGCCCCTCTCCCAGGTTTCGAACGCATTACCAAAACAGGCCGATCCGGCAAGTATATCTGTGATATCGCACGCCCACCCGCTACTGCTTCTGCATTATCACCAGACGCGAACATGTCGATTTCACCGCTACTCAGAGCCTCATGCAATAGCGACATAGTATCGAAATGTCGAATCTCGATTCGTACGTTGAGTAAAGTTGCAATCAACGCCAAGTATTCAGCCGTGATACCTTCATAACTGTGGCCACCAACTACCAAACCGAACGGAGGATCGTACACCCGTACGATACCGACCACCAGCACGTCCTTGTCACGAAACCATTGCCAATCTTTTTCGTCCAGCACCAACTCGCCATTGAGCTTGAATAAACTTGCTTTATTATTGAGATCTAGGGTAAGAGAGTGCGCAAAGACCTCCCCCCCTAGAAGATATTGAAACAACAATGTAATTACTAGAAAACAATATTTAACCGACATAGCATGACATGACATCATATTAAGTTATGGCGCTTAGCAAAGTCAGCCAAAAACACCAAAGATTTAACTTTTAATTTTTCTACCAGTCGAATTTTATAGGTGCTAACCGTCTTATAACTTAGCAACATTACATCACTAATCTCTTTATTACTCATACCGCGAGCCAAATACTGCAGTACGGTTATCTCTCGATCTGACAAACTCTGCAAAATTTCAATTTCGGTGATTTCCACATCGCTTTTTCGTACCGAGTTCCCTGCCAAGTCAGGAAAAAAAGTGTAGCCTGACATAATAACCTTGGCAGCTTTAGCCAACTCCTCTATGTCGTCTCCCTTCGAAACAAAGCCGGACGCTCCTGCACGCATACAACGCATCGCAAAAAACTCGACGGCCTGAGAAGTCAGTACTAATATTTTACAGGGCAGCCCTAACCCAGCTACACGATTGATCACTTTCAAGCCATCAAATGTCGGCATTGAAATATCCAGGATAATTAAAGCCGGACGATGTAATTGTGCTAACCTAACCGCGTCTGCACCATTATCAGCCTCAGCGACAACAACAAACCCCTCTTGCTTCAACAGCGCTTTTACGGCGGAGCGAATAAACGGATGATCATCAACAACTAGCACCTTATGCATACTACCCTCCCTTAAATTTTGCTATAGGGCGACTAACACTTCAGCCTTGAATACAGTGAATTCAACAAAAACACAAAATGCAAAGCTCCTCAAACTATATCTTGCTTTAACTTCTTAGAGCTCGTTTTTTCCTGCCACCAACTGAGCTTTGCGCACCCATTCTAAAAATTTTGCTTCATTCATGGGAGGAGCGAGATAATAGCCTTGCCCAACGATACACCCCATATTAATTAGACCATCTCGTGCAGCTTGACTGCCGATTCCTTCTACAACAAGACTCATGTTTAGTGCTCGTGCCAGAGCCTGCGCGCTCGCGACCATTGCACACTGGTGTGAGTTGAGAAGAGGATCAACAAATTTTCCTTCTAACTTTAGCTGAGTAAAAGGTAGGCGACTGAGCAATTCAAAAGACGAAAAGCCCAACCCGAAATTATCAACAGCCAACGCACAACCAAGCATGCGCAACCGCATCAAATTTACTTGAGTGTCTAGAGGCAACTGAAGCAAGCCATTTTCAGTGAACTCAAACAGCAGTGCAGCGCCTGGCAACCCCTCACTGGTAAGCGTTTTCTGAATATAGGTCACCAACTCTCGGCGCGACATTTGAGAGGTGTGCATGTTGAACCCTAACTCTACATCTACCCCGCAATCGCGCAGCTTTTTCAAAAGGCTCACACCTTCGCCAAGCATAACCTTGAACATCTCATCGATTAGGTCATAAGCCAGCACTGCTGTGAGGAAGTCTTTGGGCAAAAGTATCCCCCTAACCGGATGGCACCACCGAACCAACGCCTCGATTCCAACGAGGGCTCCGGTCAACATGTTGAGCTTAGGTTGATACCAAGACTTAAACTCGCCCGCGGAAAGAGCACCACGCACATCGATTTCACTCGGCAACTTGAACGGCTGCGCGGTAAGTACAGGCAACGTAGCGCGGCATCTCTGCAAAAAACGATTTAGTAATGCTTCGACAGCGTTGACTTGCAAGGGGCTGCTGAGTACCCCCAATAGCTCCACTTCAGAAAGCACCTCCAAATTCGCAACGCTACGTTTTAGATCAGCGGGGTAGTCAATCAACACAGCCACAGCCTTAGCCCAGCCAGCTTGCCGAGCGCGATGCAAGAACTCCAGAAGCTTCATACCTTCTTCGTTCAAATTGCCGAAAACAATGTCAACCTGGCCTGCCGAGGTAATCAACTGCGTGGCATGCTCGCTATCGCGCGCCAACAGTATATTGCTAACCCCCAGAGACCGAATCATCTCGCTCAGCAGGCTTTGCTGGAGAGAATGACTGTCGATAATCAAGGCTCGTAATAGGACCATAGCCAATACTTCAAGAAAACTTGATGAATTGTTACAGGAGCTTGGCTCCACCCGGGTAGGACTTTTCCCCAACGCGCGTAAGAATAATCCGCACGATCACGCCCTCCTATCGCTAGTCGAATCCCCATCCGTCTTTTACACATCTGTAGCATAGATCAGGTCTGAATCCGCGTTATATGGATGGTTCGTATCATAATCATAGTCATAGTCAATACGATCATTTGCAGCTGATTTTTCAATGGTCGTAGCAGTGGGTCCTGTCCAGCACCCACTCAAGATCCTCACCATAAGGCACCTGACAGATTTGCTGGTTTGGTTGTTTTGAACAGACCAGCGCGCCCGGTTGAGGCCTGGGCCGGCTTGTCGACCCAGGGCGACCCACCTGGGTCCTAGCGCCCGCAGCAAGGTAAAAAACTTCCCTAAAGACGTAAAAAGGTCAGTTAAGGGAAGGATTCATTCCTAAAGCACTGATGGACAGTCAGGTAGCCCAGTATTTAGGCAGTTCGGATACAACGGGGCTTTCGCAATCTGCATGCGTGACTTTTCCTACCTTGATGGTCCTGCTGCCAAATCCGCACCTAAAGGGTGAATTGGTGCCAATATCCACTTCCCGCCCGCCGTAGCAGCGCTTCAATGATGGGTCACGGTATGAACTCTCGATCCCAGTGGTGAACGCAGATAACCTGCGCAAGGTGCCATCGGACGCACCAACCGCTTTCGTCAAGCCGCGCAGAAGGCTGCTGGTGATCTCCCCGAAAGGTATTGACCGGCGCTTTTACGAGATCTGCACCTTGTCCGGGCTGAAAACCGCGCTATGCTCCAGCGACAACTGGGTCAAGGGCTTTCGGCAGTTCTGTGACATTTAAGAGTACCGTTTACCATCCACGAAGTTTGCCGCGCTCAGGCAGGAATAGGTGCTGCCATTGGCGATCAACCCCAACAGCGACCATTACCTGGAGGAGCGTTTACAACTGCTGGATGAACAACTGGCGACCGTCGCCAAATTAACCAAGGACAATAAGCTCCCTGACGCCATCCTCACCGAGTCCGGACTAAAGATCACGCCGTAGAATGCGGCGGTACCGAATACTTCCCAAGCGCTGATCGACGAAACTAGGCATTTACTGCCGCGCATCAAAATCACCGTGCTGCTGATGGACGTGGACTAATGGACGGGCCTCACATGCCATGAACGATAGCGCCCAGGCCAAGGATAGAACGCTGTTGCTGTCCGCGATCCTCGACACTGACTGTCAAGTGTCGAGCTACGTCGTCGCGTGCATGCAGGTTTGAATAAGAGAGAGGCTCGCAATGCCTCGGCCAGGGCGGTGTTCTTCAACCGCCCCGGTGAAATCAGGGATATAAGCTGCGAGCAGCAGCGCTATCCGGCCAGCGGACTGAACCTTGTGATCACCGCCACTGTGCTGTGGAACACGGTCTACCTGGAGCACACAACTCATGGGCTGGGTGCACGTCGACCTCACCGGCGATTACGCCTGGCGGCAGAGCCGAAGCTGGAAGGCAGTAAACTCAGGCCGCTATGACAGGTCGGAAAACCTTAGCGTACGATTTTTCCTAATTCTCTAGGTCCCACTATCAGGCACCCA
>NZ_MOAK01000032.1:60945-64296 GCF_003732485.1 Pseudomonas protegens
AGAGGTTTGCATCCGCGTTTTAGTCGCTGTCAGACTTATCCGATAGCAAAAAGGTTTGCACCTAGCCACGATGAGGAAAAATCGTTCGAGTCTTGAAAAATGTCAGTAGCTATAAAATTGCTTTCGCCACTCCTGCTATTACTAACTGCGCTTCCCGCTACCGGCTATGCCCTTTCCTGCAAAAGCAGAGACGGCTCTACAGAAATTGTCGAAACGATAGGCGCTCCACTGGCCATTCCCGCAAATGCACCGAACGGCACAATTATTTGGGAATCGGAAGAGAGAACCGTCGATGTGGTCTGTAACGATGACTACAACATAAAGACATCAGAAAATATCTTTTTTTATGTAAATCCCGAAAAGAAAAACATCGGACAAGGTATTCAAATCGGAATTCGATTTAATAATAAAACAATTGTGCAAACCAGTGGCGCTGTCAGTACAGGGTATCAAACTGGAAAAATTTGTGATAAATCTAACAATTGTGAAAATTGGGGAGCCAATATTCAACTGAAGTTTACCGTATTCGTCCAAAAATTTGGTGCGGTACCCACCTCAGGCACTATCCAAGCGCTTAGTAATTATCGGGTTTTTCAGCTCGATGGCCGCGAAGGACTGAACACCCGTCCACAAAGTAACATCAATTACGTAGTGAACGGGTTAAGCAACATCCGTTTTGTAGCGTGCGAGCCAGACATAAAGATCACTCCCGAAACGCTGGACTTCGGTAGCATCTCCATTAAGGCGGTTCAAATTAACAAGGTTGTAGGCAGCAGGAGCTTCACTGTTGCCCTGAACAGATGGTGCGACACACCATACACCGTTAATGCGCGTTTCACCCCCTCTAAAGGCCAGATTCTTGAAGATAAATTGGTACCCAATGATAACCCCTCAGTTGGTATTAGCATTCGTAACTTGCAGAGCAATACTCAGGCACCTTTTGGTAAGTGGTTTAAATTGACCGATTTGAAAGAGAAGATCCATACTCATAATTTTGAAGCCGATTTAATATGGCTAAAAAACAATCCTATCGGTGGAAAATTCAATGCTGGCGTAACAATGGACTTATACTACCAGTAAACTGCATAACTTTTTGCCACCCAATCTTTAACGCCACTACCAGACAGAGTACTTAATCATTCCCCCCCCCACAAAACCAACAATAAAAAACACTCCTCAAAAAAGTAGAACTACACTCCACTCTAACAACCATACTTTCGATTCTGAGAGTGATAATACGCAGCAGCAATGCTTTTCGAGAGTGTAAATCGTTCATACGCTCCATATTTGGAAGTCCCGAGTTACTGCGGCAGCACAACCAATTGCTCAAGACTCTTGAGCAGCCAGCCCCAGACTCCGACCATTATTCACTGCCAATGCTCTATTCTTATTATTTTAAAGAAAAACTCAACACCCAACAAGCGTTAACAACGCTGACGGAACTCTACAGACCGCTTTTGTTAAGCCAGCGCAGTTCTATTCTGATGGATGTTATCTACTCGCATTCAAACGAAATTCTAAAGAGCTGAAAATCTAAGCTTACTTTAAAGCAGTTGCAATATTTAGTAGCAGATTTTCTGAACCCTCTTAATCTTCAAGTTCTTTCAAATCTATGGAGACCAAAAACCACTTACGTTAGAGCCAGGGCACAGCACGTGGCTGGCACCTAGTCAATCAGACGCCCCATGATGTGCGTAAGAAGCTGGTGATAACCTTTACCAATCTCTAATCTGGTTTACGTTTCCGAATTCTCTAGGCCTCCAAAATTTATCTTTATGGATTACTCTGACAGCCAAATTTTTTTTACCTCCCATCATGGGAGTTCATTCAACCGAGGACGCTCTCGGTGCGATTGCTCCCCCCACTGCTGTGCCTAACGAAACTGACGTTGCTGGCGACCCCTTGCACTAGCTTTGCATTGCAATGCTTAGAAAATGGCACCAACTCGTCGCAAATTACAGGGACTCTGGGTACCAGCCTGGCCATTCCTGCGGATATGCCGAATGGTACAATCATCTGGGAGTCCGAAGATAGAGAAATAAATATCCGCTGCATTGATGATTACCCCGCGGGAAGTTCGGATGGAGTGTACTTCCATTTTAACCCTGCGAACGCCATTGCGGGGCAAGGTATTCAAATCGGAATTCGCTATAAAATCAGAGTCTTACTCAAGGCTTCGGAAAGGTGGACACAGGAGAGTACTCCTGGAAAGGCTATAATTGGGCGAACTGCAAGGGTTGGGACAAGGCAGCATTCCCTTTGAAACTCAAAGTATTCATTGAAAAATTCGGTAGCGTTCCCAGCTCGGCTCTATAGAAATTTCCAGCTACCGCGCATTTTAACTCGATGGTGCAGGCAATCTGAATACAAGGCCAAACAGCAACAATAATTATGTGGTGACCGATATAAACAACATTCGTTTTGTTCCATGTGCGCCTAACTTGACAATCACCCGCAAAAAGGTGAATTTCGGCCGTACTCCCATCACAATGGTGCAGAGCGGCAAGGTTGCCAGCAGCAAAAATTTCACTCTTGATTTTGATCGTTCATGTGAAACACGTTATACGGTCAATGCACGTTTTACCGTTAAAGGGTAACGTCATCAACGGGCAATTGGTACCAATCGATAACCCATCAGTAGCCATCACGCTACATAATTTGAGCACTAATACCACGTGCCATTCAACCAGTGATTCAAGCTGACTGGGCTAACTGGAAAAGTTGCTAGACCGTCTATGACTAAATAATAAAGCTACCGCTGGCAAGTTTAATGCAGGCGCCGTAGTCGACATCTTTTACGAGTAATTAATTGAAACGTATTTTCTACTCACATTTTGCTCGAGACCTGACGAGGGCCGGCTCGTCGATTCTCAGGGAGGCACTTCAAAGTGGGCGACTCCGTCAACACAAGGCCATGATCTATTGGAGCGAACCACCACAGGTCGGCCAGGGTGGTAGATGTAGATCCACTCAGGCGGGTGCCGCGATGCAAGCAGCATGGCCTCCGAAGTCGTCATGTCGTTCCTAGAGACATCAAACGTGAACTGGTTATTAAATGAGATTGGCCCATAGCTGAGAGGCGATCTAAGAAAACCCCGCGATTTAGCTGTCTCGGAGTCGGCCGCTCCGCGTAGCTAATTGTCAGGGATGCATAGCCGCGGGAATGGCCATCAGGACATTTACCTGCCTGTATTGGCAGCTTCGATAAGCCATTGGCAAAGACCTTTTTGAGGGTGGTCTACGACCTTTTCCATGTGGTGTCCAAATATGGCCGAGAGGTGATTGATCTGGTCCGGGTCGACGAAGCTAACCGAGTGAGTCATGACAAGCCGGCTCGCAACGCCATCAAGC
>NZ_MOAK01000032.1:64357-80148 GCF_003732485.1 Pseudomonas protegens
GTCCATTTACAGGAGTTATCGGCGGCCAACCAATCGCTGAAGACGGTCTACTTGATGAAGGCCGAACTCAAAATGCTCTGGACACCGAGTACCGCATGGGACTGGAGATCAGCCTGGAAGCAATTCTTATGTCATGCACATGAAAGCGAAATAACGGCTCTGCTCCAATTTGCCAAACGGCTAAAGGTTTACTAGCGGTGCACCGTCAGTCGGGTTCGCTGGCCGACGCACACCGGTCAGTTGGAAGGAATAAAAAAATCGAATAAAGGTCATCAAGCGGATGGCCTACGGTTACCGGGATAGCGAGTTCATTTTTATAAAGATCAAGAGCGTCTTTCCCGGTATTCCGTGAAGAACTTTGAATTTGGTGGACATCATGGCCTTCGGCGGTTGTGTCAAAAAGAATGTGTTGGCCGGACGGATAGGGCGAGAGTGCTCGCCAGCTCGAGCTATCAGATGACCAAAAAGCTTCAAAGTAGCTGAAGCCTCATACATAAGCCTGCTCTCAACGTGCTCGAGGTTCTGAATAAAAATGGTAAGGAACGGCTCAATCGTCTCGAATTTGTATAGGCGTTAGCCCATCTTTTGAACCGTATCGCAGACGAGCAGAAAAAAATGCGCCAGACCTAAGGTGGCCCTTGAGTTTTACAGAACTACCGGACTCACATCACCTCACGGGGGCTCATCCCCTTGCAGGGAATTTTATGCCTTTTGATTTCCGTCGCTTTTCTTGCGTGAAAGCGAAACACACGATGGATATCTGCCCGTAGGCTATCCGTGTAGTTGAAAGGAGCTCAGGAAATGACCAAATCAAAGTTAACCGGTGGCTGCACATGCAGGAAATCACCGAGAAGGGGACGAAAAACAACGCTTTTCCAGCAAGCCAGAATCGACGAGCAGCTACGTCCCCCTGCGCACAATCGCAAACCCTAATCAGTCAGGAATAACGACACATGCGCTATGTAACCGTCAGAAAGTTCTCCTGCGAGTCTGGCTACTCTGAAGACGCTACCTGGACAAGGAGGGCTGCTGCACACACGAGAGTCGCCGCCGGATTATCCGCTGCGAAGATTGCTGTTGCCCGGCTAATCCCTCCCAATCTTCTGCCGCCACGCGCGGCATGGAGCATCAAATGAACACCCCATTTCTCCTGATGGCCCAGTACAGTGGCATGGCCATCATTCCTCTGGAGCGCGTTTGCGCGGACTACTTCAGTCACCTGACCCCAGAGAAAATGAAGCTTAAGGTGGCAGCCGGCGAGATCGACCTACCGCTGGTGCGCCTGGAAAGCAGCCAGAAGTCAGCACGCGGCGTGCACCTCAACGACTTGGCCGCCTATCTGGATGCTCAGCACGCCAGGGCGCGAACCGAACATGAAAAACTGATGGGGAGATCTAGCTTACGTCGGGTTTCCTGACACGCTTCCGGGCCTCGATCGTGGGGCCCGATATAACCCGCTCCAGCCACGGCCAGTCTTTGTAGTGATCGCCGCTTCCCTTCAAATGCGTGTACCGACGCATCGAGTTCCAATCCCGGTGGCCAGAAACAGAGGCGACTTTCGGGATATCCCATCCCATTTCAAATAACCGGCTCACGCCGTCATGCCGCAGGTCGTGAAAATGCAGGTCGTCAATCTCGAGAAAGTGGCACGCTCGGGTAAATGAGGCTGACACCGACCGCGCATTGTACGGGAACACCTCATCCGCCACTTTCGGCATCGACTGCATGACCGCCCAGGCCTCGTCAGGCACAAGGCACCAGACATCATTGCCGTATTTCTGGCCGGGGTTCTTCATATCGGTGATCAGGACCATCCGGCGCGCCTCATCTATAGAGCCCCACTTGATCCGCGTGATCTCTTCCTGACGGCGCGTAGAGAACAGCGCAAACACGGTCACCCTGACCATATCGATCTCCTGCTTACGCCGGTCGCGCATCTCGCCGAAATATTGCAGCAGGGCGTCCAGCTCTTTCAGGGTCGGCCGGCGCTCGCGCTCCTTGCTCTTAGATACCGCACCCATCTTGCGCAGCACCCTGCGCGCATCCGGCATCGCCATCGGATCAATGTCGTAATCCCAGGCGGGCCGAGCCACCGACAGCACTGCACCCAAATGCGCCAGGTCGTTACCCACGGTCTGCGGCTGAATGCCGTCTTTCAGCATTCGCTCGCTGGCGTACTCGACCAGCTTCTGACTGGTGATGCCCTTGTCTTCGAGCTTGCCCAGCCAGGTCTCACTGATCGCCTTGAGGGTGGCGCGCTTCGTCTTGCCCAGCGGCCGGAGCTTTTCGTATTCCTCAAGATAGCGCTCGATCATCTCCCTTACCGTCACGCCCTTGCGGTTGGCCTTAGTGATTGCACCCGGCTCGGCCATTTCGGCTTCGCGTCGCTTGAGCCAAGCCTGGGCTGTGGTCTTGCGGTCGAAAGTCTGGCTTTCCTGATAAACTGTCACACCCTTTTGCATGATACGGATCTGTGCGGTGTACGCTACAGAGCCATCCTTGCGCTTGCGAACGGTTATAGATCCATGGATTTTGCTACACGATTGAATTTAGTTGCTACATTGTAGCAATGGACCTTCGGAAATAAGCAAAAACAGTGGTAAATGGTAGTAAATGAGAAGTAGCTAAATGCAGATAACCCCCCCAGAAACACTAGCTTGCCCAGTAGATACGGCATCTAGGAGGTTTTCTGTTGCCCCCATGATGGATTGGACCGATCGTCACTGCCGATTCTTCCTGCGTCTACTGTCCAAACACACCCTGCTCTACACCGAGATGGTCACCACCGGTGCGTTGCTCAACGGTGATCATGAACGCTTCCTGCGCTATCACCAGTCCGAACATCCTCTGGCGCTGCAACTGGGCGGCAGTAACCCTGCGGACCTCGCGGCCTGTGCGCGCATGGCCCAGGAGCACGGTTATGACGAGGTCAACCTGAATGTCGGTTGCCCCAGCGATCGGGTGCAGAACAATATGATCGGCGCCTGCCTGATGGGGCATCCGGCGCTGGTGGCCGATTGCGTGAAGGCCATGCGCGATGCGGTGTCGATTCCGGTGACGGTCAAGCATCGAATCGGAATCAACGGTCGCGACAGTTATGCCGAACTGTGTGATTTCGTCGGCCAGGTCCAGGATGCCGGCTGCACCAGTTTTACCGTGCATGCGCGGATCGCGATTCTCGAAGGGCTCTCGCCCAAGGAGAACCGGGATATTCCACCACTGCGCTATGACGTGGCCGCACAGTTGAAAGCGGATTTCCCGCAGTTGGAAGTCATCCTTAACGGTGGAATCAAGACCCTGGAGGCCTGCCATGAACATCTGCAGACCTTTGACGGGGTGATGCTGGGTCGCGAGGCCTATCACAATCCCTATCTGCTGGCCGAGGTGGACCAACAGCTGTTCGGCAGCGCCGCACCGGTAATTACCCGGGCCGAAGCCCTGGCGCAACTGCGGCCTTATATCGCCGAGCATCTGGCTTGCGGCGGAGCGATGCACCACATCACTCGCCATGTGCTGGGACTCGGAACCGGGTTCCCCGGGGCTCGCAAGTTTCGCCAGTTATTGTCGGTGGATATTCACAAGACCAAGGACCCGCTGGGCCTGCTGGATCAGGCTGGGCTGCTGCTTGAAGGGCGTTAACCGTCAGCCGGGTTGAACCTGATCCGGCTTTTGGTATCTCAATTACCTGAATCACGCCCCTTCATTCAAACACCTGTTTTCAGGTCACAGCCCTCGGGGCCGCTGTAAGCCTTCGCGCCCTTGAGCGCCTGACAGCGCTCGGGTAATGTCATCAGACCCATAGGACAGAGCACGCTCATGACTTCCAAGCTGGAACAACTGAAGAAAATCACTACCGTGGTAGCCGATACCGGCGACTTCGACGCCATCGCCCGAGTCAAGCCGGTGGATGCCACCACCAACCCTTCGCTGCTGCTCAAGGCTGCGGCCATTCCCGGTTATGCCGACCTGTTGAACGCTTGTGTCAGCGACTGCAAGGGCGATGTGGGTCTGGCCAGCGATCGTTTTGGCGTGGCTGTCGGCCAGGAGATTCTCAAGGTCATTCCCGGTCGCATTTCCACCGAAGTGGACGCCCGGCTGTCGTTCGACACCGACGCAATGCTCAAGCGCGCCCATCGCTTGGTCGAACTCTATGAAAAGGCCGGCGTAGGACGCGATCGAGTGCTGATCAAGATCGCTTCCACCTGGGAAGGCATCCGCGCCGCCGAGAAGCTGGAGCGCGAAGGCATCCAGACCAACCTGACCCTGCTGTTTTCCTTCGCCCAGGCTGTGGCCTGCGCCGAAGCCGGAGTTTTCCTGATCTCGCCATTCGTGGGTCGGATCTACGATTGGTACAAGAAGACCAACGGCAGCGACTACACCGGCGCCGAAGATCCAGGCGTACAGTCGGTCACCCGCATCTACAACTACTACAAGGCCAACGACTACAAGACCGTGGTCATGGGTGCCAGCTTCCGCAACCTGAACCAGATCGAGCAACTGGCCGGCTGTGACCGCCTGACCATCAGCCCGGACCTGATCGAGAAACTGGCAGCCGACACTGGCAAGCTAGAGCGCAAACTGAGCCCGGGCAAGACAGGCGAAGCTCGTCAGAGCCTGAACGAATCCCAGTTCCGCTGGGCCTCCAATGAAGACGCCATGGCCACCGAGAAACTGGCCGAAGGCATTCGTCAGTTTGCCCGTGATCAAGAAAAGCTCGAAGCCCTGCTGGCTGCCAAGCTCTGATTGCTCAGTACCAACGCAAAAAGGGCGAACCCTCACAGGTTCGCCCTTTTTTATGAGCTGCGTTTCAACGAATCAGTGACGCTCCAGAGCGTTCACCAGATCGTGGAAGGCTTCGCGGTTGGAGTCGTTGAGGCCCATCAGGATCTTGTGAGCCTCCAGGACCTTGATCCGCACCACCTCTTCCGACTGATCCTGGGAAGGCAAGTCAGTCAGGCATTCCGGGCACGGAATCGGACGATCGACGATGTTGAACACCTGATCGAAGCCCATGGACTGCAACAGCCGGGTAATGTCTTCGTGGGTGGTGACGACGGTGGGCAACAGGCCTACCTTCTGCCGCGACAGAATCGACAGCTTGGCCAGCAGGCCCAGTGTGGTGCTGTCGATACTGCGGGTTTCCGTCAGGTCGATCACGATCGCCGAGAAATTCAGCGCAGTGAAAATTCGCTCAATAGTCGCATCCAACGCCGAACACAGGGTCAGGCGCACTTCGCCGATGAACTTCAGAACGAAGGTGCCGTCCTGCTCGGCGAACTGGATTCTACCGGTACTCATTAAAGGTTCCTGCTCAACACTAACAGGGCGATATCATCCGGCATCTCCCCTAGCGTGGCCAATCCAAAAACTTGCCGCAGGCCATCCAGGCTGCCGCCCGCTGCTCTCACCCGCTCAGGCAAGGCTGCTTCTTTTTCTTTGAGTGTAGGTTCGGGCAAAAGGTCCAGAATGCCGTCGGACATCAGCGTCAGGCTGAACACCGGGGGCAGTTCCAGAATGTGGTCTTCATAGGTAGCCTCGTTGAACAGGCCCACCGGCAAACCACGCCCTTCCAGATAACGCACACTGTCTGGTGTGTACAACACCGGCAACGGCAAGTGCCCGCCAATGCTATAGGTCAACAAACCAGTCTCCTCGTCGATGACTCCACCGACCATCGTGACGTGTTTGCCCAGCTTACAACTGATCAGGCCACGGTTGATATGGCCCAGTACTTCCGAAGGCTTGAATTCCGGCAAGGTACCGTTGCGCTTGGATTCGAACAGCAGGCGCGTGGTCATGAACTTCAACAGCACGGTGACGAAGGCTGATGACGCACCATGGCCGGAAACGTCAGCCAGGTAGAAGGCAACCCGACGCTCGTCGACGCGGAAGTAGTCGACGAAATCCCCCGACAGGTAGAGCGAAGGGATGATCTGGTGCGCGAAATTAAACTCATCGATCGACCAGGGACTGGTGGGCAGCATGTTCATCTGCACCTGGCGACCGGCGTTCTGATCTTCCTGAAGCAGATTGAGGCTGGCCTCAAGTTCGCGGTTGGCGGCTTCGAGCTTTTCTCGATAACGCTGGTTTTCCAGCAGCAGGCGCGCACGATCCAGGGCTCGACGCACCGAGTGCTCGAGCACGGCCAAGTCTTCCAGAGGCTTGATCAAGTAGTCCGCCGCGCCCAGGCGCAACGCTTCAACCGCGTCGTTCATCACGCCCGCGCCCGAAACTACTATCACCGGGGTTTGCGGCGACAGCTCGGTCACTTGACGGATAAGTTCGAGACCACCCATCTGCGGCATGCGCAGATCGCAGATCACCAGATCGGGGTTGTCGCGCTGGAATACCTGAAGACCCTGCTGGCCGTTAGCAGCCTGCAGTACGCTGAAGCCACTGTCTTCCAAATAGGCCGCGAGACTCGCGCGTACTACTTCGTCGTCATCGATTATCAGCAGCGTGGCACTGGTTTTTTGCATGTGGGCAAACGGCGCCAGAATTAGGTTGGCGTAGGTGGCTCGGCCCGGGAGGCAGGCGCACACTACTGGATTCGCTTTCTAGCCACTCTGGAAGTGGAGCCAGGACCTTCAGCCCTGCACGCCCGCTTATCAGAGGTGCCCTTCTAAGGCGCAGACGGTACTCCCATCCGCGGGGCGTTTCAAGCTCATGCCGATGGTCGCCTGACGTCTTTACACCGCAAATCACCGGGAGTTATAAAAACCGCTAAAACCGCAACTCAATCGCAGGATGGAACCCATGAATCAAAACCAGCGTGACTACAGTGAAAAGCGCGATTACATCCGTATGCGGGTGGATGCCGAGGTCACGCTGATCCACCAGGGACAGGTGATAGAAGCGGTCTGCATTGACCTTTCCAGCAGCGGCATGCAGGTCCAGGCACCTCGTTCATTCCAGGTCGGCGACCAACTGAGTGTACGTATCGACTCGGAGCACGCAGCCCTCAGAGGCCTGGAGGCGGAGACGGAGGTGGTCTGGGTCAACTCACAGGAGGGTGGCGGACAGAAACTTGGGCTTACAATCCTTAAGATGAAGTAAAACGTCCTCCCATGAAAAAGGCGGCCTGATGGCCGCCTTTTCAGTTTCTGCAGGACAGTCGCCCGATCAGAAGTCGTCTTCGACCTGACCATCCTTGACCTTGAATTCGCGATTCTGCAGATAGGCATTGCGAATGAAGGTGTAGCGATCACCGCGGATCAGCTTGTCCGCAGCCAGCAGGCTGGCCCGAGTATCAACCACGTTCACGCCCATGGTGATGTTGCGCGCAGGAATGTCGTTCATGTAGCGATAAGGCAAGGTGTAGCTGTCTACATACTTGGCCGGCGCATCACGCAGGGTGCTAGGGCCCAGCAACGGCAGCATCACGTAGGGACCGCTGCCCACGCCCCAGTAGCCGAGGGTCTGGCCAAAATCTTCGTCGTTGCGCTGCAGGCCCATCTTGGTACCGACGTCGAAGAAGCCCGCCAGACCCAAAGTGGTGTTCATCAGCAGGCGCGCAGTATCCACTCCGGCGGCACGCGGCTTGGCCTGGAGGACGTCGTTGGCCAGGTTGCCGACGTCACCGAGGTTGCGGAACATGTTGTGGATGCCGTCTTCGAGAAACTGCGGCGTCACGGCCTGATAGCCTTGAGCCAGTGGCTTCAGGGCATAGGTGTCGAGGGTGTCGTTGAACGTGAAGATGGGGCGGTTGATGCTTTCCCACGGGTCCTCTTCGGCCGCCTGGGCGACCAGGGGAGCCAGCGTCACACCGACACTCATACATAGAGGAACTAGATAACGGCTCCAGCGCATAGCAGGAAACTCCTTGGATTGTTCTCTCGTGGGGCTATGCCCTGAGGTTAGGCCGAGGAGTATAAAACGGATAAGCCTGTTTAGGCAGTATCACTGCAAGCAGCCTTGACGCATCAGGCAGTCAATCCTGTTCGCATTCACCTCACTGTCACCTGCATGTCATCTTCCCCGGCTAGCCTCGAAAGGAATTTCAAGGACGCTGATATGCCCCACGCCGATGCCCTAGCCCAGACTGCAGCACCGTTGACCGCCGTGCTCTTCGGCCTCAGTGGCTGCCTGGTGGATTTTGGTGCGCGCACGCGCCTGCAAGCCACCCCGCGCCCTGGCCCGGAACAGGCCCGGACCACTCCTGGTGCGCTGGATACCTTGCGTCATCTGCAACAGCTGGGCATTCCCTGCGCCTGGCTCGAGCAACTACCCTGCGCCAGCAGCAGCCACCTGGCCGCCGCCCTGCCCGATTGGATCAAACCCACCCCTGCCGTCCCCGCTCCCTGGCCCGCTCCCGACGCCTGCTGGCAGGCGCTGATGACCCTCAAGGTGCCACGTATCGAGGGTTGCGTACTGGTCAGCGGCGAACCACAACTTCTTCAGTCAGCGCTCAACGCCGGTCTCTGGACCATCGGCCTGGCCTCCTGCGGGTCCCTGTGCGGCCTGACGCCCAGCGAATGGCAGGCTCTGAGCCAGCAAGAGCGCGACCTCAAACGCGGCAAGGCCACCATGCAACTCTTCGGCCTGGGGGTGCACTCGGTCATCGACCACTTGGGAGACCTGAACACCTGCCTGGCGGACATCGAACTGCGCCGACTCAAGGGTGAAAAACCCTGACATAAGCCTGTTGATCAGGATCATGCACAGGGCCTGGGAGTGGATTACTCTAAGCCGTGGGCATGGACCTTTGCCTCAACCGCGCGGTCCATCCCTGTGCCTATCAATAAAGGGAGAACGCCATGCCTGCCCGCGAACTGCAAGAACAACTCGATACCCTGCGCGAGCAATTGGAGCAGAACCCACCGCTTTCCGAAGCCGAGCGCGCCAATCTGCAGGAACTGATGCAGCAGATCGAACTGCAACTCAAGCTGGAGACCAGCACCCACGACGCCAGCCTCGCCGACGGTGTCAACCTGGCAGTGGAACGCTTCGAACTGGAGCATCCGGCCATCGCCGGAACCCTGCGCAATATCGTCCAGACCCTGGGCAACATCGGTATCTGATGGCGCCCGACAACACCCCCCCATAAAAACAAAGCCCCGCATCATTTGCGGGGCTTCTGCTTACTGGCGTACCAGCCGCTGATTGGCGAACTCCGCCGTTTCGGTACTGCGGTACGGATTGATATCCAGCCCGCCACGACGCACATAGCGAGCGTAGACGGTGAGTTTCTCGGGTTTGAGCAAACGCTGCAGATCAAGGAAGATCCGTTCCACGCATTGCTCGTGGAAGTCCGAGTGCTGACGGAAACTCACCAGATAGGCCAGCAGACTGGCGTGATCCAGCGCCGCGCCACGGTACTCCACCACGACACTGCCCCAGTCCGGCTGACTGGTCACAGGGCAATTGGATTTGAGCAAGTGGCTGTGCACGCTCTCCTCCACCACTTGCGAGTCATCGCAACGCAGCAGTTCCGGTCGCGGATGCTCATAGCTGTCAACACTGATATCCAGCTCGTCGATGCAGGTTCCCGGCAGTGCCACCACACCTTGCGCCTCGACCTCCCCAAGGCTGCGAACACGCACACCCACGGGCTTGCCAGCAGCGGCCGAGAGATCCTGACGCAACGTCGCCTCAAGCGTCGTTCGATCAGCGAATGGAGTCTGGTTCAGCGAATTGAGGTACAGCTTGAAAGACTTGGACTCGATGATATTTGGCGAGTCCGCAGGAATACTGAACTCACCAATGGCCACCACCGGCTTGCCCGAAGGCAGCAGCCAGGACAATTCGAAGCAGTTCCAGAAATCCACTCCCTTATAAGGCAGGGTATCGGCACTCAAGCCCAGCTCGGCCCATTTCGCCGCCCGGGGAATCGGGAACAGCAGGGATGGCGTGTAAGTGGAAACGTATTCACTGGACTTGCCCAGCGGCGAATGTTCGGCTGCGGGATGCATGGCGGAAACCTGACTGAAGAATCAGTGGATTCTACCAGCCTTTGCTTTCACCTTTGAGCCCCGAGCGCTTACGGACTGACCGTCAGCTTGCCGACCATGCCCGCCTGGTAGTGCCCGGGAATATTGCAGGCGAACTCCAGGCTGCCGCTTTTGCTGAAGGTCCAGGTCAGCTCGGCCTGCTTGCCCGGCTCCACCAGTACACTGTTGGGATCGTCATGCTGCATGCCGTGATCCATGCCCGCCATGGCGCCGTGCCCCATGGCTGCGTGATCCATGGTTTTCATTGCCGTGGGCGTAAGCATCCCGCTTTGCTGCATCTTGAGCATTTCCTGCTGGTGCTCGGCATGCATCGCCGCATTGCCCAGGTTGAACTCATGGAGCAACTGGCCCTTGTTGATCAACACAAAACGCACGGTCTCGCCGGCCTTGATCTCCAGGGCCTTGGGATTGAACGACATATCGCCCATCACCACCTCGACAACCCGAGTGGCCTTGGCGGCCGCGGCCGGCTGACCGAAGTCATAAGAGGCTGCCGGTGAGGCCCAGAGCGGCACGCTCAACAGCATCAGACAGCCCCCCAGGGCCAAGCGGCTTCGCAACAACAGGTTTTGCAGCTTCATCATCAGGCTCCAACAAGATCAGGATTGAGCATGTGGCAAACTCTAGCGGTCCAGCGCTGCCAGCCAGCTGACGGCCAGATTACAACTTTGTCAGTTTGATCTGCCCAGCCCCCTCGGCAAGGTATAAAGCCCGGGTTCCGCAAGCCACGAGTGCCACCATGAAACTGTTGATCGTCGAAGACCAAGCGAAAACCGGCCAATACCTGCGCCAAGGCCTGAGCGAAGCCGGCTTCAATGCCGAACTGGTGGCGGACGGCAATACCGGCCAGCAGCTGGCGCTGACCGGTGACTACGCCCTGTTGATTCTCGACGTGATGCTCCCGGGGCGCGACGGCTGGCAGATCCTCCAGGCCGTACGCAGCGCCGGCCTGGACATGCCCGTGCTGTTTCTCACCGCCAGGGACGCCGTGGAGGACCGAGTCCACGGCCTGGAGCTGGGAGCCGACGACTATCTGGTCAAGCCCTTCGCCTTCTCCGAACTACTGGCCCGGGTTCGCAGCCTGCTGCGCCGGGGCAGCGTGATGGCCCAGGAAACCAGCCTGCAACTGGCTGACTTGCGCCTGGACCTGATCCGCCGCCGGGTAGAACGCAGCGGCCAGCGCATCGATCTGACCGCCAAGGAGTTCGCCTTGCTGGAAATGCTCCTGCGACGCCAGGGAGAAGTCCTGCCCAAATCGCTGATCGCCTCCCAGGTCTGGGACATGAACTTCGACAGCGACACCAACGTCATCGAAGTGGCAATCCGCCGTCTGCGCCTGAAAATCGATGATGAATACCCGAACAAGCTGATCCATACCGTACGCGGCATGGGTTATGTGCTTGAAGAGCGTCCAGCCTGATGCGCCGCCTGTCACTCAGCGGACGCCTGGCGCTGCTGTTCGCCGCCTGCACCGCCGTGGTCTCGTTGTTTGCAGGGGTGCTGTTCAATCGCGCCAGCGAAGCCCATTTCATCGAGCTGGACCAGCAACTGCTGGATGGCAAGCTGATCGCCCTGCGCAGCGTCTTGCAGGGTGTGACCGAGGCCAGGGATTTTGTCCGGCATCAGGCAAGGTTGCAGGATGAGCTGAGCCATCAACCGGACCTGGCCCTGAGGATCATCGGCAGCGACGGCCAGCCCTGGTTCGACAGTGCGCCTGCCCTGCCCGCTTCCCTGCCCAGCGACGCCGGCCTGCACAGCCTGAATCTGAGCAGCGCCGCCTACCGGGTCTACACCGCGCCGCTCAAGCCAGATCAAGCCGACTCGCCACGGCTGACACTGCTGCTGGATATCACCCACCACCAGCACTTTCTGCAGCGCATGCAGCACCTGATCTGGCTCACAGTAGGCCTCTCGGCCCTGGCCACTGCCCTGCTTGGCGCCTGGGCCGCTCGCAGTGGCCTGCGCCCCTTGCGCCGCATGAGCGCAGTGGCCGCAGGAGTCTCCGCCAGTTCCCTGACCCAGCGCCTGCCCCAGGAACAGATGCCCGCCGAACTGGCCGACCTGACCAGCAGCTTCAACGCCATGCTCGGCCGCCTTGAGGAATCCTTCCAACGCCTTTCAGCCTTTTCCGCCGATATTGCCCACGAATTGCGCACGCCCCTGTCGAACCTGCTGACCCATACCCAAGTCACCCTGACCCGCCCGAGGCCGATCGAGGACTACCGCGAAGCCTTGCACAGCAACCTCGAGGAACTGCAGTGGATGGCGCAACTGGTCAACGACATGCTGTACCTGGCCAAGGCCGACCACGGGCTGCTGACCCCGAAACGCGAAGCACTGGAGTTGGCCGAAGAAACCGACATGCTGCTGGAGTTCTATGGGCCCCTGGCGGAAGACGCGAACGTCAGCCTGAGTCGTGAAGGCCATGCCGGCTTTGTCGGCGATCGCAGCATGCTGCGTCGGGCGCTGTCCAACCTGCTGGACAATGCCCTGCGCTTCACTCCCCCTGGAGGCTCGGTCCAGGTACAGATCAGCGACAACCCACAGAACTTGAGCCTGAGCATCGAAAACAGTGGAGAGGGTATTGCCAGGGAGGTACTGCCGCGTTTGTTCGACCGCTTTTACCGGGCAGACCCGGCGCGGCGCGAGGGCAGCAGTGAACATGCGGGATTGGGGCTGGCGATCACGCAATCGATCATTCGTGCCCATGGCGGGCAGATCCGTTGCGAATCGGAGGCGGGCTGGACTCGCTTTGTGATCGAGTTGCCCAGCAAGAGTTGAGAGCCGGCTCCTACACCAATCAGGTAGGAGCCGGCTTGCCGGCGAAAGCGGGTCTCAGGAATACCGCAAAGCGTGAGCCGGCTCGACTTTGGACGCGCGCCAAGCCGGATACACAGTCGCCAGGAAACTCAGAACGAAGCCGGCACCGCAGATCAACGCCACATCGCCGCCCTGCAACTCGGAAGGCAGGTTACTGACGAAATACACGTCGGAACTGAAGATCTGCTGGCCACTGATCCGCTCCAGCCACCCCACCAGTTCGCTCACGTTCAACGCCGCAATGACCCCCAGCACTCCACCGATCAAGGTGCCGACGATCCCGATTACCGTACCCTGAACCATGAAAATCGCCATCACTTGCCGCGGAGTGGCGCCAATAGTGCGCAGGATCGCGATGTCCGCGCCCTTGTCGTTCACCACCATGATCAGGGTGGCGATGATGTTGAAGGCCGCCACCGCGACAATCATCAGCAGCAACAGACCGATCATGGTCTTTTCCATCTTCATCGCGCTGAACAGGCTGCCCTGGGTGTGGGTCCAGTCATCGGCCCGGAAGTCCGCACCCAGCCCTTTGGCGATATCCACCGCTACCTGTGGCGCGGCATACAGATCCTTGACCGCCAGGCGCACGCTCTGCACCTGATTGGGCTGCCAGTGTTGCATCTCTGCGGCGTCGGCCATATGGATCATACCCATGGAGCCATCCAGTTCGGCCCCTACCTTGAACACCCCCACCACGTTCAGGCGCTGCATGCGCGGGGTGATGCCCCCTGGCGCCGTGCTCACTTCAGGCACGATCAGGGTCAGCTTGTCGCCGACATTCAAGCGGAAACGCCGGGCCGTGATCTCGCCGATTACCACGCCGAACTCGCCGGGTTTCAGGTCTTGCAGGCTGCCCTGGACAATATGCTGGGCAACGATGGACACCTTGCCTTCCTGGGCCGGATCGATGCCGCTGATCTGGATCGGCTGCATCGCCCCCTTGTAGGAGAGCATGCCCTCCATCTCGGTGAAGGGCACCGCCGCAGTGACTTCCGGGTTCTTCAGGGCCGCAGCGGCCACTGGCTGCCAGTCATCGATGGGCTTGACCCCAACGATGGTGGCGTGAGGCACCATGCCGAGGATGCGCGAGCTCATTTCCCGCTGGAAGCCGTTCATGACCGACAGCACCACGATCATCGCCAGCACGCCCAGGGCGAGGCCGATCATCGAGGTCATGGAAATGAACGAGACAAAACGATTGCGCCGCTTGGCGCGGGTGTAGCGCGTGCCGATAAAGATCGATAAGGGTCTGAACATGGGCAAGGCACCCTGGAAAAATTAATGACCCGGTGTCGACGGACAAGCCGCCGACACCGCGTGCGGCCGCATCAGATGGCGACCAGGTGACCTTCTTGCAGGTGCAGTACGCGATCCATCTGCCGGGCCAGGTTCATATCGTGCGTCACCACCAGGAAGGCAGTACGCATCGAAGTGCTGAGTTCCAGCATCAGGTCCTGAATGCCCTGGGCAGTATGGGAGTCGAGGTTGCCGGTAGGTTCGTCGAGCATCACCAGCCCCGGCTGGTTCACCAGGGCCCGGGCGATGGCGACCCGCTGGCGCTCACCGCCGGACAGTTCGGCCGGCTTGTGCTCCAGGCGATGGCCAAGGCCGACTCGCTCCAGCAGTGCGGTAGCACGCTGACGGGCCTCCGGGATCGGCGTACGACCGATCAGCAGAGGCATGCAGACGTTCTCCAGTGCGGTGAACTCAGGCAGTAGGTGGTGGAACTGATAGACGAAACCCAGGGCGCGATTGCGCAACTGACCACGGGCTTTTTCACCCAGCGCCGAAAGCTCCTCGCCGGCCAGCCAGACACTGCCTCTGGTCGGTGTATCCAGGCCGCCCAGCAGGTTGAGCAAGGTACTTTTGCCCGAGCCGGACGTACCCACGATGGCCACCCGCTCGCCCGGATGCAACTCCAGTTGCAGGCCGGAAAGGACCACCACAGACTCCGGGCCTTCCTCGTAGGACTTGCCCAGGTCACGGCAGCTCAGGATTGCTTTTTCACTCATACCCAACTCACTCATAACGTAGCGCCTCCGCAGGCTGGGTGCGCGCCGCACGCCAGGCTGGATACAGGGTGGCGAGGAAACTCAGGACCAAAGCCGCACCGCAGACCATCAACACGTCCTCGGCCATCAGTTGCGACGGCAGGTAGTCGATGAAGTACACGTCGGCGTTCAGGAATTTGTGCCCGATCAGGCTTTCGAGGGCTGAGATCGCGGCGCTGACATTCAACGCGGCAAGCATCCCCAGCACAGCGCCGATCAGGGTACCGACCACACCGATCACCGTGCCCTGGACCATGAAGATCGCCATGATGGTGCCCGGCGTGGCGCCCAGGGTGCGCAGAATGGCGATGTCGCCCTTCTTGTCATTCACCACCATCACCAGGGTCGAGATGATGTTGAACGCGGCCACCGCGACGATCAGCAGCAAAAGCAGGCCGATCATGGCTTTTTCCATGCGGATGGCCTGGTACAGGTTGCCGTGGGTACGGGTCCAGTCACGGGCGTAGAAATGATTTTCACCCAGTTGCTGGGCAATTTCCCAAGCCGTGCGCGGAGCCTGGAACAGATCGTCGAACTTCAACCGCAGGCCCTGAACCTGATCCGGCTTCCAGCGATGCAGGCGACCCAGGTCTTCAAGGTTGGTCAAGCCCAGGTAGCCGTCGATCTCGCCGGCGCCAACATGAAAGATGCCGACCACGGTAAAACGCTTCATCCGCGGGAACATGCCGGCGGGGGTTACCGTGACTTCCGGGGCAACGAAGGTCAGCTTGTCTCCCAGGCCAACACCCAGTTTGGCGGCCGCCTTGTCGCCAATGACGATACCGAAGCTGCCGGGAGCCAGAGCATCCAACTGCCCCTGCTGCATGAAGTGGTCGATGATCGACACCTGCCGCTCTTTGCCAGGATCTATGGCGTTGAGCAGCACCTTCTGCACCTGGCCGTTGTTGGTCAGCAGGCCCTGCATCTGGGTGAATGGTGCTACCGCCAGCACTTTCGGGTTCTGCTT
>NZ_MOAK01000032.1:80211-86481 GCF_003732485.1 Pseudomonas protegens
GTGGCGTGGGGCACCATGCCCAGCACGCGGGTGCGCATCTCATGATCGAAGCCGTTCATCACCGACAGCACCACGATCATCACGATCACGCCGAGGGCGAGTCCGATCATCGAGGTCAGGGAAATGAATGACACAAAATGATTGCGACGCTTTGCACGGGTGTAACGCGTGCCGATAAAAGCAAACAGAGGTCTGAACATGTCGGGGCTTGTGCAGAGGAAAAGAAGACGTCCTTGTGGCGGGGCCTGGTAAGCAGCTTTACACTCAGACCACTGCCTCTACCATGGGTTCGCCATGTCGACATTAGATGAAGAAGATCGCCGCGAATACTACCGTATCGAGGACACGATCGCACTGGAAATTAGCCCCTTGTCCGCCCACGACGCGGCGAGCAAGGAAGTGTTGCAGGATGAGTCTCCGCTGTTCAATTTGCTCAGCGAACTGCACCTGAGCGAATTCGAATCCCAGCACTTGCTGCGCCAGGTCAGCGAGCGTGATCGAACCCTGGCCAGCTATCTCAAGGCCATGAACAAGCGCATCGACCTGCTCAGCCAGGTGGTGGCACAGACCGTGTTCGGCAAGTTTGGCGAGCCGCAGCGGGTCACTCTTTCCGAAGGCGGCATCGAGTTCAACCACCATCTGAGTTATCCCAGCGGTAGCCACCTGGCAGTGAAGCTGCTCTTGATGCCTCAAGCCCTGGGCCTGCTGCTGCGAGCCCGGGTCACCCATTGCGAGCCCCACAGCTTCGGCACCTTCGAGATCGGCACCGAGTTCGAAGCATTGACCGATGCCCAGCGTCAGCTGCTGGCTCGCTATATCCTGCAAAAACAGGCCCAGCAACGCCGTCTGGCCCGGGAACAGAGTGACCCCGCCGCTGGCTGAGCCGCAAGCCTGACCCCTCTTAAGGAACAACATCCGTGAAGGAGCAATTGTGACCCTGATCTATGGCCATCGCGGCGCTAAAGGCGAAGCACCGGAAAACACCCTGACCAGCTTTCAGGAATGTCTCAAGCACGGCGTGCGCCGTTGCGAGCTCGACCTGCACCTGTCCATGGACGGCGAGCTGATGGTGATTCACGACCCGACCCTCAAGCGCACCACTGACCGGCGCGGCAAGGTGGTGGAGCATTCCGCCGCCGAACTGGTGACCTACGACGCGCGCAAAGGCGGCCCGGGCTGGGTCAGCCCCTGCCCCATTCCACGCCTGGAAGAGCTGTTCGAAAAATGCGATTTCGAGCACTGGCAGCTGGAGGTCAAGAGTGCCTCGCGCACCCGCGCCGCCACCACCGTGCTGGCGATTCGGGAAATGGCCCAGCGCTTCGGCCTGCTGGACAAGGTCACCGTGACCTCAAGCTCTCGGGAAGTGCTGAAAGCCGCGGTCGAACTGACCCCGGACCTGTCTCGCGGACTGGTAGCCGAATACGCCTGGCTCGACCCGTTGAAGGTCGCCCAGAGCTATGGCTGCGAGATTCTGGCGTTGAACTGGACTCTGTGCACCCCGGAGCGTCTGCAACGGGCGCAGCGTCAGGGCTTGCATGTGTCGGTATGGACGGTCAACGAGCCTGCGCTGATGCGCAGGCTCGCCGACTTCGGCGTAGATAGCCTGATTACAGACTTTCCCGGTTTGGCCAGCGCCACCCTCGAGAATCGCTGAAATCGGTCTCCCCGGCCGGCTCAGGCCACCGGCCGGAGCCGCTCAAAAAAGCCGGTTGAGGCCATCGTATGCCGCTACCCGATAGGCTTCGGCCATGGTCGGGTAGTTGAAGGTGGTGTTGACGAAGTACTTCAGGGTGTTGAGCTCGCCCGGCTGGCTCATGATCGCCTGGCCGATATGCACGATCTCCGAAGCCTGGTAGCCGAAGCAGTGCACGCCGAGGACTTCCAGGGTTTCCCTATGGAACAGGATCTTCAGCATGCCTTGCGGCTCGCCGGCGATCTGCGCACGGGCCATGCCCTTGAAGAACGCCTTGCCCACTTCGTATGGCACCTTGGCCTGGGTCAACTCCTGCTCGTTCTTGCCGATCGAACTGATCTCGGGAATGGTGTAGATCCCGGTCGGTACGTCGTTGACGAAACGCCAGCTACCGTTGTCGACAATGCTGCCGGCAGCGGAACGGCCCTGGTCGTGGGCGGCACTGGCCAGGCTCGGCCAGCCGATCACGTCACCGGCGCCATAGATGTTTGGCACGCAGGTGCGATAGTTCTCGTCGACTTCGATCTGGCCGCGACTGTTGACCTTGACCCCGATGTTCTCCATGCCCAGCTTGTCGGTGTTGCCGGTACGGCCGTTGCACCAGAGCAAGGCATCGGCCTTGATCTTCTTGCCCGACTTCAGATGCAGGATCACCCCGTTGTCGACACCCTCAACCCGGTCGTACTCCTCGTTGTGGCGCACGGTGATGTTGTTGTTGCTGAAGTGGTAGCTCAGGGCCTGGGAAATCTCCGAGTCCAGGAAGCTCAGCAACTGGCCACGGTTGTCCACCAACTCCACCAGCACTCCAAGACCACTGAAGATCGAGGCGTACTCGCAGCCGATGACCCCGGCGCCGTAAACGATGAGTTTGCGCGGGGTGTGGCCGAGGCTGAGGATGGTGTCGCTATCGTAGATACGCGGGTGGCCAAAATCGATGTCCGCCGGGCGATAGGGACGCGAGCCGGTGGCGATGATGATGTGCTTGGCTACCAGCTTTTCCACCACGCCATTGGCACACACCACTTCCACGGTCTGCTCGTCGGCGAAGCTACCAGTACCGAAGAACACATCGACCCGGTTGCGGGCGTAGTAGCCAGTACGCGAAGCCACCTGCTTGGAGATGACCTTCTCGGCGCTCTTGAGCACGTCCGGGAACGAGAACCAGCGCGGCTCGCCAATGGCCCGGAACATCGGATTGGTGTTGAACTGCATGATCTGCCGGACCGAGTGACGCAGGGCCTTGGATGGAATGGTACCCAGGTGGGTGCAGTTACCGCCGACCTGGCGACGGCTATCGACCATCGCCACTTTGCGTCCTGCTTTCGCGGCGTTCATTGCCGCACCTTCTCCAGCGGGGCCTGAGCCCAGCACCACTACATCGTAGTTGTAGACAGCCATGCGTACTCCTCAGAACAGGCCGAGACACCCTTCTGGCATCTCCGGCTAAATCATGCCGCGGCCAGCGGCATGAAGGATCAATTTGGCTCGGTTACGAACCCGGGCACAGTCTATAGAAGCGTCAACGCCGCGCACATTAACCCTTGGTCGCGTCGTAGGCTACTTTTGCCTGCACTACAGCATTCGCAACAGCGTGCCTGGTTATTGTTTTGGTCCGGCCAACAGCGCATCGAACGCCAGGTTGCTACGTGTGACGAAGCCTTTATCGGCACGCATCACAAAAAATGCGCCGACACGGTGTTTTTCCGCGTAGTCCCAGCCCGCCTCGGGACCAAGAATCAGTAACAGCGTCGACAGGCCATCGGCCATGAGTGCCGAAGGATGAATCACTGTCACTGAAGCCAGCTTGTGAGTGATGGGCTTGCCGACCCGGGCGTCGAACGTATGGGAAAAACGCTGACCGTCCTGCTCGAAATAATTACGGTAGTCGCCGGACGTGGATACGCCATAACCGTCCAGAGCGATCACCCGCTGGGCCACCTGCTGGTCGTCCCGTGGCTCCTCCAAGGCGATGCGCCAGGGCGATCCGTCCACCTTGCGGCCCACCGCCTTGAGCTCGCCGGTGACCTCAGCCAGAAAGTTTTCGACGCCCAATTCCGTGAGCCGGGCAGCCATTCGATCCACGGCGTAACCGGCGGCAATACTGTTGAAATCCACTTCCACGGCAGCATCCTTGCACAACTGCGTACCCTCGATACGCAAGTGTCCATGCCCAACCCGCTGCTGTACCTGCGCCAACGCCGTGGCGCTGGGAACCTTTTCCTCACGCCCCTGGGGGCCAAAGCCCCAGAGATTCAGCAAGGGCTCCACTGTCAGATCGAAGGCACCGCCACTGTCACGAGACAACTGTTCGCCGACACGCACCAACTGCAGCACCGGCTCTGGCATCGGCTGACAGCTGTTGGCCGGCAGCTCATTGAAACGCTCGATATCCGAGTCACTGCGATAGGTGGACATCTGCCGGTCGACCTCAGCGAGGATCCCCTCGATTTCGCGCTTGACCAAAGACGCCGCCGGGCCATTGGAATGACGCACGTACTGTACGGAGTAGGTGCTACCCATGGTCGGACCAGAGATGCTCTCCAGGCGGTCACCACCGCATCCCTGCAAAAGCACTACCGCACCCCACATTGCGACGCCTAGATACCGACGCTTACCCGACAAGGTCATCCCTCCTGATCAACCGCCCCGGAGGGTCGATTTGCTACACAAGACGTCATTATGCGACAGACGGAACCTGCTCGCGCTCCTCCCCTCGCCCCTCGTTTACGGCATGAGCCCCGACCTAGAGCCGTCAAACCCATTGAAGAGTTTTTGTTGCCTGAAGGCCCTCATACACATATGGTTACAAAACTGTTCAGCGCGCAGCCTCGAGCCCCGACTTTGCAGTAAGGGACGCATAACGACCAGGGATTGCTAACAAGACAGCCAAAGCGAGTGAAAAAATGTCCACGACCACGGGCAAAGGCAAGGCGATCTTTCGCGTTGTCAGCGGCAACTTTCTCGAGATGTTCGACTTCATGGTCTATGGCTTCTACGCCACGGCAATCGCCAAGACCTTCTTTCCTGCCGACAGCGCCTTCGCTTCTCTGATGCTGTCCCTGGCCACTTTTGGCGCCGGCTTCCTGATGCGTCCCCTGGGAGCGATCTTCCTCGGTGCCTACATTGACCGTCACGGCCGCCGTCAGGGCCTGATCATCACCTTGGCACTGATGGCCGCGGGCACGGTGCTGATTGCCTGTGTGCCGGGCTACGCCACCCTCGGCGTCGCCGCGCCCCTACTGGTATTGCTGGGTCGCCTGCTGCAGGGCTTTTCCGCCGGCGTCGAGCTGGGCGGTGTGTCGGTCTACCTGGCCGAGATCTCGACCCCGGGCCGCAAGGGCTTTTTCGTCAGCTGGCAGTCGGCCAGCCAACAGGCCGCGGTGGTCTTCGCCGGCTTGCTGGGCGTTGGCCTGAACCATTGGCTGAGCCCCGAGCAAATGGGTGACTGGGGCTGGCGCGTGCCGTTCCTGGTGGGCTGCATGATTGTTCCGGCAATTTTCATGATCCGCCGCTCCCTGGAGGAAACACCGGAGTTCCAGGCCCGCAAACATCGACCTACCTTGCAGGAAATCATCCGTTCCATCGGCCAGAACTTCGGCATCGTAATCGCTGGCATGGCGCTGGTGGTAATGACCACCGTGTCCTTCTACCTGATCACCGCCTACACCCCGACCTTCGGCAAGGCCGAGCTGCACCTGTCGGACTTCGACGCCCTGCTGGTGACCGTGTGCATCGGCCTGTCGAACTTCTTCTGGCTGCCGGTCATGGGCTCACTGTCCGACAAGATCGGCCGCAAACCGCTGCTACTGGGCTCGACCATCCTGGCGATCTTCACCGCTTACCCAGCACTGTCCTGGCTGGTAGCCAACCCCAGCTTCAGCCACCTGCTGATCGTCGAGCTGTGGCTGTCCTTCCTTTATGGCTCGTATAACGGCGCGATGGTGGTGGCGCTGACCGAAATCATGCCGGTAGAAGTGCGCACCACCGGCTTCTCCCTGGCCTACAGCCTGGCGACCGCGACCTTCGGCGGTTTTACTCCGGCGGCCTGCACCTACCTGATCCATGTCCTGGGTAACCAGGCGGCACCGGGCATCTGGCTCAGTGGCGCGGCGGTGCTGGGGCTGGCCGCTACCCTGGTGCTGTTCCGTGGCAACCGTCACGAACTGCGTACCGCGCAAGCGGCTGGCGGCGCCTGATACAAAGCTTCGCCGGCAAGCCAGCCCCTAAGGGATCACGCCAGCTTGGCTTGCCGGCGAAATCTGCGGGAACGACGTTATTGCAGGAGTCGACTTGCCGGCGATAGCCGCAAACAAAAACGCCCCGACAAGTCGGGGCGCTTTCATTTCAGCAGTCGTTTAGCGTGGGAACGCTGGCGGGTTGACCCCGGCCATGTCTTCCATCACGCGCACTACCTGGCAACTGTAACCGAACTCATTGTCGTACCAGACGTACAGAACAACGCGGTTGTCCTGAACGATGGTCGCCTCAGCGTCGACCACACCGGCGTGACGCGAACCCACGAAGTCGGTGGACACCACTTCCTGCGAGTTGACGAAGTCGATTTGCTTGTGCAGATC
>NZ_MOAK01000032.1:86529-106576 GCF_003732485.1 Pseudomonas protegens
TTTCTCAAGATTCAGGTTGAGAATGGCCATCGACACGTTTGGCGTTGGAACGCGGATTGCGTTACCGGTCAGCTTGCCGGCCAGCTCAGGCAGGGCCTTGGCAGCAGCGGTAGCAGCACCGGTCTCGGTGATCACCATGTTCAGCGCAGCGCTACGGCCACGGCGATCGCCCTTGTGGAAGTTGTCGATCAGATTCTGGTCGTTGGTGTACGAGTGAACGGTTTCAACGTGACCGTTGATGATGCCGAACTTGTCATTCACAGCCTTCAGCACCGGCACGATGGCGTTGGTGGTGCAGGAAGCGGCGGACACGATCTTGTCGTCAGCGGTGATCTCGGCATGGTTGATACCGTGCACGATGTTCTTCAGCTTGCCTTTGCCAGGCGCGGTCAGAACAACGCGGTCGATACCCGGGCAGGCCAAGTGCTGACCCAGACCATCGGCGTCACGCCATACACCGGTGTTGTCCACCAGCAGCGCGTCTTTGATGCCGTACTGGGTGTAATCCACCTCGGTCGGGTTCTTCGCGTAGATCACCTGGATCAGGTTACCGTTGGCGGTGATGGTGTTGTTTTCTTCGTCGATGGTGATGGTGCCGTTGAACGAACCGTGCACCGAATCGCGACGCAGCAGGCTGGCGCGCTTGGTCAGGTCGTTTTCCGCACCTTTGCGCACCACGATGGCCCGCAGACGCAGGCCGTCGCCACCACCGGTTTTCTCGATCAGGATGCGCGCCAGCAGACGGCCGATACGACCGAAGCCGTACAGCACCACGTCAGTGCCTTTGCGAGCCGAAGCATTTTGCTGGCCAACCACATCAGCCATTTCTTCGCGAACGAACTGCTCGGCGCTGCGGCCATTGCCTTCGTTACGGAATTTGAACGCCAACTTGCCCAGGTCTACCGAAGCTGCGCCGAGCTTGAGCTCGCTCATGGCTTTAAGCAGAGGGAATGTTTCGTGGACGGAGAGTTCGCTATCGTCGGAGGAACGGTGGCGAGCAAAGCGGTGGGCTTTGAGAATCGCGATGACAGACTGGTTGATCAGGCTGCGGCCATAGATCGAGCTCACCACATTGTTATTGCGGTAAAGCTGACCGATAAGCGGAATCATCGCTTCTGCGAGTGCTTCACGGTCGATCCATTCACCAAGACACTGGTCGGGCTTCTGAGTCACGGGAACCTTCCACATGTAGGGGCAGAAAAAAGGGGCTACATTATGACGCCGAGTCCCTCTCGTAGCAATGCGCGCCTGTCGTGCGGAAGGTAACAAAAAGCCCTTGCAAAAAAATATCGCTGCGCTACAGCCCAGTAAAACCGGGGCTTCCAGCACCGTCAATTTTTTGAACAGACCAACAACCTGTCTGTAACCCTCCGTAACACCAGCCCGTTCCGGCACTACATTTCGCTGTAAAAAGCGCATTTTGTTGTCATAGCCACTACATTTCCCCCAACCGGCGTAATAGACGCATCAACCACTGACAGTGGCCACCCGGGGCCGTTACAATTACCGACTTTGTCGCAACGCTTGGAGCTTGACCGTCCGTGCCCGTCCTGCGTCTACCGCTACTCCCTGCCGCCGCCGGTAAACAGCATTGGGGCAATCTGCCCGGTGCCGCCCTGAGCCTGGCCATCGCCGAAGCCGCCAGCGCTGCCAAGCGCTTTACCCTCCTGCTGACTGCCGACAGCCAAAGCGCTGACCGGCTGGAACAGGAGCTGAGCTTCTTTGCCCCGGATCTGCCGGTGCTGCATTTCCCCGATTGGGAAACCTTGCCCTACGATCTGTTCTCGCCGCATCAGGACATCATTTCCCAGCGCATCGCCAGCCTGTACCGGCTGCCGGAACTGGAGCACGGCGTACTGGTGGTGCCGATCACCACCGCCCTGCACCGCCTGGCGCCGACCCAATTCCTGCTGGGCAGCAGCCTGGTGCTGGACGTTGGCCAGAAGCTCGATGTGGAACAGATGCGCACCCGCCTGGAGGCCAGCGGCTACCGCTACGTCGACACCGTCTATGAACACGGCGAATTCACTGTGCGTGGCGCCCTGATCGACCTGTTCCCCATGGGCAGCAAGTTGCCTTACCGCATCGACCTGTTCGACGACGAAATCGAGACCCTGCGTACCTTCGATCCGGAGAACCAGCGCTCCATCGACAAGGTCGACTCGGTGCGCCTGTTGCCGGCCAAGGAATTCCCTCTACAGAAAGAAGCGGTGACCCGCTTCAAGGCGCGCTTTCGCGAACGCTTCGACGTGGACTTCCGCCGCTGCCCGATCTTCCAGGACCTGAGCAGCGGGATTACCCCGGCCGGTATCGAGTACTACCTGCCGCTGTTCTTCGAAGAAACCTCGACCCTGTTCGATTACCTGCCCCAGGACACCCAGGTGTTCTCCCTGCCGGGCATCGAGCAGGCCGCCGAAAACTTCTGGAACGATGTGCGCAACCGCTACGAAGAACGCCGCGTCGATCCATCGCGCCCCCTCCTGCCCCCGGCGGAACTGTTCCTGCCGGTGGAAGACTGCTTCGCCCGCCTGAAAAACTGGCCGCGCGTGGTGGCCAGCCAACAGGACATCGAGACCGGCGTTGGCCGCGAGCGTTTCCCGGCCCACGAGTTGCCCAACCTGGCCATCGAAGCCAAGGCCAACCAGCCGTTGGCGGCGCTCTCGGGCTTTCTTGACGAATTCCCCGGCCGAGTGCTGTTCACCGCCGAATCCGCCGGCCGCCGGGAAGTGCTGCTGGAGTTGCTGGAACGCCTCAAGCTGCGGCCGAAGACCGTCGACAGCTGGCCGGATTTCGTCGCCAGCAAGGAGCGCCTTGCGATCACTATCGCTCCACTGGACGAAGGTCTGGTGCTGGACGATCCGGCCCTGGCCCTGGTGGCGGAAAGCCCGTTGTTCGGTCAGCGCGTGATGCAGCGCCGGCGCCGGGAAAAACGCGCCGATGCCAACAACGACGCGGTGATCAAGAACCTCACCGAGCTGCGTGAAGGCGCGCCGGTCGTGCACATCGATCATGGTGTCGGCCGCTACCTGGGGCTGGCCACACTGGAAATCGACAATCAGGTCGCCGAATTCCTCACTCTGGAATACGCCGAGGGCGCCAAGCTCTATGTGCCCGTGGCCAACCTGCACTTGATCGCCCGCTACACCGGCAGCGACGACGCCCTCGCACCGCTGCACCGCCTGGGCTCGGAAGCCTGGCAGAAAGCCAAGCGCAAAGCCGCCGAACAGGTGCGGGACGTGGCGGCCGAGTTGCTGGACATCTATGCCCGCCGCGCCGCCCGGGAAGGCTATGCCTTTGCCGACCCGAAGGCCGACTACGCCACCTTCAGCGCCGGCTTCCCCTTCGAGGAAACCCCGGACCAGCAAAGCACCATCGAGGCCGTGCGCGAAGACATGCTCTCGGGCAAACCGATGGACCGACTGGTCTGTGGCGACGTGGGCTTCGGCAAGACCGAAGTGGCCATGCGCGCCGCTTTTATTGCAGTCCACGGCGGCAAGCAAGTGGCAATCCTGGTGCCTACCACCCTGCTCGCCCAACAGCACTACAACAGCTTCCGCGACCGTTTCGCCGACTGGCCGGTGACCGTGGAAGTGATGAGTCGCTTCAAATCGACCAAGGAAGTGAATGCCGCAGTGGCGGACCTGGCCGAAGGCAAGATCGACATCGTCATCGGCACCCACAAGCTGCTGCAGGACGATGTGAAGATCAAGAACCTGGGGCTGGTGATCATCGACGAAGAACACCGTTTCGGGGTGCGTCAGAAGGAACAGCTCAAGGCCCTGCGCAGCGAAGTCGACATCCTCACCCTGACTGCAACGCCGATCCCTCGGACCCTGAACATGGCGGTCTCGGGCATGCGCGACCTGTCGATCATCGCCACGCCACCGGCGCGACGCCTGTCGGTGCGCACCTTTGTCATGGAGCAGAACAAGAGCACGGTCAAAGAGGCCCTGTTGCGAGAGCTGCTGCGTGGTGGCCAGGTGTACTACCTGCACAACGACGTGAAAACCATCGAGAAATGCGCCGCCGACCTGGCGGAACTGGTGCCCGAAGCACGGATCGGCATCGGCCATGGGCAGATGCGCGAACGCGAACTCGAACAGGTGATGAGCGACTTCTACCACAAGCGCTTCAACGTGCTGATCGCCTCGACCATCATCGAGACCGGGATCGACGTGCCGAGCGCCAACACCATCATCATCGAGCGCGCCGACAAGTTCGGCCTGGCCCAGCTGCACCAGTTGCGTGGCCGGGTCGGCCGTAGTCACCACCAGGCCTACGCCTACCTGCTGACACCCCCGCGCCAGCAAATCACCCCGGACGCCGAAAAGCGCCTGGAAGCTATCGCCAACACCCAGGACCTGGGGGCCGGTTTCGTGCTGGCCACCAACGACCTGGAAATTCGTGGCGCCGGCGAGCTGCTGGGCGACGGCCAGAGCGGGCAGATCCAGGCTGTGGGCTTCACCCTTTATATGGAGATGCTCGAGCGCGCGGTGAAAGCCATCCGCAAGGGCGAACAGCCGAACCTCGACCAACCCCTGGGTGGCGGCCCGGAAATCAACCTGCGCCTGCCGGCGTTGATTCCCGAGGACTACCTGCCGGATGTCCACGCCCGCCTGATCCTCTACAAGCGCATCGCCTCGGCGACCGACGAGGACGGCCTGAAGGATCTGCAAGTGGAAATGATCGACCGCTTCGGCCTGCTGCCCGAGCCCACCAAGAACCTGATCCGCCTGACCCTGCTGAAACTCCAGGCCGAAACCCTGGGAATCAAGAAGGTCGACGGCGGCCCTCAAGGCGGGCGCATCGAGTTTGCCGCGGATACTCCAGTGGACCCATTGGCGCTGATCAAACTGATCCAGGGCCAACCCAAACGCTACAAATTCGAAGGCGCAACCCTGTTCAAGTTCATGGTGCCAATGGAACGCCCGGAAGAGCGCTTTAATACACTGGAGGCGCTGTTTGAACGCCTCACCCCGAAAACTGCTTGAAGGACGCCCCATGCGCCTGTTCCGCTCCCTGACCCTGCTCCTGACTCTGGTCGCGCCGATGGCGTTTGCCGACGACCTGTACCAGGTGGAAATGATCCTTGTCCGGCAGAATGCCGAGCCGCAGATCCTCAGCCGTGCCGCCCCGGAAGACTGGGCCGCCGGTGCTCAACACCTGAGCCCGGACAGCCAGCGCACCCCGTCCCTGGGCGGGATCGTCGAGAAGCTCAACGCCAGCGGCAACTACAGCGTGCTGCTGCACAAGGCCTGGCAGCAGACTCTGGGGGAAACCCCGGTCAAGGTGGCCCTCAGCGACGGGCCGGAGCAATTCGGCCAATTCCCCATCGAGGGCACCCTGAACCTCAAGCTCGGGCGCTTCACCGATGTGGACGCAGACTTCTGGATCAACCAGATCGACAGCAATGGCCTGGTCACCCAAAGCGAGCGCCTGAAGCAGCAAAGCCACACCAAAAACGGTCAGCTCAACTACCTGGACAACGGCCACCTGGCGCTGCTGATCAAGATCACCTCGCTCACCGCACCGGCGCCGCGCCCTGCTCCAACTGAAATACCGGACTGATCGAAGTCCCTATGACCCCGCCCCTGACCAAACCCCTGGCCCCGTCCTGGGTCAATCGCTTCAAGGAACAAACCCTGGAGCGCGGCCGGCGCTACACCCTGGAAAGACGTGTGCGCATCGTTACCGCCGCAGACAGCGCTATCACCGCCAGTTGCGAAGGCTCCGGGGGCAATGTCTATCGGCAGAACATCAGCCTGCGAGAATCGAGCAAGGGCAACCTGCTGCTGATCGACGCCCATTGCACCTGTCCGGTCCGCAGCAACTGCAAACATATCGCCGCCGTACTGTTGCAAGTGGAAGAGACCCTGGCCTACCCCGCTGCCGCCAAGGATGCCGAACTGCTGGAGAAGCTCTCCGCCGTCCTCGACAGCCGCCGCCCCGCCGCCCTGCCACAGCAGTTGCTGGAGAATGTTCAACCCGTGCCGCGCCTGTGGCTGGCAAGCATCGAATTCAGCGCCTTCGAACCACGCAACGGCAAAATGCAGCGCTATATCCAGCACCGTGCCGCACTGTCATTCAACTACATGGGCGAGTACGTCAGCGGCCAGAAGAATGCCGATGTGATCATCCGCCAGGAACATCAGACCCTGCGCATAAAGCGTCACCCCGAGCAGGAACAAGGCTGGCGCGAACAACTGAGAAACCTGGGTTTCAAGATCGCCACCCGGCAAAGCAAGGCGTTACCGGAAAGTGCCGGCGAGCTGTTCGAGATGGTCAACGACAGTGCCTGGCTGACCTTCACTCTCAATGAGCAGCCCAAGCTGCGCAACCAGGGTTGGGAGCTGCAGATCGACGATGGCTTCGGCTTCGACCTGACAGCAGTGGACGACTGGTACGCCAGTGTCGACGAAGCCCCCGGGCGCGACTGGTTCGACCTGGAACTGGGGATCATCGTCAATGGCGAGCGTCTGAGCCTGCTGCCGATCCTGCTCAACCTGATGCGCTCCCACACCGAGCTCCTCAACCCGGAGCGCCTGGCCAGGCGCCGTGACGATGAGTTGATCCTGGTGAACATTCCCAACCGTCCCAACTCCTTGCACGGCCCGCTGCAAGTGGCACTGCCCTACGGCCGCCTGAAACCGGTGCTGGCCACCCTGGGGGAGTTCTATCTGCAGGAGCCCGGGGAAACCACCCTGCGCCTGAGCAGCGCCGATGCCACGCGCCTGAACTCACTGCAGGACCTGCCGCTACTCTGGGAAGGCGGCGAACATATCCGCACCTTTGCCCAGCGCCTGCGCGACATCAAGGACTACTCGGCGCCGGTACCGGAGGGGTTGAATGCCACCCTGCGCCCCTATCAGCAGGAAGGCTTGAGCTGGATGCAGTCACTGCGCCAACTGGAAGTGGGCGGCATCCTCGCCGATGACATGGGCCTGGGCAAAACCCTGCAGACCCTGGCGCATATCCTCAGCGAGAAAAACGCCGGCCGCCTGGACCGCCCTTGCATGGTGGTCATGCCCACCAGCCTGATTCCCAACTGGCTGGACGAAGCGGCGCACTTCACTCCCCAGCTCAAGGTGCTGGCACTGTACGGTGCCGGGCGCAAAAAACACTTCAAGCAGTTGGCCGAATACGACCTGTTGCTGACCACCTACGCATTGCTGCCCAAGGACGTCGAGCTGCTGGCAGCCCAGCCCTTGCACATGCTGATTCTGGATGAGGCTCAGTACATCAAGAATCCGTCGAGCAAGGCTGCCCAGGCCGCGCGGGAGCTTAATGCCCGACAGCGTCTGTGCCTCTCCGGCACGCCCCTGGAAAACCATCTGGGTGAACTCTGGTCGCTGTTCCACTTTCTGTTGCCGGGCTGGCTCGGCGACGCCAAGAGCTTCAACCGCGACTACCGAGTGCCCATCGAAAAGCACGCCAGCGAAGTGCGCCTGCAGCACCTCAACGGCCGGATCAAACCCTTCCTGCTACGCCGTACCAAAGAGCAGGTGGCCACCGAGTTGCCGCCCAAGACCGAGATCATCCATTGGGTCGAGCTCAACGAGGCGCAACGTGATGTCTACGAAACCATGCGCCTGGCCATGGACAAGAAAGTCCGCGACGAGATCACTCGCAAAGGCGTGGCGCGCAGCCAGATCATCATCCTCGAAGCCCTGCTCAAGCTGCGCCAGGTCTGCTGCGACCTGCGTCTGGTCAACGACTCGCCCCCGGCGCGGGGCAGCTCGTCAGGCAAACTCGACAGCCTGATGGAGATGCTTGAGGAGTTGTTCGAAGAAGGCCGGCGCATTCTGCTGTTTTCGCAGTTCACCTCGATGCTGAGCCTGATCGAAGCCGAGCTCAAACGACGCAAAATCGCCTACGCCCTGCTCACCGGCCAGACCCGGGACCGGCGCACGCCAGTGCGGGATTTCCAGAGCGGCAGGCTGCAGATCTTTTTGATCAGCCTCAAAGCCGGCGGCGTAGGTCTCAACCTCACCGAGGCCGACACCGTGATCCACTACGATCCATGGTGGAACCCGGCGACCGAGAGCCAGGCTACCGACCGTGCCTACCGCATCGGCCAGGAAAAGCCGGTGTTCGTCTACAAGCTGATTGCCCGAGGCACCGTGGAGGAGAAGATCCAGCTCCTGCAACAAGAGAAGTCGGACCTGGCGGCAGGCGTGCTGGACGGGCGCAAGGCCGGCGACTGGAAGCTGCAGAGCGAAGACATCGAAGCCCTGTTCGCCCCGCTGCCGGACAAGAAAGCCGGCCGCTGACCCAATATGGGCACCCGGGAGTTGCTCCTGGCGCCCATTTAGCCGGCGTCCTCAGTCAATCAACTGGGCAGCCCTCAACGCCTCCAGGGCCTTGAGCCAGCGAGGGTCTTGCTTGTACTCGACATTGGCAAACGCCTGACCACGCATCCGTGCAATGCGCGGCGACGGCTGCACTTTAAGGCGCTGCGCCGCGCTCAATGCCAACTCGGCCGCAGCACGGTCATTGCACACCAGACCCATGTCACAACCGGCACCAAGAGCTGCCTCGATCCGGCTCGCGGCATCCCCCACCACATGAGCGCCGGCCATGGACAAGTCATCACTGAAGATCACCCCGTCAAATTGCAGTTCGCCGCGCAGGATGTCCTGCAGCCAGCGCCGAGAGAAACCGGCCGGCTGGGGGTCGACTTGCGGGTAGATCACATGAGCCGGCATCACTGCCGCCAGTTGCTTGCTCAGACGAGCGAACGGCAGCAGGTCCTTGGCACGGATTTCATCCAGGCTGCGCTCGTCGTTGGGAATCGCCACATGGGAATCGGCCTCGGCCCAGCCATGCCCGGGAAAATGCTTGCCCGTGGCCGCCATCCCGGCGCTGTTCATGCCGCGGATAAAGGCCCCGGCCAACAGCGCCGCGCGTTCCGGACTCCCCTCGAAAGCCCGGCTGCCCACCACCGCACTGCGCTGATGATCAAGGTCCAGGACCGGAGCGAAGCTCAGATCCAGGCCCACAGCCAGCACTTCGGTGGCCATGATCCAGCCACACTGTTCAGCCAAGTACTCGGCATTCGGGTTGTCCGCGAGGGCGCACATGGCCGGCAAACGAACGAAGCCCTGGCGTAGCCGCTGCACCCGGCCGCCTTCCTGATCCACCGCCAACAACAGGTCCGGGCGGATGGCGCGGATCGCCGCACTGAGCTCCCGCACCTGGCGTGGATGCTCGATATTGCGAGCAAAGATGATCAATCCACCCACTTCCGGCTGACGCAGGATTTGGCGATCTTCAGCCGTCAGCCAGGTACCGGCGACGTCCACCATCAAGGAGCCTTGCAGGCCAACGGTCATAAAATTTCCTTAATCACAAATGCGCGCGCCATCAGCGATGGCTTCCTGGAGACGCAGGCAGGGCCGCATCCGCGATGGACACGCCCAAACCGATCGGCATCGACGAGAGGAAAGCACAGGGGGTAAAAACGAGAATCGGCATGGGCGGCTAGCTTAGCGGATGTAAGCTGTCGCGCCCACCCGTGAGGTCAAGCCTTGGCGACTGCCGGGGCCGACTTGCTACGCGGCTTGAGCTGAGCGCTAGCCATGGTTTCGTCCGTGACCCCGGTTTCGGCACGCATGCCGGCAGCGAGGAACGGCACCATCAGCCGCATCACCTGCTCGATGGAGGTATTGACCCCGAAATCAGTCTCGGCGATGGCGCGCAATGCCTTGATCCCGGACATGCTGAAGGCCGCAGCACCCAGCATGAAGTGCACACGCCAGAACAACTCGATGGGAGGAATACGCGGCGCCGCTTCATTAACCAGCAACATATAGCGGCGAAATACCTTGCCGTACATATCTTCCAGATAACGCCGCAAATGGCCCTGGCTCTGACTAAAGGCCAGCCCCAGCAGACGCATGAAGATTGACAGGTCGTTGCCGCTACGAGGCTGCACCACCAGCGCTTGCTCGACGAGGATTTCCAACAGTTCCTCGAGACTCGGCTTGCTGTCCGGTTTTGACTGCCGCCGCTCCAGTTCGCGATCGAGACTGATGCAGAAAGGCCCAAGGAAGCGCGAGAACACTGCCTGGATCAACGCCTTCTTGGAACCGAAATGATAGTTGACTGCCGCCAGGTTGACCCCGGCCTTGCTGGTGATCAGCCGCAACGAGGTTTCGGCAAAACCTTTTTCCGCGAACAACTGCTCGGCAGCATCGAGAATGCGTTCAACGGTTTCCGACTGGGCCATGGCTACTCCGCCTGACAAACACTTGTTTGAAACATACGTTTCAGGCTCTGCAATGTCAAGCCTGCCAGCCGCCGCAGAGGCCGTCCGGCGCGCTATTTAATCATACCTGCGGACCTCTGTAGCCAGCGTTCGGCCGCGGATTCCACCATCAAGATGACGACCGCCCGGCCGCCCCGGGAAAAAGGAGGATTGCCAAGTGACGTTCACTGTATATAATCCCAGTCACTGTATAAAAAGACAGAGCGATCGACATGCTAAAACTGACGCCACGCCAAGCTGAGATTCTGGCTTTTATCAAACGCTGCCTCGAAGACAATGGGTATCCTCCCACCCGCGCCGAGATTGCCCAGGAGCTGGGCTTCAAATCGCCCAACGCCGCCGAAGAACACCTCAAGGCCCTGGCCCGCAAAGGCGCCATCGAGATGACTCCGGGAGCCTCTCGCGGCATCCGTATCCCCGGCTTCGAAGCCAAGACCGACGACTCGCTGCCCATCATTGGTCGTGTTGCCGCCGGCGCCCCCATTCTGGCCCAGCAGCACATCGAAGAGTCCTGCAACATCAATCCGACCTTCTTTCACCCTCGCGCCGACTACCTGCTTCGGGTACAAGGCATGAGCATGAAGGACATCGGCATCTTCGACGGCGACCTGCTCGCGGTGCACACCACCCGCGAAGCCCGCAATGGCCAGGTTGTAGTCGCACGGATCGGCGACGAGGTCACGGTCAAACGTTTCAAACGCGAAGGCAGCAAGGTCTGGCTGATCGCCGAGAATCCTGAATTTGCCCCCATCGAAGTCAACCTGAAAGATCAGGACCTGGTGATCGAAGGCTTGAGTGTCGGCGTCATTCGCCGCTAAAGGAGGCTCCATGCAGTTCCCCCAGACACCACAGCAAGCACAACTGCCACTGTTCGAAGCGTTCCTGGCCCAGCCACTGGCGCCCGTACTCAAGGAAGTGGTCGAATCGCCCTGGAGCAAAGATCCAGAAGCCTTCAGTGAACTGTCGTTACGCGGCGCCACCGGGAACTGCCTGAACCTTCTGGCCCCCATTCTCAGGGAGCTGAGCCAGGATCAGGACGCTCGCTGGCTGACCCTGATCGCCCCTCCACCCAGCCTGACTCAGAACTGGTTGCGGGAAGCAGGACTGAATCGCGAGCGCATCCTCTTGCTGCATCCACGGGGCAATCAAAGCCCGCAGCAGCTGGCTTGTGAAGCCCTACGCCTGGGCCGCAGCCATACCGTGGTCAGTTGGCTGAACCCACTAAGCGGCAGCGCCCGACAACAACTGATCAGCGCAGCACGCACAGGTGATGCGCAAAGCCTGAATATTCGCCTGGGATAAACACCGGGAAGTCGCTAAATGCGCTTGAATGACGCGAGGCTTCTCCAGGATTGAGAAGCCGAGATAAATATGACGAGTAACCGGAAGAAAACCGATAAACGGGCTTAGTGAAGAACCCGTGGACCGTCTTCTTTGTCGATTTCACCTTCAACCAGGCGTCCGGCCATCTGCACGCCGACGCTCAACATGGCCTTGGCCACTTCCACATGCTGCCCTTGCAAAAAGGCCTTGGCGTCCTCGGAGAAATCCAAAGTAACCAGAGAACCCTCGTCCTCAGCTCTGCGCAGCTCGATACGGCCGTCTGGCAATTCGACAATTTCTAGAAAGGACGTTGGCATAAAGGTCTGGTCTCCACGAAAGGCGGGGATTATATCAGTCATGACCCCCGCCTCGCTCAGGATCTTGCACGACAGCAACGACCGCTCGACGCTCTCCCTTCCCTTCTCCATCCGATAGACGCTTTCCCTAACCTGCCACAGTGACGCAGCAGAACCCCTTAGAAATTCGGCTTATATTCGAAACCCGCCGACGCCTGACTGTCGGAAAACGGCGTGACCCGTGACTTTTTCAGGGTCAACCGATTGACCAGCGAGCCGGGAAACAACTGAATGCTGTTATTGAAATGCTCCACATTCAGATTGAACAGAGTAATGGCGCCGCTGACATTGCTTTCCTGCTCGGCAACTTCACGCATCAAGTTGTTCATCAGCCCAGCAGACTTGAGCTCGGGATAGGCTTCAAACGCCAGGTTCAACCCTCCCAATAACGCCTTGGTGCCCTGATCCACCGACTTCAGCGCGTCGCCATCCGCCACAGACGGCAAGCTGGCGATAGCGCTACGGAGCCCGACTATTTTCTCCAGCAACTGGCTTTCGTAAGCCTGAAAACCGGCCACTTGCGGCTCAAGCACATCCAGCACCTTGATCTTCTGCCTCTGGTAGGTCAGCACATCCGACCAGGCCCGTTGCACGCGGTTATAAGCACTAACGATCTTGTTGTAATGCACATAGGCAAGAACACCCAAGACAATCGCAATGACTAACAACAACTCCATACCCTACTGCTCCATATCATCAGTGACTGTCAGCGGAAGCTCAAAATTGTTGTCCTGCAACTCCGCTAACTCATGCACAAGGGCCAGAACCGGAAACAGGTTCGGCAATTTCAACCCTTGCTTGATCTTTGCGTAGAAACCCGGCAGGTCATCGAAGGTTCCCGGGTCCTGATAAGCCATCACTTCGGCATCATCGAAACTCAGGCACAAGTGGCCCTGGCTGGAAAATTCCAGGTTCACATTCTTCAGCCGCCGGCAAAGGCTCAGCAAGAAAACCAGGGTGGTGGGCGTCGCAAATCTCGCGCAGGCCAATTCGCTATCGCCACAAAACATGAAGGTCCTGTTGAAGTCATCGAAGGTGGTCTCGAAAACCTTGCGCTTGGCAATTTTTTTATCCGGCAGATTGCTGCGCACTGTCACGCCCTTAACCCAGGGGAAGTCCACCACCAGGCTGAAGCGATCGAAGCTCTCGTACACCCGCTCGGACTCGCCATCGGACTTGTTCTTGATATGAGAATTCACATAACGCAGGTGATGAAAGACAAAGGAAAGCTCATGCCGAGCTCCCTGAAAGGTCCCCCTGGCCGAAGACTCAATGCGTCGACTGTCATTGCCACGGTCATAGTCGTCAAACTCACCGCTCAGTTGACTGAAACGCTCATCAGCTGACCCACCCGGGTCCCACAGACCATTACTGAGGAACGCACATTTACGGGCTATCTTCTTCGGCAGCTCGTCAAAGGCCGCCTTGCGGCTCATCCAGATGTACAGACTGGCAAAACCCAGGCCCGCCGCGACAAACACCATGGGGATCACACCGGCCATGGCAGGCACGGCCGCAGCAATAGCCAGCATCAACAGCACCAGGGACTGGGCATGGTCGAACTCCAACCCACCCTTGAAGGTACTGAGCTTGTCGATGATCTTCAGCAAATCCTCGTTGGACCTGGCCCGCGCAACTTCCGAATCGCAACTGGCCAGCAACCGGACCAGCTCGGCATCATGCTTGAGAAACTGCATCACTCTTCCTTGATCAAAGCGCCGGATTCAGAAGCCTGTGGAACGGTAGCAGGAACAACATGACCGTCGTGCTGCTGGGCCAGCCGCTCTATCAGCCCCAACAGCGGATACAACTTCGGTAACTCGATGCCAGCCTCGATCCGCTCACGAAAGACCGCCAGATCACTCAGCAACCCCGGATCGGCATAGGCCATGGTGTCTTCATTGTTGAAGCTCAGGCAGAGCCGTCCCTGGCTGGAGAACTCCAGATTGACCCCATGGAGCTGACACGAAAGCTCCATCAACAGATCCAGCGTCGCGGGCATGGCGAAGCGCTCACAAAGGGCGGAGTCCATGCCGCGCAGCACAAAGGCCTGATTGAAATCGTCACGATCGGTCTTGAAGGGCTGTCCCGACAGCTGTATTTCCAAGGGGCTGGATCGAACCGCAATCTCTCTCACCCAAGGAAAATCCACCACCAGACTGTAGCGGTGGTAGTTCGTGTAAACCGTCCTGAAGCCTCCACTGGCCTCGCGCTCGCGACTGGAGATCACATATCGTAGATGGTGATACTCGAATGCCAGCGAATGCCGCTCTCCTCGATACACCCCCTGGAGCGAGTCCACGATACGGCGCCGCTCACTCTCGCTGCCTCGTTGGTAATCGGTGAACTCGTTGTCCAGTCTCTTCAGGCGCCAGTCGGCAGTACTGTCGAATTCACTCAAGTCGTTGCCCAACATCATGCACTTGCGGGTAATGCTCGCCGCCAGATCCGTCAACGCCCCAGAAGCGCCTTTGCTGACCCGGTAGCTGAAGAAACAAAGAGCCACAAACACCCAGAACATTCCGCCCATGCCATCCATCAACAACCCAGCCGCGAGCGCGGCAAACGCCAGCACCAGGAGCGTTATAGACTGCACATGATCGAATTCCAGGCCGCCGGGGAATATCTCCAGCCGGTCGAGCACCTCCAGCAGATCCGCCCTGGACTGAGCGTTGATGACTCGCATCTGGCAATCGCTCAGCAGGCGAACCAGCGCCTGGTCACGCAAGAAGAACAACATGAATCTTCCTTGATCAATTAAACGCGCCGCGCATCAAGCGAGGCTCAGGCTTAACACTCGTTCAAGCCGTCACGAAAGCGAATGGCCAGGGCCTTGAGGTTCTGTCGCCAGCTCTCCAGCTCTTCACGACCCAACCCCTCCTCCGACTCCTCTTCATCCAGGTTGACCGCCACAATCAGCGGCTGAGTCACGTCCCCCTTGGGCTTGTGCGGCGCACGCGGCGGCTGGAACAGCTCCCCATAGGCGGACAACAATTGCGCCAGCCAGGTTTGCGGGCTATGCGCCAGCTCCACCAATTCCGCCAGCTCGGGAATGGCAATGCTCTGCAGAACCTCACGATTGAGGATTTGCTCGACCTGGGGAGCATTGGCCTGGGGCAAGCGGTAGAAACCGGCAATCTCATGACACAGCCCCAGCAAGGCTCCATAGAGATGAAACAACACCGACTCGCGCCCGGCCTGGACCAGCGCCTGGGCGTTCATCGCCCGCCCCTCTTCAGCTCGACCCAGGGCTTCCAGGGACAAGCCGGCAAAGTAGATCTTCTGATTGGTACGGGTATAGAGCTCGTGGGCCATGTAGGCAGCCTCCACTATAGGAAGAGAACCGGATGCGGACGGCACAGTTTCAAGGATCACGCCAACTTGCCGCAAGACAAAAGAAAGGCCGCATGACACCCGAAGGTGTCATGCGGCCTTTTTCATCGATGTGCCAGAAAACAAGTCCCCCAGCACAACAGTCGCTTAACGCTTGTCTTCGACCTTCCAAGTGCCGCCATCGTAGAAGGCACGCCAGCCGGTAGGCTTGCCATCGACCTCGGTCTGTACGTACTGCTCCTTGGTCTTGCGGCTATAGCGCACCACGGCCGGACGACCATCCGGGTCCTTCTTCGGCGCTTCGCAGAGGAAGTGATACTTCGGATCGATCTCATCCTTGTGCGGGATCAGCTCCAGCACCAGCGGTGCACGAGTCTCGCGGTTCTTCGGAAACTGGCTGGCAGCCAGGAACAGGCCCGAAGCACCATCGCGCAGGATGTAGGTGTCGTTGACCTTCTCGCATTTCAGCTCAGGCATCTTCACCGGGTCCATCTTCGGCGGCGCCGCATCACCGCTTTTCAGCAGCTTGCGAGTGTTCTTGCAGGTCGGATTGGTGCAACCGAAGAACTTGCCGAAACGACCTGTCTTGAGCTGCATCTCGCTGCCGCACTTGTCGCATTCCAGGCTCGGACCTTCATAGCCCTTGATCCGGTAGCTGCCCTCTTCAATCTCGTAGCCGGCGCAATCCGGATTGTTACCGCAGATGTGCAGCTTGCGCTTTTCATCCAGCAGGTAAGCATCCATCGCCGTGCTGCAGATCGGGCAGCGATGCTTGCCACGCAGTACCAGGGACTCAGATTCACCCTCGTCGTCCGCGGCGATCTCGTCGCCAGGCACCAGGTTGACGGTGGCCTTGCAACGCTCTTTGGGGGGCAGGCTGTAACCCGAGCAACCCAGGAACACGCCAGTGGAGGCGGTACGAATCTGCATCGGCCGACCACAGGTCTGGCACGGAATATCGGTCATCACCGGCTGGTTGGCACGCATGCCGGTTTCAGCGCCCTCGGCCACTTCGAGCTTCTTCTTGAAGTCGCCGTAGAACTCGTCAAGGACGTTCTTCCAGTCGCGCTCGCCTTGAGCCACGTCATCGAGGTTCTCTTCCATACCGGCAGTGAAGCCGTAGTCCATCAGGTTGGAGAAGCTCTCGGAGAGACGCTCAGTGACGATATCGCCCATCTTTTCCGAATAGAAACGACGGTTGTGCAAGGTCACGTAACCGCGATCCTGGATGGTGGAAATGATCGCTGCATAGGTCGAAGGACGGCCAATACCGCGCTTTTCCATTTCCTTCACCAGGCTGGCTTCGGAGTAGCGCGCCGGCGGCTTGGTGAAGTGCTGGCTCGGGTCGAGCTTGATCAACTTCAGCACTTCGCCCTGAGCCATGTCCGGCAATACGTCGTCGTCCCCCGGCTTGCTGATCTGCGGCATGACCCGGGTGTAACCGTCGAACTTGAGGATGCGGCCCTTGGCGCGCAGCTCGAAGTCGCCAGCAGCGACGCTGACGGTGGTGGACAGGTATTGCGCCGGCAGCATCTGGCAGGCGACGAACTGGCGCCAGATCAGCTCGTAGAGCCGCTCAGCGTCACGTTCCATGCCCGACAGCTTGCTTGGATGAGTATTCACGTCGGACGGACGAATCGCTTCGTGCGCCTCCTGGGCCCCTTCCTTGCTGCTGTAGACGTTAGGCGAGGCCGGCAGGTACTTATTGCCGAACTCGTCTTCGATATAAGTCCGCGCCATCGCCACGGCATCAGCCGAGAGGTTGGTGGAGTCGGTACGCATATAGGTGATGTAGCCAGCTTCATACAGACGCTGGGCCATCATCATGGTCTTCTTCACCCCGAAGCCCAGGCGGTTGCTCGCGGCCTGTTGCAGGGTGGAGGTAATGAACGGCGCCGACGGCTTGCTGCTGGTGGGCTTGTCTTCGCGCTTGGCGACGCTGTAGGCCGAAGCCTTGAGCTTCTCCAGGGCAGCCATGGCCTGGGTTTCGTTGAGCGGTTTGAAGGCCTCGCCGTTTTCACGGGCCACTTCAAAACGCACATTCGAACCCTTGGCGGTGCCCAGATCAGCGTGTACTTCCCAGTATTCTTCGGGGATGAAGGCACGAATTTCACGCTCGCGCTCCACCACCAGTTTCACGGCTACCGACTGCACGCGGCCGGCAGACAGGCCACGAGCGATCTTCGCCCACAACAGCGGCGAAACCATGTAGCCCACCACACGGTCGAGGAAACGACGAGCCTGCTGGGCGTTGACTCGATGAATATCCAGCTCGCCCGGCTGAGAGAAGGCTTCCTGGATCGCCTTCTTGGTGATTTCGTTGAACACCACGCGCTTGTAGCGGCTGTCGTCACCACCGATGGCTTCCCGCAGGTGCCAGGCGATGGCTTCCCCTTCGCGGTCCAAGTCCGTTGCGAGATAGATGGTGTCGGCATCCTTGGCAAGGCGGCGCAGCTCTTCAATGACCTTTTCCTTGCCAGGAAGGATTTCGTACTTGGCCTTCCAGCCGTGCTCGGGGTCGACGCCCATGCGTGACACCAGCTGCTTACGCGCTTTTTCCTTCGGCGACAAGGCCGGGGCTTCGCCCGCAGCGGCCTTGCCACGCTTGGCGGCTGGCTCTTTGGCGGCACTCGCCGAACCGCTGGTGGGCAGGTCTCGGATATGGCCGATACTCGACTTCACCACGTATTGGTTGCCCAAGTACTTGTTGATGGTCTTGGCCTTAGCCGGGGATTCCACAATGACCAGCGATTTGCCCATGGATCAGAAAATTCCTGAATTCGAGAAGTGAAAGGCGGTTGGCGCCTGACGCGGCCCCGCTATATATAGTGGCAACAAGGTGAGGTCAAGCGCGGGGTACTGCGCGACCTGCGCTCAAGCCGGTGAAAAAAGACTGGGTTCGGCCTGCACCAAAGCAAAGCGTGGGACCTGCTCGCCGTCAACTTCGACCGACTCCAGGAACATGCTCAAGGGGCGTACCCAAAAGCCGTAATCCCCATACAGGGCTTGGTAGAACACTACTTCTTCTTCCGTTTCCGAGTGCCGTGCCACGCTGAAAACGCGGTATTGCGGCCCCTTGTAATGCTGATAGAGCCCGGGTTGTAACTGCATGCTCTGGCCCTCGTGCAATTCTTTTCAAAATAAAAACAAATAAATCTTCAGAAAAACAAAAACCGGGGCACAGGGCCCCGGCTTCCATCAACCCAACGCTTAAACGCGTTCGAAGACGGTCGAGATGCCCTGGCCCAGGCCGATGCACATGGTGGACACCCCAAAGGTGCCGCCATTCTGCTTCATGACGTTGAGCAGGGTCCCGGAGATACGCGCACCGGAGCAACCGAACGGGTGACCCAAGGCGATCGCGCCGCCGTGCAGGTTAACCTTCTCGTTCATCTTGTCGAGCACTTTCAAATCTTTCAGCACTGGCAGGGCCTGTGCGGCGAAAGCTTCGTTGAGCTCGAAGAAGTCGATATCGTTGATGCCCAGGCCCGCGCGCTTCAGGGCTTTCTGCGTGGCCGGTACTGGACCATAGCCCATGATGGCCGGGTCCACACCCGCCACCGCCATGGAACGGATCACTGCCAGCGGCTGGATTCCCAGATCCTGGGCACGCTGGGCCGACATCACGATCATGCACGAGGCACCGTCGGTGATCTGCGACGAAGTACCGGCGGTCACGGTACCACCTTTAGGGTTGAACGCCGGCTTCAGGGCCGCCAGGCTCTCCAGGGTGGTCTCGGGACGAATGGTTTCATCGTAGTCGAACAGTTTCAGGAAACCGTTCTCGTCGTAACCCTGCATCGGGATGATCTCGTCCTTGAACTTGCCTTCCACAGTCGCCTTGTGGGCGAGCTGGTGGGAACGCACGCCGAAGGCGTCCTGCTGCTCACGGGTGATGCCGTGCATCTTGCCCAGCATCTCGGCAGTCAGGCCCATCATGCCCGAGGCTTTCGCCGCGTACAGGGACATGTGCGGGTTCGGATCGACCCCGTGCATCATGCTCACGTGCCCCATGTGCTCGACGCCGCCGACCACGAACACGTCACCGTTACCGGTCATGATCGCTTGCGCAGCAGTGTGCAGGGCACTCATGGACGAGCCACACAGGCGGCTGACGGTCTGGCCGGCCGAAGTGTGCGGGATCTGGGTCATCAGCGACGCCATGCGCGCGATGTTCCAGCCCTGCTCCAGGGTCTGGTTGACGCAGCCCCAGATCACGTCCTCGACTTCCGCCGGGTCGACCTTGGTGTTGCGTTCCAGCAGTTTGCTGATCAGGTGCGCCGACATGTCTTCGGCGCGGGTGTTGCGGTGCATGCCGCCCTTGGAGCGGCCCATCGGAGTACGACCGAAGTCGACAATCACGACGTCTCTAGGATTCAAGCTCATATGTTCACTCTCGCTCTAGTGTGGGCGCTTAACCGAAGAAGCTCTGGCCGTTCTTGGCCATTTCACGCAGCTTCGCGGTCGGGTGGTACAGCGCGCCCAGATCGGCGTACTGGTCGGCCAGGGCAACGAACTCGGCAACACCGATGGAATCGATGTAGCGCAGCGCACCGCCACGGAATGGAGGGAAACCAATACCGTAGACCAGGCCCATGTCAGCTTCGGCAGCGGTTTCGACGATACCGTCTTCCAGGCAACGAACGGTTTCCAGGCACAACGGGATCATCATCCAGTTGATGATGTCCTCGTCAGTGACTTCACGCTGCTCGTAGACGATTGGCTTGAGCACTTCCAGCACCGACGGATCGGCAACCTTCTTCTGCTT
>NZ_MOAK01000032.1:106623-107141 GCF_003732485.1 Pseudomonas protegens
AGGCGCTTGGCTTCGTAGAGCACGTCCACGGCCGAGCGGCGATCATCCTTCATGCGATCCGGGAAGCCTTCAGCCATCACGTCACGACCGTGGTGACCGGTGTCGATGCCGACCACGTCCATCAGGTACGCCGGGCCCATTGGCCAGCCGAATTTCTCCATGATCTTGTCGATGCGCACGAAGTCCACACCGGCGCTGACCAGCTTGGCGAAACCGCCGAAGTACGGGAACAGCACGCGGTTGACCAAAAAGCCCGGACAGTCGTTGACCACGATCGGGTTCTTGCCCATTTTCTTGGCGTAGGCAACGGTGGTCGCTACCGCCAGTTCGCTGGACTTCTCACCACGGATCACTTCCACCAGCGGCATCATGTGTACCGGGTTGAAGAAGTGCATGCCGACGAAGTTTTCCGGACGCTTGAGGGCCTTGGCCAGCAGGCTGATGGAAATGGTCGAGGTGTTGGACGCCAGGATGGTGTCTTCCTTGACCTGACCTTCCACTTCAGCCAGTACGATCTG
>NZ_MOAK01000032.1:107193-109299 GCF_003732485.1 Pseudomonas protegens
TCACCGTAGGACAGGGTAGGACGAATGCCATTGAGCACTTCGGCCATCTTCGCTGCGGTCATGCGGCCTTTGTCAACACGGCCCACCAGCAGTTTCGCGGCTTCTGCCAGACCCTGCTCGATACCGTGCTCGTTGATGTCCTTCATCAGGATCGGCGTGCCTTTGGAAGCCGACTGATAGGCGATACCGCCGCCCATGATGCCGGCACCCAATACGGCAGCCTGCTTCACGTCCTTGGCGATCTCGTCGTAGGCCTTGGCCTTTTTCTTCAGCTCCTGGTCGTTCAGGAACAGACCGATCAGGCTCTGTGCGGCAGAGGTCTTGGCCAGTTTGACGAAGCCGGCGGCTTCCACTTCCAGAGCCTTGTCGCGGCCAAAGTTGGCGGCTTTCTGAATGGTCTTGATCGCTTCGACCGGCGCCGGGTAGTTCGGGCCGGCCTGGCCAGCCACGAAACCTTTGGCGGTTTCGAAAGCCATCATCTGCTCAATGGCGTTGAGCTTGAGTTTTTCCAGCTTCGGCTGACGCTTGGCCTTATAGTCGAACTCGCCAGAAATGGCGCGCTTGACCAGGGCCAGGGCGGCATCCTTGAGTTTATCGGGAGCAACCACGGCATCGACGGCACCGACCTTCAGCGCGTCTTCGGCACGGTTTTCCTTGCCAGCGGCGATCCACTCGATGGCGTTGTCGGCACCGATGATGCGCGGCAGGCGCACGGTACCACCGAAGCCCGGGTAGATACCCAGTTTGACTTCCGGCAAGCCGATCTTGGCGCTGGCAGCCATGACGCGGTAATCCGCGGCCAGGCACATTTCCAGGCCGCCGCCCAGGGCGATGCCATTGATCGCGGCAACGGTCGGCACGTTGAGGTCTTCGAAGTCGCTGAAGATCTTGTTGGCTTCGAGGTTGCCAGCCACCAGCTCGGCATCCGGCAGCTTGAAGTTGTCGACAAACTCGGTGATGTCGGCGCCGACGATGAACACGTCCTTGCCACTGCTGACGATCACGCCCTTGATCGAAGCATCTGCCTTGATGGTGTCAACAGCCTGACGCAATTCGTTCAGGGTTAGACGGTTGAACTTGTTGACGGACTCACCCTTGAGGTCGAAATTCAATTCGACGATGCCACTTTCAAGAGCCTTAACCGTGATGGCTTTACCTTCGTAAATCATCAACTGATCTCCACGATATGGAAGCTGAACAGTACACGCCGGACGCTGACTTCTGGCTTGGCACTAACGTCACCGTCGATGCTAACGCCAATCCGCCAGGCACACCCGCCAACGCGATAGTCGGGATTCTGTATAGAGCCGCCTGCGATGCAAACGCTCATTTCATACGCCCGTTTGATTTGGGTACGCCACATTCAGGGAAAATCCGACAATTGTCAATCGTACAAAACACTGTTTGAAACGCGACTTTGCGGTCACTTCACTGCTCCCCGGACGATCAACACGACCCTGCATTCATCGCCATTCATAGGATCAATATTTAGAAAAATCGCCCTAAATCGTCCAACCATAGGGACCATAGCGACTAAGCTGGGGATATATCTGAAGAAAAGATCAGAAATTTTTTATCGAATATGGGCACAACCCAAACAGCAAGAAGCCACCCGAGGGTGGCTCAAACGAGATTACCGGCCTGCCTGGCCATCCCGCCCGATGCTGAGTCGGGCTTTTTATTGCCAAACGCCCACGATTGCCGCGAGCGCCCTCCTCCGTGGCTTCAGGCCAAGGCCTTGAGCACCGAGGCGATATCCTGTAGGACACTGACCTCGCCGCGTTCGCTCCAGTACAGGGCAATCAGTTGCTTGTCCGCTTCAACCTTGAAGACCCCGGGCGGCAAGGCCTGCAGATGCTGGAGCAGCGACTCATCGACACAGGGTTCACGCCACTGGTTGACCCAGCTCCCGGGGGCTATTTGCCAGTAACTCCAGCAGGCAGGTTGTGCACTGCGCCTCGGTCGGTGGTACTGCGGGCAAGGGTTGGGCGGCTCCTGACCCAGCCAATGCGGCCACTCCTGAGGTGCCAGCTGCATGGCCAACCCCATGCGCCGCGCCTCCATGCGCAGGGCGATCAAGCCGCTCTGGCGGCGCGAGGGCCGCAG
>NZ_MOAK01000032.1:109322-119204 GCF_003732485.1 Pseudomonas protegens
CGCCAGCGGACTCAGAACCACCGCAAGGATTGACACCACTATCCAGACCGTCATATCAGTACTCTCGAATTTTTGATGAGCGGGGCCTGGGTGGAACCAACCCGCTTGAAACCAGCCATACTTGAAGCTATTGCAATCCTCAGGAGGAGCGCCTCATGTCCTACCACCATATTCTGGTCGCCGTAGATTTAACCGAAGAGTGCGATCCTGTTATCCACCGCGCTCGCGAGCTGTCGGTGAGCAATGGGGCCAAGCTGTCCCTGGTGCACATCGTCGAACCCATGGCCATGGCTTTCGGCGGTGACGTGCCCATGGATCTTTCGCAACTGCAGCAGCAACAGTTCGACCAGGCCAAGGAACGCCTGGACCGGCTGATCCACAAGTACCCGGAGCTGACCAAGGAATACAGTCACCTGACCTATGGACAGCCACGCCAGGAAATACACCACCTGGCCAAGGAACAGGAATGCGACCTGATTGTGGTGGGCAGTCACGGCCGTCATGGCCTGGCCCTGCTGCTGGGCTCCACCGCCAATGACGTCCTGCACGGCGCACCGTGTGACGTACTGGCTGTGCACCTGGCCAAACGCTAAGCCCTCACCCGACAGTTGCCAAACCGGTAACTGCTGCGAAAAAAAGCCCGACGCTGAAGTCGGGCTTTTTTATCACTCGCCAGTCACTCAGGCATCCAGCTCGGCCCAGCGCTCGACCATCTGCTCCAGCTCGGCATTCAACTGCTCCAACCGGGCAATGACCGCAGCGGTTTCAGCCGCCGGGCGCTGATAGAAACCGGCATCGGCCATTTCCGCCTCGACCCCGGCAATCTGTTGCTCCATGGCATCGATCTGCCCCGGCAGCGCCTCAAGTTCACGCTGCAATTTGTAGCTGAGCTTCTTCTTCGCCGGAGCCTCCTGCACAGGGGCTGGCGCTGCGGCTTGCACCGGCGCAACCACGGCGGAATTCAGTTCGGCCTTGCCCGACTTGTTCTCGGTAACCCCCAGCAGCCGCGGCGAACCGCCCTGGCGCAGCCAGTCCTGATAACCGCCCACGTACTCGCGAACCTTGCCTTCACCTTCAAAGACCAGGGTGCTGGTCACCACGTTGTCGAGGAAGGCCCGGTCGTGGCTGACCATCAGCACGGTGCCCTGGAAGGTCAGCAGCACTTCTTCCAGCAGCTCGAGGGTTTCCACATCGAGGTCGTTGGTCGGTTCGTCGAGGACCAGCAGGTTGGCCGGCTTGCTGAACAGCTTCGCCAGCAACAACCGGGCACGCTCACCGCCAGACAACGCCTTGACCGGCGTACGAGCACGTTGCGGACTGAACAGGAAGTCACCGAGATAGCTCAGGACGTGACGGCTCTGGCCATCGATCTCGATGAAGTCGCGACCTTCGGCAACGTTGTCGATCACGGTCTTTTCCAGGTCCAACTGATGACGCAACTGGTCGAAGTAGGCCACGTCGATCCGCGTCCCCTCTTCCACCTTGCCACTGCTAGGCACCAGGCCGCCGAGCATCAGCTTGAGCAACGTGGTCTTGCCGGTGCCGTTGGCACCCAGAAGGCCAATGCGGTCGCCGCGCTGCAGGACCATGGAGAAGTCCTTGACCAGAAACGGACCGTCCGGGTGAGCGAAGCTGACATTCTCCAGCACCATCACCTGCTTGCCGGACTTGTCGGCGGTTTCCAGCTGGATATTGGCCTTGCCGGTACGCTCGCGACGTTCACTGCGCTCCACGCGCAGCGCCTTGAGGGCCCGCACACGCCCCTCGTTACGGGTACGCCGGGCCTTGATGCCCTGGCGAATCCACACTTCTTCCTGGGCCAGACGCTTGTCGAACAGTGCGTTGGCGGTCTCTTCAGCCGCCAACATGGCTTCCTTGTGCACCAGGAAGCTGGCGTAGTCGCCGTTCCAGTCGATCAGGCCGCCGCGGTCCAGTTCGAGGATGCGGGTGGCCAGGTTCTGCAGGAAGGAACGGTCGTGGGTAATAAAGAGCACGGCGCCCTGGAAATCCTTCAGCGCTTCTTCCAGCCAGGCGATGGCACCGATATCCAGGTGGTTGGTCGGCTCGTCGAGGAGCAGCAGATCCGGCTCGGATACCAGGGCCTGGGCCAGCAGCACACGACGCCGCCAGCCACCGGACAACTCGGCGAGGGTCTTGTCGGCGGGCAGCTGCAGACGGCTCAGGGTGCTGTCCACCAGTTGCTGCAGGCGCCAGCCGTCACGGGCTTCGAGGTCGTGCTGGACGTGCATCAGTTTTTCCAGATCGGCGTCGGTGACGATGTTCTGGCTCAGGTGGTGGTACTGAGCCAGCAGCTCGCCGACACCGTCCAGGCCCTGGGCAACCACGTCGAACACGGTCCGCTCGTCGGCCACCGGTAGTTCCTGGGGCAATTCGCCGATCTTCAGACCGGGTGCGCGCCATACGGAGCCGTCGTCGGGCTTCTGATCGCCCTTGACCAGCTTCATCATGCTGGATTTGCCAGTACCGTTACGGCCGATGATGCACACCCGCTCACCACGGGCGATCTGCCAGGACACCTTGTCCAACAACGGCATGGCGCCGAAAGCAAGGGACACATCGCTGAATTTGAGCAGGGTCATGTTCTTCTCCAAAAACCGGGCGCGCATTCTACCTGACTTGCGCCCTCAGAAGGCCCGCTATTTCGCCACCGGCGACCCTGAAGGCACTTTTGTTGCCAACTGATGCCAAGGGCTCGGCAAAGCTTTCACCGGTTGCTGGCAAAAGGCTAAGCTAGTGAACAATCAGTGTTGGCCTTGTCGGCACTTGTCATGATTTCTCTGCCCGGATGTCTCATGCGCAGTCGCCTTTTCAGCCTTTTATCCTGCCTGCTTCTTTCCGCCACTGCCGTCCAATCCGCCCAGGCGGCGGACCTGACCCAGCAACGCCAGTATTACGATGAAGCCAAGCGCGCCCTGGCCAAGGGTGATTCAGGCCCTTACTTCCGTTATGCCGATGCCCTGCGCGACTACCCGCTGGAGCCGTACCTGGCCTATGACGAACTCACGGCCCGCCTGAAGAGCGCCAGCAACGCCGAGATCGAGAAATTCCTCACCGAACATGGCGACCTGCCTCAAGCCAACTGGATGAAACTGCGCTGGTTGCGCTGGCTGGCCGAACGCGGCGACTGGCCCACCTTCACCAAGTACTACGACCCGAAACTCAATTTCACCGAGCTGGACTGCCTCAATGGCCAGTACCAACTGGGCCACAACCTCAAGGCCGAGGGTTACGCCGCCACCGAAAAGCTCTGGCTGACCGGCAAATCCCAACCGACCGCCTGTGACGCCTTGTTCGCCCAATGGGCCGCCGAAGGCCAGCTCACCGAGCAAAAACGCTGGCAACGAGCCAAGTTGGCGGCCGAAGCCCGCAACTATCCCCTGGCCAACAGCCTGGTCAAGAGCATGACCACCCTCGCACCTCAGGGCCGCCTGCTGGTGGACGCGGCGCAAAAGCCGGAGCTGCTGAGCCAGCCTTCGCGCTTCCAGCCCGCCGATGAAGCGATGTCCGACGTGGTCGGCTTGGGCCTGCGCCGCCTGGCTCGCCAGGACCCGGACAAGGCCATGGCCCTGCTGGACGGCTATGCCAGCAGCATGCACTTCTCTCGTGACGAAAAAGTGGCCATTGCCCGCGAAATCGGCCTGACCCTGGCACGGCGCTTCGACAGCCGCGCCCTGGACGTCATGACCAAGTACGACCCAGATCTGCGGGACAACACTGTCTCCGAATGGCGCCTGCGCCTGCTGTTGCGTCTGGCGCGCTGGGAGGATGCCTACCAGTTGACCCGCAAGCTGCCTCAAGACCTGGCCAGCACCAACCGCTGGCGCTACTGGCAGGCGCGCAGCCTGGAACTGGCCCAGCCGAAGAACCCCCAGGCCCAGGTGTTGTTCAAAGGCCTGGCCCGGGAACGGGACTTCTACGGTTTCCTTGCCGCCGATCACGCCAAGGCCCCTTATCAGCTGAACAACCAGCCGCTGATGTTGAGCCAGGCGGTCATCAACAAAGTGCGCAATACCCCAGGCGTGCGTCGTGCCCTGGAGTTTCATGCCCGGGGCCAGATCGTCGACGGTCGCCGGGAGTGGTACCACGTCAGCCGGCACTTCAACCGCGACGAAATGGTGGCCCAGGCCAGGCTGGCCTACGACCTGAAATGGTACTTCCCGGCCATTCGCACCATCAGCCAGGCCCAGTACTGGGATGACCTGGACATCCGCTTCCCCATGGCTCACCGCGACACCCTGGTGCGCGAAGCCAAGGTCCGCGGCCTGCATTCCAGCTGGGTGTTCGCCATCACCCGCCAGGAAAGCGCCTTTATGGACGATGCCCGCTCCCACGTAGGCGCCAGCGGCCTGATGCAACTGATGCCCGGCACCGCCAAGGAGACCGCGCGCAAGTTCAGCATTCCCCTGGCCTCTCCCCAGCAAGTGCTGGACCCGGACAAGAACATCCAACTGGGTGCGGCGTACCTGAGCCAGGTCCACAGCCAGTTCAACGGCAACCGGGTGCTGGCATCTGCCGCCTATAACGCGGGCCCTGGACGGGTGCGTCAATGGCTCAAGGGCGCCGACCACCTGAGCTTCGACGTATGGGTGGAAAGCATTCCCTTCGACGAAACCCGCCAGTATGTACAGAACGTGCTGTCCTACTCGGTGATCTACGGCCAGAAGCTCAACTCGCCACAGCCGCTGGTGGACTGGCATGAGCGCTACTTCGACGATCAGTGAACCCAGCCCTCCACAAGCCCGCAGCGATGCGGGCTTTTTATTGGGCTGCCGCCCACTGCAGGAGCTGGCATGCCGGCAAAGAGGCCTTCGGACTCGGCGCCAGCCTGGTGGCCGCTTTCGCCGGCAAGCCGGCTCCTACGCAGATGCCTGAGGGCCGTCGCTGAATTGCAGGGCCGCCAGGCGCGCATACAGCGGGTTGCTGGCAATCAGTTGCTGATGAGTGCCCACGGCCACCAGCTTGCCCTGGTCCATGACCGCAATCCGGTCGGCATTCTTCACCGTGGCTAGGCGATGGGCGATCACCAGGGTGGTACGGTTCTTCATCAGGCTGGGCAAGGCTTGCTGAATCAGATGTTCACTCTGCGCATCCAGGGCGCTGGTGGCCTCGTCCAGCAACAGGATCGGCGCATCCACCAACAGCGCGCGAGCGATTGCCAGGCGTTGTCGCTGTCCGCCGGAAAGCCCCAGCCCACCATCCCCCAGATGAGTCTGATAACCCTCTGGCATCTGCTCGATGAACTCGTGGGCGTAGGCAATCTTCGCCGCGTCCTGGACCTCGGTCAGGGTCGCACCAGGATTGCCGTAGCGGATGTTCTCTTCGATGCTGCCGTAGAACAGCGCCGGGCTTTGCGACACCAGGGCAAAACAACGCCGCAGATCCAGCGGATCGAGCTGGGTCAGGGGCACGCCATCCAGCAGTATCCGCCCCTGCTGTGGGTCGTAGAAACGCAGCAGCAGATCGTAGAGGGTGGATTTGCCTGCCCCCGACGGCCCGACCAACGCCAGGGTTTCTCCGGCATGGATCTTCAGGCTCAGGCCATCGACAGCGTAGCGGTCCGGCCGTGACGGATAGGAAAAACCCAGGCCATCCAACTCCAGGTCGCCCTGCACACGTGCCGGCAAGCTCACCAGGCCACTGCTGGGCGCCTGGATAATGTTGTCCGACCGCAGCAGTTCGGCAATCCGCTCCGCAGCCCCGGCAGCGCGCTGCAGCTCGCCTATGACCTCACTCAAGGTGCCGAAGGCGCTACCGACGATCAGGCTGTAAAACACAAAAGCCGCCAGCTCACCCCCGGAAATACGCCCGGCGATCACATCCATGCCGCCGACCCAGAGCATCACCCCCACCGCGCCCAGGACCAGGACGATCACCAGGGTGATCAGCCAGGCGCGCTGGACAATACGCTGGCGCGCGGTATCGAAGGCCTGCTCCACCGTCACGGCAAAGCGCTGCTCGTCCTGGGCCTGGTGGTTGTAGGCCTGGACCGTCTTGATCTGACCAAGCGTCTCGGACACATAGCTGCCGACATCGGCGATCCGGTCCTGGCTCAGGCGCGACAGGCTGCGTACCCGGCGACCGAAAATCAGGATCGGCACCAGCACCAGGGGCAAGGCCACCACCACTATGCTGGTGAGCTTGGGATTGGTGACGAACAGCAGGACGATCCCCCCCAACACCATCAGCGCATTACGCAGGAACAACGACAACGAAGAACCGATCACCGACTGCAGCAAGGTGGTGTCCGCCGTGAGTCGCGACTGAATCTCCGAACTTCGATTGTTCTCGTAGAACCCGGGATGCAGGTAAATCAGGTGATTGAACACCTGGCGCCGGATATCCGCCACGCAGCGCTCACCGATCCAGGACACCAGATAGAAACGCACGAAAGTGCCCACCGCCAGAGCCAGGACCAGCAGCAGGAACAGGCCAATGGACTGATTCAGCAAATGCGGGGACTGGGTCATGAAACCCTGGTCCACCAACAGGCGAATCCCCTGCCCCATGGACAGGGTGATGCCCGCAGTGACAATCAATGCCAGCAAGGCGCCAAGCGCCTGCCAACGGTAGGGAGCGATAAAACGGCTGGCCAGATGCAACGCCCGGCGGTGACGAGAAGAGAGCATGCAGTTCATCCATTGACGCACCGGCGACCGACCCGTTGCAGCAGCGGCAACGAGAGGAATTCGCAGGAACTTTGCTAAATCACAATGAGTCAGGTTGATTATGACCGCTGACACTAGAGCCTAGAGATTATCGGTCTAATCTGTGGCTGGCACTCCCCGGGCATTTCTGTTGGAGTGAAGTCGCCGGGCCAGCCCTGCGGCGGTCTGTAACAGCTTGGTCACCCGGCCATTCTAGAGTAAGCACACAACCTGATGAGGAGACAGGCCATGTCCTTGCAACACAGCAGCAATGACAAGATTCAAGTGATCCGTACCCAGCCGAACCAGTCTCTGGGGTGTGCCATTATCGACGCCCAGGGTCGCGAAGTACCTATTACTGAAGACATGATCCAGAACGCCTGCCGCGAACTGGAAAAGCGACTGGTCAAGCCTGCTCGGCAAGATTGACACTCAGCCTCACGTCCTCTTGACCCGGCCAGACGGCCGGGTTTTTTATGCCCGCGTAATACTGCTTGGACGGATTCAGAGTTCGCTGGCGCCCAGGGCTCGGACGATCTGGCTCAGGGCTGGCGAATCACCCTGAATCCGCACATGCAGCCCGTCGATCTCGCGACGCTCCGGATAATGCTTGCGCAGGCCGTCGAAGGCGCTGCGTTGCTGGGCGACATCATCCGCCAGGCTGCGGCGAAAATCCGCATCATCACGGCGCGGGTCGTACACCGCCCGACAGATCATCGCCAGGGCCCAGGCCGGGTCGGCATTGGCATTCAGGCTGACTTGCGGCACCCACGGCGCCGGCAGCAAGGTGGTCAGGCTGACCTGTTCCGCCTGACCGAGGAAGCGGCAATAGGCCTGGTAGATCTGCGCCGTGCCACGCTGCTTGCCATCCAGGCTGTAGCCGGCGATATGGGGCGTGGCCAGCACGCACAAGTCCGCCAGCTCGCGATCCACTGTCGGCTCCTCTTCCCAGACATCCAGCACCGCCTGCAAATCCTCACGCTGCAGCAACACTTCACGCAGCGCCTGGTTATCCACCACCGGACCACGGGCCGCATTGATCAACCAGGTACCTTGCTTGAGCTGACTCAAGCGCTGCCGATCCAGCAGGTGCCAGGTGGAATGCTCGCCATGCCGAGCCAATGGCGTATGCAGACTGATGACGTCGCAACGTTCGATCAAGTGCTCCAGGCTGACATAGTCGCCGCCTTCCGCCGCCTGCCGCTGCGGGTCACAGACCAGAACCTGCCAACCCAGACCGCGCAGGACCTTGATCAGGCGCCCACCGACTTCACCGGCCCCCACAACGCCGTAACAGCGTTGAGCCAGGTCCGCCCCTTCGATTTCGGCCAGGGTCAACAGACTGCCCAGCACATAATCCACCACGCCACGGGCATTGCAGCCCGGCGCACTGGACCAGCTGATCCCCGCTTGCTGGAAGTAGTCCAGGTCCAGATGATCGGTGCCGATGGTGCAAGTGCCGACAAACCGCACCGGACTGCCTTCCAGCAATTGGCGGTCGACTTGGGTCACCGAGCGCACCAGCAACACGTCCGCCTGCTCCACGGTAGCCCGATCAATAGCGCGCCCAGGGAAACGCCGGATCTCGCCGAAGCCGGCAAAGAACTCTTCGATCAGGGGAATATTTTCGTCGGCAACAATCAACATGGCTGGCTCCTCGTGCGGAGCCGCAGTGTAGGCGCAGATGACAGGCCGAGCCAGCGCGGCTTGAGGTCGAGCACTCATTTCCCAGCGGCCGGCCATTACAAATCCACAACACTGGATTTTTCCTGACCAGAGTGTCAACGCGTAGACTGTCGCGTCCCGCGCAACACACCTATGGACGCTTTGCCCCGTGAACTCCGTGACCGACACCACCATCACCCCTGCCACCAGCCGCCCTGCTCGAGTCGGCCGCGAACTGCGCGACCTGCTGCGACTGGCCCTGCCTATCATGATTGCCCAGGTGGCCACCACCGCCATGGGCTTTGTCGACGCCGTCATGGCCGGCCGGGTCAGTCCGCGGGATCTCGCGGCCGTAGCCCTGGGCAACTCGATCTGGATTCCGGTGTTCCTGCTGATGACCGGCACCCTGCTGGCCACCACGCCCAAGGTGGCCCAGCGCTTTGGTGCCGGCAAGCTGCACGAGATCAGTCCAGTGGTGCGCCAGGCCCTGTGGCTGGCTGTAGTGACCGGCATCTCGGCCACGCTGATACTGATCAGCGCCGAACCGATACTGCACCTGATGAAGGTCGACCCGGAACTGATCAAACCCTGCATGGGCTATCTGCACGGCATCGCCAGCGGCCTGCCGGCAGTAGCGCTGTACTACGTGCTGCGCTGCTTGAGCGACGGACTGGGCCGCACAGTGCCGAGCATGGTCATCGGGCTTTGTGGCCTGGCCCTCAACATCCCCATCAACTACATCTTCATCTATGGTCACTTCGGCGTGCCGGCCATGGGTGGCGTCGGCTGTGGCTGGGCCACGGCGATCGTGATGTGGGTCATGATGCTGGGCATGGCCGGCTGGGTTCACTGGGCGCCGGCCTATCGCAAGATCCAGCTGTTCAGTCAGTTCGACTGGCCGCAATGGGCGGTGATCAAGCGCCTGGTGAGTATCGGCCTGCCCATCGGCATCGCGGTATTCGCCGAGTCGAGCATCTTCGCGGTGATCGCCCTGTTGATCGGCAGCCTGGGAGCCACAGTAGTGGCCGGACACCAGATTGCCCTCAACGTCAGCGCCCTGATGTTCATGATCCCCTACTCCCTGGCCATGGCCGTAACGGTACGGGTCGGCCAGTCTCTGGGGCGCCAGCAACCGCGCGACGCACGCTTCAGCGCCGGCGTCGGCATGGGCGCAGCACTGGCCTACGCCTGCTTGTCGGCGAGCCTGATGTACCTGCTGCGCGAACCCATCGCCTCGATCTACACCAACGACCCGATGGTGATCCAGGTGGCTTCGATGCTGATCGTGTACTCGGCGTTGTTCCAGTTTTCCGATGGCATTCAGGTCACCGCCGCCGGTGCACTGCGGGGCTATCAGGACACTCGGGTGACCATGATCCTGACCCTGTTCGCCTACTGGGGGATTGGTTTGCCGGTGGGCTACGTCCTGGGCCTGACCGATTGGTTCGGAGCGGCGCGGGGCCCGAGCGGCCTGTGGGAAGGGTTGATTGCCGGTTTGACCTGCGCAGCGCTGATGCTGTTGATCCGCCTGACACGCAGTGCGCGCAAGCAG
>NZ_MOAK01000032.1:119255-128619 GCF_003732485.1 Pseudomonas protegens
TAGGTGCCGGCCTCTTCCTGCTGCGCCACCAGTTCGTGATCAAGGAACACACAGAACTTGGGAATGTCGCGGCGGGTGGAGGGGTCCGTGGCGATCACTTTCAACAGCCCGCCGGCGGGCAGGTCACGAATGTGCTGGTGCAGCATCATCACCGGCTCGGGGCAATTGAGGCCGGTGGCGTCGAGGGTGCCGTCAACCGGCGTATCGATGATTTGACTCATGGTTCACTCCTGAAACAGGCGGCCATTGTCGCGCAATGGCGCCATCCGGTCATCTGTTGCCGTCGCTCCACGCCCCCCGCCCTCCCGTAGGAGCCGGCTTGCCAGCGAAGGCATCCTCACGCCTTGCACGGGTGTGGGGCCTTTTTCGCCGGCAAGCCGGCTCCTAACAGAAAGCGGGTGGTGTTGCGGGTACTACGCCGATTTGGGCTTTTTCACATCCAGGCGACGCAGGTGGCAAGTGACTTCCTCGCGGTCGTGATACAGCTGCTTGCAGCCGATCGCCACACGAATCCCCCGCGCCTTGAAGCCCTCTTCAATACGTTCCAGCAAACGCTTCACTTCGGCGTAACGCTGCTTCATCGGCAGTTTCAGGTTGACCACGGCCTCGCGACAATGACCCTCGCCGATCCAGGTTTCCAGCAGTGCGGCGTTGCGCGCCGGCTTCTCGACGATGTCGCAGACCATCCAGTCCACCGGCTGCCGCGGCTTGAAGGTAAAGCCGTCAGCCATCAGGTGCTGCACCAGGCCGGTGTCCATCAGGCTTTCGGCCATCGGGCCGTTATCGACGGCCGTCACCAGCATGCCGCGATTGACCAGCTGCCAGGTCCAGCCGCCCGGCGCCGCACCCAGGTCGACACCGGTCATGTCGCTGTGCAGACGCTCGTCCCACTGATCCCGGGGGATGAAGTGATGCCAGGCCTCTTCCAGTTTCAGGGTCGAACGGCTTGGCGCTTCCCGCGGGAACTTCAACCGTGGAATGCCCATCGGCCACATGGCCGAATTACCGGCATCCGCCAGCCCGACAAAGACTTCACGCCCACTCTTGAAGGTCAACAGCAAGCGCGGCCTGGCAGCATCCTCCACCAGCTTGCCGGCAGCAGTCAGAGCCTTGCGCAGCGGACCTTCGAACTTTTTGCAGAAGTTCGACAGCTCCTTGCCGTCGTTGGTATCCACCACTTCCAGCCACAGGCTGCCGCACTGGGGGAAATGGGCCAGAGAGGCGAGGATCACGCTGATGCGGTCGGTTTCCGGCAGCTCGACGAAGCCGCCACGGGCCCACTGCCGGGGGAAGATCAGGTCGGCAAAGCGCAGCCCCTGCATCAGGCGCTGGGCGCCGTCGTCCTCGGTGCAGATGAACTCGGCGCAGGCGGTGCTGGGTTTGGCCTTGGCATAACCGGCAACATTCAGCCGGGCCGCGTGGTCGGCGATCTCGGAGCAGACTTCACCCTCGAAACCGGGCCGGCAATGGATAAACAGGGTGTTCATTGAATCTCCTGGGCAAATGGCGACGAATCGATGCGCAAACCTGCCCTGTAGCAAAGCCTGTCACGAAAACCGGCGCATGATAACCGAGTTCGGAACCTTGGACTGAACCCAGGAGTCCAGTGATTAGCTATAAGCCCCAAACAGAGCTAGGTTAACTCTCTGTCCGTATCACAGGCCCGTAGCCGTGCGGGCCACAAGGAGTCATTCAATGCCATCCCTCGATAGCCTGAAAACCCTTAAAACCCTAAAAGTCGACGACAAGACTTATCACTATTTCAGCCTGCCGGACGCCGCCAAGAGCCTGGGCGATATCGACGCCCTGCCCATGTCGCTGAAAGTCCTGCTGGAAAACCTGCTGCGCTGGGAAGACGACAAGACCGTCACCGGCGCCGACCTCAAGGCCCTCGCCGCCTGGCTCAAGGAACGTCGCTCCGACCGGGAGATCCAATACCGCCCCGCTCGCGTCCTGATGCAGGACTTTACCGGCGTGCCTGCCGTGGTCGACCTCGCGGCCATGCGCGCCGCCATGGCCAAGGCCGGTGGCGATCCACAACGGATCAACCCGCTGTCCCCGGTGGATCTGGTGATCGACCACTCAGTGATGGTGGACAAGTTCGCCAGCAGCAGCGCCTTCGAGCAGAACGTCGACATCGAGATGCAGCGCAACGGCGAACGCTACGCCTTCCTGCGCTGGGGCCAGAGCGCCTTCGACAACTTCAGTGTGGTACCGCCGGGCACCGGCATCTGTCACCAGGTCAACCTGGAGTACCTGGGGCGCACAGTCTGGACCAAGGACGAGGACGGCCGCACCTACGCCTTCCCCGACACCCTGGTGGGCACCGACTCCCACACCACCATGATCAACGGCCTCGGCGTGCTGGGCTGGGGCGTGGGCGGGATCGAAGCAGAAGCGGCGATGCTGGGCCAACCGGTGTCCATGCTGATCCCGGAAGTCATCGGCTTCAAACTCACCGGCAAGCTCAAGGAAGGCATCACCGCCACCGATCTGGTGCTGACGGTGACCCAGATGCTGCGCAAGAAGGGCGTAGTGGGCAAGTTCGTCGAGTTCTATGGCGATGGCCTGGCCGACCTGCCCCTGGCAGACCGCGCCACCATTGCCAACATGGCCCCGGAATACGGCGCCACCTGCGGCTTCTTCCCGGTGGACGAGATCACTCTTGACTACCTGCGCCTGTCCGGGCGCCCGAGCGAACTGGTGAAACTGGTCGAGGCCTACAGCAAGGCCCAGGGCCTGTGGCGCCTGCCGGGCAAGGAGCCGGTATTCACCGACAGCCTGGCCTTGGACATGGGCACCGTGGAAGCCAGCCTAGCCGGACCGAAACGGCCCCAGGACCGGGTTGCCCTGCCCAATGTGGCCCAGGCTTTCACTGACTTCCTCGACCTGCAGTTCAAGCCCACCAGCAAGGAAGAAGGTCGCCTGGAAAGCGAGGGCGGCGGCGGTGTCGCCGTGGGCAATGCCGATCTGGTGGGAGAAACCGACTACCAGTACGAAGGCCAGACCTACCGCCTGAAAAACGGTGCGGTGGTGATTGCTGCAATCACCTCTTGCACCAACACCTCCAACCCCAGCGTGATGATGGCGGCCGGGCTGGTGGCGAAAAAGGCCGTGGAGAAAGGCTTGCAACGCAAGCCCTGGGTCAAGAGTTCACTGGCTCCTGGCTCCAAGGTGGTCACCGACTACTACAAGGCCGCCGGGCTTACGCCTTACCTGGACCAGTTGGGCTTCGACCTGGTGGGCTATGGCTGCACCACCTGCATCGGCAACTCCGGTCCGCTACAGGAGCCGATCGAGAAAGCCATCCAGCAAGCCGACCTTACCGTGGCTTCAGTGCTGTCGGGCAACCGCAACTTCGAAGGCCGGGTGCACCCGCTGGTCAAAACCAACTGGCTGGCCTCCCCGCCCCTGGTGGTGGCCTATGCCCTGGCCGGTACGGTGCGTATCGACATCAGCAGCGAACCGCTGGGTCAAGACAAGAATGGCCAGCCGGTGTACCTGCGGGACATATGGCCCAGCAGCAAGGAGATCGCCGAGGCCGTGGCCCAGGTCAACACACGGATGTTCCACAAGGAATACGCCGAGGTGTTTGCCGGTGATGCCCAATGGCAAGCCATTGAAGTGCCCCAGGCCGCCACCTATGTCTGGCAGGACGACTCCACCTACATCCAGCATCCCCCTTTCTTCGACGACATTGCCGGCCCCCTGCCGGAAATCAAGGACGTCAGCGGTGCCCGGGTACTGGCGCTACTGGGGGACTCGGTGACCACCGACCACATCTCTCCCGCCGGCAATATCAAGGCCGACAGCCCGGCCGGGCGCTACCTGCGGGACAAGGGCGTGGAACCCCGGGACTTCAACTCCTACGGCTCGCGTCGGGGCAATCACCAAGTGATGATGCGCGGCACCTTCGCCAACATCCGCATCCGCAACGAAATGCTCGGCGGCGAAGAAGGCGGCAATACGTTCTACATCCCCAGTGGCGAGAAAATGCCGATCTACGACGCGGCCATGAAATATCAGGCCTCGGGCACGCCGCTGGTGGTCATCGCCGGTCAGGAGTACGGCACCGGTTCCAGTCGTGACTGGGCCGCCAAGGGCACCAACCTGCTGGGGGTCAAGGCGGTGATTGCCGAAAGCTTTGAGCGCATTCACCGTTCCAATCTGGTGGGCATGGGGGTCTTGCCCTTGCAGTTCAAGCTCGACCAGAACCGCAAGAGCCTGAAACTCACCGGCAAGGAGACCCTGGACATCCTCGGCCTGAGCGACGTGGAACTGACTCCACGGATGAACCTGCCCCTGGTGATCACCCGCGAGGATGGCAGCCAGGAGAAAATCGAAGTGCTGTGCCGCATCGATACCTTGAACGAAGTCGAGTACTTCAAGTCCGGAGGGATCCTGCACTACGTGTTGCGCCAACTGATTGCATCCTGATCCACCACGAAACCAGACACCGCCTCAGGGCGGTGTTTTTCGTCGGGCTGTCGTACAAAACTCAGCTGGTTATACTTGCCGCCCGCCGAAGCTGACTCACCGGTCGCAATGGCGACTACAGATCCGGCGCTGAACAACGTTTCTGCAGCACCCCTTTCTTTTGCAACAAGGATTCCACATGACCGCTTTGCCATGGATGTATCTGGCACTCCTTTCTATCGGCTACGCACTGGCTCTGAGCTACGGGCAACTGGGACTGCTGGCCGCCCTCTCGATCTTCCTGCTGCTCTGCGCCGGATTCGCCGTACGCCAGCAACGCAGCCGCATCGGCCAGTACCTGGGCCACGGCCTGTTCGTGGTCATTGCCCTGGCCCTGGCCATGCACTGGCTGCCGGGCTTTTACAACGGCCGGGCCATTGATCCGCAGCGCTTTACCGACGACGCCGTGCCCTTCTCCATGTACCTGAATCAGGACAAGCCGCTGATCGGCTTCTGGCTGCTCTTGGTCTGCCCCTGGATCGTCGGTCGGCGCTCGTTGCGTCTGTCGCTCTACGCCACGGCACTGGCACTGGTGTTGTGCGCAGTCGCCGCATTGGGAGGCGCATTGCTGCTGGGAATCATCAGTTGGGCGCCGAAATGGCCGGATCAGGCCTGGTTGTGGGTACTGAACAATCTGTTGCTGGTGACCCTGGTGGAGGAAGCGCTGTTCCGTGGTTACATCCAGGGCGGCCTGAGCCGGAGGTTCAAGGCCCTCCCCTATGGCGAGAACCTGGCCCTGCTGTGTGCGGCTCTGCTATTCGGCCTGGTACACCTGGGTGCCGGCTGGCAATGGACCCTACTGGCGGCCATCGCCGGGGTCGGCTACGGTCTGGCCTATCGCTTTGGGGGCCTGGGCGCGGCAATCGCCACGCACTTTGCTCTCAATCTGCTGCATTTCGGCTTGTTCACCTATCCAATGCTCGCCGGATAACCCAGCGAAAAGTTGTCAAAACCAGTACTTCAGGACAATTGACTATCAAGGAAGAAGGTCAATGATTAGCGCCTCGCCAACGCCACCGGAACCTCGGTGGCGCATTTTGCAAGCGACAGCTTCTGCCAATGAGACCCAGCGCCGATTTTTGAAAAATAATTTCAATAATCGGCTGAAGCGGCCGACAACTCATCAAAGCCTTGCGGATTGAAAAACCATGCGTAATAACCAGCCTGTCACTCAGCGCGAACGTACCTTCCCGGCTCAACAACGGTTGATTTCCACCACCGACGCCAAAGGCGTGATCACCTACTGCAACGATGCCTTTGTCGAGATCAGTGGGTTCTCCCGTGAAGAACTGGTTCGCGCGCCGCACAACCTGGTCCGTCACCCTGATGTGCCCGCGGCCGTGTTCGCGCACATGTGGGGCACCTTGAAACAAGGCTTGCCATGGATGGGCATCGTCAAGAACCGCTGCAAGACCGGCGACCATTACTGGGTCAACGCCTATGTGACCCCAGTGTTCGAAGGCAACCAGGTGGTGGGCTACGAATCGGTACGGGTCAAGCCCACCGCCGAACAGGTACGCCGCGCCGAAGCGCTTTACCAGCGTATCAACGCTGGCAAGTCGGCCATTCCCAAGCGGGACAAGTGGCTACCGGTGCTGCAGGACTGGCTGCCCTTCATCCTGGTCAGTCAACTGAGCTTCATGATCGGCGCCTGGCTCAACTCCCACTGGGGTTTTGCCCTGGCCGCAGCCCTCTCGGTGCCCCTGGGCCTGTTGGGCCTGAGCTGGCAGCAACGAGGCCTCAAGCGCCTGCTGCGTCTGGCCGAACAGACCACTTCCGATCCGCTGATCGCCCAGATGTATACCGACAGCCGTGGCGCCCAGGCGCGTCTGGAAATGTCGATTCTGAGCCAGGAAGCCCGCCTGAAAACCTGTCTGACTCGCTTGCAGGACACTGCAGAGCACCTCAACGAACAGGCCCGGCAGTCCGACACCCTGGCCCACAACAGCTCCAGCGGCCTGGAACGTCAGCGGGTCGAGACCGAGCAAGTGGCCACAGCGGTCAACCAGATGGCCGCCACCACCCAGGAAGTGGCCAGCCACGTACAACGCACCGCCGACGCTACCCAGGAAGCCAACCGCCTCACCGGTCGTGGCCGGGATATCGCCGGGGAAACCCGCGAAGCCATCCAGCGCCTGTCGGTGGTGGTGGGCGAGACCGGCCTGACCGTGACCCAACTGGCCAAGGACAGCGACGAGATCGGCGGCGTAGTGGATGTGATCAAGGGCATCGCCGACCAGACCAACCTGCTGGCCTTGAACGCCGCCATCGAAGCGGCCCGCGCCGGGGAAATGGGCCGCGGCTTTGCCGTGGTGGCCGATGAAGTGCGTCAACTGGCACAACGCACCAGCGAGTCCACCGGACAGATCCATACCCTGATCGCCAAGCTGCAACAAACCGCCGCCACTGCCGTGCAGACCATGGACGCCGGTCATCGCCAGGCCGAAGAAGGCGTGGCCCGGGTGCTGGAAGCCGACCAGGCACTGGTGGGCATCAGCGAAGCGGTGGCCAACATCACCGACATGACCACCCAGATCGCTGCCGCCACCGAAGAGCAAAGCTCGGTGGCCGAGGAGATCAGCCGCAACATCAGCACCATCGCGCAACTGGCGGACCAGACTTCGGAGCAGGCCCAGCACTCGGCCGAACTCAGCGAAGCCCTGACCCGCACGGCGCACACGCAGTACTCGCTGGTGGAGCGTTTCAACCGCTAAGCCCACCGTGCCGGCGACAAAAAACCGGAAGCCAAGGCTTCCGGTTTTTTTATGCCCGCAAACCCACCGGACACCTGTAGGAGCGAGCTTGCTCGCGATAAATCTTCACCGCGCTACAAATTCGAAGACCGGATGAACGCTTCGCGAGCCCGCTCGCTCCTACAGGATCAGGTCAGCGCTTGCAGGAAGGCAGCAACCTTGACCGCCGCAGATTCCAGATGCTGCTCATGGGTGAAACCCGAGGCCTTCAGGGGCTTGAGATCGTGATCAGCGGCCGTCAGCCAGTACAGCTCGATACTGGGTGCCAGCGCGTAAGCCTCGACTGCCTGACGATTGCCCAGGGCGTCACGCTCGCCCTGCACGATCAGGGTCGGCGTCGCCAGTTCGGCCAGGTGCACCACTCGCGGCTTTTCCGGTTTGCCGACGGCATAGAAGGGATAGCCCAGGCACACCAGGGCATCGGCAGCCAGCTCATCGGCCAGCAGACTGGCCATCCGCCCGCCCATGGACTTGCCGCCTACCGCCAAAACCCCAGTGACATAAGGTCGCACCAAGGCATGCACCTCGCGCCAGCACTCCAGGAGCTTGGGTGCCGGGTTGGGCGGCCGCTTGCCACCGTCCAGGCGCCGCTGGGCCATGTAGGGAAACTCGAAGCGCAAGACGTTCACCCCATGCCCTGCAAGGCGTACAGCGATATCGTTCATGAACCCACTGTCCATGGGCGCACCGGCGCCATGGGCGAGGATCAGGGTCGGCGCCGACTGCACCTCGACTTCCTGTGCGAACTCCCACAACCAGCCCCGCTCCCGCACGCACTGCGCCCATTGATCCCCGTCAATACTGGCCTTGTGCTCATTGCTCATGCTTGCCTCGCTTTTAGTCTGCCTATAACTCCAGAAGAAGTGAGCGCGCCTTGCCGTGCGCAGTCGCTTTCACTTCAGCTGAACCGTGGATGGGGAACCATGAACACTTCTATCAGTACCGCCTACAACTACAAGGTGGTCCGCCAATTCGCCATTATGACGGTGGTGTGGGGCATCGTCGGCATGGGGCTCGGGGTTTTTCTCGCTGCCCAGTTGGTCTGGCCCGAACTTAACTTCGACCTACCGTGGACCAGCTTCGGCCGTCTACGTCCGCTGCACACCAACGCAGTGATCTTCGCCTTTGGCGGCTGCGCGCTGTTTGCCAGCTCGTTCTACTCGGTGCAACGCACCTGTCAGACCCAGTTGTTCGCGCCGAAAATCGCCGCGTTCTGCTTCTGGGGCTGGCAGCTGGTCATCCTCTTGGCGGCTATCAGCCTGCCACTGGGCTACACCAGCTCCAAGGAATACGCCGAACTGGAATGGCCGATCGATATCCTGATCACCATTGTCTGGGTGGCCTACGCCATCGTGTTCTTCGGCACCCTGATGAAGCGCAAGACCAAACACATTTATGTGGGTAACTGGTTCTTCGGCGCCTTCATCATCACCGTGGCCATCCTGCACATCGTCAATAACCTGGAGCTGCCGGTCAGCTTCACCAAGTCCTATTCGGTGTATGCCGGTGCGACCGATGCGATGGTGCAATGGTGGTACGGCCACAACGCCGTGGGCTTCTTCCTGACCGCGGGCTTCCTGGGGATGATGTACTACTTCGTACCCAAGCAGGCCGAGCGTCCGGTGTACTCCTATCGCTTGTCCATCGTGCACTTCTGGGCACTGATCACCCTGTACATCTGGGCCGGTCCGCACCACCTGCACTACACCGCTCTGCCGGACTGGGCTCAGTCCCTGGGCATGGTGATGTCGCTGGTTCTGCTGGCACCCAGCTGGGGCGGCATGATCAACGGCATGATGACCCTGTCGGGTGCCTGGCATAAGCTGCGCAGCGACCCGATTCTGCGCTTCCTGGTTGTGTCCCTGGCGTTCTACGGCATGTCGACGTTCGAAGGTCCGATGATGGCGATCAAGACCGTCAACGCCCTCTCCCACTACACCGACTGGACCATCGGCCACGTACACGCCGGCGCTCTGGGCTGGGTGGCGATGATCTCCATCGGCGCGCTGTACCACCTGATCCCGAAAGTCTTCGGTCGCGAGCAGATGTACAGCGTCGGCCTGATCAACACCCACTTCTGGCTCGCCACCATCGGCACCGTGCTCTACATCGCCTCGATGTGGGTCAACGGCATC
>NZ_MOAK01000033.1:0-506 GCF_003732485.1 Pseudomonas protegens
GGATCAATGCCGGAGTGAGGGCATGCCGAGCCTAGGCGAGGCACCGAGTGGAGGGGCAAGAGCCTTTGGTTACTTTGGGTTGGGCCGGCATTCCGGCTTTCCAAAGTGACTCGCCGTAAGGGCGAAACCATAAGTGGCCACACCCGCAGCAACGGATATGTACCCCCCTTCCCCACAAAGAACAAACACTGTCGAAGCCCCCTCACATCATCGTCGACAAGCTTCGCTGACCAGCCAGCCCCCACGGAGGAACCAGACCACCATAGGGCAAAAAACCGCGCTCAAACCTTGAACCGTGCCACCAGCCGGTTCAACTCGATCGCCAGATTGGCCATCTCCCCGCAGGCGCTGGCCGTCTGGCTGGCCCCCGCCGAGCTCTGGATCGACAGCTCGCGAATGCTGGTCAGGTTCTGGTCCGCCTCGCGCGCCACCTGGGCCTGTTCTTCCGAGGCGGTGGCAATCAGCAGGTTGCGTTCGTTGATCTGGGTAATCGCCTGGGCGATCTG
>NZ_MOAK01000033.1:565-9965 GCF_003732485.1 Pseudomonas protegens
GCGCTGACGTTCATGGCGCTCACCGCCTGGGTCGAGTCGGCCTGGATCGCGCTGATCATCTGTTCGATTTCCCGGGTCGACTGCTGGGTGCGATGGGCCAGGGCCCGCACTTCATCGGCCACCACCGCAAAGCCGCGGCCCTGCTCGCCGGCGCGGGCGGCTTCGATGGCGGCGTTGAGGGCCAGCAGGTTGGTCTGTTCGGCAATGGCGCGAATCACTTCCACCACTTTGCTGATGTCCTGGGCGCGGCCGGACAGCGCCTTGACCTGCTCGCCGGTGCTGGCCACGTTGCCGGCCAGGCCTTCGATGGCCTTGAGGGTCTGGGCCACATTCTCGATGCCGGAGCGGGTGAACTCCATGGACTCGCGGGACGACTGGGCGGCGGCTTCGGCGTTGCGGGCCACCTCGTCCACCGCGGCGCTCATTTCGGTCACCGCGGTGGCCGCCTGGCTGACTTCGTCGTTCTGGCGCACCAGCCCGCGGCTGGCGTCTTCGGTCACTGCGGTCATTTCTTCCGAGGCCGAGGCCAGTTGGGTGGAGGAATCGGCGATGTGGGCGATGGTTTCCCGCAGGTTGGTCTGCATCTGCGCCAGGGCGGCCAGCAGGCGGCCGGCTTCATCGCGACCACTGACGCCGATCTCCCGGGACAGGTCGCTGCCGGCAATGCGTTCGGCCACGGCCAGGGCGTCACTGATGGGCGCGGTGATGCTGCGGGTCAGCACCGCCGCCAACACCACGGTGAGCACCACCGTCACCCCCATCAACACCAGCACCAGCGTCAGGCCGCCGCTATAGACCGACGCGGCAGTGATCCCCGCCTGCCTCGCGCCCTCGTCGTTGAAGTCCGAGAGTTTGTCCATCTTCTCCTGCATGGCGTTGGTCATGGGGCTGATGCGGGTGTTGATCAGGGTGATGGCCGCGGCGTTGTCGCCACTGCGCAGCAGCGGCTCCAGCTCGTCCACCAACTTGAAGTAGGCCTGCACATCGGTCGCTACAACCTGGTACAGCTCACGCTCCGCCGGCCCGGTGATCAGGGGTTCGTACTGGTTGATGGTGTTCTGCAGGTTGGATCGATAACCGCTCAACGAGGCGATGCGGGTCTGGCGCTGCTGTTCGTCGGTGGTCACGGTGATGCGGATGCTTTCCAGACGCATGCGCAAGACGCCGGTCTTCATCTTGCCGATCTCGCGGATGCTGGTCATCCAGTTGGTCTCGACATCCTGCTCCGCGTCTCGCAGCTTGCCCATTTGCAGCACCGCAACAATGCCCAGGGCGAACACCACCAGGACAATGAGCGAGAAAAAGGCGGCAGACCTTGGAGCAAGATTCATTGTCCTGACGTTCATTTTTTATCCCTCTAATAGAATGGTCGGTGCTTCCCTGCTGTCATTCCACGCTATCGACTGAGTGTCAGAGAGCTGTAAACAAGCCGACGACTGGATGAGCGGCCCACCCGGCACGGCAACGTCGAGGCTCACTCGGGTCAATCCAGGCCTGTCGGGATCGCAGGCCCCACTCGGTCCTCCTGCGCCCATGTCCCCCTTGGCGGGTGAGCATCCGTTAAGTCGAATAACGCGGCCCGCGCCGTGTCGATTCTTCTGGGCAATGGCACCTGGAGCCCGGCATCTATCCACGGGGGGGCCTAACAAGCCATAGCAGATGATGGCGTTTTGTCACTACCGCCGATCAGACCGCTGTTGAAAAGAGCACGCCGCCGCTCGATCAGGTTGCGCCTGAACGGGGCAAGACCCGGCAGCCCACCCTGGCCTCGCCCTCGGGCCGGAACTGCGACCACCGATTGCCCACTGAAGAAACTCATCACTACGGCCTATAATGCCGCCGCCCCCACGTTCTGAAGGATCAGCTATGTCCATCACCAATCCAAAAGTCATCGATATCTGGGCCATCCCCAAATCCGCGCCCGACAGCCTGCTGTTGATCATGGTCGACCCCCTCGAATGGGGTGACGAAGCGGCACACAGCGAACACCTGCTCCTGCTGCAAGAGAAGATCAACACCTACATCACCTTTATCGAAAGTGAGGAGATCTACAGCGAAATTCCCGATGCCTGCGGCAAGCACCTGATTATCCGGGTACTGGGTTTGCACGAACTGCCCGAGCAAGTCGATTGGTTTTTCAAACGCATTACCGAGATCCTCCATGAACGGAGCATCGGCTTCGATTTCGAGCTGAAAGTGAACGAAGAGGCTTCCAGCCTGTAGCTCGCCCCCTGCGCGCTCGCCGATTGAGCCGCGCGCAGGAACACCTTGTGCAGGCAGGATCAGCGCCCGATCAAGCGCAATGAAATCCACATGCTGCTCATTGAAAACGCGTCGAGCACCCCGCCAGCGTGACGGGGGGAGCCAGCAAAACGCATGGGGTCTTGCCTGTCGTCAGGCTGCCGGCCAGGGCACCGAGAGCGAGCCGGGCGCGAATGAACTTCTATTCGAACTCGAAATACTCTCTCATCATTTCAATTGGCTTCATCGGTTCCACATTCAAGAAACCCAACACCTCAAGAAACCACGAGAGGTTATCTCCCAACACGGAAATATCGTCCTCATCATTCGACAGCAGACAAATGGCCAGTCGTGCCTTCAATACCTCCCGGTCCTTGAACCCTCGTATTGCCCCTTGCTCATCGATTTTTGTCCACCAGAGTGCAGCCTGCGCCTTGCAGCGCTCAGCAGGAATTTCCCCGGCAACATAGGCTTTCGCCAGGCGCAGAGGATCCTGCTCGCAGTCGGAGAACTGGATATCCAGTTCCTCCAGAACCCTGATCAGGAATCCGAGTTGGTGTTTGAGCGCAGCAGAGCTTTGAGTGGCCCGAACAATTGAGCCGATATTGAATGTCTTGAAGTCATCCGGATTCATGCAGCAACCTTGAAACTGAGTAAAGGATCACGACGATGGGGCCCGATCATCATCGGGAACGCGCACATCCTATGGCCAACTATCCATTACGCAACGGTTGTTGGAAAATCGCCGGGCGGTTCTCGCCATCGGGGCCCGGCCCGGCCACTAGAACAGTTCCTGCATCGTGCGCTGCATGTCCGCAGCGCCGTCGACAGCTGCCCCCTCTCCCGCGCCCACCGGCGGCAGGTTGTCACTCCTGAACACCTCCATCGCCGTGCCCGGCGCCTGCGCGCTGGCGGCGCTGCCGTCTTCCAGGTTGATCCGGCGGGTCACGATGCCATCCGGCTCCGGCTGGGAGTAAGGCGCCGTTCCCTCAAGCGCCGCCGTCATGAAGTCCATCCAGATCGGCAGCGCGATGGTCACGCCCCATTCGCGCCGCCCCAGGCTCTGCGGCTGGTCGAAACCGGCCCAGACACTGGTGACGTAGTGGCCGTTGTAACCGGTGAACCAGGAGTCCTTGGCCTCGTTGGTGGTGCCGGTCTTGCCCGCGATGTCCGGACGCTGCATGGCGGCTGCGGCGCGGCCGGTGCCGCGCTTGACCACGTCCTGCAGCAGGCTGGTGAGCAGGTAGGTGGTGCGGCTGTCGACTATCTGCTCGGCCACCGCCTCGGGGGCTGGCCGCTGTACAGTGGGGGCCGAACGCGGGCTGGCCTGGAAGACGATCTGGCCCTTGGGGTCTTCAATGCGCTCGATGAAGTACGGGCTGATCTTGTAGCCGCCGTTGGCAAAGGCGCTCCAGCCCGCGACCACCTCCATGGGCGTGACCGACGCGGTGCCCAGGGCCAGGGAAAGGTTGTGGGGCAGGTCCTGGGGGTCGAACCCGAAACGGGCGATGTAGTCGATGGTCTTGTCCACGCCCATGGCTTGCAGCAAGCGTATGGAGACCATGTTCCTTGAGCGGTTGAGGGCTTCGCGCAGGCGAATCGGCCCCAGGAAGGTCCGGTTCTCATTCTGCGGGCGCCACACCGGGCCGGAGTAGTCGCCCCCCAGGACGATGGGGGCGTCGTTGACCAGGGTCGCCGGGGTGTAGCCGCTGTCCAGCGCCGCGCAGTAGATGAAGGGCTTGAAGCTCGAACCCGGCTGGCGCCTGGCCTGCAGCACGCGGTTGAAGCTGCTTTGTTGAAAATCAAAACCGCCCACCAGCGCCTGGATCGCCCCGTCCTCCGGGGCGATCGACACCAGCGCGCCCTGGGCCCTGGGCACCTGGCTGAAGCTCAGCAGCGGATCGTGCTCGGGGTCGACACGGATCACATCCCCGACCTTGACCACCTCGGCCGGGCGCATCGGCTGGCGCCCCAGGGCGCTGTGGCCCAGATAGGGGCGTGCCCATTTCATGCTGCTCCAGGGCACGGAGTGCTCCTGGCCGCGGTCATCCACCACGCTGATGCTTTGCTCGAAAACCTGGGTCACCGCCACCGCCCGCAAGCCGCCATACGCTGGATAAGCCTTCAGTCGCTCGGGCCACTGGCTGCTGGCCCGGCCTGCGAAATGCCCCTCAGGGCCGCGGTAACCATGGCGCTGGTCATAGACCTTCAAGCCCTTGCGCAGCGCGGAAGTGGCCGACGCCTGCAATGAACCGGGAACCGTGGTCACTACCCGCAGGCCCAGGGTGTAGGCCTCATCGCCAAAGCGCCGGAACATTTGCGCCCTGACCATTTCGGCGATGTAGGGAGCATCGATCTCGGGTTCCGGAGCGTGGTAGCTGGCGTCTACCCCTTGCGCCAGGGCAGCTTGATACCTGGCCGTATCGATGCTGCCCAACGCGTGCATGCGCCCCAGAATCCAGTCGCGGCGCTGCTTGGCCCTGGCGGGGTTGTTGATCGGGTTGTAGCGCGATGGCGCCTTGGGCAGCCCGGCAATCATCGCCACCTGAGCCAGGCTCAGCTGCGCCACCGGCTTGCCGTAATAGATTCTGGCGGCCGCCGCGATGCCATAGGCGCGCTTGCCCAGGTAGATCTTGTTGACATACAGGTTGAAGATTTCCTCCTTGCTCAGGCTGCGCTCGATCTGCAGGGCCAGGAGAATTTCGCTGAGCTTGCGTGAAAAAGTCTGCTCGCGGCTCAGGAAGAAGTTCTTCGCCACTTGCATGGTGATGGTGCTGCCGCCGGAGCGAACGTGGCCGCTCTTGAGCAACTCGAACGCCGCCCGCAGCAACCCGGCCGGGTCGACCCCGGGGTGGTGATAGAAGTTGCCGTCCTCGGCGGCCATGAAGGCCGCTCGAAAGTCGGGGGGTATGTCCGCGCTGGCGAGGGGTATGCGCCGCACTTCACCGAACTCGGCGATGAGTTTTCCATCCCGGGTGAAGACCTGCAGGGGCTCTTGCAGGTGCACGTCCCTGAGGGCCGCGACATCGGGAAGCCGGGGTTGCAGATACAGATAGGTGGCGCTTGCGGCCAGCAGCACCACGCTGACCAGCGCGAGCACACTCCAACCCAGATATTCAATGACTCGCACCCGCTGTTTCCTCGCTTACCGTTTTGAATGTGAACCTGACGGGCCCTGGAGCCCTGGCTGATTTCCTGCGCGCCTAGCTGGCGTTTACCGTCAGGATGTTTGCGCGCTTGTCGCTGGATACCGGTGCGGCGAACTGCGGCTGCAGATGCCCACTGGCATCGAGCAGCCAAGCGTCCATGACTTTCCTCACCACAGGGCCGGCCACCCGGGCCCCGGCCTCGCCGTTCTCGATCATCACCGCCACCACGATGGCCGGCTGTTCGGCCGGGGCGAAGCCGACAAAGAGCGCGTTGTCCCGGTGGCGCTCATGGGTCTTGTTGCGGTTGTAGCGTTCGCCCTGCTTGATCGCCACCACCTGCGCCGTGCCGCTCTTGCCGGCAATGCGGTACTGCGCGCCCCTGGCTGCTGCGCGGCCTACGCCACGGGGGTTGTGCATGACCATCTGCATGCCCTGGATGACCTGATCCCAGGAATGGGCATCCTTGAGCACGATGTTCGGCATGGGCCTGGGGTCGACCGGCGCCTGGCCGCCGACGGCCAGCGCCAGGTGCGGCCGGTGCCAGATCCCCCGATTGGCGATCAGGCTGGTGGCCTGGGCCAGTTGCAGGGGCGTGACCTGCATATAGCCCTGGCCGATGCCCAGAATCAGGGTTTCCCCGGGGAACCAGGGTTGCCGGCGAGTGGCGCGCTTCCATTCAGGGGACGGCATCAATCCCGCTGCCTCTTCGAACATGTCGATCGAAACCTTTTGCCCCAGGCCGAATTCGCTGAGGTAGCTGTGCAGCCTTCTGACCCCCAGCTTGTGGGCCAGGTCATAGAAGTAGGTGTCATTGGAACGCATGATCGCGTCGTACATGTCCACCCAGCCTTCGCCGCCCCGGTTCCAGTTGCGGTACTTGTGCTTGTAGTTGGGCAGCTCGAAATAACCCCGGTCAAACACCTGGCTGGTGGGGGTGATCACGCCGCTGTCCAGACCCGCCACCACCACCATGGGCTTGATGGTCGAGCCCGGGGGATAGAGCCCGCGCAACACCCGGTTGAACAGCGGCATGTCATCGGAATCGCGCAAGGCGGCGTAGCCTGGCGCAGAGATGCCCTTGACGAAGGGGTTGGGGTCGAAGCTCGGCCGGCTGACCATTGCCAGCACCTGCCCCGTGGCCGGATCCAGGGCCACCACCGCGCCCCGGCGGTCCCCCAGCGCCTCCTCTGCCGCACCTTGCAGCCGCACATCCAGGGTCAGGACGATGTCCTGCCCGGCAATCGGGTTGTGCCGGCGCAGCACCCGCATCACCCGGCCCTGGGCATTGGTCTCCACTTCTTCAAACCCCATCTGGCCATGCAGGGCATCTTCGTAGAAACGCTCGATCCCGGTCTTGCCGATCAACTGGCTGCGCAGGTATCGGGCCGGATCGAGGCGCTTGTACTCCTGCTCGTTGATCCGCCCGACATACCCCACCGAGTGGGCAAAATGCTCGCCCTGGGGGTACTGCCTGAGAAACTGCGCCTGGACCTCGACACCGGGCAACAGAAACTGATTGACTGCCACCTGCGCGATCTGTTTTTCCGTCAGGTCCAGCATCAGCGTCACGGGCTCGAAGGCTCTTCTTGCGCGGCGCAGTTCCTTCTCGACCCGGCTGCGTTCGGCTTCGGGCAATTGCAGAATCCGCGCCAGATGGCCAAGGACAACACCGACATCCCCGGCGCGTTCACGGGTCAGGGTCAAGTTGAAACTGGCTACGTTATCGGCCAGAACCACGTTATTGCGGTCATAGATAAGCCCCCGTTCTGGCGGGATGAGCCTGATGTGCACGCGGTTCTTTTCCGCAACGGCAACCTGGTACTCATGTTGCGTCACTTGTAGGAAATAAAGCCTGACCACCAGCGCCGCGGTCAGCAGAACCACCAGCACGGCACTTGCCATTATTCGTTTGGTGACGATGGCGTCTTCTGTTTGCTGGTGATTGAAGTTACTGATTTGCGGCATGGGCAACTCTTGCTGCATAGGCTTCAAATATCATCGGGAGCCACGTTATTGAGGCGCAGAGTCTGCGACATGATCTTGCTGAACAACGGGGCGGATACCAGCCCGCCAAAAAAGCCGTGGTGCCTGGGGTTGTCCACCACGACCACGATCACGAACCTGGGGTTTGCCGCCGGGGCGAAGCCGGCAAACATGGCGCGATAGGAGCTGGCCAGATAGCCCTTGGCACCCTGGCTGGTTTTTTTCGCGGTGCCGCTTTTTCCGCCCACGTGATAGCCAGGGACCTTGGCCCGATAGATGCCCCTGGGGCCTTCAACCACCTGCACCAGCATGTCTTTCACGGTATTGGCCACGCTGGCCGGCATCACCTGGACGCCCTTGGGCACGGCAGAAACCCGCAGCAGTGAAGCGGGCACCCGGACACCACCGTTGACCAGGGTGGCGTAAGCCCTGGCCAGCTGTACCGCGGTAACGGACACCCCATAGCCGTAAGCCAGCGTCGCGGTTTCGCTGGGCCGCCACTCCCGGCGCAGGGGCAGCACCCCGGTCTGTTCACCGGGGAACCCTACGCCCGTCTCCTGGCCCAGGCCCACCCGGTGCAGCAGGTCATGAATCCGCGGTGCGCCGATATCGAAGGCCACCTGGCTGATGGCAACGTTGCTCGAACGCACCAGGATGCCGGTCAGGTCCAGGGTTTCACCCGCGGTCCTGGAAGCATCGCGAATGGTGTATCGGCCGATCCGCAAGGTGCCGGTTGCCACGTGCACCCTGTCCCCCGGCTTCCAGCGCCCGCTTTCCAGCGCGGCGGCCACCGAGAACGGCTTCAGGGTTGAAGCCGGCTCGAATACATCGACCACTGCGCGATTGCGCATCATCGACGGCGTCACCCGAGAGCGATTGTTCGGGTTGTAGCTGGGCTGATTGGCCAGGGCCAGGATCTCGCCGGTGCGCACATCCATGATCACCACGCTGCCGGCATCCGCACCATTGCTGGCAATGCCCTCGCGCAGCTCTCGATCGGCCACGTATTGCAGGCGCAGATCCACAGACAGCGCGAGTGCCTGCCCGGGCCTGGCCAGGCGCGAAACCCCCAGGTCCTCGATCAAGTGGCCACGGCGATCCTTGAGCACCAACTGCTTGCCATCGCGCCCGCGCAGCACACTCTCATAAGCCAGTTCGAGCCCTTCGCTGCCGCGGTTGTCGATATCGGTAAAGCCGATGACGTGCGCGATGGAGGCGCCCGCCGGATAAAACCTGCGGGACTCTTGCAGCGTATGAACCCCCGTGACCTTGAGTGCCTGCACCGCCTGCATCATCTGCTCCGCCACCTGGGGAGCAACGCGCCGATGCAGGTAGGCAAACTCTTTCTGCCGGTTGCGCAGGATGATCGAGCTCAACCGGCTCTGTGGCACGTCAAGCGCCTGGGCCAGCGCAGCCCAGTGGCCCTGCTCGCCCATCAGCTCCCGGGGGTTGAGCCAGACCGTGGTCACCGGCGTGCTGACGGATAGAGGCTGCCCATGGCGATCGGTGATCAAGCCTCGGTAGGCCGGGATAGCCACAGAGCGCAGGCTTCGGGCATCGCCCTGCTTGATCAGAAACGCCTTGTCGGCGATCTGCAGTTGAATGATCCGGCCGCACACAATTGCGGCCATCACCCCCACCAGAACAACAGCCAGCCTGAATCGCCACGGATAACCAGACGCTGGGCTATGGGTTAAAGCCATAAGAATAAAACCACTTTCCAGCCACTGACCTTTGATAGCGAAACAATTACGTTTCCCTGTACCGGACCTTCAAACCACACACTTATTCCGATAACCACAAGGGCGGCCTTATATCCAGCCTTTGCAGGATCGGCGAGTTGATACTGCCGGTTAACGGAAGTTCACAGTCCATCTGGAACAGAAAGATGGCTTCTTCGGTTTTCTCCCCCACCACGCCATCTATTGTTCCCTGATAATAATTTCGCGCTGTCAGGGCCTGCTGCAATCTACCCACAACTTCTTCTCCCAAAGGGGAAGCCGTGGCTGTTTCGGACAGGCAAGCAG
>NZ_MOAK01000033.1:10024-11506 GCF_003732485.1 Pseudomonas protegens
CACCATACTTCAACCTCTGGCTTAAAACTTCAATCCAACAGCCAAGGCTGATGTCCGCGCAGAAAAAAGCTGAACCAACTGGAACTAGCCAAGCATTGGGAACAGCTACCCCGCCCCCGATAAGCCGCGCCGTTGATTGTTTAGGCAGGTCATTTTATGGCTGATACAATATAGATCAATGCGCCATTCAAGCTATCTGATATGAATCTTATTGATATCGAAAACATAGACCTGAACCTGCTCAGGGTTTTTGTCGCTCTTGTCGAAGAAGGCGGTGCCAGCCGCGCGGCTATCCGGCTGGGCGTCACCCAGCCGGCGGTCAGCGCTTCCCTTGCACGTTTGCGCGAGATCTATGGCGACCCGCTGTTTGAGCGCACAGGGCGCGGCCTGCGCCCGACCATGCGCGCAAACGAGTTGTACCCCCTGGTCGAAGAAGCCATCAACCGCTGCAGGCTGGCCCTGGCCATGGCCGCCGACGGCCAGCAAGTGCAGGGCCGGACCCTCACCATCGGGCTCTCCGATGACAGTGAAATCGCCCTGGGGCAGAAGATTCTCTCGGTGGTGGAAGAGCGCCTGCCCGGGCTGCGCATCCTCTTCCGGCAAACCCACAGCGGCGTCGTACAAGACATGCTGATGGGCCACAAGATCGATCTCGCCATCTCCGCCGGAGGCTTGTCCTCGCACTTGATCACCCGCATCAGGCTGGGCCGCGGCAACTACCTGGGCATCGCCGATGCCCACAACACCGTCCCGGTGACCGCGGAGGACTACGCTCAGCGCCCGCACCTGCTGGTGTCGTCCGCAGGTTATGTCGGCATTGTCGATGAAGGCCTGAACAACGTCGGCCTGACCCGTACGATCAAGGCCTCGACCTCGCACTTCGCCGCCGTTCCCTTTCTGCTGGTGGGCTCCAAACTGATCACCACCGTGCCCACCCACGCCGCACGCGCAATGGAACGGATCAGTTCGCTGCAAACCTTCCCCTGCCCCGTGCCCATGCCTTCCTACGAACTTGAGATCGGCATGCGCGTGGGCAGCAAACACGACAACGCGTTGCAGATCGTCAAGTCACTGCTGCTGGATTCGATCAAGGAGCATTTTTTCCTGGAGTGAAGAGCAAGTGTTTGCACGTGCGTCACTTGCTTTCTCGTCAAGTCATTGGCCAGTCAATGAAGTCGTGGATGGCCAGTGACGTGGCCATTGATCCGTGATTGTTGGTAGTTTGAAAGTGGAATGACATTTCCCATAACCCGAGAAAGAACAGTGTTAAAACCACCTGGCTTCAGAGCTTTTTTACAAAGTCTAGGACTATTCCTACATCTAATGCTGACGCTCACCCTCAGAATCTTCACGCCAATAAATACTTCCAAGGATTGATCCATGAAAAAAGCGTTCGCATTAATCACCTCAGTTGCTGCACTCACCTTGTCGAGCACCACCATGGCCGCCGATCTCGGTCCAGCCTGCACCGAATACTTCAAG
>NZ_MOAK01000033.1:11571-20391 GCF_003732485.1 Pseudomonas protegens
GAATCAGCAAAAAAACAAATGATGTCAATGCCGAGCACGGCTCAAGAGCCGGCGTGCAAGCAAGCATCTGAAATGATGAAACAGGCCATGTCCAATATGCCAGTAAAGAAGTAATCCAATAGACAGGTGTACCAGTTACACCTGTCACCACGACCTCAGCAGTGCCTTTACAGAACCAGCACAATGAATATTATTATCTTAGTTGCCTGTGTCTTTTGTGTGTATCTGGCCATACTTTACTTCTATATGAAACGCAAAAAGTCCGGCCAACTCGCGCACTTCAAATCTCAGCATTCCGGCGCCCCACTCGATGAAACGCAAAAAAGAGCATTGGCGTTTGGCGGAATTCTATTTAGCAATAGATTTGAAAAAATCCTGAGTATTCTTCCAGAAGACGACTTGAATAAATACATTCTAGGGCTCAAGAACGAATGGGAGATCGAAAGTTCCGAAACGGCAAAAGAAACCTTGATTGAACTGACCAACCTCTCCAAGAGTAAGGATCTCGATCAGTATATCGAGAGTCCTCCTGCAGAAATCCAAGCCATTCAGAAACGCATCGCAAAAGAACTGGGCATATCACTGGCGACTGTAGAAAATACGAAATCCACTTTTGCCTGGGACACCATGAGAGCGGTGTCATTGGCCAGATGGTGTTACTGGGCGGGTTATCTGACAGAACAAGAAACCTGGGCCTTTATTCACGATGCTGCCCAGACTGCCCGCAGGCTTGGTGCAAGCTGGGAAGACTACACCGTATCCTTTTTGCTGGGCAGAACCATTCACGGCTATGACCTTGACGATATCGGTTCCATGGCTCAATACATCCTCAAGGGAAAAGCCAGGGGCAGCCAGGACACTGATATCTATGTGAAGTACTCGTATAAATAAAACAGACAATAAAACTTTGCGTCGGGGACTTCACCAGCGCCCGGCGCACAAAATCGAGTCGTTTCTGAGTTCCCATCAAAACACTAACGATGTAGGTGTTCCTTCACCCCTCCTGCTGCAACCGCGCAATCAAGGTGTCGATAAAGAACGCCAGGCTCTCTGGCAACACCCGCTTGGGCATGGTCAGCACCTGAATGTCCCGATCGCCCAAGCGCGGGTTGGACAGGGGCACCGATACCAGCCCATCCATCCCCCGTCCCTCGCCACTGATGGCGCTGGCAAAGGCCACCGTATCGGACTGGCGCACAAACTCATGCAGGGCCCCGGAGAAGTTGCAGGTCATCACCTGATCGAAGCTCAGGCCGTCCATCTGGCACACCAGGTCCAGCAGTTGCCGCTGGGTGGTGCCCTTGGGCGTCAAGGCCACCGCAAACCCCTGCACCTGCTCCAGTGACAGCACCCCGGCGCTGGCCAGCGGATGCCCGGCGCGCATCAGGGCGCGAATCGGCGAGCGGATCGAGTAGCACACGTTGACCCCCTCCACGGGCTCGGTGCTGAAGGTCAGCCCCACGTCCGCCTCGCCCCGGCGAATGCGCTGCACGCACTCGTGGGGCGAGATCACGTCCAGGCGGTACTCGGCTCCGGGCCGCAGGCGGTAATGCTCCAGCAGCACCCGGGGCAGGAAATACCGCGACAGGCCCTCGGTGGATACCAAGCGGATCACCTTGGCCCCCGGGTAACCCTCGCCCCGCAGTTCGGCGAGGATGTTCTCCTGTTCCAGCCAGGTGCGCCGGGCGTGTTCGGCCAGGGCTTCGCCAGCGGCGGTGAGTTGCATGCCCCGCGGGCGCCGCTCGAACAGCGCCACGCCAACGCTCTCTTCCAGCAGGGCGATCTGCCGGCTCACCGCGCTGGGGGCGATGTGCAAACGCTCCCCCGCCGCGGCCAGGGAGCCCGCATCGATCACCGCCAGAAAATACCGATAGTCCATGTGCGTCCCCTTGCCAGGCATCCAATTTTTAGAATCATGCCTTCAAAAAACAGCAATATACAGATGCCTTTGCCAACTCCACCATGGGTCCGTTCCCCTTGCCCGACCGGAGTTGCAATGACCAAGCAAGCTGCCCTCGCCGGCGTTCGCCAGTACCTGGACGACGGCCACTTTGAACAGGACCTGCGACGCCGGGTGGCGTTTCGCAGTGACAGCCAGGACCCGGCCCACGCCAGCGAGTTGCCGCGCTACCTGCTGGAGGAAATCCAGCCGCTACTGCAGCGCCTGGGCTTCGACTGTCAGCTGCTGGCCAACCCGGAGGCCGGTGGGCCGTTCCTGATTGCCACGCGCCTGGAAGACCCAGCCCTGCACACAGTGCTCAGCTACGGCCACGGCGACGTGGTGCCGGGTTACGCCGAACAGTGGCGCACGGGCCTGAATCCCTGGCAGCTGACCCTGGAGGGTGAACGCTGGTACGGCCGTGGCACCGCCGACAACAAGGGCCAGCACAGCATCAACCTGACCGCCCTGGAGCAAGTGCTAAAGGCCCGCGACGGGCGCCTGGGCTTCAACCTCAAGCTGCTGTTCGAGATGGGTGAGGAAGCCGGTTCCCCGGGGCTGCGCCAGCTGTGCCAGGAGCAGCGCGAACTGTTGCGGGCCGATGTGTTCATCGCCTCCGACGGCCCACGGCTGAATCAGGCCCGGCCGACGCTGTTCCTCGGCTCCCGCGGCTCGGCGCAGTTCCGCCTGGAGGTCAACACCCGGGACAAGGGCCTGCACTCGGGCAACTGGGGCGGGGTGATGAGCAACCCCGGCGTGGTACTGGCCAACGCCCTGGCCAGCCTGGTGGACCAGAACGGCCGCATCCGCTGCCGCGAACTGCTGCCGGCGAACATTCCCGACAACGTGCGCGCCGCCATCGTCGACCTGGAGATCCAGCCCGAGTCCCTGGGCCGCCCTCTGGACGAACACTGGGGCGAACCGGGGCTGACCCTGGGCGAGCGCCTGTTCGCCTGGAACACCCTGGAAATCCTCGCCTTCAGCGCCGGCAACCCGCAAAAGCCGGTGAACGCGATTCCGCCCCGGGCCGTGGCCTTCTGCCAATTGCGCTTTGTCCTCGGCACGCCCTGGCAGCAGCTGGAAAGCCTGCTGCGGGCGCACCTGGACCGTGAAGGTTTCAGCCAGGTGGAGATCGTCATGGAGCGCTGCTCCCCGGCCACCCGCCTGGACCCGGACAACCCCTGGGTCAGGTTCGCCAAGACCTCGATTGCAGGTAGCAGTGCGCAGCGCCTGGCGCTGTTGCCGAACCTGGCGGGCACCCTGCCCAACGACATCTTCGCCGAAGTGCTGGGGCTGCCGACCCTGTGGATTCCCCACTCCTACCCCGGCTGCTCGCAGCACGCCCCGGACGAACACCTGCTGCTGCCGGTGATTCGTGAAGGCCTGGAGATCATGACGGCCCTGTTCTGGGACCTGGGGGACCTGCCCCGGACCTGAGGCCATCGCTTACCCCGCCCGGCCCTGGCCGGGCACCTGTCGCTCAAAATCCAACAATAAGCAGGAGCGTCCTGTATGACAGCGTTAGCCACCACCTCGACCGCGCCCCGGGTCGAACCCAAGGCCCTGTGGAAACCCATAGGCGCCGCCCTGATCGGCAACACCCTGGAGTGGTTCGACCTGTCGATCTACGCCTACTTCGCCCTGACCATCAGCCAGGTGTTCTTTCCCAGCGCGGACCCGACCTTCTCCCTGCTGCTGGCCTTCGCCACCTTCGGCATCTCGTTCCTGATCCGCCCCCTGGGCGCGGCGGTACTGGGCTCCTACGCCGACCGCAAGGGCCGCAAGAAGGCCCTGACCCTGTCGATCCTGATCATGCTGACGGGCACCCTGCTGATCGCCATCATGCCCAGCTACGCCACCCTGGGCCTCGCCGCGCCGATCGGCATCCTCCTGGCCCGGCTGCTGCAAGGCTTCTCTGCCGGTGGCGAGTTCGGCACCTCCACCGCCTTCATGCTGGAACACGCGCCGCCGCGCACCCGGCACTTTGTCGCCAGCCTGCAATTCGCCAGCCAGGGCTTTGGCGTGGTCATCGCCTCGACCTTCGGCTACTTCCTGACCAAGCACCTCGATGCACAGCAGATGCTCGACTGGGGCTGGCGCGTGCCGTTCTTCTTCGGCCTGCTGCTGGGCCCGGTGGGCCTGTACATCCGCCGTACGGTGGACGAGTCGCCGGACTTCAAGGCCAGCGAACCGGGGGAACGCCCTTTGCGCGAAGTGCTGGTGACCCAGAAGACCCTGCTGCTGATCGCCATGGGCACCCTGGTGGTGTCGACCGCCTCGAACTACATGATCCAGTACATGCCCTCCTACGCCGCCACCAGCCTGAACATCGCCCAGTCCTCGGGCTTTTTAGCGACCCTTACCGGCGGCCTGATCCTGACCATCATCACGCCCATCGTCGGCTACCTGTCCGGCCATATAGGGCGCCTGAAAATCATGCTGGCAGCGGCGGTGGTCTATGCCGTGGCGATCCTGCCGGCGTTCTTCTGGCTCAACAGCCGCCCCAGTGCCAGTTCGCTGCTGCTGGTGGTGGCGCTGATGGCCCTGATCAAGGCGGTGTACTTCGCCCCGCTGCCGTCGCTGATGGCGGACATCTTCCCGGTGCGCACCCGGGTCACCGGCATGTCCCTGAGCTACAACCTGGGGGTCACGATCTTCGGCGGTTTTGCCCCGGTGATCGCTACCGGATTGATTGCCCTGACCGGCTCACAGCTGGCACCGAGTTTCTACCTGATGCTGGCGGCAGCGTTGAGCGTCGTAGCCCTGTTGATGGCGCGTAAAAAACTCGGAATGACCTGAGAGAGGGCCAAGCCAAACGCCGTGTAGGAGCCGGCTGCCGGCGAACAGGTCCTTGGGCCTTGCAGCGCCTGGACGGGCGCCTTCGCTGGCAAGCCAGCTCCTACTGCACCGGCAAGAAATTCATCAGCAGCAGGCTCTGCGCGTAATTGAACCCCACCCGCCGGTAGCGCTCATCGAGAATCTGCGTGAGCAAATCCAGGCGCGCGACGATCTTGCCGAACTCCACGGCAAAACTCAGGTTGCTGCCCTCCTCGGAAATCTCGTTGGAGAACAGCAACAGCACCCCATTGGCATCCTGGCGCTGGCTCAGCAGCCAGGTGGCCTTCTCGATATTGCGCGCGGCGTTGCTGATGAACTGCGGGTCGATGGTATCGGTCATGTAGAACTCGGTGCGCCCGCCATGGGCGGTCACCAGCATGCTGCCAATGGCATAGATGAACGCCCCCACCCGATCGCCCTGGAACTCCGGGCTCAGGGAATAGCTCAGGGCCGCCAGGTCGCGACGATCCCCCAGGGCCGGCAGCGGCTGGCGCTTTTCGATGGCATTGCGGATCTCGCGCTGGGCCGTGGTGCCATCGGGGAAACCTGACTTGCGCCACTGGCTGGGGTTGCGCAGGTAGAGCTTGCCCATCAGCAGGTACAGGCTCTGCAGGTTGTCGCGCATGCCGATGGTGGCCATGCGATCGACGCTGGTCTGGAAGAATTCGTCAGGCTTGCCTTCACGAAACTGTTTGGCGATATCGCGCCCTTGCTGCTGGGTACAGGCCGTGGCGCCAAGCATCAGCAGCGCCACCAGGAACAGGCGCTGAAATCGGGTTTGCATCATGCAAAAAGAGGGAGCGTAGGCCATCGGCACCGGGTCGGAATTCACGGGCTGCGGCGGGGATCGGCGCGGCCAGGCCTGATGATAGAACGCAAAACTGTAAAAAAGTGCGATGACCGCGGCCGGCCATCGCCAAATCGCTCGCTTACGAGCGTCGCAACTGACCGGGAGAAACAATGATCTTGACGTTGTGCTCCTTGTTGTTGACAAGCTCCTCGAAGCCCTGGCCGACAATCTCTTCCAGCTGGATGCGCCCGGTCACCAGGGGCGAAATATCCAGCCGGCCATCGGCGATAAAGGCGATCACATCGGCGAACTCACCGTTGTAGGCCAGGGCCCCCAGCACCGTTTTCTCGGTGGCCACCAACTCGAAGAAGTTGAACTCGCTGGGCTCTTCGAAAATCCCTACCAGCACGCATTTGCCGGCCTTGCGGATCAGGTCGATGGCCAGCTTGGCGGTGTGCTTGTTGCCGATGCATTCAAAGCTGACATCGGCGCCCAATCCGCCGGTCAGGCGCTTGACCTCGGCCAGGGCGTCGCATTCCTTGGGATCGAGCACGTGGGTGGCGCCCACTTCCCGAGCCTTGGCCTTGCGCGCGCCGGACATTTCCAGGGCAATCACCTGGGCCGCGCCTGCGGCCTTGGCGCACATGATGGTGCACAGGCCGATGGTGCCGGCGCCGACCACCACCACGTTCTGCCCCAACAAACTGCCGGCTTTTTTCACCGCGTGCATGCCCACCGCCAGCGGCTCGATCAGCGCTCCGGCCTCGGCGGGAAAGTTGGCCGGCAAGGCGTACAGCAGGTTGGCCGGCACGTTGACCAATTCGGCGAAGGCGCCGTTGTTCATCAGCCCGGTAAAGGCCAGGTTTTCGCAGATGTTGTACAGGCCGTGGGTGCAGTAGTAGCAGGTGCCGCAGTGCTGGCAGGCGTCGGCGGCCACTGGCTGGCCGAGGCTGAAACCCTGGACCCCTTCGCCCAGGGCGACGATTTCGCCGCAGAACTCGTGGCCGAGGATGCACTGGCCCTTGATCCCGGTCAGCGGGTGCGGTGCGTCCACCGGAATGAACACCGGCCCGGCCACGTATTCGTGCAGGTCGGAGCCGCAGATGCCGCACCAGTCGACGCGGATCTGCACCCAGCCGGCAGGCGGCGCGTCGGGCAGCGGTACGTCTTCGACGCGGATATCGTGGCGGCCGTGCCAGACCGCGGCACGCATGCTGGGAACAGGCTTGAGGGAAACACTCATCTTGGCTTCTCCTTATTCTTGTAGAGCTGCGACGGCCCCCTGGCCGCCGCAGAACACCTCAGTGCTGCTGGATAAAGTCGAGGATCAGGCGGTTGACCTGCTCCGCCGCTTCCATCTGCAGCATGTGCCCCTGCCCCGGCAGCACCTCGATCTGCGCCTTGAGATCGGCGCTGTGGCTCACCGGAATGATCCGGTCGTCGCTGCCCCAGATCACCAGCACCGGCTGCGGGCCGTCCTGCACCACCGGGCGCAGGTCGGCCTGCTGGCGGCCGTCGGCAAACAGGTTGCCGGCCAACTGCCCGAGGGCCGCATGCACCCCTTCCAGGCGCTTGTACTTGAGCATGTCGTCGAGCATCTGCCGGTTCACCAGCTCGGCGTTGGAGAACAGCTGCACCAGCTGCGGCTTCAGCGCATTGCGGTTGCTGGCCTCGACAAAACCTTGCAGGTAGTCGCCGTTGATCTCGCGGCCCAACCCGGCGCTGCCGATCAGGGTCAGGGAACGCACGCGGTCCGGCGCCAGCCGCGCGGTGTTGAGGGACACCGCGCCGCCCATGGAGTGGCCCACCAGATGGGCCACGGGAATCTCCAGGTGATCCAGCAGCGCCAGCAGCACCTGGCTCAACTCGTCCAGGTCGGCCCGTTGCAGGGCCTTGGCCGATTCGCCGTGGCCCGGCAGGTCGAGGGCGATCACCCGGCGCCCGGCGGCCAGGGCTTCGTGGTTGAACAGCCAGTTGTTGAGGTCGCCGCCAAAGCCGTGCACCAGCAGCAGCGGCGTACCGCCTTCACCGCGCTCGAAATAGCGGATCAGGCGGCCGCCCAGTTCGACCTTCTGCGGCGCCGGGCCGCTGTCTTCATCGGCGCTGTCGCCGGGCACGAAGCTGGCCTGGAACTGCTCGATCACCGCGTCGATCTCGGCGTCACTGGCCTCGCCTTCGACCACGATGCCCAGCAGCGCGCCCACCGCCAGGGTCTCGTCCTGGCGGGCGATCTGCCGGCGCAGGATGCCGGAGAACGGCGCCTCGACGCTGCTGGAGATCTTGTCGGTCTCCACGTCCAGCACTTCATCGCCCTTGCTGATGCTCTGGCCTTCTTCCTTGAGCCAGGCATCGACCCGGCCCTCGGTCATCGACAGGCCCCACTTGGGCATGGTCAGGGTATGGATCTGGCTCATCAGCGGCTCCACTCGATCACAGTGAGCACGGCTTTCTCGATCTTCGCCGCGTCGGGGATGTACAGGTCTTCCAGGGCGTCGGAGAACGGCACTGGGGTGTGGGGCGCGGTGACCATTTCAATCGGCGCCTTGAGGGAGGCGAAGGCTTTCTGCGCCACCAGGGCCGAGATGTCGGTGGCCATGGAGCAGCGTGGGTTGGCTTCGTCGATCACCACCAGGCGCCCGGTCTTCTCCACGCTTTCCAGGATGCTGTCTTCATCCAGCGGGCTGGTGGTGCGCAGGTCGATCACCTCGCAGTCGACGCCGCGCCCGGCCAAGCTGCGGGCCGCATCCAGGGCGGTGTTCACCGTGCGCCCGTAGGACACCAGGGTCACGTCCTTGCCGTCGCGCAGGAAGTTGGCCTCGCCGAAGGGAATCGCGTAGGACTCCTCCGGCACTTCGCCCTGCAGGCTGTAGAGCAGCTTGTGCTCGCAGAAGATCACCGGGTCGTTATCGCGGATGGCCTGGATCAGCAGGCCCTTGGCGTCGTAGGGCGACGAGGGGCAGACCACTTTCAGCCCGGGGATGTGGGTCCACAGCGAGGTCAGCATTTGCGAGTGCTGGGCCGCGGCGCGCAGGCCGGCGCCGACCATGGTGCGGATCACCAGCGGGGTCTGGGCCTTGCCGCCGAACATGTAGCGAAACTTCGCCGCCTGATTGAGGATCTGGTCCAGGCAGCAGCCGGCGAAGTCGACGAACATCAGCTCGCACACCGGGCGCACGCCACGGGTGGCGGCGCCGACCGCGGCGCCGACGTAGCCGATCTCCGACAGCGGGGTGTCCAGCACCCGCCCGGGGAA
>NZ_MOAK01000033.1:20496-22432 GCF_003732485.1 Pseudomonas protegens
TGGGCCAGGGCTTCGTTGATGGCCTGCTGGTAACTGATTTTTCTCGCCATGATGGTGGTCTCTTGTTGTTCTGTGGGGCGTTATGGATAAGCGACGTACACGTCGCTGAGCAGGTCGGCGGGGCTCGGCTTGGGGTCGGACTTGGCCTTGCGCACCGCGTCTTCGATCAGCGCTTCCACGTCGGCATCGATCTGGTCCAGCTGGCTGGCCTGCACCAGGCCCGAACGGGTGGTGCGCTCGCGGAACTGCATCAGGCAGTCGTTGTGCTCGCGGTAATGCTTGACCTCGTCGGGGGCGCGGTAGGTCTGGGCGTCGCCCTCGAAGTGGCCGTAGTAGCGGGTCAGCTTGACCTCGATCAGCGACGGCCCCTCCCCGGCCCGGGCCCGCTCCACGGCGGCGCCGGCAGCTTCGTGCACGGCGAAGAAATCAAAACCGTCCACCGTCACTCCGGGCATGCCGAAACCGGCGGCGCGGTCGGCGATGTGGTCGCACGCCACCGACCAGTTGGAGGCCGTGGCTTCGGCGTAGCCGTTGTTCTCGGCGATGAACAGGCACGGCAGGTTCCACACCGAGGCCATGTTCATGGCCTCGAACACCGCGCCTTCGTTGGAGCCGCCGTCGCCGAAGAACACCACCGACACGCCGTCGGTGCCTTGCAGCCGGGCGGCCAGGGCCGCGCCCACCACCAGCGGCGCGCCGGCACCGACGATGCCGTTGGCGCCGAGCATGCCCTTCTCGAAATCGGCGATGTGCATGGAGCCGCCCTTGCCCTGGCAGACCCCGGTCTTCTTGCCGTAGATCTCCGCCATCATCCCGTAGACGTCCACGCCCTTGGCGATGCAATGGCCGTGGCCGCGGTGGTTGGAGGCGATGCAGTCGTCGTCGCGCAGGTGGGCCATGACCCCGGCGGCCGAGGCTTCTTCCCCGGCGTAGAGGTGGACGAAACCGGGGATCTCGCCGGTGGCGAATTCCACGTGCAGGCGTTCTTCGAATGCGCGGATGGTGCGCATCACCCGGTAGGCGTGGAGCAACTGGTCAGTGGTCAGGGATGTCGACATTTTTATTCTCCAGGGTGTCTTCGGACTGAAGGTTCACGGGGTGTTGCCGGTGATCGCGGTCGATGGCCAGCAGGCGCTGGCGCGCCGCGTGTTCCAGGACCGCGTTGACGTCGATGCTCAGCGGGCCGCCGGCATCCAGGGTGACCGTGGGCCGGTCGTGGGGGTTGAATTCGATCTCGCGCTCGCCATCCAGGGCCAGGGTGCCGGCGTTCAGGCACAGGGGCTGGGGCACATCGGGTTGCAGGTAGCCGGCGTCCAGCACCCCGCAGCCCTGCAATAGGCCGGGGGCCAGGGGCACCAGCAGCGCCTCGGGGGATTGCGGGTCCAGGCGCATCCAGGCGCCGTGGGATTCTTGGCGAGTCACCGGCAACCACAGCCCGCAGAGCGCGGAAATGCCGATGGACTGAGGTTCGGCGAAGGTCACGAAGACCTCGGCCAAATCACTGGCGCGGCTGATGGCCCGGGCGCCGACAAAGGCCAGGGGCGACACCGCCACATCCACCAGGGCCACCTCGCACAGGCCCCGGGACGGCTCGCGCACCAGCAGGCGCTTGTTGCGCCGCAGGGCGATCTCGGCGAGCACCCGGCCGTTGGCGTAGAGCCCACCGGCCAGCCCCGCGCTGGTGGCTTCGCGCAGTTCCGGAAAGGCGTTGTTGGTGCCGGTGGACAGGGTCAGCAGCGGAATATCGCCGACCTCAGCGGCCACCGCCTTGTGGGTGCCGTCGCCACCGAGCACGGCGATCAGCGACACCTCGCGCTCGGCCATCCAGCGCGCCGCCTGGCGGGTGTCCTCGACGCTCTGGCGCAGGGTCAGGTCGAGAAACTCCAGGGCCGGCCAGTGCTGCTCCCGGGCCTGGCGGCTGCGGCTGTTTTTTTGC
>NZ_MOAK01000033.1:22458-25142 GCF_003732485.1 Pseudomonas protegens
CACCGCGGCGGCGATGCCGGTCATGTCGGTGGGCATCAGCACCTGCTCGATGCCGGTGGCGCCAAAGGCCGCCAGCAGGCGCTGGATCACCGAGACCTTGTCGGTGCTGGAGAACAGCCCGGCATTGGCGGTGAGGCGACGCACATCACGGCCCGAGGCCGGGTTGGCGATGATGCCGACGGTCAGGGGGCGGCGGTTCATGAGCTCACCGCGGGCGGAGCACAGGCAGGAGAAAACATCGGGCACCTCGTTCTTATTCTTCGATGGGCCAGTCGACGCTGGTTGAACAGAGCCAGAGCAAGGCCGGTGCCAGTTGTCGGAAAACCTCTGCAAAAGGCCGTTCCAGAGCGGCTGACAGGCTTGCTGCGACGCGTTGAAGCCAGCTGCCCGTGAGACGTCGCATGTCAGGCTGCACGGGGCCTTGGCGAGACCTTGAGACGTTGCGTCTCACTGCCGTCCCGGCGGCGTTCGGTGCTTGTCGAGGGCGGCGGATCGGCGCTTAATGCGCCGACAACGATAAGAAGCTGCAACCGGAGGCCTTCATGCTTTCCGCACATTCAAAAGCCCATGTGGACTGCGTCAGCCGAGTGCTGAAAAACGCCGCGCACCTGCCCCAGGCACCGGTGCCGAGCCTGATCCTCGATTCATGGCGGCGCTCCATGGAGCAGCACCAACTGGACCCCGGTTCGCTGCAGGGGCCGCGCATCCTTTCCGAGAACGTGCTCAAGGAATGCCGCGAGCGCTCCGAGCTGTTCCTGCGTATCGCCAGCGAAGAAGTGGCGCGCCTGCATGGCCGGGTGCGCGACGCCGACTACTGCGTGCTGCTCACCGACGCCCAGGGCCAGACCATCGATTACCGGGTGGAATCCACCCTGCGCAACGACTGCCGCAAGGCCGGCCTGTACCTGGGCACCTGCTGGTCCGAAGGCGAGGAAGGCACCTGCGGCGTGGCGGCGGTGCTCACCGCGCGCACGCCGATCACCGTGCACAAGCGCGACCACTTTCGCGCCGCGTTCATCGGCCTGACCTGCTCCGCCGCGCCGGTGTTCGATCCCCAGGGCGAGCTGCTGGGGGTGCTGGATGTGTCGGCGGTGCGCTCCCCGGACGACCGCCGATCCCAGCACCTGATCCGGCAGATGGTGGTGCAGAGCGCGCGGGAGATCGAACAGGCGTTCTTCATGAACAGCGCCCAGGGCTACTGGGTGCTGCGGGCCCATGCCAGCCCGGGCTATGTCGACAGCCAGCCGGATTACCTGCTGGCCTGGGACGACGACGGTTGCCTGCGGGCCCTGAACCCGGCGGCGCGCCATTACCTGCTGCGCCGCTATGGCTGCTTGCCGCAGCACATCGCCCAGGTGTTCGACCCGCAGCTGTTGCAGCGCGCCCGCGACGAAGCCCTGTGCCCCCTTTCCGACAACCTCCACGGCCGCTTGCAGGCACCGCGCCGGCCCCAGAGTCGCCCGCGCCTGAGCCTGGCCGGCGAACCGCTGGACCCGCGGGTGGAACAGAGCCTGCGCTTGGCGGTGCGGGTCAAGGACCGGCATTTGCCGGTACTGATCCAGGGCGAGACCGGTTCCGGCAAGGAGGTCTTCGCCCGCCAACTGCACCAGGCCAGCCAGCGTCGGGACCGGCCCTTTGTCGCGGTAAACTGCGCGGCGATCCCGGAAAGCCTGATCGAGAGCGAGCTGTTCGGTTACGTCGCCGGGGCCTTTACCGGCGCTTCGAACAAGGGCATGCAGGGCCTGCTGCAACAGGCCGATGGCGGCACCCTGTTCCTCGATGAAATCGGCGACATGCCCCTGGCCTTGCAGACCCGCTTGCTGCGGGTGCTGGCCGAGGGTGAAGTGGCGCCACTGGGGGCCTCGCGGCGCCAGTCAGTGGATATTCAGGTGATCTGCGCCACCCACCGCGACCTGGAAGCGCTGGTGGCTGAAGGCGGCTTTCGCGAGGACCTGTATTTTCGCCTGGGGGGTGCGCGTTTTCAGCTGCCGCCGCTGCGCGAGCGCAGCGACCGGCTGGCGCTGATCACCCGGATTGTCGCAGAGGAATCCAAGCGCTGCGGTGCGCCGGTGCAACTGGGCAATGCGGCGCTGGAATGCCTGCTGGGCTACCGCTGGCCGGGCAACGTGCGGCAATTGCGCCATGTGCTGCGCTACGCCTGCGCCGTGTGCGAAGGGCCGCTGATCCAACTGCATGATTTGCCCGAACAACTGCGCGGCGCCGAGGCCGAAGGCGCCCTGCCCGCCCTGGAAACCGCCACCAGCCCCGAGCGCCAGGCCCTGCTGGACGCCCTGGTACGCCACCGCTGGAAACCCGTGGCGGCAGCCAAGGCCCTGGGCATTTCCCGCGCCACCCTCTATCGCCGCGTACAGCAGCACGGCATCCAGATGCCCGGCCGCAGCAACCGACCGTAGGAGCCGGCTTGCCGGCGAACAGGCCCTTGGATGAGGCGGTGATCTTGCGGACGCCTTCGCTGGCAAGCCAGCTCCTACAAGGGACTGCGTGATGGGACGAACCCCGTAGGAGCCGGCTTGCCGGCGAACAGGCCCTCGGATGGGGCGGTGATCTTGCGGGCGCCTTCGCTGGCAAGCCAGCTCCTACAACGGACTGCGTGATGGGACGAAATCCGTAGGAGCCGGCTTGCCGGCGAACAGGCCCTCGGATGGGGCGGTGATCTTGCGGGC
>NZ_MOAK01000033.1:25200-38111 GCF_003732485.1 Pseudomonas protegens
CCCGTAGGAGCCGGCTTGCCGGCGAACAGGCCCTTGGATGAGGCGGTGATCTTGCGGGCGCCTTCGCTGGCAAGCCAGCTCCTACAAGGGGCTGCGTGATGTGGCGAAATCCGTAGGAGCCGTGATGTCGTGGAATCAGGCGGGGGCGGGCTGGAAACGGGCGCGGTAGCGCCCGGGGCTTTCGCCGGTCCATTTCTTGAACGCGCGGTGGAAGGCGCTGGGCTCCTGGAAACCGGTGAGTTCGGCAATCTCGCTGATGCTGGCCGCCGAGCGCCGCAGCAGCTCGACGGCGACGCCGCGGCGTACTTCGTCCTTGATCTCTTGATAGGAGCCGCCCTCGCGCTCCAGGCGTCGGCGCAGGGTGCTGGCGCTCATCTGCACTTCGCGGGCGAAGGCTTCCAGGGTCGGCCACTGGCTGTAGTGGCTGCCCCGCAGGCGCTGGTGCACCTGGGTGGTCAGGCCATGCTGGTTGCGAAAGCGGATCACCAGCCATTGCGGCGCGCTGCGCAGGAACACCTTGAGCGAGGCCAGGTCCTGGACCACCGGCAGGCGCAAAAAGCGGCTGGCAAATTCGATCTCGGTGCGCCCGGCGTTCCAGCTCAGGTTGCTGCCCCACAGCAGCGGATCGTCGCTGAGGCTCAGGCGTGAGTGACGAAAATCGGCACGGTCGATGGGAATCCGTCGCCCACCGAGCCAGCACAACAGGCTGATGACCAGCACCAGCAGGGTTTCCTCGGCGTAGTGGCTGCGCAGCGGGTCGGCGCAGCGGCTGTCGAGGCTGATCACCGCACGCTTGCCCCGCAGGCTGAGGCTGGCGCCGACGTCGCGCAGGAACAGGCCGAAGTTGTTCAGGCACTGGCGCAAGGCCTTTTCCAGGTTGGGCTCCTGGATCAGTCCCCGGCAGATCAGGGCAAAGGCCCCCGGCGGCATGCCCCGGGAGTCGAGCTGGAAGAATTCGTCCTGCAGTTCGCGGATCTGGATCAGCCACAGCGCAGCAAAGGCGCTGCCGGGCACCCGCGCCCGGGGCTGGTCGAGCAGTGCCGGGTCGATGCCGGCTTCGCTCAGCACCGCCGCCAGCCGCGCCGGCTGCTGGCGCAGGGCGTGGGTCATCACCCGGACAAAGTAGACCGCGACCGAATCCGATTCACGCATGTAGAGGCTGTGCTCCCGTAGCTGGACCTATGGCAAAAAACGCCAGCACCCTTGACCGCTTTCGGCATAGGCCGGCCACCGTGCCGGGCTCTAGACTCGCGCTGGATAACGCGCTGTGCAAGGCAACCGCGCCATGCTCCGCGAAGGCAATGAACAAAGGAAGAGCTGAAGATGAATCTTGCGAATATCGGTGTGATCGGCGCCGGCACCATGGGCAACGGCATCGCCCAGGTCTGCGCCCAGGCGGGCTTTGACGTGACCCTGCTGGACATCGCCCAGGGCGCCCTGGAAAAGGCCCTGGCCACCATCGGCAAGAACCTCGACCGCCAGGTGAGCAAGGGCAGCTTGAGCGAAGACGACAAGCGCGCCGCCCTGGACAAGATCCGCATCAGTACCGATTACAGTGTGCTCAAGGATGCGCAACTGGTGATCGAAGCCGCCACCGAGAACCTCGACCTCAAGCTCAAGGTGCTGCAGCAGATCGCCGCCCAGGTCAGCGCCGAGTGCGTGATCGCCTCCAACACCTCGTCGCTGTCGATCACCCAACTGGCCGCCAGCGTCAGCGCGCCGGAGCGTTTCATCGGCCTGCACTTCTTCAACCCGGTGCCGGTGATGGGCCTGATCGAAGTGATCCGCGGCCTGCAGACCAGCGACGCGACCCACGCCCTGGCCATGGACATGGCCCAGCGCCTGGGCAAGACCGCGATCACCGCCGGCAACCGCCCGGGCTTCGTGGTCAACCGCATCCTGGTGCCGATGATCAACGAGGCGATCCTGGTGTTCCAGGAAGGCCTGGCCAGCGCCGAGGACATCGACGCCGGCATGCGCCTGGGCTGCAACCAGCCGATCGGCCCGCTAGCCCTGGCCGACCTGATCGGCCTGGACACCCTGCTGGCGATCCTTGAAGCCTTCTACGACGGCTTCAACGACAGCAAGTACCGCCCCGCGCCGCTGCTCAAGGAAATGGTTGCCGCCGGCTACCTGGGGCGCAAGACCGGTCGGGGTTTCCATCACTATGGCTGAGCGTTGCTCACGCTTTGCCGAAAGCCGCGACAAGGCCCTGGAGCTGTTCGCCAGCAAGGGCTTCGGCCAGGTCGGCATGCGTGAGCTGGCGAGCCATCTGGGGCTGACCCCGGGCTCGCTGTACCACCATTACCCGAGCAAGCAGCACCTGTTGCTGGACCTGATCGAAGAGTTCTTCGATGAGCTGCACAGCACCCTCAAGCGCCTGCAACGGCGCAAGTTGCAGGGCGACTGCCTGCCGGCGCTGATCCGCGCCCACCTGAAGCTGCACCGGGAATTGCCGCGGCATTTCCGCCTGGTGGAGCGCGACAGCGGCTGCCTCAATCCCGACCAGCAACTGCGGGTCGGGCAATTGCGCGAACGCTACGAACAACAGCTGCTGCAACTGTTGGGCACCCCGACCGGCCTTGGCCCCCAGGCGCAGCGCGCCGCGGCCCATGCCCTGGCCAACCTTCTCAACAGCGCCCCCAGCTGGTTCAGCGAGCAACCCCTGGCCGAGCGGGAACGCGAAGCCCTGCTGGAAAACCTGCTGAGCGGCGCCATCGAGCGGCTGCTGGGCGGTGTGCCCGTGCGCAGCGCGGTGGCCTGAGCCTCAGCGCAGGTGCAGCGGGTCTACCAGCCCGGCGGCAATGGCCATGCCCACCAGTTCCGGCAGGTGTTCGGCCTGCATGCGTTTCATCACCCGTGAGCGATACAGGTCGATGGTCTTGATGCTGACCCCCAGTTGCTCGGCAATCTCGCGGTTGGTGTAGCCCTGCACCAGCGGCAGCAACACGTCTTTCTCCCGTGGCGTCAGGCTCTCCAGCAACCCTTGCACCCGGGCCTGCCCGGCACTCTGGTGCTGATGGCGGTCGGCGCGGCTCAGGGCCTGCTGCACGCTGTCCAGCAACAGCTGTTCGTTGTAGGGCTTTTCGATGAAGTCCACCGCCCCGGCCTTGAACGCGCGGACCACGATGGGCACGTCGGCGTGGCCGCTGACAAAGATCAGCGGCAGGCGGATATCGCGCTGGCGCAGTTCTTCCTGGACATTCAGCCCGCCCATGCCGGGCATGCGCACATCCAGCAGCACGCAGGCGTTGAGACTCGGGTCGCAGTGTTCGAGAAACGCCCGGCCGCTGGTGAAGGGCAGCGCCTTGAGGCCCACCGACTCCAGGAGCCAGACGGTGGAGTCGAGCATGCCCGGGTCGTCGTCGACCACATACACCAACTGCTGCGCCTCACGGGTCATTGCCTTGCTCCTGTTGTCGGGTGGGAAGCTGCATCCGGATCGGCCGGGGCCGTGGCCGGCAGGTGGCAGCACATCGTCAAGCCTCGCTCCTGGGGGTGGGCCTGCAAGTCGCCGCCAAAGCCTTCGACAATGCTGCGGCTCATGGACAGTCCGAGCCCCAGACCGTTGGCCTTGCTGGTGTAGAACGGGGTGAACAGCTGCGGCAGCTGGTCGGCGCAGACCCCGGGGCCCTGGTCGCTGACGCTGATCCGCACCCTGCCTTCGGCCGCTGCTTCGGCGCCCAGCACAATGTGCGAGCCTTGCTGCGGATGCACTTCGCGATTGGCCTCGATGGCGTTGCGCAACAGGTTCAGCAGCACCTGTTCCAGCAGCACCCGATCGGCGTACACCGGCGGCAGATTATCCGCCAACTGCAAGTCGATCGTCACCTGGCTGGCCTGGGCTTCCCAGGCACACAGGCGCACGGTTTCCCGGGCCACTTCGGCGATGTCCAGGGCCTGCACCCGGCGCCCGCCCTTGCGCAAAAAGGCCCGCAGGCGCTTGATCACTTCGGCGGCGTGGGTCGCCTGTTCGGCGATCCGCTCCAGACCCTGGGCCACCTTGCGAGCGGCCTCGGGCTGAGTGTCCAGGGCCTGCAGATAGCGCTGGCTGGCATTGGCGTAATTGACCACCGCCGCCAACGGCTGGTTGATTTCGTGGGCGATGCCGGAGGCCAGTTCGCCCAGGGTCACCAGGCGCGCGGTGTGGGCCAGCTCGTCCTGGTGATGGCGCTGTTGGGCCTCGCGCAGTTCGCGCTCGCTCTGGTCGTGGGCCACCAGGGAATAGAAACGCTCGCCACTGGCCGCGCGGTGGGCCAGGAGCATCAGCGACACCGGCACCGAGCTGCCGCCGGCCGGGGGTTGCAGGCGCGCCTCGATGCTCCAGCGGCCGCTGCGCTCGGCACAGCTCCAGCCTTGCTGTTGCAGGCTCTGCAGCACGTCCTGGCTGAGGATCGCCGCCAGCTCCGGCATTGCCTGCCCGTCGCCGAGCCCCAGGGTGCGCCGCGCCGCCGGGTTGAGGTAGGTCACCGCGCCGCCGGGCTGGATGAACAGCACCGGGTCGGGGTTGGCCTCCACCACTTCCGCCAGGCGCCGCTTGTTCTCTTCGGCCTGGACCCGGGCGGTGATGTCCCGGGACACCGCCACCACTTCCACCACGGTGCCGGTGTAGGTGTCGCGAATGCCGCGGCAGGCGGTTTCGAACCACAGGTAGTGGCCGTCGCGATGGCGGATGCGATAGGTCATGGTGTGGTAGCCGTCCTGCTCCAGGGCATCGCGGGTGCGCTGCATCAGCCCGGCCAGGTCCTGGCTGTGGAACAGGCTGCGGGCCAGCAGGCCACGCAGTTGTTCGGGCCAGTAGCCCAGCAGGGTCCAGGACGCCGGCGAAGCATCGAGGAAACAGCCGTCCGGGGTGTGCCGGGAAATCAGGTCGGTGGTGTTTTCGGTGATCAGCCGGTACAGGCGCCGGGCCTTGGCCGACTCGCGCTCGGCCCGGACCTGGGCCGTGGCTTCCTGGCAGCGCGCCAGCACCCGCTGGCGATGCGGATCGGGGATAAAGCTCCAGAGCAGGATGCGCTCGCCCCACTGGGCTTCCACCTGCTCGATGGCCCGCTGCTGTTCCAGGCAGGCCCGTACCAGGGCCGGGTGGTTGACCGGCAGCAGCGCCGTCAGCGGCGCCGGGGGGCAGCCCTCCAGCCACTGGCGCAGTGCCGGGTTGAGGTCCAGCGGCTGCGCCCGGGCGTCCAGCAGCAGGCTGGGTTGCGGGTCGTGGCCGAGCCAGGGCGAGTCCGGCAACTGGCCTTCACGCTGCAGGCGCAGCCAGTGACGCAGGTGGGTAGAGTCGGGCATGGTCGATCAGTCTCGCGGCCGGAAGGGTAGGTTCTTTTTTATAGTACAACTACTATACAACTCAGGTAGTACTTCCATATCAATCGACAAACAGTATATAAAAGACCCCGGATAAGTCACCGAGCTTTCGCTGGGTGTGCTGCGTACCTGCTGGGAACGCCGAACGTAGGAGCTGGCTTGCCAGCGAAGGGGCCCGTGAGAGCGCTTTCGCCGGCAAGCCGGCTCCTACGGGCGCAGGTGTTCTTGAGATCGCCTTCGCCGGCAAGCCGGCGCCTACAGTGGGTGCCCCCAGGTACACAGCACACGCCATCCAAGCCTCGGCCAATAGAGCTAATAATCAGCCACCGGGTACCCGAACCATGTCCATCTACGAGCAAGGCCTGGCGCCGACTGCCGTCAACCATATCGCCCTCTCCCCCTTGAGCTTCATCGAGCGTACCGCTGCGGTTTACCCCGATTACCCGGCGGTGATCCACGGTTCGATCCGTCGCACCTGGGCCCAGACCTACAGCCGCTGCCGGCGCCTGGCCTCGGCCCTGGCCGGACGCGGCATCGGCAAGAACGACACCGTGGCGGTGATGCTGCCGAACATCCCGGCGATGCTCGAAGCGCACTTCGGCGTGCCGATGATCGGCGCCGTGCTCAATGCCCTCAATGTGCGCCTGGACGCCGAGGCCATCGCCTTCATGCTGGCCCACGGCGAAGCCAAGGTGCTGATCGCCGACCGCGAGTTCCATGAGGTGATCCACGCCGCCGTGGCCATGCTCGATCACCCGCCCCTGGTGATCGACCTCGACGACCCGGAATACGGCGAAGGCCAGCCGGTCAGCGATCTGGATTACGAGGCCTTTCTCGCCGAGGGCGATCCCGAGTTTGCCTGGCAGTGGCCGGATGACGAGTGGCAGGCCATCGCCCTGAACTACACCTCGGGCACCACCGGCAACCCCAAGGGCGTGGTCTATCACCACCGCGGCGCCTACCTCAATGCCCTGGGCAACCAGATGACCTGGGCCATGGGCAACCACCCGGTGTACCTGTGGACCCTGCCAATGTTCCACTGCAACGGCTGGTGCTACCCCTGGACCGTCACCGCCCTGGCCGGAGTGCATGTGTTTTTGCGCCGGGTCGATCCGCAGAAGATCCTCAACCTGATCCGCGAGCATCAGGTCACTCACCTGTGCGGCGCGCCCATCGTGCTCAATGCCCTGGTGAACATGCCCGACACCGCCAAGGCGGCCATCGACCACCCGGTCAACGCCATGGTGGCCGGAGCCGCGCCACCGGCCAAGGTGATCGGCGCGGTGGAGGAAATGGGCATCAAGGTGACCCACGTCTACGGCCTGACCGAGGTCTATGGCCCGGTGACCCTGTGCGCCTGGCACGCGGCCTGGGACGAGTTGCCCCTGGAGCAGCGAGCGCAGATCAAGTCGCGCCAGGGGGTGCGCTACCCGACCCTGGAAGGGGTGATGGTGGCCGACCCGAAAACCCTCGAACCCACGCCCCGGGACGGCCAGACCATCGGCGAGATCTTCATGCGCGGCAACACCGTGATGAAGGGCTACCTGAAAAACCCCACGGCCACCGCCGAAGCCTTCGAGGGCGGCTGGTTTCACACCGGCGACCTGGGGGTGACCCACCCGGACGGCTATATCGAAATCCGCGACCGGCTCAAGGACATCATCATTTCCGGCGGCGAGAACATCTCCACCATCGAGCTGGAAGGCGTGCTCTATCGCCACCCGGCGGTGCTGGAAGCGGCGGTGGTGGCCCGGCCCGACGAAAAATGGGGGGAAACGCCCTGCGCCTTCATCACCCTCAAGGCCGATCATCAGGACGTGCGCGAAGCCGAGATCATCGCCTTCTGCCGCGAGCACCTGGCGGGCTTCAAGGTGCCGCGCACCGTGGTCTTCAGCCTGTTGCCCAAGACCTCCACCGGCAAGATCCAGAAGTTCGTCCTGCGCGACATGGCGAAAAACCTCTAGCCTGAATACACCTACCCAGCCCCCGTAGGAGCTGGCCGGGCGGCGCTCCGCTTGCCAGCGAAGGCGTCGGCCCATGCGACGCCAGGCTTGCGGGCCTCTTCGCCGGCAAGCCGGCTCCTACATGGTGGCGGGGTTTTCGTTGTCGATTCATGCGGCCACGGCCGTTCAACCTCCCCTTTTGCCCGAGGTTCCTGCAATGCCCGAATTCAACGCTCCGCTGCGCGACATGCGCTTTGTCCTGCATGAAGTGTTCAACGCGCCCAAGCTCTGGGCCCGTCTGCCGGCCCTGGCCGATACCGTGGACGGCGACACCGCCGACGCCATTCTCGAAGAAGCGGCCAAGGTCACCGGCAACCTGATCGCCCCGCTCAACCGCAGCGGCGACGAGGAAGGCGCCAGCTGGCACGCTGGGCAGGTGCGCACCCCGGCCGGTTTCAAGGAGGCCTACAGCACCTATATCCAGGGCGGCTGGGTCGGCCTGAGCGGCAACCCGACCTACGGCGGCATGGGCATGCCGAAGATGCTCGCGGTGCAGTTCGAGGAGATGCTCTACGCCGCCAACTCCAGCTTCGCCCTGTACTCGGCCCTGAGTTCCGGCGCCTGCCTGGCCATCGATGCCCACGCCAGCGAAGCGCTGAAACAGCTGTACCTGCCGCCGATGTACGAAGGCCGCTGGGCCGGTTCCATGTGCCTCACCGAGGCCCACGCCGGCACCGACCTGGGGATCATCCGCACCCGCGCCGAACCCCAGGCCGACGGCAGCTACCGCATCAGCGGCAGCAAGATCTTCATCACCGGCGGCGAGCAGGACCTGACCGAGAACATCATCCACCTGGTGCTGGCCAAGCTGCCGGACGCCCCGGCCGGACCCAAGGGCATCTCGCTGTTCCTGGTGCCGAAGATCCAGGTCGACGCCAACGGCGTGCTCGGCGCGGCCAACGCGGTGAGCTGCGGTTCCATCGAGCACAAGATGGGCATCAAGGCCTCCGCCACCTGCGTGCTGAACTTCGACGGCGCCAGCGGCTGGCTGATCGGCGAGGCCAACAAGGGCCTGGCGGCGATGTTCACCATGATGAACTACGAGCGCCTGTCCATCGGCATCCAGGGCATCGGCTGCGCCGAGAATTCCTACCAGAACGCCCGCACCTATGCCCGCGAGCGCATCCAGAGCCGTTCCCCCGCAGGCCCGGTGGCCAAGGACAAGATCGCCGACCCGATCATCGTCCACCCCGATGTGCGGCGCATGCTGCTGTCGATGAAATCCATGACCGAAGGCGGCCGCGCCTTCGCCAGCTACGTCGGTCAGCAACTGGACCTGGCCAAGTTCGCCGACCAGCCCCATGAGCGTCAAAACGCCGAGGCCCTGGTGCCGCTGCTGACCCCGGTGGCCAAGGCGTTCTTCACCGACACCGGCCTGGACAGTTGCGTGCTGGGCCAGCAGATCTTCGGCGGCCACGGCTACATCCGCGAATGGGGCCAGGAGCAATTGGTGCGGGATGTACGCATCGCCCAGATCTACGAAGGCACCAACGGCATCCAGGCCCTGGACCTGTTGGGGCGCAAGGTGGTGGGCAACGGCGGCGTGGCCCTGCGCCTGTTCACCGGCGAGATCCGCGACTACGCCTACCTGCCCGGCGCCGCCTACGCCGCCGAGCTGCTGGACGCGGTGCAACGCCTGGAAGACCTCAGCGACTGGCTGCGTGAACAGGCGGCGCAGAACCCCAACGCGGTGGGCAGCGCCTGCGTCGAATACCTGCAACTGTTCGGCTACGTGGCCTATGCCTACCTGTGGGCGCGCATGGCCCAGGTGGCCGAGCACAAGCGTTCCGAAGACGACGGTTTCTACGGTGCCAAACTGGCCACTGCACGCTTCTACTTCAGCCGCATGCTGCCGCGCATCCTCAGCCTGGAGCAGAGCATCCGCGCCGGCAGCTCCTCCTTGTTCGGCCTCGACGCCGAGCACTTCTGAGTGCCTGGGCAGGGCGCCCGTCGCCCTGCCCCGTGCCGGTAAAAAAGCCGCGCCCGCAGGTGCAAAACCCCGGGCGCCGCTGCATACTCCGCGCACCCGAGCACCGCCCAAGGAAGAAACGTGTTGGCCCCCGCCCTGATCATCGCCAGCTCAGTCATCGTGCTGCTGCTCGGCACCTTGCACCTGATCTACACCTTCGCCACCGACAAATTCCAGCCCCGTGATCCGGCCCTGGCCGAACGCATGCGCCAGGTGTCGCCGATGATCACCCGTCAGACCAGCCTGTGGCGGGCCTGGGTCGGCTTCAACGCCAGCCACAGCCTGGGCGCCATGCTGTTCGGCCTGGTCTATGGCTACCTCGCCTGGCTGCACCCGGCCCTGCTGCTGGAGGCCCGCGGCTTGCTGCTGATCGGCCTGGGGTTTCTCGCCAGCCTGTGGGCGCTGGCAATTCGTTACTGGTTCCGCATTCCCCTGGCGGGCATCAGCCTCGCCCTGGTGCTGTTCGCGGTTGCCTGCGGTTGGCTGTTGGTTTGAACCTGAGCCGCCCTCCCTCATCGTCCCTGTTACTCTCGAGTTCCTTCATGTCCCGCCTGTACACCCTCTGGTCCCGGCTCTACTACCCGCTGTGCTGGATCGCCGTCGCCGCGCCGACGGCCACCATGATCCATTGCAACCTGAACCTGATCGTCCCCCGGGATATTGGCGGCACCCTGTTCGGCGGTTCCATGGGCTTTCTGATGTACCTGGGCGGCTGGGCCCTCAGCGTCCTGGGCCTGGTGCTGGCGCTGCTGACCCGGGTGCCCGGCGCGCGCCTGGCCTGGATCGTCGCCGGGCTGGTGCAACTGCTGTTGGGCCTGTGGTGGCGGATCAACTACCCGGATGATTTCGACGGCAACCTGATCTTCAGCATCCAGGCCCGGGAGCTGGACTACGTGATGGTGTTCGGTTTCGCCCTGGTCTACAGCGGGGTCTACCTGTTGCGCCAGCAGCGGCTCAAACCGCGTCCGCCCGCCCATCGCAAGCTGCTGTTGCTGCGCACCCTGTGGGCCCTGGTGCTGGGGGCGACCTTCATCCTTCCACCGCTGTTGGCCATCACCCGCAAGCCCCTGCCCTATTGCGCCTTCGACCGGGCCGGCAATCAGTTGAGCATATGCCTGGGCCCTGGCACCCGGGTGATTGTCGACTGATCGCCAACCTGGCCTCTTTGTTTTCTCGACCTTGATGAGTGTGCCCATGTCTCGCCTGTTTACCCTGTGGTTGTGGCTGTACCGCCCCCTGTGCTGGATCGTCGTCGCTATCCCGCTGTCGGTGATGCTGCTGTGCGACGTGCAAATGATGGTTCCCCGGGATGTCAGCGGCACGCTGTTCGGCGGCGCCATGGGTTTCCAGCTGTACCTGTTTGCCTGGGTGCTGTGCCTGATCGGCCTGGTCCTGGCCCTGCTGACCCGGATGCCCGGCGCGCGCATGGCGTGGCTGATGGCCGGGCTGGTGCCGTTGCTGCTGGGGGCCTGGTGGCGGCTCAACTACCCGGATGATGAGGATGGCAGCCGCGCGTTCAGCCCCCAGGACTGGGAGCTGGACTACATGATGGGCGTCGTCGGCGTGCTCTTCATCAGCGGCCTGTACCTGTACTGGCGCCGCCGCCTCATCTCACGGCCCGCCGCCCACAGCGCCGATGTGCTGTTTCTGCAGACCGTGTGGGCGCTGGTTCTGGCGGCGGTGTTCATCCTGCCGCCGCTGAGCTTCATCAAGCAGCAATCCCTGCCCCGCTGCGCGTTCAACAAGGCCGGGGAGCAATTGACCGTGTGCCTGAGCGATGATCCGAACGAGCCGGTGATTGTCGACTGACCCGGCGCTTGCAGCAGCCCGGACACAAAAAAGCCCCGAACCGATCGGGGCTTTTTTTGCCGGGGCGCTATCGAAGCTTGGTGGCCGGTGTTTCCCTGCGCACCGGCAAGGCGGCGGCAAAGGCCAGGGCCTCTTCCCGGGTGCCGAAAGTGGCGAGCCGGTCGCCCGCTGTGCAGACCTTCCAGGGGCCGTAGTTGACGCTCAATACCTGATAACCGTTGATCTGCAACTTGTTCAACAGTGGCGTACTCATGGACACCTCCTTTTTGTCAGCGTGCCTGGGGCTTGGCCGTTTTACCTTACACCCGCAGAACCGGCCGGCGACGGCCGCATGTCGGCGCGCCGAGGTCATTTCCTCAGATTGGCCAAGGGGTCGTAGGCTCGCGAGCGCTTGCGTTGATGCTCGGGCTCAGGCTGATCCAGAGGCGCCCTGGCCGGGCCTACCGGATCGACCTGGGGGTCGGCGAGGTCCGGCGAATCGGGGTCGAAACCCGGGTCATGGTGATTCGAGGCGTGCTCGGACGAGCGCGGCCCCGTGGGGTTCTTGGCAGCCATGGTCAGCTCCTGTGCTAGCCCGCAAAAGGACGGGTACAGGTGTTGGATCGCGATCGGTTCCAAGGGTGCCGGCCAGCGGACCAATGGCCACCGGTAAATTGCATTGCGCTGCACAGCGTCGCAGGATGGCGCCTGGCCCATAAACGCTCAAAAGGAAGTGTTGATGACAATTCGTGCCGTGGTTTTCGATTTTGGTGGCGTGCTGTTCGACTGGAGCCCGCACCACCTGTACCGCCAACTGATCCCCGACGACGACCGTCGCCAGTGGTTCCTCGACACCGTCTGCACCCAGGCCTGGAACACCCAACAGGACGCCGGGCGGCCCCTGGCCGAAGCGACCCGCAGTCTGGTGGCCGAGCATCCCGAGCATGCGCCGTTGATCGAGGCCTATTACGGGCGCTGGCCGGAGATGCTCAAGGGCCCGCTGGAGGAAGGCGTGACCCTGCTGGAAGACCTGCACCAGGCGCAGATGCCGCTGTTCGGGTTGACCAACTGGTCCCAGGAAACCTTTCCCTATGCCTGGGAGAATTACCCGTTTTTGCAGAAGTTTCGCGACATTGTGGTGTCGGGGCAGGAGCGGCAGATCAAGCCGGATGCCGAGATCTATCACACGGCTTTGGGGCGCATTCGTGCGCATTTGCCGGGGGTGGCGCCTGAGGAATTGGTGTTCATTGATGATCATGCGCCGAACATCGTCGCGGCCAGGGCGTTGGGCTGGCGGGCGATTCATCATGTGGCCGCGGGGGAGACGCGGCGGCAGTTGGGGGAGTTGGGGGTGGTTTGAGTCATGAGCCGAGGGTTTGGGGGCATATCCGTTGCTGCGGGTGGGGCCACGGGCGGTTTCGCTCTTACAGCGAGTCACTTTGGAAAGCCGGAATGCCGGCCCAACCCAAAGTAACCAAAGGCTCTTGCCCCTCTACTCGGTGCCTCGCCTAGGCTCGGCATGCCCGAACGAAGGCATCGATCCGTGGGCCGCCGCCACAGGCCATCCATGGCCTGATGGCGGCCTACCGGCCGGCCTGAAGATAGGGCGGAGTGTACCGCCCCCCATGTAGGAGCTGGCTTGCCAGCGAAGGCGTCCGCCCAGGCGCTGCATGACTTGTGGGCCTCTTCGCCGGCAAGCCGGCTCCTACAGAGATGTGCGGTGTTTGGACCACCGTAGGAGCTGGCTTGCCAGCGAAGGCGTCAGCCCAGGCGCTGCATGACTTGTGGGCCTCTTCGCCGGCAAGCCGGCTCCTACGGACAGCGCGTAAAACGCGCTGGGCTTT
>NZ_MOAK01000033.1:38121-41904 GCF_003732485.1 Pseudomonas protegens
CAGGCCCCTTCCCAGCCGGCCGAACGCAGGCGTTGCGTAGGGGGCAGCTCGGCAGGGATGCCGAGCTAGCCGCCACCCGGCCATGGATGGCCGGTTGGCGGCGGCCCCCGGAGCAATGCCGGAGAGAGGGAACCCCGAGCCTTAGCGAGGGGCCCATGGAGGGGCAAGCGTTTTTGGTTCCTTTTTAGGCGTTTGTAAAAAGGGACTCGCCGTAAGGGCGAAACCATAAGTGGCCACACCCGCAGGAATGGATATGTACCCCGTCCCACTCGCTGTAAGAGCGAAACCATAAGTGGCCGCACCCACAACAACGGATATGTACCCCGCACCCTCACCCCAAAGGCAAAACCGCCAGCGGCCACCCCGCATCACCGGATTAGCCCCGCGAAAAACCCACCCCTCTATCGCCATCCGCAATCACCTCCCCCCTGCATATCGCCCTTTGGAATTCCCCCCAAATCCCCCCTCGATCCCCCGTGAATCCACCTGTCGGAAACCCACAAAATCAATGTGCCATTACCCCGCCCTTTCCACCCGCGCTGCTTAACTGCAAAAGCTGCCGAGTACCGCAGCACCCATCCACACCCACGGAAGGCACACGCCATGAGCAATGCATCTCAACATGTGATTCCACCCTACGGGGTGGCCATTCAATCGGCGATCTCCGAAGGCAAGCTGCCCCAGATGAAAGCCCTGTTGGCCAAGCGCGGTCCGAAAGAGTCCGAACCCAAGGATCTGCACAACGCCTACGAACAGCTGGCCAAGGAAGTCGCCCGCCTGGAACAGCACTAGTCGCTGTTTCCCCGTCATTGAATGGAGGCAAAACAAATGTCTGGTTCTATCCCCCAAGAAGGCCTGTTCCCCCTGAGCTATCGCATCGGTACCTCGCAACCCGGGGCTCAGACCCTGATCCTCAATCTGTTGGTCTACGCCCCCGAGCACAGCGTGCGCGGCACGTCGTCCATCACTCAGGCGGTCAATCCGCCCCTGGACCTGCATAGCGAAGTCTGGGGTCAGTACACCTACCTGACGGTCATGCCACCGAGCACCAGCAAGATCCTCGTCACCGCCCAGGGCAATCAGGGCGGACCCGGTTCCAACTCCGTCATCAACTTCAAGCTGCATCTGGTGGTCGGCGAGGACTGGAAGGAAGGCGTGGCCAACTACCAGTACTACAACGGACACAGCTGGGTATCGGTCAATCAGGTCCCCGCCCATCTGCAGGAACCCGTGCAGTCCAGCACCCTCTCGGCCCCTCACCATGGCCAGCCCAACCGCCCGCTGCCACCGATCTCGGCGCTGTACGCGGCACCGATCCACGGCGCCATCGCCAGCGGCGACCTGGCGCAGATGAAGAGCCTGCACAAGGTGGCCACCCAGCAACTGGAGCAGTTGCCGCTGATCCGCACGGCGCTGGATGCGGCCAAGGCCGAGATCGACAAGCACGAGCGGCGCTGATTCCGGCCGTCCAGCGAACCTGATGTCTTCTATCGAGATAAGGAGTTGCAGCATGACAATCGGACTGTTCCATACCCGCCTCATCGTCGCCAACCCTGTGATCGGTGGCCCGGTGCTGACCCTCGACCTGCTGGTCGACACCCCGAAAAAACGGGTCAGCGGCATCGCCCGTGTGACCCAGAGCACGTCGCCACCGGTGCGCTTCCACGCCGATGTCTGGGGCGACTACTCCCAGGTCAAGCTCGACCCGTCCAGCGAGGGGCACATCATCCTCAGCCTGGCCGGCAACCCCAGCGGCCCCAACAGCGATATCTCCCAGACCTTCCAGCTGCAGGGCATCCTCGGCCTGGACTGGGCCAGCGGCTTTGCCAGCTACAAGTACCTGTACCAGGGCCATTGGCATGTGGTCCAGCATGCCGCCGTGAGCCAGGCGCCCGTGGATCAAGCGGCCAACGCCGAGCCGGTACCCAAGGACGATCAGCGGCATCTGTACCCGCAGCCGCTGTATGCCGTGGCGCTGCAGCAGGCTCAGAGCAGCGGCGATCTGGCGCGGCTCAAGGCGCTGGTGGCCCAGGGCGAGCAGCAACTGGCCAACAGTGACAACCTGAGCCAGGCGGTGCAGCAGTTGCAAGCGGAAATCAGCCGCCTGGAACGTCGCTGAGCCCAGGCACCCGGGGCCGGCCGGCAAGGGGCGGCCCCAGGGTTGCGGTAAACCGATCGCGCCATTGCCGCACAAGGAAGGCGCGCCTATTTCGATGGGTTGGTGCCGCGCACCGCTGGGTGCGCAAGGATCTTTCATGTCAGACCGTCTCCCCGCCCGCTACCTCAGCGAAACCGACCTCAAGCGCTATGTGCCGGTGCACGTGGTCTGGGAAATCACCCTCGCCTGCGACCTCAAGTGCCTGCATTGCGGCTCCCGTGCCGGGCATCGGCGCCCCGGCGAGCTGAACACCCAGGAATGCCTGTCGGTGATCGATTCCATCGCCGCCCTGGGCACCCGGGAAGTCACCCTGATCGGCGGCGAAGCCTATTTGCGCAAGGACTGGACGCGGCTGATCCAGGCCATCCACGACCACGGCATGTACGTGGCGATCCAGACCGGCGGACGCAACCTGACCCCGGCCAAGATGCAGGCCGCAGTGGACGCCGGGCTCAATGGCGTCGGCGTGTCCCTGGACGGCCTGGCGCCGCTGCATGATGCGGTGCGCAACGTCAAAGGCTCCTTCGACAAGGCCCTGGACACCCTGCGCCGGGCCAGGCAGGCCGGCCTCAAGGTCAGCGTCAACACCCAGATCGGCGCCGCCACCCTGCCCGACCTGCCGGCCCTGATGGAACTGATCATCGATGCCGGCGCCAGCCACTGGCAGATCCAGCTGACGGTGGCCATGGGCAACGCCGTGGATCACCCCGAGCTGCTGTTGCAGCCCTATCAATTGCTGGAGGTGATGCCGCTGCTGGCCCGGCTGTATCGCGAAGGTGCCGAGCGCGGCTTGCTGATGAACGTGGGCAACAACATCGGCTACTACGGCCCCTACGAACACATGTGGCGCGGCTTCGGCGACGACCGTGTGCACTGGAGCGGCTGCGCCGCCGGGCAGACGGTGCTGGCCCTGGAAGCCGACGGCACGGTCAAGGGCTGCCCGTCCCTGGCCACCGTGGGTTTCTCCGGTGGCAACGTGCGCAGCATGAGCCTGCACGACATCTGGCACTACAGCGAAGGCATCCACTTCGGCCGCCTGCGCTCGGTGGACGACCTGTGGGGCTACTGCCGCACCTGCTACTACAACGACGTCTGCCGCGGCGGTTGCACCTGGACCTCGCACTCGCTGCTGGGCAAGCCGGGGAACAACCCCTACTGCCATTACCGGACCCTGGACCTGGCGAAAAAGGGCCTGCGCGAGCGCATCGTCAAACTCGAAGACGCCGGCCCGGCGTCGTTCTCGGTGGGCCGCTTCGACCTGATCACCGAGCGCATCGACACCGGCGAGGCGGTCTCCAGCGTCAGCGACAGCGGCCAGGTGATCAAGCTGGCCTGGGTCAACCAGGGCCAGGCCTCCCCCGAGGAAGGTCGCATCCCGCCGCGCCTGGCCCTGTGCCGCAGTTGCCTGGAGTACATCCACACCCATGAAAGCACTTGCCCGCACTGCCACGCCGATGTCGCCGCCGCAGAGGCCCGGCACCAGGAAGACCGGCTGCGCCAGCAGGCGCTGATCAACACCCTGCACCAGTTGCTGGGCATGCCCCAGGAGCAACCGCGCCTGTAGCCCCCGCCCGCCCCGCCACCGCGCCAGCCCCAGGCGCGGCGGCGGGTATAGCGGCCCCGCC
>NZ_MOAK01000033.1:41931-47003 GCF_003732485.1 Pseudomonas protegens
TGCGCACTTCATCAAACAGCCATCGCAGCCCTGTACTAGGATACGTGGCGACCCTTTGTCGATCCGCGCAAACCGGAGGTAAATCAAGCGCGCCCCAAACTCGTTGTTATAAGGCAGTCCTTCCACACCTTCACATTCATGGATGAAATGATGAACTCACAAGTACTGTTTCCACACATTGGTAAGGTCATCGCCAGTACCGGCAGCCGCAGTTTCCCGCGCATGCTGCACGACCTGATACTCACCCAACTGGCTGTGGACGCCACTCACATCACCCAACTGCGGGCCGACCCGCAACAGGCCAGCGGCAGAACCGGCAATACCCTGATGCAGAGCCGTCACCCGCTGTACAGCGATCTGCACGCCAGCAACGACCCACTGCTGCGCGCCGGCTTTCCCGAGCAGCCCGACGAACCCTGCGGCAGCCCGCCGCTGCTGCGGCACCGGGGCAACGCGGACCCGGCGCAATTGCACCTGACCGGTCGCAAGGATTCGTATCACTTCGTGCTGTCGGTGTACCGCAGCAGCCAGGCCCAGAGCTTTTCCCCCCAGGAACGCCTGTTGCTGGAGGACATCTCGCCGCTGCTGCTGCCCATGGTGGAACACCACATCAGCGCCCTGCAGCCGCGCAGCGACTCTGCCGCGCAGGACCGCGCCGCCATCGAGGGCCTGGCGACCTTGCGCCAGCGCTTTGCCGAGCGCCTGGAGCAGTCCGGACTGCGCCTGTCCAACCGCGAGCTGGAAGTCTGTGTCGGGCTGCTGGCCGGACGCACCGCACCGCAGCTGGCCGAGCAGCTCGAGCTCAAGGTCAATACCGTCGAGAGCTACCTCAAGCGCGCCGCCATCAAGCTCGGCATCAGTGGTCGCCACTCTCTGCTGCGCTGGATGTACTCGCCCCAGGAAGACGCGCCGGGCACCGGCGATGGCGCGCCGGCCTGATCCGACACCGGCCTTGACCCCGTAACCCGACCCCGCCGGCCCCAGTGCCGGCGGTTCCGTGTGTGGGCCGGTCAATCCCTGGCCAGGGCCTCGATCGGGTCCAGCCGGGCGGCATTGCGCGCCGGAACGAAGCCGAAGCCGAAGACGATGCCGATCAGGGTCGAACAGGCGAACGCAGTGACGATCGAGCCCATGGACAACACCATTTCCCATTCCTTGATGAACAGGTAGCCGATGACAGCGGCGGCTTCATCCGCGGTCCCAGTGATGCTGCTGCGGATCGACTGAAATGGCTGTAGGACATTGACTACCCGTACACGAGGCTCCTGGCCTCGCCTGCCCTCCCGCCAGGCCAGATGAGCCTGTGGTTACAGTGACTTGCAGAACCACGAGGACGAACAGCAACGGGGGTTGCGAGCCTGTTGCCGGATTATCGGGGATACGACGCCAGCGCTCTGGCGCGGCCTGTGTGTCCCGGTTTACCCCTACAGACGCAAAGTAATTTCTTAGGCTTAAATCGGACTTTTCCGACTCGATCAGGTTCACGAACACTGGGCTGCGGAGCACTGTAGCAACCGCGTTTCGATCAGCGATTTGTCTCGATCAAGGATGATAAGGATATGGGTCTGACCAGCAGTATCGCCAACATGGAAACTCCACCCTTCTACTTCGAACTGGGGCAACTGATCTCCAGTACCGGCCATTGCGGATTCGCCCGGGACATGCTGCAACTGGTGGACAAACTGGTGCCGGTCACCCAGTTGCTGCTCAGCGAGTGGAACCTCGATGAACGCCAGGCCAGCCCCCTGTCGATCACCCTGCTGGGGCGAGCCGGGCTGCAGGAGGACCTGCCCCTGCCGGAGCCCCCACGACGCCACGATCCCCTGCTGCACAAGATGCTGGAAATGGACGACTCGCTGCTGATTCAGATGAATGCCCAGGTCCAGTACGGGCCTTCGCGCAACACCCCGCACCAATGCCATCTGGTCTCGCGCAAAGCCAACCGCCGCTGTGTCATTACCCTCTACCGCGAACCCTCCCAGGGCGGTTTCTCCCTGGCCGAACTGTCCTTTCTCAAGAGCCTGTCGGCGACCCTGCTGCCGCTGTTGGAGCGCCATGCCCAACTGCATCGGCAACAGGCCCTGAAGAACCTGCGCAGCTGGAGCACCCGCCCCCTGGATGCGCGCCGGCAGACACCCCTGCAACGGGAGTTCGACGAGCGCCTGTCCCTGGGGGACATCAGCCTTTCGGCCCGGGAAAAAGAAGTGTGTCTGGGACTGTTGACTGGAGGTACGGTGCCGGAAATGGCCCAGCGCCTGAGCGTCAAGAACAGCTCCATCGAAACCTACCTCAAGCGTGCCGCCGCCAAGCTCGGGGTCAGTGGCCGCCACGGCCTGGCCAAGTGGATGGTCGGCGCCTGAGGCGCGGTTCCCCGAAGGCATGCGGGCCCTGGGGGGCGCCTGGAGCGAAGCAGCGAGCCTGGCCCGCTCCGAAGTACGACCCTGACGCCGGCCTGGGGTTGAGCCTCAAGGTTGCGGTGGCCGCGCTGCAGCACGGTCCTCTGGAGTGACCGATGTCAGCCGTGCCAGGCGCGGCGCCAGCCACTGGTTCAGGTCGTCCATGTAGCTGAAGACCACCGGCACCAGCACCAGGCTCAACAGGGTCGAGGTGATCAGCCCACCAATGACTGCCACAGCCATGGGCGCGCGGAATCCCGCGTCGGCTCCGCTGCTGAATACCGCCGGAAGCATGCCCGCGACCATGGCGATGGTGGTCATGATGATCGGCCGGGCACGCTCGGCTCCCGATTGGATCAGGGCCTGGTGCCGGGACAAGCCGGCGCGGCGGTTCTCAATGGTGAACTCCACCATCAGGATCGAGTTCTTGGTGACGATGCCCATCAGCATCAGCAGACCGATAACCACCGGCAAGTCGATGGCCGCGCCATACAGCAGCAGTCCGCCAAGGGCTCCGCCGATGGACAGCGGCAGCGCGACGAGGATGGTCAGCGGCTGCAGGAAGTCACGAAACAGCAGCACCAGCACCGCAAACACCATCATGATGCCCAGCCCCATGGCCACACCGAACTTGTCGAACATCTCGTTCATGTATTCCGCATCGCCATACTCGACCCGCCGCACGCCCTCGGGCAGCGGGTCCAGGGCCGGCAGTTGGTCGATGGCTTCCAGGGCCGCGCCCAGGCTAAGCCCCGCCAGATCGGCGTCCACCGAGACCCGGCGCAGCCGCGAGAAGCGTTCGATCCGCGCCGGCCCACTGCCGTAGCCGATATCGGCCACCGCGCTCAGGGGCAGCACCTTGCCGCTGTCGCTGCTGACGCCGAGGTTGTTCAGGGCATTCAGGTCGCCCTGCTCGATGGCCGGCAGCAGCACCCGGATCGGCACCTGGCGGTCATGGAAATTGAAGCGTGCCGAACTGGCGTTGATCTCGCCCACGGTGGCGATCCGCGCCACGCTGCCGATGGCCAGGGGGCTGACCCCGGCCCGGGCTGCTTCATCCACCCGGGGCTGGATCAGCAGTTCCGGGCGCAGCAACGGCTCGTTCACCTGGACGTTGGCGATGCCCTCGATGCCGCGCATCTCTCGCTGCAGGGCATGGGCGGCCCGGCTCAGTGCCTGCCCCTCGGCGCCCACCAGGATGATCGAAATGTCCCGGGCCGCGCTCTCGCCGCGAAACGCGTAGCGCAAGTCGGCAAAGCCGTTGAGCAACGGCCGCAGGGATTGCTCGAAGGCCTTCTGGCTGAGCTTGCGCTGGTCCGGCGGCACCAGCCGGACCAGGAGCTGGGCGGTGGCCACATCGGTGGCCCCGGAGGAATCCTCGCCACCGGCGGTGACAAACACCGACAGCACTTCGGGCCGCTGGCGCAACTGCTCGGCCATGCCGGACAACACCTTGTCGGTGCGGGCCAGGGAGCTGCCGGGGGGCAAGGACACGTCGATGCGCGACAGGCTGATGTCATTGACCGGCATGAACCCCGAAGGCAGCAGCGGCACCAGAGCGAACGAACCGATCAGGAACAGCCCGGCAATGCCCAGACTCTTGCGCCGGTGCTTCAGGGCCCACTCCAGCAGTCTCAGATAGCGCGCCAGCAACCCGCTGGGTGCGGGCGGGTGCGCGCCATGCCGGGAAGGCGCCTTGGGCTTGAGCAGGTAGGCGGCCATCAGCGGCGTCACCAGGCGCGCCACCAGCAGCGAAGCCAGCACCGCCGCCGAGACCGTGATGCCGAACGGGGTGAAATACTGGCCGACGAAGCCGCCGATGAAACTCACCGGCAGGAACACGGCAACGATGGTGGCAGTGATCGCCACCACTGCAAAGCCGATGGCGTCGCTGGCATCGATGGCCGCCTGGTAGGGGCGCTTGCCCTGCTCCAGGTGGCGCTCGATGTTCTCGATCTCGACGATGGCGTCGTCCACCAGGATGCCGATCACCAGGGTCAGGGCCAGCAGGGTGATGCTGTTCAACGAGTAGCCGAAGAGGGCCATGACGACGAAGGTCGGCAGGATCGACAACGGCAGGGCAATGGCCGCCACCAGGGTGGCGCGCCAGCTTCTGAGGAACACGAAGACCACCAGGATGGTCAGCAGCGCGCCCTCGATCAGGGTCATGATCGCCGCGTCGTAGCTGGCCAGGGTGTAGTCCACCGAGGACGAGATCGGGTGAATCTCCACGTCCGGGTTCTGGGCCTGCAGGCGCTGGAGGGCCGCTGCGACGCCTGCAGCCACCAGGGTGTCGCTGGAGCCCTTGGCGCGGAACACCGCAAAACCCACCACTTCCTCGCCGTTGAGCCGGGCCCGGGAACGGGCTTCACTGGCGCCGTCATACACCCTGGCCAGTTCCCCCAGCCGTGCCCAGCGGCCCTCGGACAGGGCGATGGGGGTGTTGCCCAGGGCCTCCACCGTCAGCGCACTGCCCAGGGTGCGTATGGACTGCTCATTGTTGTCCAGCCGGGTGCGGCCGCCGGGGACGTTGATGTTGGTCTGCACCAGTTGCCTGTTGACCTGCTCGGCGGTGATCCCCAGGGCCTGCAGGCGCTCGGCCTGCAGCTCGACCTTGACCTCGCGCTCGACGCCCCCCAGGCGCTGGACTTTCTGCACCCCGGGCACCGCAAGCAG
>NZ_MOAK01000033.1:47051-62365 GCF_003732485.1 Pseudomonas protegens
TCGCTGCCCTTGACCGCATAGTTGAGGATCGCCCCGCCCTCGACGTCGATGCGGGTGATCATCGGTTCCTCGATGGTCTGCGGCAGGTCGGCGCGGATCAGCGCAATGGCGTCGCGAATGTCGTTGGCGGCCCGCCCGGGATCGATACCGAGCTGGAACTCCACGGTGGTCACCGAGATCCCGTCGGCCACCGTGGAGGTGATATGGCGAATCCCGGCAAGGCCGGACACCGCGCGCTCGACGCGCAGGGTGACCGAGTGCTCAAGCTCGGTGGGCGCGGCGCCTACCTGGGACACGACTACGGTGATCACCGGGAAGTCCACGCGCGGATTGGCGTTGATCGGCAGTTTCACAAAGGCCAGGCACCCGGCCACCGCCAGTACCAGAAACATCACCAGGGTCGGTATCGGGCGGCGGATCGCCCAGGAGGAAAGCTGCAGGCTCATGGCTCAAGGCTCTCGTCATCGGCCAGGCTGACCACATCACCGGCACGGACGAAGGCCGAGGCCCGCGCCACGACCCGCTCCCCCTCCACCAGACCGGAGAGCACCTCCACCTGGGAGCCGTCCCGCCGACCGACGCGGATCTGCCGCAGGCTGGCCACCTCCTGGGCATCGAGCACCACCACCGAAGCCTGATCATCGCTGGTGAAGGTCAGAGCCCGTTGCGGCAGCACCAGGCCCAGGGTCTGTTGCGGCAGTTCCAGGGTGCTGCTGGCGAAACTGCCGGCGCGCAACCCCGGCTCGGCGGCCAGGGTGATCCGCACCTGGCCGCGTCGGGTCAGGGGATCGACTTTCGGTGCCAACAGGCGGACCCGACCGGCCACTGGGGTCGCCAATCCCGCGACCTGAACCTGGATCTCGGTACCGATCTGCAGCACGCGCAACGCGCTTTCCGCCACTTCACCCGCAAGCTCCAGCTGGTTGTCACGAATCAGCCGGAACAACGGCTCGGCACCGCTCAGGGCGCCAACCCGCGCCAGGCGCTCGGACACCACGGCCGCCACCGGCGCCCGTACCGTAGCCTTCTGGCGTTGCGCGCGGGCATCGGCCAACTGCGCCCGAGCCTGTTCATACTCGGCCCGGGCCGCCGCCAGGCTGGCCTGAGTGGCACGTGCCTGGGCCCGCTGCTGATCCACCTGTTGCGCACTGGCCGCGCCGAAACCGCCCAGTTGATCGAAGCGCTCCTGGCTGGTCCGGGCTTCCCCGTGCAGGGCCTGTTGCTGGCGGATCAAGGCCGCCGTGCGCCCAAGGGCCGCCTCGGCCTGACGTACCTGGGCGTCCAGGGTGACCGTCTCCAGCTCCGCCAGGACCTGACCGGCCGTCACCCGGTCGCCCTCCTCCACCCGCACCGCGGCCACTCGCTGTTCCTGCAGCGCAGTACCGATGGCGATCTCCTCCCGGGGAACCAGGGTACCGCTGATGAAGATGCGCTGCCCGACGTTGCCGGGCCGGGCCACGACGCTGCTGACCTTGAGCTCCGGTGACGCCTGTTCGACACTTTGCAGCAGTTCGGTCTCCGGCAGCCACAGCGCCACCGCAGCGACTACCAGGGTCAACAGCGCCGTTGCCAGCAGCTTCGGGGTATGTCGGGCAAGACGCTGCATACGCCGGGCACGAATCTGCTCGGGAGTGAGATTGCTCAGGTTCATCTGACGGGTACTCGAAGGTTCACGGGCGCCCTGGAAACGGGCGCGATAGAGGCACCAAAGGCTCGATCCACGCTTGGCTCGACACTCGGCGCAGGCCGCAAGGCGCTGAACAGTCCTGCAACGACCACAGGCTAACGCGGGGCCTTGGCGGGAGCTGTAAATCTCTGTGAAAAATAGTGCAGGAAAGCACCAGGGGCAGAACGGGATGTGGGGGAGGCAGAACGCGTCGGGCTGAAAGTGCCGACCCGGCCAGCCAAAGGCAGTAGGCGGAACATGGGCCGGGCAGGCAGGTGCCGCGATGTTGCAGCCCGCCCTGACCAGATGTCGCCACCGGGCATGTTGCCTGTGGTCCCTGGCCGGGCGAACGGGGCAATTTTAGGCAGCCGCCCTGGCAACGTATGTAAGAAAGCTCCTATTCCCGTGCATCCTTAGTCGTGCAATCTTTTGAGATAAAACCGAAATCCTACAAGAATTCTCAGGGCTGCCTTGGTCACCCCCGGCTAACGGGTGCCCGGCACCAGATCGAGGATCTCCTCGATGCCCAGGCAACGGGGTTCCACCTCCAGGGTCCGGCCATGTTCGAGAATGCCCACCGCCACATCACGCATGGCCATGTAGGCGCTGCGCAGCATGTGGTTGGCGTAGATCACCGCGTTGAAGCCGGCCCCTTCCAGCTCGTCGAAACTCAGGTGGGCATAGCTGGTGGGCACGCAGATCAGCGGCACCCGCGGGCAATGGCGGCGGAACTGGCGGGCGAATTCGAGGATTTCCAGGCCGTCCTTTTTCCGACTGTGGATCATGATCCCGTCGGCGCCGGCGGCGACATAGGCCAGGCAGCGCTCGATGGCATCGTCCATGCCCTTGTCGAGGATCAGGCTTTCACAGCGAGCGATGATCAGCAGTTCTTCATGGCTGCGGCTGGCGCAGCCCACGCGGATCTTCTCGCAGAACTCGGCGATGCTGTCCTGGACCTGGCTCACGGCAGTACCGAACAGGGAATTCTTCTTCAGCCCGCACTTGTCCTCGATGACCACGGCCGAGACCCCGGCCCGGTCCAGCATCTTCACGTGGATGGCGAAGTGTTCGGCCTTGCCCCCGGTGTCGCCGTCGAAAATCATCGGCAGCGAACAGACATCGAAGATCTCGCGAATGCCGTGCAGGCGGTTGCTGGGCGAGAGGATCTCGATGTCCGGCAGGCCCTTGTGGGTCGAGTCGGTCAGGGAGCTGGACCAGATGGCGTCATAGGTCAGGCTGGGGCCGGGCCCGCGCTCGAGCCTGGACTGTTCGGCCAGCAGCGCCGAGATCGGGCTGTGGGCTTCAAGGACCCGCAGACAGCGCTTGCGGCGCAGCAACTGGCTCAGGTTGGTTCGGCGAATATCAGCGTCCTGCATGGGATTCACGCGCCTCTTGTGAGTAGGAACAGCGGGTTGGCTGCGGGGGCCTGGGGTCAGGGATGGGTCATGTCCAGGGCCACCACATAGCGGTCGAAGTCCGCGGCCGAAACGTAGCCAAGCTGTTGCGCCACCTCCCGCAGGGACTTGCCCTCGTGGTGCGCGGTCTTGGCAATGATGGCCGCCTTGTCGTAGCCGATGTGCCGGTTGAGGGCGGTCACCAGCATCAGGTTCTTCTCGATGTTGGCCTCGATCCGCGCCCGGTTGGGCTCGATGCCCACTGCGCAATGATCGTTGAAGGCGCGGCAGGATTCGGCCAGCAAGGTGATGCTTTCCAGCACGTTGTGCACCATCACCGGCTTGTAGACGTTGAGCTGGAAATTGCCCTGGCTGCCGGCGAAGGCCACGCTGGCGTCGTTGCCGAAGACCTGGGCGCAGACCATGGTCAGCGCCTCGCACTGGGTCGGGTTGACCTTGCCCGGCATGATCGAGGAGCCCGGCTCGTTCTCGGGAATGTCGATCTCGCCGATGCCGCAGCGCGGGCCGCTGGCCAGCCAGCGCACGTCGTTGGCAATCTTCATCAGGGCCATGGCCAGGGTGCGGATCGCCGCCGAAGTGTTGATCAGCGCGTCATGGGCCGACAGGGCGAAGAACTTGTTGGCGCAGGACTTGAACGGGTAGCCGGTGAGCTCGGCGATGACCCTGGCGCACTCGTCGCCGAACTGCGGATGGGAGTTGAGCCCGGTGCCCACCGCCGTGCCGCCGATGGCCAGGTCGTAGAGGCCACCGAGGTTGAGCTCGATGGCCCCCAGGGCGTAGTCGATCTGCTCGACCCAACCGCCGATTTCCTGGCCCAGGGTAATGGGCGTGGCGTCCTGCAGGTGGGTCCGGCCGACCTTGACCACGTCGCGATACTGCTGGGATTTCTCCAACAGGGTGTCTCGCAGGGTCGCCACCCCGGGCATCAGGGTCTCGAAGATTTCGGTCACCACCACCATGTACATGGCCGTGGGAAAGGTGTCGTTGGACGACTGCCCACGGTTGACGTGGTCGTTGGGATGGATCGGCTTCTTGCTGCCCAGCTCGCCGCCGAGCATCTCGATGGCCCGGTTGGCGATCACTTCATTGGCGTTCATGTTGGACTGGGTGCCGGAACCGGTCTGGAACACCACCAGCGGGAAGTGTTCGTCCAACTGCCCGCTGATGACTTCGTCCGCCGCCTTGACGATGGGCAGCGCGATGGCTTCGGGCAGTTCGCCAAGCTTGAGGTTGGCCAGGGCCGCGGCCTTTTTCAGGATGCCCATGGCACGGATCATCGGCGCGCCCCACTGGAAGCGCGAACGGCCGATGGGGAAGTTGAGGATGGAGCGCTCGGTCTGGGCGCCCCAGTACTTGTTGGACGGCACGGAAATGGAACCCATCGAGTCGGATTCAAGACGCATGTTCATGGTTCTCCAGTCTTGGGTATGCAGCGCAATCAGTCATGGGAAGCCGGGCCGTCACCGCGCCCGGCGTGGTTCACAGGTGCCCTACGCCTTGAGCACAGAGGCCATTTTTTCCAGGTGCGCGCAGGCCCGGACCACATACTCGTCGGAGAGCGCGGCGATGCGCCGGTAGTTGATCTGCTGCCCGGTGGCCTGGGTGTAGAGCTTCAGGGCGTCGGTGGCATGACGGAAATGCCGGGCTTCGACGGCGCCGCAATGGACACTGAGAAAGCCGGCGATGCGGTTGGCCTCTCCCGCCGGATAGCCGCAGGACTCGCGCAGCCAGTTCTTCCACAGCGGCGTCATCAGGTTGTATTCGCCGGTGTTGAACAGCTCGGTGAGGGCCATCATCTCCAGGGCTTCCACCAGGTTCGGCGCCAGGGGGCGTTTCTCCCCGACCCAGGTGGAGAACTCCTTGGTGATGGGGTTCAGGTACTTGTCCTGCAGGCGCCAGTTGTCCGAGCCGCAGATGGCCGAGGCCATGCGGTGGTACAGCTTGGAATGGTGGGGATGGCCGTGCATTTCGCCGAGGCCGACGTCTTCGACGATGATCTCGCCGCAATGCCGGGCGGCCTCCAGCAGCTTGAGCCTGTTGTCATCACCGGGCAGGTCCTCGGACTCCTGCAACAGCCGCACGATGATGCTGGACACGGCGTGGGCCGCGCCGTCGGGGCTGCGCCAGCCGCAGAAGAAGGTGCACAGCGAATCCTCGGACCAGCGGCTGGATGTCATGCGCTGATAGGTCTGGCAGTAACCGTCCAGCTTGTCGGGATGGTTTTCAAAGCCGGTCAGCAGTGCCTCCACCAGATTGCGGTCTTCGACATCCACCAGGGCCTGGTGCACGTAGCCGATGAACGCTTTGCGGGAACTCTCCATGTTTCTCTCCTGTATTTATTGTTCACTTCACGGACAGCAAGACGAGCGACACCACCCAGGCCACCTGAGGGGCTCGGGAACAGCGGTGATGATGGTGCAACGGCGGGCGACTTGAAGCGCCTTCAATCCATGACGATGGCCGACATGAACTGGGTGAAGCGGCCCAGGCCCTCGATCAACTCCTGGTACTCGACGGCGTAGGAAATCCGGATGCAGTGGGGGTCGCCACACCCTGAACCCGGGACCACGGCGATATGCGCCTCGGTCAGCAGCAGATCGGCCAGGTGTTCGACATCCCGGACCTGTTCGCCCCGGTAGTAGCCGCCCAGGCGGGAGGAGATATCCAGGTAGAGATAGAACGCCCCTTCCGGCGGTGCATAGCTGATGCCCTCCAGGCGATCCAGGTAGGTGCGGGCGGCGTGCAACTGCCGTTGCAGGAACGGATTGACCTGGGCGGCGAACTGGGATGAGTCGGCGGTCAGGGTGTTGAGCGCAGCGTATTGGGACAGGCTGCTGGGGTTGGAGGTGGTGTGGCCCTGCAGGTTGTGCATCGCGGCAATCACCGCGACCGGGGCGCAGGCGTAGCCCACCCGCCAGCCGGTCACCGCCTGACTCTTGGAAAAGGAATCGATCAGCACGGTCTGCGGTTTCAGCGCCGGAAACAGCGACAGGATGTTGTGATGCGCGTGGGGCTCGCGCACCAGGCCGCGATAGCACTCGTCGAACATCACCCAGAGCCCCTGATGGCAGGCCAGTTGGGCGATCGCCAACAGTTGCTCGCGTTGATAGACGGTGCCCGTGGGGTTGTTGGGGGTGTTGATGACGATCATCCGAGTGCGCTCGGTCAACGCGCCCTGCACCGCCTCCAGCGTCAGCCGGTAGTCGTCGCCACGGGTCTCGACCAACACGGGCGTGGCGCCCGCCAGGCGGATCTGGGTAGGAAAGGTTTCCCAATACGGGGTCGGCACAATCACCTCGTCACCGGGGTTGAGCAGCACCATGCAGGCGTTGTACAGGGCCTGCTTGGCCCCGGCGGTCACGGCCACCTCATTGGCCGCGAAGGTCACGCCGGTGCGCTGGCTGACCCGCTGGGCGAGTTTTTCCCGCAGGGCCGGCAGGCCAATGGGCGGGGTGTAGCGATTGCGCGCGTTTTCAATGGCTTCGATGGCCCCGGTGCGCATGTCCGGGCAGGCGTCGAAGGACAATTCGCCGGCGGCGAAGTTGATCACCTTGACCCCGCTTTCCTTCAGGGCGTTGGCTTTGCTGCGCATGCTGGACGTACCGGGGGCACTGAGGCCCAGGGCACGCTTGGACAAGGAAAATCGGCTTGCAGTGGCTTCGCTGTTATTCATGTTCTTACCTGCGAAAACGATCTGGAAACAAGGCACCCCGTCTTCGGGAAACACCTTGCGCAGCCAACCTGGAGGGGGGCTCCAGCCAGGTCTTCTTACATTCTGATGACAGTCAGAATGTCCGGCCAATACCGTTTGCGTCGTGATTGATACTGCAAAAGTAAGAAATATCTGATGGCTGCGAGGCCCCTGCCGCGACCCTGGTCGCAGAACGCATCAGGCCCGGGCAGAACAGCCCCGGGCCTGATGATTCAAGGGTCGACAGCGAGCATCAGCCAGGGCTGGACACTGACCGGGCGTCGGCGTCCAGGCCGCGCTGCACAGACCAGGACAGGGGCAATGTCAGCAGCAGCGTGGCGGACAGGGCCATCACCGCCAAGGGTATCCCGGTGACGTCTCCCAGGCTGCCGAACAGTACCGGAGCCAGCGCCCCGCCACCGATGGTGCCGGTATAGAACAACGAGAACGCCTGCTCGCGCTTGCCGGCCCCCGCCAGGTCCGGCACCGCGCCATACAGCACCGAGGAGGTGCCGTTCAGGGCCAGGCCCAGCAGGGGCAACATCAGCATCAAGCCGTTGTAGGGCAGAAAGACCGCCAGCACGATCAGGCTCGCAGTGGTGAACTCGGTGATCCACACCGTCTTCATCATACCGATGCGCGCCCCCAGGTACCCGCACAGCAACTTGCCGAAGGCGCCACCGACAAACAGCAGGGTCAGGGCCAGGCCGATGCCGGCGGTGCCGGCGCCCTTGGCCTTGAGCAAAAACGGCAGGAAGGTCAAAAACCCCATGCGCACCGCGCTGTCCAGGGTGCCGGTGAGGATCAACGCGCGCATCCCGCTGGCCGAGCCTTGGCCCTTGACCGTCTTGGGCGCCTTCTCGCTCATCGCCGCGGTGACGGCCCGGGAGGGAATCAGCCACCACAGCAACAGCGCGGCGGCCAACCCCAGGAGGCCGATCAGGGTGACACTGGCGCGCCAGCTGATCACCGTCAGCAACAGGCCCACCAGACCGGGGACCAGGGTCTTGCCGATGTCCCCGGCAAAGTTGTACTGGGACAGGGCCTCCTTGACCCCGCCTCCGGCTTCATGGGTGTCGGTGATCAAGGAAGACGCCAGCGGATGCTGGGTACTGGCCCCCAGGCCGCCCAGCAGCAGGGCCAGGAGCAACACGCTCAAGCCCCCGGCCTGCCCCGCCAACAGGTAGGCCAACCCGGCCAGCGCCGTGCCGCCCACCAGCAGACGCTCGCGCCCCCAGCGTTTGGCGGCACGGCTGGCCAGCAGTTGGAACCCGGCCATCATCCCGGAATAGACCCCGCGCAACAGGCCGATCTGGGCATAGCTCATGGCGAACTGCGCCTGCCAGATCGGCAGCAGCACGTAAATCACATCGGTGAGGCCGTCGTGTACCGCATGAGCACTGCAACCGGCCACCAGGGAGCGGCGGCGTACCGAAGTGTCGCTGGCCGGCGAGGCCTCCAGGGAGGCGCTGTGTTTCAGGTCATTCATCTTGGGGGCAGGCTGCGAGGTGGAAGGGATGGGAATCAGTCACAGGATAGGCAAGTCTGAGCCGGCCACCAGCCCCGTTGCCAGGGCCGGGCCACACGCCATCAGCGCAACAGTTGGGCGCAGTCGCGCATCACCCGGGCCTTGCGCTGCAGGTATTCGCAAAAGATCTCCCGCGCCGCGTGGGGGTCGACACGCACCTGCATGGCATCGACGAACCCCTCGACCGCCGCCACCGCATGGGCGAAGTGATTGCTCTCGGTGCCGCCGGTGTGCACCGTGACCCAGGCCACGGTGGTCCGGGCCTTTTCAGCCGGTACGCCCATGTCGCGGACGAACCATTGCTTGTACAGGGGGTGGATGAACTCCACTTCACCGTGGGTATAGACCTCGTGGATCAGGGTGGTCAGCAAGCCCTGGAGCAGGTCGCGATCGCGCAGACGGCGAAAGTCGGTCCAGTCCTTGAAGCCTTGCGCCGAGGGCAGGCAGTTTTCCTTGAGCAGCCACTGGTCGTCGCCGCAGATGGGCGTCGCCATGTTGTAGAACAGGTCCGAATGCAGGGTGTTGCCCAGGGCACCGAGGTCCTCATCGGTAATCCGCTGCAGGCTGCCACAGGTGCGATAGAGGCCGTCGGCGGCTTCCGAGCCCTGCCCCGAACGGGCCAGCAAGGTGATGCGGTTGGCCAGGCCGGAAACGCTGGTGGCGGAATTGTTGGTCTTCGACCAGCTGGCGAAGAACTTGCGCAGCACGGCAGGCGCGTGGCGGCGCGAGGTGAGCTTCTCGAAGGCATTCTCGATGTCCACCAGGGCGTTTTCTTCGCTCCAGAACGCTTCGAACAGCGCATGCTTCAAGACACTGGCCGGCATGTCGTTCAACACAGGTTCGACGATCTTCAACAACTGGCTCTGCCGGGTCAGTAGGTTATTCATGGTCACCTCACGTATTCCTTGTTGGATGATGAATCTAGGGGGGGCACCGGCCTGGAATCGGCAACCGGTGCTTCGGGTTCGAGGGGCTTCCAGCCGCCCCAGGCAATCAGCAGCGACAGCAGTTGGAAGACTACGATCAGCGCCACACAGCCCTGCCAGCCCCAATGGCTCCAGAGCAGTGCCGGGACCACAGCGCCGAAACTGCCTCCCAGGTAGTAGAACGTCAGGTACAGCCCCACAGCCCCGGCCTTGTTGTGGCGGGCGGTGGCGGTGGTAAAGGAGTTGGCGGCGGCCTGGGCCAGGAACACCCCGGTGGAACTCAAGGCCAGGCCCAGCACGATCAGCCACAGGGAAGGCAATAGGGTCAGGGCCGAACCGCCGACTCCGAGCAGGGCCGCAATCTTGAGCAACTCGGCCTGGGGCCGGGACTTGCTCAGCCGGCCGGCGATGGGAATCACCACCAGCGCCAACAGGAATACGCTGTAGATGGCCCCCAGCGCCGCGGCGCCCAGGTCAAAGGGCGGCAGGCTGAGGTAGAGCCCGGCGTAAGTGAAGGTGGCCACCTGGGAGAACAGCACGCAGAAGCCCACGCCATAGGCCGCCAGCAGGGGCCGGCGGCACAGCTCGCGCAGATCCCGCATGCGGTTCTGTGCACGGCTGCTGACCACTGGCGCATTGGCCGGCAGCAGGAAATGGATGACCACGCCGATCAGCAGACTCAGGCCGGCCAACAGGGCAAAGGCCTCGCGCCAGCCGACGTACTCGGTCATGAAGCCGGTGATGAAGCGCCCGGCGAAACCGCCCAGCACGGTCCCGGCCACGTAGAGACTGGTGACTTCGGTGACGGTGCCGCCGCTCCAGCGATCGCCGATGTAGGCCACGCTGGTGGCGAACACCACCGGGATCAGCATGCCTTCGATAAAGCGCCAGAACAGCAACTGGGCAAAGCTGCCGGCACAGGCCGCCAGCAGCGCCGGCAGCGCCAAAAGCAGGGACGCCAGGACCATCACCGAGCGCTGCTGGAAACGGCCAGTGAAACGGCTGACAAAGGGCGCGGTGATGGCCACCGCCAGGGTGGTCACGGTGATGCTCCAGCCGGCTTCCCTGATGCTCACCTGAAAGCTCTGGGCGAACTCCTGGAGAATGCCCTGGGTTGCATACAGGTTGAGAAAGGCCGCACAACCGCACAAAAACAGGGCGATGCGGGCACAATGCTGGCGCGAATTCATGAAACCTCTCGTTTTATGACGAAAGGCCTTTATAGAATACGCCGCGCCCCCAAGACCAATACCGATTTACGACCGATCAATACCCAGGGAACCGGATGCTCGATCTACGCAAATTGCGTTACTTTTTGACCGTCGCCGAGGAGCTGCACTTTGGCCGTGCCGCCCTGCGCCTGCACCTCGCGCAACCGCCGCTGACCCGGCAGATTTCGGCACTGGAAGCCGAGCTGGGGTTTCGCCTGTTCGACCGTACCAGTCGCACCGTCTCGCTCACCGCCCAGGGCCGGCACTTTTTGCCTTACGCCCGGGCTGTGCTGGAGCAGGTGGACCTGACCCAGGTCATGGCCAGCAAGCTGGCCAAGGGCAGCGCCGGACAACTGGCCCTGGGCTACGCCAGCTCGATCGCTCTGTCGGACCTGTTCAGCCAGGCGATCCAGGCCTTCGCCCAGCGCTACCCGGACGTGCAGTTGACCCTGGTGGAAGGTGCCTCGGTCAGCCAGTGGTCGCAGATCGTCGATGGGCGAATCGATATCGGCATGAGCCGGATGCAGCCTCCCAGCGAGCATAGCGAAATCCAGGCCCTGTCCCTGGGGGACGAACCGCTGGTGGCGGCCATCTCCAGCGACAGCCCTCTGGCCGCCCAGGATCAGGTGACCCTGGCCGAGCTCAGCGAACACCCGTTGATCCTGTTTCCCGCGGACTACGGTTCGGGGCTCAACGAGGCGATCGAACAACTCTACCGGCGCAACGGCCTGCCCCTGCGACCGGGCCCCAGCGGTCGGCAGATCACCTCGATCATCGCCCTGGTCGCCGCCGGCCAGGGCATTGCCCTGGTGCCCCGCTGCACCCAGACCCTGGCCAAAAAAGGCGTGACCTACCGGCCGCTGACGGACCCCGGCGCCACTGCGCAACTGCTGGTACTGACCCGCAAGCAGGGGCGCAGCCAATTGGTGGAAGCCTTCATGGGGGTGCTCGACGAATTGCTGCAGGCGCAACCGGAAGCTGCCGGGCGCTAGTCAGCCGCCGTGAGCAACGGTCACCAGAGCAGTGTGTTGACCACGGCAGCTGACAATCCAGGGTCAACAGACCCGCCCCCTCCACCGCTAGCGGCATGCCACCCGGCTCTTTGTGCCACCTCGGGCGATGAGCAGATCATTGCCGTTGGCGTCGCTGCCCACGAACTCACTGCTGTAGGCATACACCTGACGATACGCCTTGCCGTCGTAACGGTAGTAACTCAGGTCATGCTCCCCCGCACTGATCCGGGCGCTGGTCATCAGGTCCGGCAGGCCGTTGCAGGTCGTCTCAAGCACAGCCACCGGGCCATCCTCAACCGCAAGCAACGGCTTGGGAGGCGCCTTGCCGGCCAGGAACAGCCATTGGCTCGAATTGACCTGATTGCCGCTCATGCCGCAGCTGACAGACAACCACTTGCCATGGGGTCCGCGGCAGGTCAGCGCCAGCACTTCGTCCCCGGCGCAGGTGTCCGTGATTGCCTGAGTCGAGTCCGAATCCAGCAGTGCCAACACCTGGCCGCTTGGCGTCTCCAGCGGATCGGCAGCACACAACCCCTTGCCCCTGGGCCATTGTCGTTGAACACCGAGGTACACCGGCGAGAGGACGGCAATCACGCCATCCAGCTCCCGCGCCAGGCACTGGGTGTCCTGGCATCGACGGATGGCCCGGTCCTGCCGGGCGATCTTCTCGTCGAGCTGCCACGGGGTGTAGACCATTGCGATAGCCGCGTGCTGCAGAAACCGCGCCCTGAACAGTTTCTCCACCAAGGCCCCATCCTCGCAGGTGCCCGCCGGCAGGGCCTTGCGTGCCTCTGCGGCGCTGCGCTGTGCATTCTCGTCATCGGCAAACCCCAACGCGGCCACATCCGCACACGGCTTGAGCAACAACTGCGACGAGAGGTAGCCGCCCGTGGCGTGTTCGCTGCTCGGGAGCAGCCGCTGGCCTTCTGCCCAGGCAGGCGCGGCCAGCACCCAGGCCCAGGCCAACAACATCATGCTGCGTTGCATAACTGCCCTACCGTCCATTGAATGGCTGCGAGCGTTGCCGCTCTTTCGACCTGCCTCTGCGAGACGGCGTGGCATGGCGCCAGCCGCCCTTGCTGATGGCTGGGGGACCACAAAGCGCGCTATATCAACAGATTCCTGGAGCGCTGTGCGGACAATTTTGCAAAGGGTCGCCCCCCCCCACCGCCGAGAGCATTCATCAGCCTTTCGGGTGTTGGTTGATGCGCTACGCCTGGGGCGCCGAGCCGTTGAGCCCTCATCGCAGTCGGCGATGCCTTGCATGCTGATGCAGTGCGTTGGGTGCACTGTCCACACCACGCCAATACCGTGATCTGCATTGCGTAAAGGTCATGTTCGTGCAGTCTGCATGAGGTCTATTGGCCAGCCGGATACGTAGCTCATTGAAATCTCGATGCTTTAAAAATCCACTCAGCTGGCATGGCCAATGCAGCCACCAACGGGACATTCATGAAGTGCCGGCAGAGATCGGCGATCTTCTATCCGTGACCGTGAGGCAAAAAAAATGAACGCCATCGACCTGCTGAAAGCCGACCATGAAAAAGTGAAATCCATCCTGAATCAGTTGAGCGAATCGACTGACCGAGCAGTGAAAAAACGCACCGACCTGCTGGACAAACTCGAGCTGGAAATCACGATCCACACTCAACTCGAAGAACAGATCCTGTACCCCGCCTTCAAGCAAGCGGGAGATAAGGAACAGGCCGAAATGTACTACGAGGCCAAGGAAGAGCATCGGACCGTCGACTCGCTTGTCCTTCCTGACCTGAAGAGCACCGATCCCACCAAACCCGAGTTCGCGGGGCGCGTCAAAGTGGTGAAGGAGCTGCTGGAGCATCACATCGGGGAAGAAGAAACCGAAATGTTCCCTCAGGCCAGGAAGCTGTTGGGCAACGCCAAGCTCGAAGAGCTGGGTGAGCAAATGCTGGCAATGAAAGCCGCCCTCAAGAAAAGCCTAAGCGCCTCTAAACTTGCTGCGTAGCTCGATCGGGCCGCCTCTCAACAAGCCCGGTTCAGCGCCGGGCTTGTTGCCTCTACCCTCCCCGGGCAAGCGTTGCGCAAACACAACCTCAACTAACGCCCACTACAAGCGTCAGACTTCATTGCCGGAGAAATCAGGTCGCCATAGAAAAAAGTTTCTTCAAAGGAAAATACAACCTTGGTGCTGTCAGGGATTATCAGTATCGAGCCCTCATCCGACGGGTAAAAAAATCATCCCACGCCTTTAGAAAAACACTTCGGGTCACCATTGCGGCACTTGATCTGCTCCAGAAGAACCAGATGGCATCAGCAAGCTTTAACCACTGCGCAAAAGCCAATGCCGATTCAGCTCTATCACTGAAGCTCAATTTAACGCTGTCAGCCTGTCGAAATGTCGTACTGTCGAACTGCATGAGGTTGTTGCTGGGGATAAATTCATCCCATAGCTTTTCCGATGCCGAACTGTCGAACAGAACAATTTGTTTTTTTTCGCTATCGGACAGCAAGCAGTCCTCAGCATTGAAACGCCAGGCAACTGGATACAACCGCTCGTCAAAAACGCACTGTTTCTTACTCATAGAAAACAACCTCTGCGCCGTCTGACTTTCATCTGTATTCCAACCGCCTCGTGATAGTTAAGGAGAACTTCTTCAGACGTCTTGTTCATATGTAATTCACTCGATCTCTTTCTTCTATGGTCGCCACGCGCCCCATTGGGCTCCAGTGTCATGGAGAGTAGTTCCCCGATGAATTAAAGTCGGCGGACGGAGCCTTCTAGCTGAACAGCCCTGCGGCGTTCACTCTCTCGCAAAAAAGCTCAGTTCCCCAATAGCTAAAAAACTCAGCCAGCCCCCACTCTTCTCGCGAGACCGATTCCGCGCAGACCTCCTCACGCCTTCCATGCAGTGCAAGTATGCCACCAGCCAGTCCCTCTGCGCTCGACATGCATTTATCCAAGTCAACAGCAAAAACTCCATCACTAACCTGCTCGCCCTCAAAAACCAGCTCAATCTCTTTTGGGTACAGAGGCAAGTAGACAAAAAAATATTCATCCGCGTATGTGTAGTGAGCGTGATTTCTTTCAAGCACGACACCCTGGTTTCCGAGGCCTTTCTATAAGTGGCCTCGACGACGAGTCAGGCCTGGCGCACAGCGTGCTGTTACGGTGGCCAATGAGGAGCATCACGCAAGTCAAGAAGTTGCTGCATGGCAAGGAAAACGTGGCCTGCGCTGATGATTTTTCCCGGACTCGAGAAACGCGAATAACATGTGGGGTGCGAGGTCATTTCTCAGGTTGCCGTCCGGCGCAACACTTATAAAAATCATAAAAAACGCAGCGCACTGTACAAAACAATTCACATCGAAGACCAAATAACTCAGCACAACACCAGCCCGTCGAACACATTAGTGCTCGAGCAGGCATTACTGAACTTCAAGAAACCAAACCATCCATTTAAATATTTTTATTACCACCTTTAAAACCTTTTAAATCGACAGACTATCTACATAAACCACAAACCAGAGCGCCACTGCACAAACACACCAAGCCTTGCATTAATCAGCGTACAAAAATCAAACCACGATGTTCAGCGCAGATAAAAACAATTATTGGGAAAGATATAAAATAGTCATTCCCAACCACCTCAAACAGAACCATCGACAAATCAATCAGGATATTTCCATCGCAATAACAAGACGTTTCTCGACACACACTATCAAATTATCGCCTAGCGTGATGGTAGATATTTTAGTGCTACTACATTCAACCCGTATTTTGAGGCTGATGAAGAATAGATATGTGCCCACCAAGGAGGACAAGCACATGGAAGTCAGCGTTTTTGGTACTGGCTATGTCGGTCTGGTGCAAGCAGTTGCCCTCGC
>NZ_MOAK01000034.1:0-34918 GCF_003732485.1 Pseudomonas protegens
CTGCTTGGTCAGAGTATCGACCTTGGCATGCAGCGCCTTCACCTCGTTACGGCTCGGTACGCCCAGACGCGAGATGGCACTGTTCAAGCGCTTGTCGAAAGCGCCTTCCAGTTCGTCCCACTTGCCCAGGGCGCGGTCCTTGACGTCGCTGATGCGCGACTTGGCCGAACTTGCGGAGTCTTTGGCGGCATCAACTTTCTTGCCTACCACGCTCTTGGTCAGTTTCTCGGCTTTCTCACCATCCTTGACCAGTGTCTCGAAAAGCTTGCTGCCGTCAGAGTCGATTTTCGAGTACACGCCTAAACCAGCAAGCCAAATTTTACGGGAGTACTCTTCGACTTTCCCGATCCACGAGCTGCCTTCTTTTTCAGTATTCTTTTTACCAGCCATCCCGTTCTCCTTAATGTTTACGCGCGACACGTTCGAGCAACGCCGTCAGCTCATCGAGCTTAGCAGAGAGTGTCTCAACGTCATGTTTAGACGGAATGCCGATACGATTCAAGGCACTGGCGACGCGCGTGTCAAAAGCCTTCTCGACTTTATCCAGTTGCACTTCGACTTTGCCTTTAAGAGTGCTGACATCCCCTTTAACGCTATCAATCTGACTGTTGGCAGCTTCAAGTTGTTCAGTGACAACTTTTTTGCCTTTCTTTTCAACGGATTGACCAGCCTTGATCAGTTCCTGGAAGTAGTCGCTGCCTTCCTGGCCGACTCTGGCGTAGGCACCCAGGCCTGCCAGCCAGATCTTGCGGGCATAGGATTTGACTTCGCTCAGAGCAGTCGATTGAACATCAACTTTTTTCTTCAGAATTACTTTGGCCATGGTGCACCTCACGCGCAGAAGGTTTGAGGAACTGCCCTCGGAACGAGGACCTGAGGCACAACCTAAAGAGAAAAATTAGAATCGGCACCCTAACGAATGTCATGAAATCATGTAGGAGCCGCCTTGCTGGCGAAGCGCTTTATCAGGGCCGCTTGCGGCGCCTGAGGTTCGCTGGCAAGCCAGCTCCTACGGAAGGACTCAGACCAGTGCTTTGTCCAGAGCCTTTTCGATTTCCGACTTGATGGTGCCGCTCATGGCCGACATCAACAGCCCCAGTTCCACATCGATACGGATCGACTCTTCGCCCACATGCACCGCGCCTTTGACCCCGGAGCGCTTGAGGTTCAGGGTATCCCCTGCCCATTGCGGCTCCAGGCCATACTGATCGGCGAGTTTCTGTGCCAGTTTGTCGGCCTTTTCACGGGCCACCTGCTTACCCAGGCCATGGGCACGTTCAACACTAATACGGGCCATTGAAGGACTCCTGCTGTTTCGGGACTTGCCTGAAGCATCTTGACCCTGAGTGCGTCAAAACGTCCCGGCGGATCGCTATCTTACATTCAGCCTTGCCAAGACAAAGACCGCCACCGGCATTAGAATGTCCCGCATTCTCTTTTGGTGACAGCGATATGACTGATCAGCGCAAAGGCAGCGATGCCGAACCCACCACGCACTTCGGCTTCAAGAACGTTCCTGAAAGCCAGAAAGCGGAAAAAGTCGCAGAGGTATTCCACTCGGTAGCGGCCAAGTACGACCTGATGAACGACGTACTGTCCGGCGGCATGCACCGTTTGTGGAAACGCTTCACCATCGAGCTGTCGGGTGTACGCGCCGGCAATCGCGTATTGGATATCGCCGGCGGCACTGGCGACCTGACCAAGCGCTTCTCCCACCTGGTAGGCCCTACTGGCCAAGTGGTACTGGCCGACATCAACGAGTCCATGCTCAAGGTTGGCCGCGACCGCCTGCTGGACCTGGGTGTGGCCGGCAACGTCGAATTCGTCCAGGCCGATGCGGAAAAGCTGCCTTTCCCGGACAACCATTTCGACTGCGTCACCATTGCCTTCGGCCTGCGCAATGTCACCCATAAAGAGGACGCCCTGCGCTCCATGCTGCGGGTGCTCAAGCCCGGCGGCCGGCTGCTGGTGCTGGAATTTTCCAAACCGACCAATGCCCTGATGTCCAAGGTCTACGACGCCTATTCGTTTGCCTTCATGCCCCTGGCCGGCAAGCTGATCACCAACGACTCGGAAAGCTACCGCTACCTGGCCGAATCGATTCGCATGCATCCCAACCAGGAAACCCTCAAGTCGATGATGGTCGAGGCCGGCTTCGACCGCGTGACCTATCACAACATGACCGCAGGCATCGTCGCCCTGCACCGCGGCATCAAGCCCTGATGCTGCTCAGCGGCCTGCTCGCCAGCGTCGAGACCGGCATCAATCGAGTGCTGCGTCTGGACAGTACGGCCCTGCCGCGCTTGCAGCACCTCAATGGCAAGGTGATCGCCGTCGATTGCCGCAGCCCGGCATTGCAGCTGTTCATCCTGCCCAGTGACGAAGGCCTGATGCTGGCCGCCCAGTGGGCCGCGGACCCTGACTGCACGCTGCGCGCACCGGCTTCAAGCCTGATGCGCCTGGCCCTGAGCAAGGACAAGACCGCCGTCCTGCACGGCCCCGAAGTTGAGCTGGAAGGTGACAGCGGCGTGCTCCTGGACCTGGCGGCCATCCTCCAGGACCTGGAGCTGGACTGGGAGTACGAACTGTCCCGTTGGCTGGGCCCGGTGGCCACCCAACTGTTCAGCGGCCATGTGCGCAGCCGCGCCCGCTGGTATCAGCAAGGATTTGCCAGCCTGAATCAGAACCTCGCCGAGTTCCTCGCCGAAGAATCGCGCACCCTGGTGGGCCAGCGCGAAGCCGAAGCGCGCTTTCGCGAGCTGGATAAGGCCAAACTCGACCTGGAACGTCTCGAGGCGCGCTTGGAGCGCCTTTCCCGATCCCTTGACCCAAGCGATAACGCATGAAGCTGCTTGCCGTCCGCCGTCTGTTGCGCATCCAGCGCGTCGTGATCCGCTACCGTCTCGATGACCTGCTATTCGACCTGCCATTACCCTGGTTTCTCCTGGCCCTGCGCTTCGCCTTGCCCTGGCGCTGGTTCCCGCGCAAGCCTCTGGAGCTGAGCCGCGGTGCCCGACTGCGCCTGGCGCTGCAGGACCTGGGGCCGATCTTCATCAAGTTCGGGCAGATCCTCTCCACCCGCCGCGACCTGTTGCCGGAAGACATCGCCGACGAACTGATGCTGCTGCAGGACCGGGTGCCACCGTTCGATTCGCAGAAGTCCGTGGCCCTGATCGAAGAACAGCTGGGCAAGAAGATCAGCGACGTGTTCAGCCGCTTCGACATTGAGCCGCTGGCCTCGGCGTCGGTGGCCCAGGTGCACGCCGCCAAGCTCAAGACCGGCGAAGAAGTGGTAGTCAAGGTGATCCGCCCCGGGCTCAAGCCGATCATCGCCCAGGACCTGGCATGGCTGTTCATCCTCGCCCGCGCCGCGGAAAAGCTTTCGGCCGACGCCCGCCTGCTGCACCCGGTGGACGTGGTCAGCGACTACGAGAAAACCATCTACGACGAACTCGACCTGCTGCGCGAGGCGGCCAACGCCAGCCAGCTCAAGCGCAACTTCGAAGGTTCGCCGCTGCTGTATGTCCCCCAGGTCTACTGGGATTGGTGCCGGCCGAAGGTACTGGTGATGGAGCGCATCTATGGCATCCAGGTCACTGACCTGGCGACCCTGGCCGACCAGCGCACCGACATGAAAATGCTCGCCGAGCGGGGCGTGGAGATCTTCTTCACCCAGGTGTTCCGCGACAGTTTCTTCCACGCCGACATGCACCCGGGCAACATCTTCGTCAGCACCGTGCAGCCCTGGAGCCCGCAGTACATCGCCATCGACTGCGGCATCGTCGGCAGCCTGACCCCGGAAGACCAGGACTACCTGGCACGCAACCTGTTTGCCTTCTTCAAGCGCGACTACCGCCGCGTGGCCCAGTTGCACATCGATTCCGGCTGGGTCCCCGCGGAAACCAAGCTCAATGAATTCGAAGCGGCAATCCGCACGGTCTGCGAACCGATCTTTGAAAAGCCGTTGAAGGATATTTCCTTCGGCCAGGTGCTGATGCGTCTGTTCCAGACCGCTCGGCGCTTCAATATGGAAGTCCAGCCGCAGCTGGTGCTGTTGCAGAAGACCCTGCTCAACATTGAAGGCCTGGGTCGCCAGCTGTACCCGGACCTGGACCTGTGGAACACCGCGCAACCCTTCCTCGAACGCTGGATGCGCGAACGGGTCAGCCCGAAAGCCGTGCTCGGCAATATCCACAGCCAGATCGAACAGTTGCCGCACCTGGCCAACATGACCCGCGACCTGCTGGAGCGCATGTCGCAACCCCATGCCGCCGATCCGCCGGCGCCCTGGCACAAGCGCAAGGACGACTGGTTCCTGCGTCTGCTGGGCACTGCCCACCTGGGCGGTGGCGCGGTCCTGGCCGCCGGCGGTCCGCTGCATGAGCTGGGCCACTGGCCTGCCGGCATCATGATTGCTGTGGGTTTGTATCTGATCGTTCGCCGATAGCCAGTGGCGCGACCTGCTGGCAAACTGTCGAAATCGCCGAGGCGTCACCAGCGGGTTGAGCCCGGTTGTCGGAGTCGAAAATGAAAGATTGGCTGGACCAGATCAAATGGGATGCGCACGGCCTGGTGCCGGCCATCGCCCAGGATCACAAGACCGGGCGCGTGCTGATGATGGCCTGGATGAACCGCGAGGCCCTGAGCCTGACCGCCGCCGAGAACCGCGCCATCTATTGGTCACGTTCCCGTGGCAAGCTATGGCGCAAGGGCGAAGAGTCCGGGCACGTACAGAAGCTGCATGAAATGCGCCTGGACTGCGACGCTGACGTGATCATCCTGATGGTCGAGCAGATCGGCGACATTGCCTGTCACACCGGCCGCCACAGCTGTTTCTACCGCGTCTACGAAGACGGCGAGTGGAAAACCGTCGAACCGGTCCTCAAGGACCCGCACGCGATTTATTCTGCAGGACACTGACATGAGCGATACCCTCACCCGTCTGGCCCAAGTGCTGGAAGAGCGTAAAGACGCCGCAGCCGACAGCTCCTATGTGGCCAGCCTGTATCACAAGGGGCTGAACAAGATTCTGGAAAAAGTCGGCGAAGAATCGGTGGAAACCATCATCGCCGCCAAGGACGCCGCCATCAGCGGTGACTGCAGCGATGTGATCTATGAAACCGCGGACCTGTGGTTCCATACCCTGGTCATGCTGGCGCAGTTGGGGCAGCACCCCCAGGCCGTGCTCGATGAACTGGATCGCCGCTTCGGTCTGTCCGGACACACCGAGAAAGCCTCGCGTCCGTCCGCCTGAACAACTTTCTAAGAGGAAACGCAGCATGGGCATTTTTGACTGGAAACACTGGATCGTCATCCTGGTGGTCGTGGTACTGGTATTCGGCACCAAGAAGCTCAAGAACCTGGGCACTGACGTCGGCGAATCGATCAAGGGCTTTCGCAAGGCCATGAACGACGACGAAAAGCCGGCCGAGCCCGTGGTCCCGCCAGCGGCACAGCCCGTGCCACCGGTTCAGCCACAGCAAAGCGCACCGCTGAACCAGCCGCACACCATCGACGTGCAGGCACAAAAAGTCGAAGAGCCGACCCGCAAAGACTCGTGAGCACTGACTAATGTTTGGTATCAGCTTCTCTGAACTGCTGCTGGTGGGCCTGGTGGCCCTGCTGGTGCTCGGCCCCGAGCGCCTGCCTGGCGCGGCGCGCACCGCCGGCCTGTGGGTCGGGCGCCTGAAGCGCAGCTTCAACGCGATAAAACAGGAAGTTGAACGTGAAATCGGGGCCGACGAGATCCGCCGGCAACTGCACAACGAGCACATTCTGTCCCTGGAGCAGGAAGCGCGGAAGATCCTCGCCCCGACTCAGCAGCAACCGACTCCGGTCGAACCGATAGCCGAGCAGACGATTCACTCGCCAAGCTCAGCGCCGGTAGCTGAAACGGCCCCTGTGACCGAAGCACCGCTGCCAACGACTCCAGTTGCCGAGCCTGCGGCCCCGGTGGCGACACCCGCCACCACGGCCCCCCACGACCCCACTTTGCCGCCGCGAGCCCCATGAGCGATATCCCAGAGAACGACCAACACATGCCGCTGGTGTCGCACCTCACCGAGCTGCGTACCCGCCTGCTGCGCTGCGTAGCGGCGATCTTCATCATCTTCGCCGGGTTGTTCGCCTTCACCCAGCAGATCTACACCATTGTCTCCACCCCCCTGCGCGAGTACCTGCCGGTGGGTGCGACAATGATCGCCACCGACGTCGCCTCGCCGTTTCTCACCCCGCTGAAACTGACCATGATGGTTTCGCTGTTCCTGGCGATCCCGGTGATCCTGCATCAGATCTGGGGCTTTATCGCACCCGGGCTGTACAAGCACGAGAAGCGCATCGCCGTGCCGCTGTTGGTGTCGAGCATCCTACTGTTCTACATCGGCATGGCCTTCGCCTACTTCCTGGTGTTTCCGCTGATCTTCAAGTTCTTCGCTGCCGCCACTCCGGCCGGCGTGGAGATGATGACCGACATCACCAGCTACCTCGATTTCGTCATGACCCTGTTCTTCGCGTTCGGCGTGGCGTTCGAGATCCCGGTGGCTGTGGTGCTGCTGGTATGGATCGGTGTGGTCAACGTGGCCTACCTGAGGAAGATCCGCCCTTACGTGATCATCGGCTGCTTTGTGGTGGGCATGATTCTCACCCCGCCGGATATCTTCTCCCAGACCCTGCTGGCCGTGCCCATGTGGCTGCTGTTTGAAATCGGCGTGCTGTTTGGCGGGCTGATCAGCAAGCGCGGCGACCACCCGGACGATGCGCCGGCTGACGATCACAACGACCAGCCGCCAGCGACCCAAGCGTGAACCTGCTGCTTCTGGAAGAGGCCGACTTCATCGCGGCCGACCTGGTGGTGCTGCGCGACCGGCGCCTGACTCATATGCAGGAAGTGCATCGGGTAGCGGTGGGCGACAGCCTGCGGGTCGGGCGTATCGGCGGACTGATGGGTTCAGCCCGGGTGCTGCGCCTAGAACCCACCGAAGCCGAACTGCAAATCACCCTGGACCAGCCACCCCCGGCCAAGCTACCGCTGACCATGGTACTGGCCCTGCCACGCCCGAAGATGCTTCGTCGCGTGCTGCAGACCGTCGCCGCCATGGGCGTGCCACGGCTGGTGCTGGTCAACAGCTACCGGGTGGAAAAGAGCTTCTGGCAAACCCCGTTCCTGGAACCCGAGGCCATTCGTGAACAGCTGATTCTCGGCCTGGAACAGGCTCGCGACAGCGTGCTGCCCGAAGTGGTCATCGAAAAACGCTTCAAGCCCTTCGTCGAGGATCGTCTGCCGGCTCTCAGCGCAGGCACCCTGGGACTGGTGGGTCACCCTGGCCAGTACCCGCCCTGCCCTCGCGGCCTGGATGAACCGGTCACCCTGGCCATCGGGCCCGAAGGTGGCTGGATCCCCTACGAGATCGATCTGCTGGCCAAGGCCGGCCTGCAACCGGTGCAACTGGGCGAACGCATCCTGCGGGTCGAAACCGCCGTTACAGCCCTCCTCTCACGCCTGTTTTGAGCAAAGGCTCCGTGCCAGCCGGAGCTTTAGCCTGCAATATCAAATCGCCATCTACCTACAGAATCCACCGCTCCCGCCGATAGCCTATGGTTAAGCCCATCTTGCTAAAAGGGAGTTCGCAGCATGTACCGTTGGCTAGCCAGGAACCTGGGAAATGTAAGCGTCAGCCGCAAACTCGGTATCGGCTTCGGCCTGGTACTGCTTCTGACCCTATTGATCACTGCCACAGGCTGGACCGGCCTGGGCCGAGTGATCGACCGTGGCGACAAACTGGGCAACATCTCCACGCTCTATGGCATGACCAAGGACCTGCGCATCGCCCGTCTCAACTACGAGATGCACCGTGGCGACCAGGGCCCGAGCGCCGTCAACGACATACTCAAACAGCTCGACGAAGGCCTGCAGGCCGCCCGTGAGCAACTGCAGCAACCCGAAAGCATCGCCATGCTGGATCAGCAACTGAGCGCCGTGGCCGAGTACCAGAAAGCCTTTGCCGACATGACCCGCGCCACCGCCAGCCGCGAGGCGGCCCGGACCCAGCTCGGCGCCAGTGCCGACAATGCCGTGGCCCGTGTGGCCGAGGTCGAGAAGTCGCTGCTGCAAGGCGACAGCGTGGCTCAGTTCAATAGCGTCATCGACCTCTCCAAGCTGATCCAGCAGGCACGCTTCCAGGTCCGCGGCTACACCTACAGCGCCAAACCGGAAGCCAAGCAACCGGCCCTGGATGCCATCGACAACGCGCTGAACAACCTCACCAGCCTGCCGACCCGCCTGCCGGAGCAGCACATTGCCAACCTGCAACAGGCCAGCGATTCGCTTAAAGCCTACCGAGCGGCCGTCAGCGGCTTCAGCGACGCCGAAGAGGCCAGCGCCGCTGCCCTCAAGCGTATGGCCGCCCAAGGCGACCGACTGATGGACCTGAGCAACCAGTTGACCGGTGCACAGACCGCCAAGCGTGACAGCGATGCCAGCCAGGCCAAAAGCACCCTGCTGATCGCCACGGTACTGGCTTTGGTGTTTGGTCTGATTGCCGCCTGGGCCATCACCCGACAGATCATCCAGCCGCTGCAGCAGACCCTCAAGGCCGCCGAACGTGTGGCAGCCGGTGATCTCAGCCAGAACCTGGCAGTGGATCGCCGCGACGAGCTTGGCCAACTGCAGAAAGCCATGCAGCGCATGACCCTCGGCTTGCGGGAACTGATCGGCGGCATCAGCGACGGCGTGACCCAGATCGCCAGCGCCGCCGAACAATTGTCGGCCGTCACCGAGCAGACCAGCGCCGGGGTCAACAGCCAGAAGGTGGAAACCGATCAGGTAGCCACGGCAATGAACGAAATGGCCGCCACGGTGCAGGAAGTCGCACGCAATGCCGAAGAAGCCTCAGAGGCCGCAGTAGCCGCCGATCAGCAGGCCCGCGAGGGTGATCGCGTGGTGAACGAAGCCATTGCCCAGATCGAGCGCCTGGCCAGCGAGGTGGGCCACTCCACCGAAGCCATGGGCCACCTCAAACAGGAAAGCGACAAGATCGGCAGCGTGCTGGATGTGATCAAGTCGGTGGCCCAGCAGACCAACCTGCTGGCCCTCAACGCCGCCATCGAAGCGGCCCGTGCCGGTGAAGCCGGGCGTGGTTTCGCCGTGGTTGCGGACGAAGTGCGCAGTCTGGCCCAGCGCACCCAGCAATCCACCGAAGAGATCGCCGAGCTGATCGTCGGCCTGCAAAGCGGCACTCAGCAAGTGGCCAGCACCCTGGACACCAGCCGCAGTCTCACCGACAGCAGCGTCGAACTGACCCGTCGGGCCGGGGGTTCGCTGGAGAACATCACCCGCACCGTGTCGGCCATCCAGGCGATGAACCAGCAGATCGCCGCGGCAGCCGAGCAGCAGAGCGCCGTAGCGGAAGAGATCAACCGCAGCGTGTTGAATGTGCGTGATGTGTCTGAACAGACGTCATCGGCCAGCGAAGAAACCGCGGCCTCCAGCGCCGAACTGGCGCGGTTGGGGATTCACCTGCAAAGCCTGGTGGGGCGTTTCCGGGTCTGAATCGCTTCGCCGGCAAGCCGGCTCCTACAAGGAAATGCAGGAGCCGGCGAAGGCCTCACAGCACCTGACGCAGGAAAGCCTGGGCCCGAGGATCTTTCGGCGTCGCGAAGAACACATCCGGCGCCGCATCCTCCAGCAACTTGCCGTGATCGAAAAACAGCACCCGATCCGCCACTTCCCGGGCAAAGCCCATCTCGTGAGTCACACAGACCATGGTCATGCCTTCCAGGGCCAGGGTCTTCATCACGTCCAGCACTTCGCCGACCATTTCCGGGTCCAGAGCCGAAGTCGGCTCATCGAACAGCATGACCTTGGGCTCCATGGCCAGGGCCCGGGCAATGGCTACCCGCTGCTGTTGGCCGCCGGAAAGCCGCGAAGGAAACTCGTGGGCCTTCTGCGCAATGCCGACTTTCTCCAGCAACGCCAGGGCCTTGGCCTCGCGTTCCTGCTTGCCACGCTTGCGCACCACCTTCTGCGCCAGGCAGAGGTTTTCCAGCACGGTCATGTGGGGGAACAGGTTGAAATGCTGGAACACCATGCCCACTTCCCGGCGATAGGCGTTCACATCGGTCTTGGGGTCGGCCAGTTGCAGACCGTCGATGCTCACCGAGCCGGAATCGAACTCTTCCAGGCCATTGAGGCAACGCAGGAAGGTCGACTTGCCGGAACCGGACGGACCGATCACCACCAGCACTTCGCCCTTGGCCACCTGGGTGGTGACGTTATCCACCGCACGCACCACCTGGCCGCGGGTGTCGAAGACTTTTACCAGATCGCGGACTTCAATCACTTTGCGCGAGCCTCCGCTCAAGCCGACTGGCCATCTTCGACAGCGGCAGGTTGATCAACAGATACAGGCCCGCCACACAGAACAGGATCTCGAACGGCGAGAACGAGGTGGTGATGACTTCCCGGCCGCTCTTGAGCAGCTCGGTGATGGCGATCACCGACACCAGCGAAGTGTCCTTGACCAGGCTGATGAACTGCCCGGCCAGGGGCGGCAACACCCGCTTGAACGCCTGAGGCAGCACCACGTGACGCATCGACTGGCCGGCGCTGAGCCCCAGGGAGCGGGCGGCTTCGTTCTGCCCGCGGGTAATGGACTGCACCCCGGCACGGACGATTTCCGCCACATAGGCCCCGGTGAACAGCGACAGCGCGGCGATCCCGGCGAACTCCCGGGACAGGTTGAGCACCGTGCCGATGAAGAAGTAGAAAATGAAGATCTGCACCAGCAGCGGCGTGCCCCGCACCAGCTCGACATAAATCGTCGACAGGTCACGCAGGGTCGGGTTGCTGGACAGCCGGCACAGGCCGGTGCCGAGCCCGATGAGCAGGCCCAACACGCCAGACACCACCGACAGCCACAAGGTGGTCCACAAGCCCCACAACAGGGGGCCCGCCGCCCAGTGCCGGGTCACGCCAATCACATCGCCTTCGGCCACGTCATCGCCGCTGGCCACCTGCAGGCTGCCTTCATCGACACTCAGATGCTGCTCGACACCCGAGTCACCGCGCAGCGTGACTTGAGCCTTGCCGCCCTGGCGCACAACCTCGGCGACGGTGGATATCTCCGCCGCCCGCTGGGACTCTTCGGCCTGGTAGGCGAAGTACTGGGGGACACGGTTCCAGCGCCATTCGTAGGACATCAGCGAGGTGGCGTAGTACAGGGCGCCGGCCAGGCCGATCAGCACCAGCACGGTCAATACGTGCCAGGGCCATTGGGCTTTTTTCTGTTTGTTCACTTTGCAGGTTCCAGCGGTTTGCAGCGGGAAGGTTTGGCAGAGCCCGGCGGGCATCATCGCGAGCAAGCTCGCTCCTACAAAAACGCGGTACGCCCTGTAGGAGCGAGCTTGCTCGCGATCAACCGCAAATCAGTTGCCTGACGCCTATTCCATGTCCTTGAGCCACTCGGTGCTCTTGAACCACTTGTCATGGATGCGATCGTAGGTGCCGTCTTCGTGGATCTGGTGCAGGAAGTTGTTGATGAAGTTGATGCTGTCGTAATCGCCCTTCTTCAAACCGAAGGCCAAGGGCTCGTAGGTGAACGGCTTGTCGAGGAATACCAGCTTGCCATTGCCCACTTTGTTGACGGCCACCACGTTGTACGGGGCGTCATAGATGAAGGCGTCGGCCTTGCCGTTGACCACGTCCAGCACCGCTTCCTGCTCATTGTCGTAGCCGTGGTACTTGGCCTTGGCGATCAGCTTCTTGGCGACCATCTCACCGGTGGTGCCCAGCTTGGAGGTGATGCGGTAGTCGGCGCTGTTCAGGTCCTTGTAGGACTTGATGGTGCCTTCCAGGTCCTTGCGGATCAGCAGGGTCTGGCCGACCACGATGAAGGGTTCGCTGAAGTTCAGGCGCAGGTTGCGTTCCTGGGTCAGGGTCATGCCGCTGCCGATCATGTCGAACTTGTCGGTGAGCAGGGCCGGAATGATGCCGTCGTAGCCGGTGGAAACCATCTCCAGCTTGACCCCCATGGACTTGGCCATGGCCTTGAGCAGATCAACTTCGAAACCGATGATTTCGCCACGCTTGTTGGTCATCTCGAACGGCATGTAGGTCGGGTCCATGCCGACTTTCAGCGTGCCGCGCTTGACCGCGTCGTCGATGGCGCCGGCCTGGGCCGTGTTGACCGCCAGCAGGGCTGCGGCACCCGCCAGCAGCAGCGAAAGATACTTCTTCATCTCAAGTCCCCTGAAGCCATTTTATTGTGGTGTCTGCGCGCCGCGGGCCTGGAATGAAAATCTTCGGATATCAAGCCGTTGTCGATCACGCACAGAAATTTGCGGGAGCGATGCTAACGCACTCGGCCGTTTGCACAAGGATTTTTGTTGTTACAAAGGGGGGATACGGGGCTATTGGTCGCAGAAAGCAAAACGCCCTTGAGTGGAGGCTCAAGGGCGTTGGCTTCAGGCCGGTTGCGGCGCCGCCATCAGCGGCTGCAAGGGCAGCAGCGGCGCATGGGGATCAGCATCCACCGACTGGCGCCAGGCGTCCAGCCAATCGCTGTGGCCCTCGCTCCAGACTTGCTGGTGCAGGCGCCCCAGGGCCACCGGATCGCTCAACAGCGCCAGGCGCTCGCTGTTGTTCAGGGCTGCCGGGCCGACTTTCAGTGCATGGCGCACCCGCTCCTGGCGCAGCCATTCGATCGGCTCGGCCTGGGTGTGGCGGGATGTGGCCAGGGCACAGGCCAGAGCGTTCTGCTGCGGGTCCACCACGGCTCGGACAAAACCGTCGTTGAGCGCATGCCAGCGGTTCTCGTGGGTGTACTGGTCGGTAGCCAGCAGCGCCTGGGGCGGAGCGTATTCCTCGGGAATCAGGAACAGGCTCTCGTCACGGGACTTCAGGCCCAGGCCGACACGACTGGAGATCACCGACACCGGGATCGACAGCATCAACGAACCGACAATCGGCACCAGCCACCAGAGGAAGCTGGGGTTCAGCCAGATCACCAGCAGGGCCCAGCAGAAGCCCAGCAGGGTCTGCGGACCGTGGCGGCGCACGGCTTCGCTCCACGGCGTGGAGTCGTCGTCACGTTGTGGCGAGTTCCAGGTCGCGGCCCAGCCGAGGAATGCAGCCAGCACGAAACGGGTGTGGAAGATCATCCGCACCGGCGCCAGCAGCATGGAGAACAGCATCTCCAGGAGCATCGACAGGGTCACCTTGAACTTGCCGCCGAACTCTTTCGCGCCCTTGGCCCAGATCAGGATGATGCTCAGCAACTTCGGCAGGAACAGCAGCACGATAGTCGTGGAGAACAGCGCAATGGCCTTGTCCGGGTGCCACTGCGGCCACAGCGGATACAACTGCCGTGGTTCGAGGAAGTACTGCGGTTCCATCAGGGTATTGACCGCCAGCAGAGCGGTGGACAGCACCAGGAAGAAGAACCACAGCGGCGCCGACAGGTAGGACATCACCCCGGTGAGAAACACCGCGCGGTGCACCGGGTGCATGCCCTTGACCAGGAACAGGCGGAAGTTCATCAGGTTGCCGTGGCACCAGCGACGGTCACGCTTGAGTTCGTCCAGCAGGTTCGGCGGCAACTCTTCGTAACTGCCCGGCAGGTCGTAGGCAATCCACACGCCCCAGCCGGCACGGCGCATCAGCGCGGCTTCGACGAAGTCGTGGGACAGGATCGCACCGGCAAAGGCGCCTTTACCGGGCAATGGCGCCAGGGCGCAGTGCTCGATGAACGGCTTCATGCGGATGATCGCGTTGTGGCCCCAGTAGTGGGACTCACCCAACTGCCAGAAGTGCAGGCCGGCGGTAAACAGCGGGCCGTAGACCCGGGTGGCGAACTGCTGCATGCGCGCATACAGGGTGTCCATGCCCGAGGCCCGTGGCGCAGTCTGGATGATCCCCGCGTCCGGCGTGGCTTCCATCAGGCGTACCAGGCTGGTCAGGCATTCGCCGCTCATCACGCTGTCGGCGTCCAGTACCACCATGTACTTGTAGTCACCGCCCCAGCGACGGCAGAAGTCGTCGAGGTTGCCGCTCTTGCGTTTCACTCGGCGGCGACGGCGGCGATAGAAGATCTTGCCGAAGCCCTTGGCTTCGCGGCAGACATCCAGCCAGGCCTGCTGCTCGGCCACACAGATATCACTGTCGTTGCTGTCGCTGAGGACGAAGAAGTCGAAGCGGTCCAGGTCACCGGTGGCCGCTACCGACTCGAAGGTCGCCCGCAGGCCGGCAAACACTCGAGGCACGTCTTCGTTGCAGATCGGCATCACCAGTGCGGTACGCGCGTCCTTGGGAATCGGCTCGTTACCGGCACTGGCCCCGGAGATGCGGTACTTGTCGTGACCGGTCAACAGCTCCAGGAAGCCCATCAGCGCGGTCCAGAAACCCGCCGACACCCAGCAGAAGAGGATGCCGAAAAGGATCAGGATGCTGGTTTGCAGGGCATAGGGCAGCACTTGGGTCGCGGTCTGCATCAGCGGCTGGTGCAGGACCTCTTCCAGGTCGACGAAGGACCAGCCCTGGTACGGCATGATGCCTTTCATGTACCAGCCGGCGACGATGGTCTGACCGAGCATCAGCACCAGCAGGATATAGCGACGGATCGAACCCACGGTGCGCCAGCGCGCAGCCGGCAGCACACGTTCGTCCTTCGGCGGCGCGGGCGGGTTGGTGCGCCCGGTCAGGCGCCGCCAGCCGCGCACCAGGATATTGGTGCGCCACGGCTCCGGGACCACCTTGGTGCGGCGGATCGGCGGCGTGGCCTTGAGGCAGACCCGGCCTTCGGCATCGACCGCAAGCATTTCCGCTTCTTCAAGTTCGGCGGCGGTGCTCAGGGACAGACGCTGGCCCACCGATACCTGGGCGGCATCGCTGGGAGCGTCGAAGGTCGTTGACGATAGACGTTGGTGCAGTTCGCTGAAGGACTGGCAGCCCGCGAGTTCCGCGCGCTGCTGGTCCGACATCGGCAGGTGCGCCAGGTACTCGGCAAGAGACTCTGGCTGTAGTTGAGAGTTACTCATCGGCAGGCAACTGGTAGCTCCAGGTCTCGGTCAGGACTTGTTCAGTTTTAACCGGTTCCGGTGTGGCTGGGGCCGCCTCGACAGCAGGCTGCTTGGCGTCTTTGTGGTCCTTGTCCTTGGCGTTCTTGGCGTCTTTGGCCGGCTTGGCTTCAGGCTGCTTGGCCGCTGTCGCCGCTGCTTCCTTCTCCTTTTTCTCCTGTTGCTTGGCGGCGATCTTGTCGGCCTTGGCAACGGAGGAGTTGGAGTTTGGCGTCGAGGCCTTGACCGGCTCGGCTACCGGGATGTTGCGCACCAGCGCGGCACGCATCTCGGTGGCCTTGCTCGCATCCTTGATCTTCATCCGCAGGGTCAGGCGCCAGCCTTTGGTTTCCGGGTTGTAGCGAACGCTGTTTTCCACCAGCTCGGCGTTGTCGCCAACACTCACCTGGCTGCGAACTTCGGCGCTTTCCGGCAATGCCGCCAGGGATGGGCCTTCGAAGTCCACCAGATAGGCAACGCTGCCATCGGGCTGACGGATCAGGTTGGACTGCTTGACGTCACCGGTGGAACGCAGGGTCTGTTGCACCCAGGCGCTGTCGGGGGAATGCAGGGCGGCTTCGTCGATGGTCCAGTGCAGGCGGTAGGCGTAGTCCAGCGGCTGGCCTGGCTCAGGCTGCTTTTCCGGGTTCCAGAACGCCACGATGTTGTCGTTGGTTTCGTCCGCAGTCGGGATTTCCACCAGGTCGACGGTGCCCTTGCCCCAGTCGCCCTTGGGTTCGATCCAGGCGCTTGGGCGCTTGTCGTAGCGGTCGTCGAGGTCTTCATAGTGGCTGAAGTCGCGGCCTCGCTGGAGCAGGCCGAAACCACGCGGGTTTTCCACCGAGAAGTTGCTCACGGCCAGGTGTTTCGGGTTGTTCAGCGGGCGCCAGATCCACTCGCCATTACCGGCATGGATCGACAGGCCGCTGGAGTCGTGCAGTTCGCGACGGTAGTTGAGGACCTTCGACGGCTGGTTGGCGCCGAACAGGTACATGCTGGTCAGCGGGGCCAGGCCCAGCTTGCCCACCTTGTCACGCAGGAACACCCGGGCCTTGACGTCGACAATGGTGTCGGCGCCCGGACGCAGGGTCAGGCGGTAGGCGCCGGTGGCCCGTGGCGAGTCCAGCAGGGCATAGATCACCAGGTGCTTGTCGGTTGGCTTGGGCTGTTGGATCCAGAACTCGCTGAAGCGCGGGAACTCTTCGCCGGACGGCAGGGCGGTGTCGATCGCCAGACCACGAGCGGACAGGCCATAAGTGTGACCTTTGCCGACGACGCGGAAATAGCTCGCGCCGAGCATGGTCATGATCTCGTCTTGCTTGTCAGCCTTGTTGATCGGGTACAGCACACGGAAACCGGCATAGCCGAGTTTTTCAGTGGCCTTGGGATCGAACTTGACGTCGCCGAAATCGAAGCGATTCGGGTCGTACTTGATCTCGGATACGGTGTTGGCGCTGATCTCGTTGATCTTCACCGGCGTGTCGAAGTGCATGCCCTGGTGGTAGAACGACAGCTTGAACGGGGTCTTCTGATCGGCCCATTCGGCTTTTTCGCTGAGGAAGCGGATTTTCTGGTAATCCGCGAACTTCATCTCACGGAACTCGTTCGGCAGGTTACTGCGCGGGGCCTCGTACTTCTGCCCGGCCAGGTCCTTGGCCTTGACCGATACATCATCCAGATTGAATGCCATGAGTTGACCGGCGCCGAGCAGGCAGACCAGCGCAGAGCCCGTCACCAGTGCGTTTCGTAACCGTTTGGCAAACAAGTTTGGTGCATTACAGGGACTAACAATCACGAGCAACCCTCGCCGAAAACAGATCAAAAAACCAACGGCCAGCTATCTATATGCCAGGTTGGCGAGCATTGTTCCGACTCCGATGGGGCTAAATGATTCCCCAAACGGCCGTGGACAAGTCTCTACTTAAGTCAAAATGGACCAACGAACGCTGATCCCCGTAGCGCGCGATTATCTAGTAGCCCGCGTTACAACGCATCAGGGGTAACAAAGTATTTATCGCGAAAAACAGCAGTTTCCGGCCCAAATCGGTGGAAAAAGATGTTTCAGGCGCTTTCAGGTCTGTAACAGGAAGGTTACCGGGCCATCATTGACCAGATGCACCTGCATGTCCGCGCCAAAACGCCCTGATGCCACTTTGCCATGCAACTGTTGCGCCTTCGCTATCAGGTAGTCAAAAAGCTCCTCGCCGAGTGCAGGTGGCGCAGCCGTGGAAAAGCTCGGACGCAACCCGCTTTTGGTGTCTGCCGCCAGGGTGAACTGCGACACCAGCAACAGCCCGCCCTGCACATCCGTCAGGGACAGGTTCATCTTGCCTTCAGCGTCGCTGAACACCCGATAGTTAAGCAGCTTATGCAGGAGTTTGTCGGCGCTGGCCCGAGTGTCCTCGGGCTCTACCGCCACCAGCACCAGCAAACCCTGGTCCACCGCACCGACTATTTCCCCGGCCACTTCAACCCGCGCGCCGGTTACGCGCTGCAACAGCCCCTTCATGCTTCTTCGGGCGGCAGGTCGAGCAGGCGGCGAGCCATCTGATCAGTGGCTCGTACCAGGGCGTCGGTGATGCCAGGTTCGGAGGCGGCATGACCGGCGTCGCGAATCACCTGCAACTCACTGTTGGGCCAGGCCTGATGCAGCTCCCAGGCGTTGTCCAGAGGGCAGATCACGTCGTAGCGACCGTGGATGATGACTCCGGGCAAATGGGCGATCTTGCCCATGTCGCGGATCAGCTGGTCGGGTTCGAGGAAGGCATTGTTGATGAAGTAATGACATTCGATTCGGGCAATCGACAGCGCCCGCTGCGGCTCGGAGAAGCGGTCCACCACCAGCGGGTTCGGACGCAGGGTCGCGGTGCGCCCTTCCCAACCCGACCAGGCCTTGGCGGCATGCATCTGGGCGATCTGGTCATTGCCGGTCAGGCGCTTGTGGAAGGCGCTGACCAGGTCATGACGCTCCTCCAGGGGAATCGGTGCCACGTAGTCCTGCCAGTAATCCGGGAACAGACGGCTGGCGCCGCACTGGTAGTACCACTGGATTTCCTGGGGACGGGCCAGGAAGATGCCCCGCACGATCAGGCCCAGCACTCGATCCGGGTGGGCCTGGGCATAGGCCAGGGCCAGGGTCGAGCCCCAGGAGCCGCCGAACAGCACCCATTTGTCGATGCACAGGTGCTGGCGAATCCGCTCCAGGTCCGCCACCAGGTCCCAGGTGGTGTTGTTCTCCAGGCTCGCGTGGGGGGTGGAACGCCCGCAACCGCGCTGGTCGAAGGTGACGATGCGGTACAGGTTCGGGTCGAAATAGCAGCGGCTCGCCCCATCACAGCCCGCGCCCGGCCCACCGTGAATGAACACCACCGGCAAACCTTCCGGTGAACCACTTTCGTCGACATACAGCACATGGGGCTGGTCGACGGCCAGATCGTGCCGGGCATAGGGTTTGATCTGCGGGTACAAAGTCTGCATTACGCGCTCCGTGGAGGTCGGGTTCATCCCTGGTGGGGACTTCATTTATTCTGCCGTTCGGCATCATAAACCCGAATTACGCAATGAGCATGTCCTTGAAGAAAACAGGGTTGTTCGGGGAATTGCGATACGTCGCGCAGGGCGCTTCGCGAGCAAGCTCGCTCCTACATAAAGGCGTGCATCCGCGGTAGGAGCCAGCTTGCAGGCGCAAGCAATGTCAGCGGTAATGCTCCTGCCCCCAGGCCAGCAGCCCCTGCAGCAATGCCTTGAGCACCACCTGGGTCGGTGCCGCCAGGTCCTCGCGATAGCGGAACGGCTCGAACTCTTCCATGTAGGCGCTCTGCGCCAGTTCCAGCTGCACCGCATGAATGTGCTCGGCCGGGTTGCCGTAATGCCGGGTGATATGCCCCCCCTTGAAACGACCGTTGAGCACGTGGGTGTAATCGCCATGGGCAGCGCAGATGCTCTCCAGGCGGCCGGCCAGTTGCGGATCACAGCTGGCGCCGTTGAAGGTGCCGAGGTTGAAGTCCGGCAGCTTGCCCTCGAACAGATGCGGGATCAGCGACCGGATGGAGTGGGCATCGAACAGCAAGGCATAGCCGAACTCGGCCTTGAGCCGCGCCAGCTCTTCCTGCAGGGTGCGGTGATAGGGCCCCCAGACCTGTTCCAGGTATTGCTGCCGCTCTTCTTTGGACGGCGCCTGCCCTTCGACGAACAACGGCTCGCCATCGAACAGCGTCGCCGGATACAGGCCGGTGGTAGCACCGACGTACAGCGGCTTGTCATCGGACGGCCGGTTCAGGTCGATGACGAAACGCGAGTATTCGGCCGCCAAGGTGCTGGCTCCCAGCTCCTCGGCGAACTGATACAGCCGTGGAATGTGCCAGTCGGTGTCCGGCAGGCTCCGCGCCTGGGGCACCAGCCCGGCCGCCACCGCCGGGGTCAGGCGCGTACCGGCGTGGGGCATGCTGATCAGCAGCGGCACCCGGCCTTGTTTGAAATTCAGAACCTTATCCACAACCCTTCTCCTACACAGTCACTTCAACGCCGTGTCGCACGACGCGCTTTTCCAGATCGCCGCCCAGCCAGTAGGCCAGGTCGGCAGGACGATCGATCTGCCAGGCGACGAAGTCCGCCACCTTGCCCACCTCCAGCGAACCATGGGTCTTGTCCATGCCCAGGGCCTGGGCCGCATGCAGGGTAACCCCGGCCAGGGCTTCCTCGGGGGTCATGCGGAAACAGGTGCAGGCCATGTTCAGCATCAGGCGCAGCGACAGCGCCGGCGAAGTCCCGGGATTGAGGTCGCTGGCCACGGCAATCTTCACCCCGTGCTTGCGCAGGGCTTCCATCGGCGGCAGTTGGGTTTCCCGGAGGAAATAGAAAGCCCCCGGCAACAGCACTGCCACGGTTCCCGAAGCCGCCATGGCCATGGCATCGTCCTCGGTCATGAACTCCAGGTGATCGGCAGACAGCGCCCGGTAGCGCGCCGCCAGGCTCGAGCCATGCAAGGACGACAATTGTTCGGCATGCAGTTTCACCGGCAGGCCGAGCTTCTGCGCGGCAATGAATACCCGCTCCACCTGCTCCGGGGAGAACGCCAGGTACTCACAGAAGGCATCCACCGCATCCACCAGCCCCTCGGCCGCCAGGGCCGGGAGCATCTCGCTGCAGATATGCTCGATGTAGGCGTCGCTGCGCTCGGCATATTCCGGCGGCAGAGCGTGGGCCGCCAGGCAGGTGCTGCGCACACTGACCGGCAACTCCTCGCCAAGACGGCGGATCACCCGCAGGATCTTGCGCTCGCTGGCCAGGTCCAGGCCATAGCCGGACTTGATCTCGACGCTGGTGACACCGTCCCGCAGCAGGCTCAGCAGACGCTTGCGGGCGCTGACGAACAGCTCCTCTTCAGTGGCCGCGCGGGTCGCCCGTACGGTGCTGGCGATACCGCCACCGGCCGCGGCGATCTCGGCGTAGCTCACGCCCTGCAGGCGCTGCTCGAACTCGCCGCTGCGGTTGCCGCCGAACACCGTATGGGTGTGGCAATCGATCAGGCCCGGGGTGACCCAGGCGCCCGCCAGGTCCTGGACCTGGTGGTAATCGGCGACCGGCGCCTGCTGGCGCCGGCCAATCCACTCGATGTGCGCCCCTGACGTCACGATGGCCGCGTCCTCGATGATCGAGTAGGTGCCTTGGGCCATGCTGGCGACGTTGCAGTGTTGCCAAAGAGTTTTCATCCAGGGCCTCCGTTAATGATCAGTAGGTAAAGAAGAGTCGACGCGGATCTGCTGAGCCTGCCCCGCCACCGGTTTGACCCACAGCATATAGGCCACCACCAGCACAATGATCCACACCACGCCCACCATCAGCGCCGCCTGGGTTTTCGGGAAATAGCCCAGGACGCCGAAGATGAACAGCATGAAGGCAATCGCCGCTGCCGGCGCCCAAGGCCAGAACGGCACCTTGAACTGCAACTGGGCCACTTGCTCGGCGGTCATGGAGCGACGCATCGCCACATGGGTCAAAAGAATCATCAGCCACACCCAGACCGTGGCGAAGGTGGCCAGGGAAGCGATCAGCAGGAAGATGTTTTCCGGGATCAGGTAGTTCAATACCACGCCGCCCAACAGCGTCACGGCCATCACCACCACGGTCATCCACGGCACGCCGGCCTTGGACACCTGGGCAAAGCCCTTGGGCGCCTGCCCTTGCTGGGCCAGGCCGTACATCATGCGCCCGGCACCAAAGATATCGCTGTTGATCGCCGACACCGCCGCCGAAATCACCACGATATTAAGGATGGTGGCCGCCGAGCTGATGCCCAGGCTGTCGAAGATCTGCACGAAGGGGCTGCCCTGGGTGCCAATCTGCGGCCAGGGGAAAATCGACATCAGTACGAACAGGGTCAGCACATAGAACAGCAGGATGCGCAGCGGCACCGCGTTGATCGCCTTGGGAATGACCCGCTGCGGGTCCTTGGCCTCGCCGGCGGTGACACCGATGATCTCGATGCCGCCAAAGGCGAACATCACCACCGCGAAGGACGCGATCACCCCGCCGATGCCGTTGGGCATGAAGCCGCCATGGGCCCAAAGGTTGCTGGCGCCGGTGGCTTGCTCGGTGGCAGCGCTGCCGATACCGAACATCATGATGCCGAAACCACCGAGGATCATGGCGACGATCGCCCCGACCTTGAGCAGCGACAACCAGAACTCCATCTCGCCGAAGACCTTGACGCTGCACAGGTTGAGGCCGCCGATGAGCAGGACGATGCCCAGTACCCAGATCCAGCGCGCCACCTCGGGAAACCAGAAGCCCATATAGATGCCAAAGGCGGTGACGTCCGCCAGACAGACGATCAGCATCTCGAACGCGTAGGTCCAGCCCAGGATAAAGCCCGGCAAGGGCCCCAGGTACTGGCTGGCGTACTGCCCGAAGGAGCCGGACACCGGGTTGTGCACGGCCATCTCCCCCAGGGCGCGCATCACCATGAACACCGCTGCGCCACCAATCAGGTAGGCCAGCAACACGGCCGGGCCGGCCATCTGGATGGCGGAGGCCGAACCGTAGAACAATCCGGTGCCAATGGCCGACCCCAGGGCCATGAAGCGAATGTGGCGGGCCGTCAGCCCGCGTTTCAATCCTTGGGTTTGCTGTGTCATTTCTCGTCCCTAATTATTCTTATCAGAGAAAGCGGTGGACCGACCCTCAATAGCCAAGGCCCGGCCCACCCAAAGATTTCGCCGACGCACCGCCCCCGCAGGAGCCGGCTGGCCGGCGAAAGCGTCTTAGAGGCTCGGCAGCAACTGAGCCGGCAACAGTTCGTTCAGGCACCGCGAAGCCAACAATTCGCTGGCAGCGTTGATATCCGGTGCAAAGAAACGGTCCTTCTCGTAATACGCCACTTTCTCGCGCAGGGCTGCGCGGGCTTGTTCCAGGGTCGGCGAGGTTTTCAGGCCTTCGCGCAGGTCCAGGCCCTGGCAGGCCGCCAGCCATTCCACGGCCAGAACACCGCGGGTGTTCTCGGCCATTTCCCACAGGCGCTTGCCGGCGGCCGGAGCCATGGAAACGTGGTCTTCCTGGTTGGCGGAAGTGGGAATGCTGTCCACAGAGTGCGGGTGGGCCAGGGCCTTGTTCTCGCTGGCCAGGGCCGCAGCGGTCACCTGGGCGATCATGAAGCCGGAGTTGACGCCGCCATTGGCCACCAGGAACGGCGGCAGCTGGGACATGTGCTTGTCCATCATCAGCGAGATACGGCGCTCGCTCAGGGAAGCGATCTCAGCGATGGCCAGGGCCATGTTGTCGGCTGCCATGGCCACGGGTTCGGCGTGGAAGTTGCCACCGGAAATCACATCGCCTTCAGCGGCGAACACCAGCGGGTTATCGGACACGGCGTTGGCTTCGACCACCAGCACTTCGGCCGCCTGGCGGAACTGGGTCAGGCAGGCGCCCATCACTTGCGGTTGGCAACGCAGGGAGTACGGGTCCTGAACCTTGTCGCAGTTCTGGTGCGAGGCGGACACCTCGGTGCTGTCGCCGAGCAAGGCGCGATAGGCCGCAGCGGTATCGATCTGTCCGCGCTGGCCGCGAGCGGCGTGAATCCGTGGATCGAACGGCGAGCGCGAACCCAGCACGGCTTCCACCGTCAGGCCACCACAGACCAGGGCACCGGCAAACAGGTCTTCCCCTTCGAACAGACCACGCAGGGCGTATGCAGTAGAAACCTGGGTGCCGTTGAGCAGCGCCAGACCTTCCTTGGCGGCCAGGGTCAGCGGCTTGAGGCCGGCGATTTCCAGGGCCGCAGTGGCTTCCAGCCATTGGCCTTTGTAGCGCGCCTTGCCCTCACCCAGCAGCACCAGGGACATGTGGGCCAACGGCGCCAGGTCGCCGGAAGCGCCCACCGAACCCTTGAGCGGGATATGCGGATAGACCTCGGCGTTGATCAGGGCGATCAGGGCATCGATCACCTGACGGCGGATGCCGGAGAAACCGCGGCTCAGGCTGTTGACCTTGAGCACCATGATCAGACGCACCAGATCGTCGCTGATGGGCTCGCCCACGCCGGCGGCATGGGACAGCACCAGGGAGCGCTGGAGGTTTTCCAGGTCGGCGCTGGCGATGCGGGTCGAAGCCAGCAGGCCAAAACCGGTGTTGATCCCGTAGGCGGTGCGGTTCTCGGCGAGAATCTGCTCGACACAAGCGACGCTGGCATCGATCTGCGCCGAGGCGCTGTCATCCAGGGTCAGGGTCAGCGGCTGCTGATAGATGGCCCGCAGTTGGGCCAGGGTCAGTTGGCCGGGAATCAGGTTTAGCGCAGTCACATTCATGCTCCTTTTGAGAGTTTTGTAATAACTACCAGTCGCTCCGGAAGCTTCCGTTATCCGTCGTCACTCGCGGTATTGAGCGAATGACGCCTTGGCACGCTGGTTATGGGAAAAACGGTTTATTGCACCTTGGAAAAACGTTTGGGCAGCAGCAAAGGGTCCTTGAGCAGCGCCGCGGCGCCGGCAATGTCCGGCGCCAGCCAGCGGTCCTGGTCATAGGCCGCAATCCGCTCGCGCAGCAGGCACCAGGCGATACCGGTGCCGGTGCCGAAGCGCTGCTCCTTGAGAAATTCAAAGGCCTGGGCGGCCAGCAGGTACTCGATGGCCAGGATCTGGGTGCAGTTCTCCAGCACCTGATGCAGCTTCAGGGCGGCGTTGGTGCCCAGGCTCAGGTGGTCCTCCTGCAGGCCCGAAGTGACGTAGTTGTCCAGCACCGCCGGCTGGGCCAGCTGACGGTTCTGCGCACACAGCGAGGCCGCTACGTACTGCACGATCATCATTCCGGAGTTGACCCCGGGCTCGCTCACCAGGAATGCCGGCAAGCCGCTGACATGGGGGTTGATCAAGCGGTCCAGGCGACGTTCGGCAATGGAGCCGATCTCGGCCATGGCGATGGCCAGCAGATCCGCCGCCAGCGCCACCGATTGCCCGTGGGGGTTGGCCTGGGACACCACCCGATAATGATCCGGGGTGCCCAGCAGCAGCGGGTTGTCGGTCGCGCCGTTGAGCTCGGTTTCCACCTGCTTGATCGCGTGGGCCAGTTGATCCCGGGCTGCACCATGCACCTGGGGAATGGAGCGGATACTCAAGGCGTCCTGGGTGCGAATGCCGCGGCTAGCGGCGATGACTTCACTGCCGTTGAGCAAGGCCCGCAGATTGCTGCCCACCACTTGCATGCCGGGGTGCGCCTTGAGGGCAATGATCTCGGCATCGAAGGCGTCGATCTGGCCCCGCTGGGCTTCGAAGCTCATGGCGCCGATCACGTCGGCCCACTGCAACAGGCGGCTGGCATCGGCCAGGGCCAGGCAGCTCAGACCCGTCATGCACGGTGTGCCGTTGACCAGGCACAAGCCATCCTTGGCCCCCAACTGCACCGGCTGCAGCCCCTCTTCGGCCAGGGCCTGTTCGGCGCAAACAAGGCGACCGCGATAGCTGACCTGACCGACGCCAAGCAAGGCGATGCCAATGTGGGCCATATGGGTCAGATAACCCACCGAACCCTGGGACGGCACTTGTGGGGTGATGCCGCGATTGAGCAGAGCCAGCAGCGCCTCGACCACTTGCCGGTGGATGCCGGACTTGCCGTGGCTGTAGTTGATGATGGCGGCGCAGAGGATCGCTCGGGTCTGTTCGTCGGCCAGTGCCGGCCCCACACCGCAGGCGTGGCTGAGCAAGGTGTTGCGCGACAGCTGGCTGAGTTGCTCACCGGCCAGCACCACGTTGCACAAGGCGCCAAGGCCCGTGCTGATGCCATAGGCCCGCTCGCCGCTGTCCACCACTTGGCGGACGATGGCCTGGGCATTGTCGATACGCGCCCAGGCCTGGGCCGACAGCTCGAGCTGCGCGCCATGACGGGCGACGGCGACTACATCCTGCCAACCCAGGGGGGCGTCGGCGATAACGATTTTTTCAGCCTGGGACATCGGGGACCTCTTCTTGCAAACCTTGGGTTGTCTGCCGCTTTGCCGGACCTTTCGCCGGCAAGCCGGCTCCTACACGGTGGCGGCGCGGCGCTGGACGAAACGATCGACGTACTCATCCGCCGGCGAATGCAGGATCTCCTTCGGCGTGCCCACCTGGATCAGGCGACCGTCCTTGAGGATCGCGATGCGGTTACCGATGCGTACCGCCTCGTCCAGGTCGTGGGTGATGAAGACGATGGTCTTGTGCAGGGTCTTCTGCAGCTCCAGCAGCTGGTCCTGCATCTCGGCACGGATCAACGGGTCCAGGGCGCTGAAGGCTTCGTCCATGAGGATGATGTCGGTGTCCGCAGCCAGGGCCCGGGCCAGGCCGACCCGTTGGCGCATGCCGCCGGACAACTGGTGCGGGTACTTCTTCTCGTAACCCTTGAGGCCCACGGTGTTGATCCAGTGCAGGGCCCGCTCGGCGCACACCGACTTGCTCTCGCCACGCACCTTGAGGCCATAGGCGACGTTGTCCTGGACATTGCGGTGAGGCAACAGACCGAAGCTCTGGAACACCATGCTGATCTTGTGTCGACGGAATTGGCGCAGGGCTTCCATGTCGTACTGCAGGATGTCTTCACCATCCACCAGGATCGCCCCGCTGGTGGGGTCGATCAGGCGGTTGAAGTGACGCACCAGGGTCGACTTGCCGGAACCGGACAGGCCCATGATGACGAAGATCTCACCGGTACCGATGCTCAGGGACAGGTCGTTGACCCCCACTACGCAACCAGTCTCGGCCAGCACCTGGTCCTTGCCCTTGCCTTGGCCAATCATTGCCAGGGCGTCGGCGGAACGGTTGCCGAATATCTTGAAGACGTTCTTGACTTCGATCTTGCTGACGGCAGCGTTGCTCATTTGTTCACCTCATGGCGTGGACGACCATAGGCCTGGGTAATGCGGTCGATCACCACCGCCAGAATCACGATCGCCAACCCCGCCTCCAGGCCGCGCCCGACGTTGAGGGTCTGGATTCCCACCAGCACATCCTCGCCCAGGCCGCGGGCACCGATCATCGAGGCGATCACCACCATCGACAGGGCCATCATGGTGGTCTGGTTGATCCCCGCCATGATGCTCGGCAGGGCCAGGGGCAACTGCACGCCAAACAGCTGTTGCCAGCGGTTGGCACCGAAGGCGTTGATCGCCTCCATCACTTCACCGTCCACCTGGCGGATGCCCAGGTCGGTAAGACGAATCAGCGGCGGCGCGGCGTAGATCACCGTGGCGAAGATCGCCGGCACCTTGCCCAGGCCGAACAGCATCAGCACCGGGATCAGGTACACGAAGCTGGGCATGGTCTGCATGATGTCCAGCAGCGGCATCAATACCGAACGCAAGCGGTTGCTGCGGGCCGAGAGTATCCCCAGGGGAATGCCGATCAGCACCGAGATCATGGTCGCCACCAGCATCAGCGCCAGGGTCTGCATCAGCTTGTCCCACAGGCCGACGGCACCCACCAGGAACAGCAGGCCGACAATCACCGCCGTGGTCAGCAGCTTGCGGGTGGAGTGCCAGGCGATGCCGCCGACAATCGCCAGCATCAGCCACCAGGGCGCCATGCGCAGCAGGCCCTCAAGGTTGACGATGGCCCACAACAGAGTGTCGGAGATATGCCGGAACACGTCGCCGTAGTTGGTCACCAGGGAGTCGACCCAGCCGTTGACCCAGTCGGCGATGGAAAAGGTGAAGCTTTCTGGAAACATAAGAAACTCTCGATCAAAGGAGGTTGTGGTCCAGCCTCCGACGGCTCGTGTGAACCGCCGGAAAAGCCCGACCTACAAGGCCGCGTCGATTTTCCTGGCTGCGTCGTCACTCACCCATGCGTGCCAGACTTCAGGATGTTCCTTGAGGAAGATTTTCGCCAGTTTCGGCGACTCGATGCGCTCGCGGGTCATGCGCGCGAGGTTCTGGTTGAGCAGGTCGATGGGCAGGTTGGCCTTGGCCAGTACCGCCACCAGTTCCGGGGCTTCGTCATGGAAGGTCTTGGACAGGCCGACCTTGATGCTCACGCTCTTGTCGACGCCGGGTTTCTCATCCAGCTTGACCAGATCCACCTGGCCCATGAGCGGGGTCGGCGACCAGTAGTAGAAGAGAATCGGTTCGCCACGTTTGTAGCTCGACAGTACCGCCGCATCCAGGGCCGGGCCGGTGCCCGGACGGAAGTTGGTGTAGCTGCTTTCCAGGCCGTAGCTCTTGAGCATCTCGCTGTTGTCCAGCTCACAGGTCCAGCCAGCCGGGCAATTGTAGAAACGGCCCTTGGTCGGCTCTTCCGGGTCCTTGAACACGCTGGCGTACTTGCCCAGGTCGGCGATGTTCTTCAAGTCCGGCGCCTTGGCTTCGAGCTTGCGCTTGGCGTCGCCCTCGATCACATAGCGTGGCACGTACCAGCCTTCGACGGCTCCCACCACCGGCGCGCCGACGCCCACGACCTTGCCGGCCTTCTCGGCCTTGTTCCACACCTCGCTGCGGCCCACCCACTCTTCGGCGAAGACCTGGATGTCATTGCTGCCCAGGGCGTTCTCCATGGTGATGGAGTTGCCCGGCAGGCTGTCGGTCTTGCAGTCGTAGCCCTTCTCCAGAACGAACTGCAGGACGTCGGTCAGTAACATGCCGCTTTCCCAATTCAGGCCGGCAAACTTCACCGGTTTGCCCGACTCGCACCAGCCGGCCGCCTGGGCGCCGGAAGCGGCCAGCAAGCCCAAGGACAGCAACGTGGTCAGCAGGGTCTTATGCATTTTCATTGTGTGACGCTCCTAATCATGAGTTGGCTTACGGCAGTTAAGAGGCATCCAGCCCTGTCCACGTCCCGTCAAGACTCACACCGCAGCAGCGCGACGGGCCTGACTCAGCTTTTGTTCGTTGGGCGCGTCCTGCTCTACCGGCAGGATCAGGTGCTCGGGCACCGCGCCATGCCACTTCTTCGCGCAGACGTAGTACAACGCCGCGGGCACCACCAGGCCGATGATCCAGGAGATATCGGTATCGCCAAGACTCGCCACCAGGGGGCCGGTATAGAAGTGGGTGGAAATGAACGGCATCTGGATCAGCACGCCGAACACATAAATGGTGATGCCCATGGCATTCCAGCGACCGTAGCGACCGTCCGGGTTGGACAGGGCCGGGATGTCATAGCGCTCTTTGGTGATGCAATAGAAGTCCACCAGGTTGATCGCGCTCCAGGGCGTGAAGAACGCCAGCAGGAACAGGATGAAGGACTTGAACGCACCGAGGAACGAGTGCTGGCCAAGCAATGCGATCAGAGTCGCGGTGCCGACAATCAGCAACACGAAGACCAGCCGTTGCAAGCGCGTCACCTTCAACTCGCCGCGAAAGCCGCTGATGATGGTGGCGATGCACATGAAGCTGCCGTAGGAGTTCAGCGTCGAGATGGTCACCTTGCCGAAGGCAATGCTGAAATAGAGCAACGCCGCTATGGCGCCACTGCCGCCCAGACCCACGATGTAGGCCACTTCACGACCGGCGAACTGGCCCTTGGACAGGGCCGCGGCGAACACCCCGAGCACCATCGCCACCTGGGCACCGATCACCGAACCTGCGCCCGCGGCGAAGAAGGTCTTCAACGGCGACGTCTTGCTCGGCAGGTAGCGCGAATAGTCGGCGACATAAGGGCCGAAGGCGATCTGCCAGGATGCGGCCAACGACACCGCCAGGAGGAAGCTGCTCCAGCTGAAGTGCCGAATAGCCAGCAAGGCACTGACGTCGGTCTGGCTCAAAAGCCGGCTGAACAGGTAGAAAAAGGCGATCACGCCGATCACGCTGGCGACTCGGCCGATGTAGTGAATCACCCGATAGCCAAGCACCGTGACCAGCACAATGACGCTGGCGAAGATCAGGATGCCGATGCTGTCACTGACGCCGAACATCTGGCCCAGCGCCTGCCCGGAAAGCACCGTGCCGGTCGCGGTGAAACCCAGGTACATCAAGCACACCAGCACCATCGGGATGGCCGCACCATAGACGCCGAACTGCACCCGGCTGGAAATCATCTGCGGCAGGCCGAGCCTCGGCCCTTGCGCCGCATGCAGCGCCATCACCCCGCCGCCCAGCAGTTGCCCGACCAACAGACCGATCAACGACCAGAACACATCACCGCCCAACACCACCGCCAAAGCGCCGGTGACGATGGCCGTGATCTGCAGGTTGGCACCCAGCCACAGGGTGAACTGGCTCAATAGACGACCGTGTCTTTCCGCTTCCGGGATGTAGTCGATCGAACGCCTTTCGATCAACGGCTTGTTGCTTGCACGATCATTCGATGAAGCCATGGACGTCAAACCTCTAATGGGCACTGCAGACGATTTCCCCTGTAGGAGCGAGCGTGCTCGCGAGGCGGTGTAGCTGATGCACCGCGGTGCTTGCTTCGCCAGCAAGCTGGCTCCTACAGATAGGGTGGGGTGAACCGATGCTCCGGTTATTTGCCGGTGATCATCGGCAGGTTCAGGCCCTGTTCCTTGGCGCAGTCGATCGCGATCTGATAACCGGCATCGGCGTGACGCATGACCCCAGTGGCCGGATCGTTGTGCAGTACCCGGGCAATCCGCTCGGCTGCCTCATCGGTGCCGTCGCAGACGATGACCATCCCCGAATGCTGGGAGAAGCCCATGCCGACGCCGCCGCCGTGGTGCAGGGAAACCCAGGTCGCGCCACTGGCGGTGTTCAACAGGGCATTGAGCAGCGGCCAGTCGGACACGGCATCGGAACCGTCCTGCATGGATTCGGTTTCACGGTTCGGGCTGGCCACGGAACCGGAGTCCAGGTGGTCGCGACCGATGACGATCGGTGCCGACAGCTCGCCGCTGCGCACCATTTCGTTGAAGGCCAGGCCCAGCTTGGCGCGCAGGCCCAGGCCAACCCAGCAGATCCGCGCCGGCAGGCCCTGGAAGCTGATGCGCTCGCGCGCCATGTCCAGCCAGTTGTGCAGGTGGGCGTCGTCGGGGATCAGCTCCTTGACCTTGGCATCGGTCTTGTAGATGTCCTGAGGATCACCGGACAGCGCCGCCCAACGGAACGGGCCGATGCCGCGGCAGAACAGCGGACGGATATAGGCCGGGACGAAACCTGGGAAGTCGAAAGCGTTTTCCACGCCCTCTTCCTGGGCCATCTGGCGGATGTTGTTACCGTAGTCGAAGGTCGGAACCCCCATTTTCTGGAAGGCCAGCATGGCTTTGACGTGCTCGGCCATGGACTGCTTGGCGGCCTTGATCACGGCAGCGGGCTCGGTCTTGGCGCGGTCGCGGTACTGCTCCCAGGTCCAGCCCTTGGGCAGGTAGCCGTTGAGCGGATCGTGGGCGCTGGTCTGGTCGGTGACCATGTCCGGACGCACGCCACGGCGTACCAGTTCCGGAAGGATTTCAGCGGCGTTGCCGCACAGGGCGATGGAGATCGCGCGGCCTTCGGCGGTGTACTTCTTGATCCGCGCCAGGGCGTCGTCCAGGTCGGTGGCCTGCTCGTCGACGTAGCGAGTCTTGAGGCGGAAGTCGATGCTGATCTGCTGGCACTCGATGTTCAGCGAGCAAGCTCCGGCCAGGGTCGCGGCCAGCGGTTGGGCGCCGCCCATGCCGCCCAGGCCGGCGGTCAGGACCCAGCGGCCCTTGAGGTTGGAATCATAGTGCTGGCGACCAGCTTCAACGAAGGTTTCGTAGGTGCCCTGGACGATGCCCTGGCTACCGATGTAGATCCAGCTGCCGGCGGTCATCTGGCCGTACATGGCCAGGCCCTTGGCGTCCAGCTCATTGAAGTGCTCCCAACTGGCCCAGTGCGGCACCAGGTTGGAGTTGGCGATCAGTACCCGCGGCGCGTTGCTGTGGGTCTTGAACACGCCCACCGGCTTGCCGGATTGCACCAGCAGGGTCTCGTCGTCATTCAGCTGAGTCAGGGCTTCGACGATCTTGTCGTAGCACTCCCAGTTGCGCGCGGCGCGACCAATGCCACCGTACACCACCAACTCCTTGGGGTTCTCGGCGACTTCCGGGTCGAGGTTGTTCATCAGCATGCGCAGCGGCGCTTCAGTCAGCCAGCTCTTGGCGGTCAGCTTGTTGCCTCGTGCGGCACGGATTTCGACATTGCGGAATTTGGTGGGTTTGCTGTCAGTCACGGAAAAACTCCTCGGCGATGAGTCCAAGGTGCGAAGAGGATTCCATCGACTCTTACGCACACATATTTACTTGTACATACAAGCATATGCAATCAAGCGGCCAACTCGCTTGAGACGTAACTGAAAAACCTTGAGAGGAAACCGCAGGCCTTGCTGGGCAAGGCTTTCAACAGGGCGAGAATTTTCCAGAGGATATTTTTGGCCGCAACGAAGCTGTTACCAAAACCCGGTTTTGCGCGGTACTGGGGCGTTCGGTAACAAACTGGTGCGCGAGAGAAACAGCCATTGCAGGGAAATGTGCGCCAGTTCTGCACGGCAGGTGCGGGCTGGGGTTCCGGCGCAGCGAGGGAGCTAATAGAAGAGGGAAACCGACAGCAGGCGCAGGCCGTATCCCGGCCTGCACCCACCCACGATGATCAGATGGCGGTGAGCTCGATGACGCAGCAGCGTCCATCGGTGGCGATTTCCACAACCCCGGCATTGTCATCCAGGCGCAGGCAGTCATAACGCCCCAATGCCTGCAGAGGGGTGCTGCCCGTGTCCACCCAGGCCTGTTCGGCGGCACTGAACACCAGCACGGTGTGTGCCTGGGTGAAGAAACGTTGCTGACCATCGAACCACTGCAAGCGGGCGACATAACGCTCAGGGCAATAGATCAGGTTGAAATCGCGGATCGCGCCCTCCAGCAGGGTGCAATTCACCTGGCTGGCACCACTGAAGGCAAAGGGGTCCAGGGGCAGCAAAGGCCGTACCTCTTCGCCATCGACTGTCAGTTGCATGCCCGCACCTTGCAGCACGGTGATGATCCGCTGATAACCGGCAAAGCTGGAAAAGCCGCCGGATTCACCGATATCGGCAATCGACAGGCGCCAGCCAAAACCTTCCAGGCCAGTGCCGGCGTCACGGGTGATTTCTTCGGTGCTGCCGCCGCCATTCTTCCACGGCATGCGCGGGTAGTCGGCGGCACGTAACAGGGTGGACTGGATCATTTATGAAAACGCCCTTCCAGACGATGACGGGAACCGGGGTGGATCAAGCGGGCGGCGGTCACCGGCTGGCGCCCGGACCAGGTGCGACGACGAATCAACAGGCACGGCTCGCCACGCTCGATCTGCAGCAGCTCGCACTCTTCAGGCTCGGCGAGAATCGCCTCCACCACATGCTCGCCCTCGGTCAGGGGCGCGACCTGGGACAGATAGGCGTAGGGGGTTTGCAGGGTGAAGTCCTGCTTGAGGTACTCCGGCGCCACCAGGGCGTTGACGAAGCGATCCTCGATCTGCACCGGGATGTCGTTCTCGAAATGCACGATCAGCGAGTGGAAAACCCTCTGGCCTTCGCGCATGTCCAGGGCCAGGGCGCGCTCGGAACCGGCGGCTTCTTCGCCCAGGGTGACGACCTGGCAGGTGTGGCGATGACCGCGGGAGGCGATCTCGTCGGCAATGTTGTGCACTTCGAACAGAGCCGACTGGCTCTTGGGTTCGGCGACGAAGGTCCCCACGCCCTGCATGCGCACCAGCATGCCCTCAGCGGTCATTTCCCGCAGCGCGCGGTTGATGGTCATGCGGCTGAAGCCCAGCTGATTGACCAGTTCGCTTTCCGAGGGAACGCGGTAATGCGGCGGCCAGTTTCCGCTCTCGATCTGCTGGGTGATCATCTGTTTGACGCGGGCATACAAGGGCGCCGGACTATCGCCCAGATGGGCAGCCAGCGGCGATTTGGCAGGCGGAGTCGGCACGGGAAATCCTTGTTGAGCAAAAAAGGTGACTAGCTTGCCGGAGTTTACCGAGCAGGCAAACGTCTGTATATGTATATACAAATAACACACGATGGGGTGCTTGAACCATGTCCGCCTTCTTTGCCGAACGCGCGCTGCTGCCTAACGGATGGGCCAACCATGTACGTCTTGAAGTCAGCGCCGACGGCCTGCTGACTCACATCCAGGCCAACGCCAGTGCAGAAGGTGCAGAGCGGCTCAAGGGCCCGCTGCTACCCGGCATGCCCAACCTGCATTCCCACGCTTTCCAGCGCGCCATGGCCGGGCTCGCGGAAGTGGCCGGCAACCCCAACGACAGCTTCTGGACCTGGCGCGACCTGATGTACCGCCTGGTGGGCAAGATCAGCCCTGAACAGTTGGAGATCATCGCCCGCCAGCTGTACATCGAAATGCTCAAGGCCGGCTACACCTCGGTGGCGGAATTCCATTACGTGCATCACGACACCGACGGCCAACCCTACGCCGACCCTGCCGAGCTGTCCCGACGCATCAGCCAGGCCGCCGCCGGCACCGGCATCGGCCTGACCTTGCTGCCCGTGCTGTACAGCCATTCGGGATTCGGCGGCCAGGCCCCCAATGACGGCCAACGCCGCTTTATCAACAGCACGGAAAACTACCTCCAGCTGCAACAGCGCCTGCAACCCCTGCTGGCGCAACAGGCCAACCAGCAACTGGGCCTGTGCTTTCACTCGTTGCGCGCGGTCACGCCACAGCAGATCAGCGAAGTCCTGGCCGCCAGCAACCACCAGTGCCCGGTGCACATCCACATTGCCGAGCAGCAGAAGGAAGTCGACGACTGCCTGACCTGGAGCGGACGTCGCCCACTGCAATGGTTGTATGAAAACGTCGAGGTGGATCAACGCTGGTGCCTGGTCCACGCCACTCACGCCAATCCGCAAGAAGTCAGCCTCATGGCCGAAAGCCGGGCCATTGCCGGCCTGTGCCTGACCACCGAGGCCAATCTGGGCGACGGCATCTTCCCGGCAGTGGACTTCCTCGCCCAGGGCGGACGCCTGGGCATCGGCTCCGACAGCCATGTATCACTGAGCGTGGTGGAAGAACTGCGCTGGCTGGAATACGGCCAACGCCTGCGGGACCAGCGTCGCAACCGTCTGTACCGCGCGGACCAGCCTATGGTCGGCCGAACTTTGTACGATGCCGCGCTCGATGGCGGCGCCCAGGCGCTGGGGCAACCCATAGGTGCGCTGGCCGTGGGCAAGCGTGCCGACTGGCTGGTACTGGATGGCAACGACCCCTACCTGGCCACCGCGGATGGCGACGGGATTCTCAACCGTTGGCTGTTTGCCGGCGGCGACCGCCAGGTACGGGATGTGATGGTGGGTGGCCAATGGGTCGTGCGTGACGGGCGTCACGCCGCCGAAGAAGACAGTAGCCGGGCCTTCACCCAGGTCCTGCGCGACCTGCTCAACTGACCCATAGGCATAGGAGCCGGCTTGCCGGCGAAAGCGTCCATGAGAGCGCCTTCGCCGGCAAG
>NZ_MOAK01000034.1:34942-37999 GCF_003732485.1 Pseudomonas protegens
CGAGGTCTGGGCCATGGCCGAGTCCGACACCCGCCAGATCAACCGCGTGGTGTCATACCCCTGCTGACGTGCCTTGCTCAGCAACTCTTCACGCACCGTCTCATTGACCTCCTTGGTCCGCGACAGCAGCCACAGGTAACGGCGGTTCGGATTGCCGACAATGGCGGTCTTATAGTCATCGCTGACATACAGCACCCAGTAGTCGCCCTTGGTCGCACCCGGCAGCAGCCGCGAGAACCAGTTATCGAACTCGACCCAGAGCTTGTCGGTCTTGCCCGGCACCTGAGGCGTGGCCGTGCCACGGGCCTCCTCCCACTTCCATTCAGGGGTCAGGCAGCGGTTGAGCACCGCCACGTTGCCCTCTGGCAGCAAGGTGTAGCGGGCCTCGGATTGTGCGCAGTTGCGCTGGAAATACATCGGCAACCGCGCCAACTCGTACCAGGTCCCCTGATAACGCTTGAGATCGACGTGATTAACAGTCTTGGGCGCCAGCGAATCGTCCCGGGACGTGGCGCAGCCGGCCAGTAGCAGGCCAACCAGAAGAGTGACAACAAAACGCATCATTATTTTTCTCCCGTGGGCCCGAAGCCCCGGTTTTTACTTCAGGCCTTGCCCGGAAAACATCAGAACCTTGTCACCGGCATACTGCACGCTGATAAAGCTGTTCTTGTCGCCCCAAGTGCAACTGGACATGCCCAGCGCGCCCGAACAGTCAGTCGGCTTGCCCAGGAGTTGTTCGACCTCGGCCTTGGGCATGCCCGCCGACAGCTTGGAATAGTTTTCCTGATTGACCTTGCTGCACGCAGCCAGCAGCACGCAGAACGACAACAGAGCGAGAGAACGCAGGGACATGGTGAACTCCTGGACGAAAGGGGGAAGGCCTGTCAGCCAACCAGAAGCTTAGAAGAGAAAACCCCCTTCTGGTTCCCCGGTCAGCCGGGTATTTCTTGCCCGGCACCCTGGGCATTTTCCCGGTAAATCAAACACCTTTTCGCCTTGTCCTGCTGTTCGTCGGTTTTTCTCCCGGAGGCCTCATCTTCAGTAATGGCCAGTCGACATAACTGCAGCGCAAAGCCCTCCACTGTGGCAAATTGACGCCCCTCGTTGACCAGCCCATCGCGGTAGTTCATTTAATGACCAGCAATATGAAATTCAGCCACAAGATCCTGCTTGCCGCTGCCCTTGTGGTGGCCGTCGCGTTCGCCTGTTTTATTCTGTTCAATGACTACCGACAGCGTGAGGCCCTGCGCAGCAGCACCGAGTCCACCATGCAGGAACTGGGCAGCCTGACCACCAGCAACATCCAGACCTGGCTGGAAAGCCGCATCCAGCTCCTGCAATCCTTGGCCCAGCAGATCGCCGTGGACGGCAAAGGCGCCGACAGCCTGAAACGCAGCGTCGGCCTGCCCGCCTACACCAGCAACTTCCAGCTCAGCTACTTCGGCGACCAGGACGGCGTGATGTTCTCGGTGCCGGCCGGCAACCGTGCCGCCGACTATGACCCCCGCGCCCGGGGCTGGTACAAGGCGGCCAACAGCGCCCAACAAACCATAGTCACCGAACCCTACATCGCCGCCTCGTCCGGCAAGCTGGTGATCACCGTCGCCACCCCGGTGCAGCACCAGAACCAGATGATCGGTGTGGCCGGTGCCGATATCGACCTGTCGAGCATCAGCGCCATCATCAACTCGCTGAACTTCGGCGGCCATGGCCAGGCCTTCATCGTCAGCGCCGACGGCAAGATCCTCATCCATCCCGACAGCAAGCTGGTACTCAAGAGTCTCGCCGAGGCCTATCCCGCCGGCGCACCGAGCATCAGCCCCGGCCTGAAAGAAGTGCAGTTGAACGGCAAGACCCAGTTCATCTCCTTCACCCACGTCAACGGCGTACCCTCGGCCGACTGGTACGTAGCCCTGGTCCTGGACAAGGACACCGCCTTTGCCGTGCTCAGCGAATTTCGCACCTCGGCGATCATCGCCATGCTGATCGCGGTGGTGATCATCATCAGCCTGCTGGGCATGCTGATCCGCATCCTGATGCAGCCACTGCACCTGATGGGCCGTGCCATGCACGACATCGCCGAAGGCGAAGGCGACCTGACCAAGCGCCTGGTGATCCATGGCCACGACGAGTTCGGCACCCTGGGTGTGTCGTTCAACCGTTTCGTCGAACGAATCCACAGCTCGATCCGCGAAGTTTCCTCGGCCACCGGCCAGGTCAACGAAGTGGCCCTGCGGGTGGTCGCCGCTTCCAACTCGTCGATGTTCAACTCCGACCAGCAAGCCTCCCGCACCAGCAGCGTGGCCGCCGCCATCAATCAGTTGGGCGCCGCCGCCCAGGAAATCGCCCAGAACGCCGCCCTGGCCTCGCAACACTCCAGCGACGCCCGCAGCCTGGCGGAAGACGGCCAGCAGGTGGTGGACAAGACCATCGCCGCCATGCAGCAACTGTCGGCGAAGATCAGCAGCTCCTGCGACAACATCGAGACCCTCAACAGCAACACGGTGAACATCGGGCAGATCCTCGAAGTCATCACCAGCATTTCTCAGCAGACCAACCTGCTGGCCCTCAACGCCGCCATCGAAGCGGCACGGGCCGGGGAAGCCGGCCGCGGTTTCGCGGTGGTGGCGGACGAGGTGCGCAACCTCGCCCACCGCACCCAGGACTCGGCGCAGCAAGTGCAGAAGATGATCGAGGAGCTGCAAGTGGGCGCCCGTGAAGCGGTGGGCACCATGACCGAGAGCCAGCGCGAGAGCGAAAGCAGCGTCGGCATCGCCAACCAGGCCGGCGAACGCCTGGGCAGCGTGACCCAGCGCATCGGCGAGATCGACGGCATGAACCAGTCGGTGGCCACCGCCACCGAAGAACAGACCGCCGTGGTGGAGTCGATCAACGTCGACATCACCGAAATCAACACCCTCAATCAGGAAGGGGTGGAAAACCTGCAAGCCACCCTGCGCGCCTGCGCCGACCTGGAACAACAGGCCAAGCGCCTGCAGCATCTGGTGGGCAGCTTCCGTATCTGAGGAACAGCTTCGCCGGCAAGCCGGCTCCTAC
>NZ_MOAK01000034.1:38044-42489 GCF_003732485.1 Pseudomonas protegens
AACGCGAACCGGGCTCGCGCAGAAAAGCCAGTTCCTCGGCAGTGGACTCACGGCCGAGGATGGCGTTGCGATGGGGGAAGCGCCCGAAGCGGGCAATGACTTTCCGGTGCCGTTCGGCGTAGTCCAGGTGATCGGCGAACACCGGACGATCTGCCTCCGGCTGTGCGTCATGCAGGGCGGCAAAGCGGGAAACCCCTTCGTTCTGCACCGCCAGGTGCTCGCAATGCTCGAACACCAGATAGATGAAGCTGCGCTGCATGGCCGGCAGGCGCCGGTCGAGATCCGCAGCAATGCCTTGCGCCACCAGTGCCTGGGCACGGGCATCGCCGGAGAACGCCTTGGGAGTATCGCGATAGATCATGCGTGGCAACTGATCGAGCAACAGCACCAGGGCCAGCCAACCTTGAGGACTTTGCGTCCACTCGGTCAATTCGCCGGCCAGTGCCTGTTCCACTAGGGCCCCGAAGCGCTCACGCGCCTCAAGGTCCTGACTGTCACGCTTGCCGAACCACAGCCGGCCCTTATCCGCCACGATGTCCGCCGGTTTATCGGCTGAACCGAACCACCAATCGAGCAAGGGCTGCCAGGGCGCGGCCATGTTTTATTCCTTGTGGTACGCGGTGACGCGAGCCACTTCTTCCTTGGAGCCAAGGAACACCGCTACACGCTGGTGCAGGCCTTCAGGCTGGATGTCGAGAATGCGCTTGTGACCGTCGGTGGACGCGCCACCGGCCTGTTCCACCAGGAACGACATCGGGTTGGCTTCGTACATCAGGCGCAGCTTGCCTGGCTTCTCCGGTTCGCGGCTGTCACGTGGGTACATGAACAGACCGCCACGGGTCAGGATACGGTGCACGTCGGCCACCATGGCCGCGACCCAGCGCATGTTGTAGTTCTTTTTCAGCGGACCGGTATCACCGGCCAGCAGCTCATCAACGTAGCGCTTGACCGGGGCTTCCCAGTGACGCTCGTTGGACATGTTGATGGCGAATTCCTGGGTGGACTCCGGAATCTTGATGTCTTCGTGGGTCAGCACGAAGCTGCCCATTTCACGGTCCAGGGTGAAACCTTTCACGCCGTCGCCCAGGGTCAGCACCAGCATGGTCTGCGGGCCGTAGATGGCGTAACCGGCGGCGACCTGCTGGGTGCCCGGCTGCAGGAAGGCCCGTTCGTTCAGGGCTTCGTTCTGGCTCAGGTATTCGTTAGGGCAGCGCAGTACCGAGAAGATGGTGCCAACCGGTGCGTTGATGTCGATGTTCGACGAACCGTCCAGCGGATCGAATACCAGCAGGTAGGCGCCTTTCGGGTATTTGCCCGGGATCTGGTAGGCATTGTCCATTTCCTCGGACGCCATGCCGGCCAGGTGACCGCCCCATTCGTTGGCTTCGAGGAGGATCTCGTTGGAGATCACGTCGAGCTTCTTCTGTACTTCGCCCTGCACGTTTTCCGTGCCCATGCTGCCCAGAACACCACCCAGGGCGCCTTTGGACACGGCGTGGCTGATTTCCTTGCAAGCACGCGCCACCACTTCGATCAGGAAGCGCAGATCGGCAGGAGTGTTGTTGCTGCGGGTCTGCTCAATCAAATAGCGACTCAGGGTAACGCGGGACATGGAAGGCTCCGGAGGAATGGGGGGCTAAAAACCCGCGCAGTTTAACGCGAGTCGGGGCGCATTTCCTCCTCTCAGACAGGGAACCGGCAGATAGAGTTCAGGCGCCGGGTTCAGCGTAGTCAAAAACCCCAGGCATGATGGGCGTCCGTGGCTAGGGAGCTTGCTCCCGCTCGGCCGCGCAGCGGGCGTAATACCTGCCGCCGTTGCTTAACGGCGGGAATGGAGTTGTTGCCATTGGGGTACCTGCGCCCCGGAGCGCCGGCCGACCCACCGGGAGCAAGCTTCCTCGCCATAAGTACCCGCCTCAGGCCGCGGGTTTGCGCAACATGCTGAAGGCCATGCCGCCCAAGGCCAGCACCCCCAGGAGCAATACCGCCCACAGGCCGATCTTCTTCCAGTCCGGCCCGCCGGCCGCCACGGCAGCAGCAGGAGCGGCAGTGGCCGAGGCCAGTTGCGCCGCGCCCTCGACCTTGGCCTGACCCAATTGCTTGAGGCGTTGCGGGCTGTAGTCGGGGATCAAGGTCGCCAGCGGCAGGTTGGCCGCGCTCGCGGTGGGGTTGCCCAGGGCCAGGGTGTAAGGCCCGGCACCCCGGGCCAGGAACACCAGTTGGGCGCCGCGCACGGCGAACTCCAGGCTCGGGGCCTCGGCGCCCAGGCCGCCGCCGCGCTCGTCCACCACCAGCTTGAGTTGCTGCACAGTCTGCCCCGGCAACTGCAGTTCGTTCTGTTGCACGTCCTGGCCGTTCTGGGTCAGGCGGTACAGCAGACCATTGCCCAGGTGCTGCCACGGCAGGCTGCTTTCACGGCGCCCATACAGCGTGGCCGGGGCCAGGCTGTTGGCCTGGGTCAGGGCAATCCGTACCCGTTCCAGGTTCAGGCCCATGGGCAACTGCCAGGTGTATTCGCCGCCCTTGCCACTGCTGCCTCCCAGGGGCTGCGACCACACCAGCGGCGATGGCAGGCTGCTGGTGCTGCTGCTCTGCAACTGGGCCGAGGTCAGCACCGGCGCCGCTTGCGGGGTGTTCCACAACAGGCGCAGGTAGCGCGCCGTCTGCCCGGGCAAGGCCACTTCATGCTGCTCGACCCGCTCGTCGGCGAACGACAGGCGCGCCACCTGGCCTTCGCCCCAGGGTTGCCAGTGCTGCAAGTCGTCACTGGCCTCGATGCTGAACCGCTGGAAGCCGTCGCGCTCGCTGTTCCAGTCCAGCACCAATTGCTGCAACGGTGCCTTGATCGCGCTGGCATCCAGCAACCAACCGCGCAGGACTTCCTCCCCGGCCTCCAGCTCAGTGGAAGGCTGGACCTCCACCAAGGTGCCATTGGTGGTGGACTGCACCCGCACGCTGGGGGGGCTGTCGGCGGCGTCCGCCGAGTTGTACAGCGGGAACCACTTCACATCACTGAGCATGCGCTGCTCGGTGGTCTGCGCCTGCTGGCGCGCCAGGGCATAGGCCTGGGGCTCACCGGCGGCGTTGAACACACGGATGTCCCGCAGGTCGGTCTGGCTGGCATGCAGTTGCACCGCCAACGGCAACTCCAGGCGATACCAGGGGCCTTCGCCGCTCAGGCTCAAGGGCGCCAGGGACTTGAAATCCCCCGGTTTGTCCTGGGCCACGGCGGACAGCGCCACACACAGGCCAACAGCCCCCAACCAGCCCAGGCTCAGCTTCGCACTCACGATGACACTCCTTCATTCAACGGTTTGCCGGGCTCGGCTTGCGCCTCGGCGCGCTTGGGCGGCAATGGGGCGAAATAGCCCACCACCAGCAGCAATACTCCCACCCCGATGAACGAGACGATCCGCGCCAGCCCGCCACGGTTGCTCAATTCCACCAGGAACAGCTTGGCCACCACCACGGCGATCAGCACGGCACCAATCAGCCACACCTCGCGGCGATGGCGCAGATGGCCGCCGATCATCAGGCTCAGGGCAATCAGGGTCCAGACGATGGACAGCCCGGCCTGGACCATCATCGACTCAAGCAAGGCATCCGCCTGGAACGGCACACCGCTCCAATGGTGGGCGGCCCGCATCACCAGCACGGTAAAGAAGGCGAACAGCGACAGCCCCGCCACCAGTTGCGTGGCGCGTTCGGCGTAATCGGCGCGGATCGCCAGTTCCTGCACCGCGCTGCGCGACCAGACATAGACGCCGAACAGGGCGAACAGCAGCCCCAGCTCCAGTGGGTTGAGCAGCGGCAGGTAGGGCAACGGTTCGGCCCGGCCATCGCTGAAGGTATTGGCCAGCCAGAACCAGCCCAGCATCAACACCGCCAGAGGCAGCGCGGCATACAGGCGGTACTCCCGGGAGTGGGCAGAAACCGGCCACGGCCAATGGCGCGGCGCGGCCATCGCTACCAGGTACAGGCTCGGCAGAATCGCCCAGCCCAACCAGCGCCAGGCGTTGTACTGCTCGGACAACAGCAGCAGGCCATAACGCAGCTCCAGGGCCAACACGCCGATCAGCAGCCAGCAACCCAGCACATGGGCGATGCTCAGGACCCGCGTCGGCAGCCATGCCGCCAGGCGCCGCAAACTGAAGAAGTGCACGGTGAACAGCAGGGTCCAGGCCAGCCAGCCCAGATCCGCCGCCGGGTGATAACGCGGTGCCCAAGCCGCCAGCAGCACCAGCCCCCCCGCCGGTATCAGCAGGCTGCACACCAGCCCCAGGGACTTCCACTGCAGTCGTACCGCCAGCAGCGCGCAGAGCAGCACGCTGGTCGCGGTGATCAGCAGCAACAGGCTCGCCTGCCAATGGGCCGGGGCGAAGCGCAGCACTTCCTTGAGCCAGGTAAAGGCCCACCAGCATGCGCCCCAGGCCAGCAACAGATCG